>CAYXRF010000021.1:0-6133 GCA_964467585.1 uncultured Oscillospiraceae bacterium | reverse complement strand
TAAAAAAACGTTAAGGCAACTGATACGATTGTATCAATTGCCTTAACTGCTATGGAGCGGGTAAAGGGACTCGAACCCTCTATCTCAGCTTGGAAGGCTAATGTGTTACCATTACACTATACCCGCAATATTCGATTACAAGGCAAATCGGATCTGTGAGACGTAACAATTTTTGCTTCGCAGCGCTTCGCAAAAAATGTTCTGCCTAAATCCCTTTGGGCTTTAGGCAGGGCAGATACCCGTCCTCTGTCATTCCATTCAATATAGGGGGCTTTGCCTTTTATATTGAATGGAGCGGTGAGACGTAACAATTTTTGCTTCGCAGCGCTTCGCAAAAAATGTTCTGCCTAAATCCCTTTGGGCTTTAGGCAGGGCAGATACCCGTCCTCTGTCATTCCATTCAATATAGGGGGCTTTGCCTTTTATATTGAATGGAGCGGTGAGACGTAACAATTTTTGCTTCGCAGCGCTTCGCAAAAAATGTTCTGCCTAAATCCCTTTGGGCTTTAGGCAGGGCAGATACCCGTCCTCTGTCATTCCATTCAATATAGGGGGCGAAGCCCCCTATATTGAATGGAGCGGGAGACGGGGCTCGAACCCGCCACCTCCGCCTTGGCAAGGCGGCGCTCTACCAAATGAGCTACTCCCGCGAACACTCTATCAAATTGACGATGGTGCGGACGATGAGACTCGAACTCATACGCCCTTCGGCACCGGAACCTAAATCCGGCGCGTCTGCCAATTCCGCCACGCCCGCTCAAAAAAAGATAGAGCATTGGTGACCCGTCGGAGATTCGAACTCCGGACACCTTGATTAAAAGTCAAGTGCTCTACCGACTGAGCTAACGGGTCAAATCTGGCTGGGGTGGCAGGATTTGAACCTACGGTGTGGGAGTCAAAGTCCCATGCCTTGACCACTTGGCGACACCCCATTGCTCCCACTTGAAAAGACCGAACCACCGAAACGCATACGAAAACAAAAGTGGGGTGAGTGATGGGACTTGAACCCATGACATCCAGAGCCACAATCTGGCGCTCTACCAACTGAACTACACCCACCATATCGCACTGCGCAGGTATCCGTCAAACGGACGCTTGGCGCGCCTGCAGGGACTCGAACCCCGGACCCACGGCTTAGAAGGCCGTTGCTCTATCCACCTGAGCTACAGGCGCACGCCGATCCAAATATGCCTGCCGACAGTTGACTATTATATCAAAGCGGTTTAGCCGTGTCAACATTATTTTTGTGGCGGAAGATTATATTTTGTTCCCGATTCTCACAATAAACGCTGCAGGTTTGCCGCCGTGCGCGTTTGATTTGGGAATTTACCTTCAAAATCGTGCAGCTCACAGATTTTGACGTCCATGTCGTCCGTGATAACCTGTGCCATGCGCCGCCTGCGCCACAAGTCTGCGCCGCAAATGCGGGTGCCGCCTCTGCGTCAAGGCTGAACAGCAATCAACGCTTCTGCTTTTTTTCTTCTTTTTGGTGATTGGATTTTTTGTAAAGCACAAGCAGTATAATAAAAGCGATCAGCGCAGCGCCTGCGATGCTTGCCATAACGATACCCATCGTGCAGCCAAGCTGATACTCCGACGTGTTTTCGGGGCGGAGACGCATCCCGTGGAACGACGCGCCGACGGCAAGAGACAGCACGCACGCTATAAGCGCAGTGATATATGGCAATTTTTTCTTCACCTGTTCTCCTCATCGTCATTTATGCCCCGAACATAGGTAAACCGTTTGACCTCTCCTTCGGACGTCCGCACGGTTTGCAGCCACATGGACGCAGGGCGCACCCACAGCCCGCGTTCGCCGTACAGCGCACGGTACACAACCATATTCTCAAGCGTTTCGGAGTGCTTTGCAATGCCGATTGCCTCGTACTCGTTGCCCTTGAAATGTCGGTAGACGCCCGGCTTTATCGAAGGCTCCTCAGTCTCACGAATTTGATTCAGTATCTGAGTATCGGCAGGGCAGAATTCATATTGCGGAATCTCATCCCGCGTTATCCATTTCAAATCGTTGTGTTCAAGCAGCTTTGGCGTTCCCTCGGCAATCGTGCAGCTGAAAACCGTCAGGCGGATGCTGACGTCAGGATATTCGTGCGTTACCTCGATGAATTTTTTGCCCACCGAGACGGTGATCTCAAGCTCCTCACGACATTCGCGCACAAGCGCCTGCCGCTTTGTTTCACCCGGCTCCACCTTGCCGCCGACAAACTCCCAAAGCAGCCCACGCGCCTTGCTTGCGGGCCGTTGGCAAATCATAAATTTATCCCCGTCCCATATCAGAGCGGCAACGACTTCAGTCATATCATCCCACCACCAATTTATTAGTCTTTTTCAGAAATTTTGCAGGAATCGGTTTGGCAAGCCGCCACACGATGTTCATCGGCCGTGAGCCCTCGTGACTGACGTATTCCGCCGTGCCGAGATATGTGTACGCCTCCGCGCCGCCGCCAACGCGGTCGGTCTTGAACTCCCGCACGAAAAGCAGTGCGCGTCCGCCATTCCCCCTGCGCCGTATATATCGCTGTCCGGTGGGCGAATTCTCCGCCGTGGTGCTTTGACTCTGCCAGTGAAAAAGCGTCTCGCTTATCGAATAGTCGTTGTACATCGTTGTCGGCGAATAGTCCTTGTCGGACTTGTTCAGCGTGACGAAAAACAGGTCGGCGTCCTTCTCCGACAGATACTTCACACCCTCACGCACGGTGGAGGGCTTGAAAAAGTCGAATGCAGCCAAAATTTGGTCGCGGGTGTATGTGCAGTGCAGGTCAAGAGGGCAGTCAAAGCCGACATTCACGGGCTCGTCTATGAAATCAATCCTTTCATAATTATAGGTGAGCAGCTCTACAAGCTCACGGCACATGAAGGGATTCTGCCGTATTTCGCGTATTCCGTCCTCAATGCAGGTAAAGCCGCATTCCTCAAAGGGCTTTTGCCACATGGTGAACTGAAACATTTGCAGCATACGATGCTCGGCGTCGGTTCGGGCGGCGCACTCTCCGGTAAGCATTCGCAGCAAAAAATTGATCCATCTGCGGGAATTGACCTCTGCAAACCGTGCAAGCGCCTTAGTAATTGTTGGTTCCAATGGCTCTTGAAAATCCGGAAGTCTGTCCGCACGGGCACAAAGGCGTGAAAAGGATGAAAATTTATAGACCTCCTGCGGGAAAAGATGGTGATAATCAAGAAAATTGGCAAATGTAAGCGCAAGGCCGCTGTCCTCCTCAAAGCTGTCAATGCGTGAGACAAGCCCTGCGCTTTTGCCGAATGAGGCACTGATGTTGTCGAGAATATATTTTGCGGCCTTCTTTTCAAGCTGAATATAGCAGCCCTTTGGCACGGAGACAAAGCCGTCCCTAATTTCACGGCTGACGCTGCGGGCAGTATTGGACAGCAGCGCCGCAAATTTGCTTTCAAAGTTGTAGCGTTTGTTTGCCTGACCGATAAAATCCAGCACGGTAAGACAGTCCTTGCCCTCCGCAAGGCGCAGACCGCGCCCCAGCTGCTGCAAAAATACGGTCAGCGACTCTGTCGGGCGCAGGAACAGCACAGTGTTGACCTCCGGAATATCAACGCCTTCATTATAAATATCCACAACAAATATAAAGCGTATTTCGCCCGCGGACAGGCGCTGCTTAGCGGATTTGCGCTGCTCATCGGGACTGTCTCCGACAAGAAAAATCGAAGGAATCCCTCTGTCGTTGAAATATTTCGACATGAATTCAGCGTGTTCAACCGAAACGCAAAAGCCCAAGCCCTTAACGTCATCAATATCGGTGACGTATTTGAGCAGCTGCGCCACCACAGCGTTGGCACGGCGGTTGGCAATATGCCCGCTGAATGTGTAGAGGTTGGAAAGCTCTGCTTTGTCATAGCCGCCTGCACGCCATTTCAGGCTTTCAAGGTCAACGGTATCGGTGACGCCAAAATACTGAAAAGGGCAGAGCAGCTTGCGGTCGATTGCCTCAGGCAGTCGAATTTCGGCAGCGATACGGTTGCTGAAATAGGGCAGAACGCTTTTGCCGTCCATGCGCTCCGGTGTGGCGGTGAGCCCAAGCAGAATGCATGGCTTGTAATACTCCAGCAGCCTTTGATATGTGGGCGCTGCAGCATGGTGAAACTCATCCACAACGATGTAATCATAAAAGTCCGACGTTGTTTTATCGGTAAAGTCCTGTGAATTGAATGTCTGTATTGAAAGAAAAAGATTGTCGACGCCATCCGGCCTGTAACCGCCGACGAACATCTCTCCAAAGTTTGCGTCCTTGAGAACGGCGCGAAAGGTATAGAGGCTTTGCTTAAGAATTTCTTCTCTATGTGCAACAAACAGCAGACGGCAGGGCTTGCCCGCGTTCTGCCTGCGGAATCGCTTGTAATCCAACGCGGAAATCACTGTTTTGCCCGTCCCCGTTGCGGCGACTATCAGGTTGCGATAATACCCGCGAACCTCGCGCTCCGCTTGCAGCCTGTCGAGTATCTCCTGTTGATAGGAATAGGGTGTGACGTCCGTGGTATAAACCTCGGCATTGTTGGCGTCAAAGTATTTCTCCGCCTTCAGTGCGCGGGCAAGGCGCTCCTTCTGCCCCTCGGAGTAATATTCAAATTCTTTTGAATTCCAATAGCTTTCAAATGTGGCGGCAATCTTGTCTATCGTCTCGGGCAGATCCTTTTTTGTCACCTTGACATTCCATTCAAGCCCGCTTGATATTGCAGCGTTGGAAAGGTTGGAAGAGCCTATGTATGCGGTTGTAAATCCGGTATTGCGATAGAAAACATACGACTTGGCGTGCAGGCGGGTACGCTTTGTGTCATAGCTGACCTTGATGCGTGTGTTCGGCAGCAGCCGCAGCTCCTCAATCGCCTTAACGTCCGTTGCCCCCATGTATGAGGTTGTGATTATGCGCAGCTCGCCTCCATTGTGCGTAAATGTCGTCAATTCGTCCATCAAAAGGCGCAGACCGCTCCACTTGATAAAGCTCACCAGCATATCGATGCGGTTGCAGGAGACAATCTCCTTTTTCATCTCGTTATACAGCTGCGGTTCATGGATCGCCCCTGTGAAAAGTGAGCTTTGCGCGATGGACGTCTCCGGGCGGACAATCCGCGCCCTTTCGTCGATGGCAAGCACGTTGTTTTTCTTTTCAAACAGCGCAAGCAGCTGCTCGGCACGCCTGTCAACGCTCATCCCGTCAAAATCCGATTCGGCAGTCTCGCTGCGGATAAGCGCAACGATCTTGTTGGCAAGGCTCACCTGCGTGTGCAGGTCTCCGCCGTTGTCCTTGACGTTGTCAAGCCCACGCGCAATAATCTCGGCAAGGTACCTTGCCAGAGCTTGCGACGCCTCCGCAGCATCAATCGGCACAGTTTGACAGAGCCTGTCCGCCGCCTCGTCAAGCTCCTTGCCAAGCGCGGTGCTGATGATCTGTTCGTATAGCCCGGCACGAAGCATACGCGCCTCCTCTGATCAGCATTATAGGATATGCCGATTATACCATGCTTTTTATCGGAGGTAAAGACGGTCAAGTGAAAGCTGTTCAGCGGCAAAAGCGCCCGCAAAATGTTCTCGTTCGCCATTTCCGCAGAGCTTGCCACGTTGGGGACCCGTTATGTTGACCCCAAAACGGTCATGCACAATCGCAAACTGCCGCTGAAGAAAATTTTGCCAAATACGCAACAGCATAAGTTGGCGACTGGCATACGCGCAGCAGGCTTAGTTGGCGACCGCTTATCCGCAACATGCTTAGTTGGCGACCTGCCCAAACAAAACAACCTCAGTTGGCGACACGTTCAAACCAAACAACCTCAGTTGGCGACACGTTCAAACCAAACAACCTCAGTTGGCGACCTGCCCACACGCAACAACCTTAGTTGGCGACAGGCATACGCGCAACAGGCTTAGTTGGCGACCCGCCATTCCTCAGCAACCTTAGTTGGCGACCAAAAACAAACTAAAGCTCTATGTGCGTCTTTTTTACGCGCATAGAGCTAACCAACGTCCAACTTAGTAGGCGGCGTGAGCGAAGCGAACCCGGAGCGGAAGCGGAGGGCTCCCCCCGCGGGGGAGCTGATTTTGCAAGCGCAGCGCGGCAAAATCTGTGGGGGGATGCATAAATTCCGCAGCTTG
>CAYXRF010000020.1:0-9423 GCA_964467585.1 uncultured Oscillospiraceae bacterium | reverse complement strand
GGCAAATCGTGCCGAAATAGACGTTATCACACGAATATGCCTTGAATAGCGTATGAATTTTTGCTCCTCGTGCGCAGCAGTGCGCAAATTGATAATTATGCTGCCTGCACAAACAAAGCTTTGGAATAACGATGATATGCGTTTTTGCGCCGCGAAAGCCCCGCACGGAGGATACTTTCTTCCGTACGGGGCCTTTTTGTTCCGCGCTTGCGGATATCAAGTTTAATTTGTTTGCGGCTTTTCCGAAAGCACTATGTGAGAGCGCAGCAGCAGCAGCGCATCGGACTGTCTTAGCGTTGAGGCGGAGCTTGACCGGCGGATACGCTTTCGGCTTCGGAGGAATGCAAGTGGGCGTGCGTGGAGTGCTATATTCATTATGACGAATATGTTGAGGAGCTTATGACGCTGCTTGACGATTGTGTTCCCACGGTTGAAGCGGTGCTTGCGCAGACAATTCCTCAATCGGATATTTGCGAAAGCATCGATTTGCGGGAGGATTATCTTAAGCGTCTGGAATCCACCCTCAATGTCACATTTGACAGAAATTCAGAGTTTGCGCTGTGCGGAAGCTACATGCTGCTTGCTTCCTGCGCATATTCACTGCTGGCGCATGAGGCGGACGGCGCGCATGACGACCAATGGTATCAGACTACAATTTATACGGGAGTTGCAAGGCTTGGCATGAAAGCACTTGAAAATGAGGACAGGGGCGACGCCGCGCTTGCGGAGGGGCTGAGAATAATATCCGATCCCACACGCTTTCAAATATTGCGTGTATTATCCGAAAAATCAGTTTATGCAAAGGAGCTTTGCGATGAGCTTGAGCTTTCGCCCAGCACGGTTTCAAAGCATATCACAAAGCTTATAAACGCAGGGCTTGTGGATTGCCGCATAGATTCGGTAAGAACATACTATTCCCTCAACAGAGAAAACGCCTATGTGCTGCTGCACGGCGCAAATTCCGCGCTGCTTGGAGAATGGGATCCCTCACGGCGTGGCTGAAGCATTGCCGTATATGGCAAAATGCAATCGCAGCGTGGGAGTTTCGATACGAATAATTGAATTTTTACTTTTATTGTTTTTTTATAAATCGACAGGTATATACATGGGGCAAATATGAGTATAATCTTGATTGACGGGTATGATTATCGACAAAAAAGTTTGGCTTTTGCTTAAAAATGCACTTGACAGACAGTACCGTGCTGTATTATTATAACATCGAATGACGGCTAAATCAATATTTGGAGTCAATTCTCGTTTGCTGTGCGATAGTCTTTCCATTAAATTACGCAAAGAGATACCGTGAGTTTACGTTTATCATATGAATAGGAGACAATAATGACAAGAGAGCTATTATTGGAAAAAAGTCTTGAGAGCCTGCGCGAGATAGCAAAAGCGCAGGGGGTTAAGTCCATAACCAAATACCGAAAAGCGGAGCTTGTGGACATAATTATGAACGGGGGCATTGTGCCAAACGCACGTCCGCGCAAATACGGGCAGACCGTGCCTCACCCTGTTGACGAAATTTTGAAGGCTTCCTCTGATGTGCCCGCCGCATCGCCAACCGCAAGGGATTATCCCAAGGCGACCGCGCAGATACCCACGGGCGGGGCGCCCTTCAGAAGAACACCCGCGACGGCGGCGCCGGCGACATCGACGCCGGCAACATCGACGCCGGTAACGGCGACTCCCACGGCATCGACGCCCGCGACATCGACTCCGGCAACGGCGAACAGCTCGGCGGAGCGCACAGACGCTTCGGCGGCAAAGCCGACAATGCCCACCGTTTTGTATGAGCGCGCACCAAAGCGCGAGGGGGCGGAGGGCGCGGGCGCAGCGGATTTTCAAGCCCGACAGTCCGCCGCAGTGCCGCCACAGGACGCCGCGGACAGACGCGGCTCCGCGCAGGGCTACACAAGGGGCTACAACCGTCCCGACTATCAGCAGAGGGACGATTACTCATCCTCCCGTTCAGATTATCAGCGTGGACGATATAATCAAAATCGTGATTACAACCAAAATCGTGATTATAATCAAAACCGTGATTATCAAAATCGTGACCGCAGCTATGGTCAAAACCGTGATTACAATCAAAATCGTTACAACAATAACGACAATCGGTATTATAACAATCGAAATGACGGCTATCAGCCCGCTTATCAAAACCGTGATTACCAATACTCTCAGCGCAGAACTGACGATGCACAGTTTCCTGCTGAGGGTGGGGAGGATTTCCGCACGCGCAACCGCCCCGAGGGTTACTACAATGCGGAATACGGCACAAGCAATCCTGCCGTGCCCGAAATGCTTGAGGGAGGCTACTGCGGGGACGCCGAGGGCGTGCTTGAAATTATCAACGACGGATACGGTTTTCTCCGCTGCGACAACTACATTCCGGGCCCCAAGGACGTTTATATTTCCAATGCGCAGATACGCCGATTCCGTCTTCGCACAGGGGATCTTGTAACGGGCAAAACACGTCCCATGCGTGCGGGCGACAAATTTCTTGCGCTGCTTTACATCACGGCGGTCAATGGTGCGCCGCCTGAGGAAATTTCCAACCGCAAGCCCTTTGAGGAGCTTGTTCCGATATTCCCCAACGAAAGGCTCACGCTTGAGTCCGACAATGCCACGGGCAGCGAATCGCTTGCCATACGCCTTATCGACCTCATGGCGCCAATCGGCAAGGGGCAGCGCGGCATGATTGTCAGCCAGCCCAAGGCGGGCAAAACCACGCTGTTAAAAAACATTGCAAACGGTATTGCAAACAACTATCCCGATGTGCATCTTATTGTGCTTCTGATTGACGAGCGTCCCGAGGAAGTCACCGATATGCAGCGCAGCATAAAGGGGGAGGTCATATATTCCACATTTGACGAAATGCCCGAAAAGCATTGTCGCGTTGCGGAAATGGTTATGGAGCGTTCAATGCGTCTTGTTGAAATGGGCAAGGACGTTGTTGTGCTGATGGATTCAATCACGCGCCTTGCACGCGCATACAACCTCACAATCACTCCCACGGGCAGGACGCTTTCGGGCGGAATGGACCCGGGAGCGCTATACAAGCCCAAGCGCTTTTTCGGCGCGGCGCGCAACATCGAAAATGGCGGCAGCCTCACCGTTATCGCCACCGCTCTGGTTGAAACAGGCTCACGCATGGACGATATAGTATATGAGGAGTTCAAGGGCACCGGCAATATGGAAATTCATCTTGACCGCAAGCTCTCCGAAAAGCGCATATTCCCCGCCATCGACATTTACAAGTCCGGCACGCGCCGCGATGAGCTGCTGCTTTCCAAGGAGGAGCGCGAGGGCGTGAACGCCGTTCGCAGGATGCTTTCAAACGGCAACGCCACCGAGGTGACCGAGCAGGTTATCGCCATGCTTGAAAAAAGCAAAACCAACGAAGATTTTATTTCCGGCATCAAAAAGATGACGGGTATGTACGAGCGGCAGGGCTTCACTGCGGGCAAGGGCTTTCCGAGATGACCTGCTGACCTTTCGATAAATGCCGTGCGCCGAAGCATGAAGAATTAAGAATGAAGCATCGCACGATTTAATATGTGGGAGAGCGGTTGATAATCGCCCTCCCTTATCTTATTAAAAAGTCTCTGCATATCAAAAAAGCGTTTATGCCCCTGTGGACACGGGCGCAAGCGCAGCGCAACAAAACGTTGCGCCACATCACTGCGTAATCACTTAAAAATATTACACACAGTAAAACACAATTTGCCCGACAGAAGGCGTTAATTGCGATTGTAATTCTGTTTCGCATGTGGTAATATATACTCATAAGCTGTATGGGTGGTGCGGAAATGAGTTTTCGAGCGATACTACTTAGGATTGTTATTATTGTGGTAAGCGCCGCGGCGGTTGTTGCGCTTGTGGCTTGCTTTTTGATGCTGTGGCTGCTTCCCAAGCTCTCTTACCGAAGCGTATGCAAGCGTCTTTCCGAAAACAGCACTCAGATAACCGCTGTTTGCATCAGCAACGGGCAGACGGTTGCGCTTACGTCCGACCAAGCGCTTGCCGTTGTTACATGGGCGCTTGAATACCGCAGCGAAAATAACGGCGTCGAACGGATTGATTCAATAGATCCAACCCTTGCCGAAATTCGCCTTTCGCTCCCCGATGGCAGCAGCGTCTCACTGTTTCCCGACCGTGACGGCGTCTGCTTCAAAGGCTATGGCGGCTTCTGTCGTGTTAAAGCTGCCGACAACCAGCTGTTCCTCTCCCTCTCCATTGTCGATTGGGATTAACGTTAGGGGTACGTTACGGGGGTACGTTAGGGAACCGCTTTTTTGAAAAAAAGCGGTTCCCTAAAACCCTCCAAAAAAACCTATTAAATAAGCAACATTAAACCGGCAGGCAACCCGTGCGGGGCAAAACCTTGCCGGCAAAATATCAATCGCCCATTAAAATTTAACTTACACACTCACCGCTTGCCGTGCTTTTTTTCGGGCCTAAACACAGTCACAATAACAAGCGCTATACCCACGCCTGCAATAACAAGCCCCACTGTCATCATGGTTATCCATTTCCACGAGGACGCCTCTCCGCGCACGGGGATATATGCGGAAAGAACGAGCGTGTCGCCGTCAATCGCGGGCGGCGTGTCATAGGCATACTTAACCGTAATGCGATCGCCCTTTTCAAGCCCCTCGATTAAGCTGTTCGAGCCGATTTGGCAGGTGTAGCTTGAGGAGGATTCCTCACCATAGGAATTTGAGAATGAAAAATAGACGGTGCAGGAATTTGTATTGGGAAGCAGCTTAACGTTTGTTATGGTTGCAACAGCGGAATATTTGCCGTCGGAGCCTTGTACGGTGGCGTCAATAGGCTCTGCCGTGCCCTCGGGAAAGACGAACGGAGCGGCAAAGGCTATTACAAGCCCCACCACAAGCAGAACCACCGCAGCGATGATAAGCCGATTATCGCCCTTGCCTTTTTTGACGGCATTTGCCGTTGAAAGCTTTTTATTTGAAGCCATGAGTAACCTCCAAGTGAATTATAGGGCGTTTTCCAAAGCTTTGCCCGCGTAATTATAACATACGCCTGTCTGTTTAACAAGCGTCAACTCCGAGGGTATTTCCCATATCGATATATTTACATCCTATTATAATGTTAACAGATTGTTTAATGTTTTTGCATTGACGGACTAATAACCGAGTGCTGTTATTAAAGTGTTCGGGGGGCGCATATTGCGCAGTCTTATAACTTAAATGGAGGCACATGATATTGAGTATAATACCACGGATGAGACGGTCGGCGGAGAGCCGGCCGCGGCAGAAAGCCATTCCCAAAGCTTTACCGTTTTTGTCACAATAACCGATGGCACAGACCCAAACGGTGACACAACGGAAAACACGGGATATCCCGACCTGTTTGTCACGGGCTTTGCCTCCCCGGAGGGCGGAGTTACGGGCGGCGCGGAATTTGCGGCAGTCGTCTCTGTAAAAAACATCGGCACGGCGGCCGCCGTCCACATCAAAGTGACATACGGCTCCGAAAGCGAGGGTATAGCAACGCAGTCCGCACTTCACACATTTCAGGTTGAGGACGTCCCCGCGGGTGAAACGGTTGATATCGAGCTTCCGCTTTTGCGCGGGCTTAGCGCCGAGGCGGGTGAGGCGGTGAGTCCTCATAATATAGCGGCTTGCCGTCAACCCAACCTCTACCTTTGCTTTTGCAGCAGACGCGCAACAAGCGGACGGGAGACTATCATCGCCGCCCTCGGGCAAAATTCCTGACAGCAAAAGCAGCGTATGCACTTGCTGCGGTCGATATGCGGCCGCCCGTGCTGCATTGTTATGGCGTGCGCGGGGCAAAGCCTTTGACATTTGCCGCAGCCTATGCACAGTTTGTTCACGGGGCGCGGCTTGTGTGTAAAGCAGTCCGAAACAAATCTTTGCACAAACACAAACTTTGTCCCGTTCAAAAAACGGATACTTTTGCGTGGAACATATTTAAAATCGGGTACGGACATCGCCGCAACATCCCCGTAAAGCTTAACCTCCCTGTAATCGAGGGGGGCAAGTCCACGCTTTGAAGCTTCAACAAGAGTCGGCACGCCGCTTGGGTCAAGACCAATCAGCCGTGCGCCGATTATGTCCGCTTGATAGGTGGTTTTTGCCGCGATAAGCGCGCCGATAAAGCGCGGGTCGCCCGCCGTGGGCCCGTTGCCCTCCATGCCCAGCACCGCGTCAACAAACGCCATTCGTATGGGAAAATGTTGGTTTATGTCGATAAGCATATTCGCAAAATCGGTGACGTCGGGATAGATATAATGCGTTTCGGGCTTCATAAGACCGGGAATCACGCCGTACATGTTTTTCACAGCGCCGCTCATGCCAACCATTCCGTGGGATTTTAGCTTGCAAAAGTCAATAATCGCATCCGCCTCGTCAAGATAATCGGTGTATGTGAGCTGCTTCATTGCAGCGCCGTCAATCTGCGCGGTGTGATATGCAACATTGCGATTAAGCGAGACGCCGGCTCTTTCCAATGAGGAAAGCCCTGTCGCCGCGTACACCGCGTTGAGCGCCGCAACGGTGAAGAACCCCCCGGGGCTGTCGCCGATAAGAACAGTCGCGCCCCTGTCGGTTAAGCGGCGGCAAAGCTCCTTCAAAAGAGCGGGATGCGTGGTCGCCGCCTGCTCGGGCTTCATCGCGGAAACAAGGTTGGGCTTGATAACAACACGCATTCCCTCAGTCACCCAGTCCAAGCCGCCAACGGGAGGCAAAAGCTCGTCAAACGCACGCTCCACCGCACGTTGGGAGTAGTCCGCACAGGAAACAATTGAACACTGATAATCACTCATCTGAAATAATTCCTTTATAACAATAGGCTCATTGTATCACCCCAAACTTTTGCGGTCAAGTGTTGCCAATATTCCGCCGCTGTGTTATAATCGCGCCATGAAAGCTGCAATCAAAAAAACTGTTTCAATAAAGCGTGTTCTGTGCCTGCTGACGGCCGTGCTGGCGCTGCTTGCCTTTGCCGCGTGCGGCGCAAGGGACGATGCGGACGCTGTTGTGGTTAACACGCCCACGCCCGTGCCAACCTTCACCCCCCTGCCCACCCCCGCGCCCACGCCGACGCCCGCGCCCACGCCCGGGCCGGAGGAATATTGCTTTGCGCGTTGTCTCACGCGTATGCGCATTGTTAAAAACGGCTTCTACAACTGTCTGGATTCCGCCCTTTCAGAGGACTCGGCATTCTCCGAGTCACTGTTTTGGATGCTTGGATTTGTTTATGGCGACAAGCTTTTTGACACATTCGCGCAGGCGGGCGCAGACGCCGCCGCATTCACCTCCGCGCTTAACTCAGCAGGGTATATCAACCCTCAGCTTGAGGAGGACGAAGGCGGCGTCACCGTCACCGCAACAAGCGACGGACGTCCCGTTGAGATAATCGTCAGCTATGACGCGCCAACCGATTCAGGTCTTATTTCCGTTACGGTAGACGGCGTGCTGCGCAATTATGCCGATTGGGTTCGCACAAGCGATGGCTATGGGCTGCAATATATCGAGGGTGAGGACGACCTTGACGGCAGCGGCAACGCCATTGTGGAGTATCGCGGCTATCGCGCATATATGCTTGACAACGGCGACGGCATGCTCAGCTATGGCACATACGCCTCAGGCTCCGTAACGCCGTGCTATGCTCTGCCGGATACCGTAAGCACGCTTTGGATCCACATGAGCCTTTACACCTACAATACTTACAGGCTGTCGGACGGCACGATTACCATACGCATTGGCGGCAAAATCAGCAGCCGTGTTGTCGGTTCGGTTTCCGCAACAGACGAGCCTGTTGACGATGAGCCTATCGAGGGGGATTGACGGGCGAAAAGGGCGACACAAACAGCAAAAGTATCACGTTTCGCTCAATACAAGCGCAAAGGATAAGCGCGAAATGAATATTGTTGTCAAAACCATATGCACAGCGGCGTGTGCGGCAATTCTGCTGCCCTGCGTTTGCTGCGGATGCGGCTCGCATAATATCGACGCCTAATATGTCTGCATATCCACCGAGGTTCCCTCTGCGGAGGGATACTCTGCGGAGCCATGCTCTGCGGAGCCATACTCTGCGGAGCCATACTCTGCGGAGCCATACTCTGCGGAGCCATACTCTGCGGAGCCATGCTCTGCGGAGCCATACTCTGCGGAGCAATACTCTTTTGAAGGCGAACCATGCCCCACGCCCGCAGTTCTTTTAACTGTCGCCCCAACGCAAACGGCAACCGCCGCGCCCACAAGCGAAGCCCAAATATATGAAATTATCTCAAAAGACGTCCGTTACCCCTCACGCGGGGTGCTTGTCCCCGCAACGGTCGTGATACCAAAGGTGACGGCGGGGCAGCAGCTTCCGTGCGTGATAATGATACACGGTCACGGCGGCAATCGCAATCAGGGCAAAGGCTTCAAAATCATCGCTGAGGCGTTGGGGGCGGCAGGGATTGCATCCATACGCATGGACCTTTCGGGATGTGGCGACAGCTATGAGAGCTTCCGCGAAAATTGTCTTTCAAATATGCGGATTGACGTACAAAATGCAATCCTCTATATGCAAAAAAGATTTGCCGTGGATGCTGAAAAAATTGGCATGCTCGGTTACAGCATGGGCGGCAAGGTGGAGCTGGAGCTTATGGCGATGGGGACGGCCGACATATACGCTGCGGCGTTTATCGCGCCCGCCGCGGACACCAACGATCTCAAACGAATTTTCGGAGGCGAATCGGCTTGGCAGACGCTTAAAGCACAGGCGGAGCAGGCGGGATACGCCGTGTTCGGCACGGGGCGAAATGCGCAGGAGCTTGGGATAGGCTTTTTCATCGATTTGGAAAAGGATATCAACCCTTCGCAAGCGGCGGGAATGGCGTGCGAGTGTCCCGCGCTTGTGATTTATGCGGAAAACGACGCCGCGGTCAGCCCATGGGTTTCTCTTTTTGTGGCGGAGCAGCTTGACGCCTCTGTTTTTGTCGTGCAGCGCGGAGGGCATTCGTATGGGCTTTCCGGCAAGGATGCGGAGCTTCTCACGTCAATTATCAATCAATTGACAGCATTCTTTTTAAACCCAAGCCAATATCGGGCAGCGGGCTGACGAGCGCCCGCCGTGCCGCGTATGCGCACAAAAATCAGTGCAGTGCGGCGCAGACTTATCCTTCAAAAGACCGTACACACGCAGCGAACGCGACAATATACTAAAAAACGGGGTACTTTTTCAAAAAGAGGGTATTGACAAGTTCGCTCCCATCAAGTATTATAACTAAGCCGCTTATGGCGGCAGGTTGGGAGCATAGCTCAGCTGGGAGAGCGCTTGCCTTACAAGCAAGATGTCACAGGTTCGAGCCCTGTTGTTCCCACCATTCGGCCCGGTAGTTCAGTTGGTTAGAATGCCAGCCTGTCACGCTGGAGGTCA
>CAYXRF010000019.1:16762-16832 GCA_964467585.1 uncultured Oscillospiraceae bacterium | reverse complement strand
TGATACGGGTTCTGCTGATACGGGTTCTGCTGATACGGGTTCTGCTGATACGGGTTCTGCTGATACGGGT
>CAYXRF010000019.1:0-16662 GCA_964467585.1 uncultured Oscillospiraceae bacterium | reverse complement strand
TCTGCTGATAAGTGTTTTGCCCGTATGGGTTTTGCTGATACGGATTCTGCCCGTAAGGGCTTCGTTGATACGGATTCTGATAGGGATTCTGCCGATCGGGGCTTTGGTCGGACGTGTCAGGCTGACCTTCAAAAACCGCCGTATCCTCTGCGGGCTGCTCGGCGTAGGTTTCACCGCAGTTGCGGCAGAAAGTGTCGGAATCCTGTCCGACGGAACCACAGCTTGAACAAACTTTCAAAATAAACACCCCCGGGTTGTTTCAAATGATAAACTGCATACTGCAGCTAACATGATTATATTATGCAAAAAGCAATATGTCAAGGAAAAAACATCGTGCTCCCCAATATTTATGACTGAGCAAACAGCGTACAGCATTGTATTTGTATATTTTCAAATATTGAGCGTAGTTTAGCATGAAATATTTTATCACACTAAATATTATGCTGCAATTTGTATAATACATATATGGATACGTGTACGCACGCAAAAATGCAGGGATTCTCGTAAAAAAACGACCTTCGCCGCAACGTTTCACGGCAGGGTGTTATCCACAGATCTTTTGCGGTCGGCACATTTCCGCGCTTGGCGTTATGCGGGGTCTCCGTTCGCCATTTGGGGGCGTTTTAGTATGCCTCTTTCCACATTTTCATATTTTTATAGGAGGAAAAAAGGGATGAAAGGTCATGTCAGATTACACCGCAAATGTTCTCGTTGTTGAGGGCACAATGCCCGATGACGATGTTACCATAACAGTCACCTACACCGCAAACGATTACACACTCACAATCAACTATGTGTATGCAAACGGTGAAGTGGCTGCCGCCCCCTACACGGCGCAGGTTGCTTTCGGCACAGCTTACAGCGTCACAAGCCCCGTGATAGCGGGCTGCACCGCAAATGTTCTCGTTGTTGAGGGCACAATGCCCGATGACGATGTTACCGTAACAGTCACATACACGTTGGATATCCTCCCGCCCACAATTGAAGCGGTCAGCGTTCAGCTTCGCACAAGGGCAACAGAGGACGGTTTTGCGGATATGCGCTTCACATTCCGTGTCACGTTCAACTCGTCGTATGTAAATTATCGCGGCGTTGCTTACGGGCCGGAAATGAATTATTACAAAATCACAAGCTTCTGCACGGTGATTAACGCGAACAACCACAACGTAACGGTTAACGGCACGCTTATATATTCAATGAGTGAATCATCGTTCACCTATACAGCCGTTGTTAAGAATATCCGTCCGCAATATTTTGAGTATCAGATATCGGCAGTCGGCTATCTCTCATATGAGCTTAACGGAGAGGGTACAACGGTTTCAACCAACGAAATTCTTGAAGCGTCCATCGCATCTCTTCTGGGATGAAGCGCCGCACACTGCAACAAAAACAATGAAGGAGGTTTTAAGCTATGAAAAAGTTCGAAGAGCCCACGATTGAAAAGCAGAGCTTTGACGTTATTGATTCCACCAATGATTTTGGCGGCGACAACGAGGTATCAGCAAGCAGCTTGTTCAACAATATCAGTATCGACTGGTAAAACCTGATAAAGTCAAAGGAACGGAGCGCCGAAAATCACGGTGCTCCGTTTCATTTACAAAATTAAATGACGTTGATGTTTTTTAAACGGGAAGCTCGCCTTCCGCAAACAACGCGTTGATAAACCTTGCGGATTCAATACAATCGCCAAGGTCAACCGTTTCAACGGGAGAATGTACATAGCGCGTTGCAACGCTTATGCAGCCTGCTGCAATGCCGCCGCGTGTGCGCTGTATCGGGCCGCCGTCGGTGCCGCCCGCACGCAAAATCTCATTCTGCACCTTGATGCCGTTTTTGTCCGCAACGCTGTGCATAAATTCAACAATCGAGCGGGTGTAAACGGCGCTTGAATCCATGTATTTAATCGTGGGACCGTATCCCAGCTTCATTGGCATACGCATTGCTTCGGGAGTGTCGCCGGTCAGCGTAACGTCAAGATTTATCGAAAAATCGGGGTTGACCGAATAGCCTGCTGCGGTTCCTCCGCGGCAGCCTACCTCCTCCTGAGTGGTGAACACAACGTAAAGGTCATGCTCGGTATCCATTGTTTTTAACGCCTCAAGTATTATGGCGCAGCATACGCGATCATCCATCGCTCCGCAGGCGGCGCGGCTGCCCATATCCAAAAAGTGAGAGCCGTAAACGCAGATATCGCCTATTGAAACGTGTGCCTCCGCTTCTTCACGCGTGGAGCAGCCTATGTCGATGAACATATCGGGCAGCTTCGCGGTTGCTGCGGTATCCTTTTTTGTCTCATAAAATGTGACGCCGCGTGTGCCGTTTTCAAACACAACATCGCGGGCAACGGTTATCGCAGGGTTAAGCCCCCCAACGGGTGCAAAGCGCAAAAAGCCATTGTCGTCAATGTCAAGCACAATCATTCCAATCTGATCCATGTGCGCGGAAAGCATAACCTTTTTGCCGCTGCTTCCCTTTTTGTACCCGATCAGATTGCCGAGAGGATCTGTGTACATCTCGTCAACGTATGGCGCAAGATATTTTTTCAACACCTCCGCCGCTTTTTCCTCACGTCCGGTGGGACCGTAAGCCGCAAGCAGCTCACGGAGCATTGTCTTGAATTCGTTATAATTATCTGTCATAGTTCAACACCTCCAAGAATTTTTGTTGTGCAAGAAATGCGTCCGCAAGCGCGACGGCGTTTTCAAAATCCGAAACGGAGGCGACGCTTGTGGCGGAATGTATGTATCTGCACGGCACGGATATGCCGCCCGCAAAGCAGCCGCCCACTGCCTTATGCACCGCGCCCGCGTCGGTGCCGCCATTGGCGCCCTGACGAAGCTGATAGACAATGCCCGCTTCCTTTGCGGCGGAGCGCATTGCGTCAAACATCTGTGGACGAACAACCGTCCCCCTGTCCATGAACGATATCGCGGGACCCTTGCCAACGCGTGTAACGCATTGATGACCCTTGGTGTCGGGCATATCGTTGGCTGTCGTGCCCTCCATAACTATGCAGATATCAGGCTTGACATTGTATGCGGCAATCGTGGCGCCACGCGTGCCAACCTCCTCCTGCACGGTAAAGACGCCGTAGAAGTCGCATTCGTAATCGTTTTTCAAAAGCTCGATTATCGCGGCGCAGCCAACACGGTCGTCAAGCGCCTTGCCCATCATAAGCCCCTCGCCAAATTCGGAGAATGTGGTTGTAAAGCAGGCATAGTCGCCAACATGAACATACTTTTCGGCGTCCGCCTTATCCTTTGCGCCTATGTCGATTGTAAGCGCGCTGTGCTTGATGCTTTTTTTGAACTCGTCCGCACTCTGACGGTGAATAGCCTTGCTGCCAATCACGCCCGCCACGTTATCCTTGCCTATTTCAACGCGTCTGCCGGGCATAACTCGCGGGTCGATGCCGCAGGGAGAATACTCAAGCTCGCCATCGTCCCGTATTTTGGTAACAAGCAGCCCAACCTCATCCATGTGAGCGCAAACCATAACAACAGGCTTGCCCTCCTTTTTTTTGTGGACATAAAGATTGCCCATTGTGTCGGTGCGGATATCTCCGCCGCAGCAGGCGACTGCCTCTTTTATGTATTTGCGGACGGCTCCCTCGTCGCCGGAAACACCGTGCAGATTGGAAAGAGCCTCCAAACACGTTTCGTTCAATCGTCTAAGCATAGCTTTTCCCTCCAATCATCATCTATCGAGGTGATAAACTCTGCAAGCATCCTGCCGCAGTTGTTAAGAGTATCAATCGAAATTGTTTCAACATTGGTGTGCATATAGCGCAGCGGCGGAGAAATCAGTCCCGTGGGTATCCCCCCGCGTGAAACCTGAACGTCAGTCGCGTCCGTGCCGGTGCGCCCCATGCAGGCGTCAACCTCATATCCGATGCCCAGCGACTTTGCCGTGTCGCAAAGCTGAGAAAACATTTTGGGGTGGATGTTCGGACCGCAGGTTATCTCAAGCTTGTCAAGCGGAAGCGCATCCGCAAGACAGGCGGACTTGCCGTGCGTCACATCCATAACAATCGCCATGTCCGGCTCAACGGAATATGCGCCCGTTGTTGCGCCAAGCCCGGTCTTTTCCTCATTGACGGAGGCGCACATAACCACGGTGCAGTTATAACGACGCTTTTTCAAAAGCTCAAGGCAGACGATTTCAGCCGCAACAAGCCCTCTGTCGTCAAGTGACTTTGATGAGAGAAGACCGTTTTTAAGCTCCAAGGGCTTTTCGGGCTTAAAAGTCACCCTATCCCCCACGGATACAAGTGAGACAACCGTGTCGTACGGCAAGCCGACGTCCACAGTAAGATCCTCCATCTTGTAGGCGTCCTCGTTTGAGGTCAAAAGATGAGGAGGAACCGCGCCCACTATGCCGCGCAGCTCACGCTTGCCGCAGACGCGAACCTCACTGCCGGGCAGCACTCTCGGGTCAACGCCCGCAACGGATACTATGCGAAGCATACCGTTTTCCTCAATGCCGTTAACCGCCATGCCAATCTCGTCCATGTGCGCCATAACAAGCAGAGTGGGCGCGCCTGTGCCGACCCTTGCGTAAACATTGCCGTTCACATCCTGCCAAACGTCGTTCGTGTACTCACGAAACAGCTTGGCGACTGCGGCGGCTTCGCCTCCGCCGTGTCCGGCGTCGTCCTCAAAGCCCGTTACGCCCGCGGCGGTCACAAGCTCCGTTATCACATTGATAATGTCCATTATTGCTCCTTTCTTTTGCGCGGCGTTCCCGAAAAAATCGAAAAGCACTGCCGCGCATATGCTGTCAGCCCATTATAGCATAATCTGTACGCAAGAACAAACCGCAAGAATAAGATATAAACAAAATAGTCAATAACTTATATATTGGTGCATATAAATGGGATTAAGCGCGATGGAAGATTCTATTTTGAATGTGACAAACTCGAAAAAAATCGACATTATGAACACAATGAGCATTGTAATGCGATAATAGTTAAAAAATGTTTACATTTTGCCGCTTTACATTTCAAGAATGTTATGTATACTATTAATGATGAGGTGATACTTTATGCATTCTGCAAAATTTATGGTATCAGTCTTATGCCTAATTGCTTTAACTTTTCAAGGTTCCTTGACGGTTTCAAGTACGAATGCCGTGGTCACCGATGACTATTCTAATGTTGAGGACGTGATTGAGCAGTATATCTCGTCAAAATATGACTCAATTGCACAGTTGACAATACCATTGGATAGTATCGGCACGTATCTAAAACATCAGTCAAAAGAAGCACCAATTTTTCAGCAAACAGAGAAGTGCATGGTTTCCTCGTATGTTAGAATGATGTTAGCTTGCAGTGATGATCAACGCTTTTCAATCGATAAACTGAGTTATTCACATAACTATGTTTCAATCGATGATACCTTTGCTGATGTCTACACTTGTGTACAGTGTGAGTTTGAATACATTTCATCCCAAGATATTAAGTCTGGAACGGGCGAAATATATCATATCTATCTAAGAAACGAAGGATATGGATGGGAGATTATTGGCAGGGAATACCTATCTGATTTTGACGTTGCATTTTGGCTGGATGAAATACATTCTGTCGAGAACGCAATGGAAAGGGAACGTAATATTTCTTTAATTGCAGCCGATTTAGTAGGTAGCAGAGATATAAATCAAAGAACATCCTCAACTCATGAGGATGATTGCTATTCAGAATTGATTACAGGAACGCGCACAATAACATATTACAACGCCACGGGTGCAGTGAACTGGGCATTAAACCATGTTGCACCGATATCGTCAACGTGGAACGCTAATGGTGGGTATAGTTACTCATATCCATCTCCATACTCACAATTTTATCATGACTGTACCAACTATGTATCAGTATGTATGAATCTAGGCGCAGGCATTCCATTTGATACTACTGGGTATTCCGGTTATAATGGAGCAGATAAGTGGTTTTATTACAGTACAGCCACCCCCAATTCAACATATAGTTATTCATGGGCTGCGGTTGCGAATCTCGGATTGTATCTAAATGCAGGTGCAACGGCATCTGATGGTATATATAGCGTAAATGCATATCAAGGTTCATCATACCCAGCAACACTTACAAATACAACGGTACGCTATGGTGATATTGTGCAATTCTATAATGGAGATAGTGGTTCATGGACACACTCCGCAATCATTACTCAGTATAAACCTGCAATAGATTGTGCATACATATGTCAACATGATGCTCAATCATATATGAGCCAATGTTCGTTGGAAGGATACTATATATAATACGTGCTACCTCATACTTGGTTCGAGTTCAATCCGCTTTTTTGATATTCGCGGATACTTTTAATCTAAGATTGGAGAAGAAAAAATGAAGCAAATCATCAAAAAATCACTTGCGGCGGTAACGCTGCTGCTGTGCGCCGCAATGCTTGTTTCAACGCTTTGCGCCTGCACGCAGACCGCTGCAAAGGCTGAGCCGCAGAACAATGCGGCAGAACCGACGGAGGTTCAAAATACAGACGCAGCAAAAACGGACGCACCCTCAGACAATGCGGCGGGCGCACCTGTTGAGGGCATTGAAAACGCAATGCTTGCGTCCCAAAGCAGCGATGCATACGCATATGTTTCACCCCAAGGCGTACTCTACACATGGGGCTACAATGGCGGCGTGGGGCTGGGCACAGGCGAAATGTATGACGCATACACTCCCGTTGAGATTGCAAGGGACGTTCGTTGGGCAGGCTTTGCCTCCTATGGCACCGATATCGGCAGAAAATATACAATGCTTCTGTACATAACAAATGACAACACGCTGTTTGCGGCGGGATGCCTTGCCGTCAATTTGGCAAAGGAGGATATCAACCTGTGGAAGCCCTATGCGATACCTGTCGGCGAGGTGGATTTTGTGGTTACAGGCAGCAACTCCCCTTTGTTCATATACACCAAGGCGGGGGAGATATTCTATTTTGATCATCTGTATGACAACTACCTTACGGAGGTTCCCACAGACGGCAGCTATACTGTCATGCGTCAAATTGATGACGGAAGGCTTAACGGAAACGTCAGGAATATCACCGTGGATTGGTACACCGCAACAATAGTCACCAACGACAATTCGCTTTATCTGTTTGATATTCGCACCCGTCAGCTTAATAAGGTTTGCGATGATGTAAAAATGGCACAGTCCGCACGCTTCAACGTGTTTGTCGTTAAAACGGACGGCACTATGTATATTGTACGATGCTATAATGATTCCGCTTACACCGTTTTGTCGGATGAGCTGAGCTTTGGCAGCGCCGCGATGCAAAACGTTGTTGACATTGACTACTCCTATATGGGAGGGTATCCGACTGTTGCGGCGCTCACGGGCGAAGGCGCTGTTGCACTGTTTAGCTTCACACCCGAATATTCCCAACAATACGGTGATTTTGCCGCGGCGGCAATTCCGCAGGTTAACGATGCTGTAAAGGTGTTTGCAAGCGATGCTGCCGTAATTTACATCAACAGGGAGGGTGAGGCATACTATCTTCCAATTGACGGAAATGCTGAGCTTATCACCGCAAACGCCGTGTATGCAGCCGACATTGCAAACGGCGTCGGTTCGTTCATACTAAAAAACGATGGAACGGTTGTAGCGCACACCCGCGCCGGCTTTGAATGCCGCTTCCTCGGGATAGCCTTTGGCACGAACACCGCGCCCGATGCATCCCCGCTTTCTTTCAACTGAGCAAAGCCGACTCGGCAGGCAAAAATAACAAAAACAAAAAGGACTGTGGCGCATTGTGCTGTGCCGCAGCCCTTTTTTAAGTAAAAGCGAATGGTCTGCGCCTAAAGATTAATCGCCATAGATATACACGGCGGTCAGTATAATAAAGCCAGATTCATCGTGCGTCAGCTCAAAACGGAAGTTGCCGTATGTCGCCGCGCCGGAAAGATAGTCATCCATGCCGAGAAGGGTGTCGTCATAGCTCATCATGTCAATATTAAGAGCGCGTATGCAATGCGCAAGCAGCGCGTGCACGCCCTCGTCCCCAAGCTCGTCAACAATAGCTGTGCTTATCCAAAAGGATATGGAGACGATGTAACCGAACCCGTCAGTGTTGCCTATGAACAGCACATTGTCGGAGTCGGATATCATAAACCCTGTGTCGTTGATGTCCGTAAGCGGGAACGTAATCGCGTCCCCGCCCTCGGCGTGGCTTTTCAAATACGCTTCCATATAAGAGGTCAGCAATATGCTCTTGCGCTCAAGCAGCCCGTAAAGCTCAGTCAGTTTGTCGTAGGTGTCACGATAGTTTACACCTATGCCCTCAAACACATCAATCGCCTCCTGATATCTGTGCTCGTTATACAAAGCCATTGCCGCCTGATAAAACTCCTCCATTTTGTCGATGCTTGCAATGTAATCGCCCGCCGCGCCGTATTCACAGGACTGAACAAACCGTTCACGCGCCGCGACATAATCGCCTTCGGAATAGAGGCTTACTCCGTCGTCGTAAAAGGACTTAAGCTCGTCGATGTAATCAACATACTCCGACGAATTGCCAAATTCCGCTATGGCGGAGAATAAGCTCCGCGCCTGCTCATATTGCTTGTTGTTCAGATTATCAACCCCAAGCAGATAAAGCCGCTCATACTCGGCGATCGCGTCCAAATATTCCTGTGAACGCATATATCCGTCTGCCGCCGTGAAATAATCGCGTGCGCCGTAATAGTCGTGCGCCTCGTATGCGGCAACGCCCGCCTCATAGCTTTTTCGACGCTCACCGCAGCCGCAAAGCGCAAAGGCAAAAAGCAACAGCAGCGCGCCCGCAAGCAAAGCGGCTATTATGCGCGGCATTGACCTCACAGCGGATTTCTTCATATGCGTGTCATATCCTTTCAACGCCAAGCGTCACAGACTCACCATTGATATCCCAATCCTTTGAATATGCGGCATCGGGCGCAATACCAAATACAACATCATCCGCAAGCGTGTCGCCGCATATGCTTCCGCGATTGGCACGGATAAGCTCCTCAATGCGCTCATTGCCGTGACAGTAAACACGAATGTGGTCCGTCACCACAAATTCAGCTTCCTTCCGCATGGTCTGCAGCTTTGACACTATCTCACGCGCATAGCCCTCGATTACAAGCTCGTCTGTGAGAGTGGTGTTCAAAACAACCGTGATGTCTTTATCCGAAACAGATGAGAAGCCTTCACGCTTTACGGTATCCACAAGAACATCATCGGGAGACAGCGATACCTCAACGCTTTCAAGCGTAAACACAAACGGCTTGCCGGCAGCGTGCGCGGCAACACACATATTGCCCACACCCTCGGTGTTCTGCATATACTGATTGAGCTTTGGAAGCAGCTTGCCGTAGCGCGGCCCAAGCAGCTTGAGCTGGGGCTTAACGCGATAGGTGATAAATTCCGAAGCGTCCGAAACGTACCTTACGGACTTGACGTTAAGCTCACCCTCGATTATCTCGTTATACATTTTGGGCAGAGGAGAAACGCCCTGCACGCAAAGCTCCGAAAGGGGCTGACGGTTCTTTATGTTGACCTGACTGCGTGCGGAGCGTCCAAGCACAACAATGTTGTAAACGGCGTCCATATCACGCTCAAGCTCGCAGTCGATATAGCTTTCATCACAGAGAGGATAATCGCACAGATGCACGCTTTCGGCAGCGGCATTGTCACAGGTGCGGACAATGTTTTGATATATCTGCTCCGCCATAAAGGGAGTAAACGGTGCGGTAAGCCTTGCCATGGTAAACAGCACTGTGTAAAGCGTCATGTATGCCGCCTCTTTATCGGGCGTCATTTCACTGCCCCAGTATCTTTCACGGCAGCGCCTTACATACCAGTTGGAAAGATCGTCCGCAAACGCGGCAAGCTCTCTGCCCGCCTCGGTTATGCGGAGGGAGTCCATGTACTCGTCCTCGGTTTTTATAAGGGAGTTAAGACGAGAAAGTACCCACTTATCCATAACGGAAAGGTTTTCGGGCTTGAGAGAGTGCTGTGTCGGATCAAACTCATCTATATCGGCATAAAGCACATAAAACGCATATGTGTTCCAAAGCGTGCCCATATATTTGCGCTGAGTTTCGCTTACGGCGTCGCCGCTGAAGCGTGTGGGCAGCCAAGGCGCGGAGCCGGTGTAAAAATACCAGCGAACGGCGTCGGCGCCCTGCTTGTTCAAAACGTCGGAGGGAGCGGTGACGTTGCCAAGATGCTTGCTCATCTTTTTGCCGTTCATATCGCAGACGTGACCAAGCACTATGCAGTTTTTGAACGCGGGCTCGTCAAACAGACAGGCGGCAATGGCGTTTAACGTATAGAACCATCCACGCGTCTGATCTACCGCCTCGGATATGTAATCCGCAGGATACCTTTGTTCAAACTCCTCTTTGTTTTCAAACGGATAATGCCATTGCGCAAACGGCATTGAGCCGCTGTCAAACCAGCAGTCGATAACAACCGGCTCACGGTGCATTTCGCCCCCGCAAACGGGACATTTGCAGGTTAGCGGGTCAAGCATGGGCTTATGCAGCTCTATGTTGTCGGCAACCTCGGGAAAATGCTCCTTCAATTCCGCACGACTGCCAACGGTAAGATGATGCCCGCAGTCGTGACACATCCAAACGGGCAGGGGAGTGCCCCAGTATCTTTCGCGTGAAAGCGCCCAGTCAATCACATTGTCGAGGAAGTTGCCCATGCGCCCGGAGCCTATGGATTCAGGTATCCAGTTTATGCGGCTGTTGAAGTCAAGCAGCTTTTCACGCAGCTTTGTCATCTCGATAAACCAGCCCTCACGCGCAAAATAGATAAGCGGAGTGTCGCAGCGCCAGCAGAACGGATAGCTGTGCTCATAGGGAAGCTCACGCAAAAGCTTGCCCCTGCTTCTCAAGTCCTCAATTATCAGCTTATCAGCCTTTTTGACGTTTACACCGTCCCAAGGCGTGCCGCCCGCCATCTCACCCTTGTTGTTGACGTTCTGCACAAACGGAAGCGCCCACGCCTTGCCGACACGGCTGTCGTCAACGCCAAATGCGGGAGCGATGTGAACAACGCCCGAGCCGTCCGAAAGCGTAACATAGCCGTCGGAAACCACACGCCAACCCTTTTTTCCTTTGTGGTTGACGGCAAAATCAAACAGAGGCTCATATTCTAAGCCCACAAGCTCAGAACCCTTGTACGCCTCAATTTCAACGGTATTTTCGCCAAGAACGCTTTCAACAAGCGCTTTGGCAAGTATGTAGCGTTTGCCGTCAAGCTCCACCTTGACATAGTCCTCATCGGCGTTAACGCAAAGAGCAACATTTGAGGGCAGCGTCCACGGCGTTGTAGTCCAAGCGATAAGCGAAGTGCCGTCCGTCATGCTTTTGACGGGGAAGGTCACAAATATTGAGACCTCCTTAACGTCCTTATAGCCCTGAGCAACCTCATGGCTTGAAAGCGCGGTGCCGCAGCGCGGACAATACGGAACTATCTTATGCCCCTTGTAGAGAAGCCCCTTGTCGTCAATGGTTTTAAGCGCCCACCAAACGGACTCAATATAGTCGTCCGTGTAGGTGACATACGGATGCTCCATATCCGCCCAGTAACCAACCTGGTCGCTCATCTGCTCCCATTCGGACTTGTATTTCCAAACGGATTCCTTGCATTTTTGTATAAATGGCAGAACGCCGTATTGCTCAATCTGCTCCTTGCCGTCAAGACCGAGAGACTTTTCAACCTCAAGCTCAACGGGCAGACCGTGAGTATCCCAGCCCGCCTTGCGAAGCACATTATAGCCCTTCATCGTGCGATAGCGGGGGACGATATCCTTCATGGCACGGGTCAGAACATGACCGATATGCGGTTTGCCGTTTGCCGTGGGCGGCCCGTCATAAAACGTATACGGACGCGCATCGGCCCTCAGCTCAACCGACTTTTCAAATATGCGGTTCTCCTTCCAAAAATCGAGAACCTCTTTCTCACGCGGAACAAAGTCCAGTGAGGTTGAAACCTTTTTGTACATTATGTTGATTCCTTTCGTTAAAGGTTGATAACAAATTAGGAAGGGCGATGTTTCGCACACACAACAAAAAACGTCCCGACACTTAAAAAACAATGTCGGGACGCATTTTAATACAATATGCGCGGTACCACCCGAGTTCCCCACAGGGTACAGACGGTATCAAAATGCCAAAGCACATTGATATCCGGCCGCGCCGCAAGCGGGACGCTCAAAAATACATTGCCCGTAACGGGGGCTTCCGTCGATGGCTGAGGGAAGAGCCAAACCAATGTGGCACGATCCGTTCGCCGCCGCACTTCACGGGTGATACGCCGTTTCGAAGCCCCGCCGCGCTTCCACCATCCGCGGCTCTCTTGTGGGGGGATACAAAATAAACTCGCCTGTCCCGCTCAACGCTTTTCAAAATACAATAGGTATTATAATACCCCAACATCAGAAAGTAAAGCACATTTTTTTCAACCTGCCGTAACCTTTCGCAGTCCGCCGCGTCAATCGCAATACGTTACATCAAGCAGCTCGTCCTGCACAACTCCGCCAATCGAGATAATACCGTAACCGCCATACGGTTCAAAGTAGATGTAGGCGTTTTCACCCGTGGAGAGGGTTACAAGCACATATGAAGCGGAATCCGTCTCAATCGGAGTAACAGTCATACCCGGGGTAAGCTCAAACTCATGAGTCTCACCGGTGGCTTCGTCAATAACGCTTACGGTGAACGGAGCAATAACAGTTATTGCAACGCCGTCAACGTACCTGAACACATCCGTCATGGATTTGTACCCGTCCGCGTTTACAACAAACTCCTCATACACAAAGAACGTGCCCAATATCTCCCTTTGGGTGTAGACGTGAAGAATGCCGTCGGCATAGCCCTCGTTAGGATCTATACTGCAGTATTCAACATACTGAGTGATGCTTCCGCTGCTGTCAATGCGCAGCGCCACCAAATCGGTGTCGTCGCTGTCATAGGTGTAGGAATAAAGTATTTCCGTTGCGCCGTCGCTCATGTCAAAATCGGTTACAATAACAAATTCAATGCCATAGCAGTCGGTAACGTTTTCAACATAGGGATTATCTGCGTGCGCGGCAAGTGTAACGGTGACGGTAATCCTTGAGGTATAATCTTCGATGACCTCGGTAACAAGCAGAGTGTCGTTTGCACCGTCGGAGTCAAAGTCATACTCAAACACATTGCCAACTTCCACGGGGATACCATCCTTGTGGGCGATGGCGGTCGGCTCGTCCGTAACAACAGGCTCATCGGTAACGGCAGGCTCATCGGTAACGGCAGGCTCGTCCGTAACGATCGGCTCGTCTGTAACGGTCGGCTTAGTGCCGCCATTGTTAACACACGCCATCGCGCTGCAGCAAAGCACCACCGCCATAAATACTGTGAGAATACGCTTGAAATTCATAATCAAAGCCTCCTTAACATAATTGCACCCGAAAGGGCAGCAAATTTTTGTCCGTCCCACCCTCACGGGAATCATTATACCTTAAAAACGCAGTGTCAACATATGCGGTTCCGTGCAATCACGGTATATTCCGCGCCGCACGCGGGATATTCAACAATATAATCAACAGACGGTTGATTTAATTGACGCATTATGTTATTATCAATTCAATCGAATACTGCCTTATCAAGAGTGGCTGAGGGAACGGCCCTGAGACGCCACGGCAACCTGCCCGAGTTAACCCAATTTGTTGGGCGGCAAGGTGCCAATTCCGACGGCGCGCTTTTCTTTGATTGTCCGCGCCGTAAGATGAGCGCAAGAGGGATCAACCTTTCGGACGTTCATTTAACTGAACGCCCTTTGTTTTTCTAAGCGGGATTCGTCGGCAGCTATTTGGTTCAACAACATATTACTCAGGGAGGATTTTGTTATGGAAAGATCAAAAAGACTGTTCACCTCCGAATCGGTTACGGAGGGGCATCCCGATAAGGTTTGCGACTGCATAGCGGATACCGTGCTTGACGCAATGCTCAGAAATGACCGCAATTCCCGCGTGGCGTGCGAATGCGCGGCAACCACCGGAATGGTGATTGTGATGGGTGAAGTCAACACGGAGTGCTATGTCGATATTCCAAAGCTGGTTCGTGACGTTGTGCTTAATATCGGATATGACAAGCCAGAGTACGGTTTTGACGGGCGTGCGCTGGCGGTGGTTTGCGCCATAAACGGACAATCGCCCGATATCGCGCTTGGCGTTGACAAAAGCTTTGAGGCAAAGCATGGGCAGGCGGATCCCCTCGACATAGGCGCGGGGGATCAGGGCATGATGTTCGGTTACGCTTGTGACGAAACACCGGAGCTTATGCCGCTGCCGATTTCAATCGCGCATAAGCTTGCAAGAAGGCTCACTCTCGTCAGAAAGGGCGGCCTGCTGCCGTATCTGCGTCCGGACGGCAAAAGTCAGGTCACGGTCGAGTATGACGGCGACACGCCAATCCGCGTGGATACCGTTGTCGTCTCCGCACAGCACGATCCGGATATCGACATGGATACTCTTTCCTCACAAATTCAGAAGAACGTTATTGACAACGTTGTCCCGACAGAGCTTATTGACGACAAAACCAAGATATTTGTCAACCCCACAGGGCGCTTTGTTACGGGCGGCCCGCATGGCGACAGCGGACTGACGGGGAGAAAAATCATTGTGGACACATACGGCGGATACGCCCGTCACGGCGGCGGAAGCTTTTCGGGCAAAGACCCAACAAAGGTTGACCGCTCCGCCGCTTACGCAGCGCGCTATGCCGCAAAAAATATTGTGGCACAGGGGCTTGCAAAACGCTGTGAGATTCAGCTTGCTTATGCCATCGGCGTGGCACACCCCGTTTCGGTGCGCGTGGATACGTTCGGCACAGGCATAATGCCCGATGAACAGATTGAAAATTTGCTTATCAACAGCCTTGATCTTCGTCCCGCCGCCATAATCGAACGCCTTGATCTGCGCCGCCCAATATATCGGGCGACGGCGGCATATGGTCACTTTGGGCGCACGGATATCAGCCTCCCGTGGGAGGAGCTGAATTTGGTGCTTAAGCCGTGACGGAGCGTTCGCAACAAAAAACAGTGCTTATAACGGGCGCGGCGGGAGGCTTGGGGCTTTGTGCGGTGCGCCGCCTTGCCGCGGATGGTTGGAAGGTTTTTGCCGCCGATATAAAGCGCGCTGAGGATATTGAAAACGTCATATGGGTGGAGTGCGACGTCACAAGCGAAGCAAGCGTCGCCTCCGCTTATGCCGATGTTTTGAAGCACACGGGGGAAAATGGCATTGACGCCATAATACACCTTGCAGGTATTTACGTTATGGATTCGCTTGTTGAGGTTGAAGACGACGTAATGCGTCGTATTGTGGATGTCAATCTGCTGGGTGTTTATCGCGTAAACAGGACGTTCATCCCGTTGATTATAAGCAGCAGGGGCAGAATTTTGATTGTTACAAGCGAGCTTGCGCCGCTTCGCCCGCTGCCCTTCAACGGCATATATTCAATCACAAAGACAGCGCTTGACTGTTACGCGCATTCACTCACGATGGAGCTTATACTGCATGACGTCAGAGTTATAACCGTGCGTCCGGGTGCGTTCGGCACGGGCATGATAAACGCTTCACTTGCCTCGATGGAGCGAATGAGCAAAAAATCAAAGCTTTACAAAAACAATGCCGCACGATATGAAAAAATCATGCGCCATGAAACAGGCAAGGCAAGGGACGTTGACATTTTTGCCGCAAAAATCAGCAAAATTCTATCCAAAAGCAAACCGCGTTATAAGTACGCCATAGGCAATTCGTTTGCACTCAGACTCGTGTCCGCTCTGCCGACGTCTGTTCAGACCGTAATATTCTCCCGCCTGTTGGGATGAATGTAAAACGTGCGGAATAACAGCGTCAAAGCATTGAATATGGCTGATAAGAAGCGTGTGCTTTGTTGCCGATTGTGGCTTGCTCCATGCTTGCCGACGTCTGTTCAGACCGTAATATTCTCCCGCCTGTTGGGATGAATCCGAACAACTTTCAAACAACGAAAGTTCAACGTCCCCAAAGCGTATCCGCCGATGCAGAATGAATCTCCCGCGCAGGCGTATCCACCAGATTATATACTTTACTTTTGAGCTTGACAAATCACTTGACGTGCGCTACAATACACAATGCTTAAAGAAGCGCCCTTGGCTCAGCTGGATAGAGCGTTTGGCTACGGACCAGAAGGTCGGGGGTTCGAATCCCTCAGGGCGCGCCAAAGTAAAGCACCTGTGCAACGCACAGGTGCATTCCACCGAACATTATAACCGTCCGTGATATCCCCTGCTTGGTTTGTATTCATATTCATCACCGGGGTGCTAAAAAGGCAACACTGTTGCCTTTTTTCGGCTTCGCCGCCGCACCCGTTCGAATCCCACTCCCGCCAAAGTGAAGCACCTGTGCAATGCACAGGATGCATTCCACCGAACATTATAACCGTCCGTGATATCCCCTGCTTGGTTTGTATTCATATTCATCACCGGGGTGCTAAAAAGGCAACACTGTTGCCTTTTTTCGGCTTCGCCGCCGCACCCGTTCGAATCCCACTCCCGCCAAAGTGAAGCACCTGTGCAATGCACAGGATGCATTCCACCGAACATTATAACCGTCCGTGATATCCCCTGCTTGGTTTGTATTC
>CAYXRF010000018.1:0-18368 GCA_964467585.1 uncultured Oscillospiraceae bacterium | reverse complement strand
TTTGGTATGGGCGGGTCGCCAACTGAGTGTGTTTAAGGATAGCGGGTCGCCAACTGAGGTTGTTGCGGGTGGGCAGGTCGCCATCTAAGGTTGTTGCGGGTGGTATGCCTTGGGTTGCGCCTGCCCCCCGCGCCAGCGCCACAGCGCGGCAAAAAAAATCCTGTGAATTGTTTTTTAGTTCCCCGGGCTGGCGGCGGCACTGCCATTTCGGGCACAAAAAAGCAACCACCCTTGTCAAAGACAAATGCGGTTGCTTATTTTACATTCGCGGGATATTTACATCCGAAGGATATTCGCTTAATCTTTCGCCGTGAGGACTATCGGCGTTAACCCGATATCACAACTCGGTCAACAAGCAAAGACGGGGAGCCGACTCTACCGCCGTTCGGCATGCCAAAGCGCAGGTCGCTGCCCACGGCGGAAATACTCTTCATCAGGGTCAAAAAATTGCCCGCAACGGTAATTTGGTCAACGGAGCGAACTTTTTTGCCGTTTTCAACAAGAATCCCCTTGGCAATAAGCGAAAAATCACCGCTTACGGTATTAAGCCCCGCGTGCAGCCCGCTTATCTCCGTTATCATCAGCCCGTTATTCAGCGTGGCGATAAGCTCGTCAAGTGAGGGCTTGCCCGCCTCAATATAAAAATTGCTGGGAGAAACGCCTATGGCGCCGCCGGAACGTCCCGCGTTGGACGTGGAAGCAACGCCCGCTATAAGTGCGGTCTTGAGGTTGTGAAGAAAAGTGTTGAGCACGCCGTGAGTTACAACCTCGGTTCTGACGGAGGGAACTCCCTCCCCGTCGAACGCACGCGGATTTTCGGCACGGAACGGGTCGTCGGTTATTGAAACAATTTCGCTTGCAATCGATTGATTCTCCTTGCCCTTCAAAAGAGAAAGACCCTTTTGCGCCGCGTCCGCAGAAAACAGAGGGATAAATGCCGAAAGCAAGTCCCCCGCAGCATCGTTGCGCAAAATCACACGGTATTCGCCTGATGAAACGGGCGATGCGTTGAATTGCTGCGCGGCGGCGTCAATAGCCTCACGCGCAAGTCCCTCCGTGTCAAAGCACTCGTCACCAACACGGAAGGCGAAGGAGTCCTTTTCAACCCCGTCCTGACGCAGTATGGGCGAAAGCAGGTTGTAAGCGCCGCGAGTTGTCTTTTCCGCCTCAAGCCCAAGCGTATTGTGTATGCGTGTTGTTGCACTGTATGTTGAAACCATACAATAATCCACGCGGTCTACACGCGGGTCGGCTTGAAGCACTGTTTTTTCCATCTGCATCGCAAGCTCAATTTTTTGCTTGGGAGTCATATCGGAAAGACGCGTTACGGGCGGATTGACAGTCTGATAGCTGCACTTGCCCTGCATGGGGTGAATGTCTGTTGATTCTATTGCGCGAGCGTTGTCGATAGCGCGCATTGCAAGCGCGGGGGGATCGTCCAGCACCTCGGTATAGGCATAGCCGTCCTTGCCATCCAACTGAACGCGCAGATTAAGCCCATATGTGTGCTCAACCGTATAGCTTTCAAGCTCACCGCCGTTCACGTTTGCAGAAAAGTTTTCGCCATCGGTAAAATAGACCTCCGCGGCGGAGCAGCCCATATCCATGGCAGCCTTCAAAACTGAATTTTTATAATCGGAATAATTCATTACAGAGCGCCTCCCTTGCCGCCAACGGTGATTTCAGAAACACGGATGCGCGGTTGCCCCACGTTTGTGGGAACGCTGCCGGAAAGCGACCCGCACATGCCCTGACCCAACCACATATGCGTGCCTATGCGGTCTATCCGCATAAGCACATCCGCGCCGCGCCCGATAAGCGTTGCGCCGCGAACGGGGCAGAGTATTTTGCCATCCTTGACCCAATAACCCTCGATAACCGCAAAATTGAATTCTCCCGTAAGCGGATTGACGCTTCCGCCGCCCATGCGTGCCGCAAAAAGCCCATCGCCCATTGTGGCAATCATTGCATCCGCATCGTCCTTGCCCTCGGCAAAAAACGTGTTTGTCATGCGTGAGGTGGGAGCGTATGTGTAATCCTCCCTGCGGCTGCTGCCGGTAAGCGGATGTCCGTTCATCCTGCGGGAGCCTAAGAGGTCTACCAGATAGGTTTTGAGTATGCCGTTTTCAATCAGGACATTGCGTTGGGCGGGCGTGCCCTCATCGTCAAAGCGGATAGTCCCCCACTCTCCCGGAAGGGTGCCGTCGTCAACTGCAGTGACTATATCGCTTGCAATTTTTTGACCGAGCTTCCCGCAAAATTCGCTGTTGCCCTTGCCAACGCTTGTCGCCTCAAGCGAATGCACGCAAGCCTCGTGGAGAATAACACCGCCAAAGCCTCCGTCAATCACCACGGGAACCGCACCCGCAGGACATTCCGGCGCGTGAAGCATGGTGATTGCAATATTTGCCGCCGTTGCGCCAATTTCGGCAAGATCCATGCGCCTGTAAGCTTCAAACCCCATGCCCAGACCCGGGCTTGCATAGCCCGTTTGCGCCTGAGCGCCGTCCATTGCAACCGCCTGCACGAACACACGCGTGCGCGGACGTCTGTCCGTTGCCCATACGCCATTGCTGTTGCACACCATAATCCGGTGATCAACGTCAAGATATTGGGAGGCAACCTGCGTAATTTCAGACGAAGTTGCCTTTGCGGCGGCTGTCGCCTCTTTTAAAAGAGTGATTCTGTCGGCGTTCGCAACCTTTGAAAAAGGGATTTCGGGAGAAATATCACCGTTGCGCTTGACCTCAAACGAAACGCTTTCGCCATCGCGCACACCCTCAAGAGCGGCAGCGGCGGCACGCGCAGTGGCGATAAGAGCGGCTTCGCTTGTGTCCGCAGTGTATGCGTATGCGCTGTTAACACCGCGCAGCACCCTCACGCCCGCACCCGCCTTGCGGCTGTAAAGTGCGTTTTCAACCGTGCCGTCAATCATCTTGAGATTGTTAAACTCCGAATCCTGCATAAACAGCTCGGAATAATCGCCGCCCGTACTCAACGCCTCGTCAAGCACGGCACGCGCAATACTCTGTTTTATCACTTGCCGAATACCTCCAAGTATAATTTTACCAATTATAACATATTGAATTGCCTTTGGATATGCGTTCGACAGTTTTTTTGACTGTTTTTTCTGATGACGAGAGCCGCAAAAGACAAACAGTCATTGCCATGATTGACATCACAATTTGCCGATTGCCTCAACCCGCGCCCTCAATTTTTTGTGTAGAGATAGAACCTTTCGCGCTTGCCCGTTCGCCTTAGCAGCCCCATATCCAGCAGGGTTCGCGCCATAGCGGAAGCCGCTTTGGACGAAGCCTTCAGCGCCGCTGCAAGCTCCGCCGTTGTAAACTCCTGCGGGAGGTCATTGGGAAGCAGTGAAATGTAATCCGCGCCGCCGCACAAAAGCGTTTCGCCCTCTATGGCGGTGGGAATTCGCTCAAACTTGGATGCGCCCCAACGCTTCCTGTCACGGCTTCTGCCCGTCAGCAGCTTATACTCCTCAATATCCAAAAAGATTATCCGCATTGTAAGACGTGGGTCGCAAAGCACCTCGCGGAGATACACAAGCTCACAAAAAGCGTCAATAACGCCTTTTTTTGACACAACCGATCGGCCGACGGTGGTTTCCCCCGTGAGAGGGTCAATCCAATACAGCTTTTTTCTGCGTGCCATAGGATACACCACCGTCACGGTGCAGCCGTCCGCAAGGTAAGCGCGAAGCTTAGGCAGCAGAGGATAAAGCGAACCTGTCTGAACCTCAGTTATTCCGTCCTCGTTTAAAATATCGGCGTAATAGCCGCCAACCTTTATTTCGTGGCACAGCTCGTTCGGCTCGATATAGTACTTAAGCGCGGAGTGCAGCAGCTTTTCGCCAAGCATACCAATGCCGTCTTTTTTGCGGAGACGCGCCCGCGTGACCGCAGCGTTGAACCGAGTTACGTCCATATGCAAATTGTATCAGACCGTATATAAAAACGCAATACCGTCACGGCGCAAAAAAGAGAGGGCGAAACGCCCCCTCTCAATAAACAATGGGTAATCAAGCCGTTATTCGGCAGCCGCGCCGCTTTCTCCGCCGCCAAACCACTTATTCCACACATCGGAGAAAAATTGACCTATCGAGGCGAAAAAGTCACCGATAGACTGCACAATCTGCCCGACCACCGCGCCGAACGTCTGCGCCTTCTGCGCCGCCTTCGCCATGTTTACAAGCCTCTGCTGAATCTCCTCCGCGGAAAGCCCCTCGAACATACGGCACAGCGTGAATATCTGCTTTGCCTGATCCTCGGTCAGCTCAACATCGTAGCTCCTGCCTATCTCGTATATCTTATCCATTACCTCATCGTCGGGCATATCCTTTGTTTCGTCAAGTATTTTTTTGAGATCGTTTATAATGGAAAGCGCTTCGTCGGAGCCGACATACTCAGCAAGCGCGCCCGTTGCGATAAGCTCCTCAATGCCCAGATCCTTAGCATAGGAATCAAGGAATGTGCCTGTCATTGTCTCATACGCCTTGTAAATGCCCGTAAGCGCCGCCGTGCCGCTGAGCGGATAGGGAGCGCAAACCTTGATGTTCGCGTCCGTTATGCCCGCCGTTGTGAGGGCGTTCTTGTACATTTCTGCGGTGCAGTAGTTGATATTTTTTGTTTCAATTGAAAGCCCGCTGCCCGTTGCCGTAGCAACGATATAAATGCAGGAAAGCGCCTTGTAGCCAAGCTTTTCGTCCGCAATCTTGCCCTCAAAATACTGCCTCTCGTCCTTGTTGGTGACGGTAAGCTCGGTAACGGAGCCTTCGGCAACGCCAAAGTATTGGTAAATCTCCGCACGCTGCTCTGCGGTAAGATCCGCACCCATCACAACACAGCATTCGCCCTCCTCCATAGCAAAGGATACGGAGCAAGCGCCAAGCGTGAACAGCACGGCAAGACAGATGCTGATGATTTTCTTCATAAATATAACTCTCCTTTCGGTAACACCGATAAAACGGCTTTAAAGCCATCGGTAGCATAATACCACTTTTGTTTGCAATTATCCATTAATAAATTGTAAACTTTTATTTGAAATACAGGAAAGCGTACTGCGGAAATTGCTTTTGCGCATAAGCAGACAGCCTTTGCGCCGCAGCCGCAAACAAGCGCATGGCTTTTGATGAGCTGTCGCAGTTGCCATGCGGGATGATATTCAAAATTTAAACCGTTGCTTACAGCTGTTGCCTGAGCGGGACTTTCCTGCTCAATTTGTGCGGTTACAGACCCAGCAATTACTTGTCCCAGCACAATCGAGGAAGAATCGGAAACGTCATTTCCCGTGCGATTGAATCCATCGGACGGTCGAAGTTCGGATTCCGCGCTTCCAGCAGCAGCGTGGTCTCTCTCTCCTTCAAAATCGCTGCTAACGATATCCTCTCTATCGCTTCCTCCAGTTTCCCCGTTGCTTCCAGCTTTCTGTATGCTTTGGGGTTCACTTCCTCCAACGTTGCGTCCACTGCTTGCATCCACGACATCGCGCACCCGTACTCCTTGCACTTCTTTATTATCGGGTCGTTCATCAGCATTTCGTTTGTTATCTCCAGATTGGATTCCGACATTTTCGTTGTTTCCTTTCTTGCTTTCGGTATTATGAGTATACTTCAAAATCAGCTCCTTTACAAGCGGAAAATGTGCTGAAAATTCAAAATGTGTTAAGCTCTGCCTGCAAACCTTGTGCGGGCAGCCGCTTCGTCCATACATAGGTCTGCATAGCTTTTATCCCACACGTTTCGCGGATACAACCTTGTGTGTCGCTGAATTTACTTTGTGAATTCACTCCGCGTTTCGCCCCCCCCTGCGCCGCAAACCATTTTTGGTTGGGTATTGAATACGTCCGCTCGTCATGCTATAATTATAATAGGTATGTATGTGCGGAAGCACGGCTGTATTGCTCAAAAGCTATGGCGTGCGAACGTGCGTTATAATCCTCTGAAAGGTGTTTTATGGATATCATCAAGAGTATTATTCTTGGGCTTGCGCAGGGCTTGGGAGAGTTCCTTCCAATCTCCTCAAGCGGACATTTGCTCCTGCTTGAAAAGGCGTTCGGTCTTACCGAGGGCGGGCTTGGCTTTTCGATAATGCTGCATATTGCAACGCTTGTCGCCGTCTGCATCGTTTACCGAAAGCAGCTGTGGGGCATTATCTGTCACCCCATACAATGGAAAACGCTTTGGATAATCGCTGCCACATGCGTAACGGCGGTGATTTATCTGTGCCTCAACAGCTTTTTTGACGAAATGGCAAAGAGTGGGGCGCTGCTGGGATACTGCTTTATATTGACTTCTCTGCTGCTTACGGGGGCGGAGGTTATGCGGCGCACGCGGCCGCAGACGGTCTGCATTAATGACATGAAATGGTGGCGCGCCTTAATAATTGGCGGCATTCAGGGCATTGGCATACTGCCGGGCATTTCACGCTCCGGCGCAACGATAGCGGGCGCAAGCTTTTGCGGGATGAAGCGCGAAGATGCTGCGGAGTTCTCGTTTGTGCTTTCTATCCCTGCTATTTTGGGTGGCGCGGTGATGGAGCTTCCCGATATCTTCAAAAACGGTCTGGGCGATTTCAGCTGGTACGGCGTGCTGATCGGCATGGCTGTTGCGGGCGTTTCGGGCTATTTTGCAGTGCGCTATATGATACGCATAATCACAAAGCGCAGCTTTATTCCGTTTATCGCCTACACGTTCGCGTTGGGTATGTTTGTTATACTCGATCAAAATATATTCAAACTGATTAACTGGTAAGATATGAAAAAGAAAGATACGGTCAAATACATCAAGGGAAGGGAAGAAAAACCCTTCGGGCCCTATGACAAGGGCTTCAATCTCAAATATGACTCCATTACGCTTGTGATGGTTATCGGCGTCTGCTTTTTGCAGTGCTGCGTTCTCGCTTATTTTTACGAGCCCAACACACTGCTTTCAGGCGGCGTGACGGGTCTTTCAATGCTGTTCAATTACACAATCGGCTTGCCCAAATGGGTTATAATGATTGCACTCAACGTGCCGATAGCCATTGTGGGCATAAAATATCAGGGCTACAAGTTTATATTCTTCAGCGTATTCGCAACCGTTTGCTACTCACTTATGTTCGAGCTTCCGCTGATGGATACAATCACAAGCCTTGCATTAACAGCGGATACCAAATATGGTATGGGCACGCACAATCAACTGCTTTCCGCAATTGTCGGCGGCGCGATAATCGGCATAAGCGGCGTGCCGATAGTCAAGCGCGGGGCTTCCCTCGGCGGTATCGATGTGCTTTCGCTGATTATCAGCCGCAAGCTTTCCATTCAGATGGGCTCGATTAACATCGCATTCAACCTGATAATTATGACAATACTCGGCTTCTGCTACGGAATCGAAACCGCTCTGTACAGCATAATCACAATGTTTGTGTGCAATACGGCGTTCAACTTTGGTATGCGCGGGGTGAACCACACGATGACGGTTTTTATCATTTCAGAGGAATGGGACGAGATAGCGCCGCACGTTATGCAGGATATGCACAGGGGCGTAACGTACATCCACGCGGAGGGCGCATACACGGGTCAGCCGCGCAAGCTTGTCTACTGCATTGTTAAAACCACGGAGCTTGCAAAGCTTAAAAAGATAGTTAAGGATCACGATCCGCACGCACTGTTCTCCATAATTGACACGCAGGAGGTCGTCGGGCGCGGCTTCGGTTCAATCAACTAATCTGACGTAAATATAAACGGAGGTGTTTTTATGAATAAAAAGGTCGATAACGAAATCCTTGCGATGCAGGACAGTATGGTTGAAAGCATATGTCAAAGCGTTCGTTTCAAAAGCGTTGAGGGTATTCCGTCCGCGGGCGCGCCATTCGGCAAGGATGTTGCGGACGCGCTGAACCATGCGCTTAACACGGCAAGCGCGCTGGGGCTTTCCGCCGAAAATATGGACGGCTATGTGGGCTGCATTGAATATGGCGAGGGTGAGGATCTGCTTGGCGTCGTCTGCCATATGGACGTTGTTCCCGAGGGCACGGGCTGGATACATCCAGCGTTTGGCGGGGAGATCCATGACGACAGGATTTACGGGCGCGGCACGCTTGACGATAAGGGCCCTGCCATTTCATCCGTATATGCGCTTGCCGCCATCAAAAAAGCAGGCATTCGGCTGAAAAAACGTGTTCGCATTATTCTCGGCACCAATGAGGAAACAGGCTGGGGCGGTATGAATTATTACAAGCAGCATGGTGAAATTCCCACGCTTGCCTTCTCTCCCGATGCGGATTATCCCGTTGTCAATTCCGAAAAAGGCATTCTTCACACCACGTTCCGCTGCGATTTTGCAAGCGGCATTCGCCTTGACGCGGGCACGCGCCCAAACGTTGTTCCCGGCAGAACAGACGCTTTTGTTCCCTGTGACGCTGAGGACGTTTCCGCCGCCTGTGCCGTGCTTACCGAAAACGGCTTTGAGTACGAGCTTGCTTTGGAGGACGGCGGCACGCGGATAACCGTACACGGGCTTGACGCTCACGGCTCAATGCCTGAGGACGGCAAGAATTCACTGCTTGCCACGCTTGCCATGATGACCGCGCTTCCGCTTTCGGGCGATGATGCGCAGATGGTGCGCGCACTGCATTCCATATTCAAGTTCAATCTCCATGGTGAGGAGTTTGGGCTTTGCCGTGAGGACGAAAGCGGCATACTCACAATGAATCCGGGCGTCATGCACTGGAACAGTGACGGCATTTCCGAGTTTTCAATAGACGTTCGTTATCCCAAATCAATGACGGGAGACGAGGTTAAATCCGCACAGATTGCACTGCTTGAGCCTCTGGGCTTTGAGCTGTTGAAGGAGCATAACCAGCTGCCGCACTATATTCCCGCCGACAGCGAGCTTGTGCAAAAGCTGCTCAAGGTATATGAAATGCGCTCCGGAGAGTATCTGCCCCCCATGGCAATCGGCGGAGGCACATACGCCCGCGCATTCCCCAACGCAGTGGCATTCGGCTGCGAACGCGCAGGCATATCAGCGTCGGTGCATATGCCCAATGAGTATATATCTATCGAGGACGTTATGTTTAATACGTTTATGATAGCGGACGCTATACTTGCGCTTGCGGAATAAGAGGATTAATTTCGGGGAGTGATCGGAGAAGGGGCAAAATAAAAATTTAATGTGGCGCGGGAAATGAAGTTTCCGTGGGTTAAGCTTGCGTGATGGTTGGATGCGGCTTGCGGGAGTGTATACCTTTTAGGGGTTTGCCAACGGGCAAGCCGCGGAATTTATGCATCCCCCCACAGATTTTGCGGCGCTTCGCTTGCAAAAATCAATATGGTGAGGGGCAAGTGCTAAAGCCCATGCCGTGGGTTGCGGGTGCGGAGGGATAGCTTGCGGTGGTGACGCCTTCTAAGCTGTTTGGCAACAGACAAGCCGCGGAATTTATCCATCCCCCCACAGATTTTGCGGCGCTTCGCTTGCAAAATCAGCTCCCCCGAGGGGGAGCCCTTCGCTTCCGCTCCGGGTTCGCTTCGCTCACGCCGCCTACTAAGTTTGATGTTGGTTAGCTCTATGCGCGCTAAAAAGACGCACATAGAGCTTTAGTTTGTTTTTGGTCGTCAACTGAGGTTGTTGCGGGTGGGCAGGTCGCCAACTATGCTGTTGTGGGTGGGCAGGTCGCCAACTAAATTTGTTGTGGGTGGGCAGGTCGCCAACTAAATTTGTCGTGGGCGGGCAGGTAGCCAACTAAATTTGTCGTGGGCGGGCAGGTAGCCGGTTGCGTCTGTTTTGCTGTAATTTGTTTGTGCAAGCCCGTTATGAGGCTTACCTGCTCAGCTCATATATAAGTATCGCGGCGGCGACTGCGGCGTTAAGACTTTCGGCGCGTCCGCGCATTGCAAGGCGATAGGGTACGCACAGCGCCGCAACGCCGTCGGATACGCCGTTCGCCTCATTGCCGATAACAAGAAGCCGATCTCTTTCAAGCGGCGGAAGCTGCTCCGCGCCGTGCAAATGCCCGCAGATTGCCGTAAAGCCCTGAGACAGCATTTTCGGAATCTCCTCCTCAAGCTCCCCGTACCATATGGGTATGTGATAGGTGCTGCCCATAGCGGCGCGCAGCGCCTTGGGCGAATATGCGTCGCAGGTGCCGCTGCCCGCAAGTATGCCCACCGCCGCAAACGCGTCCGCGGTGCGGATAATCGTGCCGAGATTGCCCGGGTCTTGAAGACTGTCAAATGCTACAATAAGCCCGTTTGGGCAGCGCGGGGGCGGGGTAACGTCGGGCGTCCGCACCTTTGCGCATATGCCCTGAGGGGTTTCGGTATCCGATATGGAATTTATAACCTCGTTTGAACAGACAGAAAAAGGTACAGAAGCGTTTAAGAGACGCTCCGCAAGGTCTGCTCTGTCGCTTACCACATAAGCCTCAACTATGTCCGCTCCGGATTCAACGGCGTCAAACACAAGCCTCTCTCCCTCAATGAGGTGAAGACCGACACGCCGTCTTTCGGCTTTGTTTTTGAGGGCGCGCATCTGCTTGACGCCCTCGTTGTGCAATGATGTAAGCATCAGTTTTTCTGCCCCGCCTGTGCGATATTCATAGCATGGTCGGAAACACGTTCAAGGTCGGTAAGCATCTCAACATAAAGCATACCCACGTCCGCGGAGCATTGACGCTCCTCCAGTCGGCGGATATGTGCGTTTTCAAACTCCGCCACAAGGTCGTCAATCTCCTGCTCACGCTCCTCAATGTTGGAAAGCGGCGTCGCGGAGGGATCTGTCATGCAGGCATGCGCATCGTCCAAAATGGAGCAAACCTTGTCAAACAACAGCATAATTTCATCCATTGCAGCGTCGGAAAACTTGAGCTTATGCTCACGCATATGCGTGATATATCCCGAAATATTCTCCGCATGGTCGCCAATGCGCTCATAATCAACAATGATATGATGCATTCGGTCAATAGCGCGTGCCTCAAGCTCACCCAAGCCATTGCGGTTGATATCAACAAGAGCCTTTGAAATCTCATGATTGAGAAAATCAAGCGTGTCCTCGTTAGCGTCAATCGTTTCGATATCGCCCTTTGTTTTGGTTGTCATTGCGGTGCGAACAAGTGAAAGATTCTGCTTTGCAATATTGAACATCCTCTCGGTTTCAAGCTCCACGCTTGAAACGGCGACGGCGGAAGAACCGAATTCTGCAGAGGAGATATGCAAAAGCCGCATGCCGCTTTCCGCGTCCTTCCCGCGGATTATAACGCGTGAAAGCTTGATCAAAAGGTTGGAGAACGGGAACATGATAAGCGTTGCGCCGATCTTTAGGAATGTGTTTGCGTTTGCAAGATGCTGCCGCCCGTCATTCGGGGAAAGATTCTTGATAAAATCGAGAATATTGGGAAACAGCATAACAAGCGCCACGCATATAAGACAGGCGAACACGTTGAACATAACATGGATTGCGGCGGTGCGCTTTGCGTCCTTTGTGCCGCCGACAGCGGCAACAACGCTTACCATTGTGCAGCCGATATTCTGACCGCAGATAACGAATATCGCCTGATCCAGCGTAAGTATGCCCGCGCCCGCCATCGCCTGAAGCACGCCTACCGAAGCGGAGACGCTTTGCAGAAGCATCGTCATAACCGTGCCGAAAAGAACTCCGAGAAGCGGTTGATTCTCAAGCCCCTTAACAAGACCTTGGAACCATGGTTCGCTGCCGAGCGCCGTCATGTTCGTTTTCATAAGAAGCATACCCATGAAAAGCACGCCAAGCCCCGTTATGGTATAAAAAATGTTGTTCCACGGCTTTTTCTTAACAAGCGTAATGCCCATAACGCCAACAAGCGCAAGCAGCGGCGAAACGGCGTCAACATTGAATGCGATAAGCTGACCTGTGACGGTTGTGCCTATGTTGGCGCCCATCACAACGCCCACGGCATTTTCAAGCGGCATAAGACCCGCGTTTACAAAACCGACGGTCATAACAGTGACAGCGTTGGAGCTTTGGATTATGCCTGTTATGCCAACGCCGACAATAAGCCCCAAAAATTTATTTTTTGTGAGCTTTTCAAGGATTGCCTTTAGCTTTGAGCCGGCAAGCCGCTCGATACCCGCGCCCATAATGCGTATGCCAAAAAGAAACAGCGCGATACCGCCCGCGATACTCAGCCAGTTGTCAAAAGTCATTACTCAACGCCCCCGCATTCCCCATGATAACATTCTTAGAATAACATTCTTAGGATAACATTTACGATTACATATTTCAACATATATTTCAACATTGTGACATGATTAACACAATTGGTACACAATTCTTTCGGATGACGGCACGGCGGCGCTTCCGCTAATTATAGGATATGAGGATGTGTATATCCACCGCTAATTTAAAATGTGAGGCATTTCGATAAAAATCGGCCGCCCGATAATTCGGACGGCCATGAATAGCTGTGTTCAAAACGAAAATACTCAGATTGCGCTGCGCAGCACGATAAGCGCATCCGCACTTGTTACCTCACCATCGCCGTTGACGTCCGCCGCGGCAATCTGCTCAGCGGTAAAACCATCGCCCGCCAGTGAATATCTAAGTATCAGCAGAGCGTCCTGGCTGTTGGTAACGTCATCGCCGTTGACGTCTCCGTCCCCTGCCACAAAGGGAGGCGCATCGGAATATATGGCGGTTACGTTTGTGGCGGCGACAATGCAGCTGAAGTCGGTATCCCAGCCGGTAAATGTCATGCCCTCATGCTCCGGAACAGCGGGAGCGGTTGCCGCCTCTTGATATCTAACATATTGGGTCTTCAAAAGGGTGCCGTCATAATCATAGAAGCGAACCTTGTACGTCCTCTTTGTGTAATTTGCGGTTATAGTCATATCGCTTGTTACAAAGCTGAAATCCGCAGGGCTCCACGAGGTGAACTGATAACCCTGATGAGTGGGGGGTGTGGGAGCGGTTGCGGAGCGGCCGTATGTGACGACTTGCTCGTCAATAACCTCATTGGTGACGCCGTCTACAAAGCTGACGGTAAATTCCTCGGGGTCGTGCAGCTGAAGCAGCCAAGACTCCGCCTTTGCCTGAAGGTTGGCATAGGATGTGCCGCCGCCGATAAAGTCAACTATCAAGCCGGTGTTGTCGCAGATAAAAGTCTGCGGAACGTAGTTGTTCTGTGAGTAAATGCCGTAAATTACGGAATCCTGAATGACGTTGAGGTATGTGTAACCGTTGGACGAAAGCACATTCCACGCACCCGCCATTGTGCCGTTGATCCATGTTGATACAGCGCCCATTACAAGAACGCCCTGATCGCCGTAGTTTTCATGCAGCTGCTGGAAATAGGGCATTTCACTTAGGCATGGGCCGCAGCCTGACGACCAGATATTGATGAATATCACGTCGTAATCAGCAAAATCGTCAACTGTTACGAGTCTGTCCCCCTCGTAGCCGCCGGCGGTAATCTCATAAGCCTCAAATCCTGCAAAGGTCTGACCGATGGGATTTACGTCCTCAGCCTCCACCGCAACGGTGGGTACGCAGGCAAGAGCCATGACCAGAATGAGAGCGATCGCAAAAACCTTTTTCATTTAACCAAATTCCTTTTCTATTTTTGAATTGGGCAGCCCGCCCAAAATTCAACATAACACGCACAAGCGTATACTTCCGTGCGCCAACCGCACGCCAAAAAAATCTCTTTTTATAGATTATACCATTGTGTCATGCTTAAATCAATACACGAAGTTGACTTGTCAAACAGAAAATTTTTATCACACAGAGCCATCCGCCGCACATCAACGCGATAATACGCCCACAATGTCAACAAAAACATTATTGCGGACATTTATCGTTTGTGTTGCAAAACATCGGTAAATATTGCATAATAAGGTATCTGCTTGCGGGAGGCGTGTATGTCGGCTTCGGTTGATTTTATAATTGGAAGGGCGGGAAGCGGAAAAACATTTTCGCTTTACGAACGCATTGCGGCGGCGTCCGCCGCGGGTGAACGCTGCATTCTGATAGTGCCGGATCAGGCGACGTTTGAGGCTGAAAGGTCTCTCTCAACAAGGCTTGGCGGAGGGCTTTTCGGATGCGAGGTGTTTTCGTGGAGCAGTCTTGCGCGTGCCGCGCTTGCCGAAACGGGCGACCGCCGAACGTACCTCACCCCTCAGGGGCGCATAATGCTGATGAGGCGCACCGTTGACGCCTGCGCCGCAAGGCTTTCCGCGTTTGCCTCCGTTGCGGCACATGCGGGCTTTCCCGTTGAATGCGATTCTGTCATAGTTCGATTCAAACGCTGCGGAGTCACGCCGCAGCAGCTTGCTTCAGCCGCCGAAGGGCTTGACAATAGCGATGCGCTCAAAGCAAAGCTGATCGATTTTTCCATACTTTACAACGATATTTCCGAGCGTATGTGCGATAGGTACATTGACGCCGAGGATATGATGAACGCACTGTGCGCAAGGCTTCCGTCCTCACAGTTTGCGGGAGCAAAGGCATTTATTGACTGTGAAAATTCAATGAACGAGCAGAATTATCGCGTAATCGCTTCATTGCTGTCCATATGCCCGACGGTTTGTATCGCCCTCACAATCGACGATTCAGAGCATTGCCGCGACCGTGCCGTGTTTGAGCCGAATCGGCGCGTGATGCGGCGCGTTACGGACGATGCCCGCGCACTGGGATGCAGCGTCGCCACGGTTTCGCTTGCCCCGCGCTGCGATTTTCGCGCCCCCGCGCTTTCGCATATCGAGCGGGAGCTTTTTGCACGCGACAGGCGTCCTTTTGAAAAAGTCTCCACAGACGCTTCCTGCGCAAGCAAGTCCGAAGCGGACGATGGCGTTTCAATTTTTTGCGCCGCCGACAGGCGAACGGAGGCGATTGCAACGGCGGAGGCAATTCGTGCGGCGGCGAGTACGGGCACGCGTTATCGTGACATGGCGGTGGTGGTCAGCGATCTTCAGGGCTATTCCGCAGTGATATCCCGTGTTTTTCGCGCTTACGGCGTGCCGTATTACACGGACGTAAAGCGCACCGTTGCCATGCATCCGCTTTCAGAGCTTATCATATCCGCGCTGTGCGCTGCGGAACGCGGCTTTGACAGCGATAACGTCATTGCCGTTTTGAAAACAGGCTACACGGGCATTTCCGCATTTGAAGCGGAAAGGCTTGAAAATTATATGCTTGAATGGGGCATATACGGCAAAAGGCTGTTGACTCCTTTTGAAAAGGGTGATACGGACGATGCGCTTGAAAGCTCCCGCAGGCAGCTCATGGAGCCTCTTGTCGAGCTGCGGGACTCCGTGCGGGAGGCGACTGCACGCGTTCGCGCCGAGGCGATATATCACTACCTTGACCGTCTTAATATAGATGAGCTTCAGCAGACGATATGCCAAAGGCTGCACAGCGAAAACAAGTTTGCGCTTGAGGCGGAAAACGCTCAGGTTGCCGCAGTGATAATGCAGCTTCTGGATCAGCTGTATGTGATTCTCGGAGACGGGCGAATGGGGCTTAAACGCTTTATTGCCATAGTGCGCGAGGGGCTTGCCGCATATGAAGTGGCGACAATTCCCTCCACCTGTGATCAGGTGCTTGTGGGCGATATTGGGCGCACACGCTCCCGCCAAGTTAAAAAACTGTTTGTGCTGGGCATAAACGAGGGACTTTTGCCCAAATCTCATCATGATGATTCTGTAATAGACGACAAAGACCTGTCCACAATAAAGGATATGGGGCTGCCCGTTTGGGACAGCGGCGTGATGCAGGGAGAAAGCGACCTGCTGGACGTTTACTCCGCTTTTGCCAAGCCCACCGAAAGCATAGCGTTTTCATATCCTGTCGCAGCGGAAGGCTCCGCGCTGGCTCCGGGACTGCTTTTTGATCGCATCTGCGGGCTTTTTCCTTCAGTTCCCGTAAAAAATCTTGTTACTGAGCCTGTTTTGTGCGGAGAACCCGATATGGCGCTCGTCACGCTTGCGGCGCGTATGCGCACCATGCTTGACACGGGCGACCGCGATGAGACGACAGCGCTTCTTTACGCGTGGTTTCATGCAAATTCACGCTATCACGAACCTCTCGATATGCTGTTTCAGGCATTTTTCGCGGACAACTCTCCAAAGCCGTTGGGTGCAAAGCTTGCAAAGCGTCTGTACGGCAGCACGCTTTTCGGCTCCGCCTCTCGGCTTGAAACATTCAATTCCTGCCCGTTCCGTCATTATATCGAATACGGATTCAAGGCGAAGGAGCGCAAGGAGTTCTGCGAAAAAACAGTTGACGTCGGCACATTCTATCATGCCGCCTTGGACGCATACACGCGCTGTGTTATCGAAAGAGGGCTTGACTGGGCGCAGCTTTCCGATGTTGATGTTCTTGACATACTGCGTGAGCTGCTTCCCCCGCTTATGGTTTCGCACAATCGCGGGGTTATGCTTGACACGGCGCGTGCCCGCGCACGCTTTGCTGTGATGCTTGACGCCGTGCGCTCCACCGCAGTCGCCATGACGCACCAGATAGGCAGAGGGGAGTTTCGCCCCGTGGGCAGTGAAATCCGCTTTGGCACGAGGGACGCCATGCTTCCCGCGCTGAGGATAAGCCTTCCGTCAGGCGTCAGCTTTTATGTTCAGGGGATTATCGACCGCGTTGACGCGTTTGACAACGGCAGCGCTTCGGGCGTTCGTATTGTGGATTATAAATCGGGCGATAAGCGCTTCAGCTATTCCGACCTTGCGGCGGGGCTGCAAATTCAGCTTCCGCTTTATGCCGCCGCGCTTGCCGCCGCCGATGCTGCGGAGATGAATCTGCCGCAGGAAATAGTGGGGCTTTACTATATGCGCGTAAAAAATCCCGCCCGCAGCGGCGAACCCGACCCAACCGAATACATCACTCCCGCTTTAATGCGTGAGTTCAAGCTTCGCGGCATTTCTCTCAGCTCGGATGCGGTTATCACAGCTTCAGACCCTCTTATGGAAAATTCGTCGGACGTTATACCCGCAAGGCGTGACAAAAACGGTATGCCCTGCGGCGCGTGGATGGTAAGCAGAGATGAGTTTGATAAGGTAATCGACTGTGCGTGCAGTCAAGCTGCGTCCGCGCTTACATATATATATGAAGGGCGTGCGGATATTCGCCCGTGCCGCCATGCGGGAAGCAGCCCCGTTTGCAGATATTGTCCCGTGGCGGACGTCTGTCGGTTTGAGCCGGGCGCTTTCCGTTCCGACGCCTACCGCACCATAGGGGAGGTTTCCGAGGCTCAGTTTCTCGGCAGAGACAGTTGAATTGCTTTGCTGCAGGCACGCAAAGCGCCCATCCCGTGCTGATTCAACACAAAAGTATTTAGCTGTTGCCTTTTTCAGCACGTCTGATACGATATACGGCATAACAATAAAATATTGGCATTAAAGGAGATTAATATGCTTTGCAAACAATGTGGACAGACGCTGCCGGACGACGCTTAGGCGTGTCCGTACTGCGGGGCGCAGCAGGAGGATGAGCAAAACTATTCCGCTCAACCCAATGATTATCAGCCCGCACCGAGCGCACCTGCCGACACGACAGGCTCAGACGCAGACGCCGGCGGATACGGTCAATATAACACATATGCGCCTCCACCCGCCGCTCCAAAGAAAAACACCGTTGCAACAATAATAGGTGCGATAGTAGGCATTTTTCTCGCAGCCGTGATAATCGGCGTGATATTGGGGCTTTCAAAAGGAGGCGTTGCAAGCTGCAATGCCGAAAGTGCGGAGTTCGTCAGTGCGTTCGATAAAATATCCGATTACAGCAAAAATGTTGACGCGGAGCATTATCGTGCGATATATCCGCAGCACACGCTTGAATACTGCAGTCAAAAGCTGAACTGCACGGTTGACGAGCTGGTTGACGATTGGTACAATTCCACAAAGGACGCCATGACTGATATCGGAGAAATGTCGTGCAGCATTCGTTCCTATGATAAGCTCAGCACATCCCAAATGGAGGAAGTGTACGACGACTTTTTTGTCGATATGACCTATTACGGCATAGAGCTTGAGGATATTCAGGCAATGTACTCCGTTAAGGTGTCGTTCACATACGAAAATTATCCGAAGGACGCAGCCGTGTGGCACGTTTTCGAATATGATGGCGAATGGTTCGCTATCGAATTTATAATGTCAGAGTGATAAGCAAACCGACAGGCAGCCTGCAATCAACAGCATGAGGGCATAATACGGCAGAAGCCGCGAGACAATCGCAGCGTCTGCCGTTTGCGTATCAAATATAGGATGAAGCGCTTAAAAAGGATTGTCAAGCAGGGGAGCAAGGCGGGGAAGCAACGCTAAATGCATCCGCACAGGCACGCATGGTGCAAAACTTGCGGGGCGAAAAAAAGCTCAGAAAAAATCGATATATT
>CAYXRF010000017.1:0-19140 GCA_964467585.1 uncultured Oscillospiraceae bacterium | reverse complement strand
ATCCCACCCGCACCGGTTACACGTTTGCAGGATGGAGCGGAAGCTACACCAACGTAACCGCCAATGTTACAATCACCGCAACATACACCATCAACACCTATACCGTAACATTTGTTGACTGGGACGGCACAACGATTTCCACCCAGACGGTTAACTATGGCGGCAGCGCGACCGCGCCCGCGGATCCCACACGCACAGGCTATGTGTTTGCCGGTTGGAGCGGAACCTACACCAACGTAACAAGCAACCGCACAATCACCGCAACATACACCCAGAGCACCGTTTATTACACCGTTACATTCGTTGATTGGGACGGCACAGTGCTTTCAACTCAGTCTGTCGCCTCCGGCGCAAGCGCAACCGCGCCCGCTAACCCCACTCGTGAGGGCTATACCTTTGCGGGTTGGAGCGGAACCTACACCAACGTCACCGCAAACGTTACAATCACCGCCACCTACACAGAGAATACAACCCCTTCAACGGGCAGCGGCTATCTGGCAACCGATACAATCGTTGTCGGCGACCAGTACCTTATCGGCTTTGTTGTAAACGGCAATGTATACCTGATTATGAACTACAATCCCAGCCCCATCACAAGCAGCAATAACTACTATTACAACAGCAGCTCCAACTATTATGGATATACTGCTCAGGCGGTGATGAACGGCGAATACATCACGGGCGTTACCGGTTGGACAACCAATCTGCAGCACTGCCTGTGGACTTTCTCCACCACCACCGGCGGCAGGATCAACAGCGTTTACAACACAAGCTACAATCTTGCCATTTACAGATCCACCTCCTACACCGACCTGCATCCCTCCACATCCACAAGCTATTCAAGCTGGATTTGGAACGCATCGGCGCACACGCTTACGCACGCTTACTCCAGCTCCACAAAGTATGCCTCCTACATGGCTACTGCCGGCAGCTACTCCAACTTCTGCTACGCGCCCACCTCAAAAACATCCTCCAACAGCTATGTACAGCTCTACAAGTATGTTGACAACGGCGGCACGACGCCTGTCACATATTACACTGTAACATTTGTTGATTGGGATGGCACGGTGCTCTCCACGCAGTCTGTTGCAGAGGGTGCAAGCGCAACGGCGCCCGCAGATCCCACACGCACCGGCTACACATTTGCGGGTTGGAACGGAACCTACACCAATGTCACCGCAAACGTTACAATCACCGCCACCTATACCGAAAACACCACTCCTGTTACCAACGGTTATGCTCCTGTTAACACAATCACCGTTGGTCAGCAGTATCTTATCGGCTTTGTAGTAAACGGCAATGTTTACCTCATAATGAACTACAATCCGAGCCCCGCTTCCTCCAACAGCTATTATTACAGCAGCAGCTCCAACTACTATGGCTACACTGCACAGGCTGTTATGGACGGCGATAACATCACGGGCTGCACAGGATGGACAGACAATCTGCAGTATTGCCTGTGGACATTCACAAGCACAACGGGCGGCAGGATTAACAGCGTGTACAACACAAGCTACAACCTTGCGATTTACAACTCCACCCGTTATACAGACCTGCACCCCTCCACATCCACAAGCTTCTCAAGCTGGGTATGGAATGCATCCGCACACACCCTCACGCACGCATACTCAAGCTACACCAAGTATGCTTCCTACATGGCGACCGTCGGCAGCTACTCCAACTTCTGCTATGCGCCGACACGCAAAACAACCTCTAACAGCTATGTACAGCTTTATACCCTGTCAACAAGCGCAAATATGCAGCCTGCCGGCGTCGACAGCAGCGTATCCGTCGCGGTTGCAATCCCCGTTTATGAGGCAAGGGCATAAGCGCGAAGCGGCAATAGCACAACTGACTCTTAATTGAAGCGTCAAAGATTCGGGCGGGGCGAAAGCTCCGCCCGAAAATTCATCAAAAAACTAAAGTTTTTCGATGAGATTATTCAGAAAAAAGCCTCCTCGGCCGCTTTGCGGACTGTCGGAGACTTTTTACTGCAAGGAGTCAAAAATGACGTACACGCCGCCATTTTTGACGGATTTCAGCCTGCTTCTGAGCCTTTGGTGTGGTTATTAACTGACGCTGCAAATTAAATTGTTTATCGCTATGCGGGAGCTGCTCCGCGAAGTTTAAAAAAAAACAAAAGCTTAGGACAGATTGATGGACGGGGCGAAAGCTCCGCCCGAGGCTTCATCAAAAAACTAAAGCTTTTAGATGAGATTTTTCAGAAAAAAGCCTCCTCGGCCGCTTTGCGGACTGACCTTTTCCTTCAGCGAAAAACATTTCTCAAATATGTTTTCATAAGAGTTACAATATTAATACCGAATTACAGGCTCAAGCTATAAAACGTCAAAATGTGTGTCTAACCGTAAAACAGACTCAAAACAAATTAAATTCTTTAATTTATATAAACAGAGCTTGACATATTGAAGCAAGCATTATATAATCAACGCATGATATGACGCGATTGAACGATTTTGCGTCCTTAAAGGCAGATTTATTGCAGGCAGACGCCATATGCGGCGGACTTTAATAACGGGCGGCATTGCGTTCTTGTCATTTGCGGAGCCTATTTTTTTTGAACACGGCTGCATTGCACGTTCTCGCCTTTGCAATTCAAAGGAAGAAGATTCTTATGAAGATTACCTTGCTTAACGGAAGTCCCAAACGAGGCAACAGCGATACCATGCACATCACGCGTGCTTTTGTTGACGGCATGGATGAGGTGCAGCAGAACCAAGTACGGATTATCAACACGGCGGAAAAGAACGTTGGGTATTGTCGTGGGTGCCTTTCGTGTATGCAAAGCGGCGAATGCGTTCAAAAAGACGATATGCAGGCAATACTTGAGAGTATTCTTGAGTGCGACCTGCTTTTGTTGAGCTTTCCGCTCTATTGCTATTCAATGCCGTCCACGCTAAAAGCGGTTGTTGACCGAATGCTGCCTCTTTCAAAAATGGCAATGCAGAAACAAGGGGATCGATATGTGCATACCTGCGCTCATGATGTTTCAAACAAACGCTATTGCATGATAAGCGGATGCGGATTCCCCAATGCGGAGCACAATTTTGAGGCTGTAACGACCCAGTTCAACCTATTGTTCCCGCCCGAGGCGTCCACGATCATCACCATAACAGAGGCGCCAATGTTTGGCGTTGCCTCTGCCGCGCCGTTGACCGCGCCGCTCTTGAAGCTTGTTTCTCAAGCGGGGCGGGAGTATGCGGCAAGCGGTCACATTTCAGAAGAAACCGCCGCACGTATTCGCGTGCCAATGCTCCCAAAAGAGATTTATGCCGCCATATGCAGCGGCAATGGGGCAGAACCCAAATAAACGCCGGCTCTGCCGCAACGCGCACCCCATCACAAAAATAGGCCGCGGTGCTGAGTCAATTGTTTTTGGTCGATTATTGAAAGGAAGCACTATGAAAAAATCTGGAATTATCCGTTTGACCGCTTGCATTTCCGCGCTTGCGCTTCTGTTTGCGCTTAGCGGTTGTCTTCGTGATGACACGCGCAAAATCGTCAAAACCAATATGGTCAGCGGTGATTTCAAGTATTCGCTCTATAATGACCGCACCGCGATTATCACCGCGTATATCGGGGAGGAAACCGCCATTGTTATCCCGCGCAAGCTCAGCCGATACAAGGTCAAGGAGATTGACGCGCTTGTGTTTTACGGGGAACACGAAATTACCGATATTCAGATCCACAGCGGGATTACCGCAATCGGCGCCTCCGCGTTTGACGGAACCGCATGGCTTGAAGCGCAGACGGATGAGTTTGTTATCGTTGGCGATGGCGTGCTTGTCGCTTACAACGGCAGCGGCGGGGACGTCAAAATACCCGATGGGGTCAAGTATATTTCCAGTGCGTTCGAAAACTGCGAAGCGCTCACTTCCGTTACTTTCCCCTCAAGCGTTACCGTTATCGGCATGAATGCCTTTCACAATTGTGCTAACCTCACAGCAATTGCCATGCCCCAAAGCGTCACGACCGTGCTTGGCTGGGCATTCTGGAATTGCACCGCACTCAAAAGCGCCGATATGGGCACCGGTATCCGCACAATCGGCGAAGGTGCGTTCTATTACTGCCTTGCGCTTGAATCAATGACAATGCCCGTCACACTCAACCTCATAGGCACAAACGCACTGTATGCCTGCGACAGCCTCGATAAAATCAGTTACGGCGGCACAAAACGGCAGTGGAAAACTATTGAAATACGCTCCGGCAATATCCAGCTTGAGTTCGTAAACGTTATGTACGGCAGCGATTGACGCGTGGGGTACGTAAGGTACGTTAGGTACGTTAGGTAAGTTAGGTACGTTAGGTACGTTAGGTAAGTTAGGGAACGCTTTTTTAAAAAAAGCATTCCCTAAAACCCTTTGAAAAATCAAATGGCAGGCATAACAAAAACCATTTCAAACAAAGTGAAATCCATTAATTTAGCCGCATATTTGCGCAACAGCGCAAATATGCGGCTTTGAAAAAAACAATTGAATTAAGCTAAGCGATTGTGGACAAACAACGGTTTACATTTGCGGGTCAAGGGACGCAGTCCCTTGCAGGGGCTTGGGGACAGAGTCCCCAATCGGTAGGTACGTTAGGGAATGCTTTTTAAAAAAGCATTCCCTAAAACCCTTTGAAAAATCAAATGGCAGGCATAACAAAAACCATTTCAAACAAAGTGAAATCCATTAATTTAGCCGCATATTTGCGCAACAGCGCAAATATGCGGCTTTGAAAAAAACAATTGAATTAAGCTAAGCGATTGTGGACAAACAACGGTTTACATTTGCGGGTCAAGGGACGCAGTCCCTTGCAGGGGCTTGGGGACGGAGTCCCCAAACGTCCCAAACGTCCCCAAACGTCCCAAACGTCCCAAACGTCCCAAATCGTACCAAATCGTACCAAACGTCCCAATCGTACTCCTTGAACCAATCAAATGGAGGCCAAAGCGGAGTAGAGGGCGGATACGTCGCTAAAGGATATAGAGCCGTCACGGTTGAAATCAGCGGCGTCATAATTGATAGTGGAGGAGATAGCGCCGTTGATTGAGGCATAGAGGATAGTGACGTCGCTGAAGTTAACAACGCCATCGTTATTGACGTCACCATAAAGCACGGTCGGCGGGATAACGATCTGTTCAAGAACAACGTTGATAGTGATATTTGCGGTAATGGGTGTAGCGGGGTCAAATTCAACGCCATTGAGGTAGAACAGGTAGTTATAGCCATCGGGCGCGGTGGGCATAGTGACGGTTGAACCATAGGGGACTTCAACGGTTGCGACATAATCGCCCGTGAAGGTAACGGTCAATGCCTGCTGGTCGCCAACGATAACAACGGTAACGGTTCCGATAGCGATACTGTCGTAATAGACGGTGAGGACATACTCGCCATTAACGGTGTTAACAAAAGCGGGCTCCCAAGCGGTGGTGATATGCGAATTGCTCCACGCAAGGGTCTGGGTCGAGCCTGAACGGCTGTCACGATAGAGAATATTGGTTTCGGACTGAATATTGCTCATCGTGAAGCCCTCGTCATTTTCGGCAACGTAATAGAGCGTGCCGGTAAGCGCAGCCTGCTCAACAGCAGGTGCGTACAGATAGCATACATAGGAGCTTGAGCCGCCCGAGGAGGACGAAAGCTTCCATGTGCCGCTGCTGCAATAGAGATAGAGTGTTGTAGCCATGCCGCCGCCGCCGGGCTGACCGCCGCCGCCGCCGGTCGCGGAGGTGGTGATTGTAACGCCGCTGCCGGAAGCCGCAACAGACCACGCGGTCGCGGATGCGGAAGCGGAGGTTATGCCGAGGGTGTAGGTGGTTGACCATCCGCTGGAGGATGAGGTGTAGTACAGATAGTAGTTAACATCGGAAACGGTGCAATATATATGCCCCGTGGCGTCCATGTGCCAAGTGTTGGACTCGTTAACCGTGCCGAAGGTGTATCCGCCTGTTACGGCCGTGAGAGTGCTGCTTTGGGAAGAAACGCTTGTGCCTCCCTTAAGCGTGTATACGGGGCTGGTAAGCGAAGCGTTCGTGATGATATAGCTGCTGCCCGTGCCCATGGAGGTAACACGCTCATATACGTTTGTTGCGGTGGAGGCAATATCCGTCCAAGGCGTGTCGTCAACCGCCGCGCCGGAAGCAGTGCCCGTGGCAACCTGTGAGCCGTTAACATACAGATAGTATGTGTTGCCGGATACAAGCGCGGGATGCGAGAACACCATGTAGTTCGCACTGCTGCTCACGCTCCAGTATGCTGTGGTGGATTTAAGTATTGTTCCGCTTGAGTCCTTAATAACAATCGTTTTGCCGTTGCTGATTGAAAGGTTGCGGAATTCAACATATACGCCCGCGGAGGGTGTTTCCGCCATCTGGGAGGAACCGACGCCAAGCGTAATGCCGTTAAGCAGGCTTATGCCCGTTTCGCTGTCAAGCGGTGAGTTGTCCGCGTTGGGCTGAGAAAAGACCTCAAGATCGCCATTGTGGATAATCAGCTTGCCGTTGGAGTCAAGCCCGTCACCCGCGGAGGTGTAAAGACGATAGAAGCCCCCGAAAATGTTGATAGTGTAAGCATAATTGGCAAGGTCGGAGTTGGCGGCGTTGATAACGTCGTCTGTGCCGTGTATCTCATAGGTGCCGCTGTTGCACACAACCTCGGCGCCCTCAATGCCCTCATAGCAGGTGCCGACATACACATTGATAAGCTCATTGCTTGCGCCGCGGATACCCATCGTGGTGGTGTAATCTGCGTGGAAGGCGTCGTCCCGTGTGTTGATAGTGAACGTGCCGCCCTTTATGGTGAGGTTGCCATCGCAGTGGATAGCATCATCAGGGGTTGAAAGAGTGAACGTTCCGCCGCTAATGGTGTTTTCAACACGCGCCTTGATGCATTTTGCACTGGGCGTTGTGGTGCTGCTGCCATTGTAGGAGGTGTTTGTGTAGCCGTTTGCGCAGGTGATATTGATTGTGCCGCCCGTTATAGCGGTTGTGGAAGCGGCGGCAATGCCATCGCCCGTGGAGTGGATTGTGATTTCACCACCCGTGACAAGCACATCGCCCGCCGTCTCGTTAACATCCTCTGCCTTAATGCCGTCGCCAACGCAGGTGATGTTCAATATTCCGCCGGAGATATAGACGGATGCACGCGCAAGCAGACCCTCGTCACCGGAATTGACGGTGGTTTCGCCGCCTGTGACGTATATAACACCGATAAGGTCGGTGTCGTCCGCAGCCTTTATGGCGTCGCCCGTGGAGGTTACGCCAATCGTGCCGCCCGCAATCGTCATCTCATTTTCAGATGAGATACCGTTGTCAACAGACTGAACGTTTAGTATAACGCTGCCCGTGATTGTGAGAAAAGATGATGCACCGGACTTGATACCGTTTTTGGCATTGGCATTGATGTTAAGCGTGCCGCTGCCGGAAATGGTGACGTTGGATGCAGTTTTGCACTTGATAACGGCACTCTCGGCAAAATACTGGTTTGTGCCGTCGCCGCCGTCGGCGGTTGCGCCGTAGGTATCCGCATTGTTGACGGCGTTGTCGGTAAATGTGTTGACAGTGCCGCCAAGAGCGTTAATGTAGAAGGCTGCTGTGGAATCCTTGTTAACCGTAACAACGCTTGTAAACTGCGATGTGATTGAAAGACCGTCAAGCAGAAGCGTGGAGTCCTTTGTGGCCTCTTTCTTAACAACGAAGTTGGATGAGGACGTAACGCCGTTTGCGCAGTAGGTTCCGCCCTTTTTCTTGAGCCCGACAACAAGCTCGTAACCGCTTGCAACGGTGTAGGTCACATTGCCGGAGGCGTCGCTGCCAACGGTAAGCTCGCCCGTGCCCTCGGCGCCCGTGTACTCAGTTTCACTTGACTGAGCTATCGCCACAATCTCATAATTGCCGCTGCTGCCGGCATAAACCGTAAGCACGCGTCCGGAGAATGAAAATGTTGTGTAGCCGATGGGAACCTGTATATCGGCAGTGTAGCTGCCACGCGTAACGGTAACGGTGACGGTACCCTCCGCGCCGCTTACGCCGGAAACTGTGACGGTAGTGCCGCTGACGGAAACCGTTGCAACAGCCGTGTTGCTGCTTGTGGCGACAACCGTGCCGGAGCCGCCTGAGACGGCGATGGTCGCGCCCGTGTTTGCAACTGGTGTTTTTGTCAGCGTAAGCCCCGTTGCAGCCATGGTCGTCATGGGCAGAGCGGTAATTACCATGCAAAGCACGGCAATTATGCTGATGATACGCTTTTTCATAATGGTTTTCCTTCCTTCCTTTGGCGAAAGCCAAATAAACCTTGGCGGATAGATTTTTGAACGTTTGCATAAGCAATACCCAAAAAATCCACCTATTCAACTTTGTATATTAGCACTTTTGGGGAGAATTGTAAACCGTTTAGCCTATGTATTGTGGCATAATTGTGTCATTAGTATGACAATGTTTTACCTGATATTTTCTCAGCAGCAAAAACCGAAAGTCCGACGTCAGCGCGTCTGCATACCGACAATTTCCTTATATAGCTGCTTCATTATTCGCTTTTCAAGACGGGAGATATAGCTTTGGGATATGCCCAGCATATCCGCCACCTGCCGCTGAGTATATTCCGTTCCCCCGTTCAGCCCAAATCGCAGCTCGACAATTCGCTTTTCGCGGGAGTTCAAACGCGTCATGGCGATTGCAAGCAGCTGACGGTCTGTTTCGTCCTCGATATCACGGCTTACAACATCGTCCTCAGTGCCGAGTATGTCCGAAAGCAATAGCTCGTTTCCGTCCCAATCAATATTTAAAGGCTCGTCAAGCGATATTTCAAGCTGGAGACGGCTTGTTTTGCGCAGATACATCAAAATTTCGTTTTCAATACAGCGGCTTGCATATGTGGCAAGCTTTATGTTGCGCTCTGTGTTGAATGTGTTGACAGCCTTGATAAGACCTATTGTGCCGATTGAAATCAAGTCCTCTATGCCAACGCCCGTGTTTTCAAATTTTCGTGCGATATACACAACAAGCCTGAGATTATGCTCGATCAGCTTTGCCTTTGCGCCCTCATCGCCAACGGCAAGCAGCACAAGACACTCCGCCTCCTCTGTGCGGTCAAGGGGCGGGGGCAGCGAATCGCCCGAACCGAGATAATACAGGCTGCCCTCGCGGGGCAGACGACAATACAGCTTTAACAGCAAACGAGCAAACAATTTTAACATCAACCTTCAACCCTTCATGCGGCGATATTATCCACGCGCACCCCCGCCTCGGGCGGAAGTATCGCGTCAACATCCAAGCGCTTGTCCGACACGGCGATTATCACCATTGTAGGCACTCCGTCAACAAGAACGTGCTCGGGCAAAAATCCGTACAGCATCAGCTTTCCGTTTGCGGTTGCGGCAGGAATGGGGATATTTGCGATTTTTTTGAACGCGGGACAGTACACAAGCGCAACGGGCAGACCGCTTAATGGCTCTCTCATGCGGTTGCCTGTGTCGATAAGCGCGGTGAAGCTGCGCGAAATACCGCGATGTTCAACCTCCAACGTTGCCATAGCGCGTCCCGTAAGCCTGCGGGAAAGCAGACGGCGAACCGCCTTGGGAGTTAAGCTTGCAAGCGCCGCGCCAAGCAGCGCAACGCGCAGTGGTATCCCCGCCCGAATGCTTAGACCGTCCGTGCTTCCCCCGAGCAAAAGCGCAAGCGCCGTCACCAGTCCGCCGACAACAAGCGTTGCCCCAAGCGTTGCAAGATTTGCTATCCCAAAGCCCTTGAGAGTGCGTGCGGGGATGGAATGCGCCATAAGGGCAAGTATCAGCGGCCGCATAAAAATTGAGCCGAGTGCGGGCAAAAGGCTTGCGGCAAGCGCGGCGTACAACGCACCGGTCAGGGCGATTGTAATCTGCCGATACAGCGGGGGGCGTACCGATAGCAGCGCCGCGCCAAGCCGCAGAATAAGGAGGTTCATCAGGAGGTTGTCCAGTATAAAAAGTTCAATATACATTCTTTACCTCCCGCAGTAAGGGTGATTCCCTATGGCAGAAAGTATACGCCGATGGGGGGAACAAAAATGACGCTCCAACGTTGAAAAAAACAAAATTGATTGACGTTTATTGTCGGGATATTGAAGCGGCAGAATTTTGAAGTGACAGCATAAAAATACCGCCATTCCGTTTGGATGGCGGCAATATATGCAAATTTTTGTGATAGTATGCGCGTCAGCACATGGCGGATGCAATTTTTGCTGCAAGCGCAACATTGTTGTAAACAAGCGCGATGTTCGCCGCAAGGCTTTCGCCGCCCGTAAGCTCCTTAACCTTTGCAAGCAAAAACGGAGTAACCGCCTTGCCATGCACGCCAAGCGTTTTCGCTTCCGCTATGGCGCTGTCGATAATGCCCTCGATATAGCCTCTGTCCATTGAATATTGCTCGGGAATGGGGTTCGCGATCAACATTCCGCCCGCAATGCCAAGCTTAAGCTTTGCTTTAAGAGCGGCGGCGACAGCGCGTGGGTCGTCCATGCGAATGTCCACAGCAAAGCCGCTTTCACGCGTGTAAAAAGCGGGCATATGCGATGTGCCAAAGCCTATCACGGGGACTCCCTTTGTTTCAAGATATTCAAGAGTAAGACCAATGTCAAGTATGCTTTTGCAGCCCGCGCAGACAACCGCCACAGTCGTTTGCCCAAGCTCGTCAAGATCGGCGGAAATATCCATTGTTTCGGCCGCGCCGCGATGAACGCCGCCAACGCCGCCCGTTGCAAAAACACGAATACCCGCCATGTCCGCAAGTATCATTGTTGCCGCAACCGTGGTTGCGCCGTCCGCGCCGCGTGATGCAAGTATGGGGATGTCGCGGCGGCTCACCTTTGCCACGGAAGCGCCCGCCTTGCCAAGATATTCAAGCTGATCGTCTGTCAAGCCCACGCACAGCCTGCCGCCAAGTATGGCGCAGGTTGCGGGGGTGGCGCCGTTTTCACGCGCAATGCGCTGACATTCACGCGCAGTGCTGACGTTTTCGGGATACGGCATACCGTGGGATATGATTGTGCTTTCAAGCGCGACAACGGGCAGATTGTTTTCAAGCGCGTGCCGAACCTCGGGTGAATAGCATAAATTATCGTTCATAATCAAAAGTCCTTTCAGTTAAATAATCTATTCTCCGCTAATTACGCTTGCGGCATAGCGGTTTGCACACGCCGCGGCAAGCGCACTGTCGGTTTTATTTGTGCAGGAGAGCATTGTGTGCAGAAGCATGGCGGCGGCGGCGTCGCCCGCGCCTGTGGTGTTTTTAACATTGACACGCACCGCGGGAGAAAATCCCGATACCGTTTGGTCGGCATAATAAACACCCTCCGCCCCGCAGGATACAAACGCTGCTCCGCAGCCGCGCCGCACAAGCTCCCGCGCCGCGCTTTGCGGGTCATCCTTGCCCGTCATGGCGCGAGCCTCGTAAATGTTGGGCTTTATCGCCGCAAGACTGCCCAGCACGGGCAAAAAGCGCATTGCCTTTTTGGTGCTTACGGGGTCTGCAAATATCGGCACGGATACCGCTTGCGATATGTACAGCAGCGTCTCGGCGGAAAGATTGCCGTCCGCAACGCAGGCGTCGCAGCAATTGATGTGACTGATGTGCCGCTCAATTACCGAGGGTGTGACGGCGGACTCCGTTTCGCCAAGGTCGCTCATTGCAATGCGCATATCGCCGTCAATATCGTTTACGCAGATGTAAACACCGCTTGACGCACAGTTGAAAACAGCATATTCAAGCGAAACGCCGCACGCTTTTGCGGCAGAAATAAGACAGGGCGACAACGCATCGCTGCCTATGGCGCAAATCATATCAACGGTATGACCCAGCGCCGCAAGCCTGCGGGCAATGTTAAAGCCCACTCCGCCCGCGGATACACTCACGCGGGAGGGGTTTGAATCACGTTCCGCAAGCGGCGCAAATGGCGTGCCGCTGACGTCCGCGCATATCCCGCCGATAACACAAATCTTCGCCATGTCAACCATCCTTTCAAAGGGAGAAGGTCTATTATAACTCTGTTTGTCTCTTTTAGCAAGAGAAACGACGCCGCACGGACAATATATTATCGTAATTTTGCAGTCATCTGTTATATTTTAAGCACTGTGCGCAAAAGCATACCCGCACGGCGCAAAATGAATATATATATGAAGAAACACCCTTTGTGTGCGAATTTTGCGTGCGCATTGACAAACGGGGCGCACAAATGTATACTTTGAAGCAGTTATCAGCGGAGGCGTCATATGATAAATTTTAATGTTCCGCCATATGCGGAGGGTTCGCTTGCATACATCCGTCAGGCGATTGAAAGTCGAAAGATATGCGGCGACGGCGAATTTACGCGCCGCTGCTCACAATGGCTTGAGTCGCGCACGGGCGCGGATAAGGCGCTGCTTACAACCTCCTGCACACACGCGCTTGAAATGTCGGCAATGCTTGCCGATATTTCCGAGGGGGACGAGGTTATAATGTCGTCCTACACATTTGTTTCAACCGCAAACGCATTTGTGCTGCGCGGGGCAAAAATCGTATTTGTGGATATTCGTCCCGACACAATGAATATTGACGAAACAAAGCTTGAGGCGGCGATTACAAAGCGCACGCGCGCGATTGTTCCCATGCACTATGCGGGCGTCGCCTGCGAAATGGATTCCATTATGGCGCTGGCAAAAAAATACGGTCTTGTTGTGATTGAGGATGCGGCGCAGGGCGTGATGGCTTCCTACAAGGGCAAGGCGTTGGGCGCGATAGGCGACATCGGCTGTTACAGCTTCCACGAAACAAAGAATTACAGCATGGGCGAGGGCGGCGCGCTGCTGATTGGCGGCAAATATGTTGAGCGGGCGGAGATTATCCGCGAAAAGGGTACGGATCGCTCAAAATTTCACAGAGGACAGGTGGATAAATACACCTGGGTGGACGTGGGGTCGTCATATCTGCCAAGCGAGCTTAACGCCGCGTATCTGCTGGGGCAGCTTGACGTTGCGGAGGAGATTAACCGCTGCCGTATGCAGGCGTGGCATGCCTATTACAATGCGCTTTCGCCCCTTGCCAAGGCGGGGACAATCGAGCTTCCCGTAATTCCCGAGGGGTGCGTGCATAACGCGCATATGTTTTTTATCAAAGCGGCTGATATCACAGAGCGGCAAAGCCTTATGGCATATCTTAAATCACGTGGAATCAGCACTGTTTTTCATTACATTCCGCTGCATTCTTCGCCCGCGGGGCAAAAATTTGGGCGATTTGCGGGAGAAGACGTTTACACCACGAGGGAGAGCGAAAGGCTTTTGCGTCTGCCAATGTATTACGGGCTTTCGGAGGACGAGGCGCTGACCGTCTGCCGTGCGATAACCGATTTTTATAATAAATAATTCATTTTATTGGGGGGCGGCATGGGCTTTTTTACAAGACGCACAAGCGGAGCGGATGACAACCGCCCTGCGGGTACGCGTATGCTTTGGAGGGATGCGCTGCTTGCCGCGCTTGCTGCGGCAGTTATTGCGTGCGCATTGTTTGCCGTAAGCGGGCTTTATCCGTTGGGCGCAAAAACGATTAACACAGCGGACTCGTGGCAGATATACACGCCGGGGCTATACGCCAAGTATGATTTTTTGCACGGCACAAACGTGTACCGTGTGCTGCAAAGCACATATTCGGGCGGAGACGTTTTTTCATTTATATTCAACATATTAAAAAATCCTTTGCAGTGGTTTGCATTTTTAATGCCGCGTGAGTCGCTTGCGTTCTATCCGAACATAATGCTGCTTATGTGCATAGTGCTTTCAAGCGCATCCGCCGTGATATTGCTTAAAAAATGCTATCCCGAAAACGGTGTGTGGAATATACTGCTTGCGCTTTCATACGGCTTCAGCTCGTTTATATTCTACAACTATGTCATTTCGATATGGTATCCCGCGATGATACTCTTTCCCCTGCTTGTACTGTCGCTAATACGCCTTGCAAAAAAAGGCAAGGGGCTGCTTTATGCGCTGCTGCTCACTTACTATCTGTGCAACGGTGTGCAGATTGGCATAATGGTGCTGCTGTTCACACTATTTAGCACGGGGATATACATATTTATTTATGCCGACAAGGCACAGCGCAAGGCAATCGCATACCGCGTGGGCATTTACACGCTGATAGGCATATTGCTTTCCGGCGCGGAGCTTATACCCTCCGTGGCTTCAATATTAAACTCGTCCCGCGCCACATACAACGTGGGCAACGCGGCAAGCCTGTGGAAGGATAAGGGGATGTCGCAGCTTGCGGACAAATTCTTTATGCTGCTTACGCCGTTGCCCGTTGGGCTGATTTTTGCCGCCCTGTTCAGAAAAAAGCTCAAGCTGAAAAGGCTGTCCGACGGCGTGCGCGTTGAATCGGGCGCCGCTGTCGCAATGCTGATACTGCTTGTTGCAACGGTTTTTTGCCAAGGCGCAAACAGACTTTGGCATCTCGTCTCATACGGCATGTATCCCATCCGATATTGCTTTATGATAATTGTTGTGATGCTGTTTGTCGCTTCGGAATTTATCCGCTCGATATATGCCGACGCCGATATTAAGATTGAAGAAGCAGCCCCAAAAAACAAGCGCAAAGGCACAGCCCGCACGGTGATACTATCCGTTCTGTCGGCAGCATTGGGCGTGGCGGCGATAATAATAGTCATTCGCTTCAGAGGGGTATTGGCAAACGCTCACAGCAGTTATTTTTCAATCAGCGAAGCTGCCGTTTCGATTGCCGCCGCACTTTTGCTTTGCGCCGCCTGCGCTTTGCTTCCTTTGCCCAAAAATAGCAGGCAAAAGCATGACGCCGCGCCGATTCTTGCAGGCTTCCTTGTTGTCTGCTTTGCTTTTATGGGCATATACGGATGCATTGACGGCGTTGCGGTTCAGCCCGATTATACGGCCGAGCAGAGCATTTTCAACGACAATATCGGCGGCGATTCGCTCATACGCCTGAAGGAGGCGCACAGCGCTGCGCAGCGCAGCTATGGGCAGAATGCCGCGGTGATGACGATGGGCGGCTTCACGGGCATTGTATCTTCAGCCTATACGAACGCGCTTACGGCGATGGGCTATCCAAGCGTGTGGACTTCAACCGTTTCCACCGGCGGCACGCTTCTTACAGACGCGCTGCTGCGAAACGGCTATGTTATGGGCTTGCGGGAGTGCGACACGACAGACAGTCTTTACACTTTTTTCAAGGATTATGGGGACGAAAATGACGGCGGCAGCTTTGCGGTTTATCAAAATGATATGCTGCTGCCCGAGGCGTTTGTTACGGACGCCTCCGCGGTTGACGCACAGCTGTTTACGGATGCTCCGCTGCAAACCACAAACAGCATATATCGTGCGCTTTCGGGCGCGGACGAAGATATTGTCACTTTTTTTGAAGCGGACGCGCAAAACGGGCTGCTGACATACCAAATTGACTGCGGAACGGGCGCGGTGGTCTACATTGACCCAAGCGTTGCGTGGATACAGTTCAACGTGTATGCGAACGGCAAACGGTTGAGCACAATGGACGAATTCAGCCAATATACGATTCACAGGACTTTGGACGCGGGCTATTACACGGGCGTTGTTACGATTGCGCTTGAGCCTCTCGAGGATGAGCTTTCCGCTGAGGATATTGTTGTCGGCGCGCTTAACGTGGATATGCTCACGCAGCTTTGCGAGGCGTATTCCTCACGCGGGGCGGAGGTCGATTTCTGCGCGGACGGGATTCATGTTTCGGCATATTCTGCGGAGGATAACGGGATTGTGTTCATCCCCATAAGGAATATTTCCTCTTATAATTGCACGGTTAACGGCAAAAAGGCTGAAATTGTATCCGCATTCGGTGCTTTCTGCGCCATTGCCGTCCCAAAGGGGCAAAGCCAAATCGTAATACGTTCTGGAGTCAATTTTAACAGAGCAATGGGACTGCTTGTCACCGCATTAGGCGTTGCGGTGCTTGTGCTGCATCTGCTGCTGAGGCGCAGACGCGGCGAACCGTGCGCGTGGTGGGCGACTGTCGTTGCCGTGACATACACGATCATACTCTGCGTGGGCGTGTCGGTGCTTTGCGTGGCGCCCTTCATAGCCTATGCCATTGTGATTGGCGGCATAGCTGTAAAGCTGGTTTCGGGCAAATATGCGGGGAGATTCGCCTCCCTGCTAAAAACCATTATGGGTGAATAAAAATTTTTAAGTGATTGCGTTATGGCAAAAACGAAGTGCGGTTTTTTAAGCCGCAACAGCAAAATACTTGTCGCGGGACTTGCCGCCGCCGCGCTTGCGTGCATCTGCTTTGCCTCACGCGGGCTGTTCCCGTTTGGCACATTGACGCTTACGCAGGTGGACGCGTGGCAGATCTACACCCCCACGCTTTACTCTCAGTATGACCTGCTGCACGGCGGCGGAGCGTTTTCCGTTATGCAGGCGACATTTTGCGGCGGGGACTTCGTGCGCACGCTTATCAGCATCGCCATGTCCCCAATAAACTGGCTCTGCTTTTTGCTTCCGCGCACGCTTATACCATATTACACAAACATTGCAATGCTTATTTGCATATGCGCATCAGCCGTCACCGCAACGCTTATGCTTTTTCGCATCTTCCCCAAAAACGGAATGTGGAATGTCGTGCTTGGGCTTGCATATGCGTTTGGACCGTTCACATTTTACAACAGCACAATAACCGTTTGGTATCAGTTTATAATACTTTTTCCGCTGCTGATTGTTGCGTTGAGACGGCTTGTCAAAAGCGGCAAGGGGTTATTTTTTGCCCTGCTTGCGGCATATTTTGTTGCTGGCAGCGTGCAGACGGGCTTCATGGCGCTGATGTTTACATTGTTTGGCACGGGGATTTATATTTGGTTTTACGCACCAAAGAAAGAACGTGTTCGGCTGATGTATCGGGTTGGCGTGTACACGCTTGCGGCGCTGCTGCTTTCCGCTTTTGCCGCACTGCCAAGCGTATCCACGCTGTTCACCTCGTCAAGAGCCTCCGAAAATGCGTCGCTCACAAGCGGAATATGGTCAAACCTTGGCGTGGACGCGCTTACCACTCAGGTATACACCGAAAAGCTTTATATGCTGCTTGCCCCCCTGCCCGTTGGTATAATAATTGTCGGGCTTTTCAAAAAGCGTGTGCGGCTATCACGATATATCGACAATAACGGGCGCAGCGTGTCAACAGGCGCATTCACAGCCCTGCTGCTGCTGCTTTTGTTCACGGCATTTTGCGAGCACAGCAATCTTTTGTGGCACTTGGGCTCGTACGCGTGGTTCCCTCTGCGATATGGCTTTATGATAACAGCCGTGATGCTGCTTGTTGCCGCAGGCTGCATATCAGAGCAGACTGAAATATCGGCAAAAGCATATGACAAACCGAAAGATATCACAAATACTGACGATACACCAAAGCAAAATCAAAGCGACAGGGCGCAAAATAAGCGCCGCACAATCCGTATAATCGCTTGCATCCTTGCGATTTTTGCCGTGATTGCCGCCGTGATACTCTCCATACGCTTTCAAACGGTTATTGCAAGCGATATTCGGCTAAAATCCTCCGTTGAAAAATGCATAATTACGCTGTCAATTTCAGTGCTTTTGTGCGCCGCCGCCGCTTGCGCCGCGTGGGTCACGAGTGGCTCAAGCTCCGCAAAAGCAGCTTCTGCGCAGCAAAAATCCGTCTCCTGTGTGCAAAAATTTGCCGCGCCCGCGCTTGCCCTGCTTATCGTATGCAGCTTTGCTTTTTTCGGGCTGTATTCCTGCGTGATGGCGGGGGAAGTGCCAAGCGACTATCCCGCGCTTGCGCGTATGTACGAAAGCGAAATTGGCGGGGATGCGCTTATCCGCGTCAAAGAGGAAAGAAGTGTTGCAAACCGCAATTTCGGCAAGAATGCGGGCGTGATGACAATCGGCGGATTCAACGCGAACGTGCCGAGCGAATATGTTGAAACAATGCTTGCGATGGGCTACACAAAGGCGTGGACGTCCGTTGTTTCAACGGGCGGCACGCTGCTTTCGGACGCGCTGCTGCGCAACGGCTATATTATGGGGTTTAAGGACGGCGACACTATCACCGCTTTGTACGATTATTATGACAATTACGGCACAGCAGACGATGATACGCGTTATACCGTCTACAAAAATGATATGCTTTTCCCGTCGGCGTTCACAACGGGGGATGAGATACTCAATGTTTTGCTTGACGCACAGAATCCGCTCGAGTCCACAAATGCCATATACCGTGCGCTGACATATGAGGAAGACGATATATTGCTAATCCTATCCGATGGGGAGGCACGCCAGGGCGGAGGGCTGCGCTGCACCGCGGACTGTGGGCAGGGCAGTGTGCTATATATCGACCTTGCGGCGGACAGGCACAATGTAAGCATTAGCGTTAACGACAGAATGATTGACATGAGCGATGAGTTTTACGGTTATTCGGAGCATCGGCTTGTTGAGCTGGGCTATTATCAAGGCGAAACTGTAATTGAGGTATTTGCCCGTGACGCTTTATTCGATTATGGCGCGGTGCGAGTGGGGGTATTTGACGTTTCAAAGCTGAAAGACCTATGCGCCGACCTTGCCGCGCACGCTGCTTCCCACATTGAGCTTGACGGCGCGTCGCTTATCGTTGAGATTGAAGCGCCCGCCGAATCCGTTGTGTTCATACCCGTTGCGACAAGCGCCGCATATAAATGCACCGTCAACGGCAGCGAAACGCCGCTGACGACCGCGCTGGGCAGCTTTTGCGCCGTGCGCGTTAATGCGGGCGTCAACAAAATAGTTATCACCAATTCCCTTTCCGCCACGCAAGCGCTTGGGTTTGCCGTTACGCTAGTCGGCGCCGCCATGCTTTTGCTGCATGAGCTGTTGCGCCGCAAGCACGCAGCACTCCCCCAATGGTGGGCGATCACCGTTTCAGCCTGCTATACCGCCATTCTTGCCGCCGCCTGCGCCGCGCTGATCGTTGCGCCGCTGTGCCTTTGGCTGATTGCCGTTGCCGCGCTGTGCTTGGGCTTGGCGTAAGGACGGCAAGGACGGGGATGACGGATGGTACGGGCAAGTACGGATGGTACGGGCAAGTACGGGCAAGTACGGGCAAGTACGGGCAAGTACGGATGGTACGGTAAGTACGTTGGAGGCTCT
>CAYXRF010000016.1:0-32384 GCA_964467585.1 uncultured Oscillospiraceae bacterium | reverse complement strand
AAGCGCCCACACACGCAAAATTGTCCGCGCAAGGTACAAGGTTTCCCTTTAGTTCGCACCGGCCCGCACACGCAAAAATCACCGCCGCACCTCCCCGCCGGCGCAGGGCCGCACACGCAAAAATCACCGTCTCACCTCCCCGCCGGCGCCGCTGCTCTCCTCTCAATAATCCTTGCGTGAAGCTCTCTTTTGAAATCAAATTATGTGATTTTGAAACAAAAAGTTTGTCCGATTCATGCTGACGGAAATATATTTGCGTGATATACTCAACACAAGCTAAATATTACCACAAAACACAAGGGAGGACATTTTATGAAACACTCAATCAGACGCCTATCCGTGTTTGTCGCCCTAATTATGGTGGCGGCGCTGCTGCCGATTTCCGCATTTGCGGCCGGCACGGCGGCTGATTGCGAACTGTGTTTTGTATCGAGCAGCTTTGCATACTTGCAGAGGCAGATATGCGAGGGCGCATTGCCGCCCTCAAAAAATCGGGGAGGGGTTGACATTGGGCTGATGTGCTGGCAAAACTTGACATATACGTCGCGGCGTGGTATATTCTGATAATCAAATTCGGAGGGTTCTGTTTTTATGAAGCGTGCGCTGTGTGTTCTGCTTGCCGTGTTGGCTGCCGTCTGCTTTGTGGGCTGTTCCGACACAACGGAAAAGACGGACGATATTTATGTTACGGATGAAAGCTATTTTTCTGATTTCTACATCTATGACGGGAGCGTCTACATGATTTGCAGTCTTACAATATGCAACACCACAGGTGAAGGACGTGATTTTGTAATAAACGCAAGGGATGAAGAAAGCTTCAACAATGGACTTTTAAGCAATCCCGCGATGAGCGCATATCACATAGACGCCGCGCAGACGGGCGCGGTAACGGCGGATATGATTGAGCAATACACGCCTGTTGACAAGGTGTTTACAATCGGCGCAAATCAAACGCAAACGTATGTCATCGTGTTTGTCGGCTCCGCAGGCAAAAATTCCGGCAAGCCCAACCGTGAGCTTCCCGCAAAGATATTCATACAGGACCCGTTTGTGTAATTCGATATATTTTTAGTGTTTGCGGCAAAAACGAGGTTTTGAGTTGACAATATCTCGTGCATATGCGATAATTCAATTCCGACACCCGTGTTGCAGGCGGGTGTCAAGTTTTGACTTTATAGGAGAGCTTCAGATGAAAAAGATAGTTATCGCCCTTGGCGGCAACGCCCTTCAGGAGGCGGGCAAGCCCGCGACAGCCGCCGCGCAGCTTGAGGTGGTTGAGAAAACCTCCGAATACATCGCGGACATTATCGAGCAGGGTTACACGGTTGCGCTTGCGCACGGCAACGGCCCGCAGGTGGGGCGCATTGTGCTTCAGAATGAGGCGGCAAACAGCGTCACCCCCGCAATGCCCTTTGACGTTTGCGGTGCGATGAGTCAGGGCTATATCGGCTATCATATGCAGCAGGGGCTTGAAAAGGTTCTGCGCTCCCGCGGGATTAAAAAAAGTGTCGTTACCGTTGTTACCCAGGTTGTTGTTGACCAAAACGATCCCAAATTTAAAAATCCTTCAAAGCCCATCGGTCCCTTTTATTCCGAGGAGGAGGCTCATGCGCTGGAGGCGGAGCGCGGCTATGTGATGAAAGAAGACGCGGGACGCGGTTGGCGGCGTGTTGTCGCCTCGCCCATTCCTGTTGAAATTGTTGAGCTTGACGCTGTGAAGTGTCTGCTTGCGGGTGGCTTTGTGCCGATTACCGTTGGCGGCGGCGGCATACCCGTTATAAAAGACGCGCAGGGCAATCTCATCGGCACGGCTGCGGTTATTGATAAGGATTTGGCTTCGGAGCGTCTTGCGGAGGATATTGACGCGGACGCGCTGGTTATACTCACGGCGGTTGAAAAGGTTTCAATCAACTTCAAAAAGCCCAACCAGATTGATATCGACACGCTTTCCGTGGCGGACGCACATCGTTACATCGCCGAAGGGCATTTTGCCCCCGGCTCGATGCTGCCCAAGATTGAGGCGGCGCTTCGCTTTGTTGAGTCCAAGAGCGGCCGCAGGGCGATAATCACATCCCTTGACAAGGCTGTTGAGGCGCTTAACGGCAAGGCAGGCACAACGCTGATGTGATTTTTAAAAGCGCATTGCCCGCAAGCAGCTTTTTAAACACCGATTAATTTGTCCCCGTGTGCTGTGCGCGTCCCTTAAAACGGATGCGATGCACGCGGGGCATTTGTTTTTGTTAAAGCGGCGCATATGGCGTCAACGCAGGTGAAAGGCGCGATAGTATCCGCGCGATATTTCCCACGCAATTCTCACGGACGGCACTTTTTTGCCCGAAAGTGGTGCGGCGATTGTATTTTTTATCCATAATATTACAAATTTGGGGATGTTTTTTAAACACGGCTATGATACAATAGCGTGGGTGATTTTACATCCGCAAACTTACAGGGAGGCTAAAGGTTATGAAAAAACTTTCAAGGCTTTGTGCAGCCGCGCTTGCGCTGCTTATGGCTGTTTGCGTTGCGCCGTTCGCGCTTGCAGCCGCGCCAAACGCCGTTAACACAGGGGATGTCTTAAATTATTGGAATCGCGCTTCGCTTGACGAGGCTATGGCGCCCAATAATGCCGCTATCGCGCCTATTGAGTGGAGCACCTCGGGCGAATACCCGTGGACGGCTCAGTACGATTACGATCTTACGCGTTGGGTCGGCGGTGCGACATTCCCCGATTCAGGCTCATTCACAAGCATCGCTTCGTTTGACGTCACTCTTACAAACGCTGCCGTGCTGACTTTTGACTATTTAGTCGGCGCGAAGAATCTTTCCGCTTTCCGTCTTATGGCGGCCGACAAAAGCGGCGGCGATGCTTTCGAGCTTCTTACCGTCTCTACGGAAACCACAAGCTGGACTAACGCCTCGGTCATGCTGAATTCCGGCAGCTACACGGTTTGGTTCTCTCTCTATTACGGCGGTGCAAAAACCGTGGCTGACGCAAAGGGCGGCGACCCCGTCTGCGGCGCTTGGGTTACAAATTTTGAAGTCCGCGACCTCTCTTTGGATTCCGCGCTTAACGCCCCGGGGCAAAGACGAACCTTCTCACAATACGGCACGGAGCCCAGCAATGACTGTACGCTTGACGCAAACCGTTATTATATGCGCAGCGTTGCCGCGGGCGAAAACTCCACCACGGGTGTGACGCTCAGCGCCTCCGGCTATGAGGGCGATGTGCTGACGTTTGATTATTTGATTCAGGGCGATGAGATGTACGGCGCATATTTCACATTTGGCACTCTCCAAAATGGGCAGTCGACAAACGTTGCGCTGAGTGATTTCACCACCGGCGGCGCGTGGCTTACATTTACATACACACTGCCCGCCACGGGCAATTACACTTTTGTGTGGATGTTTGAATGCAATGATTCCGCAGATTTTTATTGTGCGGTTGACAATGTTAAGCTTGCTTCGGGATTTACGCTTGAATATGCGCTTAATGTTGATTATTACTCCGCGGCGCGCTACACCGGCTCTGATTGGGTGGTGGATTACGGTCAATACGGCACGTCCGCTAATGATACTCTCCTTCACGCAAAAACTCCCGCTGTTGCGGACAACGGCAGCGCGACGCTTGTTTCAAACAACAATATGGTTGCGGCGGGCAGCGTTGTCACATTTGATTATTATGTGTCCACAGAGGATGGCTGCGACCTGTTGACATTCTATGTGAACGGCAGTGAAATATTTGAGGCTTCCGGGCTTGAGGGTTGGCAAAGCTATTCCTACACGATAAGCGCCACGGGGCTTTACAGCTTTGAGTGGGTTTATTCAAAGGACTCAAGCCTTGGCGATAACGAAGACCTCTGCTGTGTTGACAACGTGAACATCCCCGCGATAACCCTTGACGCTGCGCTTAATGTAAGCGGCGGGACGCTTCATTTTGAGTATGACGCAGACTATGCGCCTTGGGAGACGGCGGCGGACATTGCAAACAGCAGGGTTATTGCGCGCAGCGTGTGCCCCTATGACAACCAGCAGGCAATTCTTACATCATCAATAACCTGTCTTGCGGGCACGGTTGTGAGCTTTGATTATTTTGTAAGCAGTCAAGCCTCCGACACATTGATTTTTATGGTGGACGGATGGAACGCAAGGCTTACGGCAAGCGGCACAACCCAAACCGATTGGCAAAGCTTTTCGTTTATGATCCCCACGGGAGGCACGCATGAGCTTTCATGGACATACATAAAGGACGCAAGCGCATACGATGGCGACGACAGGGCGTATATTGACGATGTTAATGTGGTTTACGGCGTGGATATCGACACGGCGCTTAACGTTGCAAGCGGCACTGTTGACTTTGACAATCCCGATGAGGTGTTCAAGGGTGTTGACGACACGGCGAACAGCGGCAGAGTGTACGCGTATGCATATCAGCTTGTGGGCGACGCCTCAATAACATTTGCCGTGGATGCTGAAGCAAATTCGTATCTTACCTTTGACTATATGTTTGACAATGACGGCACGGATACCGCATTCAACAATATTTTTGTGTATATTGACGGCAACCTTATTGCCGCGCTTGACAACCAAAGCACAGCCTCCGACGAATGGGCGGAGTGCAGCGTGCCTATTGGCTCCGCGGGCGCACACACGATTGAGCTGAGATACACAAAAGCTGAGGATGCAAACGCCGACAGCGGCGCGATGATTGACGACGTGTTTGTTCACGTTCAGCAGCCGCAATCGCTGTTGGGAGACGTCAATTGCAGCGGCAATATCGACTTTACGGATGTTGCGTGGCTTTACGGCAGTCTTGTAAACACGGTTGTTCTTTCGGCGCAGGGGCTGATTAACGCCGATTACGATGGTGACGGCACAATAGGCTTTACGGATGTTGCAATGCTTTATTACGCGCTTACAGGAACGTCCAATCAATAAAGTGCATTCGCGTGTTTGACGACTGATTTTTAAAAAGCTCAAGGGACGCTCTTGTTATACGGGCGTCCCTTTTGTTTGTGCATTTTTTATTCAACTCAAAAGCAGACAATCTTCATATAGGTTCTTGCCGTCAGAGTGTATACCACATAGTAAAGCAGTGCAAACACCACAAACGCGGACGCCGTGCATATGAAGAAAAGGCTTACATTTGTTAGGCTCAATATCTTAAAAAGCCTTGTAATCATTGGAAAAGCGAAAAGCAGATGAATAAATGCCACGCCTAATGGAAGAAAGCACACCAGCAGCACCTGTGAGCGGATTGATCGTTTGACCTCTTGGCGTGAAAGCCCAACCTTGCGCATAATGGCGTAACGCGCTCTGTCCTCATAGCCCTCTGAAATCTGCTTGTAATACATTATCAGCACGCATCCCATTATGAACACAACTCCAAGCATCATGCCAAGAAAGAACAGTCCTCCGTATGTGCCCAGAAAATCCGTCCGAGCGTTTGAAACCTCTCGGACATACATATGTGCGCCGCCGTCCTCCTCCGAACCCATGCACGGCTCCTCAAGCAATGCGCGCACAGCTTCGGTGATTTGCGTTCCCAAGGCTTCCTCATCGGACTGCGCGGCGTCCACACCGAAAAACACATTGTACGCGCCGACGTAATTCGGCTCCGCGTGCAGAATGCGTGCGGCATACACCGCCTTCAGCGTGTCAATATCCGACACTATGACATATATGGGCTTGTATCCGTAAACGGAATAATACTCCTCCACCTGCGGAACGGCGACATTGCCCTCAACCTCAAGCGTATACCCCCACATATTGATTGTATCAAATGCGTATTCCCCGTTTGAAAGCGCGACAAACGCACGTCCGTTTTCAAGCGTGTACGCCGTGCCGTTAAGCGTGTTGTAATCGGCAAGCGGCATCACAAAGGCTTCTTTTCTGTCCGAAATGCCCCTTATGCTGTCGGTGTGATCAGTTATAAGCGCATTGCCTTCCATCTTAACCGTATTTTCTATGTAACGATAGCATATTAAATTGCTGCTGCTCGTTTGACTTTCCGCAACGGTGCGCACAAGCTCCTGCTTTGTCGTCTGATACTGCTCCTCTGTGGTGAAGCCAATGCCCGTGACCGAAATGTCACGCGGATATTGGTTGCGCAGTGCGTCCTCCATGCCCGCGTACAGGCAGGTTGTTGTGGATACCATAACAAGCACCATGGTTGATAGTATACATATGTTTGCAAGCCCCGCCGCATTTTGCTTCATCCTGTACAGCAATCCGGACGTTGAGATGAAGTTTTTTGCTTTGTAGTAGAATGACGGGGTTCGCTTGAGCCTTTTAAGCAGGGTTACGCTGCCCGCCGTAAAAAGGCAATAGGTTGCGATTATCACAAGTATCACCGCAAAAAAGAAGAATACAAGCGCGTATGCGGGATTTGTGATGAACACCGCCATGCCGTAGCCGCCAATAAGAGCTATCACGCCGATTATTGTCAATAGCCATTTGGATTTTGGCTCCTTTTCACCGACAGACGCGCTGTTTATCAGCGCAAGCGTACCCGTCAGACGTATGCGCGTTGCGTTGATTATGAACGTCAAAAGGAATATCGCGCCGAACAGCAGCAATGTCGCGGCAATTGCAAACGGAGGAATTTCAAACCCAAACGGTATGCCGATGCGTATAGCCTTTGCAAAAAACAGAAGCACCAGCTTTGAAAGCAGTATCCCCACGCCAAGCCCCGCGACAAGCGCCGCAAAGTCCGCGACAAGCGTTTCGATAAACAATATCCGTGAGATGTGCCGCCTTTCCATGCCCAACACGGAATAAAGCCCAAACTCTCTTTTGCGCTGCTTCATCACAAAGCTGTTGGCATACACAAGTATTATTGCGGAGAATAATCCCACAACGACAGCTCCCAATGTTAGCACAAAAGGAAGCGACGTGCTTTTTATCTTTGAAAGTCCATCGCCGCAAAGCAAAAACATCAGTATGTAAAACATTGCAGAGCAGCCCGCCGCCGCCATAATATACGGCACATACAGTCTGTGCTGGCTTTTTATATTGGCAAGCGCAAGCCGCGCAAACGGTCTGCGTCTTTTGCCGCCGCGCACACTTGCGCCGTTTGCCGCAGAGTCAAGCATTTGCGCTCACCCCCGTGGAAATCGCCGTCAGCGTGTCTGAAATGCGTATATAGAAGCTTTCGCTCGACATATCCGCCCGATAAAGCTGATGATAGGCATATCCGTCCTTTATAAAAAGCACTCTCTTTGCATGGCTTGCCGCTTTTACTGAATGCGTCACCATAAGAATTGTCTGTCCGCCTTGGTTTACATCTGCGAACAGCCGCAAAAGCTCATCAGTTGAGCGCGAATCAAGCGCGCCTGTCGGCTCGTCCGCAAGCACAAGGTCGGGCTTGGTGATAAGCGCACGCGCCACCGCCGTCCTCTGCTTTTGCCCTCCGGAAATCTCGTACGGAAATTTTTCAAGTATTTCCGCTATGCCAAGCTGATTTGCCAAAGGGGGCAGCGCTGCGTTCATCCGCGCAAGCGATTCTCCCGCAAGCACAAGCGGAAGCAATATGTTGTCCCGCACGCTGAATGTGTCCAGCAAATTGAATTCCTGAAAAACAAAGCCCAGATGCTCACGCCGAAAAGCAGCCATGTCCTTTTCCCTGATGCCCTGAAGCGCTCTGCCGTTCAACAGCACCTCGCCCGAGGTGGGCTTGTCAAACGCGGCGACAATATTCAGGAGGGTTGTTTTGCCCGAGCCTGATTCGCCCATTATGGCGACATATTCGCCCCCTTCAACAGAAAAGCTCATATCGCACAGCGCCTGAACCTGTGCGCCGCCGAAGCGTGTAGTGTAAACCTTTTTTAAGTCCTTGACCTCAAGTAATGACATACCTTGCCTCCGTATTTTTGGTTTATACGCCGATTATAGCTTTTTTGGGGGCGTATGTCGTTTAGGTTATGTAAGAAACTGAATGATTTTGGTTACGAAACTGTAAGAAAGCCCGTATCGCTTTTTCGCGGCGGACGCTTTACTCAACAGCCTCCATGTTAAAAAACTCTATTCGCACAGTCGTACCCACGCCAACCGCAGACTCAATCGAAATGCCGTGCCCTATGCGCGTTAGCGCCTGCTTGCACAAATAAAGCCCTATCCCCGTTGATTTTTTGTCCGCTCTGCCGTTGTAGCCCGTGTAGCCCATATCAAACACTCGCGGAATGTCCTCCGCCGCTATGCCTATGCCGTTGTCGGATATCACAAGCGCGTATGCCGCATTACCTCCGCTTCCCTGCAAAATTGCTTCTCCCCGCACGGAAATGCAGCCGCGGCATGAATCCTCCGCAGAAAATGGCAGCGCCCCTCCCGTGTATTTTACAGCGTTTGACAGAATCTGTTCGATGCAGAACTGAAGCCATTTTTCATCCGTAACCGCGCTGAACTCAATCGGAGTGTAATCCACCTTCAGCTTTTTCGATATGAATAGCTGTGCATACTTGCGGATTGCCGCACGCGTTATCGCGTCAATATCATGTCGTTTGAACATATAATCGCTGCCGCCCGATGAAAGCCTTGTGTACGAAAGCGCCATCTCAACATACTGCTCAATCTTGAAAAGCTCTGAGTTGAGCTTGCGAAGCGTCTCATCATCGTATGCCGTTTCTCCGTTTGAAAGCAAAAGCCTCATCACCGTGATAGGCGTTTTTATCTGATGCACCCACGTTGCGTAATATTCGCGTCTGTCAGCCTCCGCCCGATGCGCCTGCCCCGAAAGCTGCACAATTTCCGTACTCAAACGGGTTACAAGTGCGTTATACTGCCACTCCGCGGCATTGCTCGGCGCGGGAAGCAAATCGGTATCAGGTATTGGCGCTTCAAATTGTTCACCAAAGCCCACTGCGCCGCCCGCTTTGGCGTCAAGTGAATTATTAAGCTCGATAAGCGCGCTGATTCTTTTTTTGAAACGGATGTAATCCGCCGTCATAACCGCGGCGCCTTGCACAGCGCACAGGCAAAGCCCGTACAGTGCGCCCTCAAGCGCAAGCCCGTAAAGCCAAAGCATAAGCGCAAATGTTGCAAGCATTACGATAGCGCAGACAAATATTGCTAATCTGTCCTTCAAAAAAATCAAAAAGAGGGGTTTGCGCCGTTTCATTTGATTATGTACCCCGCCTTGCGCTTTGTTTCGATAAGCTCCGACAGCCCCGCCGCCTCCAGCTTTTTGCGCAGACGCGTCATGTTGACCGTCAGCGTGTTGTCGTCAATGTATTCGTCCGTTTGCCAAAGCCTTTCCATTATGGCGTCGCGGCTTACCGCGTGCCCTCGATTTTCCGCAAGGAGCCTCAATATTCTGTATTCGTTCATGCTGAGATTGACCTTTTCGCCGCCAACGGTCAATGTTGCGTCCGCCGTGTTGATAACAGCGCCCGATGCAAGCTCAAGCTCTGTGTGATCCTCCGCCGCCGCTCCCGAAAGCTCGTATACACGCCGCAGCATAGCCTGAATCTTTGCGACAAGCACCGCCATGTCAAAGGGCTTTGCGATAAAATCGTCCCCGCCCATGTTTATCGCTGTAACTATGCTGAGATTGTCCGCCGAGGATGAAAGAAAAATCACCGGCACGTTGGATATTTTGCGCAGCTCTCTGCATCTGTGACAGCCGTTGTAAAAGGGCAGCGACACGTCCATTATCACAAGCTGCGGCGCGTATGCCGTGAGCTGCCCCAGCACATCCGAAAAATTTGTGGCGCAGCGCGCTTCATATCCCCAGCCCTCAAGTCTGCGCACAAGCTCGTCCGCCAATATCATATCGTCCTCAAAAATAAATATCCGTGGCATCGCCGTAACCTCTTAAAAAAATATCATCCTTAATATATCAGAAAACAGTGTTGCCGTCAAACTCAATACTTCAGTATCGCAGACGACAATAATATATTTGAATTTGGGCAAGAATCTTTGTTGACATATCAATTTACGGTGGTATTATATCAATATAGATTACTAATAAGGAGTGATTACTATCAAGAAACGCAACACCGTACAAAAAACGCTTATACTCGAGACGGTGCGTTCCATGACAGACCACCCCACGGCTGAGGACGTATACGCGGAGGTTGAAAAGCGTTGTCCCAATATCAGCCGCGCAACGGTTTACCGCGATCTCAACAGCTTGGCGACAGACGGTGAAATTTTGAGGGTTGCCATTGCCAACGCTTCGGATCGTTACGACCTCACCACCGTTTATCACGCGCACAGCAGATGCAGTGTCTGCGGCAAGGTATTTGACTGTCAGATAAGCTCGTATCCTGTTGCCGACGCGGATGTAAACGATGGCTTTGTGGCAAAAAGTGTGGATATAATCGTCAATGGTATTTGCAGAAATTGCAGAGAGGAGCAAAATGGATAACACTGCGCTTTACAACATTGGATATGGGCTTTATTTGCTTTCCGCCCGTCAAGGCGGACGCGACAACGCCTGTATTGTCAATTCGTTTATGCAGGCGACTTCTTCCCCGCTGACAGCGGCGCTTTGCGTGAACAAGCTCAACCACACCCACGACATGATACTTGCAACGGGGGAATTCAACGTTTCAATCCTCACCACCGACGCACCTTTTGAGCTATACAAGCGGTTTGGCTTTCAGTCCGGCAGGGATATTGACAAATTTGACGGATTCCCCTATACTGAAGCCGCAGAAAACGGCATACAAAGGCTCACCCGTTTTGCAAACGCTTACCTTTGCCTAAAGGTAAAAAGCACCTGCGACATGGGTTCGCATACTATGTTTTTTGCAGAAATTACAGACGCCGCAAGGCTTGCTGCTTCTCCAAGCGTTACATACGCCTACTATCAGGCTAACGTAAAGCCCAAGCCCGCGCCCAAGGTCGCCCCCCTCGGGTCTGCAAAAACAGTCTGGCGCTGCACCGTGTGCGGCTATGAGTATGAGGGCGAAACGCTTCCCGCAGACTTCATTTGTCCTCTGTGTCATCATGGCGTAGTCGATTTTGAAAAAATCACTATATCAAATAATATTGAAGGAGAAACAAAAATGGAACTTAAAGGATCAAAAACCGAAAAGAATCTCGCAACCGCTTTCGCAGGCGAAAGTCAGGCGCGCAACAAGTACACCTATTTTGCATCCGTTGCCCGCAAGGAGGGCTATGAGCAGATAGCCGCTATTTTTGAAGCGACTGCCAACAACGAAAAGGAGCACGCAAAGCTTTGGTTCAAGGCGCTTGGTGAGCTTGGCAGCACAGCCGAAAATCTGCGCGCCGCCGCCGAGGGCGAAAATTATGAGTGGACCGATATGTATGACGGCTTTGCACGCGACGCCGAGGAGGAGGGCTTTAAGGCTCTTGCCGATCAATTCCGCATGGTTGCCAAAATCGAAAAATCGCATGAGGAGCGCTATCGCGCACTGCTCAACAATGTTGAGATGAAAGCCGTTTTTGAAAAGAGTGAGGAAACCATGTGGGAGTGCCGCAACTGCGGTCATCTTGTGATCGGCAAAAAGGCTCCGCAGGTATGCCCCGTATGTATGCACCCGCAGTCCTTCTTTGAAGTCCGCAAGGAAAATTACTGAGCTGCGCAACAGGCAGGAACGCTTGCTTGTCCTCCCTCTTGTAATTTAATCTGAACAACCTATTTAAAAGCCGCACATGCGCTTCAAACGCGTGGTATGCGGCTTAGTTTTTGCATTTTTATTGGCTTATTCTATGACAGCTCAAAAAAGGCATGACGACATTCGCTGTCAACAATATGCAGCGCGCCGCCGCGCTCTATTGAAAGCTTTGCCGCGCTTCGCGGACGCAGCATATAGCCGCTTGCGTAAAACACACCGTTTACTATCCTTCCGGAGGCTATATACGCGGGAGCTTCCGCCGCAAGCTCCGACTTGAGCTTGAGCATATAGCCATCCTGTGTTTGGGTAACGGCGACAATCGATTCAACCGAAAAATCATCGGGCGCCGCGCACAGCGCTTCGGGGTAAAAAACGGTCAGCGGCTTGGCTTCCGCAAACATTTTAAGGGCGGAAACCCTTTCGATAAGTCTGCGCCGCGTTACCGTCAGCGAAACCCCTCCGCAGTCCACTGAAACGAACCTTCGCCCGTTCTGCGCCGCGACAGACGCGGTTGTGCCGCTGCCGCCGAAAAGGTCAATAACCGTATCACCCTCGCGTGAGCAGCTCAGTATTATCCTTGACAGCAGCGCCTCGGGCTTTTGCGTGACAAAGCCCGTTCGCTCGGGGTCGCGCTGATGCAGATGCTCGATATCGTACCACACGTCCGACGGATAAACGAGGTCGTCCTCATAATATCTGTACTCCTTGCCACGCGTTGTAATCGAATAATATATCCTGCCGTCATCGTCAATACCTCTCCGCATATGATTCCGCCTCTGTTGACCACGCGGGACGCCTATCGCGTCAATGTTGAAATATGACCTGCCGCTCATCCGATACATGAGTATTACATCATGCTTGCGTGAAAAGTATTTTTTTGTGCGCCCACCGGATTTATACGCCCAGATTATCTCGTTTGTGAATGAAGCAACGCCAAGCAGCTCATCGCACATTATCCGCAGCTTTGCGCTTAGGCGATAATCGACGTGTATGAACAGCGTTCCGTCCGCCGCAAGCAGCGCCCTGCTTAGCTCAACCGCCTGCCGCATAAGGTTAAGCAGCTCCGCATCGGAAAGCTTGTCTGTGTAAGCCGTCTGCCTTTTGCCCTGTTTGAACTCAAACGTGGCGCCCGTCCCGAATGGGGGGTCAAGATAAACAACGCGGGCGCGACCGCCGTATTCCTCGACAAGCCTGCCCGCGATATCCTCGAACCGAGCCAAATAAACCTGACCGTCTCCGCCAATGGCATGACGCTCCTCAACACATCCAACACGATTGAGCATAATGTCCTCCGTTATATTACGCTTATGTTGCAAAGCGATAATCACGTTTGAGACGGCGCAGCGTTATCCGCTGCCTATTTGCCCGTGTGCGCCTGCGCCTGCACCTCCTCGGCAGGCTTGTTATCGTCCTCATCCTCCTTAAAGCGTATAAAGCGCTCCATAAAGAGGCAGAGGAAGAACCCGCCGACAAGCAGCACGGCGTAAATGACTATCCGCCACCATGTCAGCACAAATGTGGTATCGGCGGCAAGCTGCATAATCTCCTGCATGGCGCAGCCCACCATTGTTGCAAGCAGCACGCCGAATATGAGGTAATAGGACTGACCGTGAAAGCGGTCGAGCAGCTTTTTGACCAGAAGAACGGCAGGAACCGCAACGATTATCATGCCTAACAGTGCGCATAGCATAAGCGGCACATTTTGGCACGCCGCCCCGAGTGATGCGAAAAATCCGCTGCCCGATGCGTGCGCGGCGCTGAACAGCTTTGGCACGGATGTGAACAGCCCCAAAAAGTTTTCATACAGCCCCATGTTCATCAATATAAACGAGGTTGAAACGCCCGGCAGCACAACGCCAATCATCAGTATGCCGCCGCACAGTGTTGTGTTGAAATAGTTAAGCTCCTGTTGAGCCACCGCGCCGCCCTCTGTCATTACAGCGCCCATTATAAGCGAAAATGCAAATACGAACCCTATAATTGTGAACAGCAGATAATACGGCTTGAAGCCCTTTGCGTTGCACTCTTGAATAAGCGATGGTATGCTGCCCGCAACCAGCCCAATAAAGCAGCATATTACCGCCGTGCGGAAATCGCCGAGCAGCCAATCAAGCAAAAACATAAACAAAAGAAGACCCACCGCCCCGCCTATTGCAAGCGGAAGCAAAAACATAAAGTTCTTTTTAGGAGCCTTGAAGAAACCCGCGAACGCGTCAACCGAGGGCTTATAAAGCCCCATTGAAACCGCAAGTATGCCGCCCGAAAGCCCGGGGATTATCGCACCCACCCCGACAAAAAAGCCTGCGGCTATTTTTTTGAAAAACAGCTTGAGTTTTCGCCGCGGCTCGCCCGCCGAAACGTCGTCAACAGCATCTCCCGATACTTTTTTTAAGGATGAATCCATATAAATAATATACCCTCATTTCTGTTATATTTGATTATACCATATCGTAAGAGCTATTGGAACCTTGATTTAGGTTAAATTTTTGTCACATTAGCGTGCGCCGATTTGACAAAACAAAAACGACCCCATGAGTCAAATCATATTGTCATGGGATCGTCCGAAACATAGCTTGTTTGGTTAGGCGTTTGAAATCAACAAAAATCAGATGATCTCAATGATAGCCATTTCCGCCGCGTCGCCGCGACGGGGACCAAGCTTGAGAACACGCGTATATCCGCCCTTGCGGCCATCGCAATGTGGAGCTATCTCACGGAAGAGCTTTTCAATCACAGGATGCTCACGATCGGCTGTGCGGGCGTTGTAATCCTTGCGGCTCTCTTTGTGCTGCTGCTCCTCAGTGATATCATAGAGATAAGCAATGAACTGCCTTCTTGCGTGAAGCTTGGAGGGCATATCAACGTGCTTTTCAACCGTGATCTCCTGATTTTTATCATTGAAGGTCTTTTTGGTGACGGTATTGCTGTTCTTATACTCGGCAACCGCCATCGTGATAATCTTCTCCGCGATGGGACGAACCTCTTTGGCACGGGACTCGGTTGTTACGAGCTTGCCGTTCCAAAGGAGTGCCGTTACCATGTTGCGGAGCATGGCGTCACGCTGATCGGTGGCTTTGTTAAGCTTACGGTTAGGCATAATTTTTCCTCCTTGTATAGATGCCGTTGATTGACGGCGTACAATTCATCATTCGTCGCTTTCGCGGAGGGAAAGCCCAAGGGCAGCCAGCTTCTGCTGAACCTCCTCAAGGGACTTGCGGCCGAGGTTGCGAACCTTCATCATTTCTTCCTCATTGCGCTCAACAAGCTCCGCTACGGAATTTATGCCGGCGCGCTTGAGGCAGTTGTAGGAACGCACGGACAGATCCAGCTCTTCAATCTGAGTGTCAAGCAGCTTGGACTTGTCGTCCGCACCCTTATCCTCAAATATGGTGTCGTGCCGGGAGTCGTCGGTGAGATTGATGAACAGGGCAAGATGCTCGGTCATAATGTTGGCCGCCTTGCTGACAGCCTCCTGAGGCAGAATGGCGCCGGAGGTCCAAACCTCAAGCGTGAGCTTGTCGTAATCGGTTATCTGACCGACACGAGTATCCTCAACGCTGAAGTTAACCTTTGTAATCGGAGTGTAGATGGAATCTACCGCGATATCGCCGATTGCCATGCCGGGACGTTTGTTTTTATCAGCGGAAACATAGCCGCGCCCCTGATCGAGATTAATCTCCATATAGAGGCGGGCATTTGCGCCCAATGTTGCAATGTGCAGGTCGGGATTTACGATCTCGACGTCGGCGTCGGTGATAAGACTGGCGCCCGTGATCTCGCACTCGCCCTTCGCGTCAATTATGGCGCGCCTGGCGCCCTCGCCAAAAATCCTTGCGCGCAGCTCCTTGATATTGAGGATAATCTCAGTGACGTCCTCTTTCACACCCTCGATGGTGGAAAACTCATGGAGCACGCCGTCGATCTTGACGGAGGTTGCAGCGACGCCGGGAAGCGAGCTTAAAAGCACACGGCGAAGGCAGTTGCCGAGCGTAGTACCGAAGCCACGCTCCAGCGGTTCGATAACGAACTTGCCGTATCTGTCGTTCAGCTCAACGCACTCAATTTTGGGTCTTTCAATTTCCAACATCAAACTCTCCCCTCTCTTAGTAAGCGTTCAGGGTGCCGGCCCCAAACGGGGACTCGGCGGGCATCAATCCATTACCTTGAATAGAACTCAACAATCAAGTGCTCCTCAATGATAAGGTCGATGTCGTCACGCTGCGGCATTGCCACAACAGTGCCTTTAAGGTTTTCCGCGTCAAGCGTGAGCCATTTTGGCATTTTGCCGTCCGCACCCTGCTCACGCAGAGCCTTGAAGCACTCAATATCACGGCTGCTGTTGCGAACCGATATGACCTGCCCGGGCTTTACGATGTAGGAGGGAATGTCAACCTTTTGACCGTCAACCGTAATATGACCGTGTACGACAAGCTGCCTTGCCATTGCGCGGCTTGCGCCAAACGCCAGACGGTACACTACGTTATCCAGACGACGCTCGCAAAGTGAAAGCAGGTTGTCGCCTGTTACACCGCGCATGTTCGTCGCCATTTCATAGTATTTCCTAAATTGGGATTCCAATATACCATACACTCTGCGGCACTTTTGCTTTTCGCGGAGCTGTATACCATAGTTGGACTGCTTGCGCTGACGAGCCTGCCCGTGCTGTCCGGGAGGGGTGCTGCGCTTTACAAATGCACACTTGGCGCCATAGCAGCGGTCGCCCTTCAGGAAGAGCTTCGCGCCTTCTCTGCGGCACTGTCTGCAAACGGAATCTGTATATCTTGCCATAATCGTTTGCCTCCTTAAACTCTCCTGCGCTTGGGGGGACGGCAACCGTTATGCGGGATGGGCGTAACGTCTTTGATCATGTTGATCTCAAGACCTGCCGCCTGCAGAGAACGGATTGCGGACTCACGACCTGCGCCGGGACCCTTAACGTAAACTTCAACAACGCGCATACCATGCTCCATAGAAGCCTTGGCGGCCGTTTCGGCAGCCATCTGCGCTGCAAACGGTGTGCTCTTTCTTGAGCCGCGGAAGCCGCAGCCGCCCGCGGAAGCCCAAGATATGGCGTTGCCGTTCAGATCGGTGATAGTCACCAGTGTGTTATTGAAGGAGGAACGAATGTGCGCCTGACCGCGTTCGATATTTTTCTTCTCGCGGCGCTTACGGCTTGTTACCTTCTTAGCCTTTTGCTGCTTAGCCATTATAAGTTATCCTCCTTCTGATTATTTCTTGCTCTTGCCAACCTGACGCTTGGGACCCTTGCGCGTCCTTGCGTTCTGCTTGGTGCTCTGACCGCGAACGGGAAGTCCCTTGCGGTGACGCACTCCGCGATAGCAGCCGATCTCGATGAGACGCTTTATGTTAAGCGCAGTCTCACGCCTGAGGTCGCCCTCTACCTTGCAGTGCTTATCAATGTACTCCCTGAGGAGGTTGACGTCGTTATCCGACAGATCTCTTACGCGAACGTCGGGGTTAACGCCTGTTTCTTTCAAAATCTTTTGGGAGGTCGAAAGACCGATACCGAAAATATAGGTCAGTCCAATCTCGACACGCTTGTCCCTGGGCAGGTCTACGCCGCTAATACGCGCCATAACTCTTGTTTTACCTCCGTAAATTCTTGTTAAAGCATTTGGGACTATTCCGATTGATTGGGGCAATTCCCAATTTCGGAGCAACTACGCCGACGGACACTGCCGCCGACCCCCGTGTAATTTGGGGTGTTAACCTACCGATTCCCGATTTCAACTCACGCCGAGCAACCACACTATCAGCGGGGGTCGAAACCGGACAGCCGCACCGGAAGGGTATGTTTAAGCTAAAAGATGTCCACACCTCAAGCGAAGAAGTGTTCCGCCTGAGCAATACGATACCCACGGGTGAGACGGCGTTATCCGCCGCGCCGCACCCTCTCGTAAGCGTCAGCCCTGCTTCTGCTTATGACGCGGGTTCTCACAAATAACCATTACACGACCCTTGCGCTTGATGACCTTGCACTTTTCACACATGGGTTTAACAGACGGCCTGACTTTCATGGGTGTATCCTCCTATAATAATTGATATCAGCACCGACGGGCGAATTTCGCCGCGTCAGTTCTTAGCGCGCCAAGTTATGCGTCCGCGTGACAAATCATACGGTGAAAGCTCAACAGTGACCTTGTCGCCCGTGAGTATGCGTATGAAGTTTTGACGGAGCTTGCCTGAGATCGTGGCGGATATCTTGTGCCCGTTCTCAAGCGTTACCTCGAACATTGTATTGGGGAAGGTATTGGTAACGATCCCTTCAACCTCGATGACGTCTTGCTTTGACATTCTGCCTCCTTGCAGCACATTGGATAACGGTTTATACGCTTATTTATGCGTTAAGCCCTTTTTCAGCCGCGTTTCCCGCGGCGACCATCGCCCTTATCGCTTTTTGCACATCGGCGTTGCTTACGGCTTTGCCGCCGATAAGCGCCTTGGCAAGCGCATCATCGCGCTCATCCAGAATGCGAACGTGCTTCAGCTTTTTGCGTTTGGGCGAAAATATATTTCGTTGCTTTCCGTTGCACAGAAGCACATAGCCCTCCGTATCAACGCCCACAATCAGGAAATATCCGCCCGAATCATGCCCCGCAAGCGAAATTGCAAGCCTTGCAATGAGGTTATGCGCACAGCTTTCAATGGTTTCGCCATTAAAAGCGTCGTTTTCAACGCACATAAACGACCGCACCTCCCATCGACATGCCGCAACCTTAGCATTTTACACTGTCATTGAGGGTTTGTCAATACCTCGGCGGAATTTTTCGTTATGATTATTGTGTTCTCGTAATGTGCGCTCGGCTTGCCGTCCGCCGTGGTGCAAGTCCACCCGTCGTCTGCAATTACTATGCGCCATGTACCGAGATTAATCATTGGCTCAACGGCAATCGTCATGCCGGCATAAAGTCTGACGCCCCTGCCCATGCGGGGGTCGGTAAAGTTTGGAACCTCCGGCGGCTCGTGCATATGCGTGCCTATGCCGTGTCCGACCATATCGCGCACAACGCCATAGCCGTATTCACGCGCATGTGCTTCAACCGCTCGTCCAATGTCGCATATGTGATTGCCCTCGACAGCCTGCTCAATACCCTTATAAAAGCACTCGCGTGTGACCTCTACAAGCTTTTGAATCTCCGACGCGACGCTGCCAACAAGAAAAGTCCTTGCGGCGTCGCCGTGATAGCCTTCAACAATGGCGCCGCAGTCAACGCTGATAATGTCGCCGTCCTTCAGCCTCACCTTTTTTGAGGGGATGCCGTGAACGACCTGCTCGTTAACGGACGTGCATATGCTTGCGGGAAAGCCGTCATAATTGAGGAAGGAGGGGACTCCGCCGTTTTTGCGGATAAAATCCTCCGCCTCGCGGTCAAGCTCATAGGTTGAGACGCCGACTGCTATCAAAGACTCGATATGCTTAAGCGTGTTGCCCACCAGCGCGCCCGCAACGCGCATTTTATCCAACTGTGCCTCAGACTTTATTGTAATATGCTCACTCATACGTCAAATATTATCCAATACAGCAAAAATTTGCTCCGCGACAGAATCAACGTCGCCAACGCCGTCAACCGTACTCAGCATATCGCGCTGCCTGAAAAAATCAACCAGCGGCAGAGTCATATCGCCATAGACCTTAAGCCTGTGGCGGACGGTTTCGGGACGATCGTCGTCCCGTGCGACAAGCTGCGCGCCGCAGTCGCAGTAATGCTCCTTGTCCGTTTCCGCGCCAACGCTGTATGTGCGCTTGCAAAGCGGGCAAAGGCGGCGCGACGCCATGCGTTCAACAATCGCCTCGTCGGGAACCTCAATGCACACTGCGCGGTCGATATCCGCAAACTGCACAAGAGCCTCCGCCTGAGCAATCGTCCGCGGAAAGCCGTCAAGCAGAAAGCCGTTCGCGCAATCCTTACGGGCGATTCGGTTTTTGACCATTGCTGTGATAATATCGTCCGGGACAAGCTCGCCCTCGTCGATGAGAGCCTTAGCCTTCATCCCGAGGGGCGTTTTATACGCTATCTCAGACCGCAGCATATCGCCTGTGGATATATGCGGCAGAGAGTAGCGTCCTGCAATTTTGGCCGCCTGGGTGCCTTTTCCGGCACCCGGCGGTCCTAAAAGAATAAGGTTCATTATTTGAATTAACCGAGGAAGCCCTTGTAGTGACGCATAAGCAGCAGAGAATCCAACTGCTCGGACGTCTCCAACGCGACGCTTACCATGATCAGTATGCTTGTTGGGCCGAACGCGCTCAGCAGCGTGATATCAAGGAAGGACAGCGTGAGCGACGGAATAATTGCGATAAGGCAGAGGAACAGTGCGCCGAAAAGCGTGAGGCGATTGCACTTTTTCTGCAGATATTCGCTTGTGGGTATGCCCGGACGAATGCCGGGGATAAATCCGCCGTTCTGCTGAAGATTCTTGGATATATCAACAGCGTTGAACGAAATGGTTGAATAGAAGTATGCGAACCCAACGATCAAAAGACCGTAAAGCACATAGTAAATCACGACGCCCCATGGATTATCGGAGCTTGCGCTGAGATAGGTTGCAATGAACTTGGGGAAGCCCGCGTCTTGATTGGACCAGAACTGACCTATCATAGCGGGAACCTGCAATATTGTCATTGCAAAGATAAGGGGCATAACGCCGTTTGCATTCGCCTTCATGGGGATATGCGTGGACTGACCGCCATAGAGCTTGCGCCCGACAACGCGCTTTGCATACTGAACGGGAATGCGGCGAACCGCCTTTTCAACCAGAACAATGCCGACAACCAGTATGGCAACGAACACAAGAACAACGGGCAGAACCCACCAGCGATACAGACCGCCGCCATCGGTTGCAATCCTTGCCCACGGCAGCCACTCGGTTGAGGTGAATATTTTTACCACTACCGAGGGAACCGAAGCTACGATTGAAGCGAATATCAGCATTGAAATACCGTTGCCGATGCCCTTTTCTGTGATACGCTCGCCCATCCACATAAGGAACGCAGTGCCCGCCGTGCAGCATACGCCTATCGTGACATATGTAAATATCGTGTTGACGGTTGCGTTGGAGAACAGGATTGTAACGTTAAGCACGTCAATACCCGTCATGCTGTTAAGGCTTACGACTATGCTGATTGACTGCACCGCGGCAAGACCGATACCCACAAAGCGAGTGATCTTTTCAATCTTCTGTCTGCCGTCCTCCTCCTTGGAGAGACGCTCAAGAGCAGGGATTGCGATGCAGAGCAGCTGCATAATAATGGAGCCTGTGATGTACGGCGAAATACCCATTGCAAACAGTGAGAACTGGCTTAGACTTCCGCCGCTGAAGAGGTTTAAAAACCCCAACAGGTCATAGTCGGCAACGCTTGCCGCTATCGCGGAGGCGTTTACGCCGGGAATGGGAATGTATGAACCGAGACGATAGACAACGATGAGGAGCAGCGTGAACAGCATCTTGGTACGAATGTCCTTTGCCTTCCACGCGTTGATGAATGTCTTAAACATTACTCCACCTCAACAGTCCCGCCCGCGGCAACAATAGCATTACGGGCTGATTCCGAGACCTTGGCCGCCTTAACGGTCAAAGACTTTGTAAGCTCGCCACGACCCAGAACCTTGAGTCCGTCCTTTTCGATCTTGCGGATGACGCCCGCCTCTTTGAGAGACTCAACCGTCACCACAGTGCCGTTATCGAGGCAGTTAAGCTCCTCAATGTTGATAACGGAATATTCCTTAGCGAAGTTATTGTGGAAACCACGCTTTGGAAGACGACGCGGCAGGGGCATCTGACCGCCCTCAAAGCCGTTCTTCTTGCTGCCGCTGCGTGCCTTTTGACCCTTGTTGCCGTATCCGGAGGTTTTACCCAAACCGGAGCCGGTTCCGCGGCCGACACGCCTTTTGGCAGTAGTGGAACCCTCAACGGGCTGTAACTCATGTAGTTTCATATTGCACCCCCTTACGCTTCTTCTTCCACCTTGACAAGGTGCTTTACTTTGAAAATCATGCCGCGCACACACGCATTGTCGGGTTTGATAACCGTCGAGTGCATTTTGTGCAGACCCAAAGCTTCAACAGTCGCCTGCTGATCCTTGAGTGCGCCAATGGTGCTTTTTACAAGTGTTATCTTAAGGTTTGCCATTTTAAATAGTCCCCCTTACTCTGTTATCTCGGCGACAGTCTTGCCGCGCAGACGGGCGATTTCCTCCGCCGTTCTGAGCTGCTTCAAACCATCAAGAGTCGCCTTAACGCAGTTGGCGGGATTGTTTGAGCCATAGCTCTTTGTGCGGATATCCTTTATGCCCGCCATCTCAAGAACGGCGCGGACGGGACCGCCCGCGATGACGCCGGTACCTTCCTCAGCGGGAAGCATCTTGACGAAGCCCTTTGAGAATTTGCCGTTTACGGCGTGGGGAATTGTTGTTCCGACGATGGGAATTGTGATGATGTGACGCTTTGCGTCCTCAACACCCTTCCTGACAGCCTCGGGGATCTCCGCAGCCTTGCCCATACCAACGCCTACCCTGCCCTTTTCATCGCCTATAACGATGAGAGCGGAAAAGCGGAAAGTACGGCCGCCCTTGACGACCTTGGCAACACGGTTGACCGACACAAGGCGCTCCTGAAATTCCGGTACTTCCGGAGTGAAGTTACGCTTCTGCTGCATTTGCTACCTCCCTTAAAAGTCCAGACCGCCCTTGCGGGCGCCGTTTGCCACTTCAGCCACACGACCTGTATACAGATAACCGCCGCGGTCAAATACGACCTTTTCAACGCCCTTATCCTTGGCGCGTACAGCAACGGCTTCACCAACCAGCTCCGCCGCCTGCTTTTTGTTCTTGCCTTCAAGCTTTGCGGCAATCTCAGGCTCAACCGTGCTTGCGGAGGCGATTGTAACGCCCTCCACATCGTTGATTACCTGAGCGTAAATGTGCTTCAAGCTGCGGTAGACATTCAGACGGGGCCTTTCCGGAGTGCCGTTAATGTGACGACGCTGACGGTAATGACGAGCCTTGCGGATCGTGTTCTTATCAAGCTTGCTTATCATATCATTCTCCTCCTGAATTACTTACCCGTCTTGCCTTCCTTACGGCGGACAAATTCGCCTGCGTACCTGATGCCCTTGCCCTTGTAGGGTTCAGGCGGACGCACCTTGCGAATGTCAGCTGCAATCTGGCCGACCTGCTGCTTGCTTATGCCCTTAACGGTGATTTTCGTGGGAGCGGGGACGTCGTATGTGATGCCATTCTCCTCAACGAACTCAACATTGTGGGAGTATCCGACGCTGAGAACAAGCTTGTTGCCGCTCTTTGCGGCCTTATAGCCCGTGCCCTCTATCTCAAGCTTCTTCTCAAAGCCTGTGGTTACGCCGACGACCATGTTGTTGATAAGTGTGCGGGTGAGACCGTGCAGGGAGCGATCCTGCTTGTTGTCAGTGGGGCGTTCAACCTTCATAACGCCGTTCTCCTCACTGAGCTTCATGCGGTCAGAGACCTTTTCCGATAACTCACCCTTGGGGCCCTTAACGGTCACTACGTTGTTCTCGACCGTGATTGTCACTCCGTTGGGAACGGTGATCGGAAGTTTTCCGATTCGAGACATTTTCTTACCTCCGTAAAATAATTATTATGGGGGCTTACCAAACGTAGGCGAGAACTTCGCCGCCGACACCGAGCTTGCGCGCCTCTCTGTCGGTCATTATACCGCGAGAGGTGGAAATGATAGCGATGCCGAGTCCGTTAAGCACCTTGGGAAGCTTGTCGTTGCGCGCATACACGCGCAGACCGGGCTTGGAGATGCGCTTCAAGCCGGTGATTACCCTCTGACGGTTCGGGCCGTACTTAAGGGTGATTGTCATGATCTTCTCGACGCCTTCGTCGCCGACGGTGTAGCCCTTTATGTAACCTTCGTTAAGGAGTATCTCGGCAATCGCACGCTTCATGTTGGATGTGGGAACATCGACTGTTTCGTGCTTTGCGACAAGCGCATTCCTGATGCGTGTGAGCATATCGGCAATGGGATCTGTTACGAGCATTTTAATTTCCTCCTTTTCAAAGATTACCAGCTTGCCTTACGCACGCCGGGGATCTCGCCCTTGTACGCCAATTCGCGGAAGCAAACGCGGCATACGCCGTACTTACGCAGAACGGAATGGGGGCGACCGCAGATGCGGCAACGGGTGTACGCCCGAGTTGAATACTTGGGAGCGCGTGCCTGCTTTAGCTTCATTGATAGTTTAGCCACTGTTAGTATCCTCCTTATCAGGCGTTGATGTTTGCGAAAGGCATACCGAAGAGCTTAAGCAGCTCCTTGGCTTCTTCGTCGGTGTTGGCTGTCGTAACAAATACGATATCCATACCGCGAACCTTATCGACGTCGTCATAATTGATCTCTGGGAAGATCAACTGCTCTTTAACGCCCATGGCATAGTTGCCGCGGCCGTCAAAGCTTACATCCGAAATGCCGCGGAAGTCGCGGACGCGGGGCAGTACGATATTCATGAGCTTATCCATGAAATAGTACATTCTGTCGCCGCGAAGCGTTACCTTCGCACCAATGTTCATGCCCTGACGAACTTTGAAGTTTGCGACGGACTTCTTTGCCTTTGTGATAACGGGCTTTTGACCCGAAATCGTCGCAAGCTGCTCCAGAGCAAGGTCGATAGCCTTGGGATTATCCTTATCGGAGCCGAGACCCATGTTGAGAACAATCTTCTCCATCTTGGGAATCATCATGGGGTTGGCGTAACCGAATTTCTCCTTCATGGCGGGGGCGATCTCTTCGCTGTACCTGACCCTGAGGCGGGCGGGTTCGGAGAACGCCTTGGCTTCCGCTTGACCCTTCTTCTTCTTGGCGGGGGCCTGTGCCTGTTCCTTCTTAGCCATTATGCCTTTCCTCCTCAGTCGATCTTCTTGCCGCAGTTCTTGCAGACGCGAACCTTTGTAACCTCACCGTTCTTGCCTTCAATGAACTGATGCCCAACACGAGTGGGACGCTTGCAGGACGGGCAAACGAGCATTACGTTTGAAACGTGGATGCTGCCCTCTTTTTCAATCCTGCCGCCCTCCTGCCCCTGCTGGCGGGGCTTCGTGTGACGGATAACCATTGCCCTGCCCTGAACGACTACGCGCTCTGCCTTGGGCATGACCATGAGAACCTTACCTGTGCGGCCGACGTCCTTGAGGTTGTTGCCGGCTATTACCATTACGGTATCGCCTGTCTTGATGTTCATATTGCTCCTCCTCTTTTACAGAACTTCGGGCGCGAGCGAGACTATCTTCATATAGTCTTTCTCACGCAGCTCCCTCGCTACCGGCCCGAAAATACGGGTGCCGCGGGGCTGCTTCTGATCGTTTATAATAACCGCCGCATTGTCGTCGAAGCGGATATGGCTGCCATCGGCGCGCTGCACGCCCGTAACGGTGCGCACTACAACTGCCTTGACAACGTCCTTCTTCTTGACCGCGCCACCGGCGGACGCGCTCTTTACGGAGGCCACTATCACATCGCCTATGCCCGCGAACTTCCTTTTGGAGCCGCCGAGCACTCGGATGCACATTATTTCCTTGGCGCCGCTGTTATCGGCAACCTTTAACCTTGTTTGTGGCTGAATCATGCTGTCCTCCCTCTAAGGTTATTTCGCCTTCTCAATTATCTCGACGAGACGCCAACGCTTGCCCTTAGAAAGCGGACGGGTCTCCATAATCCTGACTGTATCGCCGATACCGCAGGAATTCTCCTCATCGTGTGCCATAAACTTTGCGGTACGGCTGACCATCTTGCCATAAAGGGGATGACGTACCTTGGTTTTGACGGCTACGACGATGGTTTTATCCATCTTGTCGCTTACAACGATACCTGTACGGGTCTTGCGATAGCCCCTATCGGGAGCATTGTTAGTTTCCATCTTTGTTTTCCTCCCTCAATCAGTTAGCCGCGATCGCGCGCTCGTTCAGTATTGTTTTAACCCTTGCGATATCGCGCTTACAGTCGCGCAGACGCATTGGGTTTGCAAGCTGACCTGTCGCCTGCTGGAAGCGCAGGTTAAAAAGCTCAGCCTTCAGCTCTGTTTCACGAGCCTGAAGCTCCTCGACTGAAAGCGCCTGAAGCTTTGCCAGATCCTTAGTCTTCATTGGTAACTTCCTCCACTTTCTTAACGATCTTGCACTTGAGCGGAAGCTTGTGCATTGCAAGACGCAGCGCCTCTTTCGATGTTGCTTCGTCAACGCCGGCGATCTCGAACATAACGCGATCGGGCTTTACAACCGCTACCCAGTACTCGGGCGAGCCCTTGCCTGAACCCATTCGGGTCTCAGCGGGCTTTTCTGTAACGGGCTTGTCGGGGAATATCTTAACCCAGACCTGACCGCTTCTCTTGATGAAACGTGTCATTGCGACACGCGCTGCCTCAATCTGATTGCTCGTGACCCACGCGGGCTCAAGAGCTACGAGACCATATTCGCCATAGGTGATGGTGTTGCCGCGAAGCGCTCTGCCCTTCATGCGACCCCTATGCACTCTCCTGCGCTTAACTCTTTTAGGCATCAACATGGTAAATTCGCCTCCTTACGCTTTCTTGGGCGATCTTTTGCCCAGAATCTCACCCTTGTAGATCCAAACCTTTACGCCGATGCGGCCGTATGTTGTAGCCGCCTCCGCAAAGCCGTAATCGATATCGGCGCGGATTGTCTGACGGGGGATTGAACCGTCGTGGACGTCCTCGCTGCGTGCGATTTCGGCGCCGCCGAGACGCCCGCCGCAGGTGATTTTAACGCCCTTGACGCCTGTCTTCATCGCCCTGCCCATCGCCTGCTTCATTGCACGGCGGTAGGATGTGCGCTTTTCAAGCGCGGCGGCGATGTTTTCAGCGATAAGCTGTGCGTTGGCGTCCGGATTGCGGATCTCCATTATGTTGACGTTAACGGGATGCTTTACAAGTGCGACCAGCTCCGCCTTTATCGTCTCAACGCCTACGCCGCCCTTGCCGATGAGCATACCGGGACGAGCTGTGTAAATGCTGACAGTCGCCTTGTTGGCGGCGCGCTCAATCTCGATCTTGGCGACGGAAGCTTCGTAGTACTTCTTTTTGAGGTACTTGCGGATTTTGTCGTCCTCGATGAGGAAATCTGCAAAGTTCTTCTTGTTGGCGTACCAACGGGTGTTCCAACTCCTGATGACGCCTACGCGGAAGCCGTTCGGATTAACTTTCTGTCCCATCTTAATTACTCCTTCTCGTCCAGAATTACGGTGATGTGGCTTGTGCGCTTTCTGATGTGGAACGCGCTGCCCCTTGCCCTTGGCCTGTAACGCTTAAGCGTCGGGCCCTGATTTGCGAAAATCTCCGCAACGTAAAGGGTGTCTCTGGACATCTCGAGGTTGTTTTCAGCGTTGGCGATCGCGCTTCTGAGAAGCTTGAGCACCGGCTCCGCCGCCGCCTTGGGGGTGTAGAGGAGAATCGCCTCTGCCTCATCGACGGACTTGCCGCGGATCAGGTCGATAACGATCTTGACCTTGCGGGAGGAAATGCGGATGTGCCTTGCGGTTGCGTGCGGACGCTTGTCGGCGTTTTCACGACGCAGAGCCGTCTTTTCTCTTGACCTTGTTGCCATACTTATCTTCCTCCTTAATTATTTGGCACGCGTTGCCTTTTCCGAGCCTCTGTGGCCGCGGAAGGTGCGCGTGGGGGCGAATTCGCCCAGCTTATGACCGACCATATCCTCCGTAATGTACACGGGAACGTGCTTCCTTCCGTCGTGAACGGCGATGGTGTGACCGACCATATCGGGGAAGATAGTGGATGCTCTTGACCATGTCTTGATAACCGTCTTCTTGCCCGTGCTGTTCATCTCCTGAATCCTTGCAAGAAGCCTTTCGCTGACAAACGGCCCTTTTTTGACTGACCTACTCATGAATGCAACTCCTCCCTCAATTACTTACCGTCCCTGCGACGGACGATGTACTTGTCGTTGATGTTCTTGGTCTTGCGGGTCTTATGACCGAGAGCGGGCTTGCCCCACGGAGTAACGGGACCGGGATGACCGATAGGAGCCTTGCCCTCGCCGCCGCCGTGTGGATGGTCGTTCGGGTTCATAACGGAGCCGCGGACTGTCGGACGAACGCCCATATGACGCTTGCGTCCCGCTTTGCCCAGCATTATGTTGGCGTAGTCGATGTTGCCGACCTGACCGATTGTGGCTTTGCAGCCCAGAGGGATCAAACGAACCTCACCGCTTGGCAGACGCACCTGAGCATACTTGCCTTCCTTTGCCATGAGCTGTGCGGCGTTGCCCGCGCTTCTCACCAGCTGTGCGCCCTTGCCGGGAAGCAGCTCGATGCAGTGAATCATCGTGCCGACGGGGATAAAGCGCAGGGGGATGGCGTTGCCGACCTTTATATCGGAGCCTTCGCCGGAGACGACGGAGTCGCCAACCTTGAGCCCGAAGGGAGCGATTATGTAACGCTTTTCGCCGTCTGCATAGTTGAGCAGCGCGATATAAGCGGAACGGTTAGGGTCGTACTCAATCGTTGCGACCTTGGCGGGGACGTTGTCCTTGTTGCGCTTAAAGTCGATTATACGATAATAAACCTTGTTGCCTCCGCCGATGTGGCGGGTGGTGATACGACCGCGATTGTTGCGGCCGCCGGTGCGCTTCTTAGCCTCAATGAGGGAACGCTCCGGCTTTTTTGCAGTGATCTCCTCAAATTCGGAGACCGTCATAAAACGCTGACCGGGGGTCGTGGGCTTAATTTTCCTGATAGCCATTTAACTTCCTCCTTACTGCATACTGTCGAAGAATTCAATACCCTTGGAATCCTTCTTCAGTGTGACATAAGCCTTTTTGGTGGAGGCGCGGCGACCCTCATAGCGTCCCTGCCTCTTTATTTTGCCGAGACGGTTCGCAGTGTTGACTCTGTCGACCTTTACGCCGTCAAACACGGCCTCAACAGCCTGCTTGATCTCGGTTTTGGAAGCCCTCTTGTCAACTATGAACGTGTATGTCTTTTCAGATACCATGTCATAGCTTTTTTCAGTAAGCACGGGCTTAACGATTATGTCGTGGTAATTCATGCGTATACCTCCTCGACCTTTTCAACAGCGGCTTGGGTCATCACGAGAGTGTCGTGCCTGAGGATTTCGTAGGTGTTGAGGGAGCCGACAAACGCTACCTCAACGCCCTCGATGTTGCGCGCGGCGCGAACGACGTCCGCGTCGTTCTCTGCGGTAACTATCAACGCTTTGTTTGCGGAAAGAGCGGCAAGCGCCTTGACGACCTCACGGGTCTTAACCTCGGCAAGCATAATCTCATCCACTACAACGAGCTTTTCGTCAACAACCTTGGATGAAAGAGCGGAGCGCAGAGCAACACCCTTTAGCTTTTTGTTTGTTGCCATGCGGTAATCGCGGGGCTTGGGTGCGAACACCACGCCGCCGTGAGTCCACTGCGGTGAACGGGTTGAGCCCTGACGCGCACGACCTGTGCCCTTTTGACGCCACGGCTTTTTGCCGCCGCCGGATACCTCTGCACGGGTTTTAACGCACTGAGTACCCTGACGCTGGTTGGCAAGATACGCCTTTACATAAGCGTGCATCGCGGGGACGTTGACCTCGGCGCCGAATACGGCTTCGGAAAGCTCGATATCGCCGACGTTCTCGCCCTTGATGTTGAATACTGATACATTAGGCATTGTGTCTGTCCTCCTTACTTAATGGTGCTCTTTACAAGTACCAGACCGCCGTTTGCACCGGGTATGGCACCCTTTATGAGCAGGAGGTTCCTCTCTGCGTCAGAGCGGACGACCTCAAGATTCTGAACCGTGATGCGCTCTCTGCCCATGTGGCCCGGCATATGCTTTGTGCGGAATACCTCGCCGGGATATGTGCAGGCGCCCAGGGAGCCTGTTACGCGATAGGAATGTGAGCCGTGGGTTTTGCGCCCGCGCGCCTGATTCCAACGCTTGATATTGCCCTCAAAGCCCTTGCCCTTGGAAACGCCGACCACGTCAACGTGAGCGCCGTTTTCAAAGACGTCAGCCTTGATAACGCTGCCCACGGAATACTGTGCGCAGTCGTCAAGCCTAAATTCTTTAACGTATCTGTGAGCCTCGACGCCCGCCTTCTTAAGGTGACCCATCTGCGGCTTAGTGATAAGCTTTTCACGAACGGGAAGGAACGCCATCTGAACGGCGTCGTAACCATCGTGGTCAACTGTTTTGATCTGGGTTACGGGGCATGGACCCGCAAGCACTACGGTCACGGGGATCATGGTGCCATCCTCGCGGAAAAGCTGTGTCATGCCTATCTTTTTGCCCAAAATAGCTTGCTTCATAAGTTACACCTCACTGCCTCAGAGCTTGATCTCGATATCAACGCCCGCGGGCAAATCGAGCTTCATCAGAGCGTCAACCGTTTTTGCGGAGGGCTGGATGATGTCGATAAGACGCTTGTGGGTGCGCATCTCGAACTGTTCTCTGGAGTCCTTATACTTGTGTGTTGCGCGGAGAATCGTTACGATCTCCTTTTCGGTGGGCAGGGGGATCGGACCTGATACCCTTGCGCCAGTCCGCCTCGCCGTATCGACGATCTTTTCTGCGCTCCTGTCGATGAGCTCATGCTCATACGCCTTGAGCTTAATGCGGATCCTGTTGTTTGCCATTTTTATCTCCTTCCAAATTATGCACGGTATCGCCGCGCTCGTATTGTGGGGGCGAAAAGCCCCTCGGCAGTACACCCACCCGCGTGTTCTCATCCAAGAAAACTATGCGGGGGCAGCGACTGCCCCGCCCGAAGAATTGGGCGCCTGTGTGAATTACCCGGATTGGCGACCGGCAACCTCCCACAGGGTATTGCGCACCTCCATTGCCAGCGGATGCATCAACCGTTTGACACAGTAAACGGGTTTGCATGGGCATAAAAGCCCCTAAAATGCGCAACGTGCTAATGATACACGACTTTTTTGCCCATTGCAATAGTAAATTTTGATATTCTCAAATATATTTTGTGATGTACACGCACCCGTGCGTTTTCATCGTTGCAGAGTGCGAAAACACCGACGCTTAACCGTTGCTTCGATTTTGACGTTAAGCTTTGCCGCTGCCGCCTCAAGTGCGAAAACACCGACGCTTAACCGTTGCTTCGATTTTGACGTTAAGCTTTGCCGCTGCCGCCTCAAGTGTGAAAACACCGACGCTTAACCGTTGCTTCCCTGTGCTTCTCGTGCTTCCCGTATTTCCCTGTGCTTCTCGTGCTTCTCATGATTCCCGTGCTTCCCCGTGTCTCCCGTGCCTCCCCGTGCCTCCCGTGCCTCCCGGTGGCAGTGCGCCGAATATTCAAGCAACAGCGATGGATAGATGTATATAAAGGTAGAAACGCAGCCATGGTGACGAATTGACAGACCGACAGCAGGCTTGGTTAGCGACCGTGCAAACAAAACAACCGCAGTCGGCAACCGCATAAACCAAACAACCTTAGTTGGCGACCGCTTATCCGCAACAACCTCAGTTGGCGACCCGCCCACACCAAACAAACTTAGTTGGCGACCGCTCACCCGCAACACCCTTAGTTGGCGACCCGCCAGCCCTCATCACCCTTAGTTAACGACAAAAACAAACTAAAGCTCTATGTGCGTCTTTTTAACGCGCATAGAGCTAACCAACTTCAAGCTTAGTAGGCGGCGTGAGCGAAGCGAACCCGGAGCGGAAGCGAAGGGTCTGCAAAAGATTAAGCCGCGTTGCGGAGAAAACTTGCCAAAGCTCTTTCAAGACGATAACCTGCGATAACGGGTGTGAGAACCTCGATTTTGAGTGCATTGAGCGGTCTATTCGCAAGGGAAAGAGAACAAGGGTCTGCTACACGCATCCGTTCGGGGCGTGGGAACGCGGCACAAATGAGAATATCAACAAGCTGAATCGCCGCTTCATCCCCAAAGGTGCTGACATCGGCAAATACACCAAAGCCGAGATACGGCGTATCGAGTGGTGGATAAGCCATTACCCCGGACGGGTGCTTGGCGGTATGACCGCCGCCATGATGGTTACCGCATTGGGCGAAGAACTCGCCGTGTGATGCTTTTATTTATGAAGGGATGGCTCGGAGGGCGACATTTTTAGTTGAAATTTGCCTCGAAAAAATATATAAAATTATGCATTGACACGCCCCTATAAGGTTGATATAATAAAACTTGCCGTTTTGCGGCATCGTCGCGGGGTGGAGCAGCTGGCAGCTCGTCGGGCTCATAATCCGAAGGTCGTAGGTTCGAATCCTTCCCCCGCAACCATTTGGGAATCGGCGTTTCACCGATTCCCACTCATATGGCGGCGTAGCTCAGCTGGCTAGAGCATTCGGTTCATACCCGGAGTGTCATCTGTTCGAATCAGATCGCCGCTACCACGAATTGACCGTAGCAATGATACGTTGCTACGGTCAATTCTTTTATTTTGCCTATCAAGAAAGCCTGCAATACAAGGCGTTTGCCCCATAGGGGTATTCAAAACGCTCTGTATTGCAGGCTTTTTTGCGTTCTTTGTGTTTGGACGAGGCATCAGCACGGAGCGTCAATTTGAATACCCCTTGAGGAAAAATAACGGAGTTAGACGAAAAATAACAGGGTTCAAGGAAAAATAGCAGGGTTCAAATAGCCTACTGAAGGTTGCGCTTTGAAGAGTATTTCGATGGTTTGCGTTTGGAGGTTCCATCGCTCAATTCTACGTTTGATCTTCGAGCCTTCTCTTCCTGAACCGTCATAAACTGCTCACGGCTGATTATCGCCGGATGGTTACCTATGGCAAGATACTGTTT
>CAYXRF010000015.1:0-37103 GCA_964467585.1 uncultured Oscillospiraceae bacterium | reverse complement strand
AAGCATTGAGTTGCAAAAAACGAGTCGGGGACTTCAATATTTCGAGGTTCCCTATACAGAGATCTGCTCTCTTGAAGGCTGAACCATTCTCCCGGAATTAATGCACAATTCACCTGGTCAGCACCTACAGTTTTAATCGACGTATTCAGTTTTGTCCCTTTAGTCCTTTCTGTCCGCTATGCCAAAGGCAGAAGGCATCAAAAAAGGCACTTGAACGCGGGTGCATTCTATATAAAACAGGTGCATTGTATCAATCGTTTAGTCATTTGCCAAATATAAAAGTCTTCGGACTTTTTTTAAATTATGCTAATCCCACATCTGCCGACTCGCCATTGACAACAAACCGTATCGGATGATATTATACGGGGATGGACACAGCTTGCCAAACAAAAACTGATAGATCAAAGCTCCGCACACCCACGCTTGCAAAGGTGTTTCAAGCTGTGCTTATTGCGCTTGGCGCTTTACTTGTGTTGGATACTCTTATTGTCTGCCGACTCAGCAATATGAATTTGGGTGTAATCATGCCGTTTATTATTGGGTTGCCCATGTTGATTTGCGGTACTTTCTTCTCCACAGTGCTGCGGCTGTGTCGAAAATTTGTTATTGTACGCATATTGGCTTTTGCGATGATTGCCGTATACGCTTTATTCACAGTGCTGTTTATCTTCACCACAACGGTAATACTCATTGGGTCCGCCACTCCCGCCGGCAATGCCGACGCCCTCATAGTGCTTGGTGCGGGCATTCGCGGCGACAGGCTCACTCTCACGCTTAAATATCGGCTTGATACAGCGATTGAATACCTTAACGAGCATACAGACGCTGTTGTTGTTGTAAGCGGAGGTCAGGGCGATGATGAAGTTGTTTCTGAGGCAAGCGCGATGCACGATTATCTTGTTGAAAATGGCATTGATGACGATCGTATATTGGTTGAGGATAAGTCCTCAAGTACGGAAGAGAACTTCATATTTTCAAAGCAGCTTATTGAGGAACGACTTGGCAGCGATTGTACCGTGATGTTCGTAACAACAAGATTCCATGTTTTTCGTGCGGAGCGTGTTGCCGCAAAGCTCGGTATATATGCAGAAGGCATTCCCTCTCGCGGAGTATGGTATTTGACGATTAACGATTATTTGCGTGAATGCGCAGCTCTTACCCAGTACTATCTCACAGGCGTGATATAGCTTGTCGTGCATATTACATAGGGTTATATATTTTGCGACTCAATTGTTACATTTCTGTTAACCACGAAACCTTTTACCCTCTTGATGCGTTCTATAAGTAAAGGCGTTGGGTGCGCATAGCATTGAGCGAAGGGAGCTTCGATACAGATGAAAAAATACGGGTGGATCATAACGTTGATTATTCCGATCGCATTGATATGCGGTTTTATTTACTTTAACGAAACCGAAGGAGCCAATATTAAGGCGGATAACACGCAGGCGACTGCGGAGCCAACCGCACAGGTTGTTGAAACTCAAACGGTAACGCCCTCCCCCGAAGCGACAAAAAGCAGCAGCTCAATTATTTCTACTGTTGAGGATGAGGATATCGGCGATATCGGCAAGGTAATATTTGAAGGCTCTGCCGCGATAATCGGCAACAATTTGATAGTTCTTGAAAATGGTTCTATATGGCTGCGGGATTCCTCTTTCTGCACAGCGTCCGAGCTTACATATAATATTGAAACCGACAAGCTGCTTGTTTCATCAAATGCGCAAAGCATTAAGCTTGTAAGCAGCGATTATCTCTATTTTTCCACCGCGAACGGATTGTTCAGATATTCATTTTCAATGGGCGGTACGGCTCGTGTTTCTGAGTTTGTGCCCATCGGCAACGTTTTGATTCATTCAAACAGGCTGTACTATGTTTACGGCAGCAGTGTTGCAAAAATGAATACCATCAGCATGACAACGTATGGCGGCGACTGTAAAAGCATCTATTCTGACTGTGACCTTATAGCGGCATGTGACAGCGGATTATATGTCGATGATAATGGTATAAAGCTGTTATCATACGATGGCAAAACGCTTTGCCGGTATGAAAGTGCAAGCCAAATTCAGCTCGTTGACAATGGCATTCTGTATGTGTCTGACAGTGAAAATGCTGTGCGCTTTGTCGATTTTGCCGATGGCAGTCTTTCCACACGTTTCACGTGCTCGGAGGGCGTTTATCCAAGCATTGATATGGTGGGCAATAATGACGGGTATACTTTCTTTACTTTGCTTGTACATGATATTCCCAGAGTTGTACGCACCGCGGAATCCGCATCCGATGGCACAGACTCTTATGCTGCCATCAGGCGCAACGCCATATTTGTATGCTGCATAGGCGATTCTATCTGCATTGGGGCTCCTGCTTCTCAGGTAAATGACAACACGCTTATCAATTTGGTTTTCATATCGCCTGACGGAACTGAAAATCAAATCGGCAGTGTTGACGGCATTGTAAACGCATTCTTAATATCTGATTCAATGCTTCTTGTTATAGGTGCGAACAATGTATTGACCTGCATTTCAATACCTATCGCTTGACTTCGGTCTTTAGCTTATACTGTCTTTTTAAATTATCCGCTTGCAATCCTCTCGGTTTTGATATAGTATAAGCATAATGAATGAATAAGGAGTTTTTATGCATACAAACAATCATAACGCTGTTCGTATTGTCGCGCTGTTGCTTTTGACGTCTCTCTTGTGTTGTGCTTTCGCCTCCTGCAAGGATAAAAACAAAAACGATAGAGAAGCAAATCCCGTTGTCATGCGCACCGAAGATGTTGAAATCACGCTTTATGACTTTCGTCAATCATTTTATGGCAGCCAGTATTATCAATACTACTACTATGGGATGATGACTGCGGAAGCATATTGCAACGCCATTATTGATGAGGTTTCCGCTTTTATGTACGTATACAATGCCGCGATTGACGCAGGTATTGAGCTGACCGCCGAGGAGGAAGCCACATTTGATGAGGAATTCAATACACAGCTTGATTCTGTTATATCCCAGTATGAATCAAATGTTGACGAATCAATTACTGACGCGGCTGAGAAGCGCGCTGAAGCTATAAAGCTTCTTGAGGCGGATCTTTCGGCAGACGGTTTTACCTACGAGGATTTTGTAACATATTCCCGCAACAATCTTCATATGTATAAGGTTGCGGATAAATACTACAACACGCTTCGCGACGCCGTTGTCACACCCGATGACGATGTTCAGGCATATGTTGACGCTCAGGTTGAGGCTTCAAGCGAGCTTACAATCACAACTTTCAATGAAACACTCGGGACATACAATGACGGCGACGGTCCTGCGCCCGTCTATGTTCCCGATGATTGTTTTTCGGTTAACCATATTCTGCTTTTGTTCAAAACCGAAACTGATGAATCCGGTGATACCGTCTATCTTACAGACAGCCGCGTAAGCGATGAGCTTGAGGTTGAAGCTCTGTTACCCACGGTTTCGGGCATTGATGGCTTTATGGGGATTGAGACAACCTATGGTGACGACCCGGGTATGGACAGCGACGTCTATGTAGAGAATGGATATCTTGTCCACGCCGATCTTGAAGATACATATTATAAGGGTTTTGTGTATGCGGCAATGAATCTGTACTATGGCGAATGGTTCCCCGAGCTTCCCGCCGATTCTGATGAGCCATACATTGCTCCTGAACTGGAGTATTTTACTTTGGCGGACGGTACAAGGATTGTAAAAGTCGCAACTGAAATGGGCATTCACTACATCATTGTAAACAAGATCTATACTCGCGGAGTAGTTGATTATGAGATTGGTGACGCGGCGTGGGAAAGCTGGCGTGACTATGTTGGCGATGAAGCGTTCAATACTCAGTATTCTGCGCTTTATGAGCAATGGAAGACGACTTACACAATAGAGGTATTTAAAGAAAAGTTCTGGAGTGAGTTTGTTCCCGAAACTGCCGAATCAACAGCCGGCTAAGCGTCTTTTGTCGCTCAAGCCCTTCTGCTTCCTTACTATAACAACAAGCCCTAACGCACTGTTGAATGTGAGTTAGGGCTTGTTTTTTAAGCATTTCGCATAAAAAAGGGAGCAAAGACAAATATCTCTCAGCTCCCCACTGCTTGTGAATTATCCACATATGTACATGGGATTTAAACTTAATCAGTCAAAAGCCATGCTTAAACCTTTTTAACAGGCACGATGCAACACTTTTGAAAAGTGCGGACATCAATCCTTTTTATCGTTGTCCGTGCTTGCAAAATCACCGAAAAGCTCTGCAAGTGACGTTGTTGACGACTGTACGGGAGGAAGCTCATATTCGGAATCCTCACGACGCCTTCTCTCAGGACGATCGCTGCGCTCGGGGCGGTCGCTCCTCTGCGCGGGCTGCTCGGTGCGCTCACGACGTTTCTCATCGCGCTGCTGTACCTGCTGCTGCCGTACCTGCTCGTCCGCGGCACGCTTCTCAGCACGCTCCGCCGCCATACGCTCACGCTCTGCCTTTTCTTTGAGAAGCTCCTCAGCAACCTCAGGGTTTTCTTCAAGGATAGCTTCTTTGCGGCTGAGACTGATACGCTTCTGCTCGGGGTTGACCTCAAGAACCTTGCAGCGAACACGGTCGCCAACGTTAATCTCGTCCTCAACCTTTGTTATGCGCCTTACGCCAACCTGAGAGATGTGTATAAGACCATCAATTGTCGGCTCAAGAGCAACGAAAGCACCAAACGGCACAACGCGAACGACCTTGCCCTCAACAATGGTGCCGACAGGATACTTTTCTGCCGCCATAGTCCAAGGCTTAGGCTGAAGCTGTTTGTAGCCGAGGGACACCCTCTGCTTTGCAACGTCAACGTTGAGTATAAGAACCTCAATCTCCTGACCGACCTTGAACACCTCATTGGGATGCTTAACGCGGCCCCATGCTGCATCGGTAACATGGACAAGACCATCAATGCCTCCGATATCAACAAAAGCGCCGAAATCGGTAAGACGACGAACAACGCCCTTAACCTTTGAACCAACGACTATCTGCTCCCACTTTTCTTTCTTGGCGGCTTCAGCTTCAGCAAGAAGAACCGCCTTATGGGAAGCAACGACGCGTTTGCGCTGCTTGTCCACCTCAAGTATCTTCAGCTTGAGAGTTTTGCCAACGAAATCGTTAAGATTCTCAACATACTTGATGGAAAGCTGAGAGGCGGGGATAAATGCCCTAATCCCATTGACGATTGCAATCAAGCCGCCCTTGACAACTTCTTTGCCAACGCCCTCAAGAATCTTCCCCTCGGACTCGGCATCGGCTGAGAACTCGTCCCATACCTTTTTGCTCTCAACATTTTTGCGAGAGAGCAGCACATTGCCTTCTCCGTCGTTGACCTTGAGAACCTCGACCTCGATCTTGTCGCCGACCGCAACACTCTTGGCAGGGTCAACTTCGGGATCGTTGGAGAACTCGTCACGGGGAATGAAACCGTCGGACTTGTAACCAATGTTCACACAAACCTCACCGTCAACAATCTGCACGACGGAACCGGTAAGGATCTGACCATTGCGGATACGTACCAGCGTTTTCTCGAAAGCCTCCTCAAAGGTGGTTTCCCCCTCTTCAACGACGGGCTCTTCAGCGGCAGCTTCTGTCTTTTCAACAGGCTCTGCCACGGGTTCTGTGGCCTCAGTAACAGCCACGTTCTCAGTGTTTTCGGCTTCGCAGGAATCTACTGCAGCCTTATCCAGTTCGCTCATTCTTGTAATAACCTCCCTAATCAGCGAATCCGGTGTCGATGCACCGGCAACAACTCCCACTATTATACCATCAGTTTTTATAATATCAAGAGGAATTTCATTAATATTTGAAATTGATTTTACGATTTTACAATGCCGTTGGCATATGTCAAACAGCTTTGCAGTGTTTGAGCTATGCCTGTCCCCCAGCACGAGCATAACGTCGCAGCTTTTGCTTAAAAGCTCAGCTTCAGTTTGACGATCAACCGTAGTCTTGCATATTGTGTCATTAATAACCGCGTCATGCCGCAACAGCTTGATTTGTTGAGCGATTTTTTTGAATTTTGTTGTGTCAAAAGTAGTTTGCGACACAAGACACAGCTTGACGTTTTGCGGAATATTTTCAACATCACATTCGTCTTTTACAAACAATGCGGAATTATCACAATATCCGTTAATGCCGATAACCTCAGGATGCTTGCTGTCGCCCACGATAACAATCGTAAAACCATCGTTAAACATATCTGCGACTATCCTGTGTATCCGTCTTACAAAAGGACAGGTACAGTCAACAATCGACACGCCACGATTATGACATCCGTCATACACGGCGGGAGGCACTCCATGCGATCTAATAACCAAGATTTCGCCTTGCTTTATATCATTCAACGAAGAAACCGGTATAATACCTTGATCCGCAAGCGCGTTGACAACGTCATGATTGTGGATAAGCTCTCCCATAGAGTATACCGTTCCATACTGCATCGCAGCCGCCTGCGCCATGTCGACTGCGCGTCGAACGCCAAAGCAAAATCCGCAGTTCTTTGCCTGAATTATTTGCATATCTCGTCAAGCCTGTTTTTAAGGTCCGCCATTGCATTGCTCATTCTCTGCATAAAAAGAACCTCATTTTCACGTCTTGATGCGTTGATCCTTGTATCCTCGGCATACATTGGCTCCCCAACGATAATTACCGGCTGCCACTTACGGTATGTTTCATTATGTATGTATACAGGGATGACAGGTGCTCCGGAACGGATAGCTATAAGCGATGTGCCAAGCTCAAATTCATCCATGCAATTTGCAACAGCGCGTCTGCCCTCGGGAAAAACTCCAAAAGCCTTGCCCTTATCAAGCAGCTTCAGCGCACGCTTAATGGATTTGATATCCGGAATGCCTCTGTCCACAGAAAACACATACAGGGCGTCAAACAGAAGCTTTCCTATCGGTGACTTGAAAAGCTCCTTCTTTGCCATGAAGTGAATTATTCTGGGGCTTATGAGCCCAAGAATAACAGGATCCGCCATTGATATATGATTGCATATAAAGATGACCTTGCCCTTTGTTGCAAGTGCTTTTACATTGCCATATATCTTAGGATGCAGTATAAGCCATGCAAGCGGCTTCAATAAATATCCAAGCAGATAAAGCATAACTCACCTCTCAATGCAGTTAATAACCGCACTCGTTGCCTCGATTGCATTCATATCGGTTGTGTCGATTAATATTGCGTCATCCGCTTGCTTCAGCGGAACAAAATCACGGTTAGAATCCCTTTCATCACGTTCAACAGTTTCCTTCAGCAGCTCGTCAAACGTCATGCCGTTAAGTCGGTTGCTGCGCTCAAGCTCCAGATATCTGCGTTTTGCTCTTTCCTCCTGCTTTGCAGTTATATAGAATTTGAAATCGGCATTGGGCAGAACATTGGTGCCTATGTCGCGCCCGTCCATCACAACGCTTGTTTGCTCCGCAAGCTTTCGCTGCAGCTCAACCAGCTTGATACGACATTCCGGCACAGCGCTTATTTTTGAGGCTCCGTTAGAAACCTCTTGTGTACGAATTAAATCGCTTACGTCCTCGCCGTCCAACAAGACACGCTGTACGCCATTTACAAAGCAGATAGATATAGATGTGTTCGGCAGCATTTGGCATACCATTTTTCGATCATCGGTATTAATGCCCAAACGGATAGCCTTCAGCGCGGCAGCTCTATACATCGCGCCCGTGTCAATGTATATAATGCCAAGCTTTGCGGCAATGTTTTTTGCGATAGTGCTTTTGCCCGCGCTTGCGGGACCATCGATCGCAATAGTGATTGTTTTTTTATCGCTGTTCATACAGTGCCATCCTTATTATTCAATTATCAATGGGTTGCTGCACATCGGAAGTTCCAACACCCGCCTTTGCCGCTGCTCGCCCCGCCGTGGCGCCTGTTGAATATGCAATCTGAAGGTTGTATCCCCCTGTATATGCATCAACGTCAATGACCTCGCCCGCAAAATAAAGTCCCTCAACCAGTTTTGATTCCATTGTTTTTGGCTCTATCTCCTTTGTGGAAACGCCTCCTCGGGTTATGACCGCCTCGCTTAAGGGGGCGGCAGATACAACTGTCAAAGTAAGTCCCTTAAGCGTTTCGGCAATTGAACGGCGCTCAGCCTTTTTCAGGTTGTCTGTTGTTGTATCCGGATTGACGCCTGCATTTTTCAGAACGACGCCAACCATGCGTGAGGGCATAAGACCGACAATAGCATTCTTCATCTGCTTGTGCTTGTTTGCCTCCATATCACGCATGATTCGAGCATCAAGCGTTTCAATGTCAAGCGCAGGCTTCATGTCTATGCACAGTCGTGCGCCCTTCGGACGGTCTGCGATCCTTGCACTGGCGCTTAGCACAAGCGGGCCGCTTACGCCTACATGAGTGAACAGCATTTCTCCCAACTCGGAGTATACACATTTTTTGTCAATATAGGCGGACAAAGTGACATTCTTGAGAGAAAGACCGCTTAACTCCCCCGCCCATTCCTCTGCTGTTACAAGAGAAACAAGCGAAGCGGTCGGCTTAATAATCGTGTGTCCAAATGCGCTTGCAAACGCATATCCGTCTCCTGTTGAACCCGTTGACGGATAACTCATCCCGCCTGTTGCGATTATCACACTGTCATAATGCTTAATGTCGCCGTTCTCCGTTTTAATATTGAATGTCGTACCCTCTTTATCTACCGATATGATACGAGAGTTCAGAATAAACCTTGCACCATTCTTTTGCGCAAATGACGTCAATGCGCGTATAACATCGCTTGACTTGTCGCTTTGCGGAAACACCCTGCCGCCTCGTTCGACTTTTGTCTGCACGCCTTGCCGCTCAATCAGGTCAACAATATCGTCATTGAAAAAACCATCAAAACAGCTATACAGAAACCTTGCATTTCTCGGAACGTTCTGCAAAAATTCATCACGCGGGGCGATATTTGTTATGTTGCATCTGCCCTTTCCCGTGAGATAAAGCTTTTTACCGGTCTTTTCATTGCTGTCATATACATCTACCGTGTTTCCGTCGGCGGCAAACGCGGAAGCTATCAGGCCCGCAGGCCCTGCGCCTATAACGCACACTCTTTTCATAAAAAATCCCTCTCACAAAGCTTTTTCACCATTCCAAAGCAATCGTATGCGGTAAGATCATATGTCAGGGGAGTAACAACCACATAACCGTCACGCATATACCTCTCGTCCGTGTCCTCACATTCAGCACATTCCGTAAGCTTTTTACTTGTTACGCTGTATGCAGTATTGCCTTCAGCATCAATTGTTTCGATGTATCGAAGCTCATAATCCTGAAGCGCAAGCCGCCCAACGCGTATGCCCTTGTACTTTGAAATTGGCGTTGACGGAATGTTTACGCTGAGTACTCCCGTCCCGTGTTCAATAATTGAAATAAGCTCAGGTAAAAGCGACACAAAATATTTGCCGGCGTCGCTCATAAAATCATTTGAAAACGTATCTTTTGATACTGCGATAGCTTTATATCCGATCATAGAGCCTTCAAGCGCGGCAGAGATTGTACCGGAGTATACAGCGTCCGTACCCAGATTGGGTGCTTGATTTATACCCGATACTATCAGATCCGGTTCAAAGTCAAAATTGCCCAATGCAAGCCTTACGCAGTCAACAGGCGTCCCATTAACGGAAAATGTTCGGACTTCTTCGAGCCCTTCAAGCGAAACGGGCTCAACATATAAGCATCGCCTCAATGTTAATCCGTGTCCAACGGCACTTTGATTCTCAATCGGGGCAAAAATGAGCAGTTCGTGTCCCGCACTTTTAAGCGCAAGCGCAAGCTCATGAATGCCGCAGGCGTTTATTCCGTCATCATTTACAACAAGTATTCGCATAGCACACTCCGTCCCTATCCTATACCTGATTATAACAAGTATCGAAACTGATTTCAATCGCTTGGTATGAAATAACGCACCCGAATCTTTCAGGTGCGTTATTATTACTGTTATTATAAGGTGTGGTCACAGCTGTTCAGTCAGGTCCTCAACATAAAGCACTCTTACGCCGTCTTCAACAGATGCATTCGAGGGTGCGCTCGCCGCAGCTGCCTCGGATTTTTGAGATGATGAAACCTGAGTATCGGATTTTGCCGTTGCAGAAGCGTTCAGCGTCGGTGCTTGCTCATCCTTTGAAGGCTTGCCGACGTCATCAACCTTTTTGTCCCTATTCTCAAAGAACTTCATGGCAACCTGCGGGAACAATGCATAGCTCAACACATCCTCCTCGCTTCGGGCGATTCCCTTAAGCTCATCGGTATATTTTGCCAGCTCAGGAGTCAGCAAATCAGCGGGACGACATGTTATAACCTTGCCGTCATCACCTATTGCCTTGCGTCGGACTTCTTCATTAACCTCTCCGGGAAGCTTTCCATATTCGCCGGCAAGAAGCCCCTTAGACTCCTTGGTGAACATCTTGTAACGTTCTCCCGATATAACGTTAAGAACGGCCTGCGAACCGACTATCTGGCTTGTAGGCGTTACAAGCGGAGGATAACCGAAATCCTTGCGAACGCGTGGAATTTCAGCCAACACATCATAATATTTATCCTCTGCGTTTGCCTGCTTCAACTGAGAAATAAGGTTTGAGAGCATACCGCCGGGTACCTGATACATAAGCGTGTTGGTGTCAACCGACAGCACCTTCGGGTCAAGAAAGCCCTCTTTTTTGAGCTTGTCGGCAACCTTGCGAAAATGCTTTGCCGCAACCGCAAGTTTGTTAAGGTCAAGACCCGTGTCATGCTCCGTGCCCGCAAAAGTTGCGACAATAGGCTCTGTTGCAGGTTGGCTTGTGCCATTGCCCAAAGGTGAAAGCGCACAATCAACAATGTCAACGCCCGCTTCAACCGCCTTGAGTATCGTCATGTCTCCCGTGCCCGTGGTATTATGCGTATGAAGATGTATAGGAACGTCCACCTCAGCCTTTAACCTCTTAACAAGAGAATATGCCTCGTATGGAAGCAGCAGGTTCGCCATATCCTTTATACAGATCGAATCCGCACCCATCTGAACAAGCTGTTTTGCAAGCGACACAAAGTAATCCTCGCTATGTACAGGGCTTATCGTATAGCTTAGCGCCGGCTCGCACCAGCCACCGTATTTTTTTGTGAACTTAATTGCCGCTTCAAGGTTGCGAACGTCGTTAAGCGCATCAAATATACGGATAACATCAATGCCGTTTTCAATCGCCTTTCGGCAAAATTGTTCAACCACATCGTCCGCATAGTGCTTATAGCCAAGTATGTTCTGCCCTCTGAAAAGCATCTGAAGCCTTGTGTTGGGCAGCGCCTTGCGAAGCGTGCGCAGTCTTTCCCAAGGGTCTTCATTCAAAAAGCGCAGGCAACTGTCAAATGTTGCGCCGCCCCAGCATTCCAAAGACCAATATCCGATGCTGTCAAGCACTTCACACGCCGGCAGCATATCCTCCGTGCGCATACGCGTCGCCGCCTGCGACTGGTGCGCATCTCGAAGGATTGTATCTGTAATCAAAAGCTTTGCCATAATTAACCCTCTGTCATACAATATTATTGAAATAGAGCAAGGAACACGCCCGCCGCAATTGCGGAACCAATTACTCCCGCAACGTTAGGACCCATAGCGTGCATGAGAAGAAAGTTTGAAGGATTCTCCTTTTGCCCGACCACCTGAGTAACCCTTGCCGCCATTGGAACAGCAGAGACTCCCGCCGAACCGATAAGCGGATTTATCTTGCCCTTAGTTATCCAGCACATAAGCTTGCCAAGCAGTAATCCGCCAACTGTGCCGAATATGAATGCGGCGATACCGATGGCAAATATACCGAGAGTATCCCACCTGATAAAGTTTGCTGCCGTGGCGGTTGCGCCAACGCTCAGTCCCAAGAATATGGTTACAATATTCATCAATTCGTTCTGAACTGTTTTGCTGAGCCTGTCAACAACGCCGCTCTCTCTCAGCAGATTACCAAGCATAAGCATACCAACGAGCGATGCAGCTGAAGGCACGAGCAACGCTACAAAAAGGGTGACGACTATCGGGAACACAATCTTCTCAGTTTTTGTAACCGGACGAAGCTGCTCCATTACGATCATGCGTTCCTTGCGTGTGGTAAGCAGACGCATAACGGGCGGCTGTATCATTGGGACAAGCGCCATATATGAATATGCAGCGATGGCGATAGGCCCCAAATACTCAGGAGCAAGCTTAGACGTAACGTATATTGCCGTTGGACCATCCGCGCCGCCAATGATGCCTATGGATGCTGCAACGCCCTGATCGAAGCCTAAAACAAGTGCGATGAAGAACGCCAGAAAGATTCCAAGCTGCGCGGCAGCTCCAAGCAACATGCTTTTTGGATTTGCAATAAGCGGACCAAAGTCAGTCATTGCACCGACGCCCAAGAAAATTAAAGACGGATAAATGCCGAGCTTGACACCCAAATAGAGGTAGTCAATAAGACCTGCGTTGTCCGCAAATCCCGACCATTGAACATGCCCGCCTGAAAAAAGCTCCGCATGGAATATCCCCGCTCCCGGAAGATTTGTCAGAAGTACGCCAAACGCAATCGGCAACAGAAGAAGCGGCTCAAACTTCTTGACAATCGCCATATAAAGCAAAATGCAGCCAACGGCGAGCATTATTAAAACCTTCCACCATGCGGTATCGCCGTTGGTGAAAAGCTGATAAAAGCCCGTAGCCTGCAAAAAGTCAACTAATTTTTCCATAACCTGCGCTGTGCCTTATTCAAAGGCGATCAAAACATCACCGGAGTTAACCGTAGACCCCTTTGAGGTATAAACCGCAACAATTTTGCCGTCACGCGGGGCAAGAATCTCGTTCTCCATCTTCATCGCTTCAAGCACAAGCAGCACTTGACCGCGCTTGAATGAATCACCCGCTTTAACGTTGATGCCAACTATCGAGCCGGGCATTGGAGCTGTGATTGTTGACGCTGCGTCGGTGACCACGGGAGACGCTGCGACGGTCTTGGGTGCGGCGGCGGAAGTCGCTTTGGGCGCGGCTGCAACAGCGGCAGCATCACCTTTGAGCTCCTCAACCTCTACCTCATAAGACGTTCCATTAACATTGACCAAAAACTTACGCATATTTTCCTCCGTAAAAGGCATTTTGCCATATTGACTGATTTTTGTTTGAAAGCTCGGTCAGACCTTTCGAATAGATCTAATACTTATTGCGGAAACATCCGCGCCCATTTCAGAAGCTATTGCTGTAGATATTGCAGCCACAAGCATACGCCTCTCATCTGCCTGCATCACAGCGCCGTCAGCACGCTTTATGGAGTGCAGTCTAATACCCGTAACATCGGTTCCTAAATACTGTGCGATTGACGCCGATACAGCAGCAATAAGCTGACGTCTCTGCTCAACCGTCATTACGGAGCCAGATATACGCGGCTTTTGAACCTGCGCGGTCACAAAATCGTTTTTGGGAGCAATGGGTTTGTTTACGCCTATGTTCGCTTTCAGCGCAGATTTTTTAGTCAGCAAACGAACAATGAAGCTCATCAGCTTAATAATCACAATCAAGCAAATCAATCCAACGAAAACAACGCCGAGACCAACGCCCAACGTCATAAAGGCTTCTGTGAAAACATTACTTCCCATAAGTATTTTTTTGACCTTTCAAGGTTAGTTGTGCAATTATCAACGACCATAGGTCATTGTGATTCAACCTTCCCCAATTTATCTACATTCCACTACTGTCCCTTTATTCCTGCATATGATTTTACGGTTTATGCAATATATTATTGCAACATACTTTCGATCTCATCTGCAGTAAGCTCACGTCTTTCTCCCGCCTTCAGCGTGCCCAGTGAGACGGTCCCAATGCTCACACGACAAAGCTTGAGCGTATTGTGACCGATAGCTGCAAGCATACGCCGCACCTGTCGGTTCCTACCCTCATGTATTGTCAAAATAAGATCACTTCTGCCGTTTGCTGTCCGTAAAATTTTGCACCTTGCAGGGGCAGTTACGCCGTCGTCAAGCGCGACGCCGTTTTGAAGCGCTTGCCTTTCTTCGTTCGTGATCTCACCCTCACAAAGCACCCTGTACGATTTGTCTTTTACATATCGAGGGTGAGTAAGCTTGTCCGCGAATGTTCCATCGTTTGTAACAAAAATCAAGCCTTCCGAGTCATAGTCCAGCCGGCCGACCGTATAAAGTCTGAGCGGGACGTCCTTGAAATAGTCGGTAACCTTGATGCGGTCTTCATTTTCAGCATTTGAGCAGATCACATTTTTGGGCTTGTAAAACGCATAAACAACCCTGCTTGTAACCTGCTCAACAAGCTTTCCGTCAACACGCACAGCATCGCCATCCGCTACTGAAAAGCCAACCCCAACGATTGTGCCGTTAACGCTAACATGACCGTCAGCAATCAGCTCTTCACATTTTCTGCGTGACGCTATCCCTGCGTCTGCAAGATACTTTTGAAGCCTCACGGTATCCCCCTGCGTACGGCGGCTATTAACCTGCCATACTTTTTATCAGCATTTGCCACCAATAGTCAAATCTACGCGTATCAACGGAATATGCCGCAGCAAGCGGTTCACTTGCGACAAGCTCGTCATCACAATATACATTAATCGTACCCAATACGCTGTTTGCGGTAACGGGAGCAGAGATGCTTTCATCCAGCACGAGATCTATCGAAAACTCACGCTCTGCGCCCTTTGGCAACGTTACCATTATATCATTTTTTACAATGACTTCCAATATACTTTTAGTACCGTTTTCAACATACACACGTGCGGCGACTGTGCCGCCGCTTATCACGCAGCATATCGTATATTCTGAAAACGCATAGTCCATAAGACGAGCGGCAATATCAAACATCGGTCTGCAATTCAGTAAGACGCCAATCACCGTCATACCGTCCCTTTCGGCGCCAAAAACGAGGCATCGACCCGCTGCGGACGTGTAACCCGTTTTGAACCCGATTGCACCTTCGTAATTCCACAGCAGCGTATTTTTATTTTTGAGAGTTCGCACAACCTCTCCCGTTGTTGTTGTGTGATACTTTGTTGCAACGATCTTTCTCAGGTCCTCATTCTTGTACGCATATGACGCGATTATTGCAAGCTCCTTTGCCGTGGTGTAATGTTCATCATTATGAAGACCGTTGGGCGTCACAAAATGCGTTGACGTCAGCCCCATCTCCTCCGCCCTTTCGTTCATCATATTAACAAAGCTCTCCACGCTGCCGCCTATTGCTGCAGCAAGCGCAACCGCGGCATCATTGCCGGACGCAAGCATCAATCCATACAGCAGATCTTCGACCGATATTCGTTCCCCTGCCACAAGATACATTGACGACCCCTCGACGCCTTCCGCAATTTCGTCTATAACCACAATGTCGGAAAGAGACGCGTTTTCAAGCGTGACTATCGCCGTCATAATCTTTGTAGTGCTTGCCATGGGAAATTTTCTGTCTTCATTTTGACAGGTTAACACGGTGTTTGTTTGTGCCTCCATCAGCATCATTGCCGATGCGCAGGTTTCAAATGGCGCGCTTGCCGCTTGAGCATTCTTTGCATATACAGTGACGCACAGCAAAGTGACCGCTGCGGCAAGCAGCGCAGTTATCCTCTTAAACATTGCCTTTTAGTCTGTAGCATCGTCGGTGCTTTGCTGAGCCGCCGTCTGCTTATTATCATCCGACTGATTTTGCCGCTGACTGCAGCCGCATCCATTTTGGTTAACGAGATTGGGCAAAAGCTCACGAAGAAGTCTCTCTATGGTCGAAAGCGTTTGGGGTATCAGGTCAACCATGCGCTCCGCTGCGCATTCCTGCTTTGCAGGCAGAACCCTTACGGTCCCATTTTGAACGGCTAAAAACGCAAGTGGGGTAAGGCACATTCCGACTGCCGATGCTCCGGCAAACGGATAATTACTACCGTTTTCGGTATCTGCGCCGCTCTTTTTAACAGGCGTCATGCATGTGTATTCCCCACCGCCAACAAGCAATCCCATGCAGACCTTTGAAACCGGCAGTATCATTGTTGAGTCCTCCGTTACAAGCGGTGTTCCGATCACCGTGTTAACATCAGCAAGCTCTTTGATCTGTGTCAAAGACGACTGCATTAGGTTTTCGATTGGATGTGTCAATTTTGTTGTCCTCCTTTAATTTTTGCCGTCTAATCATATTTACGACAATTCTATGTATTAGCTTCCCCGCATTTAGCGTCAGTATGCCTTGCATATTTATGGCAAATACATTGATGGTATATCGAGGAGAAATATAAACAGCAACCGAGTTGTTAGCACGAATTGTAATTATTGCAGGCAGTATCGTGTTGATTATTACATTCAGCGCTCCTGCGACAATGACGCTTGCGAAGGAATCATTTTTTACGCCGACCTCTCCGCTTACGAAAAGCTTTTCAAAAACAAGCGTCTCATGAAAAAGCTGAAGTGATATCGGCACCCTTTTATGCTTGGTCCTTTCGCCTATCGTCATACTTTTTTTAATTTGACCATTGCGTTTTATTATGTGGATTTGAATGCCCTGCGCATAATTATAAGCTGCTCTTATGCGGATATCTATCGGAATGAACAGTGAAATAATTCGGATTCGTATCTCGCATATTTGCGCTCGGAGTCGGCAATCAAACTTCAGCTTTATATTTGAAATTGCAATAAGCAAAATTAGCAGCACTGCTGCTGCGATTGAAATAACCAGTAGAGCTTCCATCTTTTCACCTCGATTCGATATGTTAGTTTGCCTCAATACTTGTAAAGTATGAGATTTCATGTTAAAATCAGTTTAAGCAGATTTTTGAGATGTGGACGGTGTGACGGATGGTTATACTTGGTATTGACCCCGGTTACGCGATACTCGGGTATGGTGTTATCGAGTATATGGCGGGAAAATCCTCGATTGTGGATTATGGTGTGATTGAAACTTGTCCGTCAATGACGTTTCCTGAGAGGCTTGAGCTGCTTCACAGAGGAACATCACTTTTGATATCGAGGTTACGTCCCGACCACGTTGCCTTTGAGGAGCTGTTCTTCTATCACAACGCAAAAACTGCCATGCAGGTTGCCGCAGGCAGGGGCGTTGCGCTTCTTGCCGCACAGGAAGCGGGGATACCGCTTTATGAGTACACGCCCATGCAAATAAAGCAGAGCGTTACCGGCGACGGGCATGCGGATAAGCTTCAAGTGCAAACCATGGTAAAACTGCTTTTGAAGCTGCCAACCCTTCCAAAGCCGGATGACGCAGCTGACGCGCTTGGCGCGGCACTGTGCCACGCTAACTCGATTGGGCCATGCTTGGAGGAGTATAGGATTAAATAATGTACGCATATATAAAAGGAATTGTCGATACCATACTTGCAGATCGTGTCGTGATTGAAACCTGCGGCATTGGCTATGAGATAGTGTGCAGTGCAAATACGCTGAAGCGGCTTGCCGTGGGCAGTACCGCAAAGCTGTTTACGCACTTCAGCGTTTCGCAGGACGCGATCGGTCTGTACGGATTCTATTCTGAAGCCGAAAGAACCATGTTTCGCAAGCTGATCAGTGTTTCACGGATTGGCCCAAAAGTGTCACTTAATGTGCTTTCTGTGCTGTCTCCGGAGGATGTTTCCCTTGCCGTAATCACAGACAACGTCGCTGCCTTTGACCGTGTTCAGGGAATGGGCAAAAAAACTGCTGCGCGTGTCATTCTCGAGCTGAAGGAAAAAGTGGACTCAGCCTCTGTGCCGTTGGCGGATTCTGCCTGTGGAGATTTTGCATCCATACGTTCTGAGGCAATTGCAGCGCTTGTGGCGCTTGGATACGATGGAGCTGTTGCGGGCCGCGCAGTCGCTTCGATTGATGACTGTGACAGGGTCGAAAATCTAATAACTCTTGCTTTGCGTGAGCTTTCAAAGCACTAAGAGAGGTAAACGGGTATGGATTTTGATGAACGTATTATATCTTCTTCGTTGCTTGCGGAGGACGAGACCGTAGAATACAGTTTGCGTCCACGCTTTTTGAACGAATACATCGGTCAAAGCGACGTTAAGGAGCATATCCGTGTATATATCAGCGCGGCAAAGCTTCGCGGGGAGGCGCTTGACCACGTTTTGCTTTACGGTCCGCCGGGGCTTGGAAAAACAACTCTTGCGGCAATTATTGCAAACGAAATGGGCGGTAATCTGCGCGTGACGTCCGGTCCGGCAATCACCCACGCAGGTGATCTTGCTGCGTTGCTTTCAAACCTTAATGAAGGCGATATACTATTTATTGATGAGATTCATCGACTTAATCCCAATGTTGAGGAGGTTCTGTATCCCGCAATGGAGGATTTTGCGTATGATATTATAATTGGCAAAGGACCGTCTGCCCGTTCTTTGCGATTAGAGCTGCCAAAGTTCACGCTTGTTGGCGCAACAACGCGCATGGGGCTTCTTACCTCCCCTCTGAGAGACCGTTTCGGCATTAAAGAACAGCTTGAAATGTACACGCCTCAGGACCTCTGCGAAATAGTCACCCGCAGTGCCGGAATTCTTAATGTATCAGTCACTGCTGACGGCGCATTGGAAATTGCTTCGCGGTCACGCGGCACTCCGCGAATTGCAAACCGTCTGCTTAAACGCGTACGTGATTTTACGCAGGTTAAGGGCAGCGGCGTTATTGACCGTGATGCGGCAAAAATGGGGCTTGATATGCTTGCAATTGACGAACTGGGTCTTGACGCCGTTGACCGCAGAATGCTCACTGCGATGATCGTTAAGTTTGGCGGCATGCCTGTCGGTCTTAACACAATAGCCGCCTCGACAGGTGAGGATGCATCTACGATTGAGGATGTGTATGAGCCTTATCTTTTGCAGCTCGGCTTTATCGCACGAACCCCAAGAGGTCGCGTGCTCCTGCCCGCAGCGTATAAACATATGGGTTATGCTCCGCCTTCCGGCAATGGAGCTCAAATCGGTTTTTTACAATCATAATAAACGGAGGTTACTGTCATGAGCAGAAAAGCAAAGGAATTGGAAACCCTACTTGTTCAGCGAGTACATGAGAACGAGCTGATGCGTAAGCGTATTGGGGAGCTTGAGACTGAGGTTGACAGGCTCCACGCACAGGAGCAATCGGTGCTTCTTGCAATTACTGAGGCAAATCGTGCAGCCGCACGCATTAACGATGATGCGACCGTCAAAGCAGCCGCAATTGTTGCAAGTGCAGCAGGACGCCGTGAGGAGCTTCTTGCCGAAGCAAAGCAGACCGTCACCGACGCCGCAAGCAAAGCAAACGCGATTACTGCCGATGCAGACGGCTATTCAAAGCAGCAGCATACGGCAGGCGACGCCTACTATGATGAAAAAATGCATGCCGCCAACGAACAATATGATGAATTGATGCGCAATGGTGATGCATACGCCGTTGAAAAAAAGCGCGAAGCGGATGCTTATGCCAATCAAACAAGAACAGATGCTAACGTATACATTGAACGTTGCGTTATGGCTGCGCAGATTGAGGTAAATTCTCGCAAGAATGTCATTGCCGAGTTGAATATTCAGTTGTGCAACGCCGCAGAATACGCACGCGAGCAATCAGAATACTATGCTTCGCTGGTTTCTTCCGTTTCCGAGGCGCTTGAGGCTAAAACAAAAGAGATTAGTGCCGATGTTGACAAATGCTCCTGTAACTGTGACGAATGCAGCGGTTCATGCTCTGAAGGACTTGATGCCGACGCCGAAGACGCCTCTCCTATCGAGCGCGACGGCGGCGTGGATTCCTGCGATAATCCGTCTGCTGAATCTGCGAAGGATGACGTATGCGTAAAGGCTTCAATAACAGAAGATTCCTCTTTGCCAATTGACTCCGATGAGTTGATTTCAGACGCGGCGATTCCTGCTCAATCCGATGAAGCCGAATCTTCGGACAGCGATTCCCCCGTTTTTGCCGACAATGAAGAAACCATTGAATCGTGTGAAGCAATCAGTGAAAACGAGACTCGCTTGGACGACAAGGAGCATAACCTCGATGACGATGGTTTTGTTCCGCCGGATGATTATGACGACCCCGCCAGTCTCATGCAAAGCATTTACACAATTGAGGGGCGTGAGCTGCCTTCCGCTGATTCTGACGATATGAGCGACGCCTCCCCTGTTGGTGGGATTTCATTCCAGGACGAGCTTGACGGTACTCCGTTTGACTCAAACGCCGACAAGCTTCCATCCGACAGCGAGCTTGACAGCATACTTGACGAGGTGCTTAACCGTCCTTCCGACAAGTAAGTATACAAATAATTAGGTGTTGACAGCATTCCCTTGGGGTTGTATAATGCCAATCATTAAAGGTTCAGACGGGATATTCCGTTTTCGTTCGTTCAAGAAAGATGATGTGTGCTGCGAATCATCACAACGATGCGGATACCCACCCGTTTTTCCCGCGGGGAGGAAATGCCCCGCCGCAAGGTAAGCGTTATTGTCCGTTGAGCCAAACGTTTCTGTTTGGGAATTAAGGTGGTACCGCGGAGCTTCGCCCTTATACAGGGTTGAAGCTCCATATTTTTTTAGGAGGCTGTTATGGCAAAAAGGAACGAGGAGTTCGTCACTCACATTGCGTCGCGTGCGGAGGATTTTCCCCAATGGTACACAGACGTCATAATGAAGACCGATATGGTAGACTATTCGGACGTCCGCGGATGTATGGTAATCAAGCCCTATGGCTATGCCGTATGGGAAAACATGCAGAACGAGCTTGATCGCCGTTTTAAGGAAACGGGGCACAAAAATGCATACTTCCCTCTTTTTATCCCGGAGCATTTGCTTCAAAAGGAGAAGGATCATGTTCAGGGCTTTGCGCCTGAGGTCGCTTGGGTAACACACGGCGGCGATGAAGAGCTCCCGGAAAGGCTTTGCGTTCGTCCCACAAGCGAGACTATTATCTGCTCGATGTATTCACGCTGGATACAAAGCTATCGTGACCTGCCGGTAAAGTACAACCAATGGGCAAATGTCGTTCGCTGGGAAAAGGCGACCCGTCCATTCCTTCGTACAATGGAGTTTCTTTGGCAGGAGGGTCACACCGCTCATGCCACAGCCGAGGAAGCTCAGGATGAGACTATGACTATGCTTGAAGTTTATCGCAGCTTCATGGAGGACTTTCTTGCCATACCCGTTATTTGCGGTCAAAAGAGTGAAAAAGAAAAGTTTGCCGGCGCAAAAGCAACTTATACGCTTGAAGCGATGATGCAGGACGGTAAAGCGCTGCAGATGGGTACGTCCCATAACTTGGGCGACCATTTTGCTAAGGCTTATGACATTAAATACCTCAGCCGAGAGGGCAAGCTTGAGTATTGTCACACAACCAGCTGGGGCGTCTCAACAAGAATGATAGGCGGCTTGATAATGACTCATGGTGATGACCGCGGATTGATATTCCCGCCCAAGGTTGCCCCCATACAGCTTGTAATTCTCCCGATTGCCATGCACAAGGAGGGCGTGCTTGATAAGGCAGACGAGCTGAAGGCAGCTCTTGCCAATCATGGTATACGCGTTGAGCTTGACGACAGCGAGCAGTCTGCCGGTTGGAAGTTTAACGAATGGGAAATGAAGGGCGTCCCCCTCCGTCTTGAGGTTGGCCCTAAGGATATCGAAAAGGGCGAGGTTGTAATTGTACGCCGCGATAACCATGAAAAGACATTTGTCCCAATTGATTCGCTTATCGAACGTGTTGTTGAGTTGCTTGATGACGTTCAAAAGTCGCTGTACGAGCGTGCACTTCATCTGCGGGAGCAGCGTGTTTCTGCCGTGTACAGCATGGACGAGCTTAACGCAAGGGTTCAGGATGGGTTTGCGAAGGCAATGTGGTGCGGTGATCGTGAATGCGAGGATAAGATTAAGGCTGTTACGGGCGCGACAACTCGTTGTATGCCATTTGAACAGGAGTCTTTGAGCGATGTATGCGTCTGCTGCGGTAAAAAGGCTAAGGCAATGACATACTTTGCAAAGTCATACTGATCTGTTTTTACACTTCTGAAGGTCGTTGTGCTGATCACATAACGACCTTTTTATTATATTAACAATCCGATAACACTTTTTTTGTAATAACGTGCTATACTATGAGGAGTTAAGCCGCCGATTGGTATACACAACTTATAAGGAGGGTTTGAACTTAACATGAAAAAATTAATCTTTCGCCGCGCTTTTGCGCTTTATATGGTTTTGCTGATTGCGCTGAGCGTCTGCTCCTGCACAAAGCATTCGCAGGATAACGTTGAACCCACGGGTACGGCGTCTGCGGAAGCCACTTACACGCCTACCGACTTCCCCGCTGAGAAGCCCGAGCCAGAGATAATCGGCACAGAAGTTGGCGTTGGACTCATCAACATAACTTCCCCGCTTACTTCCGCGTTGGGCAGTGGTTATCTTATTCAGGATGCAATTTATATTGCCACAGACACTCTGTTCGTTGTTGCAATGGGCGAAAGCGATTCGATACTTGCAACATATAACGTTACGGCAGGCACTGTTCAATCTCGTTATGTTCTGCCCTTCAGCATTCCTGCCAGCATGAATTATGCAAAGCATGGCACTATCGAGACATTCGGCGATGGCGTTCTGATAGTTGATTTTGTTTCCGGAGACGTATTTACATTGGATTACTCATTCAACGAAACCGCTCGGTATGCAAATGCCGCGCCCGTCGCTCCCGAAAACCTTTATGCGGATCTGAGTATAGATTATTGTCCGGAGATCAACTCTTTGATATACGGATGCTATACAAGCGATACAACGATATACAAGCGTGACCTTGCAAGCGGAGACATTACTGTGCTTTTTGACGAAGCGGATGAGGATGATACGATTTCATTCACCACAACTGCCGATGGACGTTATGTTAACATATTTCTTTTCGATTGTCGTATTGAGCTGCCCGCTGAAAAGGATTCCTGCAACAGGTCATACATTGTTGACTCTGCGACAGGTGAGGTATTGGATTATACATGGCTTCAGTCCCGCGCATACTCGGATGGAAACAGTCTTTCAATTTGCAAGTATTATCACTATATTACCTATATCGACATAAACGGCGTATCACCAAAGATTGACTACATCGAGGAATATGACCATGCGAATGTTGATTTTGGCGCAGGCATTGCAGTTACGGTGGCAAATATTCCGAACGATGAATCCGAAATGCTGTTATTGAGCGCCTATAACACAACCGATGGCAATCGCTTTGCGCGGACTGAGGTTAAAAATCCCAATAATGAGTGGATGGCTGCGGTCAACGGCGTTTTCAGTACGACTACCGGTTCCTTTGACAGTGCACGCAAGGATTTTTGCTTTCTCTACTATGACACCGCTGAAGACTATTCTATCGGAACCGTGCTGATATGGTCTCCCTATGACTGCGGAGACCAACCCATTGAAGCCAGCCTTGATTATCTTACGCCCTGTGTAAACAGCGGTGTGATCTTTGCTCCGACTGCCGAGGTTAACGCAGCTCTGTGCGCGTCAATCGAAAGTCAATTTAATACAAAGGTTTATTATGGCGATGCTTTATATGCGTATATCGCGGAGCACACTCTTTACAACAGTATTGTTGAATCGTTTCATGACGACGCCGACCAATGCTACATTTTTGAGTGCTTAACTCATATGCAGAACACGCTTTCAGTATATCCCGATGGTATGCTTGACAAAATTTCCGCTTCAGACAGGGGTCCCCTCGTTTTTCTTATCGTAACCCGTTTGAAGGACACGACTCTTGATTTCCGTATTAGCGGGCAATATATGTCTGCGGGCGGGGAGCAGCAGGTAATTATTAACTGGCAGCCGTACTATATCAGCGATTTTTACTCGTTCGGTCGTCCTACTGCTTTTTCATCGATGCTTAATCATGAGATATGTCACGCTGTGCAGCAAACCCTTTTTGATACCACGGAGGGAAGCGTTGTATTTGATTTTGACACATATATGTCCTATTTCCCTGATGAATTCAGCTTTGCAAACAGCTACAACGACCCAAGCATTTATCTTTATACCTCTGCGGAAAACAGGTATTTCGTTGATGAGTATTCCATGCGAACAGTAATGGAGGATATGTCTCGGATGTTTGAATATGCCATGTGGAGTGATATCGACGAATGTATGTACTATCCGCATATCAACGAGCGCTATCGGTATCTGTGCTCATTGATACGTTCCGCATTTGCAACAGAGGCTTGGGAAGGCGTTGTGATGCCTTGGGAGCGCTGTATCAGCGCCGACAGCCCACAGGAATAATTATATATGCTAAGAACGTGCAATTTGTACTTGCAAATGGATTAAATGCGTGGTAGAATACGTCTTGTTTGATTTTTGAGCAGTGGTTTGTTGTGCCAAAAAACAAGCATATGTCGGTTATTTCGGCAAGGAGGTGTAATTATGAGTAAGTATTGTGAGGTTTGCGGCAAGGGTACTATGAGCGGTAACTTGGTCAGCCACTCCAACAGGAAGACAAGAACCAGCTGGGCGCCCAACATTCAGCGCGTTAACGTTATTGTAAACGGTACGCCCAAAAAAATGAATGTCTGCACTCGTTGTCTGCGTACCGGCAGAGTTCAGCGCAGCGTCTAAAGGGTCTTTTTATGCAAACTGAATTAACAATGGATAAGCTTGTAGCTCTGTGTAAGAATCGGGGCTACATTTTTGCGGGCTCAGAAATATACGGTGGGCTTGCAAACTGTTGGGATTACGGCCCTCTCGGAGTTTTGTTTTTGAACAACGTTAAGCAGGCGTGGTGGACAAAGTTTGTTCAGGAAAGCCCCTTCAATGTGGGCATGGACTGCGCCATATTAATGAACCCTGAGGTTTGGGTGGCAAGCGGTCATGTCGTTAATTTCAACGACCCACTTATGGACTGCAAGGCTTGCAAGGCTCGTTTTCGTGCGGACAAGCTTATTGAGGATTATGCCGCCGCTAACGGTATAGACGATATTCATCCTGATGGTTGGACGAACGAGCAGATGTCCGATTACATTGCCGAAAAGCACATCAAGTGTCCCGAATGCGGCAAGAGTGAGTTTACAGGCATCCGCAAGTTCAACATGATGTTCAAAACCTTTCAGGGCGTTAATGAGGATACCGCAAGCGAGATATACTTGCGTCCTGAAACTGCACAGGGTATTTTTACAAATTTCCTAAATGTGCAGAGAAGTATGCGCAAGAAAATACCCTTCGGTATTGCTCAGATCGGTAAATCATTCCGAAACGAGATCACCCCGGGCAATTTCATATTCCGCACGCGTGAATTTGAGCAGATGGAGCTTGAGTTTTTCTGTGAACCCGGCACCGAGCTTCAATGGTATGAATACTGGCGCAAGTATTGTCATGACTTTCTTCTTACCCTCGGTATGAATCCTCAGAATCTTCGTTTGCGTGAGCACTCCAAGGAGGAGCTTTGTCATTATTCCAACGGCACAACGGATATTGAATATCTGTTCCCGTTTGGCTGGGGCGAGCTTTGGGGTATCGCAAGCCGCACCGATTTTGACTTAAAGGCTCATGCTGCGCACAGCGGCAAATCCATGGAGTATCTTGATCCGTTTACGAACCGCAAGTATGTTCCGTATTGCGTTGAGCCTTCTGTCGGTGCAAATCGTATGGCGCTTACCTTCCTATGCGACGCCTATGACGAGGAGCGGCTTGAGGGCGGTGACGTTCGCAATGTGCTTCACCTCCACCCTGCCCTTGCTCCCTACAAGGCAGCGGTTCTGCCTCTGCAGAAAAAGCTTGGAGACAAGGCACATGAGATTCATTCTATGCTTTCCAAATCGTTTATGGTCGATTATGACGAAACGGGCGCTATCGGCAAGCGATATCGCAGGCAGGATGAAATCGGCACTCCGCTTTGCATAACCATAGATTTTGAAACTCTTGAGGGCGATACTGTGGATACCGTTACTGTTCGTGACAGAGATTCAATGGAGCAGATACGCCTTCCTATCTCAGAGCTTGTGAGCTACATCAGCAGTAAAATCGTGTTTTAACTAATCGTATTAAGTTAAAGACCAACCGAGTTTATAACCCTGTTGGTCTTTTTTATTTATACAGTTTAGTTCTCGCCAAGCTTTCCGAATCCCAATCCATATGCCTCATCCACAGTGCAAAGCATTACCATTGCGTCCTTGTCAACATTATGCACTATTGTTCGCAGTTGTGTTATCTCTGTTTTTGAACAGACGCACATTGCAACCATACGCTCCTTGCCCGTGTATGCGCCTATTGCCTTAAGCAGCGTTACGCCTCGTTCCGCCTCATAGGATATGCGTCTTGCGATATCCTCTGAATAATCACTTATAACAAGAATCATCCGTTGTGAGCCCGAGCCATACATCAGCTTATCAATTATAGTTGTGCTTGCGATAGTCATCAATACGCCATAAAGGACCGCATTAACATCCTTAAACACAAAGCCGCCGGCAACAATGACAATACCATCTACCGCAAGCGAAACCGTGCCAATCGAAAGATGCGGATACTTTTTTCGGATACTCATGATAATAAAATCCGTTCCTCCCGTTGAAGAGCCCCTCATGTATATCATCGCAAGACCTGCTCCGGATAAGACGCCCGCGAATAGAGCGGCGAGCAAACGATTGTCGGCATACTGAGGTATAAGACTGCTGTGAACAAACGGCATCACAACATCGAGGAAAAATGCCGAGATCAGCATACTTTTTACAGACTTGAAAAAGAATCTTTTGCCAAGCATTTTGTAACAGATAAGCGCAACGGGAATATTGAACAAGAGAGAGCAAACACCAATCGGCGCCCATGGCAGATAATGATTGACTATAAGCGCAACGCCCGTAATGCCGCCGGGCGCAAAGTTTGCCTTTGCCGCAAAGGTATAAACGCCTATCGCGTATAAAATGCTTCCGATAATGTCGTACAGCACATCGGTTGCAAATACACGCGCCATGCGCTTATCAAATCTGCATTTGTTTTTGTTTGTCATATGGATTTCCTCCTTTGCGGTATCACGTTATTCACATAATTAACAAAAAGCGGTCACGGGAAATCCCGCGGCCGCAGTTTTTGTCAAAACAATCACTTATTGTTAAGCTTTGCCTGAGCCGCCGCAAGGCGTGCGATAGGCACGCGGAACGGTGAGCAGGATACATAATTCAATCCGATTCGATAGCAGAAGTCGATTGAGGACGGGTCTCCGCCATGCTCGCCGCAAATACCGAGCTTGATATTCGGGCGCGTCTGACGACCAAGATCGACGGCCATCTTCATTAGCTTGCCAACGCCGACCTGATCAATTCGTGCAAACGGATCGCTCTCGAATATCTTTTTTGCATAGTAGTCGTTAAGGAACTTACCGGCGTCATCACGGCTGAAGCCAAACGTCATCTGCGTAAGGTCATTTGTGCCGAATGAGAAGAATTCAGCTTCCTTTGCGACGTCGTCCGCAGTAAGGGCGGCACGGGGAATCTCGATCATAGTGCCAACCATATAAGGTATTTCAACACCACGCTCCGCCATAACCGTCTTTGCGGTCATGTCTACGTAGCTCTTGACATACGCAAGCTCTTTAACCTCACCGACAAGCGGAATCATTATCTCGGGAATGATGTTAAAGCCCGTCTCTTGACGTACTTCAATAGCGGCCTCAATAACAGCACGCGTCTGCATCTCGGCAATTTCGGGATATGTGATGGAAAGACGGCATCCGCGATGACCCATCATCGGGTTTGACTCGTGCAGGCTCTCAACGGTATCTTTCAAAGCTTCAAACGTGAGTCCCATTGTATTCGCAAGAGCGGCAATATCTTCATCCTTTGTGGGAAGGAACTCATGGAGAGGCGGATCCAAGAAGCGAATGGTAACGGGACGTTCTTCCATCGCCTTATATATGCCCTTGAAGTCTTCGCGCTGCATCGGCAGTATCTTTGCAAGAGCCTTCTGACGCTCCTCAACCGTTTTGGATACGATCATCTCACGAACAGCAGGGATTCTGTCTTCGTCAAAGAACATATGCTCAGTGCGGCAAAGTCCGATACCCTCCGCTCCAAACTTAACAGCCATCGCCGCCTGTGAAGGTGAGTCGGCATTGGTGCGAATTTTAAGTGTGCGGATGTTGTCTGCCCATGCCATTATAGTGCCAAAGTTGCCAACCAGCTCGGCAGGCACGGACTTAATCTTTTCGGCATATATGTTGCCCGTTGCGCCGTCAAGGGACATCCAATCGCCCTCGTGTATAACGAGACCGTTTGTAAATGTGATCGTCTTGGTTGCTTCGTCAATTATTGCATCCTTGCAGCCTGCAACGCAGCAGGTGCCAAGCTGACGCGCAACGACGGCAGCGTGAGAAGTCATGCCGCCAAAGGATGTGAGTATACCCTCGGAAGCGTTCATTCCCTCGATATCCTCGGGGCTTGTCTCTTTGCGCGCAAGTATAACCTTTGCGCCGTTCTCATGAGCTTCCTTTGCTTCGTCAGCAGAGAAATAGACCATGCCGCATGCGGCGCCCGGAGACGCAGGCAAGCCGGAGGCAACTGCGGCGGCAGCATTAAGCGCGGCGGTGTCAAACGTGGGATGAAGCAGAGCGTCAAGGGATTTGGGATCTATCATCTTGATAGCTTCTTCCTTTGAAATCATGCCTTCGTTAACAAGATCTACCGCAACCTGCAAAGCAGCAGCGGCGGTGCGCTTGCCGTTACGCGTCTGGAGCATAAAGAGCTTGCCGCGCTCAATTGTAAACTCCATATCCTGCATATCACGGTAATGATTTTCAAGCGTATTTGCTACGCGTACAAACTCGTTGTAAACTTCCTCGTTTGTCTCACGAAGGCGATCAATTGTTTCGGGCGTGCGAATACCTGCAACAACATCCTCACCCTGTGCATTCATCAAAAACTCACCATAGAGCTTTTTCTCTCCCGTGGAGGGATTGCGAGTGAAAGCAACACCGGTACCGGAATCATCGCCCATGTTTCCAAACACCATGCTCTGCACGTTTACGGCAGTTCCCCAGCTTGCGGGGATATCATGCATACGGCGATAGACAATGGCACGGGGGTTGTCCCAGCTGCGGAAAACAGCCTTAACGGCCTCAAGCAGCTGCGTCATCGGCTCCTGAGGGAACTCAGTGCCCATTTCATTAAGGTAGAGAGACTTATAATCGCAAATAAGCTCTTTGAGATTATCGGCTGTCAAGTCCTTATCAATAACAACATTGTTTTGTGCTTTTTTCGCATCAAGAAGCTTCGAAAACTTTTCTTTCTCAATCTCCATAACAACATCGGAGAACATCTGAATAAAGCGGCGATAGCTGTCATATGCAAAACGAGGATTGCCCGTAAGACGTGCAAGCGCCTCAACGGTCTCGTCATTCAAGCCAAGGTTTAAGATTGTATCCATCATGCCGGGCATACTTGCGCGTGCGCCGGAGCGTACGGATACAAGGAATGGATTTTCAACGCTGCCAAATTTCTTGCCGGCTTTTTCTTCTGTGATGGCAAGAGCTGCCTTGATCTGCTCGATTATTTCGTCAGATATAGTCTTTCCATCTTCATAGTAGCGTGTGCAAGCCTCTGTTGAAACGGTGAAACCGTAAGGAACGGGAAGGCCGAGCGAAGTCATCTCCGCAAGGTTGGCGCCCTTTCCGCCAAGAAGATTGCGCATGCCTGCATTACCCTCGTTAAATAGGTAGACGTACTTGTGGGACATTTGTTACTCCTCCAGTATATTATTCATAAATATTAACTAAACAAACCCCAATTCGGGTACAACGCTTTATTATACTTCCATATTGTGTGATTATCAAGTATTATTCGGCGATATATTTGATTTATTTTTAAAAAATTACCACCTCATACAGATGTAAACGGACGGGAAAGATAAGCTCCCCCGTCCGCATCAATGTTTATGTTATCCGTTTACGGCGTCCGCGTTGTCTTGACGGATATGACCATCAACCATTCTTACAACAACATCCGCCTTTTCGGCAATGCTGAGATCATGGGTAACGATCACCACACAATAATCCATCTCGTGTGCAAGACGCAGCAAAATATCAACAATGTTCTTTGTGTTTTCAACATCAAGATTGCCTGTCGGCTCATCGGCAAGTATCACATGAGAATTTGCCGCCAACGCCCTTGCGATTGCAACTCGCTGCTGCTCTCCGCCTGAAAGCATTGAAGGATATCTCTTTGTTTGCTGCTCACTTATTCCGACAAGCTCAAGCATCTCGGTCGAACGCTTTTTTGCCTCGGCAACGCTGAATCCCTGAAGCTGAACAGGATACATCACGTTTTCTTTAACGGTCATAAGAGGAAACAGGTTAAAGCCCTGATATATTACCGCAACATCCTCACGACGGTAACGATCACGATCCATCTTGCTTGTGGGCACTCCGTCAAATACGATGCTGCCCTTTGAGGGCAGATCTAATCCCGCAAGCATTGAAAGCATTGTGGTTTTTCCGCTGCCGGATTTTCCGACGATTGCATACACCATTCCGCGCTCGAACTCATAGCTTGCGTCCGTAACCGCGTTCACGGTTTGATAACGATTCTTGTATATGTATGATGCGTTTTCGATGCCAAGTATGCTCATTATTATCCTCCTGTCAGTCCTTTGCCGTAAGTATCTCAATAACGTTCATCTTATTCATGAACAGTATCGAAAGCATTGCTCCCGCCCAATAGCACCCTGTGTAGCCCAAAAAGCTGTACCACTGCATAGGCTCAATGCAACCATAAATCAGCCTCAGTATAACCACGCCGACCGCACACCCCACAAGGCACAGCAGCGCCTGTTCAATAAAGAAAGCGGAGAAAGTGCGGAATACTCCCGCTCCCATACTGCGCATCATAGCAAGCTCTGCACGCCTGCTCTTTGTAAGCAGATATGAAAGCACAAATCCGATGCCGACCGCAATCACATAAACGGCAATAAACAAAATTGTCATGTACGATATATGCCTGTTGATGCTTATCGCGGACTCGTTCAGCAGGGTATCTTCAATAACCACCCACATTCTTGAAGCACCTATCTTGCCAAGCGGAGAATATCCATTCTCAATCAAAAATGTTTTAAATTCCTTTAAGTTTTTAAGATCTTTGAGTTTGAACGACACAGCATTGTAGTTAAATCCTTCATACTCATAATTGCTGACCTGCCCATCAACAATGCTTTCCGGCGGGATATAGAACAGCTTTTGGTTTGAATAATATCTTTCAACCCTAAGAGTGTATCCAATCCTTGACTGCGCAATCGGCATGTAGATTGTGTCTCTGCCAGACGCACGCGAATAGCTTGCAACAATCTTTGCATCCTTATATAAAAGCATAAAATCGCTGTAAGCAGTCGTATATACGCCGATACGAATTGTGTCACCGAGAGAATAGCCTCCGGCGGACATCTGATGCGTTGAAAGGGCGCATACGCATTCATCCCCTTCAAACATGGATGCGTCATATCCATCAAGGAAGGTTATCTTAAGCTCGTTCTCAAAGAAGAACTCAGGTGACATGCGAATGCTGCTTGTAAACACAACCTTTTGGTTGGATGGTATATTATCGACGAATGTTTCAAACGTGAAGCCCTGCCCCACAGGTATGTACGTGAACCATGTATCCTCAACTATGTCCCCCGCCGCCGTTTGCACGGTTCCGACAATGTCGGCATACCTGATGCATGTGTAATACATGCTCTCAACAAATCCCGATTCAAGTATGGGTGCAAGCTTATCGTCCGTCAACGAAAGCGTGTCAATGCGTTTTCCGCTGTTTGAAGCGTAATAAGCAAGCACATGCGACTCGTCATATAATTTGTCGAGCTGCTTTTGAGAAGAAACGATCTGATAACCGAACATGCCGATAAATACCAGAAGCACAAGCGAGGTAATCGGCACGATAATGTTTTTAAGCCCGCCTCGAAGGATTGACTTCAAGGCAACAGACAATGTAAACGCACTCCTGCGAATGGCGCTGCCGCGCTTGGCCTGCATCTGCTTTGCCTTCATTTCGTCACACCTCCTTTATGCCTGCACGCAAAGACTTTGGTCTTGTGTGCGACAAAACAATCCACGTCATTATTGAAGCGTACAACAGCGACACGGCAACCACCGCCAAGCCAACGCTGCACATAATGCGGTAATCAGGCGCAAAGTCCGTTTTCATTACAATATCCTCATCGGCTTTAACAAGGTAAGTCGCGCTGAACGTGTGGTCAACAAGAGACGTCTCCTCCGCCCTTTCATATGCGGCGCGAGTTACCTGCTCTGAAAGGACCCCACCTAACGTTGCGCCGATAACTGCGGCTGTCAGCGAAACCAGCAGTACGCATATCAGCAGATAAGCCGTTGCACGCACTTTTCCGGAGCCCAACGCAAGCATCGTTGCCACCGTTTCACGCTGCTTTGTAACGTACATATAGGCAAACAGCATCAGAACGATCACTGCACAGATTACTCCTATCAGCGCAAGCAGTATTGCCGTCTCACGCATTGCAAGAATCGGAGCGATCGCAACGGAATAGCCTTGATCGTATGCGGTTACGCGCATCCCATTTTCTAAATATGGCTGAATCCGCTCAATATACTCGTCAACAGTCCCGTTTTTAAGCTGCAATGATGCTATTTGATACGACACGGAATACTCGGGCAGCCACGTTGACTGACCGACGGGCTTAGGAATAAACGCCATTAAATTCATCCCCGCGCCTTCCTTAAATAACCCAACAACCGTATACACGCCTTCTTCAATGAACTCATCATCCGCCCAGAATGAGCATCGCGCAGACGATGTGCCATTAGCTGTGTATAACCCAAGGTTCACGGTATCTCCAATGCCTATGTTCATTCTCGATGCAATATAGTTGCTGAGTACGACGACCCTTGCTCCGCTTTTATACTCTTCTTCTGTGAAAAACCGGCTCTTGACGCCGTTCATGTCGTCAACGAGATAAGTGCCCGCCTGAACAAAGTATGTCGTTCCTTCAACATTTGACGTTGGAAAGATGCTGACATAGTTGTTCATCACATTGTATGAACGCACCATCTTTTGAAAAAGTGTGTAGCGCTGTTCGTTGGTGTATGTATCAGTAATATCGGTAATATCCCAGAACGGGAACCGCATATCCGTATCACTGTTGTCGGGTGCGTTGGGGTTTGAATACGGAGAAACTTCAAATACGGTCTTATGACTCTCTCCCTTGTATATTATCCCGTTTGCAATATAATAGTGGTCGGGTATCATTATATCATGCGTCATCCATTCAGCATATGTGTCGCTGAACTCAACATATATCATTGAGCCTTCGATTATTCTGGCGCTGCCGATATAATAGGGATCAAGTGTAGAGCACATATTACCAAGCTCTGTTTTATACATAAACTTGAACCTTAATACGCCATAATCATCAAAAAGCTTGTTTGATGATTTGGATTCAAACCCATCAATATAGCCGCCAATTTCATACTGACGGTCAAAATTCAACACATACTCACTCTCACCAAGCTTTGAAGCGTCATAAGTGCTTAACTGTGAATACATCGTGTCGGAATAGAGAGTTGCATCCGGGTAGCCTTCGTCAACATATTCAATATTGACAATAGTGGTATAGGTTTGGTCGGCCTCTCTTATCAGTTTGTCGCTTGAGCTCCACATTCCGAACCCAAGGCATACAAACGCTGTAACCGCAGCCACAAGCACAATAAACAATACTGTCTTGACGGGAGTGCGAATTACACTTTTTAGGCTGTTGATAAAAGTCATCGACAGAGTCCCCCTTCGGAAGCGCACATAGCCCCCATATGTGTCAATTTGCGAGTCGGGATATTATATCACCTTTAGCAACATCGGCACAAGTGTTATTGCCTGTTGTGTCCTCTGTTGTGTAAATATATTGTGTCCAAAATCTGAGTATGTGTGTTTTTTAGAAAACGACCACATGACGTATATAAAAGCAAACATTCAGCAAACTTCGAATTGCCGTGCGTATTCACTGCCTATGCATAAAAGGCTTGGCATAAATCGAAAATAATAAAACCGAAAATATATCCTACCAAAGCACTATGATTTGTTGACAACGCCATATGATCGTGCTACAATTCAAATACCAAGTAGTTTGGTAGGATATTATTTATGAAGCTTTCGACTAAGGGACGTTACGGCATAAAAGCAATGGTTGACCTTGCCGTCGAGTATGGCAAGGGGCTTCTTTCCGTTGCCCAGCTTGCAGAGCGTCAGGGAACAAGCATTGCTTATCTTGAACAGATTATTGCATCGCTTAAGCGTGCGGGGCTTGTTGACGCCGTTCGCGGAGCTGCCGGCGGATACACTCTATCACGTTCTCCCGAGCAGATAAGCGTTGGGGAGGTTCTGCGCGCGCTTGAAGGCAGCACGGCAATTGTTGATTGTTTAAGCGTTGAAGGCTCCGGTTGTGCAAATGCTTGCATCTGCTCCGCTCGTCCGTTGTGGTTAAAGCTTCAGCAGCGCATAGACGATGTTTTAACTGATACTACTATCAAGGATATGGCTGATGACTACGCTATTCAGCAGGAAAGGATTAAGCAATAATAATGAAAAGCATTTATCTGGATAATGCGGCAACAACAAAGCTCAGTTCTGAGGTTTTGGCTGATATGATTCCATACCTCACAGAGCTTTACGGCAATCCCTCAAGTCCTCATTCATTTGGTCAACAGCCCAAGATGGCAATCGATCGCGCACGTTCGCAGGTTGCTAAGGCTCTGAATACTGAGGTAAACGAGATTGTATTCACAAGCGGAGGCACAGAGTCCGACAATACGGCAATTCGAGGTATTGCCGAACGCTATGCAAAAAAAGGCAAGCATATAATTACCACCAATGTTGAGCATCACGCCGTGCTCCATACTTGTCAGCTTCTTGAGAAGCAGGGCTATCGTGTTACCTATCTTCCTGTTGACGAGTATGGCATGATTACTGCTGATCAGGTTAGGGACGCCATTTGCGATGATACCATACTTGTCACGGTAATGTTCGCAAATAACGAGGTCGGAACGATCAACCCCATCGCTGAAATTGGCGCCGTTTGTCACGAAAAGGGCGTATTCTTCCACACGGATGCGGTTCAGGCTGTTGGGCATGTGCCTATTGATGTTAAAGCGATGAACATCGATATGCTGTCGCTGTCAGCTCACAAGTTCCATGGCCCGAAGGGAGTCGGTGCTCTTTATGTTCGCAAGGGTATTGTTGTTCCTGCTTTTATTGTGGGCGGTGCGCAGGAGCGTAATCGCAGAGCCGGCACCGAAAATGTTGCCGGTATCGTCGGGCTTGGTAAGGCGATTGAGATCGCCTGCACCGATATGGAAGAAAAGGCGCTGCGTATGCAAGCCTTGCGGGATAAGCTTATCGAACGCATTCCGCAGCTTATACCGGAGGTTAAGCTTAATGGGCATCCAACACACAGGCTTCCAAACAACGTTAATTATTCGATAAAATATATCGAGGGCGAATCCATACTGCTTATGCTTGATCTTAACGGGATAGCCGCGTCAAGCGGTTCTGCATGCACAAGCGGTTCGCTTGACCCTTCCCATGTCCTTTTGGCAATGGGGCTTACTCATGAGGTTGCACACGGGTCGCTGCGAATGACATTAAGTGACGAAACGTCCGAAGAAGACATTGATTACGTACTTGAGGTGCTCCCGCGAATTGCCGCAAGGCTTCGTAAGATGTCGCCTTTATATCATGAAAAAGGAGAATAATTATGTATACAGAAAAGGTGCTTGATCATTTTCAAAATCCCCGTAATATGGGTGAGATAAAAGACTATAATGGTATGGGTATGGTTGGCAACGCAAAGTGCGGCGATATCATGCAGATGTTCATTAAGGTCAATGACGACGGGATAATTGAGGACGTAGGTTTCAAAACGTTTGGCTGCGGCGCTGCTGTTGCTACAAGCTCAATGGCAACCGAAATGATAAAGGGCAAGTCGGTTGACGATGCTCTGCAGCTTTCAAATGCAGCGGTCGTTGAAGCTCTTGAAGGGCTTCCTCCTCAAAAAATCCACTGCTCCGTGCTTGCTGAGGAAGCTGTCAAAGCTGCGGTAGACGATTATCGCAAAAATAAAGAACAAACTCCGAAGGACTGATTTATGCTCAGTTTTAAGCCCTTAACGCCCCAAGCAATGGTTGAAGTTGAACCTTTGCTTGGGCGTCAAGCCTTTAGATCCTGTGATTATACCGTAGGCGGATTATTCATGTGGCGAGAGTTCTTCAATGAACGCTATGCGGTCGTTGGTGATATGCTTGTTTGCCGCGTTGACTTTCTTGACCTTGGGCATTGCTATACTTTTCCCGTTGGAAGCGGTGATATAAAGCAGGCTCTGCTTGCCATTCGTCAGGATGCGATTGAACGAGATATCCCGCTGCGCTTCTGTTGCATCACTGAGGATGGTGTCGGTCAATTGTCCGACATTCTCGGTCAATCGTCCGACAAGCTTGATTATCGAGATTGGGCCGATTATCTCTATACGCATGAAAGTTTTTGCACATATGCCGGCAAAAAGCTTGTAACACAGCGCAATCACTGCAACAGGTTCGTCCGTGATTTTCCTCAGTACTCATACGAAGCAATTGACGCCTCAAATATTGATCGTGTTAAGAGCTTTTTTGTGACGAATGAGGCGCATTTTGAAAAAACGTCCGCGCTTGCACGAGAGGAATACGTTCGTGCGCTTGAGATCATGGACTATTTTGATGCGTTTGGCTTTGTCGGCGGCATACTTATGGTTGACGGCGAAGTGATCGGTGTTACTGTCGGAGAGGTTGTTGCGGATACGCTGTATGTGCATATCGAAAAAGCTCTCACCGATTTCAGCGGTGCATACCCCATGCTTGCCTCATTGTTTGCAAGGCAAACATCAGACGCAAAAGTCAAATTCATCAACCGTGAGGACGATTCAGGCGACGATGGGCTCAGGCGTTCAAAGCTGATGTACCGACCCGTCGATATACTCATGAAGTGTGTTGTGTCATTTGAAAAATAAAAGAGCGGAGCCTTCCGAACATGGATGGCTCCGTTTTTCTTAAGGGAACCTCGAAATATTGAAGTCCCCGACTCGTTTTTTGCAACTCAATGCTT
>CAYXRF010000014.1:0-38418 GCA_964467585.1 uncultured Oscillospiraceae bacterium | reverse complement strand
TTTGGGGACTCCGTCCCCAAGCCCCTGCAAGGGACTGCGTCCCTTGACCCGCAAAGATAAAGTGTTGTTGACTACAACTGCTTAAATCTAATCTATTGATTTTTTAAGCCGCATATTTGCGCAACAGCGCAAATATGCGGCTTAATTAATGGATTTTACTTTGTTTAAAATAGATTTTGCATGAATTTCATTTGTTTTTCAAAGGGTTTTAGGGAATGCTTTTTTAAAAAAGCGTTCCCTAACGTACCTATCTTCCCTATCGTATCCAACGTACCTATCGTCCCTATCGTATCCAACGTACCTAACGTACCCTACCGTTTTGTCGTCAGAGCAATCTTTTTGCTTGTGGCGGTGACGTTGTTTTGATTAAGGTACGAGCCTGCGCGGCAGCGGTCGAGCATCCGTGCGCCGCACTCGTTGCGGGTATAAACGCCTTTAATGCCGCTGACAGTTTTGCGCAGGTCGGCGGCAAGCGCGTCAACATTCTCCTTTTTTGAAGCGATTGAAGATGGGCAGGCGAGGCTCATGAAATAATCGGGTGCGTTTTCGCCGCCGCGAATAAGCAGGTAGCGCGGGTCTGCAATGGACGAGAGCAATTCCGAAACGGCAGCGGCAAACACACGCTTATCGTGAACGGACACACCGGAGAGCACACAGCAGAGTTTTCCTTTACGCTGAGAATCAAAAACGGATACGACGGGCATGGGTGCGGAAACGGATGTGCTGCGCGACTTTGCGGGCACGCTTATCAGCTTCATCCGCGCAAGACGCGTATAGAGGCATTCGGCAAGGTTTTTTATCACCTTTTTGGGTGATGAAAGATTAACGAGCTTGACTATGCGCACAACAAGCAGAATCCCGAAAAGGACGGACAGTGCGACAAGCACGGCGGTGAGAAATACGGACTGACGGATTGCGGCGGAAAAGTAAAGATAAGCGGCGACAAGCGCGGCGATAAGTATGACAAGCACGAAAACGCCGCCGATGTGCTTAGACGCCAAACGCTTGGGGCACGCCGCGGCGGGCAGCTCAACGGCGTCAAGTATTTCAGGGTTTTCGCAGCCGTTAAGTGCGGTTTGCCAGCGGTGCGCCATAGCGCGTCTGTCACGCGCAAGGGCGAGCATGGCGGCATTAATGCGTTTAAGCCCATTTTCATCGAACGGCGGTGTGAGGATGTCAATTCTGTCCATACCGCTTTCAATAATATCGATACCGTAAGCGGGAGCGAGAAAGCCGGAAAAACGACGTTCAAGCATTGCAAAATCGTCTCCCGCAACCTTGCTTTTATCAACGGCGGACGCCTGCTGCATGGCGTTGGCACGCGGGTCGTCAAAGTGCAGAGACGGCTCTGCGGTAACAAGATGCCAAATATTGGAAGCCTTGTCGGGTGCGGCACGATCGGTTCGGATCGCCCTGCCACGCATCTGGTTTGAAAGCATAAAGCTGCCGACAAAGCTTGCAAGTATCAGTGAATTAATACAGGGGGAGTCCCATCCTTCGCCAAGCAGCGATTTAGTGCCTATCATAACCCGAACAATGCCCTGACGGAAAGCCTCGGTCATAACGGCGACCTTGTTTTTGTTGGAGCCGGAAAAAATCATCTCGGAGTATTCGGTCAGGGGGAGCGGCTTTGCCCGTGCGGCAATGCCCATTCCCTCCGCGATAGCGATAAGCGCGGGCGCCGCGGCGGCGGGAGCCGCAACAAACGGGCCGGACAGAACGGCAATGGGCGTTCTGCTGCCGTATTGCCTGCGCACGGACTCAAATATAGGCACAGTTCCCATTGTGTGCAGCCGTTCATCCGTGCCAACGGTTTTCAAAAGGTCACGCTTGACAAAATCGGTAAGTATAAGCATACGCAGCCCGTCGCCAAGGCTTGAAAGCTCCTCACCGATTATCGAGTTGATACTGTCAAACTTGCCTGTTGACGCGATTAGCATCTTTGTGAGCTTTTCGTTGGACATCAGATACACCTTGCGCTTTTCAATAAGCCCTGCGCGTGAAAGCTCACCGCTCAACAGCTCGGCGGTCTGAACAGAAAACAGATCGGGATTGTCAATTATGAACTGAAAAGCTGTCTGCGCGTGATCAATTGTGAAGGCGGGTAGTCCATACTTTTTTTCAACAAGCGCAGCCGTGCTTGCTGAAAGCGGGATATTTGCCTGACGTGCGGTTACAACAAGCGCGGAAAGCTCATCATAATGGGAGAATAAACGCTTTTCTGCATCCGCAAGGCTTTGACGCGAACAATTGATAAGCCCGGCGGCTTCAAGCGCGGCGGCAAATATGCCTTCACTCAGCAGCTCGTTAGTGCATCTGAATGCTTTTTCACGGTATGCGCGCAAAAGCTCGGTTTCTTCGGAGGTTGGATAACTGAAATAAATGTAATCCTGATGTGGGCAAAGCGTCTTTTGCGCCACAAGCTGAGGCACAAAAATCTCCTCGTCAATCTCACCGCAGGTGGTGATGTAGCGATTCCATTCCGCGGGAGTGCTGTCATACGGCGGCGTGGCGGTAAGCGCGATTATTGTAACGCTGCTCTGCATTTTTTCCAAAAAAATTTCAAGCGCTTTTTGCCACTCCTTTTTGAGGTGATGCGCCTCGTCAAGACATATGGTGCGAACGCCACGTCTTTTAAGCTCCGCAAATATGTTGAAATCCGAATAATCCTGTGCGGACTCAGCGTCCAATTCGTCCGAGTCGTTTTCAGCGGCGACAACGCTTTTGTTGACGGCGGCATGCAGCGCCTGATAGGTTATCGAGGTCAATACCGAAGGCTTTTTAACGTCATAGGAAAGCATTTCACAGCCAAGCTCAGGCGAAGAAGCATACTTTTCGATAAAGCGTTCGCCCCATTGCTGACGGATAGTCACGGACGGGGACAATATCAGCGTCGGCGCGCCGAGACGCCGTATAAGCTCCAGCCCCAGTATCGTTTTGCCGCTGCCGGGCGCGGCGACGATATGTATTCGGCCGTCCTTCAAATGCTCGTTGGCGTGGTCAAGAACGTCCTGCTGATAGCTGCGAAATGTGCCGTCAAAGCGTACTCCGTTAAACGGAGAGACGGGGTCATACATGTTGCACCTCCGTGGTTTTGATTCCATAATAATAACATCAGCCGATGAAAATGTCCACCGGCTGACAGCAGTTTATCAAAATGAAGGCTTACGGGGCATGACTGCTCACATCTCGATTACGGACACGGCGCCGCTTGGGCTTACCGCTCGAAGACAGTCGCTATAAACCTCAATAAAGTCGTATGAGCCGCTCATTGCAATGGAGCGCGCAGCCTCAAGCCTTCCGGGCAAGGGCGCGCCGCCCACATAATGCTCGATTATTGAGCCTTGCAGGGAGAGAGTATGCACCTCATACGGTGCGCCGAGATAGCATTTGTCAACAATGCCTAACAAAACGCTTTCAATCCGCACCTCGGGGAACTCATCACGCAGCGCATCGATTATCTCACGCGCCGCGCTGTCATTGCGGGCATGCCCGCCCGCGTCAAGCTTGCCAATGGCGTCCATATACGCCTTGGAACGTTTTTTTCGCAGATAACGGTCAAGCTTCATCTTAGAATTGACGTCAACGGCGGGCGATTCGTTTCGCGGCGCGGCAGTGGAAAGCAGATTGTCCGCCCGCGTGTTTTCACTTTTTACGGGTGTTCTCAGCATCGGCTTGGGCATATATCACCTCACAATTTCAGACAAGCACCTTGCGCGTTCGCTGTCCCGCTTTTTTCTGGACAGCGCCCTCTGCGCCGATAGGTCTGCCGGATGCAGGCACGGCGCGTTCCTTGCCCCAGTCTCTGATTGCCTCAATGCGTTCGGGACTGGTTTGCGAAAGGGGAACAACGTTGTTGAATGCGGTATATACATTATCCTCGGTAAGCGCAAAAGCATCGTTGGCAATCACGCGATACGCAAGGTCGCGCACGGTGGACTCAAGGTCCGCACCCGTGAAGCCCTCGGTCATGCGCACGATTTTTTCAGCGAACGGGCCGGCAAAATTGAGCTTGAGATATTTGCGCATATACAGCGCAAGTATTTCCCAACGCTCCTCGGCGGTGGGCAGGTCAACGAAAAACAGCTCGTCAAACCTGCCTCGGCGCAAAAGCTCGGAGGGCAGCATTGAAACATCGTTTGCCGTTGCAACAACAAAAACAAGCTTTTTACATTCCTGAAGCCAGAAAAGAAACTGCCCAACCATGCGGGTTGAAACCCCGCCGTCGCCGCTGCTGCCCGCGCCGGAAAGCCCCTTTTCAATCTCGTCAATCCAGAGGATACAGGGCGAGACGTTTTCAGCCGTGGTCAGCGCGTCTCTAAGCTGCTGCTCGGATTGCCCGACATAGCTGCCCTGAACGGTTGCAAAATCCAGACGATAAAGAGGAAGCTTCCAGTTGGAGGATATTGACTTTGCGGAAAGCGACTTGCCGCAGCCGGGAACGCCCACAAGCAGTATGCCGCGGGGAGGCTTTAGCCCCTTGGAGCGCAGAATATCACGCTTTTCGGGCGTAAGCAGCTCCTTTTTTTCATTCAGCCACTGACGCAGGCCCGCAAGCCCGCCAACGGTCGTAACGCTGTCGTCAACCTCAATCTTTTCAAGACCGGATATGTCCGAAAACAGTCTGTCCTTTGAATGGCGAATTTCGTCCATGTCACTTTTGGCAACCTTTTTGTTGGCGATAAGCGCGGCAATAACGTTTTCCGCCTCAATCCGCGTTACTCCCGCAAGCATGCTTGCCGCCTCACGGATATCGGCATTATCCCATTCGATGGGTATTTCGTTGCGATAATCGTCAATGTACTCTTTGATTATGTTGTACATTTCGTCTTCGTTGGGCAGGTCAATTTTGATTATCATGCCAAGCCGCTGAAGCTGATTCCAAACAGGGTTGCTTGTAAGCACGATTATCATGCCGCCCGCCTCGTTGGCAAGCGTCACAAGATCAAGTATCTGCCGCGCTTCGCTGTTGTCTGCTGAAATATCGGGAACCTCGGTAAGCACCAATGTCAAATTCTGCCTGCGCTGCATTTGATCGGTCATAAAATCTATCGCGCCGTAAACGGATTTGTCGTCACTCACGCTCTTTTCGGTGACGATATCATAAAGCCCCTTTGACAGCGTGTGAACGTAGAACGGCAGCGTAAGCTCGTCCGCCGCCTGACGCAAAAGATCAAGCGTGCGTGCGCGCTCTATCGTGTTGATTGCAATAAACGGTATCCGCGCAATCGCATATCGTTTTATAAGCTCTCTGCTTGCTGCGGTATCACTCATATATTCCTCTCGGACGGCGAAGCCGCAAAGGCGTTCACCCTGTTGTTTCGAACAAGACTGGCAAGCTTGCCGCTCCTGTCCTTTTTTGCGGAATCCTCAAGCGATTTTTGAATGACGTCCGCCTGCTGAAGAACAAGCGAACGGTATTGCGCTCGGATTTCCTCGGGTATGGCGGGAAGGTCAACCGCATCCGCAAGCAGCATCAGCTCCCTTCGCAGACTTATCAACGCCTGAACAATGCCGCGCTCCTGACCCGCCGAATGACGCATATCGCGCTGAAAGCGATCCGAGGCAAAATTCATGCGATAATTTATTGCGTCAATGAATCTTTTTGAAAATCGCTCCGCAACGCCGGACTGCCACTCAAGCCTTCCGTTCTTCATGGCTTGGATAGCGTCCTGATCGTTGCTTCTTTCTCGAAACACGTCAATAACCGCCATCCATTCGGTATAAGTCCTTGGAGGGGTGATCATTTTGCACCCTTTCTTCTGACGATGAGCTGCGGCGGCTCGAGTGTCCATTCGGGCAGATCCTCCGCAAACGGCTCTGACGTGCCGGTATCCGCTTCGGGGATTTCTGTAAAGGGGATGAACACCTTTGAATGCTGCTCCTGCGCTTCGGCAGAGAGTGCGCCGCCGACTGCAAACGGATTGGCAGCGGGAGCGTCGCCTCCAAACGGATTGGCCGCGGGAGCGTCGCCTCCAAACGGATTGGCCCCGGGAGCGTCGCCTCCAAACGGATTGGCGGGAGCTGCCGCTTCGGGAGCCTGTGGTACCTCAAAAGCCTGTGGTATCTCGGGAGCCTGTGGTACTTCAAAAGCCTGCGATATATCGGGTTGCTTAGGCGTCTCGGCAGGTTGAGACGCAGGCTGTGATATGCTGTTGCCGCACGTGTAACAGAATTTACTGTTTGCCGTTATCGTATTGCCACATATGGGACAAATAATATAATCCATTGTAATACCCCCCATTCCTTAAACTTTAATTCGACGGTTTGCACCGCTGATATTATGAACATATTGGTCGGGCGTCAGCTGATCCAGCAGGTCGATGACCTTTGTGCTTTCGCAGTCGCGTGCGGCGTACTCAGCGCGGAAGTCCGCATACTCCGTAACGAGGGCGCGGATAATCTGACAGCCATTACTTTTTCGCTTTGCGTTGTTTGCAATCGCCGCGTCACGCTGAACAACCATATTCTTTTTTGCGGTCGTATATTTTGAAACCATTATTAGCCCCACAACAAGCCCCACGACGCCCAGAATCATGGCAAACGCCACGCTTGAGCGAAAAGTAAATATTGCCGCGACTACGCCGATTACCATAAACAGTATGCCTGCCACAAGCCCAAATTTTTGACTGCCCGTCAAAACAATATTGCTGAGGGTGGCCTGCAGAGAGCGATCACAGCAGTCGGAATAGGAGCTAACCATGGCGTCCTCGTTGCTGCCGTCAACTGTTGTAAGATTTATGCCGTCAATCGTGAAGTTTACCGCGGGGGGAACATTGGCACGGTTTTTTGCCGTGAGGTCGTTATAGGCGTCGCATATCCAATCGCGTGAAAGCGAAATAGCAAACTTTTGCATTGATACGCTTGCGTGTGAAACATCGGGCTTTAGAGCCGCATCGGTCAAAAGCTGCGTAAAGTCCCTGTGCTCGTTAAAAGCAGTCTCCTCCTCCTTCATGTCGGCGGCGGCACGGTTTTCATCACCGCCGTACTTGATAACAAGATCCTCCATACGGATGCTTTTTTGCAGGGGTATTTCAGCCTCGTCAAAATCGGTAACAAGACTGTTGAGGATATCGTCCAGCTGCTGTTTAAGTGAGGTCGTGAGAGGCTGTTGACCGAATATGTCGGAAAAAAACTGATACATCTGCGAATGAAGACTTGCCCACTCCATCAGAGAGCAAAGCTGAGGCCATTCGTGACAGTATTGAGGAAGATAGGTATAGCTGTTGTTAACGTATTGTATACGATGGATAGCTATCGCGTCCGACCATTGCTGAGTCTGGCTTTCAATGAAGCCGGGCTTTTCAACCAGCTTCTCAATCCATTCCGCAACCTGACGCGCAAGCACGCCCTCCGTATCGGCGCCCAGCAGACCGCTCGCATATGCGTCAAGTATCAAAATTGACTTGCGGTCAAGGTCTTGTTCATCCTGCGTTGCAAGATAACGCGACGCCCATTTAAGACACGCCTGCTTCCTGCCCGCCCTGCGGCAGACAAGAGCAAAAAACAATGAGGCTTTTTCGTCGTCCATGCGTATGCCCTCACGCAGAGCCTTGTCCGCAAGCTCGGGCTTGTTGCATATCCAAGCGGAAAGTGCGACAAGTCAGGGCGCAAGCCAGTATCCGGGGGCGGAGATCATAAGCTCCTCCGTGCCGGAGGCGATTGTTTCACCGCGCACAATGCCAACGTCTGTCGCCTGAAGTATGCCTGTCGCCTGTCTGCGAACCTGTTCAAAGTGACCGAATTTTTGCTCAAGCTCCTGCCGATATTTGACTACACGAGTTTCGGCAAGCTGCAAACGGTCTCTTTCCTCCTGCGCTCTCACATACGCCACAAAGTCCGCCATAAGCGTGTTCAGATCGGTATAGAGCGTTCGAACATTGCTGTCAATTACCGCAATGTTGCTGTCAATTACCTCAATGTTGCTGTTAATCACCTCAATTCCGGTGTTGAGCGCGGAAAAATTCCGCTCGATCGTTCTAAGATCAGCAGAGCTTATCGCATATTGATCCATTTAGTACCTCCCCATTTTGTTTATTATTTCCACGCGGAACGTGCCGCGCAGTAAACCCGTGAGAGCCGCCTAAAAAGGGCGTGAACATATTGTTTATAAACTGTGTCTGATTATACAATATTTTGTACATAATTGTCAATACAAAAATTTGACTCAAGGTAAATGCTTTTATGTTAACAAAACGTACACATCAGTCAATAACGTAAATATTTCAAAGCCGTGCTTGCGCCAAAAAGCTTTTGAAAGGAGTGGGGCGACCTATTATGTGGTTGCAATGTTTCAAAGTTTATACTATAATAACGTTGGTGCTTGTACGGCGTCCGTCAGCTATTGAGAATTATCCTCGGAGGTTATAAGATATGAAATTCTTTGGACGCATTTTTTCGATAATACTTGCCCTTGCGTTCGCTGTGGGCTGCATCTGCTTTTCGGGCTGCGGCGACAACAACAAGACCGATGCTTCAGCCACGGAAACGCCCGCGCCTACGCTCGACTGGAATACAACGCCGGATCCCGCTCTGTTTGAGCTGGACGAGGACGGTCATTTTGAAAACGAGGTTTTTTCGGTGACATGGCCTTCCATCCTCAGCTATAAGTATGCGCTGCTTTCAAACAGCTGTATTTATGAGGGCTACACAGAGGACGGTCACAAGCTGGTGCTCTCCTACACACTGGATGAGGGCGGAGAGTATGCAAGCGAGATAGGCGGCTACACGGCGGAAACATATCAGCAGTTTCTCAATTCCGCAAATGATGAAGACAAGGGTGACACATATTTTGTTGATGAATTTGCATACATAAAGATTGACGGACATGACGCCATGAGGTGCATATTCCGTTACGAATACCAGGACAGCAATGTCAAGATCCTTCAGTATGCAATAAATGTCAACGGGTGGATTCTTTCGTTTGCATTTTCAATCACGGCGGATGAATTCCCCGAGTATGTCGATGCAAGCGTAAACGGTATCAGATTTAAGGACGGCTATTGATGAAGCGTATTTTGATATGCCTGCTTGCAATAGCGTCGCTTTTAGGCTGCTGTGCCTGCTCCGCTTCGGACAAGGGCAAAAACGATAACAACGCTTTAGCCACGGCGGAGGTTACTTCCGCGGCGGTTCCCACGCCAACGCCGTCTCCAACGATTGTTCCCTCCCTTATGGAGATGGGCTTGGACGGCGTGTTCGAGGACGCGTACATCACAGCGACATTCCCGCAGGGGCTTGTTTATGATTCGTCCCCCGCGTACAACTGCGCCTATTACACAACAGAGTATTTCACCGAAACGCTGGCAATGACATATCTGCCGGACGAAAGCTGCGTATACAGCAAGGAGTTTGGCAATTACAATTACGATTCCTATGCAAAATACGTCTGGCATACATGGAGCGCATCGCTTTCCGCATTCAAATACACCGAGGTGGACGGGCATGAGGCGCTTCGCACGGTTATCAAGTACACAAACAGCTCCGGCAGTCAGGCGCTTACGCTTGCATACCACATAAACGTCAACGGCTGGGCGCTGACAATCTACTTTACCACAACCTCCTCTGAGATACCAAAGGAATGTGACGAGGCTGTCCGCACCATCCGATTTAAGGACGGATATTGACATAAGGGCTTAATCGGATATGAGGGTTGGTAAAATTTGGATAGACAGCAAAGCGGCGGCGCGAACTTGGCCGTTTACGCAGGCGGCGGCGCCGCGATTTATCGCGGGCGGGGATACGGGCGCGCTTGTGTGCCACGGCTTTACGGGGACTCCCGCAAATATGCGCTGCATTGTCGACGCGCTTGCAAACATGGGCTTAACCGTTTCCGCGCCGCTTTTAACCGGTCATGGGCTTACGCTTGGCGATATGGCAAAGGCGTCATATAACGATTGGCAAAACGACATACTTGACGTTTACGATGGTTTGACGGATGCGGGCTGCAAGCGGATATTCCTCTGCGGACTGAGCATGGGCGCGCTGCTTTCCGCGTATGCGGCGGCGGAGCGCGGCTGCGCGGGGCTTGTTTTGATGTGCCCTCCCATACGGATGAAGGCATACCTCAGGCTTGCCCGCACGATAAGTCCCGTTGCGCCATATATGCTCACGGCGCATGGATTTGTTGGGGATATTGACGAAGAGCTTTATTACGGTATGCCGTCACGCAAAATACGTGATCTTGAGATACTGGGCAAAGCTGCCGAAAAATCGCTGCCAAGCATCACGGCGCCCGTTCTGCTGATAAGGGCGGGAGACGACAATCGCGTGGCGGATAAAAGCTATACGATACTCAAGCGTGGGCTTGCAAATGCGAAAAGCGTTGATATGTTAACCATTGACGGCGCTCCGCACGGCGTACCATACAGTCCGTATAAAGACGCGGCGGCAAAAGCGGCAGCGAGCTTCATACAAAAAAATATGTGATACAAGGGTCGGTAAATATACGGAAAGCAATCCGCAAAAAACAAAAGCGAGCGACAGCCTTGTCATAAAGGCGGGCTTCTGGTATGTAGTGGCGCAGGTGGTTGTAAGAGGCATAACATTCCTCACAACTCCGCTGCTTACGCGCATACTCACAACGGCGGAGTTCGGCGTTGTCAAGGTGTACGAATCATGGATTATGCTTCTCACGCCCGTTTTCACTCTTTGCCTATACAACAGCGTTGCGCGGGCAAGATTTGATTTTAAGGACGAATTTGAGGAGTATTGCTCGTCTATTCAATTGCTGTGCCTTACATTTGCGGCGGCGGTCGCGGCAATCGTCTGCTTCTGTTGGGAAGATGTGCAAAAGCTTATGTCAATGGACGGCATAATGCTTGTGACTTTTTTGCTTTATATGCCCACATACTCATTTGTCAGCATATATCAGGCGCACGAACGTCAGCTTATGCGATACAAGTCCAGCATAATCGTGTCCGCAATATATGCCGTACCGGCAACGATATTTTCGGTTTTGCTGTGCCTGTTCGCAAAAAATGGCGGATGGTCTGTGGGGCTTGTCGATGTTCGGATTATCAGCTTTTATGTGCCGCAGATAATCGTTGGCATTGTGATTGCTGTGATTGTGTGCGCCAGGGGGCGGTTCACCCTCAAGCTTAGTCATTGGCGGTATGCGCTTAAGTTTTCGCTTCCTCTTATACCCCATATGCTTTCTCTTTACATACTGAGCCAATGCGACAGGCTGATGATAAAAAGCATGTGCGGGGATTCGCAGGCGGGCATATTTTCGCTTGCCGTCACAATTCAATATGTGCTTTTTATTTTGATAGACGCAGTAGAGGGCGCGTGGACGCCTTGGCTGTTTGACAGGCTTGACGATGGTGAAGAGCACAAGATACAAAAACCGTGGCTGCTGCTTTTAGTCGGCGCGGGAGTCGCCGCATTGCTGATAGGTCTTGCCGCGCCCGAGTTGGTTGGGATACTTGGCGGAAGGGATTACGCTCAGGCGGTCTATATAGTGCCTCCGCTTCTTATATGTACAATGCTTGCATTCGGCTCGCGTGCGTTTGTCGGTATTGAAAAGTTCAACAAAAAAACAGGATTAACGGCTGTATGCACAATAATAGTCGCCGTGATAAATATCCCGCTTAACTATGTTTTTATAAAGCTTTACGGCTATATTGCCGCCGCGTACACAACAGCCTTCTGTTATCTGCTGCTTTTGATAATCCATGGTCTGGCGGTTCGCCTGATATTGAAAGAAAGGCGCATAAGGCTTTGGACGACGCTTGGGATAACCATTGCGTTTTCAGCCGTGTTTCTTGCCGTGATATTCCTTTATGACGTGCAGGGAAGCGTATTTATTCGCTATGGATGCATAATTGCTGTTATCGCAGCCGCGCTGATTGTTATGCGCAAAAGTATAGTGCAATATATAAAGAATGCCAAATGCAAAAAGAACGCTCTTATACATAACGGCAACAATTCGGGAGGGGAAAATGTTCATTAACAGGCTAAAGGTTTTTTTGTCAAACAGCGTTAAGTACGCTAAGGAATCCAAGCAGGGCACGCACAAGCCAACCGTCGTCATACTGATCGATATGTTTTTCTGCTTGATTTTTTACGGAATGTATCCCGACGGATACCGTCATATCGGCTTCTCACACATGAAAACGGCGGAGCGAAAAAAGCATATCGGCTTTCACACTTACAACCGCATAATGAAACGCTTTAATCAAACGCGTGGCTATTCCGCACTGTTTTTGAACAAGTATTACTTTTCAAAGGTGTTTGCGGACCTATACGGAAGGACTGCGTACAGGTCGTTAACGATCAGCACGGACGAATACGCCGAGCTTTGCCGCGGGGGAGATTTATATATAAGCCCCTTTGCGGAGTAGCGGGGCAAAGCATAAAGCTGTTTGACGCCGACCGCACCGCGCCGAATGAGGCGGCCGCTATGCTGCGCTCCTTGCCCAACGGCATAATCGAGCCTATCATCCCGCAGCATGAAGCGCTGAACAGTCTGTATCCCAATGCGGTAAATCCCGTGCGCGTTACAACGGTTTATAAAGACGGCAAATGCAGCATGATATACGGAACGCTTTCTCTCGGTTTGGGTCTGGGCTTTGCAAACGCAAGTCAGGACGCCATATTCGCCATTGTTGACGTCAACAACGGAAGCGTAATTTCAAACGCATACGGCTATGATCACAAAAAATATGTAACTCATCCCTTAACAAATCGGCAAATAAAGGGGTTTGAAATACCGATGTGGGACGAAGTAAAGGCTTTGCTTGAAAAAGCGGCGGCGCGTGTTCCGGAGATTGGCTTTGTCGGATGGGACATAGCAATAACGCCGAACGGCCCATTGCTTATCGAGGGCAATCATGACGGAGGGTTCATAGGTTATCAGTTTTATGAGCTGCGCGATGAGGGCATAGATACTGAGACAAAAAAGCTTTTTGACCCATTGCTGAAAAAATGACGGCAGACAGCCTTGTATATTGCTCGATGTGGTATTTGCGCGCACTATAATCGGGACGGTTTTTGTTGACGCGGCGGACTTTATACGGTTACGCCGCACGCGTCTTCACCCCCCCGACCCGCTCACGTCTCAATTTTTATCGCTGCGATACACCCGCCGCACAACATATTGCGGCTTGCCCGATATTGTCATGAACATCCTGCCGATGTATTCGCCAAGCACGCCAAGCATCATCATTATAAGCCCACCGATAAAAAGCAGTATCGCAACCATTGATGTGTAGCCGGCGGCAATAGAGGGGTTGACAAGCTTGCGTATAATCACGATAATTCCGGCGACAAAGCCCACCGCGGCGCACAGCGTGCCAATAAACGTTGCAACCCGAAGGGGGACTATCGAAAAATTGGTGACGGAGGTCAGCCAAAGCTTCCACATGCGGCGGAAGGTATAATTTGACTTGCCCTCCTTGCGGCGCCTGTGCTCCATATCAACATTTGCAATGCTTGTGGTAATCTGGTATGTGAATGAGCCGCTTGCGGGAAATGGGCTGTTATACTCCTTCAGCGCGTTTATCAGCACCTTGTCCATTATAAAAAATGATGAAAGTGCAACCCCCTTGGGCTTGTTGCCGACGGCAACGGCGATACGGTTTTTTATCGCGGAGGTAATCCGCTTGAACGCATTGTGCTTTTTGTGCGCAAAGTGAGCGTAAACCATGTCATAGCCCTCGTTCAGCTTGTCAAGCAGACAGAACACGCCGTCTGCGGGATGCTGACCGTCGTCATCCATATAGACAAGAACATCACCGTCCACATACGGAAGGGCCGCCATTTTGGCAGCGTTCTGACCGAAGTTGCGCGAAAGGTCAACGGCAACGATTCTTTCATCCTCAGAGGCAAGCGCACGAATCACCTCAAGCGTGTTATCGGGGGAGCCGTCGTTAACCAGCACAAGCTGAAGCGTGTGCTCGGGATGAGCGGCAAAAGCCTGCCTAAGTTCGTCCGCCACAAAACGTATTGTGTGTGCGGAGTGATAACAGGGAATTGCAACGGAAATAAGCATTGTATAAGTCCTTTCAACGGGCGGCAGCGCAGTCGCCCTGCATATCTAATGAAAGCCCAAGCCCCATTGCTTTGCAGTGCTTGTAGGCGTCCAGAGCCATTGCAACATCAACAAACGACAAACCAACGGAATTGAAATAGATTATCTCATCATCGCTTTCGCGCCCGCGCTTTTTGCCCGAAGCAAGCTCGTCCAAGTCCGCGTATATATCGGAGTCGGTAAGCCTGCCCATCTTGTAAAGACGGCTGACGGTCTGAGTGCGGTGCTTCACTGTGTTCCAGTTGTCGCAAACTATCTTGTCGGCGGCAAGCGGCGTCTCATACTCGTCCTCCCAGCCGCCAACATGGCAGTACAGACAGCCCCTGCCCAGCCAATCGGCGTGCAAAAGAGGAGCCTGACAGCTCACGGCGGTAACGGCGATATCGCACCCGCGAATGGCGCTTTCGTAATCGCACCCGCAGGGGACAAACCTAACGGAGGGCAGCAGGGGAGACAGCTCCGCAACAAAGGTATCAACGCTTTGCGCCGTCCGTGACGAAACGCGCACCTCTTTTATTGAGGAACGCACGGCGCAAAATGCCAACAGATGTGACTTTGCCTGCTCGCCCGCGCCGATAAAGCCCACAGAGCGGGCGTTCGCCTTGGCAAGATATTTGACCGCAACGGCGGATATGGCGGCGGTGCGCAGGTTTGAAAGCGCAGTCCCCTCGATAAATGACAACGGGAAGCCGTCATGCGTGGATGAAAGCAGCAGCACGGCGGAAACATTTTGCTTCCCGATTGCAGGGTTAACGGGAAAAACCGACACCCATTTCATTCCGCAGACGCCCTCGTCGGGCAGTGTCGCGGGCAGACAGTTGGTGCGGTTCTGAGTGGTTTCGTCAAATATCTGCGAAACCTTGTCGGGGTATATCACCCTCCCCGCGGCGTAGGCGCGGATTGCGTTTTCCGCAACGTCAACGGCGTGAGCAGGCTCAAGGACTCCGGCTTTTTCAAGGTCGCCCCGCGTGATTATCAATACGGGCATTTTGTTTGTCAATTCAGTCGCCTCCAATATGTGCTTCAAATACGGTTGACGTCAATCATGCAAAACAGCATTGACGCGCCATCGCCGTCTGTTACCGACAGAACGTTCATTATGCGGTTGACGGTCTGCGAAAATGTGCGGTCGTCCTCCGCGGTGATATGCAGATAGCAGAACACCTGATCAACGGTTCCGCTTTTGCGTATCACGTCCCCAACCCCGTGGATGGGAACATATGCGTATACGCCTTCCTCCGCGCGAACGTCGTTTTCACCCGCAATGCGGGCAATCACCCCCGCGTGAAGGTGCAGGGGCAATATGTAGTAGAATCCGTTTGGGGCAGAGTGCGGAGTGATTTCGGCAGCCTCACCGCCAAGACAATGCGTCAAAAGCATATCAAGCTGCCGTATGCCGCAATACCAACGGACGGGATGCTGCGTCATGGAGCCGCCAAAGCGATAGCCCATCTCGTTGAACCAGAAACGTCCGTTGTCGCAAAATGCCTCTATCCAGAGAGAGCCTTCAGTCATGCCCTCGGCGGCGAACATAGCCCGCACACGGCTGTCAAGCGTGTCAATGTAGGCGTTTACAAATGCGGAGGGAAAACGCTGAAACGCCATAACGGACGAACCGTCACCCTCAAGCCGCTGAGAACGCTTTTCGCTCATGCCCGAAAAGTATGCCCTTCCGCCCGAAAGAGTGTAGTGGATAATCACGGCGTCATAGGGCATGAACCTTTCGATAAGCACCCTTCCCGTGCGAGAAAAGGGCAGTGCGCGCCCAACGGCGGAATGCACCTCATCGGCATTTTTGCAAACGGCAAAGCCTCTGCTTCCGCAGCTGTCCGCAGGCTTCACCGCAAGCGGATATGGCACAGTGCCCAAGTCAACATCAGTCAATGTAAATTCATCCGTTACGGGCACGCCGCTTCTGCGGCACATCTGCTTAAAAAGGGACTTGTCCGCGCAGTCGTCCCATTGACGCACTGTGCAATACACGGGCAGACCGCACAGCGCTGCGGCGTGCAGAGCGTGCGGCACAACGTCCTCATTAAAGCCTGCAAACACACCGTCAATCTGCTTTTCACGAATCAGCGCGGCAAGCGCGGCGTCGTCAACGGCGTCAACATCATAGCTTTCGCTCGATATGCGCTTCAACAATGTGTCGGGATATTTGCCCGTTGCAACAAGCACAACACCGTTTGCTTTTGCAAATTGGGCTATTTCATCGGCGCAGTTCGTGCCTCCCAGTATCAAAAGGCGTTTGCCCTCAAGACTCATATCAAAGCTCCTCACAGAAGATATAGTAACCCAATCGGGTCGAGCTGTCCGTCACGCAGCGGCGCTGATGCTCATCATCCGCTTCGGGCGAGATATACACTCGGTATGGCGCAAAGCCCGCATCCATGCGGCGGCGAAGCTCAATAACATCATCATTTGTAAACAAAAATCGGATGTGCGCCCGCTGCGGAGCGCAAATTGGCGAAAAATCGGGAGCGTTTCCAACAGCGCAGTCTATTACCATGCGCACATAATCGTATCCGGTGGAAAGCGGAACGAGGTCGCTGCCTATGCAGTCGCCCCCCATGCGTGCGCCAATCTCAATAATGCGAAGCTCACCCGAGGGGGTCACGCGAAATTCCGAGTGGCTTGCGCCAAAGCGAATGCCAAGCGCGTCAAGCGCACGGCATATAACGGGAGTAAATCGTGCCCTTTGCTCATCGGTTAGGTCGGACGGCTGGTCGTGCCCCGTTTCAATAAAATGGGGGGCGTCGGTGGTATGCTTTTTTGTAAATGCAAGCAAAAAATGTTCGCCGCCGAACGAAACGCCCTCACAGCTGTATTCGTCCCCCGTGATGTATTCCTCAACTATGGCGCACTTTTCAAAAGACTGAGCGACGGCGGATTCAACCGCCGATTCAATCTGAGAATCGGATTTTACAAGCGTAACGCCTCTGCTGCCGCTTCTGTCTGTCGGCTTTACAATAAGAGGATAGCTGAAGCCGTCAAAGCAGGAGGGAGAGCAGCCAACGCCCGCGCCCACCCGCGCATAACGAGGCACGGGAAGCCCCGCGCCCATCAGCGCACCGCGCATTTCAAATTTGTTTGTACATATGGAGCTGACGGAGGTTGGATTGCAGGGCAGCCCAAGTCCCTCCGCAACATAATTTACGGTAGTAACGGCAAGGTCGGAGGCAATGGAGCAAACGCCGCAAACGCCGACAGCTTGACACTCACGCAGTATGCGCTCCTTTTCGGTGATGCTTATCGGGTGAAAGCAATCGGCTGTTTTTTCGCCTATGTCGCCGCATTGCCAAGCAAAGGCATGAACAAAATAGCCCATCTGCTGCGATCGAAGAATGAGCCTGTTCTGAAAGTCGTTTGCGCCTATCACGGCAATGCATTTCATAAGCTGCCTCGAAAAAAACTATGAAATGATTATATCATTCGCGTGTTCGATGTCAAGTGGCAGGCAAAAGCATTTTGAATAGAGGGCAAGCTGCAAAATGTCAATGCGCCGCACAAAAAATCGGACGGCGCGACATTATAATTAATGACCGCCTGCATTATGCAGGCTCAAAAGCTATGTGGTTCATATCACAAAATTTTTCGATCATGCCGCCGGAAGGCGCGACAATCACAATATTTACGGAGTCATAAAATGCGTTCATGCTGATTGAATCAACTGAAGCGGGCAGGCGGAGCGTTGTCAGATTGGGGCATCCGCCAAACGCAAACTCGTCTATGCCCATAAGACCCGTGGGGAGAACAACGGAGGACAGCCTTTCGCATGTGCAAAAGGCATATCCGGGTATTGTGGCAACACCCCTGCCAAGCACAACGCTTTTTAACGACGCGCACTTAAAAAACGCATATGCGCCAAGCGAAGTTACGCTGTCGGGTATCACAAGCTCCGATAGCTTGCCGCATCCGCTGAACGCATAGGACTCGATTGAAGTCAGACCATCGGGAAATGCTATCCGCTTAAGAGCGTCACAGCGCAAAAAAGCATTTGAGCCTATGCTTTTCAACGTTGAAGGCAAAATTGCAGACGACAGCGACGCGCAGTAGCTGAACGCATCGTTTTTAACGGAGGTCACACCCTCGGGGATTTCAATGGAGCCAAGCTTTGCACATCCCATAAACGCGGAGGGAGCAATTTCGGTTATGCCGCTCGGTATTTCAAAAGAAGTCATACTCACGCATAACGAGAAGCAGCTGTTGCCTATCACAGAACAGGAGCCGGAAAGCGACACGCCCACAAGCGAACGACATTCCGCAAACGCTTCACTGCCCAATGAAACAAGCGTGCTCGGCAGACGAACGTATGTCAGCGCGCCGCAGCGCGAAAACGCCCCCTGAGCAATTGTTTCAATACCCTCCGGCACAACAATCGCCCTCACGGAGGTATCAGTATAAAAGGCATACATACCTATGCTTGTAACGGGCATACCATCAATCGTTTTAGGCAGACGAATATAATAATAACGACTGTTGCCCTTGTATTTTGTGATGGTCACAGTGTCGTCAACAACGGCGTACTGCAGCTCGCTCACGCGGACGTCGCGTACCAAAAGAAACACGAGCTTATCAGCAAATATGTGTATCAGCACCACTGATAACATCAGCAGAGCCGCCAACGCGCAGGCGATTATCAGCGCGGCGACAAGCTTGCGCGGACGTGTTTGACTGTTAACGACCTTTTCCATGCGCATACCCCTCCGATATACGCAATTGTAACCCAAGCCGTGCGATTATGCAAGCGCCATCACAAATTTACGGATTCCACAAGCGCGGTCGCCATCAGCGCGGAGTTATCACGATATATCGTGTCAAATTGAGAAACAGGAAGCGGATTAACGCCCACGCCCGCTTCAACAGTGTAGCCGGGACGATTGTAGTTCAAAATGAACCAATCTCGGTATCCCGCAAAGCTTGAAGCATACGGAACCTCGTCAAGAGTATAGCCGCTTACCTCCGCCATAGCGGCGCCGATTCTTTCGGCTTCGGGCGGCTCTATGCCCATAAATCGCCAATAGATAACCTTGCCCTGAGTGTGATAGGATATCGAAAGCACAAAATCATGCTCAAGCGTAAGAGTGTAAACCGCAAGCGATTCGGGCGCGGAAAGCGGCGCAGTCCCAACAAAATCACGGGGGGCGGGCTTTGTAAAGCCCTGCTCGTATTTAATCTCCTTAGCCCTGTTCCATTCGGCGGGATAATTGAGATTGAGGTCTGTTCCCGATATGTTCGCCTTCCATCCTGAAGGAAAGGGTATTCGAGGAAATGCGGATGCGATCTCCACCGCACCGCGATACGCCTCACTGTCAAACGGCAGTGCGCCGTTAACAAGGTCAACGCCGTCAGGATTGACAAGAGGAGAAACATACAGCGTGACGCTTTCAAAAAGCTCCGCCGCGCTTCGCCCAAGCAGAGTGCCTCTGTTGACCACTGCCGAAAGATAATCCTCAAAAAACTTCAGCACAAGCGGCGTTGTAATCCATTCGTTAGCGTGATGCGACGCGTTAATAAAAACCTGCTTTGCGCCGTTGCCAGCACCGATAAGCTGAAGCGGCTTGCCAAGCACAGAGCTGCCCATAGTGTGGACGGTGATGAAAGGGTACCGTATGGCAAGCCCCATCACAACAAGCTCCGAAAGCTTTGACGTGTAGGGAATATTCGTTGGAGTCAACGAATATTTCATAGGAATAACAAGCTCCGAGCCAATCGCTATGTTTTCCGCCGCAACCGTTGGGTTTGCGGCCGCTATGTCCGCTGCGGAAACCCCGAAGCGTCTGCCCAAGCGAAAAAAAGTGTCGCCCGACTTAACCTTTACCGTGGCGCTGCCCAGCAGCCACGGCATAAGCGCCTCCCATGTGAGCGGGCCCGCAACCCCATCGGGCTTAAGCCCGTTTCGTGTTTGAAAGCGGCGCAGAGCGTTTAACGTCCTTGTGCCGAATACGCCGTCAAGCGCCCCCACACTGTTGCCGCTTCGCTCCAACGCAAGCTGCAAAAGTCTAACCTCCGCCCCCATGCTGCCGTATCGCAATGTCTCCATATCCATATCCTGACAACCTCCGTGATGGAATACTCGTGAAATTGTATGCGAATAAAGCATGATGTATAACAGCCGTGTTGACTGCGCAGCTGTGGCTGTGCTATAATCGGACATCCCCCTCGGGGGGATAGCATCAGTTTTTCGGAGGTTCACATATGGAAGAATCAAACGTTCCCGCTCATCATCATGACGAGGCGCACATCAGGGCGATAATCAACCGCATGAGCAGGGCGATAGGGCATTTTGAGGCGGTAAAGCGCATGGTTGAAAATGGCGACGACTGCGCCGATGTGCTTATTCAGCTTGCGGCGGTGAAGTCCGCCGTAAACGGAATAGGGCGTGAGATATTCAAGGAGCATATTTCTCACTGTCTTGTTGAAGCGGCAAGCGCGGGCATCACCGCCGAGTTTGAAGCCATGAACAACGCCATTGACCGCTTTATGAGCTGAGTGATGAAAAAAACAAAGCTTGCCGCAATCCTTGCCATTATCGCCGCCGCTCTGTACGCGTTAAGCGTGCCGCTGTCAAAGCTGCTTCTGGCGCATATAGCTCCAATGATGCTTGCGTCCTTTCTGTATATCGGTGCGGGCGCGGGGCTTGTTCTGTGCGCTGCTTTTGCGCGTCTGTTCGGCAAAAGGGTTATCACAAAGCCGCTTACAAAGCATGAGCTGCCATATACGCTTGCAATGATAGCTCTTGACGTTGCAGCGCCAATACTGCTGATGATAGGGCTTGGCAAAACAAGCTCGGCAAACGTATCGCTGCTTAGCAGCTTTGAGATTGTCGCAACGTCTGTTATCGCCTATGTGATTTTCAAAGAGGCTGTTTCAAAACTGCTGTGGATTGCAATATCGCTTGTGACCGTTGCCGCAATTCTGCTTGGGTTTGAGGGCGCATCCGCATTTTCATTCAACATCGGTTCGCTTTTTGTAATCGGCGCGTGCATTTGCTGGGGCTTTGAAAACAACTGTACGCGTATGCTCAGCAGCAAAAGCTCCGTTCAGATTGTCATGATAAAGGGCTGCTTTTCGGGGCTTGGCTCACTTATTGTCGCGCTTATCGCACAAGAGAGCTTTCCGGCGCTTAAATGGATATTTGCCGCCGCCGCTTTGGGCTTTGTGTCGTACGGGCTCAGCATCAACTTTTATATTCAGGCGCAGGAGATTATCGGCGCGGCAAAGACAAGCGCATTCTATTCGATAGCGCCCTTTATCGGAACCGCTTTGTGCATGGTGCTTCTCTCAGAGCGTCCGAGACTCACGTTTTATATCGCACTTGTCATAATGGCGGCAGCCACGCTGCTGATGGCGCGGGATACGATAGGCGCAGCTTTTTGTCGAAAGCGGCGCGAATGACGCCTCGGCACGGGGCAAGGGATGGATTTTGAGCCAATTTTTCCCGATAATATATGCATTTTTCAACGTTTCAAAGTATATTTTCAACGATAGGTTGACAATATTTTACGTTAGCTTATAATAGCGATTGGTGGGGTTCGCGTTCCTTTGTTTTTTCAAGGAAATACGGGCAATTCACCAATATAACCTATAACTTTTATGGAGGATATCATTAATGAACGCTTACATTGAAGAGGTCATCGCAAAGGTTAAGACCCGCGACGGTCACGAGCCCGAGTTTATCCAGACTGTTGAAGAGGTTCTTCGTTCTCTGGAGCCCGTTATTGAAAAGCATCCTGAGTATCAGGAAGCCGGTCTGCTTGAGCGCATGGTTGAGCCGGAGCGCACAATTGAGTTCCGCGTACCCTGGGTTGACAGGGATGGCAAGGTTCAGATAAATCGTGGTTTCCGCGTGCAGTTCAACAGCGCGATAGGGCCCTACAAGGGCGGTCTGCGTTTCGCTCCCAATGTTAATCTTTCCGTTATGAAGTTCCTTGGCTTTGAGCAGACTTTCAAAAACAGCCTTACCTCCCTCCCCATGGGCGGCGGCAAGGGCGGTTCCGACTTTAACCCCCAGGGCAAGACGGACGCCGAGGTTATGCGTTTCTGCCAAAGCTTTATGACAGAGCTGCAGCGTCATATCGGCCCTAACACCGACGTTCCCGCCGGTGATATGGGTGTTGGCGGCCGTGAAATCGGCTATCTCTTCGGTCAGTATAAGCGCATTCGCGGCACATACGAAAACGGCGTTCTCACCGGCAAGGGTCGCTCCTTCGGCGGTTCGCTCATTCGTCCCGAAGCAACAGGCTTTGGCGCTGTGTATTATCTCTGCGAGGTTCTTGAGCATGAGCATGACACCATCGTCGGCAAGACGGTCGCTGTCTCCGGCTTTGGCAACGTTGCATGGGGCGTCACCACTAAGGTCGCGCAGCTTGGCGGCAAGGTCGTCACGCTTTCCGGCCCCGATGGTTACATCTACGATCCCGATGGAATCACCACCGAGGAGAAGATCAACTTCATGCTCGAGATGAACGCCAGCCGCCGCAACCGCGTACAGGATTATTCCGACAAGTTCGGTGTTGAGTTCTTCCCGAAGGAAAAGCCCTTTGGCCGCAAGGTCGATATCGTTATGCCCTGCGCGATGCAGAACGATGTGCATATGGATTCCGCTGAGAAGATCGTTGCAAACGGCATCAAGTACTATATCGAAGTTGCCAATATGCCCACCACCAACGACGCTCTCTATTACCTCATGGGTCAGGGTCTTGTCGTTGCTCCCTCCAAGGCTGTTAACGCGGGCGGCGTAGCCGTTTCCGGTCTTGAGATGAGCCAGAACTCCGAGCGTCTCTCTTGGGCCGCTGAAGAGGTCGACAATCAGCTTCACACAATCATGGTCAACATCCACAAGGCTTCCGCTGAGGCGGCTGAGGAGTGCGGTCTTGGCTACAATCTGGTTGCGGGCGCTAACATCGCCGGCTTCAAAAAGGTTGCGGACGCCATGATGGCTCAGGGTATTGTCTGATTAAAAGCATTTACATGCAACTTAAAGGGACGGCATAACGCCGTCCCTTTTATTATGCAAAATGTTCCGCAAAAATGCGACAAAGCCGTCACACATCAAACCGTGAGGCGTTCTGCATAAAAAAGTTATAATAGGTTTTCACATTTTCAAGCTGTGTCCACCTTGCCGTGCGTATGGGTGTTTCGTCAAGGTCGTATATCCGCGCACCGCGAAGTGAAAGCAAAAATGGGGAGTGGGTTGACATAACAAGCTGACAGTTAAAAAACCTCACCGCATTTTCAAGATATTGCAAAAGCTCAATCTGAAGCTGTGCAGAAAGACTGTTTTCAGGCTCGTCAAGCAGATAGAGCGCATTGTCCTGAATTTTGGATGTGAAAAAAGCAAACGCGCTTTCACCGTTGGATTTGCTTTTGATATTAACCTCGTTTCGACTTTTGACATATTTGGACATTGTGCGCGACCTTGCGTCATTCAGCTTTTTAAGCTGTTCGTAATCGTCCATTGAACCAAGCTGAAAGCCGCTTCGGTTTTGCTTAAGCGCCAAATACTCCTTCATAAGATTGTCGCGTGAGCTGTCAACGCCCTCGTTATATGCGCGGAGGTCAAGCATAAAATCAAAAACATCATCGCTGGTGATTATTCGGCTTTCATTCGGAATACCCGCAATATCCGCAGAAAAGCTGCATCCGTCAATATAGTCCTCAAACATAGTTGAACGGTTGTACGCAGACCCACGCGCCACGCCGAGCTTTTCTGCTATGACGTTAAGCAGAGTGGTTTTGCCGCATCCGTTGCCGCCGCAGAATATGGTTATCGGCTCAAAACGGATATCGTCAAGCCCTCTGTCCGTAAACACACGAAACGGATAATCGTTGTTTACGCACGTCAGAAGAATATCGTTTATGTACTGCTCCACAAAATTGACGGAGGGCAGACTGAATGCTTTAAGATAGACCAAATTATATCCTCTCAGCCGATTTCAATACAATAGTCCAATATCACATTGCCGCTTTCATCAGGCGTGGTATAGCGCGGATGAACATATCGCTCAAATTGCCAACCGCCTTCAATAATCCGCCAGCCCCTTTCGGCAAATGCCCTCCGGCAGGCGCTTGTCGCTTCCATGCCGTATATCTCACCCGAGGCTTCATTGCCGTAAATATAAGCAACTCCCATTTTGCACGCGGGTATATCAACAAAGTCGAACCCTGCGGGGACTGTATCATCAGCGGACATAAACATGCAAATCCAATACTCAAATCCATTGCCCGTGCAGCGAATCGCGCCAACCATGGCGTCACTCACGTCCTTTATGCCGCGGCAGCTCCTCAGCTTATCGCAGTCGCTGCTTGCAAACCATGCGGCCCATTGATCGGCAAATAAGCCCTGTGAATTTCTGTCCGCATCGGCATAACGCCTTCCGATAAGCCTTACATCAGGCAAAAGCTCAATTTCTGCGGATAAAATTTTCATTTTAATTAACCTCCTTGCCCCTTTGCTGTATTATATAAGCGGGAGAACGGTGTGTCAATGCCATCTAATTCAGATACGCTGACATTCGTTTATGTGATAACAATCATATCACACATAACATCCAAAATTTTCATCTTATCGGGAACCTTCTTGCCCTTTGCTTCGTCATATAAGTAGGAGTACTGTGTGACAATGATATATCGCACGCAGCATACAGTATGTTGATAAAATAATGTAAGGGAGGCGCTATTCACATGAAATCCGGAATTATCTCAATTTTCCTTTCTGTGCTGACACTGTTTGCCGTGTCCGGTAATTGCATTGCCGTACATGGCGGCGGCGCGCATGTATGCGAAAAAACATGCTGCCCCGCAACCGATGAGGTATGCTCCGACGTTCCCGATAGTGAAGACTGCCGGGTGGCAGAAGGTTCTGAAGTTCAAACATCCAATCCCGAGTTTACTTATGAAACGCTCGAAATTTCATCAAAGCCCATCATTGAAAGTGTGATGCAGATTCCTGTTTGCGAAGTGCCGTATGGATCATCATCCGAGAAAAGCCGAGATATGCTCACATACGCCTATTATGCTGATGGTGATGGCGACGGAGCCGTTGGCAGGACGTATCTCGCACCGGAGGGCTTTTGTGTAATGAGCGACGGCAGAGCGGCAATACTCGACACATACGGCAAGTATATACGCATCTACAACATGGCAAGCGGTAAAGAGGAGCGGCTGATAGACGTCAGCGTTGCGGTGCTTCCATATAAGATGGCGGTCATAGGCGACAGCTTCTACGTATTGGACAACATAACCAGCAAAATATACGAATTTAGCGGCGAAAACACTTTTTCCTATCAGCTGCCAAAGGCGGTTGAATCCATATTCAATCCAAATGCAGACGATAATTACGATGTATATGAGGTCGACATGGGCCCGCTTGTGGCTTCACTGCGCGTCGATAACCGTGAGCTTGTAGTATGCGCATCCATATACGGTAATTACAGGCTGGTCAACGGTGAATTTGTGAAGTGCAGCGATATTTATAACATAGCTTGCGATGACGAATATTTCAATATAAAGTATGGAGGCTATAGTTGGAAATTCTCATCGGTGGGCATGGGCATTGATATCAAGGGCGTTGACGGGAACGGCAATCTGTATGTGTACTGCTGCAGCGCTCTGCTGGACAAGAACGGTAGTCTGACGGGTGATAATACATTGCGCGTATATGATAAAAACAGCAATTTGATTGCAGGATCGATTGTCGACAACGATACCAGATACGCGCTGCCATCCCAGCATATTGCCCTTGGTGAGGATAATGCATTCTACGAAATGGTGTGCGATAAAGGCACGGTCAGCATCGTTCGGCTTGGGCTTTCCACGGCTGTTGCAATAATTGAAAACCATGTATCAAATTCCACACAAAGCAGTGCGTTGCCTTGCGAAACAAGAAGCGGCGTACGCTGCGCGACGGTAACTTACAGCGAAGCGTACAATGTGGCACTTTCGTATACAACGCATTCATTCACGGTCAATACGCTTAATCAACATGATTGGGATGGTAACGGAACTGCGTTTGAGCTGCCGGGCTATGTTGCCTCTGCGGCAAGCGGGTCAACCGTGTCGGGTATTCCGTATTCGACAGGAGACGAGGATTCAATTTCAAGCTTTGACACTCTGTTAACAACATACTATAGCAACACACAATACTACCATAGCGCCGGAAATATTGCAGACTCAAGCTTGCACCACCAAAAAGCGTGCGGTGCGGATTGCTCAGGGTATGCCATTAACGCGTATTGCACAGACGGGCGACCAACAACTGAGACGTATTATTCCACCTATGGGTTTCAACGTACTGCAGAAAACCTGAGTTTGCTTGCTCAATCGGCTCAACGAATGGATTACTGGGTATATAGTTACTATGACAATAATAATGTACGGCATGGTCACATAATGATGCATGCGACCTTCAATAGCAGCAACAATACTCTTACTGTGTACGACACAACAAAAACAACCACCGGCAAGGCAAGCATCAGAAGCATGTCATTATCGTCGCTTAGTTCGCGTTACATACTCAAGAATCCTTGGCATGCTACCTGTGATTTGGTGATTGAATACAATGGAAGCGTACACTTCTTAAAGTGCCAAGATGAAGACTGTCAATTCATAGGCAGTCCAGAAGCACATACGTGGTCTATAGGCTATATGACAAATTCTACCAAACACTGGCACTATTGTACTGTTTGCAACAAGGCAGGAACACAGAACAACCACACTGCCGGCACATCCTACAGCAGCAATGCCACCCAACATTGGTGTAGCTGCACTGTTTGTTCATATGCAATATACTCGGATCATATATGGAAACCGTATGGTCTAAACTACAGGTGCGGCATATGCGGCAGAATATCAACAGCCAAGCAGAGAACAATATCTATTGTTCCGATACTCCCTTGCAAAAAAATAACAGGCTTATTGCCTGAATGAGGAGACAAAATGAAGCATTCCAAGTTTATTCTGTCAGCGCTTTCCATGCTGCTGATTGCGGCTATGCTCACCGCCTGCTCCACAGTGACGAATAAGCCGGTGCAAACGGACGCGCCAACGTTCACACCCACGGCGGCAGACGTCACGACAGCTCCCACAACGGCGTCAACCGCCGCTCCAACGGCATATGCCCACATAACTCCCGCCCCGTTTACCGATTATGACGTTATGCTTACGCTTCCGCTTAAGCTGTGCAACTCGTATGAGGACGCCTACGACCTGCCATCGGGCGCTCCGGACTGGGAATCCGCAACAAGCTTTGAAATGCTTATACCCAAGTCGGAATACGACGGCAGCTGCCTGATTTTTATCAATCCCGGTTCGTACTCGAAGCAGGTGGAAGCGGGCAGCCCTCTGCTGCCCAAATCAGGGAGCAGAGGCTCAATTATTGATTGGGGCGTTTATGGCGACGGCGGCGCTTACATACTTGACGGCACGTTGTTCCGCATATATCAGTTTTCGAATGGCGAGCTTGTAAACACCATTGAGCTTGAGCATACCGATTCACGCTTCATGTGGGGCTGCGTATTTGTCGATGGGCTTTGGTATGTCGATTATTCCAACGGCGTCACAGGTCAAAGGGAGCTTAGGGCGTTTGACGAAAACTCCAACAGGGTTAAAACCATAACAAATTGGCCTACATGCTTGATCGAGGGCAGCGACAGCCTTGAAAGCGATATGAATTTGAAGGGCAGCGTAACTCTGCCCGATGGCAGAGTGCTGCTTGAGATGACAGACGGCGGGATGCCCGGGCTCATTCGTCGATACTCAATAGACAGCGGCAGCTTCGTTTTTGTGGACGAGGTAAGCGTATCAAGAGACGATATCACATTCAGCGACAGCGCGTATGCACAAAAGATGTATTTTCAGAGCGAAACGGGGTATGTAGCTTCCTATAACTGCAACTGCTATCCCACGCTTGCGGACGGCACGGTGATGGACTATGCCTACGATTATTTCTTTGTTGGGGCGTTGGATGCAAACGGAAGCCTTGTTGCGGGCTTTGACGCGTTCGATTATATGTCGCTGCGCTCATGGGATTACAGCTTAAGCGGCTGCATCAAGGCATACTCTGTCAACGAAATATATATGCTGATGCTAAAAGAGGACGTCGTTCAGATTGTGAGAATACCGCTTGACAGCTCCTTCCGCTTTGCGGTTCCCGAGATGCTTCCATACACGCGTCAGGATCTTATCGATATGGGACGCGACAATAAATACAGGGAAGAAAACGGTATAGGTTAAAGCGTGATTATAATACCGTTGCGTATATAGAACGACACAGAGGCGCCGCTCGTTTTGATACAAGCGGCGTCATATCATTTTTAAGCACGAATATAACTTTTTAATATGGCAAATTGGGTTGATAAGATAAAGGGTGCGCGTTATAATAGTATTGACGCAGTATCCGTACAGGTGCTGCGTCAAATATGCGAAGCGTTTCGCAACGGAGGATAGTATGGATTTTACATTGGACTCCGAGCACCTCATGGCGAGAACATTGTTTTCGGAATTTGCCGAAAACGAGGTCAAGCCCTATGCCAAAGAGGTAGACGACACGGAGGAATTTCCGAGAAACACGGTTGAAAAGCTGCAAAAGTATGGCTTTATGGGCATACCTGTGCCGCGCGAATTTGGAGGTCAGGGCTGCGACAGCCTTGCCTATGTTCTCTGCGTGGAGGAGGTTTCAAAGCGCTGCGCCACAACGGGGGTTATAATCTCCGCTCACACATCGCTTTGCTGCGACCCGATACTCAAGTACGGCACGGCGGAGCAAAAGCAGAAGTATCTCATTCCACTTGCTTCGGGCAAGCTGCTTGGCGCTTTTGCGCTGACAGAGCCATCCGCCGGTACGGACGCCGCGGGCGTGCAGACTCGAGCCGTTGTTGACGGCGACGAGTATGTTCTTAACGGCAGTAAGATATTTATAACCAACGGCAAGGAAGCGGACGTCTATGTCATATTTGCAATGACAGACCCGTCAAAGGGCACAAAGGGTATATCCGCATTTATTGTTGAAAAAAACACTCCCGGCTTCACATTCGGCACAAAGGAGAAAAAGCTGGGCATTCGCGGCTCGTCCACCTATGAGCTTATTTTCCGCGACTGCCGCATTCCCAAGGCAAACCTGCTGGGTGCGGAGGGCAAGGGCTTTTCAATCGCCATGGGCACGCTTGACGGCGGCAGGATAGGCATTGCGGCGCAGGCGCTTGGCATTGCTGAGGGCGCACTGGAGGCGACAATCGCCTACGTTAAGGAGCGCAAGCAGTTCGGACGTCACATATCCGATTTTCAAAACACTCAGTTCAGAATCGCTGAAATGGCGGCAAAGGTGGAGTCCGCAAAGCTGCTTGTCTACAAGGCGGCAATGGCAAAGGATACCCAGAAGCGTTTCAGCGTTGAGGCGGCAATGGCAAAGCTTGTCGCTTCCGAAACGGCAATGGACGTCACCACCAAGTGCGTCCAGCTGCACGGCGGCTATGGCTACACACGGGAATATCCCATCGAACGCATGATGCGCGACGCGAAGATCACCGAGATATACGAGGGCACAAGCGAGGTGCAGCGTATGGTCATCGCGGGCAGTCTGCTCAGCTGAAGGGGAGGAAGTACATATGCTTAACATAGTTGTTTGTATAAAGCAGGTTCCGGACACAAACGAGGTAAAGCTTGACCCAAAGACGGGCACGCTTATTCGAGACGGAGTTCCCTCAATTATGAACCCGGACGATAAAGCGGGGCTTGAAGCGGCGCTGCGCTTTAAGGATACCATAGGTGCGCACGTCAGCGTTGTTTCAATGGGGCCGCCTCAGGCGGACGCGGTTCTGCGCGAGGCGCTTGCAATGGGCGCGGACGACGCGTACCTTGTAACAGACAGAGCGTTCGGCGGCGCGGACACATGGGCAACCTCGTCAACGCTTGCCGCCGCAGTCTCCAAGCTGCCGTTCGACATAGTGTTTACAGGACGTCAGGCTATCGACGGAGACACCGCTCAGGTGGGGCCGCAGATGGCGGAGCATCTGGGCATTCCAAACGTCAGCTATGCGGAAGAAATTCGTCTTGTTGGCGATTTTCTGATAGTCAAGCGTCAGTTTGAAGACAGCTATCAGGTCATCCGTGTTAAAATGCCCTGCCTTGTCACCGCTCTTACCGAGCTTAACCGTCCCCGCTATATGACGCCGGGCGGCATATTCTCCGCCTATCGTGAAAAGCAGGTTACGGTTTGGACTCGTCCGGACGTTCCTGTCGCGGATGAAAACATTGGCTTAAAGGGTTCTCCCACCCGTGTGAAAGAGAGCTTCCCCAAGCCGCTCAAGTCCAAGGGTGAGATAGTCAGCCTTGATGCGGAATCCTCAGCGGATTATATTGCCGCTAAGCTCCGCGAACGCTTTGTGATATAGGGTGAACAGTATGAAGGATTTTACCGAATATAAAGGCATTTACGTTTTTATTCAGCAGATTGAGGGCAAGATAGCTCCCGTTTCGTTTGAGCTGCTGGGCAAGGCGGCGCAGCTTGCCGCCGACAGAGGTACAACGGTTGCCGCAGTGCTATGCGGCGACAGAGTTCGCGGACTTTGCACGGAGCTTGGCGAATACGGCGCGGATACCGTCATTTTGATAGACGACCCTGCTCTTGCCGCCTACACAACCGAGCCATACGCCCACGCGATGTACAGCGTTATCAGCTATTTCAAGCCCGAAATTGTGCTTTATGGCGCAACCACCATAGGACGTGATTTGGCGCCCCGCGTCTCGGCAAGGGTGCATACGGGGCTTACCGCCGACTGCACCAAGCTGGAGATTGACAAAGATACAATGCAGCTCATGATGACGCGTCCTGCGTTTGGCGGCAATCTTATGGCGACTATACTTTGCCCCGATTACCGTCCGCAGATGGCAACGGTGCGTCCCGGCGTTATGAAAAAGTCTGAGCGCATTGCAGGACGTGAAGCAAGGGTTCTGCCGTTCAAGCTCAATTTCACACGCAACGACTGCTATGTCGATGTGCTTGACGTCATAAAAAAGTCAACTGAAAACGTGGATATCGGTTCCGCCAATATACTTGTTGCAGGCGGCAGAGGCATGGGAAGCAAGCAGAATTTCAAGCTGCTGTACGACCTTGCGGATGCTCTCGGCGGCATGGTGTGCGGCAGCCGCGCCGCGGTTGACGCGGGCTGGATTGATAAAGAGCTTCAGGTTGGGCAGACGGGCAAAACCGTGCGTCCAAAGCTTTATATCGCAGTGGGTATAAGCGGCGCGATACAGCACGTTGCAGGCATGGAGGAGTCCGACATTATCATTGCCATAAACAGCAACGAAGCCGCGCCGATATTCGGCATAGCGGATTACGGCGTTGTGGGCGACCTTAACAGGATTGTTCCGCAGCTTACCGAAAAGGTCAGGGCGATGAAGGCGGAGTAACCGCAGCAATGCTTGCCGTTTAGACAGCCGTCGGGCGCATATACGGCAAGCTGCTCAATTAAAAAACAAAGCAAATAAAAACCCCCGTGTGAGCTTGCTCACATGGGGGCTTTTATAATCGGATGCAAAAATCAGTTCATGCCGTAACGCTTCTTGAACTTGTCAACGCGTCCGCCCGTGTCAACGAGCTTCTGGCGACCGGTGTAGAAGGGATGGCACTTGGAGCAGATTTCGACCTTGAGCTCACCCTTGACGGAGCCGCTCTTGAAGGTCTCACCGCAGGCACAGCGAACGATGCTCTCACCGTATGCGGGATGGATATCCTTCTTCATTGTGGTTTCTCCTTAAATAATTCGGCGCAGAGCGAGTAGCCGCCCTCCTGCCGCGTATTTGCGGCGACAAAATACCGCAGTTGCTATTATACTGCCAACGCCAACTGTTTGGCAAGCGTTTTTTACTATATATTTAGGGGATTTGACAAGCTCGGCGTCAGACCCGCCTGTTGCTTCATCAGGGCTTTTGTCTGCTTAACAAAGCTGATTGCAAGGGGCAGCGCAACAAAAAACGTCAGCACATCGGCGGCGGCCTGAGTGGCGGCAAGCCCCTCCGCCCCAAGCACGGCGTTAAGCAGCAGCGCAAGCGGTATGAAGCAAAGCCCCTGTCGGCAAAGCGAAAGCATAGTGGCGCCAAACCCCTTGCCCGCGCCCGCGTATGCCATGGTTACTACAATCCCCCACGCGTGGAAAGGGCTTGCCGCGCAGTTCAGCACAAGCGAAAGCGTACCCAGCCGCACTGCGTTTTCACTTGCGTCGAACAATCGCATTATCCATTCGGAGGCAAAGCCAAAGCCTATCGACATCACCGTAACAGCGACGACGCCTGCAATCGAGGCGAATTTGAAGCTTTCCATTACCCTGTCATATCGCTTTGCGCCCCAGTTGAAGCCCACAACGGGCTGAAAGCCCTGACCAAAGCCAAGCAGCGCGGAGGTTATCACCTGAACAACCCTGTTGACTATTGTTATCGCGGCAATGACAGAATCGTCCGCAAAGCCGTTCGCAAGGTTGTTCAAAAGTGCAGTCGCAACGCAAGAAAGTCCAAGCCGCGCAAGCGACGGATTACCCATTTTGAATATCTCCGTCACAATATCCTTTGAATAGGATATGTTTTTGAATCTGATTGAAAGTATGCTCCTGCGCTTGAAATAGGGGATGAGCAGCACGCCGAAGCTTATCGCCTTGCCTATCGCGGTTGCCGCCGCAGCTCCCGTCATTCCCCACCCGAACTTAACCATGAACAGCCAGTCAAGCCCAACGTTAAGCACCGCTCCGGATATCATGCCTATCATGGAATACAGTGCGCTGCCCTCACTTCTCAGGCATTGATTCAACACAAAGCTTGCCGCCATAAACGGTGCGGCATAAAGAACGTAACGTGCATATTCAACGGAATAGCCCATGGTAGTTTCGCCCGCGCCAAAAAGCGTCAGCATAGGCTCCATGGTGCAAAAGCCTAAAACGGTAACCAAAAGACCAAGTCCCAGCGCGGAGAAAAATGCTGTGGAAAGCACTTTTTCGGCGTGGTCGTTGCGCCCTGCACCCATCAGCCTTGCTATATAGCTGTTTGCGCCGACGGCAAGAAAGGAGCCCGCCATCATAATCAGATTATCCAACACCGAATTGATATTTACGGCGGCGGTGGCGGCGTCCGACTGAATAACCGTGGCGATAAAGTATGTATCCGCAAGATGATACATACTTGTGACCAACATGCTGATTATCGTTGGGATAGCCATTTTCAGCACAAGAGAGGGTATGTGCGTCTTCAGCATCATATCGCGTCTTGCGCTTTCGCGTTCGCTTTGCGTTTGGGGCGTTTGCCCTATCCTTTGCATATTACCGTCTCTTTTTCCTGCGTTAACTCTCCGCATTTTATTAGCGTCTGAGTCGCCGGACGCATAGCTTAGAGTATGGCAATAGTGTTTGTATTCGGTTCAGATTCTTTCCGCATTATACAGGCGTCGTCCCTGCCGGCAGACTGCTTTTCGGCGGAAAGCTATATGCGGAATGCGTTTGTCCGCGATGAGCTTGAAGGCGTTACGCAATGCGCGATAGGCTGGCTTGACATTGAGCTTATCCGTGCGTATCGCCGCTGCTGTATGCTTATCGGCAGACGCATAGAGGTATGCGGAGGGTTTCGTCCTCATTCCGGAAGCCGTATTGCGCCGTGCCATGTGGGACGGCGGCTTATTCTCGGCGCACACATGGAGCCCGCTCCCCGCGAAAGGCTGCGGACGGAGCTTATGCGCACGGGAGTATTTTCGCATATCAGCACAGCGCTTGAATCGCCCGACGGCATAATGGCGTCAATAGCGGTTCCGCGCCTGCCGCCCGTTGTCGACGTGGGAGCCATAGGCGGGTATGCCGCGCTTGCAAAGTCTCTGCTTTTGCAAAACGGCATGGGCGGGATCACGCTTGATTGCCGCTTTGACCCCTTTGCGGCAAACGCCGCGGCACGCTTTTGCAGAAAAAAAGGTCTGCCGCCGCGAGAGCTTGTGGATATTGAGGTGTGGAGCGCACTCCTTTCGCCCTCAAAATAAAGCAAGCCCATTAAAAAAATCAATCCAATGGAATAATCCTTGCGTTTACGTCTGCAGAATGGATTGCCATCACAGCAAACGTTCGCTTAGCCCCGCCTCTCGGCTGATACGGACTGCCCGGGTTAAGCAAAAGCAAGCTCCCGTATGCCGAAAGCAATGGCGTGTGAGTGTGCCCAAACAATGCCGCCGCACTTTGCAGCTCCTCCGCACGCAGGCACAGCGCATACTGTGACCAATCAACCCTGTACCTATGCCCGTGGCACAAAAAAAGCCTTGCACCGTCAAGCGTGATAACGCGTTCCGCTGCATGGTTTTCATCGGAGGGAAGGTCGTTGTCCTCAAGCGAATAGCCACCGTCGCAGTTGCCGCGCACCGAATATACTGCAAGCCCCGACTTGCGGCGGATATAATCCGCGTCAGACAGAATATCCCCCAGATGTATCCACGCTTCAACATCCCCCGCACGCTTCAACGCCAAGTCAATGGCGTGCGTGCTGCCGTGGGTGTCGGATATCACGCCGACGCGCATATCAGCGGCAATCGTCTGCCGCCAAAGCGGCAAGCACCAGTGAAAGAGCATTTTTTCGGTGACTTAAGGAGTTTTTTTCCTCCGCAGTCATCTCCGCAAATGTCTTGCCAAGCGGCTCGTAATAAAAAAGAGAATCGTAACCAAAGCCGCCCGTGCCGCGCTCGGATGTCAGTATCCGTCCGTAAACACGTCCTGTCGCTTCAATGTCGCCATAGCCAACGCGGATAAGCGACATAGCGGTTGCAAAGTGGGCTGTGCGCTCACACATCGGCGTTGCCGCAAGCTCCGCCAAAAGCTTTGCGCGGTTGGCGACGTCGTCATGACCCTCCCCCGCGTAGCGTGCGGAATAAACCCCCGGCGCCCCGTTAAGCGCGTCAACAAGCAGCCCCGTGTCGTCCGCAAGCACGCCGTCACCGTGAGAAAGCCTGCCTTCAAGCGCGGCAAACACCTCAGCAGCCTTTTTGTGAGCGTTGCCGCAAAGCGTGTCCCGATCCTCAACCACATCGATATCCAAGCCCGCTTCCGCCAACGTGCTGATTTGTGTAAAACACCCCTTTAGTATCTGCCTTATCTCATCAACCTTATGTGCGTTATTAGACGCGATAATCAGTTTCATAAACGCCTCCGATGCTGTAACGATAATATGTGAAGCATATCACCTAAGCATTAAAAAAACAATGTCATGCTTAAATATATCCGCCGATTGTGACGGCAGACGGGACGACAAAGCAAAAGCCCCTCCCGCGGCGCCGAGCGGGCGATGCCCATACGGTCATGATATATTCGCGCTATTGATTGAAGCAGGCCGTCATTTCTGGTATAATGCTATCATCGGGTGGTATGGGGAGTTTTTTTGTCCTGTGCCTGCCCAAATATTTACTGGGCGTCAGGCTCAAAAGCTTTATATGAAGGATGGTTCTGTTTATGAGCGAGGGCAGCGGCATTATCAAAATCTTTGCCGGCAGCGGCAGCGAAAAATTTGCAGACCGTATGTGCGCCTATCTTGGCACAACACGCGGAGCGTCCACCACTATCAAGTTTTCCGAGGGCAATATATATGTCCGTGCGGATGAATCCATCCGCAATAAAGACGTTTACATCGTTCAGACTATCGGCAGAAATCCCAATGATGAATTTATGGAGCTGATATTCTGGATAGACGCCTTCAGACGCGCAAGCGCCAATTCCGTCACCGCGATAATTCCGTACTTTGGCTATGCCAAGGCGGACAAAAAAGACGAGCCACGCGTTTCCATACGCGCCCGCGTATGCGCCGACTGCATTGAGGAGGCGGGCGTTGACCGCGTCATCACAATGGATTTGCACGCCGCGCAGGTTCAGGGCTTTTTCAAAAAGCCCGTTGACCATCTTTATGCGCGTCCGCTGCTTTGCGCTTATGCAAGGCGTGCGGGCATAATTGACGACAACATTGTTGTAGTATCCCCCGATGCGGGCTTTGCAAAGCGTGCGCGTCTGTTTGCGGACGATCTCGGCTGCAATGTCGCAATTGGCGATAAGGTTCGCACCTCTCATGACGAAAACGCCAAGGTGCTTGAGATTATTGGTGAGGTTAAGGGCAAGAACTGTATCGTGGTAGATGACTTTACCAACAGTGCGGGCACTATTACAGACGTTGCACACGGGCTTGCGGACAAGGGCGCCAACCACATTTACGCATTCCTTTCCCACGCGATGCTTGATGAAAAGGGCGTTAAGCGCATAGAGGACAGCCCGATTGAAAAGCTAATCGTAACCGACACCGTTGATTGTCCCGCCATTGCAGGCTCAGGCAAGATCAAGGTCATATCCGCCGCGCCGCTTTTCGCGCTTGCCGTCAAAACCATTCATGATCGTCTGCCAATGGCGCATATGTTCAAGCATCTGCCGCGCCGTATGCTTGATATGAGCTTTGCGGAGCAGTTGAAGATTGACGGAATTTGATTAGAATCCTCGGCTCCCCGCTCTTAGGGGAGCCTTTTTAAGGTGAGCTATGGATTTATTCTCCGCGTCGGCAGCACAAAACGCCCCGCTTGCCGACCGTATGCGCCCCCGCACTCTTGATGAGTTTGTCGGGCAGCAGCATATCGTGGGGCACGGCAAGCTGCTTCGCCGCGCAATAGAAACCGACACCCTCCAGTCAAGCATATTCTGGGGGCCGCCAGGCTGCGGCAAAACAACGCTTGCATCCATTGTCGCCAACACCACCCACAGCGAGTTTGTCAAGCTCAATGCCGTTACCTCCGGCGTAAAAGAGCTGCGCGATGTTATCGCCGCCGCCGATGCACGTCTGCGAATGTACGGCAAAAGCACATACCTTCTTCTTGACGAATGTCACCGCTGGAGCAAAACCCAGTCCGACGCACTTTTGCCCGCGCTTGAAAGCGGCGTCGTTCGCTTTATCGGTTCCACAACCGAAAATCCGATGATCGCAATGACGGGCGCCATCGTCAGCCGCTGCCGTCTGTTTCAGTTCTATCCGCTCTCCGTTGACGACGTCGCTCAACAGGTCTCAGCCGCGCTCAACGATTGTGAACGTGGGCTTGGCGCTTATCATGCCGTGATAGACGACGATGCGCTTTCGCATATCGCATTTATCGCAAACGGCGATGCACGCACCGCGCTTAACGCTCTGGAGCTTGCCGTTCGCACAACACTGCCCACCAACGGCGTTATCCGCATAACGCGTGAGATCGCCGCCGAATCCATTCAAAAAAAGGTTGCGCGGCTCGATGATCAACAGCTCTATGATATGCTCTCCGCATTTTGCAAATCACTGCGCGGAGGCGACAGCAATGCCGCGCTTGCGTGGTTTTCACGACTGATATACGCAGGACTCGATCCCCGCATTATCTGTCGGCGCATAATTGCCCACGCCTCTGAGGATATCGGCATGGCAAACCCCACCGCTATGCAGCAGGCGGTCGCCGCAGCACAGGCGCTTGAGCTTATCGGTATGCCCGAGGCTCGCTTGCCTATCGCCCAAGCCATTATATTCCTCTGCGAAAGCCCCAAGTCCAATTCAATAGTCGTTGCAGTCGATTCCGCATTCGCCGACGCCGAAAACACACTCGATGAGCCGGTGCCTGTTTATCTCCGCGATACCTCGTTTAAGGGTGCCGAAAGGCTCGGTCACGGCGTTGGCTATAAATACCCGCATGATTATCCTAACCATGAGGTCGAACAGGACTATATGCCGCCCGCCGTGCGCGGCAAGGTGTATTACCACCCCGGTGAGTTAGGAACCGAGGCGCGCATAAAAGCCAAGCACGACAAAAAGAACGCGGAGTGATACATCAAAGGATACGGAAGATACGATACGTTGGAGGCTCTGCCTCCAAGCCACCGACAGGGTCTGCGTCCCTGTACCCGCAAACAGCAGGCATAGATAAAGCAATTGAATTATATCGTAATATAATAATGTATTACAAAGCGTCAGTTTGCGCTTTTGCGCAAACATACGCTTTGAACAATTGATTTTTTATATTGTTTGAAACTGTTTATTGACTGATTATCAGAAGTTTTTCGGAAGGCTTGGAAACGCTTTTTTCAAAAAGCAGTTTCCAATCGTACCTATCGTACCATGCGGGTGATACGTTGGAGGCTCTGCCTCCAAGCCACCGACAGGGACTGCGTCCATGTACCCGCAAACAGCAGGCATAGATAAAGCAATTGAATTATATCGTAATATAATAATGTATTACAAAGCGTCAGTTTGCGCTTTTGCGCAAACATACGCTTTGAACAATTGATTTTTTATATTGTTTGAAACTGTTTATTGACTGATTATCAGAAGTTTTTCGGAAGGCTTGGAAACGCTTTTTTCAAAAAGCAGTTTCCAATCGTACC
>CAYXRF010000013.1:0-43122 GCA_964467585.1 uncultured Oscillospiraceae bacterium | reverse complement strand
TGGCAACGTTATCATGGATAGTTGCAGTCAATGTCGCGGTGCCCCCGGCAACGCCTGTAACAACTCCGCTGGAGTTTACCGTTGCAACGGAGGTATTGGAGCTGGCATATGTTACGGTGTAATCAACATTTGTGGGGGCAACCGTCAGAACAGACTGTGCAGTCGCGCCAACGTTGACGGTAACAGCAGCGATGGAAGCGCTGGTAATAGCAACGGGATCAGTTGTGGTGCTGCCCATAAGCGTCCAATCGCAGGTTACAGTCTGATGACTGTCAGGGTTGGAGGGGAAGGAATCCGTGGGGCTCATGACGATGGGCCATGCAGCGCCGGATGAAGAGCTGTATGCCGGATCCCAATTGCCGAGGGAAGCCGTCATGCTTGTGTATGCCTCTGAAACCGTGGAGCCATTTTTCATCATGTTCCAGAAGTATGTCTCGTACTTATAGTCTCCCGTGAAGGAAACAGACTGTGAATAGCCGTATACGCACGCTGCGCCTGCGGACAGAAGAGCCGTACCGGTTACGCCGCCGCCGGATGACTTCATACCTTCGCAGATTGCCATCCATACTATGCAGTTGGAAAGAGTGCCGGAAACGTAGTTTTTGATGTAACGACCATCAATGCCATACCAAGAGCCGCCGTTATACGCCCAACCGTTTGAATAGTCTGAAGACGTAAGACCGGTGCTTGCGGTGAGGCAGAGATAGGATGTGCTGTTATACGCCGCTCCGTGAGAGTCATATATAACAACGCCCTTGCCTGTGTATGCAGCCGCTACAGCGGTACCTGTCGCACTTGAATCCTTGATAAGGGTGTATGTGCCGCCGGTTGCTGTTGCGATTGACTGCGCCTCTGTCTTGTATTGGTCTGTAAAGCTCGTATCGCTTGCATACCAAGGCCCGACAAGAAGAACGTTAGTGCTGCTGGGGCTGTTCTTTGTGCCAACGACTTCAATAATCTGATCAACAGCCTCACTTGTGAGAGAGGACTGGAATGCAGTGTTACGGATCTTATAATCGTAACCGCTCGCCATACCATTAACCTTGAAGGAGAAGCCGTTATCATCGAGGTCGGCAATGCTGCCTTCATCAACGAGATCCAGTTTCAGTGCCGCTTTGTAAACGGCCATTGTTACCTCCGAGGGGGTGGCGCCAAGTGCAAGCATCTCGGACTCAACGGCATCGAGATCTTCCCATACCGCGTCAAGATACCCAAGTCGAGTTGCTTCCATTGCTGAGGCATCAATTGCCATAGCCAATGAAGCCACGGGCAGCATTGCCAGTGTCATCACTGCCGTCAGTATAACGGCGAGAAGCTTTGTGGTCTTTGACATTTCGTGTTTCCTCCTGAAATGATAGTTTACCCCCGGCCGATTATTCTGCCGTGGTTTTTAATATCCCATTATACCACATATGGTATATAGAATGCCATACTTTTTTATTCGATTTGAAACGTGAGTGTGAACTTTTCGTGAACGAAAATGACAACATATCCCAAAAGTTACAAAACACCCCCAAATCAAAAGAAAGTATTGCAATACATAAAAAGGTATATTAACACGGAATGCCGCTTGGATGAAAATGAATAGCGTGCTGTATAGGACGGCTTTTACATTACGCAAAAGAAGAATATGACTTGTTCGGTATGCCTCGGCAAGCCTCAAGCCGCCAACTGTCGTGTTAATACAGAGGCGGCTTGAGAGGACGGACCGAGAACACTTAATTAAAGCGATGACCTTGCACGCCTATTCATGCGACGTCACTCAGTTCTCAACGCTATAACGGGATCCTTTTTTGCGGCTTTGCGCGCCGGAATCAAACCACCAAGCACTGTTATGGCAACGCTGATAACGATCAGTATCAAAGCGGACGTTATCGGCAGTGTTGCCTTAACTGTGTTTACACCGGTTAAAGCGCCAATGATGGCGTTTATCGGAATGGTAAGCAGTGCGGATATCCCCACTCCAAGCAGACCCGCTGCAAAACCGATTATTATCGTTTCGGCGTTAAACACCTGCGATATATTGCGCTTTGATGCGCCCAACGCTCTCAGTATGCCTATTTCCTTTGTGCGTTCAAGCACGGATATGTGAGTTATTATACCTATCATTATGCAGGAAACCACAAGCGAAACACCCACAAAGGCAATCAATACATATGAAATAACATCAACAATTGATGTTATGGAGTTTGTCAAAAGCCCGACATAATCGGTATAGGTGATACGCTTGCTTTCGTCAACCGTATCGTTATATCGGGATATGCATTCAATCACAGACTCCTTATCCTCAAAGCTGTCGGTATATATGCTTATAGAGGATGGAGCGTCATAGCTGACCTTGCCAAACGCCGACATGTTATCATCATAGCTTGATCCGGAGACGTATTCATCATAGAACGAGATAAGAAAAGACTCATCCGGAGAATCCGCAAGCCATGCGTCCAACGCCGCAGCCATAGAAGCCTCATCGTTGCCGTAATTTGTGCTGCCCATACCATCGGACGGCATGGAACCATCGGACGGCGCAGAACCGGAGGGATACTGCTGCGTGCTTTGGAGTATAAGCTGCCACAGCACTGCTTTTGCGGAAGTGTTGAGCTGCAATATGTATGACTTTGCATCTTCAACCTTTTGCGCGTCGTTCTCGGCGGCAAAGGGCATACCTGTGAGAATATTATAAGAAGGATTGGCTTCCTGCGCAGCAACAACAGGGCTGTTATCTGTATGATCTATCAAGTAGTCTGTCAAGGCTGAGGTATAAGCGACACAGGAAGAAACAGAGGCGTTCGACGCATCATCAAGCGGACGAATAATTCCGACAATCCTAAGCTTGACGCCTGAGTCGATGAGAGCATCCGTATAGAGTGCGTTGCCCGCAACACAGGTATATGTACCATCGTCGTTTTCGATATATGAGTCGCACGCGGGAACCACATAGAACACATGGGCGCACATATCCTCATAGTCAAAACGTATTTCCGAAGGCTCATTGCCGTTTTCTATACTGTCGCACATAATCTTGAGCTCATCGGAAGCTACAAAGCCAAGCTGATATAAGACGGTTGAAGATATTGAATTGTTTTTATCAACAACGAGCACAACCTCGTCATATGCGTTGGGCCATGTTCCGTAAACAACCTCATAGCTATTCAAAATCAAAGGACTGACAGCTTCATCGCCTACTCCTCCCATCAGCTCTTCAAAGTTTTCCGCAACGCCGGAAGTTGCATATTCACCGGTAATATAGCCCATCGCGCCAAAGCTGCCCATGCCAATACCTGACGTCGTGCTGCCTGTTATGCTTTCGATATCGGCATCGGAATTGACAAGTGCGCCATGACTGTCGTATGAATAAGCGCTGAAGCCTGTGTTATATGTGTACACAATGCCGTTTTCACCAACGTATCGCAGCAGCTCGCAATCAGGGCTGTTCAGATACTGCCGAAAAGCTGTCAGATTGTTTTTTGCAAGGCTTGAAGATAATGCCTCGGATACTTTAAGGGATGTGTTATCGGAGTATACGCCGTCCGAACGCTCAACGCTGCCGTCATCCTGGCGTTCTCCCATCATCTCACCGCGGATACCCATCATCGCGCTCATATCAAATGTTTCAGCCGTGAGGGTAATTGGGCAGGACGACATAGTTTCCTTCTGAATGTCGTCAATGTAGTTATCAACGCCTGTCGAGAGGGAGAGTATAAGCGCAATGCCGATTATCCCGATAGAGCCTGCAAAAGCGGTCAGCAGAGTTCGACCCTTTTTTGTGCGCAGATTGTTTGCGCTGAGTGAGAGTGAGGTCAGAAACGACATACGCGCCTTGCCCATGGTCTGATGCTTTGGCTCAACGCCTTTTGCTTCGGGCAAAAAAGGATTGGAATCGTCAGTTATTTTGCCGTCGCACAGCTTGACTATCCTTGTTGCGTATCGTGATGCAAGCTCTCCGTTATGAGTAACCATTATCACAAGCCTGTCTTTTGAAACCTCTTTCAAAAGCTCGACAACCTGTGTGCTCGTCGCAGAGTCAAGCGCGCCTGTCGGTTCGTCCGCAAGCAGTATGTCGGGGTCGTTTACCAGTGCGCGGGCGATAGCAACACGCTGCATCTGTCCGCCGGACATTTGGTTCGGCTTTTTGTGAAGCTGATCGCCAAGACCAACCATCTCCAAAGCCTCCGCCGCACGCCGTCTGCGTTCGTTTCGTGAGACGCCGCCAATTGTCAGGGCAAGCTCGACGTTTGCAAGCACCGATTGGTGAGGTATCAGATTGTAGCTTTGGAAAACAAAGCCAATCGTATGATTTCGGTATGCGTCCCAATCCCTGTCACGATATTTTTTTGTTGATATTCCGTTAATTATCAGATCTCCGTCGTCATAACGGTCAAGACCGCCAACAACATTCAAAAGAGTTGTTTTTCCGGAACCGCTGGGACCGAGAACGGCAACAAACTCGTTGTCACGAAAACAAAGAGAGACATCATCAAGCGCCATTTGGGTGAGCTCACCCGTGACGTATTTTTTGCGAATATTCTTTATTTGAAGCATTTTGCCCTCCGTGAATACATTAGCATAGTCGTTAGTATATCGCAAAATGTCTCCAATGGAATGACTTGACAAAACTTTTACATATGAGGAAAAAGAAATCTGCGCAGAAAACGCCGTAATGGTATTGATTATTGATAATTCGACCAGCGAGACTTGCGTTCAGAAACAGGCTCAAGCTCATCGCCCGCACAAAATTCACAGGTTTTGAAATAGCGCCATCTATCCGGAGCTTTAGAATACTCGTTCCGCCGCTGAATAACACAAGTCCCGCTATCAATATTCATATTAGCAGCTTTAGCTGCGTTCTTGGCGCGAATAAAAGCAAATTGAACGGTTCTGCCTTCACCTTGATATACAACGTTGCTGTCGCCGAGGCGGACAATTGTCACCAGATACTGCATAATTCCCCTTCTCCGCCATTTTGCGGCGGCAATACGTTTGCGTCACAAACCCTAATCATGTGTCATAACGACAATAGGTACTATAATATCATCCGTTTGACAATTAGTCAACAAAAAGCAAAACAGAAAACAAAACGATAATATAACGCACAGACAATGCCTTAAAATCAAATAACTGCATATTAGTCAAGATGCACCGCCCGCCACACGCCCGATGACTGTGATAAGCCGTCAACAACGAGAATGATTATCACTGTCAACGCAGCAGAAAAGCCTTGACATCAAGCAGGCATGACTGCATCGGGGGATAGTCGCTCTGCCAACCCAAACAGCGTATTGTCATATCAATTACCCTTGCCGAGTCGACATTCACATACTGCTTCCTTTTGCATTTGCTGCAACAGATATTCAGCAAAAACTGAAGCATGGGCATGTACAATTCATGTGCAGTATGGTTCCTAAAAGGGCAGAACAATCACTAAGTTACACAACAGACCCAGAACATACGAAGAATCAACGTTATAAAGAAAAAAATGACGGTTCTGAAACAAAAATCAGAACCGCCATCGTGGTCTGGGTGAGAAGATTTGAACTTCCGGCCTCTTGAACCCCATTCAAGCACGCTACCAAGCTGCGCTACACCCAGATACAAAACTCTGCGCGCCGATTACCTCAAGCGCTTTTGTATTGTAGCATCCACTATGGTTTATGTCAAGTGTGGATTATAGTATATTTATACTGCTACACTATATCGGATTACAGGCATAAAATTACAATACGAAAGCCAAGTCGAGGATTTAAAGGGCATAATATATCGCTTCATTTGGGAAAAAGGGCTTGCAAAGTAAAACCGTATTCGCTATAATAGCATTCGGCACTCAAAAATGAGTACTTGCTGGTGTAGCTCAGTAGGTAGAGCACTTCATTGGTAATGAAGAGGTAGGCAGTCCGAATCTGCTCACCAGCTCCAAAGAAGACATTCCTCACGGGGTGTCTTTTTGTTTTTGTGCTTGCATTTTTTTCCGAATATGTTAAAATATATACAGATAAGATTCGGAGGTGGGATATGAACATTCGTAAACTGTTTGCTGAGTTTCTTGGGACACTGCTGCTTGTTTTCTTTGGATGCGGCATTGCGGTGCGCTTTGGCTCCATGTATCTCAACGGTGTTTTGACAATTGCGTTGGGATTTGGGCTTGTCCTGACTGCAGCGATTTATATGTTTGGCGGAATATCCGGTTGCCACATCAACCCTGCCGTATCATTTGCCATGCTTCTAAGCGGCAGGATGAGCTTCATTGATTTCGTCGGATATGTGATTGCTCAGTTCCTCGGCGGCATTGCAGGTGCCGGAGCGTTGGCGTGCATACTTGGGGAAAGCAGCCTGGGGGCAAACTCGTTTGGAGCGCTTAGCACATCGGGCATATCGCTTCACTGGTACGGAGCTTTTATCGTTGAGGTTATACTCACATTTGTATTTGTTCTCACAGTGCTTTTCTCGACAGCGGATAAAAAATTCAGCGGCGTTGCGGGCATCGTTAACGGCGTCGCTCTGACGCTTGTCCATATATTCGGTATACCTTATACGGGCACTTCGGTAAACCCTGCAAGAAGTTTTGGACCGGCGCTTATAAACGCGCTTACTCACGGTGGCAAGGGCACAAGCGTTGATTATCTTAAGCAAGTTTGGCTCTTTATACTTGCTCCGCTTGTCGGTGCAGCGATTGCTGCCGGAGTTTATATGCTATTCACAGGTGTTAAAACTTGCTGCAAAAAGCATTGCTCCTGTAATGAGCAAGAGTCCGAGTCGTCTGATGAAGAGACGATAGTCGATTGATTTCTTATTTAATCATTCAAAAGAGAGGGGGAGACTCCTCTCTTTTGTCGTTGATTTAAGCTGCGCAATGTGATATAATGCCCCAAACTAACGTGGGGTTGCAGCATGAAAAAACGGCGATATCGAACAAAAAGATATGGACGTAAGCGCAGCAGACGCATGAGCGCAAGCAATTGGGGCCCGGTGTTAAAGCTTCTGGGTACCGTGCTTGGTATTCTTGCGGGGATTGCGCTGTTGACCCTTGTCGTGATGGTTTTGCTTGAGTCTGTTTTCAATGTTGACACACCGCTTCCTCCGGACGGAATTGTTGCAAAGGTTGCAAAATTGTTCAAAAAGGACGATTTGCTTATTGCAACTCCTACACCGTATTACACTCCGGAGCCGACGGCAACGCCTCACCCAATGGAGGCTTACAATGCCGGCGAGGCTGAAAAAGAGGTCGTACTTTCTGTCGATACACCATATCGATGGTTCGGTGATCCATATGTGTATAATGGCGTGATGCTATTTACCGCAGGCAAGATTGTTGACGGCGATGTTCATATGTGCGCTCTGATAAAGTACGATCCCCAAACGGGTGATTACGAAGAGATGCCTATTCAGCCGAAGAACGCACATTTCATTTATGCCGTATTTAACGATGAATGGCTTGTTTATCTTGACGCCAATTATGATGGCGGGGGTACTATTTGCGCATATTCGCTTACAGACGACAACGCCTTGCCGATTGAAATCAAAAAGGTGTATGTAGGGCAGCCCGAGCTGCGTCTGTATGATCATTACATCGTATGGATTGAGCGTACCGGCACTTCACGGGATAAACTGTACGTCTGTGATATCGAAACACAGGAAAGCACAACGGTTTCAACATCATGCTATGGCTCAAGCGCTCCCTTTATATACAATGGGATACTTATATGGGCGGCTGACGACAGCACATATATTGAGGATGACAGAACAATAAGCACAATTAAGTACATAAGCCTCGACACATCTGCAATACATGAGTATAAGACGGGGACGTATGTGCACGATCCGGAAATGAATGGCAATTATGTCGTGTGGCTTGACGCACATCACAGCGCGACGTCAAAGCTGTACGTCGCTCCGCTGGACGGCAGCACATCGCTTAATTCATCCGTTATCGCAACAGGTGTGGTAGACTTCTATCTGGATGAAAAATTTGTTGCATACAGCATTGACGAGGTCGTCTATGTTTATATGTTTGACACGGGCAAGAGCTATCGTATTACGCCGGAATGGGAGTCCGCACAGCTGCTTGGCGCGTCAGGCGGTTATGTCATATGGATGGACGTTACAACACGCGAATGCGACGTCCTCAAGTTTGCAAATATTCCCACATAAGTATAAGGAGAACCATGGCTAAGGAAAAGACAAAGTTTGTCTGCGGAGAATGCGGCTATGAGTGCGGCAAGTGGCTTGGAAGATGCCCGTCGTGCAACAGCTGGAACACCCTTGTTGAGGTCAGCGTTGCTCCCGAAAGCCCAAAGCGTTCCGCTTTAAGCGCGGGCATGCATGCCGTTTTGCTTTCGTCTGTTGAGGATAAAGACGCCGAAAGAACTCAAACGGGCATTGGTGAGCTTGATCGCGTATTGGGCGGCGGCATCGTTGCAGGTTCAACCATACTTCTTGCAGGCGATCCCGGGATTGGCAAAAGCACCCTGCTGTTGCAGGCTGCAAGCAATTTAGTGTCAATAGGAAAGGTATTATATGTATCCGGAGAGGAATCAAAGCCGCAGCTGAAGCTTCGTGCATCAAGATGCGGCGTTAACGGTGATATGCTTGTGATGACGGAAACAAGCATATCAACAATAGAATCTGAGGTTGAAAGACTTCAGCCGTCTTTCTTGATAATTGACTCGATCCAAACAATGGTCAGCATGGACATAAACGGTGCGGCGGGCAGCATTTCCCAGATACGTGAGGCAACATCCACATTGACGCGAATTGCAAAGGTCAACGGGTGCGCTGTGTTTATAGTCGGTCATGTCACAAAAGAAGGCAGCATAGCGGGCCCCAGACTGCTTGAGCATATGGTCGATACGGTTTTGTATTTTGAAGGAGACAGGCACGATGCGTTTCGCCTGCTTCGCGCAGTTAAAAACCGATTCGGCTCAACCAACGAGATAGGCATTTTTGAGATGCGCAGCGACGGAATGGCGGAGGTTTCGGATCCATCCTATCTGTTTGTGTCGGGCGGCAATGATTCGGGATGTGCGGTAACCTGCATAATGGAAGGCAATCGTCCGATTCAGGTTGAAATTCAGGCTCTGTTATCCTCAACCGTTTTTGCAAATCCACGACGCATGGCGGCGGGCATGGACGCTAACAGGCTTATGCTTTTGCTTGCGGTTCTTGAAAGGCGTGCAGGTGTTCGAGTAAGCGATAAGGACGTTTATACAAATGCCGTCGGAGGTATAAGGGTTGATGACAGAGGTGCGGATCTTGCTGTCGCGCTGGCGGTCGTCGGTTCCGCATATGACAGACGTTTACCCGAGCGTACCGCCGTAATCGGAGAGGTTAGCTTAACAGGCGAGATACGCGGGGTTGACAGACTGCTTGGCAGGGTCAACGAATGTGCGCGGCGGGGCTATTCGAGCGTCATCACGCCGCATACCACCCCGTTAAAAAACGTCGATGGCATTGAAGTGATACAGGTTCACAGTATTCGTGACGCCATAAAGCTGATGGTATAGCCAATCAAAACCATTGGTCATACTGTCGCATAAATCACACTAAGCCAACAAAACACACCGAAGCATTAAAAATCAACATCCGCAGGGTGTATGTACCATTCTCCGCCGATAAGCAGCACACGCACGTTCATGAACTCTGTGAATTCGCCCCTGTCGCTGACAATATTCAATTGAAGGCTCAATAAACGAGCCTCAACAGGCATTGAAGTCATACCATAATCAGAAAGTCCCAAGCAAAGCTCAGACAGCTCGGAATCCGTATAAACACGTCTTTGCAGAACGGTATAGGTTATGCTTGAAATGCTTCCATATTCCCGCTCAAATGAGCCGACAACCATATCGCCAATCATCTCTATGGCGGCGTCTTCTCCGCCAATTAAATGTATCGCACTCCCATAAGCGTCAATCTCATGCTGAAGATACTCCGGAGGAAAAGCGGCTCTTGCATAGGAGGCGCTTCCATATAAGACAAAGCTGCACAAAGCATCTATGGGCTTTCTGTCAGGCATAGACGCATTGGGATCAGACGTTGGAACCGTGACAGGCTCAGCATCGGGAGTTGGCGTTGGCTTGATTATGTTGGGAGGAGGAGCGGTTGGCGTCGGAGACGGTGGCGGCGGTGTGGGCTTGATAATGACGGGAAAGGTTGAGTACGGCAAAGCTGTGCCGTCAACAGCGTTTGATGCGTTATCGGTTGTCTGTACACCGTTATCGATATAACCGGAGTTCGACCCTTTCCCGATAAAAAGCTTTGCCGCAGAAAGTGCGGATACGAGTACGACGAGCGAAACACATGCCATAAGTATTGATTTAGCTGTTCGTGAATGGCAATTGAGGCTTTTATTGTCACAAAAAAGCTCACGGGAATGATCATCGGAGTCAACGACAAGCCTTGCACCGCAGGCGGAGCAAAAAGAGAAACTGTCGCTATTTTCCTTACCGCATATTGAACAGCGCATTCTGACCTCAATTCATCCTCAAGTCTGATTTTAATACTATTAATATGCCTGTGTCAATGAACAATTATGTCGATTTTCAGAGAGCTCAAGCATACATTGAAATGGAACGAATTATGCGAGGTGATTCATATGGCAAGTACAACATTTTCAGAACTGAGGCGAAAGGAAATAATTAACATATGCACCGGCGAACGGCTGGGATGCTCCTGCGATATAGAATTTGACGACTGCACAGGACAGATCTGCGCCCTTATCGTGCCGGGACAGAGTCGTATGTGGGGGCTTTTGAGAAGCGCGGAGGAAATCGTAATACCATATTGCAAGATACAGAAAATCGGAGACGATGTAATCCTTGTACAGGCGGAGAATGTATAGTTTTTGAAAAACTTAATAATAGATATAGCGTCATGCAAAAAAACATGGTACAATATACAGCGTGACAGCGTGTCTCGACAATCGTATTGCGAAGAATCGCTTGAATAGCGTAAGGCTCGCATTGTTTGCTTGTTGTCACAATCTCTTTTGAAAGGAAAGCCTATCTGCAAGGTTAGGTAAAGCAAGCATGAAATGCAGGTACTGTTTATGCAATGACAGCCGAGTCATTGATTCACGCCCAACTGAGGATGGCACGGCGATTCGCCGCCGTCGTGAGTGTACAAACTGTGGAAGACGTTTTACAACATATGAAAAAATTGAAGAAATCCCGATTATCGTTGTAAAGCGTGACGGAACAAGGCAACCGTTTGACAGCAACAAGATACTTATCGGGGTTCGCAAAGCATGTGAAAAAAGGCCCGTATCGGCTGCGGCGATGGACAAACTTGTTGATGATGTTATTCGTGAGCTGTTCAATTCGCTGGAGCAGGAGGTTACAACGATCAAGATCGGAGAGCTTGTTATGGCAAGGCTGAAGGACTTGGATGAAGTCGCGTACGTCAGGTTCGCATCCGTCTATCGCTCATTCAAGGATATCAACACATTTATGTCGGAGCTTAAGCTGCTGCTTGGTGAACAAAATGGCGAATAACGCACAACAGCTGTTGAGCGCAGCGGCAAAGGGCGCTGCCTATGTTGAGAATAAGGGCGTTGGAGTTTTTCAAGTTAAGCGTTTTCAGGACGACGAGCGGCTTACGCATGGGTTCACAACCCGTCGCGGCGGGGTAAGTCCCGCGCCGTTTGATTCACTGAACCTTGGCATGACAAGGGATGAACCGCCTAAAAACATTGATGAGAACTATCATTTGCTGTGCGATGCATACGGTATTGAGTATAACGAGCTTGCGCTGGTAAACCATGAGCACGGTGCAAAGGTGCTGCGTGTGGACGCCTCTCACGGCGGGCGTGGCATATATCGTAAACCGCTTCCTTTTTCGGACGGTCTTGTTACAAACGATCCCAATGTAACGCTTGTTACGTCTCATGCGGACTGCAGCGCATTCTTCATATATGACAGAGCGACACGTTCAATAGGTCTGTCACACGCGGGGTGGAAGGGCATGAGGGCGCGCATAGGTCAGCGCTTGGTGGAAAGTATGCAAAACGAGTTTGGGGCGAATCCTCTCGACATGACAGCGGCAATAGGTCCATGCATTTGCAAGGAATGCTTCGAGGTTGACGCTTCACTGGCTGAATCATTTGTCGATGAGTTTGAGTGCCCCGACATTGCCTGCGGCGGCAAAAACGGAAAGGCATATGTGTCATTAGAAGCGGCGGCAATTATTCAGCTGTTGGATGCGGGTGTGGCTTTTTCAAACATCACCTTGATGAATCACTGCACATTTGAAGAAAAAGACCTGTTCTATTCATACAGACGCGACGGCGAACGTACCGGTTCAATGGTCGCATTTATGCGCCTCAGATAATTCAAAGTCATAAGACAAACGCCCCCTGCAAATACTGAAACGAGGAATGTGTTTGCAGGGGTGTTTTATGCGTATTTTCGTAATGCTGGCAATAATCATGATGCTGCTGTCCGCGGCTGATATCGGTGCAGGCTTGCGCGTTCAATGCGGCTATCGAAAGCAGACGGCAGTTTTTTTCTGCTTATGTATGCTGACGCTTGGTATGTTTGAATACTCACCTATACCCGAGGTCAGCGTTTCGCCTGCATGTATACTTATGCCGCTTTGGCTTGGCGCGGCATCGGCAAAGGAGTACACATCCAAATCACTGCTTATGATACCCATCGGCATTGCCTGTGCCGCGCTTGCAGCAATTCCGATTATTGCAGAAATCAATGGCGCGATATACTTAGCAGGCATAGCAATCGCATTGACAGCCATTGTTGCATCGCCGCTTTCCGCTATGGCGACTGCGGCGTTTCTGCCGATAATTGTCGCAGTTGTGAGGTTTGCATACGAGCTTTATTGCTTTGGTTACGCTCGATTTGAGGTATCAACAGACATTCTTTCAATCCAACTTGTTGGAGTTATCGCAGCTTTCTTTATTGAGACAATCAAGCTTAGCATGAAAACGGCAAAAAAGTCGATAAAGGCATAACCGCACAGTAATTCAGTCAGACGCTGAGCACGCATGCTTACACATCGTTCACTGTATAAGACCCCATTGAGCAACCGAAAAAATACAGTCGAATTCAATTTCATTTTACGGCATATACACACATATATATTAGCATCACGCAGAAAGCGGGTGTGTACCATATATGCACGGCTCACAAGAGGAATACATAGGAACATTGCTTTCGATGCTTCCGCGCCGCATATCTGCGGCAATTGAAAGCATCGGTGTTATCGAATCGGTTGAGGAGATCCGGTTGAGAGTATCAAAAAGACCGCAGGTGATAACAGCAAACGGAGATGCTATTGTGGACACGCTTGCATTCACACGAGCGGAGGCTTGCGAGCTTCTCGAAAGGATGTGCGGACATTCGGTTTACGCATGGGCGGAGGAGCTTAGACACGGCTTTATGACGCTTGAGGGCGGTTCACGCGTTGGGATGTGCGGCAAACCGGTAGTTGAATGCGGTCGCGTGGTGCGAATGACGGACGTTACCTGCTTTAATATCCGTATCGCAAGGGAGATAATTGGCTGCGCAGAATCTATCATTAAAAATCTGTCCGATTGCGGAATCCCCGTTTCAACATTGATCGTATCACCGCCGGGAGGTGGAAAAACAACCTTACTGCGTGATATTGCAAGGTGCCTGTCTGACGGTATAGCAACGGAACGAGCGCTAAAAATTGCAATTGCCGATGAAAGGAACGAGCTGTCGGGCTGTGTAGACGGCATCCCGTCATTTGATGTGGGAACAAGAACCGATATCATGGAGTCCGTGCCGAAGGCCGAGAGCATAATGATGCTTGTTAGATGCATGAGTCCGGACGTCATAATAACGGATGAGATCGGAAGTCCAAGCGATGCACAGGCAATTCAGGAAGCGTCAAGAAGCGGAGTCGCCGTAATCGCAAGCGCACATGCAGAGGATATGGAGGATCTGCATTCAAGAAAAGTATTGAGCGATATGATTAAGAATGGTGCGTTCAAGAGAGTATTGCTGCTTAGGAGGAGGGGAAGGCACATGGAGCTAACCCCTGTCAGCATATGAGCGCCGGAAGACTTGCCGCCGCCGCGCTTGTGTTTTCTACATTTGCGATGTACGGGGTGATCAGAACATCAAAGCACCATGCGCGTGTAAAAATGCTGAATTCGCTGTGCGCAGACATGAGAGAGTTTGGGACACGTTTGGCGCTTGAAAGAATGCCGCTTCCGCAAATTACGGCAAGATTGGCGGCGGATGGGGGAGAGTGTTCAACCATATGGAAAACTATCAACGAAGGGCTGCGCGATGGAAATACATTTGCTGCGGCATATGCAAGGGCTGAAGAATTGCTGTATGGAAACGAAGAAAAGGCAATTATGCAGGAGCTTGCGCGATCTATCGGCACAAGCGATGCGCAAAGCGAGTCACAGCGATTGGAGTTTGCATATAAAAGGCTTGATGCAGTCCTGCAAAATCTAAAGGCTCGAACCGATAAAAGCGTGCGGCTGACGGGTTCGCTTTCGGTTCTGGGAGGGTTAGCGGCCGCGCTGCTGCTGATGTAAAAAATAATCCGACACAATAACAACAACAGAGGTACAAATGGGGATAGAGGTTGTGTTTCGAATAGCGGGCATAGGCATACTTGTGGCTATTGCCTGTCAGCTTCTCAAGCAGACGGGGAGAGACGATATGGCGATGCTTACCGCGCTTGCAGGTTTAATAATTGTGCTGACAATGGTAGTGAGCCTTATCGATACGCTGTTTGATAACGTTAAGAGCGTATTTGAACTTTATTAAGTGGATATTTTTACTATTGCAGGTTTTGCGATGGCTGCAGCAATACTTGCATTGACTGTCAGACAATATAAGCCTGAGCTTGCCATACAGGTGAGCCTTGCAGCGGGCGTTTGCTTGCTTATTATGATTACCGGTGAGCTCACAGGCATACTTGACACTGTAAGAAATCTGTCTGTGGGGATAGGCGTTGACAGCGATTGGATTTCTCTTGTGCTGCGTGCCATGGGTATTGGCTATCTTGCGCAGCTTTCCGCGCAAATATGCCGCGACGCAGGAGAGGGAGCACTTGCGATGAAAGCGGAGCTGTGCGGGAGAGTGCTGATACTTGCGGCCGCTTTGCCGTATGTAATCGAGCTTGTAACAACTCTGACAGGTCTTATTGGTGAAGCTTTGTGAGAAAAACGGCATATGCGTGGATAATTATTATAGTGCTTATGCTGCTGATACCGCTTTCGGCACTGGCGGCAAACGATGATGACGAGACGGTCACGCAGGATGAAATTGAGCAGGAGATTGAAAGACAATTAACGGATGTTGACCTCAGCGAGTGGCGTGAGTATTTTGACGGCATTGCTTCATTTGATTTCATGGGGTTCAGCTCAATTGATGAAATGGTATCGTCTTATGCCAAAATTGGCGTTAATGATTCTCCTGAGGGCATATGGCGTCCGTTGCTTGAAATTGTGAAGCAGGAATTGAAAGCATCCGTCGGAGCCGTGATAGCATTGGCAGCGGCGGCGATAATCACGGGATTTTCCGGTGTGATATCCGACGGAAGCATAAAGCCTGTGCTGTCAACATGCCTATGTATCATGACCGTTCTATTGGTTACAACGGCGTTTGCATCGCTTACCGCAGAGGCGTTCACGGCGATAAACAAAGCGGCAGCGTTCACACAAGCGGTGCTGCCGGTAATGAGCGGTTTGCTTGCGGCGATAGGAGCGACAGCGTCCGCAGGGATGTTCCGTCCGCTGATGCTTTTTCTCAGCACAACGGTAATATCCTTTATTGATTCCATTGTAATGCCTCCGATTATTGCCGCAGGTGTTCTTAACGTAATTGACGGTCTGACAGAAAAGCTGAAGCTCAGCGAGCTTGTAAAGCTTGCGCAGAAGGCGGCAAAGTGGCTTCTCGGTCTGATATCCGCACTCTATTTTGCCGTAACGGCATTACAGGGCATGAGCGTTTCCACCGTTGATGGAATATCGGTTAGGACGGCGAAATATGCTATTGACAAGCTGGTGCCGGTAGTCGGTTCAATGGTCAGCGGAACCGTTGACAGCGTGATGGGATGTGCGCTGCTTGTTAAAAACGCAGCCGGGATATCCTCAATAATCGTGATGCTGGGTTTGCTTGCAGGCCCGCTGATAAAGCTGATGCTAGGCTCGTTCATTTTCAGAGCGGCAGCGGCGATAGCGCAGCCGATTGCCGATGCACGCGTTGTACGTTTGCTTACAGGTGCTTCTGAAGCGGTCAACCTATTGTTCGCGGCAGTTGCGGCAACAGGCAGTATGTTTGCAGTGACTATCGGCGTGATTATCGCATCGGGTGGCGTGTCGGCGGGACTCTGGTAGAGAATAAGCAATGCAGCACACTCATATAGGCAAGGAGATGAACAACGTATGGGCGGATGGTTAACAGGGATAGTGACTGCGGCGATAATCGTCATGCTTGCGGAAATGGTTATGCCTGAGGGGAACCTTTCACAGTCTGTGAGCAAGGTCGCTTCAATCATGTTTATGGCTGCGGTAATAATTCCGCTTTCGGAGCTTATTATATGAATAAGAAGGCGTCGTTGTTTGACGGCTTTATTAAGAAGCTGCGCAGCAACAAAAAGCTTGAGATAGCCGTATACGCCTCAATTCTTTCACTTGCTGTTGTTGTATTCGTGCTTACGGGAGGCGCATCCTGCAAAAGGGATGCTGACGAGACGCAAAGCGGCGTCGCGGAACAAAGCAGCGTAAGTGTTGCGGATATTGAACTGCAATTGGAGGAGAGGCTGGAGAGCATTCTTTCGCAGATAAGCGGGGCGGGCAGGGTAAAAGTCATGCTGACGTTGGATACGTCGTCTGAAATAGTCACTGCGTCCGATTCAAAGCGAACCGAAGGCAACGATGGGCTGACGGAAGATACATCTCCGTCAACCGTGTCAAGCGGCGGCAATGAATCCCCGATAATACTGACGGAAATAATGCCTTCGATTCGCGGAGTAATCATCGTCGCTGAAGGTGCATCTAATATTTCGGTAAAGATCGCCTTGCTGACGGCGGCTCAAACGGTGTTGGGGATATCCCCAAATATGATAAACGTTTTTGCAATGGAACCATAAAAACAAAAAATCGGAGGAAAGTTATGGAAAAGGTCAAACGCGTTCTCAACAAAAAGCTTATACCCATACTTATCGTGGCGCTTGCTCTGCTTGGCGGTGCGATATGGTTGAACATCACCCTCAACGAGAATAAATCAACCGATATTTTGGGGTCTGAAGATACTTCGGGTGATGGTGAACAGGATGTCACTACCGGCACTTTTAACTCAAACGTTTCGGTATACAGCGATTACTTCAGCGCATTCAGAAGTGAAAGAAGCGCAGTACGCGCACAGGAGATTGAGTATCTGAGGTCTATTATCAACTCAGAAAATGCGGATGCGGATATGCTTGCCGAGGCACAGCAAAGGCTGCTGGAGCTGGTAAGCAACATGGAAAAGGAGTTTACTATTGAAAGTAGAATAAGAAGTAAGGGATTTCTGGACGCAGCCGTAACCTTTCAGGGCGATTCGATAACTGTTATCGTTGAAGGGGAATCACTGACCGATGTCGAGGTTGCAAGAATTCTGGATATAGTTATGACGGAGACGGGTATGCCGGCGTCCTGCATTAAGATTTCCGTTGGCGGATAATCCGGTCTTTACAGAAAGAAAAAAATTTGATATAATTGTGTATCAGCATTGAGGAGGTAGTTTTCGATGGACTACAAAAACGAAGTCGTTACTGATATCAGCTTGGCAGATAACGGGAAGGTAGTTTTCGCTCCCGATGTTATTGCAACCATAGCAGGTCTTGCGGCAACTGAGGTTCCGGGAGTATCCGGCTTATCCGGCACCGTTATGGAGGGCATCTCAACCATATTCGGCAAAAGCAGCATGACAAAAGGCATTCGTGTTGAGGTCGGGCAAGAGGAAGCTGCCATTGATATCACGTTGAATGTGTTTTATGGCGAACACATACAAGAGGTTTGTGTTGCCGTACAGAATCAGGTTAAAAATGCGATTGAGACAATGACAGCTCTGCGTGTTATTGAAGTGAACGTTACGGTGCAAAGCGTCACCTTTGTCGATGCAGGCAAGCCCGATAAATAATCTGATTAGTTCGGCATAGGCGAAGATAACTTAATTTGTCGTCACGGTTAACCCGAGAAAGGTGTTGTATTACAAATGAAACCTCGTCTTATCGACAGAATTCTCCTTGCTTTCATACTGCTGGTTTTTATCGGTATTATGATAGTCCTGATACTTGGAGTCGCCGGCGTGATTGAAAAGGAGCTGGTCGTCAACATTGTTGGTGCGTATGGTCATCAGGGCTGGGGGTTGGCGCTGACCGTTGGCACGGGCGCAGTTGCGCTTGCGCTAATTATCATCGCTGTCAAGCTGATGTTCACGAGCAGCAAGCCGCGTGAACCAATCGGCGGGGCAATGACTTTGCTTGCCTCGGATGAAAATGGCAGCGCGTATATCAGCGTGTCCACGATAGACAGCCTTGCGCAAAAGCAAATAAAGTCAAACAATCGTGTGAAGGAATGCAAAACGCTTGTCCGCATACTTGCAGATGGAAGCGTGACCCTGGACGTTAAGCTCGTTGTGCTTGCAGACACAAACATTCCTGAGCTGTGCAGCAAAATGCGTTCTGAGCTAAAGACTTATATTGAGGATTATTCAGGCGTAACAATGACGCAGATAGTTGTAATCGTCACAAATATCTATCAGGCGTCAATCGCGCGCGTCAGCTGATTTTTGTGGGAGAAGCATTATATCATGAGTAGAAAAACTGCGCGGGAAGTTGCGATGAAGCTTGCGTATGAAAAAACGTTTGGCTCAGACGACACTTATCTGTCGGTGCTTGAGCAATCGGGTATCGAGGACACTCCGGACAAGCAAGACATTGAGTTTGCAGACACAATAGCGGAGGGGATTGTCGAACACGCTGATGAGATAAACAATTATATCAGCAATGCAGCTGTGGGTTGGACGATCGACCGTATGCCACGTGTTGATGTATCCATTCTTCGTATTGCCGTTTTTGAACTGATGTTCTGCAAAAGCACGCCATACAAGGTGGTTATCAACGAGGCAGTGCGTCTCTCCAAGCGATACGGAGGAGGCGAATCACCTCGATTTGTGAATGGGGTTCTGTCAAAAATCGCCGACACAATGGGGCTGCTTTCATAAAAATGGGCATGAAGATTTAGCCTTTATGCAAGCCCGAGCATTGTGCAAAGGCTTGCATTTTATGTACTCAGATGAGGTGATAGAGTGAAAGCTGATTTGGTCTTTTCAGTTTCGATGCTGAATGAATATGCAAACGGCATAATATCCACAGACCCAAGGCTGCGGAGCTTTAAAATCACCGGAGAGATAGGCAGCATAAAGAAGCATCCGTCAGGTCATATTTATTTTGTACTTAAGGATTCTGCGGCAGCGGTGAGGTGCGTAATGTTCCGTTCTGCAGCGGCAACGCTAAAAATGGAACCTGTTGACGGTATGCAGGTCATTGCAAGATGCACCGCTGCTATCTACCCAAAGGACGGTCAGTTTCAGCTTTATGTTGAAGCAATGCGTGAGCAGGGCGAGGGAGACATTTATAAAAGCTTTATCGAACTGAAGGCAAAGCTTGAGGCAGAGGGACTGTTTGAAAGAAAAAGGGACTTGCCGCTGCTGCCAAAATGCATTGGCATAGCAACAAGTGAATCGGGAGCGGCGCTTCATGACATGGTTACGGTAATCAGACGTCGATTCCCAAGCATGAATATATTGTTCGCGCCCTGCGCCGTACAGGGCGCACTTGCCCCAAAGGAGATTATCGCCGCAATTAAGGCGCTGTCTCGCTCCAATAAATGCGATGTGATAATTGTTGGCAGGGGCGGCGGCAGCTATGAGGATTTGAGCTGCTTCAATGATGAAGCGCTTGCGCGTGTAATCGCAGCGTCTCCTATACCGATAGTCAGCGCGGTGGGGCATGAGACGGATTTTACAATTGCAGACTTTGCGGCTGATTTAAGAGCGCCCACGCCTTCGGCAGCGGCAGAGCTCAGCTGCCCGGAATTCAGCAGAATAACCTCAAACATAGAGGACGCATTTGAACGCATGAGTGAATTTGCGTTCTCTGCATTAAACCTATCGCGGCAGCATATTCAGGCAGTCAAACGATTTGCATCGGCTGACACTGTTAAAGGCTTAATGAACGTGTACAAAGAGCGTATCAATAACGCATCGAGCTTAATGCAGGGATATGCTGTAAAGGCTGTTTCCGAAGCAGACATTAAGAACGCATCTGTTGAAGCACAGCTAAAGTCGCTCGACCCAATGGCGGTGCTCAAGCGCGGATATGCGATTGTAACCGATGAAAACGGCAGATTTATTACTTCCGTTTCCGAGTTGAAGCTGAGACAAACGGCTGTCGTCCGATTGCCCGATGGGCGTGCGGATGTGTCGGTTATTCGGACGACATCTGAATCTGCATAATAGCAAAGCCGTATTATACGGCGCACAAAGCGTAATGACTGAATATAATTATTTATTGTACGTTATGGTTGGAGGTATGCGAATATGGACTTTGAAGTCAGCAACATGACTTATGAACAAGCCGCTGCAAAGCTGGAGGAGATCGTCAACCGTCTTGGCAGCGCAAACGAATCGCTTGAGGAGATGGTTTGCCTGTACGAGCAGGGCATATTGCTGTCAAACCATTGCACAAGGCTGCTTAACGGTTACGAGGCACGGCTTGAAAAGGTATCCAAGCAATCGCTTCTGCGTGAGGATGACAGCGAGGATGGAAATGAATCAGACGATCTGTAATTCCGATTCATATCGTCGGTTCGCAGAGCTGAACGATAATTATCGTCTGCTTATCGAAGAAGAGCTTGACAGGCTGACAAGAATAACCGATGGCGGATACCCTGTGTTGCTTGACGCCATGCGATACAGCCTCCTTTCGGGGGGTAAGCGCATAAGACCCTGCATAACACTTGCTGTTTGCGACATGCTTAAAGGCAACGTTAAGAATGCGCTTCCGATAGCCTGCGGAATTGAAATGATACATACCTATTCGCTGATACACGATGATCTTCCGTGCATGGATAACGATGATATGCGGCGCGGCAAGCCTTCAAATCACAAAGCATACGGAGAAGCAATGGCTTTGCTTGCAGGCGATGGGCTGCTTACTTTTGCCTTTGAACATATGCTTGCCGAAGGGCAGCGCATTCAAAAAAACGGATACTATCGTGCTGTTTATGAGGTTGCGAAACGCTCCGGCATATCCGGCATGATATCCGGTCAAGCGGCTGATATTGAAAGCAATTCAGTATATGACGGCGATATGCTTTTATACATCGACACACATAAGACTGCCGATATGATAGCCGCCGCAGTGCTTGGCGGGGCATATGTTGCGGAAGCAGACAATGAAACGATTGCAAAACTTAATGAGTTTTCGCTTCAACTGGGCTTGCTGTTTCAGATAACTGATGATATACTTGATTTTTCGGGGGATCAGAAAAGCGTTGGCAAGACGGTCGGCAAGGACGCGGAGCAGAACAAGCTGACATACGTTACGCTTTATGGCTTAAATGGGGCGAAAGAGTTTTCGGAGAATACCGCAGCGCGCTGCAAAAAAGTGCTGGAGGGCGTCAATAACAGCGATTATCTGCTGTGCCTGACCGAAAGCATTTTGCATAGGAGAAAATAAAGTGACTGACTACGCAAGGCTCAGATACCTTAACAGCATTAATTGCCCAAGCGATTTGAGTGGTCTTAGCCTATCGGAACTATATGAGCTTGCATCGGAGATAAGAGCTTATCTTGTAACCACGGTTTCAAATACCGGTGGTCATTTGGCATCGAACCTCGGCGTGGTTGAGCTGACAATCGCTCTGCACAGGGTATTTGATTTTCAAACCGACAGGATAATATTTGACGTTGGGCATCAAAGCTATGTTCACAAGCTGCTTACAGGGCGCACGGCACGTTTTGAAACGCTGAGAAAAAAGGGTGGCGTGTCCGGCTTCCCAAAGACGAGCGAAAGTCCATACGATGCGTTTAATACAGGGCATTCAAGCACATCGATTTCCGCCGCTATCGGTATACTGCGCGCCGACGCCTTGACGAATAAAAAGCGTTCCGTTATCGCGCTGATAGGCGATGGTGCGCTTACGGGCGGCATGGCTTATGAGGCGCTGGACGATGCGGGACAAAGTGAGCTTCAGCTTATCGTGGTACTTAACGACAACGAGATGTCAATATCCGGCAATGTCGGCGGCGTCAGCAGACATTTGCTGAAGATGCGTTCAAGCAAACGGTACAGGGGATTCAAACGCAGGTTTTCAACCGCGCTGAAGCATATCCCGCTGATTGGAAATTGGCTGAGCGATCGCATAGAGGGACTTAAAAACAGAATCAAATATTTTGTGCTGCCAAATGTTCTGTTTGAAGAGTTGGGCTTCACGTACTTGGGCCCTATTGACGGGCATGATATCAAAAGGCTAACCGAGTTATTTGAATATGTTAAGCGTATGGACAAGCCTGTGGTGGTGCATGTGCTGACACATAAAGGCAAGGGCTATGCGCCTGCGGAGCAGGACCCTGAAAAATTTCACGGAATTGGCAGGTTTGACGAAAACACCGGCACGGCGTCCACAGGCAATTCCAACTCAAAGGTTTTTTCGGATGAGCTTTGCAAAATTGCTGAAGAACGCACTGACGTTGTGGCAATAACTGCCGCGATGGCTTCCGGAACAGGGCTTATCGAATTCAAAACCAAATTCCCAAATCGCTTTTTTGATGTTGGCATTGCGGAACAGCATGCCGTTACGATGGCTGCGGGCATGGCAATTTCCGGAGTAACTCCCGTGTTCTGCGTGTATTCGTCTTTTTTGCAGCGCGGATACGATCAACTTCTCCACGATGTGTGTCTGCAAAAGCTGAAGGTCGTTTTTGGCATTGACCGTGCGGGTCTCGTTGGTGCGGATGGTGAAACACATCATGGCATTTATGATATTGCATACTTGCTTTCCATGCCGAACATATGCTTGCTGTCGCCTTCTTCACAGCAGGAACTAAGGGCTTCTCTGCAATGGGCGATCAATAGCTCTGTCACCGCTTGCGCCATTCGGTACAGCAGAGGCTTACTTCCGGAAAGAGAGCCGACAGACGACTTGAACGTTTTAACGTGGGAGTGCATACATCCGGTGCGGAGCATATCCGTTGTTGCAACGGGACGCATGGTGGGAACCGCCCTTAAAGCTTGTGAGGGCCTCAACGTTGGGCTGTATAATGCAAGAACTATCAGACCTATGGACGAAACCGCACTCAACAGGCTTTCACGAGCACATTACGTTGTGACTGTTGAGGATGGAGTTTGCGATTCAGGCTTTGGTGAAGCAGTGGCGGCGTGGTTAAGCATGCACGAAAGCGGCGCGTCGGTTAAACCTCTCGGCGTACCAAACGTGGTGGTCGAGCAAGCTTCTGTTTCACAGCAGGATGAATTTTGCGGGATTACCGCAGAACAGATTCGCAAACGTTTAATCGATATGATGGGAGAGGATTATGAACGTTAGGGCAGATGTGCTGTTGACCGAAAAAGGCTTGGCTCCCAGCCGTGAGCGTGCGCGGGCTTTGATAATTGAGGGAGTCGTATATTTTGGCGAGGTGAAGGTATCAAAGCCTTCGGATATGCTTGCGGAGGATGCGGTTCTTATCGTTAGAGAGAATCCAATACCGTACGTAAGCAGGGGTGGTTTGAAGCTGAAGAAGGCTGTTGAATGCTATTCAATTGCACTTACGGACAGAGTTTGCGTTGACGTTGGCGCTTCAACAGGAGGATTTACCGACTGTATGCTGCAAAACGGAGCAAAGCTTGTATATGCGGTTGACGTTGGTTACGGGCAGCTTGATTGGAAGCTGCGCAACGATAACAGAGTAGTGTGCTTAGAACGTCATAACGCCAGACTCATGGAGAGCGAATGGTTTGAGCAAACGCCGTCGTTTGCTTCAGTTGACGTTTCTTTTATCTCTGTGCGTTTGATACTTCCGAGACTGTGGGAGATATTGGATGATCAAGCTGAGACGGTCGTGCTTGTTAAGCCTCAGTTTGAAGCAGGCAGGTCAAAGGTTGGCAAAAACGGGGTCGTGCGGGATATTAACACCCATATCGAGGTCTTATACGGTGCGGCGGCCTTTGCGGCGGAGCAGGGCTTTGGAATAATGGGGTTGAATTATTCTCCCATAACCGGTCCAAAGGGAAACATTGAGTATCTTATGTATGCAAAGAAAAATGTCGATTCCTCAATCGGAGATATGCTTGAAGCGGTAAAAACCGCAGTATCACTTTCGCACGGAGAATTAATGTGATATAATAATTGTTATGAAGCTGTTGTTTTTTACAAATCCGAATAAAAATGGTGCGGTGGAGATACTTGCCAAGCTGATTGTATGCGCCGAAGCAATGGGTGTGGAGTGCGTATGCGCAACGGATACCGAGGAGCTTTCCAAGCTTGCAAAGTCTGATGGAGCATCTGCGCTGTGCTTGGTGACGCTTGGCGGGGATGGCACAATTTTGCGCGCGGTGGGCGCAGCGGCGCTTACGGACACGCCTATACTTGGCATAAACCTTGGCAGAGTCGGTTTTTTTAGCGAGATTGGCGCTGAGGAATTTGAAAATGCCTTAATCCGTATTATGAGTGGAGAGTATCATATTGAGCGAAAGCGTATGCTTTCATGCTGTGTGAACGATGTTTGCGTGGGGGATTGTCTGAACGATTTTACACTGCACAGGCAGTCTCTTTCCTCAATCGTACAGCTTGAGTATGATATTGACGGAGACGAGGTTGGCAATCTGATGGCGGACGGGCTTATTATCAGCACTCCGTCAGGCTCAACCGGCTATACGATATCGGCAGGCGGCTCGGTGGTTGCGCCAAGGCTTGAGTGTATACTTGTCACACCTATATGTCCGCATTCACTTACCGTAAGACCGATAGTGACCGGCTTTGATTCGGTAATAACCGTTAAGTCAAAGGGCGAATGTCAATTGATTGCGGACGGCAGAAATCTTTGCAAGATTGATCCCGAAGATGTTGCGACAGTTTTTGACGCCGACAAATCAGTTGGGTTTATTAGATTCAAAAAGAGGAATATATTTAAGCTTATACGGGAGAAGCTGATGTAAATGCTTGAACGTCTGATAATTGAGAATATCGCTTTGATAGAAAAGCTGGATATCGATTTGAGCGAAGGATTTACCGTGCTTACCGGTGAAACGGGGGCGGGCAAGTCAATTATTATCGATGGCGTAAATCTTGTTTTGGGCGGGCGTTCAAGTCGTGAAATGATATCATACGGCAAACAAAAAGCAAGGGTTGAAGCTGTTTTTGATATATCAGACTGTATGCTTGCCGCACAAAGGCTTAAAGACGCCGGACTTGAATGCGAGGGCAATTCGCTGATATTGATGCGTGAGATCACGTCACAGGGCAAAAGCATCTGTCGAATAAACGGCGAGATAGTGCAGCTTGCTTTTCTCAAAAGCATTACAGATTATCTTGTGGACGTTCACGGGCAGCATGAGCATCAATCCTTGCTTGACGAAAAAAATCATATCACAGTAATCGATGCATATATGGCATCGGATATTGTTCCGCTTGTGCAGCGCGTTAACACGATATATAACGAGTATTCAGACATTACTTCAAAGCTTAATGAAGGATTTATGTCTGAAGCTGAGCGCGAAAGAAGAATTGACATACTCAATTATCAGATTAAAGAGATAACGGCAGCAAACCTATCCGCAAATGAGGAACAAGAGATAAAGAATGAGCTTGCGATACTGAGTAATTCAGAGAGGATTAGCGAGTCGCTTAATATTTGCGCGGAAGCGCTCAACGCGGAGTCGGGAGCGGTATCAACACTAAACATTGCATCGCGTGCACTTATCGGCATATCTGAGCTTTCAAAAAAGTATTCAGATATTTCCGCACGGCTTGACAGCCTCTACTATGAGCTTGAAGATATATCATTCAGCATAAGGGATATGCTAATTGAAAGCGAGTTTGACCCAAAGCGACTTGACGAGCTTGAAACTCGTCTTGATGTGATTAATTCTCTAAAGCACAAGTATGGCGCATCAATTGAAGCGGTGCTGCAATTCAAAGCTGAAGCTGAAAACGAGCTTACGCGGCTGACAGGCTCCGCTGATATGCGTGAAAAGCTTTTGAAAATGCGTGACGATACACGCAAAAGATATTTTGAAGCTGCTGCGCTCCTGACTGCGGCAAGACGCGCATCCGCCGAAAAATTGTGCAGGCTTGCCGAGGCACAGCTCCGCTTATTGGGTATGAAGAAGGCGGAGCTGGGCGCGGAGTTTTCAACTGCGGACGGCGATATTCACCCTGATGGGGTTGATAATGTTGCGCTGCTGTTATCAGCCAACGCAGGGGAACCAAAGAAGCCGTTGTCAAAGGTTGCTTCAGGTGGTGAGCTGTCGCGCATAATGCTTGCGCTGAAAACGGTTATAACCGATGCAGACAGCATTCCGACGCTTATTTTTGATGAGGTTGATACGGGCATAAGCGGCAACACCGCTAATATAGTTGGTCAGCGTATGAGAATGATCGCAAAAAAACATCAAGTATTATGCGTTACTCATCTGCCGCAGATTGCCGCGTTTGCTGACGAACATTATCTTGTTGAAAAGCATGAAAGCGATGGACGAACCATTACAACATTGAAGCGTCTTTCAGAGAGCGAACAGGCGGAGGAGCTTGCGCGTATTATGGGCGCGGAAGCCTCAAGCGAAGCTGCGCTTACCCATGCGCGTGAGCTTATCAAAAAGGCAAAAGCATCCTTATAATTTGCGGAATACATTATGCTCCACAGGTAAAAACTGAATACAGATTATCTGTATCGGCGGTGGATCATGAAAAAATGTAGAAATACCCTTTTAAAATCTCTTTCTTTGCTTGTTTCTTTTATGCTGTTTTCGTTCAATTACGGCAAGGTGATGACCGAGATCCGCAATTTGCCAAACGCATATTATGCGGAAACGTTTGACGAGCTTAACGGTGAACTCAGCATACTTGAGCATTCATCCGGGCTTTCGGTAACGGCTTCATCCACATCAGATGAAACTCTGCCGAAGCATACCGTCACCTGCAAGCTGTTTGGTATGATAACCATCAAAACAATGGATGCATACATCAGCGAACGCGTGGATTTGATACCATGCGGTCAAGCTGTGGGTATTTCAATCCATACAAGCGGTGTAATGGTTATTGGTATCAGCACTTTTGTCAACAGTGACGGCAAAAAATGCTCTCCTGCCGATGAAGCGGGGCTCAGGGCGGGGGACGTTATCCTCAGTATATCGGGCATAAAGATTTCCACAGCGGAGCAGCTTCAAACGGCTATAAGCGACAATCCCGCAAAGTCCGAAATTCAAATTGACCGTGAGGGCAAAAATGTGACTCTGTTCGTTACCCCTCAGAGGTCAAGCGACGGAGAATATCGCATGGGTGCGTGGGTGCGCGACAGTACGGTTGGAGTGGGAACTTTATCCTTTTATGTGGAGGATAACGGGTTGGTTGCCGCATTGGGGCACGCAGTAATTGACGCAGATACGGGGCGGCTAATTACCGTGAGAGACGGACTTCTTGTCTATGCGGATATTGTTGGCGTTTCGCGTGGCGTTGAGGGCGTTCCGGGAGAGCTGCATGGCACGTTTCATGCCGAAAGCGAGCAGGTCGGTACAATTGTTGGGAATACCGAGCTGGGGATATATGGCTATTCCTTTGGGGATATCGGGACAGAGCTTGGGCGACCGATGCCTGTCGCATATCCGGACGAGGTGCAAAGGGGCGACGCCTATATATTGACAACAATTGACGGCAGCGGAGTGCAGGCGTTTGCTTGTCGAATAATTAAGACACTTGCTCAGGACGAACCCGCTCCGAAGGGACTTGTGGTTGAGATAACCGACAGCCGTTTGTTGGATAGAACCGGAGGTATTGTGCAGGGCATGAGCGGCAGTCCCATCATTCAAAACGGTATGCTTGTCGGCGTTGTCACCCATGTGTTTGTAAACGACCCAAGCAAAGGCTACGGAGCATACGCATATTGGATGCTTAATTCATTTGGCTGATAGCCGAAAAATTTTAGGGGGATATATATGCCAAACTTGTCGATTTTTGAACGAGTGCTTTATGTGGGAAATGAAAACGATTACTCTAAGGCATTGTGTGCTGAAATGAACGAATTGTGCGGCGCACGATTCAGATATGCGCAGGAGTATGAGCAGGTGCTTGAGGAATGCTACGATTACACGCCAACTGCGATAGTTCTTAACATTGACAACGAGAGCTTTTCTTTGCCGGACAAGCTGATTGTGATAAAAGCGTTTAATCGCTCCGTTAGAGTGGTCATTTCTACTCCGCTTGTCTGCGCCCGAATGGATCAGTCAACGCGTGCAAAGTTTGACGGAGTAATTTTGTTTGGAGACACTCCGCATGCTGATGCAGTCAAAATAATCAACATTATGCGCCGAAACATGCGATTCGGAATCAATCTGAAAAGTGTTGCGACAAGAGTGCCGATCGTGACGGAGGACGAATGGCATGATCCTTCGCGTGATGCGTATTACGGGTCGGAGGCAATCTCAAAGATTCTGAGCGATCTGGGCATACCGTCAAAGGTATTGGGTCACAAATATCTAATCGTAGCCATTGCTATTCAATCTGCCACAATGGAAGCGCCCTGCCCCAAAAAGCTCTATGCGGATGTTGCGGACTACTTTGATACAACCTCAGCTGCGGTTGAAAAGGCGATACGATACGCCATAGAAAAAGCATGGGTTGACGGCGACATAAATTTTCAACATGCCGTATTCGGCTTTTCTGTTGATGCGTCTCGCGGCAAACCGACAAATGCGGAGCTTATAGCAAGAATAGCTATGGAGCTATACCCTCTTAGGATATAATAGCGCTTGAATTTATTCAAGCGGGATGCTATAATTTGTCTATCAATAATCTGAGGTGTAAACATGAAAAAAAGAGCGATTATTATAGTGCTTGACAGCGTTGGAATAGGTGCGCTGCCTGATGCCGCTGAGTTTGGCGATGCAGGGGCGAACACCCTCGGACATATATACGAAAAGCGAGGACGTCTCGATATTCCCAATATGCTGAGGCTTGGGCTTGGGAACATCACGGGCTCTCATCTGCCAACCGTTAAAGAGCCTGAAGCGGCATATGGACGCGCCATGGAGAAGACGCACGCTAAGGATACAACCTGTGGGCATTGGGAGATGGCGGGCTTCCCGATGGATAAGCCGTTCAAAACTTACCCTAATGGCTTTCCCAAGGATGTTATCGATGAATTTGAGGCAGCGATAGGCAGGGGTACGCTCGGCAACGAGGTTGCTTCGGGTACTGAGATAATTCAGCGTCTCGGCGATGAACATGTGAGAACCGGCAAGCCAATTGTATATACATCCGCAGACAGCGTTTTTCAGGTTGCAGCGCATGAGAAGATTATCCCTCTTGATGAGCTTTATCATATCTGTGAGACGGCGCGTGCGATGCTGGTTGGAGACCATCTTGTCGGGCGCGTTATCGCAAGACCTTTTCTGGGCGAAAGCGGTGCTTACACGCGCACGGAAAATCGCAGAGATTATGCCCTTGCACCCATGAAGGACACCATACTTGACGGGCTTACAAAGCGTGGTCTGAATGTTGTCGGTATTGGCAAAATTGAAGATATATTTGCCCACAGAGGGCTGACTACGGTGGATCACACCAAGAATAACCACGCGGGGATTGATTCCACGATCAGATTCATTCGTTCGGGCGAAGGCGACTTTATCTTCACAAACCTTGTTGACTTCGATATGCTTTATGGTCATCGAAATGACGTTGAGGGCTATGCGGATGCTTTGGAGTATTTTGACTCACGACTGCCGGAGATTCTTGACAGCATGACAGACAGCGATCTTTTGATAATTACTGCGGATCACGGCTGCGATCCAACATATCCGGGCACAGATCACACAAGAGAGCACATACCCGTGCTTGCCGTTTTGGGCAAGGGCAGGCAATGCGCGCTCGGTACGCTGTCAAGCTTTGCCGATTTAGGAGCAACTGTGTTTGAGTATCTCACCGGTGAGGCTTGGACGTGCGGGATGTCATTCCTGAATAAGCTTTGATATAAACAGCTGCAATCTACATGACGCATATCGCCACGGCATTCTCAGCGCAGCGGGGATTGTATGTCCAATAGAACAAAACGAGGGAGAGCGAGGCATTATGTCGCATGTCTGTCTTGAACCTGTTGCGCCTTGTGACGCAGATGGGATACTTGCGCTTTACAAGAGCCATATTGGCGCTGACGGCGTAACGTGGAACGACAGCTATCCGAATGAAGATACGATAAGATACGATATAGAGCATGGACTTTTGTACTTGTATCGCCTTTCGGATGACATAGTCGGCGCACTCACTATGGGAGCAATCGGAGATGAAGAAGGTTTGCCAAGCGTGAGCAGGGCGAATAATCCGTGCGACTATGCAAGACTGTGCGTTGCATCATCTATGCAGGGGCGGGGGATCGCTGAACAAATGCTTTGCGCTGCGGAGACCATTAACAAGCAGCGCGGCTTTGACTGCATTCGCCTGATTGTTGCGGTTGTGAATAAACGAGCGATAAATCTATATGAAAAATGTGGATTTACTCGTCTCAACAGGACTGAAGCATATGGAATTGAGTTTTATCAGTATATGAAGCATATTTGAAAAGAGGGCGAACGCGCAGCTTATGCGGGTTCGCCCTTTTGTAAGTATAGCAGACTTATCCGCAGCCATGAAGGGCTGCGCCGATAGCGGTTGCAAATGCCGCGTTCGGCGGCAGAATAAACCTGTTTGGATACAGTATAGAGAAGCTTTCGATGGTTGAATTTATCTGCCCGAGAGACGTAAGCGCACCCGTCAACACTATTGAGCCGTTCGGCATATCCACCCCACGCGCCGCAAAAACGCCAAGCGTGAATATTGTTTGAAGAACCATGTTTACAAGCCCCAACGCCAAGTCCGCTTCGCTTGCTTCACTTGATATGTTGGCAAAGTTTGCCGCCGTGGTTTCGGGATGAAGCGTGGGGATGGAAGCTCGCGTCATCGCCCCAATCGAAAGATCGACGTTAGCAAGATCGCCCTTGTCCGCAAGCCTGCACAGTGAGTCAAAGTCATCTACGGACGTCAATCGACGTCCTAAGCCGATAAGAGTGCCGCCGCCAACGCCGCTGCCTCCGATATGGCGAAAATGATCTCCCTGCGCGTGAACAAAAGCGGTTCCTGTGCCCATACTGATTACAATTGCTTCATCCTCACCGGAAAGAAGAAGACCGCCTCTGCCGATAGCGGAGAATTCTTCAACACGGAGAGTGGGTATTCCGTATATGTCACCGCTCAAATATGTTGAGCCAACCCCCGTAATAAAAATCCGTTCAACCGAAGAAAGGGAAAGACCGTTTTTATTCATGTAGTTGCCAAGAGCACCATAAAGTGACGTTAATTGGTCGTATGCTCTGACCATCATTGTTGACAACAGTATTCCATCAGGAGTAAGACCGACTATTTTTGTCGTTGAGCCCCCAACATCAATTCCGATTATTATACCCATGCGACATACGACCCTCCGTTCTGCTTCTGAACTGATTATACAGCTAATATAAAGTGATGTAAAGTAAATGAGAGGTTGAATCCTTAAAAGCGATGTGCTATACAGCACTTATCATGCCTTAGGTTTATGGAAAAAGCTTTGACAGCAAAGATATAAAAGATTGCTCTGTGTCACAAATTGGTGTATAATCAAAATGAGATTTTTTGTGCGGAGGCATTATGCAAGCGGTTTTTGTTGATAAGTCGCAGATAGATGACGCATATGCGGCGATTGAAAGGGTGCGTACACGGCTGTGCGGCGTTTCTCCCAAGTATTTTATTGAAACCTACGGATGCCAGATGAACGAGCATGATTCCGAAAAGATTTGCGGAATGCTTGAGGATATGGGCTATACTCCTGCAAAAAGCAAGCCAGAGGCAGATTTTATACTGTTTAATACCTGCTGCATACGAGAGCACGCAGAGTTAAAAACGTTTGGCAACGTTGGCTTTGTCAAGGAGCTAAAGGCAGGCAATCCTGCGCTTATTACCGCCGTATGCGGATGCATGATGCAGCAGAGGGCGGTTGCCGGCAAGCTTGCAAGGCGCTTTCCGTATGTTGATATGGTGTTCGGGACAAACGAGCTTCACAGGTTTCCGATATTGCTTGAAAAGGTTATGAATGGCGGCAGGGTATTTGAAATTAAAAACATTGAAGGAGAAATTGCCGAAGGGCTGCCGATAAAGCGGAAGGAAGGATTTGCAACATTTGTCAACATAATGTACGGATGCAATAACTTTTGTTCATATTGCATTGTTCCTTTTGTCCGCGGAAGAGAACGTTCAAGGCATGTTGACGATATAATTGACGAAGTCAGGAGCGTTGTTGACGAGGGCTTTACAGAGGTTACATTGTTAGGTCAAAACGTAAACTCATACAACGACGAAGGCGTGCGTTTTCCGGAGCTGCTGCGTCGTGTAAACGAGATACAAGGGCTTCACAGACTCCGTTTTATGACGTCGCATCCAAAGGATCTGTCGATGGAGCTTGTTCAGGCGATGGCAAGCTGTGATAAGGTATGCCCACACATACACTTGCCCGTTCAATCCGGAAGCAATCGCATATTGCAGCTTATGAATCGCCGCTACACACGCGAACACTATTTTGAATTGCTTGATGCCTTGCGGAGCAATGTTAAAAATATTGAGATTACGACCGATATTATAGTTGGTTTCCCCACTGAAACGGAACAGGATTTCGACGACACACTCGACCTTGTTCGCAACGCAAGGTTCTCAGCGGCGTATACATTCGCTTACTCTCCAAGGGATGGCACAAAGGCAGCTGCGATGCAGGATCAGATTGACGAGTCGATCAAAAAAGACAGGCTCACAAGGCTGAACAGCGTGCTGCTTGAATCGGTGGTTGGTAACAACGATAAATACATCGGTCAAACCGGAGAAATTCTGATAGAGGGTTTGGATACGCGTGGCGAACCAATGCTGTTTGGCAAGCTTGGAAACCTTAAAATGGTGTATGTAAACGGCTCTGAGGAAATGATTGGGAGCTATGTTCAGGTTCTCATTACGGGAGTTAGGTTTAACTCACTTGTTGGCGAAATAATCGGATAAGGATCGGAAGGTCAAATGGCTTCGCTTACCCCAATGATGCAGCAATACCTTGAGATGAAGCAGAAATACAGTGATTGTCTGCTGTTTTTCCGCTTGGGTGATTTTTATGAGATGTTTTTTGATGATGCTGTAACGGCGTCAAAAGAGCTTGAGCTTGTTTTGACGGGGCGTGACTGCGGTCAAAAGGAAAGAGCGCCAATGTGCGGAGTGCCTTATCATTCCGTAAACAGCTATATAAACAGACTTATTGACAAGGGCTACAAGGTCGCCATATGTGAGCAGCTTACCGATCCCGCTCTTGCAAAGGGACTTGTTGAACGCGATGTTATTCGAGTGATAACACCGGGCACAATTATTGAAGAGCAGATGCTTCCGGACAAGGCGAACAGCTATATTTGCGCAGTATATGCTGCGCCGAGCCTATATGAGATGGCGTATTGCGATGTATCGACAGGCGATTTCTTTGTGCTGGAGCTTCAGGGAAACGGCGTACAGGCGGAGCTTTTGAATCAGCTTGAACGCATCAATCCGAGAGAGATAATTGCAAACGATGTGCTTTTTTTGCAGGAGACAGTGCTTAAAACAATTAAATCACGCTATTATATCGAGCAAAAAGAGTCCCGATTTTTTGACACGGACAGAGGTCAGAAGCTGCTTTTGAGGCACTTCAATGTTGTAACGCTTTCAGGCTTTGGCATAAGGGACGGAGCAAGGGTTGTATCCGCTGCGGGAGCGTTGCTTTCCTATCTGGAGGACACCCAAAAAAATGCACTGACACACATATTAAAGCTTACTCTCGTCACATCCGATGAGTTCATGGGGATTGACGCTGCTACACGAAGAAATCTTGAGTTGACAATGCCGCTGCGAAGCGAGAGCGGCAAGAAGAACACTCTGCTGAGCGTTATCGACAGAACAAAAACATCAATGGGAGCAAGACGGTTGAGGGGATGGATAGATCAGCCCCTGCAAAATATTGAAGCTATCAACAAAAGACTTGACGCTGTTTCTGCAATGATTAAGTATTCAAAAGAAGCGGACAAGCTGCGCGAAGCAATGTCTAAGGTTTATGACATTGAACGTCTTTGCAGCCGTATCGCATACGGTACTGTCAATGCAAGGTACTGTGATGCTCTGCGCCATACATTGTCAAAAATGCCCGAAATCAAAAGAACTCTTTCAAGCGGCTTTGAATCCGATGCTTTGAAAGATATTGTGCAGGGTATCGACACCATGGACGATGTTTGTTTGCTGCTTAATGCCGCTATTACAGACGAACCGCCGGTGTCCGTAAAAGAGGGCAATATTATTCGTGACGGCTACAATGCCGAGGTTGACGAGCTTCGTATGCTTTCCCACGGAGGCAGAAGCGCGATACAGCAGATTGAAACGCAGGAGCGTGAGCGAACGGGGATAAAAAACCTTCGAATTGGTTTTAATAGGGTATTCGGCTATTATATTGAGGTTACAAACTCATACGCACAGCTTGTTCCGCTTGAATATCAGCGAAAGCAAACGCTTGCAAACGCAGAAAGGTACGTTACGCCGCAGCTAAAAGAGCTGGAGGAGCGCATTCTTGGGGCGGAAGAAAAATGCGTAAGCTTGGAGTACACCCTATTTGTTGAACTGCGCGAGATTCTGTTGAAATGTATTGAAAGGCTTAAAACCGATTCTGAACTGCTGAGCGAGCTTGATTGCTATTGTGCGCTTGCGCAGGTTGCCGTTGCCAACGATTATTGCAAGCCAAAGATCAATAAGGGCGGCAAGCTGGTTATTGTGGACGGCAGGCATCCTGTGGTGGAGTGTGCGATTAAGGATTCATTTGTTCCAAACTCAACAGAGATGAACGATGGAGACGACAGGATACTGATTTTGACCGGTCCGAACATGGCGGGCAAAAGCACATACATGAGACAGGTTGCGCTGATAACTATTATGGCGCATATAGGTTCATATGTTCCCGCCAAACAGGCTAATATTTGTCTGACGGATAAAATATTCACACGCGTCGGCGCATCGGACAGCTTATCAACAGGGCAAAGCACATTCATGGTGGAGATGAGCGAAATGGCAAATATCATCAATAATGCCACGCCCAAAAGTCTGCTTGTTTTAGATGAGATAGGCAGAGGGACAAGCACGTTTGACGGGCTCAGTATCGCATGGTCGGTAGTTGAATACATATCTGACAAGCATAAATGCGGCGCAAAAACGCTGTTTGCAACCCACTATCATGAGCTAACAGAGCTTGAGGGCAAGCTTGACGGAGTCAAGAATTACCGTGTCACCGTACAAGAGCACGGAGACGACATAATATTTCTCCGCAAGGTAATGCGGGGCGGAGCAGATAAAAGCTTTGGGATTCAGGTTGCAAGACTTGCGGGCTTACCATATTCTCTTATTGAAAGAGCGAAGGCCATTTTGCGGCAGCTTGAGGATTCCGATATAAACAACGCAGCATCGCGTGTCAAGGATTCAACGCCTCAGCAAATAAGTCTGCTGGGCTCAAACGATGAGGGAGAGCTGATAAATGAATTGAAAGAGCTTGACGTTAACAGGATGACCCCAATGGAAGCGTTAAGCAAGCTGTATGAGCTGTGTATGAGGGCAAAGCTATGAGCGAAATACAAATGACGACAACAAGGCACATAGTCGTGCTTGAGCCGAGCGTTGCAAATAAAATTGCCGCAGGTGAAGTAGTTGAACGCCCCTCTTCCGTTGTTAAGGAGCTTGTCGAGAACTCTCTTGACGCGGGAGCAACGTCCGTTACTGTTGAAATTAAGAATGGCGGCATCGAATACATTCGTGTAACCGACAACGGATGCGGGATACCAAACGAGGATGTGCCGACTGCATTTCTTCGTCATGCAACCAGCAAGCTGAGCGGCGCGGAAGGGCTGGATTCAATTGAAACGCTTGGTTTCAGAGGTGAAGCGCTTGCGTCTATCGCCGCAGTCTCAAAGGTTCGTCTTAGAACTGCCGCGCAGGATGCAGAATCCGGCACGCTCATCACTGTAAATGGCGGAGAATTTGGCGATTGTGCGCCATGCGGATGCCCTTCGGGGACAAGTATAGAGGTTAGCGAGCTTTTTTATAACGTTCCCGCAAGGCTCAAATTTTTAAGATCTCCAAGAGCGGAAGCAGCCGCCGTTGGCGATTATGTGCTGCGATTAATACTTGCGAATACTGGCGTTTCGATCAAGTATATAAGCAACGGAAAGCCCGTTTATCATTCCAACGGGGATGGTGCGCTTGAAAGTGCGCTGGATTGCGTGTACGGAAGCGATATTAACGAGCATATTTCCCCAATCACTTTTGACGATGGCTATATCAGGATTGACGGATTCTGCGGCGATGCATATCTCTCAAGAAGCACACGCGTGCAGCAGAGCATATTCCTCAACGGCAGATACATACGTTCTCAATCTATTTCATACGCCGTGCTTCGCGCATACGATACGCGGCTTATGCAGGGTAGGTTTCCGTTTTTTGCGCTCAATATACGGATTTCTCCACGCGAGATAGACGTCAATGTTCATCCCAACAAGCTTATGGTTCGTTTTAAGGATGAGGAGAGGGTTTGTTATGCTGTTTCTGCGGCAGTGAGGGCGGCAAAGATTAATACATACGCTGACGTACCGAATGCCATTTCCGAGCAGGATGAACTATGCGCAAAAGATAATGGTGATACTCAGATTAAACACAATGAAGCGTATTCTTCAAACGAGCGTGAGCCCACCGCATATCAGTTTTTTGGGCGGGCAAACACAGTGCAAAACGAAAGTGAGCAAAAACAAACACAGAATGAAGACGAGTATACCTCCGTTAAGGATACGCCAAACATTGTAAATTCTCTGCCGCGTGACACGGTAATTGTCCGTGACAGCGCAACAGCGCTTCCCGCGCCCGCGGATTATGAGATAACGGGGGGGATTCCTCATTATTCATTCAAGCCGATTAACTCTTGTGCGTCAGCAGAAAAGCAGGAATGTATTGAGTTTGGCGGCAGCCCATATTCGGTAATAGGCGTCGCATTCGATACCTATGTGATTGTGCAGCAGGATGATGCTCTCTTTTTGATAGATCAGCATGCCGCACATGAACGCATTCTTTATGAAAAACTGATATCAAGCTCCCTTCGCTTTGAAAAGCAGCTGATGATGTCCGCAATGCCAATCAGACTCACTCCGACAGAATACGCAGTTGTGCAGGACAATATCGAGCGATTTGCGGAGCTTGGATTTGATATTGAGGATTTTGGCAAGCTGACGATCAATGTGCATTCCGCCCCGATGGGAATTCCAACTGCCAAGGTAGAAAGAACGCTGCGCGACATGACCGCAACGCTGCAAAAGCAGGGCAACGTCACAGAGCTTTCTGTCGTGCGCGGCGCACTTATACAGACCGCCTGCAAGCATGCGGTAAAAGCGGGAGACAGACTTGAACCACAGGAGATTGAAGCGATACTTCAATGCTATGAGGATGGTCAAACCCCAATGACATGTCCGCACGGAAGACCGGTTATGTCAAGGCTGACAAGGCGTGATCTTGAAAAGCTTTTTAAGAGGGTGCTTTGAGTATGTCAAAGCAAACTGTGTTTTTTATTGTCGGTCCAACGGCAAGCGGAAAGACTGCCGCCGCCGTCGAGGCTGCGAAGGCATTGAACTGTGACGTTGTGTCAGCGGATGCAATTCAGATATATCGAGGGCTTGAAATAGGCTCTGCAAAGCCAACAATTGCGGAGAGGCAGGGGATAGCGCATCATTTATTGGACGTGACCGATTATACGGACGCCTCATACAATGTTGCGCGATATCATGAGGATGCAGTCCACGCCATTGATTCGATTGTATCGCGGGAAAGGACGCCGCTTGTAGCAGGCGGCACGGGCTTGTATGTTAATTCTCTTGTATATCCGCTCGACTTTACGGCAGTCCCGCCTGACGATGAGCTTCGCAAAAAACTTTTAGAGCTTGAGTCGGCAGATGCAGGATGTCTTTATAAGAGGCTGTCAGCAGAAGACCCTAAGACGGCAGCGAGACTTCATCCAAACGACACAAAGCGAATAATTAGAGCGATTGAGGTTGCAGAGTGCGCGGGAGCCACTCTTTCGGAGCTTGGCGGCGACTTCACAAATGTTCGGCAGCGTGAGATTGACTATCGCCCTGTTATGGCAGGGCTGACATGTGCTCGTTCGGCTCTGTATGAGAGAATCAACCGTCGTGTTGACATCATGATCGAGCGTGGGCTTGTTGACGAGGTTCGAGGGCTGATTAAGAACGATGACGATGTTTCGCTGCCATCCCTGCAGGCGATAGGATACAAGCAGCTGATAGGCTATTTTAACGGTGAATACACACTCGATGCTGCGATTGATATGATTAAGCGTGAGACACGCAGGTTTGCAAAAAGGCAGATATCATGGTTTAAGCGCGATACACGGATTCACTGGTTCGATTCCGATGCCTATGAGTCCGCAAATGAGCTTCATAAGGCAATGATAAACTATTTTTCTTCGGAGGCGCAAAATGACTAATGAACCTAATAAGCCAAATTTTCAAAGCATACAGGACGTTTTTTTGAATACAGCACGAAAGAGCGGCACACCCGTATCAATACATGTCACGAACGGATTTATGATAAAGAATGCCATTATTATCAGCTTTGACAATTACGCGGTGCTTGTTGAAGCGGATGGCAAACAGATGATGGTATACAAGCATGCTATATCAACAATCACGCCAACCGCAGAGCTTTCGCTATAATTACTTTTAACTGAAAGGAACCATGTGCAATCGTGAACAATATACTAAGCAGTACAGACTTTATTGCCGCAGCTGAGGCTGATTTAGCTGAGGTTTTTCATTCAATTGAACAAAATGAGTACCATATTCAGGAGCGCGTGCTTGAAGCTTTCAGAGTTAATCTGGTTGCGGCAAGGCATTTTAACCCCACAACGGGATATGGTTATGATGACGATGGGCGCGACGTTCTTGATCGTCTGTTCGCTTCTGCGCTTCAGTGTGAAGCAGCGTTGGCCGTTCCTCAACTCTCATCCGGAACGCACGCCATATTCATGGTTCTAAGTGCGCTCTTGCGTCCGAATGACACAATGCTTGCTATCACAGGAAGGCCATATGACACCCTGATCAACGCGATAGGTATTGAGGGCAATGCGGAATGTTCGCTCGGCGAAATGAACGTTGACTATCGTCAGATAGAGCTTGATAACAGTGGTAAAATAGATATTGACGCATTGCGTGCTGAGCTTACTATGCATCCGAGGGTGGTGTATCTTCAAAGGTCAAGAGGCTACGCGTGGAGAAACTCCTTGCTTCCGCAGGACATGGCTTCAACGTTCAAGACCGTGAAAGAGATTTCACCGAACAGCATTATTGTTGTTGACAACTGTTACGGCGAGTTCACACAAGAGGCTGAGCCGACGGCGTTTGGAGCCGACCTGATTGTAGGCTCGTTGATTAAAAACCTTGGCGGAGGTATTGCACCGACAGGGGGATATGTTGCGGGAAGAAAAGCATACATAAACAGGATTGCAAATCGGATAACCGTCCCCGGCATAGGCCGAGAGGCTGGTTCGTATGCCGCCGGATATCTGCCTTTTTATGAAGGACTGTTTGTAGCTCCGCATGTTGTTGCACAGGCGCTTAAAACAGCGGCGCTCTTTGCGCGTATGTTTGAAAAGCTTGACCTGCCGACAATGCCGTCATCAGATTCAAAGCGCTCGGATATAGTGCAGGCGCTCAGATTCAACACAAAGGATGAGCTTATTGGATTCTGTAAAACGATACAGTCAGTTTCACCGATCGACAGCTTTGTCTCACCCGAACCGTGGGCAATGCCGGGATATAATGATGAGGTAATCATGGCGGCAGGAACGTTTGTGCAGGGAGCTTCAATTGAATTGAGCGCGGACGCACCCATCAGAGAACCGTTTACGGGCTATCTGCAAGGCGGTATAACATATGGTCACGGAAGAATTGCCGCCGGTCGCGTATACGAGATGCTTATGGGGCAGACGCATTAATACGAGCGAATAAGCCCGATAACGCGTCCGATTATCTCAACATCCTCATTTGCAACGAATATCGGTTGAAGACAACGATTTTCGGGCTGCAGTCTCACGCGGTCACACTCACGGAAAAGACGTTTTACGGTTGCGCTGTCACCATAAACCCTTGCAACAACGATGTCGCCGTCAGCTATCCCAGCGGTTTTTGACACGATAATCATGTCGCCGGACAGCATACCGATATCGACCATGCTGTCGCCGTCCACGGTAAGCAAAAGGGTATCGCACTCTGCCGAACCATGCAAAAGCTGCTTTGGAAGCACATAGCGTGTGGTATAGTCGTCAAAAGCCAATATCGGCTGCCCTGCGGCAACAGTACCGACAAGAGGTATCGAGGCGCTATCCATGGAGTTTTCATCGCAAACGCCGCAGTGGAGCTCATGTGCGACAGAGCCTTCCGGAATGCTGTCGGTAAGGCGAATAGTTCGCTGAAGATTCGGATCAAAATTGATAAAACCATCATCGCGCAGTCGTTCAAGATGCCCATATGCTGTTGATGTTGATCGCAGACCGAGCGCAGCGCAGATCTCGCGCACGGTAGGCGGAGTATTTCCGTTGGTGATACGGTCATATATATAATCGTATACTTTTAGCTTTGTCGTACCACGTTTTGACATCGGCAACCTCCGGGTGCAGTCATACATAAAAAACGGATTCACATATAGCTGCATTATGTGTTATAATAGCATTAACGAGAGTATAGCATACTCTTTGCAGAAATGCAAACTTTTGTTCTAAAAGATGATGTAAGTGATATGGAACGACCCAAAATGTGTCTGCTTGACGATACAAAGGAGTGCAATGATTGTGGAGAATGCGACAGGTGTGACTTAGACCCATCCAAGCTGTGCGATAACTGCTGCAAGTGCTTGATGGACGATCATGACGATGAGTTCAGAAGCGTTATTGTCAAGCAGGATGATCAGCCTGCGGCAAAGCGGGGGAGAGTGCCTTCCGCAGCAGAACTGAATGAGGAGCAGCAGGATGACAGCTTCGCACCCTTAGAGGTGGATCCGAAGCTTGCTGAATATTGGGAAAAAATCCTGATAGAGCATGGCGAGGCTCCCGCGGATGACGGCCTTGGTGAAACGGAAACCACAACACTGCATTCAGTTGCGCGAAAACGTCATAAATAAGCAAACAGCGCTGCTTGTGGGATGCGTGTATCAATGCTCATTTCGCAGCGGAATCGGTGACGTTGTTTTCATAGGCGCTGTGTTCTTTATATTTTTTTCCGATAAGGCCGCTCTTGTACGCATAATGGAACAACGACATAAGGCTGACCAAAAGAGCTGTTGCAAAAACAACGTTAATGACCCATTCGGGAAGGGTCGGGATATCGGCGCACGCAATAAGCGAAAATGATACCGATGCAAAAAATAGACCTGTCGCTATCTTTCCCCACCAATCGGAATACACAACGACCTTACGTTTGTTGAGAAGGAAAAGACTGCCGATTATCATCATCGCTTCCTTAAGGAGCATTACGGCAAAAAGATACCATTTGATTTTTCCTGCGGCAAGCAGGCACGCAAGCACCGACACAAGCATCAGCTTATCGGCGAATGGGTCAAGAAGCTTACCAAGATTTGTAATCCAATTGAATCTGCGCGCAAGGTATCCATCCAAAACATCGGTGATAAATGCGGCAACATATACAATAAGCGCAAGAATATAGCGTTCACTTAAAAACAGCCATATGAACAGGCCAACCATTGCCAAACGCAGAAACGACAGAATGTTCGGTATGTGACGCATGAACAAACCTCCAATACAGAACTTGACACAATTATAATACATCGTCTTAATTTTTTCCATAGTATTGCCCGTATATTATCAGATTGAAAAAAATGATGACTTTTTTTGCGTTAGGTGATATACTTAACGCATGAAACGTGTTCTTGCCATGCTGATAATAACTGTTCTCTTTATGTGCCTTGGCGTTAGCTTCGTATCCGCCTCATCCGGCTCTGACGGCGTGATTTATGATAACACATCAACGGGCGCGATGGTGGTGCGCATTCAAATACGGCTTCGTGAATTAGGCTATCTCAATTTCAAACCGACAGGCTCATATAAAGCGATGACTGTTTCCGCCGCAAAGGCTTTTCAGGCAAACTATCGTGACAGCGGCTTTGATATGATGGTCGATGGAAAGATGGGCCCTCAATCATTGGAGTATCTATTCAAATACAATGCGCTGCGAGTGAGCTTGGCAGGCATAACAATGCCGAGCGGACCACGTTCGGACACTATTTCGGCAACAGGCACTATCGTATCGTGGTCAAGCGTCAAGCAAATGCTGATAGTCGGACACAGCTATTCGGTAATTGACTGTTATACCGGAAGGACTTTCACTCTTGTTTTTTCCGGAGGAGAGAACCATGCCGAGATGGAAGCTAAATCCGCGGAGGATACATTGAGCTTCATGTATATATGCGGCAGCGACTATAATTATCTGAAACGCCCTGTGGTGATTTCCGTTGATGGACAGGATATTGCCGCCTCAATTCAGTGCTTTCCGCATGGCGAAGACGCCGTCGCGGAGAACGATATGGCGGGGCATGTTTGCGTGTTTTTTGACGGAAGCATGTCGCATGTCGGTTCGCTTCCGGACGTTGAACACGCCGAGAACATTTACATTGCATCGGGGCAGTAACAGACTGCAGAGGTCGTTTGATATTAAGGGCATCTCTAAAAATCAGGAAAGCTATTTACAAACAAAATAATATGTGAT
>CAYXRF010000012.1:0-51352 GCA_964467585.1 uncultured Oscillospiraceae bacterium | reverse complement strand
AACAAAGCAGCCCGCAAATGCGGACTGCTTTGTTTGGTACCTGGTATGGGAGTCGAACCCATGTTACCGCCGTGAGAGGGCAGCGTCCTAGGCCACTAGACCAACCAGGCGCGACCGCGGCGCTTTTGAGCGCCGCATTACCTATTATACAGATTCGTGGTACCATGTCAAGTATTTTTTTAGGAATTTTGTATATATAATTCGCCCGCCTTGCGGTTCCATCTCACGATTTTCTTCAAAGAATCTAATCGTTATTGCATCCCGACAAGCTTTCCCCGCCTATTTTTGCCCCGCTTCCCGCGCTCATTTCCATCGGCTCTGCACTGTGAAATTTGCTTTGGGAATTCATCTATATAATTCGCCCCCTTGCGGTTCCATCTTACGATTTTCTTCAAAGAATCTAATCGTTATTGCATCCCGACAAGCTTTCCCCGCCTAATTTTGCCCCGCTTCCCGCGCTCATTTCCATCGTCTCTGAACTGCGAAATTTGCTTTGGGAATTCATCTATATAATTCAGCCGACGGATTTTAACCTCGTCTGCGCCACAGAGTGTGACAACCGTTTGCAGTTCAGCCGTCATAAAACGATGTTATTTCGCTGCTTGACAGCACAGGCGCGACGGTTGTACAATATACATACGATAGTTGGGGCAAGTCCGTTGCCACCACAGGTACATTGGCAAACACGGTCGGGCTTAACAATCCTTGAGAATGCCTTGGCATTCGCAAGCTAACGCTGCCGTTAGCAACCGCTTCCGCTACCGTGGCTATGTTCATCGCTTGTTAAAGCGATAGTGGCAGCAAAACCAACCGGCATGACCTCCGGTCCCGTTGCTGCAATCTCACCACCTGCCACAAAAGCGGGTCAAAAATATATTGTTTTTAAAAACGAGAATTTTGCCTTTTTTTGGGATATATATATAGAGAGTACTTCGGAAGTGCTTTCACGATAGAATACACGGGGAAACACGGGAGGAGCAGTCAATGAAACATGACTCAACTTTCAAGCTGGTCGCTGTGCTTCTGACAATTATATGCGCGTTCGCATATGTGGTGTATGAGCCTGCTGCGGCTATCGCACAGGACATTATGGCAGAGGAACAGCTTTCCGAGAATGCCCAAGCCCTGAATTCCGTTTGGCAGACCGATACGGATGGCTACAGCCCGCTTATCGGTGAGTTGATTGAGTATCGCGGTGAGAGCGAAAAACGCTTTCGGAGGGCGGATGGAGCGATTGAGTACATTGCGTACAACTGCCCGGTAAGCTACCTCTCGGATGGCGAGTGGCTTCCCATCGACAATACGCTGACTCTCCAAACGGACTCTGATGGCGATACGGTGTATGTCAACACCGGCAATGATTTCCTCGTAAAGATTGCGGCTTCCATGGATTGCAAAAATCTGATAGGCATATGTATCCAAATTGGAATATGGAATTTGGATTTTGCATGACAGCAAGTTAGTGCGAATAATTGAGGTGTATTATGAAAAGAACAATGGTGGTCTCTTTGTGCGTATTCCTTATGGCTTTTCTTTCCTGCTGTCAGGTCAACCCTGCAAGGGATACTTCAGATACCGAACAGCCGGCGCCCTCAACAGACAACGGCGTAAGCCCCACGGAGTATTTTGATATGGTGACTGTGCCTCCGCACGAGGATGAAAGTGTGAGCAGACTGGTCATATATGTGATGAGCCAGGATGGGTATATCGATTTCATCCAATCCCCATCGAAGGAGCTCTTGAGCCGGCTGAACGATGGAACGACAATCTCGATTTTTGAGAGGTCAAGTACCACTGGTATGATTATGTCTACGACGTTCTTCCGTGGAGAATGGTCTACCGATGAGATTCCAGACGGAGTTATTAGGGTAGGTTATCCCAATGAGCTGATAATATACCAAAGTCTCGTTGACTTTGCGGGAAACCGGACGAACTTGCAGGAATATCTCACACAGCACGGCATTCAGGATGAAATTAAATACTTTTCGGTAATATATGCCGATGCGTTTCCCGGCGCAATTTGGGTAAATACCGAATCGGATAACTATTTCATCTCCATCGAAGACTCCGGCGAATACGTTGAAGACGGGCAGACAAAGGCACACACATACCGACTGTACACGCAGAGTGACTATTGCGATGAATACGCAAGACCTGTCTGGGAGTCCGCGACAGTCAGCGTTGACGGTGCGATGGTAGATTTGGATGTCGCAGAGGTCAGCGCCATTTATCGCACTGCAAAGCTTCCGGTGCTTGCGCTTATGCGTACGCTCGGCGCTCAAATAAACGAGAGCTCGGGCGTTGTCACAATCCTGTATAATGGAATAAGCATGGTCTGGGATATTGAGGGCGATGCATTGACCACCAACGGGTATCCTCAAAATATTCTGCTGTGTCCGCCGGGCGGCAGTGGTGGATTTGTCGTGACCGACGGCGAACTCATACTCCAAGGTGACGTGCTGCAAAACTTCCTTGACCAATTCGCAATTGTCATGAGCTGTGATTACTCGACCCACACGGTTTATATTACTCCGTAAGTTTACCGCGCAATCCGCAGACAGCAAATACGGCCGAGACTGATTGTGCCATCGCCGATGTGCTCCTCTCCGCCGATGGCGGAAGCACGTTTGCCACTTACTATTATCTGAGAAACGCCCAAAATGATGTTATTTCGCTTATTGACAGCACGGGCGCAACAGTTGTACAATATGTATACGATAGCTGGGGCAAGCTGATTGCCACAACGGGTTCCTTGGCAACTTCATTAGGCGCAAACCAACCCTTCCGCTGCCGTGGCTATGTCTATGACAGCGAGACCGGCTGGTATTATCTCCAGTCCCGCTACTACAACCCCACCCTCTGCCGCTTTATCTCTGCAGATGTCCTCCTTTCCACCGGACAGGGGGTGCTGGGGCATAACGCGTATGCGTATTGTCTCAACAATCCGATTATCGGTGCGGATGCCGGCGGAAATGTCCCGTACAACACCATGATGACTGATGGTGTGGGAAGTGGGGCGGATATATTTAGTTCATACGAGAGTCAAGCGATACTTGCGTTTCTCGATGACTTTTGCCATCCGACCGATAAAATAACAGTCCAAAGTGATTACCTTTATGTCAGAAATCCCGGTGAGAAAACGATTTATCAAAATGTTGTATTCTCCGGAATTGTAAGCGTTGGTGATCCGGCATTAGCCATTAGCATTCTTAGCTTGTTAGGTGGACTGGCAGATGTTGCGGGTATTCCATATATTGGAAGTATCACGTCTGCAGCTGAACAGATTCTGGAATTGTTAAATCAGTTTGAACCCGGAGACTACTTAGAGTTTAAGTTTACAACGGTTACCCGCAGAGATACACCGGAAGGAGTGATCTACACCTATATCGAAGAAACGTATAGAGTTGGAGTAATTGGGGGAATTGGAGAAACCACGCTTTATTGCAAGCGCGCGAAAAGCCATGTATACAACAGTGTATATAACCTGACATAATGGGAGGCGTTGGATATGAGAAAGACATTTACTTTAATATTGGCAATTCTGTCAATACTCATGTGCACTACAAGCTGCACAAAAAATAACAGCATGGATTATTCTGCTTTAGGGTCATACAGCGATGCGTTGACTAACTACACGCTCAGAAGCATAAATTATGCAGAATGTGATGGCACACATTGCTATATCGATGATCGAATTCTATATTGGTGCAAAATTGCAAATGGATCAGCCACCGAACCGGATATCATTGCGGAGAACGTCACGTCAATGAGGATGGTGAATAAACTATTGCTCTATCTGGGCTACTCGAAAGCAGACAAATGCAACAATATTTTCTTCTATGATTTTACGCACATGCGGGGCGGTATCATTGCAAAAAACGTATGCGACTTCATAATTGTCAACGGAGAAATTGTTTTCAAGGCGGACAGTGATAAGTACGGCAGAATGACGAATCATCTTTATCATGTAGATTCTACAAGCGATATATCCATGGTTGCAGATGATTATGTTTATGAATATTGGCAGTTCGACAACGACCTGTACTATATCAATAATGTCAACTCGTTGCGTAAGTACAGTTTTCATACAGATGAAACATTGAGCGTGATCGATGATTTACTGACCTATTGCACCGGCAAGAATGATCTGGCGGCATTGGCATCATGTGATATACTTCCCTATCCAAGCACAAACACACTATTTGTTTTTATCGATACATCCGAGGATTGCTGCAGCATTAACAGTATTGACTTGAATAGCGAGTCGCTGGCAATTACAACATACGGGGAATATAACAATATTGTGGGTATTACCAAGGCATCCACCATTGAAAGAATGCAAGTGCCCGAGGTTATATTGGGAGACTATGCGTTTTACTATCCCAATGGTACAGAAAAAACCAAGGCTCTGCCATATGAAATACTTGACGGATATGTCATATGGCCAAATGCTGAATATTATAGAGACCATGGCTTTTTCTACGTTGATGATGACGGCTCGTTCGCATATATGCCCAAGCTGATGATCCTCGAAAGCAACGACTAAACTGCTTGTTGCAACGTATAAGCTTGGAAAGCCGAATGCCAATATATAATATGACAGCGCCATAACCTCTGTGGTGTTCAACCTTACGGGGAACAGCGGCTTTGACGTCAGCACAGGCAACTATGCACCGTGGATGGCATCGACAAACGGTACTTATGTTCCCCAAATAAGATTAGGATATAAAGACTATGGAATCAAAAAAAGAGACGTCGAATCGTGACTATCGTTATCTGCATAACCGCACCGTTAATCCTCGTCGGTATTTGCCTGTTTGCGTTCAATACATCTATTGAGTTTCTTGACGTATCATTTTTACAAGATTGGAGTTATGAGTTGCCGGAAGGGTTTTCAATCATGCGTGTCAATATGAGGACTATCCTATTGGAGTCGCCATACCACTACTCAAACGCCAATTGGAAGGAAATACTTGGCTAACAAGCGATGCTGTTGAAAGCTATATAACCGACTTCTGCTATGGTGAAAGTTATATCGGTGTACGCCGTGTTGATGCAAGCCGGGATGACGACGAGCTTGAATACGAAGCCGAAAGCGTAGAATATTGGCTTGTATACACAAAAAACGAAACAAGATATGGGCCCTTTTCAACAGAAAGCGAGTTTGACGCACAATGCGAACTAATTGGAGTTACCGACCTTTGCGAATGGATTGCGACAGTGCCGCGCCCTCAAGGCGCGCAAGTAAACTAATAGAGTGGATTGCAGTATTAAAGCGGCACATTCACCAACGCGACCGAAAAGTATTCGTATGAGTACGACGCAGCGAATCAGCTGACACGCGAGAACCTGTGTTACGGATCGAGCAACAGCAACAACGCCACCTACACCTACACCTACGACGACTGGGGCAATATTACACGCAAGCTGAAATACTCCTACACCACGGGTATCGTGAACAGCGCGCTTGGCACGGTTGCGGCAAGCTATGGCTACACCAACACCCAATGGGGCGATATGCTCACAAGCTACACCACTTTGAGCATACAGTCCATATCGTATGACGCAATGGGCAACCCCACAAGCTACTTAGGCAAAGCCCTCTCATGGCAGGGCAAGCAGCTGACGGGCGTAACAAGCGGCACGGGCAGCGGCGCAACCACAATAGCGTATGCCTATGACGAAAACGGTCTGCGGACGCAAAAGACGGTCAACGGCACAACGACCAACTACTATTACAACGGTTCTGTGCTGATTGGAATGGTGACGGGCAGCGGCGCAACCGCCATACACCAATTGTTCAGCTATGGCGCAAGCGGCAGCGTGGTGTCGGTGGATTACTCATCCGATGGCGGAAGCACGTTTGCCACTTACTATTATCTGAGAAACGCCCAAAATGATGTTATTTCGCTTATTGACAGCACGGGCGCAACAGTTGTACAATATGTATACGATAGTTGGGGCAAGCTAATTGCCACAACGGGTTCCTTGGCAACTTCATTAGGACAAGACCAACCCTTCCGCTACCGTGGCTATGTTTACGATGCGGAAACCCAGTGGTATTACCTCCAAAGCAGGTACTACAACCCCACCCTCTGCCGTTTCATCTCCGCAGATGTGCTTCTCTCCACCGGTCAGGGCGTGCTGGGGCATAACAGCTTTGCGTATTGTCTCAATAATCCCATCAATATGTCGGACGTTACTGGTGCCTATCCCGCTGATTGCATTGATAATGTGCGTGAATGCGCATATTGGGGAATGGTGTTTAATTCGTTGGATGAAGCAGCCATCTATGCAACGCAAATGTGCATTACACAAACAGCTGAGACCGGTGTTGAGTGTGGGACATATATCTATGCAACTGAAACAGAGAACGGTACAGTGTTCTGGTTCAGGGATATAACTGAGGGGGAACCACAGAAGGTTGCTCCAGCAGATTATTCCCATTCACTCCAATCATTTGTTAGTTTTGATACAGTCGCATTGGTACACTCTCACCCTATCAGAGTGAAAGGGTGGAATATATTCTCCGAAGGAGATGTTGCTTGTTGCGAGGATAATGGATTTGGATACGAAAGTATATATCTTGGTCTGCCAAACGGATCCGTATACCGACTAAACAAATCCCAAAGTCACGCCTATCTGCAAGGTGAGCTTTCAATGATTGACCTGCTGATATACGGAAACTCGATAGAAGCGATGACGAATGGTCTGCCATATGTTGTGGCTTGTCTGTATTAATATCGGAGGAGAAATATGAAAACCAAGTTTTTTCCTTTAGTCGTATGCTTACTGCTGGCGGTCTGCACCGGCTGCAACAATCAAGAGCCGGTGGGCGGCACTGTACCCGTTGTGTTTTCACGAGTTGACAACTCAAGTAACAGCATTCAGTGGAACGATACAGTATATGTGATTCTGCCATACTTCATCAAGTGCTATGATGTGGGTGATGAGATCGGGACTTGTCCGAACTTCTATTCAGATACATCATACCTGATTCCGACTGTATACGCCATAAATGGCGATGATGAACATACATTTATTTTCATGGATGCATTCAATTTTTCGGCGCTGATGATGGATGCTTCTTGTAAACATCCGTCAATACTGTACTCGGATATCAAAAGCTGTACATACACAGTCACGTTGGAAGACGACACTCAAAAGCAGGTTACAACTGATGGAACAGATCAGCTAATTTCAAACCTGCACGATTGCTATAAAAATGATATAATGGTTAGTTTTATTGGCTACTATTTTGAAAGAGTTCCTATGCAGGTTGACTTTGTAGATTATAACGGAATATATAGCTATGAAGCAACGCTGCATATTCTGGATAATGGGGACTGTTACGTTTATATCAGCAATTGGAAGAACGAGGGCAGCGAATGCTACTATGGCCCTGTATGGTATGGCAGTGACGGCAATGTGTTAGAGACATTGCAATCACCATAACCCAACAAAGAAAAGTATATGTCGGCAACATCAGCGGTGTAAGTTAAGAATCAAAGGCAATGTCGAATATATGTGAACAGTACTCCTGAGGGAAAAATGAATGTAGATATGGCAGAGGTCGAAGTAATGGAGCGACATGAATCAGAAACGTACGATTCGGTATCCTTTGAATTATGATTCATATGCACAGACGATAGCGTATATGTTGTTACAAGCGCGAGCAATTTATGGATATGCGAGGTATATGCAAACAACAGGGAAGAAGAGGACTTGATATTTAGATTCGATTGACATGGTGAATAAAGCTGAACGCCTGCTTCAATTACAGCCGCAACACGGCGCGCTTTGATGGGCTTCAGCTGTACAGTGAGCAGTTGTTTTCACAAGGCTATACCTACGACGCAAGCGGCAGCGTGGTGAGTGTGGACTACTCCGCTGACAACGGTACTACCTTTACCACCTACTACTACCTAAGAAACGCACAGAACGACGTTGTAAAACTGCTTGACAGCACGGGCGCGACGGTTGTACAATATGTATACGATAGCTGGGGCAAGCTGATTGCCACAACGGGTTCCTTGGCAACTTCATTAGGCGCAAACCAACCCTTCCGCTGCCGTGGCTATGTCTATGACAGCGAGACCGGCTGGTATTATCTCCAGTCCCGCTACTACAATCCCGCCCTCTGCCGTTTCATCTCCGCAGATGTCCTCCTCTCCACCGGTCAAGGGGTGTTAGGGCATAACAGCTTTGCGTATTGTTTGAATAATCCCGTCAATATGTCGGATGAAAGCGGGAACATGTGTCGTCCAAATGTAACATGGTATGACACATGGACTGATGATGAGATAGCAGGCGGCGTCAGGAAGCCAAGAGAAAGAAGCATATACGGGATAATAATATGTGCTGCATACAATAATACAACCGTAAATGGAGAGGGAAATATTGAGATTGATATAAGCAATATGCCTGAGCTGAACGTTTGGTGCGAGATGCTTGGAGAAGATAGGGTTTCTGAATTGATTAGAGATGGAGCACTAAAAAAGTATGATAGAACGTACACAGATCAATTTCCTGCTTCGTTAGGCGGTCTTAAACGAGAAATTAAAGATCATATTGGTGGATATTTGTATAGTCAGGGTTATCGCCAGCATCTACCATTAAATGTTTGGGTTGCATATAATACCAATCGCATACATGATATACAACAGTCGTGCGCAGTAATCAACATCAATGTAAATGGTGCGAATTTTTTTGAAGAGCATCTGTATGGGTACAAGAAAGGACTATCATGAAAACCACATTCGGCTGTGATAATGCTCATTTCAGCGTTCCTCATGCTTACATGCGGCACTATTGCCGGATTTAAATGGGTAATGTCGTCAACGAACTACTGCACATACCCTGCATCAGTTGTGACGCTGCTGTATGCGGCGGCTGCGTTCCTTATCATCGTTCATTTGTTCAGGCAGCAGTACGATGAGTATATGCGTGTACGTTGGGTATTGATTGTTGGCTTGGCAGTGTTGTTCATTGCATATTTGGTTTTCTTATACTTTCACAGAAATGAGTTGCGGAATCCACCATTGATGATAAATGAACACAGTATGCACATTGCAAATATCATCGATATTTTCCTGCCATTTGCTATATTTGTTGGTCTGATTCTATTCACTGCATTGTTGAGGCGGCCGCCTAAGCCGTTGAAGGCTGCCACATCTATTGCCAAGTGTTCAGTGGTTCTATGGACGGTTTTGACGGTTATCATGATATGCAAGGCTGTCTTATGGTCTGTAGTGTGTTTGGCCGCAAACGGGATCAACATGAATATTTTGATGATTGCCTTCAAAGCAATGCTGCTGACCGCCTCTGCGGTTGCGATGATATTGCAGATGAGCTTCAGTATCCCCCAAAGCACATTTATGCGGCTTCGAAAGCTGTTCATCTCGGTTGGCGTGGTTTTGACCATAAGTAGTACTGCATTGTTTATTGTTGCCGTTTGTGATACGATGGGATCCCTTCAAAATAGTGAGTGGTTTTCACTTCTGCTTACGTTTGCGCATGCTTTAATATTCTTTGTTGCGTCATTGGTTATTAAGCCGCGGGAGAGTAAAGCGGAGGATATTTGCGAGGAGGAGGTATAAATTGTAACGAATGGATTGGTTTTGAATTCACAAGTTGCACTTTGCGACTGCGGATTGGACCGTCCAATATCGGCGTAATCGGTATCGTACAATGGTCCTGTGCTGATAGGCAGGCGACGGGCAGCGGCGTTGCGGCAACAGCGACAGCGGCGCAACAGCGTAACAGCGTAACAGCGCAACAGCGTAACAGCGGCGCGGCGCAGCGACAACAGGCGCAGGCGACAAAAGCGTACCTGCGGCAAAAGCTGTAACAGCGACAACAGCGTAACAGCGCAACCGCCATACACCAATTGTTCAGCTACGACGCAAGCGGCAGCGTGGTGTCGGTGGATTATTCATCCGATGGCGGAAGCCTTCGCATCGGCGCCGTCCTTTACAAGCAGGGGGTCTGCATCATACCTGCAACAAAAATCATCCTGACGGTTCTGCCGTATTGCCTATTTCGACACAATGCGCTATAATGTGGCAAATGGGAGGGCGATTATGGACGGGTTAATTTCATTTATTCGATGGACTGCTTGGCCGATGGAGAAGCCTGCGGCATACGGCGCATTTCATTTGCTTTTTTTCTTTATCGGGCTTGCGGTGTGCATCGGGCTTGCATTTTTGCTGCGCAAAACCAACGACAGGCAAAATCGGATAGTGCTGCTGGTGTGCGCATCGTTTCTGCTGCTGACGGAGCTGTACAAGCAGCTGTTCTATGTCTATGTGATTGCGGATACGCCTTCGTATGTGTGGTGGATATTTCCGTTTCAGCTTTGCTCCGTACCCATGTACCTTTGCTTTATTGTGCCTTTTCTCAAAAAGGGAAGGCTGCAAAGCGCAATGTACAACTTTTTGGTTGCGTTCAATCTGATGAGCGGCTTTGTGGCGTTTGTTGAGCCAAGCGGGCTGGTGCACGAATATTGGACGCTGACGCTGCACGCATTTGTGTGGCATATGATGCTTGTTTTTATCGGGCTGTACATTGGCGTTTCGGGGCGCGCCGCCCACAGGTGGAGCGATTATCTTTGGGCAGTGCTGGTGTTTTTTGGGCTGTCCGCCGTTGCGTTTTGCATCAATGTTGCGCTGTCTCGCGTGTCGGGCGGCACAATCAATATGTTCTATGTGGGGCCTGCCGTTTCGCCCATCATCGTGTTCAAGGACATTGCACAAAGGTATGGCTGGTATATTAACACACCGCTGTATCTGCTGTGCCTGTCGGCCGCGGCATTCATATTCTGGCTTCCGTTCCGTTTGGCGCAGCGGCGCAAGAAGTGTTAGGACATAAATACTTATCAAAACAAAATCTGAAGGAGAAGGCAAAGCTTTTCTCCTTTTTTTGCATCATAAAAAGGAGAAAAATTGACGTTCTGAATAGTCCCGCAATTTTGACGGACGAGACGACAACGGGAGAGCACAATTTTCTCCCAACATTTTGACGGGCGTGAATTATGGCAAACTTGTAAAAATGCTGTATAAAGCGCATGGACAGTATTGCAACATCTTCAACTGTGTTATAATATTGCGTCAATATAATTTAAGTGTTGTCGGAATTAGGAGTTGATTGTTATGAAGCAGCGCGGAAGATTCTTTGAGGGACGCTATGGCGGCGACGGGCTGAACACGTTCCTTTGCATTTTAAGCTGGATAAGCTTTTTTATCGGAGTTGTGCTGGCGATACTTATCGGTGGCAAGGTGGGGCAAATCGTTGGCGGAGTGTTCTATTTTGTGGCGATCGCGGCGATAATCCTCGGCGTATACAGGATGATGAGCCGCAAGCTGCCCGCAAGGCGTGCGGAGTATCTTTGGTTTCGCAGCAAGATAAGCGACCCGGTAAAGGGCTTTTTCAAACGTATCTTTTTGAGAATCAAGCAGGGCAAGACCCATCGCTTTTTCAGATGCCCGTCCTGCCGTCAAACTGTTCGCGTGCCTCGCGGCAAGGGCAGGATAAGAATCAAGTGTCCGCGCTGCGGCAACACGTTTGAGAAAAAGAGCTGAACGTTACCATGCGGCGGGCTGACGATTTTTTAGCTGCCGCGGTGCTTTGGCTGCCGCCGATAAACCGATTTTGACGGCGCATATTTAAAAAAATGGCTCCCCGCCTGCCTTTGCAGACGGCGGGAGCCTTTTTCTAAACCGATTAATACTTGAAGTACGAGCGACAAACAATCAGCTTGCGGCGCTAAACGCCAAGCCATGCCACCCACTCTGTATAGACATCGCCGTACGTTTTGCCATAGGCGGCAAAGGCGGCGTCAAAGCTGTCCCCGCGGCAGAGTGCAAGCAGGGGATCAAGCGTGTAGGCTTCCGCAACATAGGCAACAAACGAACAGGCTTGGTCGTAAGTAAGACTGTCACCCTCAACACGCAGAGATGACGGAACCATATTGACGTCCGCAACGCCCCTGCCCGCATAGACGTCGGGATTTTGCAGCGCGTGACGTGCCATCGAGTTGGCGAAAGAAAGCGATTCCGCAAGCGGACGCCCTTCGCTTGCGGCAACGTGCGGCAGATACTCCGCCATGCCCTCATAAAACCAGTGATCACACAAAACAGGATAAAGCCAATGGTGCATTGTTTCGTGAAGCGCGGCTTCCACATTGAAGGCAAGCTCAATCATCGAATATGAGGCGTAGGAGTTGCCGTATTCAGCCAAAAAGTAATATGACGGGCTGACGTCGAACGTGCAGACGGAAAGATTTACGCTTGAATTGCTTTCAATATAAGCGCGGATCGCCGCAAGGTCAATTTCAAAATTGAAGAAAAAAGCCTCAAGTGCGGAAGCATTTTTGCAGTCCATAAGCGGCTGCACAAAAAATGTGCCGCGTGGCATTGTGACAACAAGCGGATAATCAACATCGTGCTTGCTGTCGTAAACATTGTATTTCCATTCGGAACAGGCGTCAAACGCCGTGTCGTATGCATAATCATAAACGCAGGTGCGTGAAAGCGAAGCGGCGAACGCCTGCTTATCCGCGTATAGCTCCTCAGTTTTAAGATATCCGCAGCTTTCGTTCAGATAAAGCAGAAATGCCGCGGCGGTCATGTAATTGAAGTTCAATTCATCCGCCGTATTGTATCTCAGCGCATATCGCGCCGGCGAAAGCGAAAGCGGAGAGCAATCCTGCGAAAGCTTTTTGCCGATATATGCCATGTCAATATCACTGTTGACGGCGGAATATGCGGCGCCTCGATAAACCCATTCGGGCAGGTCGCGTATCAAAACGGCAAAGCTGTACGCCACGTCAAACGAACCAATTTGCGAATACGGAATGACAAACGAATCATCCTCACAGGCAAATTGCCCATCACTCACAATCTGGATTTTTATGTGGGGAAGCGTTGAATATGTGACCTGGGTAATGTGCGCAAGCTGCCTCAACAGCTCCTGCGCAGTTTCGGAGGCAACGGTGCTGAGACTGCTTTCAAACGCTATGTCCGCAAGCGCGTCCTCAAAAACAACGCTGCCTTCGGGAGCTTCGGTCGCTTCGTGGGTTTCAAGCGGGGCGGGCGTTATAAATGAAGACTGTCGCGTAAACGCGCAGCCGCCAAGCGCGCAAACGAAAAACGCAAGCGCGGCAAGCAAACCTATCACATTGACAAAAATCGAATAACGGCGTGCTTTCATGCAGGATACCCCTTTTTTAGAAGTAGTGCCTATTATATTCCGAATCCGCCAATATGTAAAGCCTGTCAGCCGTAAAGCTTGGAAAGCGCCCAATCAACAAAGCGCACGGGAAGCGCGCCCGCAAGCACGCAAAAGGTCTGATATGCAAAGCCGCACGAATAAAGTGTTTTCGGATGTTTTTTTGTTGATATGGAGTAAAGACGCTTTGCCAACGCCTCGGGCGGCATACCGTTTTGCTCGTCATGCTCCATGCGCTCAACCGATTTGGTAAGCCCCGTATAGACGGAAGCTCCGTTCGGCTCCTTTTTGCGTGCGGCTGTAAAGCCCGTTTTTACGTCCCCGGGCATAAGTGCGCTTACGCTGACGGGGAAAGGACGAACCTCAATAGCCAATGCGCGTGTCATGGACTGTATCGCCGCCTTTGACGCGGAGTAAAAAGCCTGATACGGTATAGGAAGAACTCCCGCAACGCTGCCAAGGGCTATTATCCGCCCGCCGCTTGCCCTCATATCCGGCAAAACGGCGCGTGCGCAGTTAAACGTTCCAAAAAAGTTGACGTCAAACTGACGCTTTGCATCCTCAAGAGAGGTGAATTCCACCGCGCCGGAAATCCCGAAGCCTGCGCTGCAGATTAGCACGTCGATACGACCGACGTCGGCATAAATGACGGCAAAAGCTGAAACAACGCTTGATTCGTTTGAAACGTCCGCGGATACAAACCGCACGCCCTTGGGGAGCTTGCCCTCGTCAAACGGACGGCGCGCAAGCACATACACAATGTCTCCGCGCTCGGCAAAAAGCTCGGCGGCGGCAAGCCCTATGCCGCTTGTCCCGCCCGTTATGGCAACAACCCTGCCGACAGCGTTCACGGTTCAAACCTCCGCGGGCGCGTCATGCCCAATCACCTTTTCAATTATATCAAGAGCCTCGTCAAGCAGCGCCTCCGTATGCGAAGCCATATAGCTGGTGCGCAGCAAGCATTCCGTGGCGGGAGTGGCGGGGGGCAGCACGGGGTTTACATACACGCCGCTGTCGTACAGCTCCTTTGCTTTTTGAAGCGTGCGGTCAGCCTCGTATGTGTAAATGGGGATTATGGGTGTTATGCTGTCGCGAATGTGTATCCCGCGCGAGGTAAGCCCTTCACGCATATATGCGGAAAGCTGCATAAGCCTTTGAGGAAGCTCGGGATGCTCTATCAAAACGTGCAGAGCCTCCATAGCTGTGGCGCAGGATGCGGGCGGTATCGAAGCGCAGAAGATAAACGGTCTGGATGTGTGCCGAACATATTCAACCACCCGTGAATCGGCCGCCATGTATCCGCCGCAGCTTGCAAGCGACTTTGAAAATGTGCCCATTATTATGTCAACCTTATCGGTCAGCCCAAAATAATCAGCCGTTCCTCTGCCGCCGCTGCCTATAACGCCCAAGCCGTGAGCGTCGTCAACCATCACGCGTGCCCCGTATTTTTGGGCAAGCGCGACTATCTCGGGAAGACGGCAGATATCGCCGCCCATCGAGAAAACACCGTCGGTGATTATCAGCTTTCCGCAGCCTTGCGGCACGGATATGAGCTTTTGCTCAAGATCCTCCATGTCGTTGTGACGATAGCGAAGCATCTTGCCGTAGCTTAGCTTGCAGCCGTCATATATGCTTGCGTGATTTTCTTTGTCGCACAGCATATAGTCGTTTCTGCCGACTATGGCGGAAATTATGCCCAGATTGCTTTGAAAACCGGTTGAGAACGTCATCACGTCCTCCTTGCCCAGAAAAGCGGCAAGCTCCTTTTCAAACTGAACGTGAAGCTCAAGCGTGCCGTTCAAAAAGCGAGAGCCGGAGCAGCCGCTGCCATAGCGATACAGTGCGTCAACGCCCGCCTGTATCACGCGGGGATTTGTGGTAAGCCCCAGATAATTGTTGGAGCCAAGCATTATGCGGCGCTTGCCTTCCATTATTACCTCAACGTCCTGCCGCGATTCCAACTGATGAAAATAGGGGTATACGCCCATCGCCTTAGCCCTGTCAAGCATCTCAATAGTACATTTGTCAAACAGATCCATAAATAATACCTTCCAAATAAAAATAGCAGGTTAACACAATTAACCATTATAAATAATAACACCTCCGCGTTGCTGTGTCAAGGAGAATATAGCAACAATAAATTAACAAAATAAGCTTGACGAATAGTGCTTAAATATTGCCGCAAGGACAGCCTATCGACAAAAAAAGTGCTGTTTTGCCTATTGTCGCACGAGCCGTTTTAACTTAAACCTCTTGACAATCGGCACACCATATTGTATGCTGTTATATGGGGGTAATCATGTACTTTGGGGAGGTATAACCATGCTGTTATCCATGGTGTTAGATATCAAGGTTGTTGATTACAGCTTAATATTGTCGATTCTGTGCGCGCTGGTCGGGTACTTTCTTGGCAATATACAGACTGCGATTATTGTCAGCAAGCTGTATTATCACGATGATGTGCGCAACCACGGCAGCGGCAACGCGGGCAGCACCAACATGGTGAGGGTGTTCGGCTTGCGTCCGGGCATAGTCACTTTTTTGGGCGATTTTGCAAAGGCAGCGCTAGGCGTTATAATCGGGTGGCTGTTCATGGGCAGGCACGGCGGATATATCGCGGGGCTGTTTGTGATTGTCGGTCATTGCTGGCCCGTGCTTGCAAAATTCAGGGGCGGCAAGGGCGTTGCGTCGTCCTGCGGGTTTGCAATGCTCACCTGCCCGATAGCGGGTCTTATCTGCATAGCGGTTGGCGCGATAGCGTTTGCCATTTCAAAAAAGGTTTCGCTCATGTCGCTTTCGGGCATGGCGCTTTTCCCCGTTCTGGTTATGATATTCGGATGGTTCGTCAGCGGCGATTGGGAGCTTTTCATTGTTTCGCTTATACTTGCGGGCATAATATTCCTTCGTCACAGGGAGAATATCAAGCGTCTTGTTAACGGCACAGAGCCAAAGCTGATTCCCAAGGACAACAGCCGCGTGCATTGATTTTACGCATTTATTACACCGCTTTCACTTGAATTATACCGTGGGTGGTTGATTAAGCCGCACCGAACGTTATATACTGTAAGCGGGTCGATAGCTATGACGTCGATCACTCACAAGATGGAGGGTAATACAACTATGGCAGCAGCAATTACTCTTTTGAGCTTTTTTTCAGAGTGGGCCTCCGCGTGGTCTGACGCGCTGATCGGAATTATTCTGGTTGTACTCGGTATAATTCTTATTGTGGTTGAGATGTTTATGCCCGGCTTCGGCATAGCGGGCGTTTCCGGCAGCGTGTGCCTTATCGTGGGGCTTGTGCTTGGCTCGGATACCCTTGCGGGGGCGATGTTCTCTCTGCTGATAATCGTACTTTTGCTGGTGATTACGGCTGCGATAATATTCCGCTCCGTATTAAAGGGCAAGCTCAGCCGCTCCCCCGTGGTGCTTAACACCGCTATCGACGGCGGCTCAACGGAGCTTTTTGACGCCGATATGCAGCAGCTTGTCGGCAAAACGGGCGTTGCGGAAAGCGCACTGCGTCCCTCCGGCATAATTGTTGTGGACGGCAAACGGCTGGACGTCATTTCCGAGGCGGAGTTTATTGACAAGGGCACGACCGTCAAAATCACAAGCGTGCAGGGTACGCGCATATTGGTCAAGCGCGTATGAAGCGCTGTCCGTCCTGCAAAACCTTTTATTCAAGCTATGCCGCCGCCTGTCCCAAGTGCGGAATAAGGCGAAGCGAGGCTGAGCTGGCGGAGGTTTCAAAGTCCGCTCCTTCCAAAAAAGAGGTTCGGCGGGACTGGCTGTGGATTGTGATAGGCGTTCCCGCGCTGATTGGCGTAATCTACCTAATAATCTGGATTATGAAGCAGGCAATGTAAAATCTGCCGCTCGTAATAGATATTTAACACAAACGGAGGTATATATATGGAGTTTCTTGCGACTGTAATGCCGACGCTGTTGGATACAGCAACTGAAGCCAATTCGGGCATTTCTCAGGGAGTTTGGATATTTCTTATCATTCTCGCTGCGATAATCTTCCTGATACTGTTTTTCTCGTTTGTACCGTTGGGGCTTTGGATATCTGCGGCGGCAAGCGGGGTGCGTGTAGGCATTTTCACGCTGATCGGCATGAAAATCCGCAAGGTTAAGCCCCACCGCATTATCAATCCGCTGATTAAGGCGACCAAAGCGGGGCTTAATCTTTCAATAAACAAGATGGAAGCTCATTTTCTTGCCGGCGGCAATGTTGATCGTGTGGTCAACGCGCTTATCGCCGCGCAAAGGGCGGGGATTCCAATCGATTTTGAAAAGGCTTGCGCCATTGACCTTGCCGGTCGTGACGTTTTGACAGCCGTTCAGATGAGCGTCAACCCCAAGGTTATCGAAACTCCCGTTATCGCCGCTATCGCAAAGGATGGTATTGAGCTTCGCGCAAAGGCAAAGGTCACCGTTCGCGCCAATATTGACAGGCTTGTCGGCGGCGCAGGTGAAGAAACAATCATCGCACGCGTAGGCGAGGGCATTGTTACCACAATCGGCTCGTCTCAAAGTCATAAGGACGTGCTGGAGAACCCCGACCTTATCTCACAAACCGTTTTGAACAAGGGTCTTGACGCGGGTACCGCATTTGAAATTCTTTCAATAGATATTGCCGATGTTGACGTTGGCGTTAACGTTGGCGCAAAGCTTCAGATTGACCAGGCCGAGGCGGATAAGCGCATCGCTCAGGCAAAGGCGGAGGAACGCAGGGCAATGGCAGTCGCGCAGGAGCAGGAGAACAAGGCGGAGGTGCAGGGTATGCGCGCTCGCGTTATCGAAGCGGAGGCGGAGGTTCCCAAGGCTATGGCGGACGCCTTCCGCAACGGCAACCTCGGCATAATGGATTACTATCGCATGAAAAACATGATGGCGGATACCGATATGCGTGAGGCTATCGGCAAAACCACCACCACGGCAGAATAAGCCAAGCTCCCCCTGCCCGATTAACCCCTTCCCCCCCTTCTTTTACAATCGGGCAGGGTTCGTCACTCCATTCCTGTGAAAGGAGGACACATATTAATGGAAGGTTTTATCCCGATACTGATTGTAATCGGTGTTGTGATTTCGATCGTTTCCACATTCGCAAAGGCGGCAAAGCAGCAGGCAAAGCAGCAGAATCACCAAGAGGAGCCAAACCCGCAGCAGCGCCCCGCACAGTATCCGCAGCAGCGCCCCGCGCAGTACCCGCAGCAGCGCCCCGCGCAGTATCCGCAGCAGCGCCCCGCGCAGTACCAGCAGCAGGCGCGTCCCGCCGAGGGGCAGACAAACGGGCCGTCAATGCGTGCAGAGGATATGCGGCCGGAATCAATGCAGACTGAGAGCGAACGCCGCGCAATCATGCCAAAGCAAACGCTTGAGCGCACTCAGCCCATGCAAAAGTCAAATATGCACAAGAATATTCCGCAGTCAAAGCATGCGCAAACGGTTGTGCCTGCGGAGGGTTATTCGGCGCGGCCGCCGATAAGCCCGTCTGTGCCCACTGCGGCGGGGGGCGTTGTTGCTGAAGCTTCGGCACAGAAGCCTGCAGGCTCGCCCGAGGGTGCGCGCAAGCTGATCGCGCAGATTCAAAAGCAGCCGCCGCTTGTTCAGGGCATGATATTTGCCGAGATTCTCGGCAAGCCAAAGTGTGTGCAATAAAAAAGCCGCAAGCTTTACGGGATATCCTCTTTGAAATGAGGCTATCCCTTTTTGATATTTGCATTTTTGGCAAAACGCCTGTATCATAAGCATCGTGCAGTTAAAAAGTAATTGCCAAGGCAGTGAAAATACGTTATAATGTATTAGTAGAAATATGTACGGAGGGTCGAAATGTTCAATTTGTCAAAGCAAGGTCATGTCGGATTGCTTACTGTTTCGCGTCCGGAGGCGTTGAACGCTCTTAACAGTGCGGGGCTTGCGGAGCTTGCCGTTGTGGCGGAGGGTATTGCCCACCAAAGCGACATACGCTGCCTTATCATAACGGGCGCGGGCAAGGCGTTTGTTGCGGGAGCGGACATCGCGGAGATGAAGGAGCTTGACGCCGCTCAGGGGCGTGAGTTTGGTATGCTGGGGCATAAGGCGTTCTGTGCGGTTGAAAATTTGCCCATGCCGGTTATCGCGGCGGTCAACGGGTATGCGCTTGGCGGCGGCTGTGAGCTTGCGCTTTGCGCGGACATCCGCATTGCGGGCGAGCGTGCAAAGTTTGGTCAGCCCGAGGTCGGCTTGGGCATTACACCCGGCTTTGGCGGCACGCAGCGGCTTGCGCGCACGGTGGGGACGTCCCACGCAATGGAGCTTATTCTCACTGCAAAAACCATATCTGCCGCCGAGGCGGAGCGCATAGGGCTTGTGGACAAAACAGTGCCGCAGGATACGCTTATGGATGAGGCAATGGCGCTTGCACAGACTATCGCTGCCAACGCGCCCGTCGCCGTTCGCGCCGCAAAAGCTGCTGTTCGACGCTTTGTCTCACGCAACCTTGCCGACGACCTTGAGGCGGAAGCCGCGCTGTTCGGCGCGTGCTTTGACACCGACGATCAAAAAATGGCAATGACGGCGTTTGCCGCAAAGCAGCCCCGAACAGAATTTACAGGAAAATAACCTTTTAAGGAGATAACCACATGAAAAACATATTTGTTGTAGGCGCGGGGACTATGGGGCTTGATATCGCCCAGGTGTTCTGCACCGCGGGCTATGCCGTTTCCGTATACGACATGACGGACGCCATAATCGAACGCTCCGCCGCAAGGCTTGCCAAGGGGCTGTCACGCCGCGTTGAAAAGGGCAAGCTGTCCCAACCCGAAATGGACGCGCTTGTCAATGGCATTGAGTTCACAACTCAGTACGACAACGCCAAGGACGCCGACCTTATTATTGAAGCCATTATCGAGAATGTGGACGTCAAAAAAACCGTATTCCGCAATCTGGACTCCATATGTCCCGAAAAAACCATTTTTGCGTCCAATACCTCATCAATATCCATAACCGAAATTGCCGCCGCTACTACCCGCCCCGGCAAGTTCATTGGTATGCACTTCTTTAATCCCGCTACCGTTATGAAGCTGGTTGAGGTCATACGCGGTATTCACACCACTGACGACACCTTTAACGCCGTGTTTGAATTGAGCGCCAATATCGGCAAAACACCCGTGCAGGTTCAGGAAGCACCCGGCTTTGTCGTCAACCGTATACTCATCCCCATGATTAACGAGGCAATCGGGCTTGTCGCCGAAGGCGTCGCATCACCCGAAGATATCGACACCGCCATGAAGCTCGGCGCAAATCACCCCATGGGACCACTCGCACTGGGCGACCTTATCGGGCTGGACGTCGTGCTTGCCATTATGGATACTCTGTTCGCTGAAACTAAAGACCCTAAGTATCGCGCTCATCCGCTCCTTAAAAAAATGGTGCGCGCTAACCTCCTCGGACGCAAAACCGGCAGAGGATTCTTTGCGTATTGATTGTACGGGGGGTACGGGGTACGGGGTACGATTGGAAACTGCTTTTTTATAAAAAGCGTTTCCAAACCTTCCGAAAAACAAATTGAAGGCAAGCTGAAGCGCTGCTTCAAACAAAATTTAATCCATTATTATAGCCGCATATTTGCGCTGTTGCGCAAATATGCGGCTTTGAAAGTCAATTAAATACTTTGCGGGTGCAGGGATGCAATCCCTGCCGGAGGCTTGGAGGCAGAGCCTCCAAACGTACCATCGTCCCATCGTCCCAATCGTACCAATCGTTCCGATTGGAAACTGCTTTTTTATAAAAAGCGTTTCCAAACCTTCCGAAAAACAAATTGAAGGCAAGCTGAAGCGCTGCTTCAAACAAAATTTAATCCATTATTATAGCCGCATATTTGCGCTGTTGCGCAAATATGCGGCTTTGAAAGTCAATTAAATACTTTGCGGGTGCAGGGATGCAATCCCTGCCGGAGGCTTGGAGGCAGAGCCTCCAAACGTACCATCGTCCCATCGTCCCAATCGTACCAATCGTTCCGATTGGAAACTGCTTTTTTATAAAAAGCGTTTCCAAACCTTCCGAAAAACAAATTGAAGGCAAGCTGAAGCGCTGCTTCAAACAAAAATAAATTCATTATTTTAGCCGCATATTTGCGCTGTTGCGCAAATATGCGGCTTTGAAAAAACAATTAATTAGCATTATGCAGCTGCAATCAACAACGGTTTATATTTGCGGGTGCAGGGATGCAATCCCTGCCGGAGGCTTGGAGGCAGAGCCTCCAAACGTACCATCGTCCCATCGTACCAATCGTACCAATCGTACCAATCGTACCTAACGTCCCGATCGCAACGGTTATTTCATCCCGCGCTTAACCATTTCGGTAACGGCAAAGGTAGCGACGTCATCGGCATACGAGCCGGAGCCGAAGCCGGCGTCATAGCCAAGCTCTTTGGCAAGCTCATGGGTAATGCGTGCGCCGCCGCAGCAGAGCACAAACCGACTGCGCAGACCTTCGGCTTCAAGCAGCTCAACAAGCTCGGTAAGGTTCTGTATGTGGATATCCTTCTGGGTAACGGTTTGGGAGACAAGCAGCACATCGGCGTCAAGCTCAACGGCTTTTTTAACGAACTCCTCATTGGGAACCTGAGCGCCGAGGTTATATGCTTCGATCATGTCGTAGCGCTCAAGCCCGTAATGACCGGCAAAGCCCTTGCGGTTCATAATGGCGTCGATACCGACGGTATGCGCGTCTGTGCCTGTGGAAGCGCCCACCATAATGATTTTGCGTCCAAAGTGGTCGCGGATATACTCATCGGTATCCTCCATCGACATGGTTTCTTCTTCAACAACCTGAACGTGGATATTGGTATAGTCAACGGAGTGGGAGACGGAGCCGTAAACGACATAAAAGGTAAACTCACTGTCAAGCGTTTTGGCACAAGTGACGTTAGGCTCGTCAACGCCCATCTTGCGCACAAGATGACGCGCAGCCTCCATGCCCTTTTCGTCATTTTTGACGGGCAGAGTGAACGAAAACTGCACCTTGCCGTCATTCATGGTATCGCCGTAAGCTTTGATGCGTGTTGGGTCGAGGTGTGTGTCAAAATCGGTTTTGTGGGTGTTATAAAGTCCGCTGCTCATATTTTACACACTCCTTTTCATAAGCTCGATAAACGGGTTGAAATAGCATTCGTCCTTTTGAGTTACGCCGGAAAGCCCCTTGCCGCCGTCGCGGGAGCGTTTGATATCGGCAAATATGCCGCGCTCAAGCGTGGAGAACAGCCCAATGCGCTCAATTTCAGCAAGCAGGTCGGTCGCTTTTTGCAAAACCTCATTTGCGCGAGTCTCCATAATGCCGCCGCGCTTGAATTCGATATCATCGCCAAGGTCGTGCATCGTGCGGAATATGTACTGTGCGTTTTCGATTGAGAGCGCACGGTCGCTCATAAACGGCGTATGGATTGCCTCGGTGAGCATACCCAACAGGTGCAGCCGTTGATTGGTCATTATAGTGACCATATTGAACAGTGCATCCTGAACCTGTCCGCGGAATATATCGCCCGTCATAAACTTAGTGGGCGGCATATATTTGAGCGGTGCTTTGGGGAATATCTGACGTGCCATTTGCGCCTGCGCAAGCTCAAAAAGAAAACCGTTTTGAACGTCGGGCGATATTTCAAACGCATGCCCCAAGCCCTGCTGTTCCTCGGGCAGACCCGCGCAGAGCGCGAATTGCTCGTTTAGGAACTGGGACGCCAGAACGGTGTGCGCCTCCTCAACGGCGTCGGCGGTGGTGAGATAGTTATCCTCACCCGTGTTGATGATAACTCCCGCAAAGCTGTTTATCACGCGGGAGAAGTACTGGTCGATTATGGTTCGCTGCGGATTGATATCACGGAAAAGTATGCCGTAGAGAGCGTCATTGAGCATAACGTCAAGACGCTCCAGCGCACCCATCGCGGCAATCTCGGGCATACACAGCCCGCTGCAATAATTGCAGAGGCGGATGTAACGCCGCTGCTCCTCACCAACCTTGTCAAGCGCGGCACGCATCAAACGGAAGTTCTCCTGCGTGGCATAAGTGCCGCCAAAGCCCTCGGTGGTTGCGCCATAGGGGACATAATCGAGAAGACTCTGCCCGGTGGTACGGATAACGGCAATTATGTCCGCACCCTGACGCGCCGCGGCTGTCGCCTGCGTGATATCCTCATATATAGTGCCTGTGGCAACGATAACATAGAGGTACGGGTCTGTTTTGTCGCCGTAATCGGCAAGATATTCGTTGCGCTTATCAACATTTTTTTGAATGCGCATGACGTTTGCGGCAGCCTCGGGAATTATCGCCGCCCTGATCTGCTCCTCGGTGTGCGGGGGCAGCTTTGAAAGGTCAAGCTCACCCGCATCAATCGCCTCGGCAATCTGTTGGGGCGAAAGCCCTGTTTCCGCCATGGCGTTGCCAATGGTGTAAGCCGCGCCAACGCCAAGCAGACCCTTTTCAAGTATGTGATCTACAACAACATTGGGCAGAGGAACGTCAACGGCGTTTATGCCGTCAATGCCAAGCAGACGGCATACGGTGCGTTCAACGGTAACGGTGGTATGCGCATCGATAAATCGCTGTGTATCCGAAGCTATGTGTCGCGCCGATTCACGCGCTTGAATTACGTTTTGTTGGTCAAGATGGAGCTTATCACTCATGATGACCCCTCTCAAGCCTTGCAAGCCCCTTGGGCTCAAGCGCGATAGCACCGTCAAGCCTGCCCTGCTCCAGCCCCGCCACGCCAATGAAGCTTTCCTGCAGCGCACGCGCCTTGCGGCACTCCTCACAATGGCAGTCGTCCTCATAGTGGTCAGGCTCGGTGTAGGTGGTTATGACGCCTTCAAAATTGCGAAGGATTGTTTTTCTGGGGGTCTGGCTGATAACATAATTGGGCATAACGGGAGTTTTGCCGCCGCCGCCCGGTGCGTCAACCACAAATGTGGGCACGGCGTAACCGCTTGTGTGACCGCGAAGCCCCTCGATTATCTCGATACCCTTTGAAACGGGGGTGCGGAAGTGCGAAAGCCCCATTGACAGGTCGCATACATAGATGTAATACGGGCGCACGCGGATATAAACCAACGCCTGAACGAGCTTTTTCATCACATGAACGCAGTCGTTAACGCCATGCAGCAGCACGGACTGGTTGCCAAGGGGAATGCCCGCGTCCGCAAGCCTTGCGCAGGCGTCGCGGCTCTCCTCGGTTATCTCATTGGGGTGGTTGAAATGCGTGTTAAGCCAGATGGGATGGTATTTCTTCAGCATATTGCAAAGCTCCGGCGTTATCCTCTGCGGCATAACAACGGGTGTGCGGCTGCCGAGGCGAACAATCTCAACGTGGTCAATCTTGCGCAGCTCAGAAATGATGTATTCAAGCTTTTCGTCGCTTATCATAAGAACGTCTCCGCCGGAAAGCAGAACGTCCCTGACCTCCTCATGCTTGCGGATATAGTCAAGGCACGCCTCAACCTGACAGTCGGGCACGGCGGTATCCGTCTGACCCGCAAAGCGGCGGCGTGTGCAATGACGGCAATACATTGAGCATTGGTCTGTTACAAGAAAAAGCACGCGGTCGGGATAGCGGTGAGTAAGCCCGCGCACGGTGGAATCGGTATCCTCATGCAGAGGGTCAAGCTGATCCTCAGGCGCCTGATAAAGCTCCGCCGCGGTGGGAATCGCCTGACGGCGTACAGGGTCGTATGGGTCGAGAGGGTCAATCAGCGAAAGATAATACGGGGTTATCGCCATGCGCAGAGTGCCGAGGCACTTTGCAACGCCCGCCTCCTCCTCAGGGGTGAGGCTGATGTATTTTTTGAGATCCTCAAGCGTTTCAATGCGGTTGGCTACCTGCCAGTGCCAATCGTTCCAAAGCTCATCGGGAACGTCTGCAAAAAGCCCGTGAGCGCGACTTTTATTAATCGTGACCATATTAATGCTCCTTTCAGCTTGCAGGTGTAAAGTTGATGTTTGTAATGGCTCGCTGCGGATAGAACTCAAGCTGCTCCTCCGCCATATAACCGACTATCGTGTGGGTTGTGCCATCGGCAAGAATAAACTGAGTGGTTATGGCATTCATACAGGCGGTTGCGCCCACCGTGCGAAAAACGATGTCAATGCGGATATAGCCGCCCATATCAACGGCGGTAAGCGTTTCAACCGAATCCGGAGTAAGCCCGGAGAATACGGCAATGTACGCGGTAAGCTCCTCATCGGAAAGAGCCGTCATGCCCTCATAGCTGTATCCGTCCTTAAGCCGGGCAATCTCGTAATACATCAGCGCAGCGCCCGTCGTGCCGAAAAGCATAAAGCTGCCCTCCTCCGTTTTGCCGGAGAAAAGCCCACAGTAATCAAAGGATACAAGCCCGTTGGTGTAATGGGTGTAGTTTTCGGGAACAACGGCGACAGGCTCCTCCGTAACAACGGGTACTGAAGCGGTAAGTGCTGCATCCTTGAAGGGAACGCCATATTTTTCGATTGCGGAAGAGGGTATGAATGAATGCAGAGTGTAAACGGTGGAATTTGGGAGTATGAACTTTTCGATATAAATGCTTTGAATTTCGCCCGATTCGTGATAGGTGGCAACCACATACATATACATATGGATGTATTCACCCACGGTAAATTCAAAATCCTTATATTCGTAATCGGCATTTTGTGAGGAAACAAGCCCAAGTGCTATACGCAGCATCGCCTTCGCCTCATCGTCCGTGTAGGCGGCGACATTGGCGTAAGGGCGCGATTCGTCAAGCGTGCCGACTTCAAACATCAATACGCCATTGTTGTCGTCTGTGTTGGCGACAAACGTGTCGCCCTCATCGGAGGATTGGGTAAAGCAATCGAGATACCAAAATGTGAAGTCGGGATCAAGCGTGTATTCGATGTATTTTGCACTGCCGTAATCAACTTCTGTGGGGCCGGGGACTTTATCCTTGCATCCCGCAAGCGCAAGGGCGCCGACGGCAAGCGCTGCGACAAGTATGAAAGAGACGATTTTTTTCATGGTTTACCTCCGAAAAAATGGTGGCGTTGTTTTTACCATGCAGACGTAAGGGGGGAGGGGAAGCCAACGCGTCCGCTCCCCCGCCGCCTGCACAAACGGGCGGACAAATCGCCGCCCGCGTAATTGCATCAGCAGTATTTTTCGTCGAACAGACGACGAAGCTTTTCGTTCTCACGCAGTACGTTAAGTGTTATCTCCGCATGATTTTTGGTGTATCCGTTGCCGATAATCATTGTGACGTCCTTGCCTATGCCCTCAGCGCCCAGAGCGGCCTTTGTAAAGCTGGTAGCCATTGAGAAGAAATAGACGATGCCATCGTCACGCACGGGCAATATCGCGCTCATCTCACAGGATTCGACATTGACGCAGCAGATTGAAATGTCGTATTCCTTGCCGTCATTCGCCTCAAGCGCGGCGTTCAAAACGGCGATAGGCTCGGTAGCGGAGGCAACTACAACCTTGTTGTAAACGCCCAGCTCCATAAGCGCGGGAACCTGCTTGGGATTTCTGACGACGCCGACAACATTGCCCGTGGGGCCGACCTTCTTCATCGCCTCATAGCCGCAGAGAACGCCGCTCTTGCCGTTTGCGCCGAGAATAAGCACAGAGTCGCCCTCCTTGGGCAGCTTGCGCGCCTGCGCGGGTGCGCCCGCAACGTCCAGCGCGGCAAGCGCCAGAGGCTCGCTCATGTCGTCGGGCAGCTTGGCATATATGCCGCTTTCAAACAGAACAGCCTGACCGATGATATCAACACGGTCAATATCCTTATGAATGGCAAGAATCTTGTCAATTTTGAGAGGAGTGAGTGAGAGAGAAACCAACGACGCTATCTTGTCGCCAACCTTTATGTCCCTGTCCTTGAGGTCGTCACCGATATATGCGACACGACCGATGAACATACCGCCGGAGCCGGTAACGGGGTTCTGCTGCTTGCCGCGCTGTGCGACTATGCCGAGTATCATGTCGCCAATCTTTTGCTCATCGCCGCCGCAAACATCGGCAATCTGTGTGAAAGACGCAGAATCAATGTTGAGCGAAATAACGTCGCAGATAATCTCGTTGGAGTAGCGCTTTGTCATGTCGTTATCAACCTTCCACGCCGCCTGAGTGAGAACGCCCTGAGGCTCGATAACCCTGTGCGTGCCGTATTTGTTGCCTTTAAGTTGCATAAAATTTACCTCCGATTATAATCAAATTATTTTTGTGACTGTTGAAAAAAGCAATCCGCCCGCCATGCGGGTTGACACTTTATGAAAGAGGAGCAAGCCCCAGTATTGCGCGTGCCTCTTGAGGGGAAGCGACCTCCCTGCCAAGCTCGTGAGCTATGCGCGCCGCTTTTTCAACCAGCTCGCCGTTGCTTTTTGCAAGCACGCCCTTTGAAAGATAAACGTTATCCTCAAAGCCTACGCGTACATGACCGCCAAGCAGTATGCTCATTGCAATCATGGGGAATTCGTATCTGCCGACGCCCGCGGTGGTGAATGTGCATCCCGCGGGAATGCTCTCCGCCATAAAAAGCAAATCGCGTGGTTCGCCGGATATGCCGCCGTTTACACCCATAACAAAATCAAAGTGCATAGGCATTTTGATGAATCCCTTTTTGCAGAGACGATTCGCCATGTCTATCATGCCCTTGTCAAAGACCTCAACCTCGGGCTTTATGCCGCGCTCAATCATGCGCTCGCCAAAGTATTTGATTGTGTTTTCGGTGTTGACAAAAATGTCGTCGCCGCCAAAATTGCACGTTCCGCAGTCAAGGGTTGCCATTTCGGGATTGAGTTGGATGGGCTGAAGCCTCTCGTCGTCACTCATGCCTACCGCGCCGCCGGTGGAGGGCTGAATAATGACGTCGGGACATTTTTTGCGGATAGCCGTCATGCACTCCTCAAAACGCTTTACGTCCTGAGTGGGGGTGCCGTCGTCGTACCGAACGTGCAGATGAATGATTGCCGCGCCCGCTTTGTATGCGGAATAAGCCTCGTTAGCAATCTCGTCAACGGTGTAAGGCACGGCAGGGTTGTGCTCCTTTGTGACCTCCGCTCCGCAGATGCAGGCGGTTATAATGACCTTTTCCATATTATGTTACCCCACATTGCAGCCGCGCTGCTTTGCTTTGGGAACAACGCAGGTGCCGCTTGCACGGCAGACAACAATGGGCTCCGCAAGCACGTCACAGGCGGAATCGTTTATGTCGGGACGCGGAGCAATAACCTTGCGCGCCTCAAACACCATTTTGCGGGAGCTGTTGCCTATGTGCGTTACCTCACCGTAAGCCTCGATGTAGTCCCCCGCGTAAACGGGCGCGATGAACTCAACCATGTCGTATGCCTTAAAAAGCCCCTCATCACCGTCAAGCTTTATCAAAAGCTCTGTGGCAACGTCCCCAAACAGGGCAAGCATATGCGCCCCGTCAACCAGATTGCCGCCATAATGGGCGTCCTGCGCGCTCATGCGCAGACGGATAGTGGATGTGATTTTTTCTTCCATTTTGTATATTACCCTCCTGATCGATTTAATAAAAAGCGCTGTCGGCAAATGGAAATAACCACCGCCGATAGCGCATCATCACATAAGAAAAAGTGGATGACAGTCATAACGCACTGAGCGTTACGCCCAAGCTGACAATCACGAAAAACTGCCCGCTTTCGGCAACGATCGCATTCACGTTTGACGTATCGGGCTTCCGCACCCTTAGCACCGCCTGTCGCTACCCCAATCATTGCGCCTCTACCATTATTTTATTATACGATAACCATAAAAACTTGTCAATTAATTTTTATTAAAAAATCAAAAATCGTTGGCGCAAAAAGCCCCCTAAAATGGCGTGGACTATTACTCCTCACGCCTGTCGTCAAGTATGTAATACTTGAAGCAGGTGGAGACTATTGTCTCGTCCTTGTCAAGCATTGCCGCACGCAATATCGAATAACGGCTCATCGAATACTCATGTCCGAACATTACGCGATAGACATACCCGTGGTCAAGCTCAAAAATGCTGTATTGAAGCGTTGGCAGCGCACTGTAAAGGCTGCGAATAAAGCCTGTCGGCAGACTGATTTCAACAATATAGTTTTTGTTGTAGGCGTATCGCGTGTTGTTCACCACATAAACGGTGTATTCGCCGTTGCGATTTTTTTGCTCGTTTGTAATCTCACAGCAGAGAAGCGGGTCGATGTTCTGAGGATATTTTTTATCGACAGGCGCAACCGAAACACCATTGAACCAATACCTGCCGTCTTCCAACGCAAGCGAAAGTATTTGTGATTTTGTCATTTCTGCAGTGTAGGAGCACATACATTTGTTGCAGACGGTATTGTCCGTAAGGTTTGCAAAGCCCTGCGCCCGCACATACTTGTCCATTATGTCGCACATCTTATAGCCCATATCACTGCGATAGGTATAAAGCTCGGTATACTGCTCCGCGGTCATTTTATAGCCGACAGGCGTATATTCGTCAAGATTGCCGTTCGCGTATCTGAAAAGCGCAAGCTCATATTCCTCCCGCAGCTGACTTGCCTGCTCGTCCGAAAAATCCTCAGGATTTTCACGGTATTGCTGCATGGCAAGCTCGGCGCTGACAATTTCGCGCAGCCAATACACAGTTTCAGAGAAGCCGCTCGTAAGGTAAGCTTCAAAGCCCTCACGCGCGCGGAGTATATCGGGATATTTTTTTACAATGTCGATATAGTCCTGCTTGCCGCTTGAAATTCGTCTGTCCAGCAGCGCCTGCATTGCGTCGTAAAGGGTTGGATAGGGCGGTTCAAAGTCATTTTCCCTGTCGTCGGGACGCCAAGGCTGAACATAGTCGGCATACTGCTGCCAGATCATTGTGATTATCACAAGGTCAAGCTTTGCCGCCATGGTCGAGTCCGTAAAGACCTCAACATAAATATCCTTCAGATTTTTGCCGTCGTCCGTAACAATGGATTCCATCACAGCGGGGTCGTAAAAGGTAAAATCGACACGCAGAACCTCATCGGAGGACACGCTGTTAAGCGCGGCGTACATTGACTTGCTTAGGTTTGGCGACACAGCCGAGTCGGTTTTGTCCGTAAGACGCCAATAGCTTGAGTCCGTTTCGGAGACGGTGACGGCGGCGGGATAGCTTTCGCTCATTTCGGGGAGAGAAACTATGCGAACGAAAAGCACGCACTCTCTGCCGACAAAAAACAGTATGGCAGCGGCAATTACGCCAAGCGCGGCAATGGTTGCGATTCTGCCCAGATTAAGCTTTTTTTCCGCACGGAAGGAAGCCTCCGTCCAAATATCGCGTTCGCCGCTCAGCCTTGATATCGCCGCATTAAAAAGTGCGGGATAGCCCTCAAAGCCTTCGCCCATAAGCGACCTCAGCTTGTCCTCCGCAGATTCATATAAAGAGGTTACCTCCGCGGGAGACAGCTTCAAAAGCTTTGAAGCCTCATGTGCGTTAAACATCCCAACGCGGATAAGTATCCACGCGTCCCTTTCGGCGGGGGTTGTTATCTCACACAGACGTCTTACGGTTTCATCACATTCGCGTGAGCAAAAATCTGTGTTCGCCGCCTCCGCCTTTGTGCGGGCGGCGGCCGCCCTTGCCATGATCAGCTTAAATGCCTCAAGCTCCGTTTCAACCTTGCGCTGAAGACGGGGCATTTTTATTGTGACGTCCGCAAAAGCGTCCGCCAAGCACTCAAAGGTATCATTCTCATTCAAAAGCCTGACATATGTGTACGCATATGCAGCCAAACGACTGCGCTGAAAAATTTGCTTCGCGTTGGCGTATCTCTTTTGAGAACGCGCCGATTGCTTAATGCTGTGCATTTCATCCTCCGTAACAGACGTATCACGTCTCGACTGTCGCTTATGTATAAAACGATTCAGAACGCCGTTCGGTTACACATAAATGACGGATTTGGGTTTTGGGCAAAAAGCCTAATGAGGGTTATTGACGCTTGCGGGCGCACGGATTTATGCCTGCTTTTCACAAGCCGCATCCTCTTGAGACGCGTTCGCACCCTCGGCATTTGAAGCTGCGCCGCCATCGCTTTGATCGCCATCGCTTTGACCGCCATCGCCGCTGCGCGGCGGCATTGCTTTTGCAGGCGAACCGTCGGCGTCAACACGCGTGTTAACCCAGTCTCCCACCAGCCGATATATAACCGCCATTGTGGGCACGGCGATAAGTATGCCCGTAAAACCGAACAGTCCACCGCCAACAATCACGGAGCCAAGCACCCATATGCCTGAAATGCCAACGGCGTCCCCCACAACCTTTGGGTAGATAAAGTTGTTGTCAATCTCCTGAATTACAAGTATCATAACAACAAACCACACCGCCAACAGAGGGTTTTGCGGGCTTGCCATCAAAATGATAAACGCACTGGGCACGGTGCTTATCCACGGGCCGACAATCGGAACCATTGCCGCAACGCAAATAAACACCGATATAAGCTCGGGGAAGGGCATACTGAATATCCTCATGCAGATATAGCACAGCACGCCAATAATAAAGCAGGATGTGAACTGCCCCGCAAAATATTTGCGGAAGGTTTTATTGGCAAAGGTGCAGGATTTAAGCACATATGCGGAGGTTTTTTCGGGCAGAACGGCAATGGTGAACCGCTTTGCCTGATTAAGCAGCTTTTCTTTGCGCGTAACGGCATAGACGCTTATCACAAGCGTTACCAAAACGCTGTAAACAATAGTGACAAGACTTATTGTAAATGTAAGCACCTTTGGCAAAAGCGTTATTATCGCGGACTTGAGCTTTGTCAAAAGGGCTGTCGTCACCTCAAGCACCTGCTCTGTCGCCGCGTCGGAAAGCTTGAGTCCCTCCCAGAAATCTGTGAACCAATCAGTAAGTGACGCATAATAAACGTCAACATTGACCACAAGCTGCGCAACGCTGCCAACCATCTTTGGCACTATCAAACCGATTATAAGAGCGATTATGCCAAGCACAATTACGTATGAAATCAACGCCGTAAGCCCCCGAGTGAGCTTTGGACGCTTTTTCTTAAGCCCCTTAAACAACCTGTCCTCTAAAAAACGCATTGGCAGGTTGACAATAAACGCAAGGAAAAGCCCCCAGATAATGGGGCGCAGCACTGTTTTTACGGTGCTCCAGACCCCCTGCACGGCGGGGAAATGCTCAAGCAGCTCATAAAATATTATGGCGACAAGCACAACGAACAGAGGCTTTCTGGTTGCCCTCCACAGATCCGACAGCTTATGCTTAGGCATAATAATAATCCCTTCTTTTTAGGATACGGCAAAACGATGCGGCGCGCCGCTTAACAAAAAGCAAGCTTTATTCGCCGTGAGCGTTTTCTTTGATAAACTTCTCCGCAAGCAGCTTGGCGGAGATATAAGCGCTTATGGCGTCAATCGCCATACGGTTGCGCCCTCCGCGCATAACGGCAAAATCGGCGTCGCGTATGTATTTGCTGACATACTCCTCATACATGGGCTTTACGGTTGCAAGATATTGCTCGGCAATGTTGTTGATGGTGCGCCCACGATTGAGTATGTCGCGCTCAATGCGGCGAAGCAGACAGATATCAACATCAACGTGCATATATACCTTGAGGCTCATCTCCTTAACCAGCCGAGGGTCGTGGAACATATGTATCCCCTCAAGTATAACCACGTCCGGAGGCGCGATTGCTTCATCGGTATCGGCGCGCATATGCATGGCGTAATCATAGCCCTTTTTGGTTATCGCAACGCCCTGCGAAAGCTTCATTATATCGGCGTACATTTCGTCATAGTCGAACACCTCGGGAGCGTCGTAATTGATGTGACGCCTTTCCTCAAGCGGAAGATGCGCGTGATTGCGATAGTAGCAATCCTGCCCGATTATAACGGTTTCACAGGTAAGAGAGTCCCGAATTTCCTCCGCAAGGGTGGATTTGCCGCTGCCCGACGCTCCGCAAATACCAACGATTATCATGTGTATGCCCTCCCATATTATAATTATCCGATTGGATAAATGTTAAACCAACTCGATAGCCCTGTCGGCAATTCTAAGCTCTCTGTCGCAGACTGAAAGCGCGGCGCTCTTGTGAGTGATGATTATCACTGTGCGGTCGGGCTGAAGCTTCAAGCGCGAAAGCATAAGCCTTTCGGTTTCGGCGTCCAGAGCGCTTGTAGCCTCGTCCAGCAAAAGCACGGGAGCGCCCGTCAGCACCGCGCGCGCAACGGCAAGCCTTTGCGCCTGCCCCTCCGAAAGCCCCGCGCCGCGTTCGCCCACTACCGTGTCAAGCCCCTGAGGAAAAGCGTTTATAAACCCGTCCGCGCAGGCGATGTGCGCCGCCCGCAGTATTTCTTCATCTGAAATACCGCTTTGAAAAAAAGCTATGTTATCCCTCACCGTGCCGGAAAGCAGCAGATTTCCCTGCGGCACATACGCAAAAAGACCACGCGTGGAAATATCCGCGCAGCGGCGTCCAACGTTGCTTTCAATTGCAATTTCACCGGAATCGGGGTGATAAACGCCCAGAATAAGCTTCATCAGAGTGCTTTTGCCAATGCCGGAAATGCCCGTGACCGCTATAAAATCACCGCTTTTGATGTGTGCGGAGGCGTTGAAAAAAATCGTCTCCCGCCCGTAGGAAAAGCAAAGCTCCCGTATATCAAGAGAGTTGAAGCCCTCGGCAACTTTGCCGTCCGCAAGTATGGGCGCGTCCTCAGGCAGCCGCTCAATCTCCATAAGCCTTTCGCATGAGGCAAGCATTGCAAAATATTGAGGAAAAAGACCTGAAATTGTGGCGAACGGAGCTTGAACCTGAGTGACAAGCTGAAGTATCGCCGCAAGCGTGCCGTATGTAATGGCGTTTTCCGCACCGAAAACACCCGCAAGGCTCATCGTGCCCCAGCCAAGCGCGAAAAGCACGCCGAGAGTGAACACAAGCGAAACCCCCTCGCCGGAAACCACGCTTATCAGACGGCGGCGCATTGCTATCGCAAAATGCTTGTCCTGAAGCGCATCCACATTGTTACGCATATGACGCTGGGCGCCAAAAACCTTTACGGCAAGCAGATTTTCAATAAGCTCCTGCATGAACGAGCGCGTGGAGCCCTCCGCCTCCTGCATACGCTTGTGCAGCCTTTTGATGAGAGGTCTGAACAAAAATGAAAACAGCACCACAACCACCGCGGCGGCAACTATCACCAAAGCGAATATCGGATTGAAAAAGCAAAGCACCGAAAAAGCAAGCACCAGCTTTGCCGTCATGCCGCAAAGCTGAGGCAGAATGCCCGCGGCGGAGGAAGCGACAACGGATGTGTCGTTGGTTATTCGGTTAAGCAAATCCCCGCTGTGATACGCGGTGACGGCGGCATAGTCCCCGCAGGTTATTCCCTCGATAAGAGAGCTGCGAAGCAGCATTTCAATGCGCTGCTGAACGCGTGTCTGCAAAAGCTTCATACCGGTGCGCGCACCAAGCCCCGCAAGCGTCACTCCCGCCATAATTGCAAGAAAGACGTACATTTTGTGGAGATTGCCGTCAGCTGCGGCGTCAATAGCCGTCGCCATAAAAATCGACATTGATACAGAAAGTGCGGATACCGCAGCGGAAAGCAGACATAATACCGCAAGCACGGGGATATACCTGCGCACGCGGCGGCACAGCCACCTCAAGCCGCCCTTTTGCTCTGCGCGGACGTTCACTTTTTCAGACGCTTCCATATCCTGTAAACAAACCTGCCTATCGCTATCGCGGGACGCTTCAGCCCCGCAGTAATTACCATCCACGCGCTGTAAACGCGATAGAACGCCCCGCGCAAATTCACCGTTTTGCCACGACTTTTGCAGCCCGTAACCACGCCCACAACATCCTTGGGGGCAATCGGCGCGTCATGCTCAAAGCGGTTGTCGCCGCAAAATATCAGACTGCCGTGCTTTTTTCGAACAAGACGATGAAGTATGTAACGCTCCGTCCCATCGGACTGTCGATATACGAAAAGAGCCACCGAACCCGTTTTTATCACGGACGGAGGCTTAACAAGCGTTACCTCATCGCCATATGCGCGCAGCATGGGGAGCATACTTGCGCCCTTTGGCGAAAAAGTCACCTCGCCGCCCGCGTCAAGCACCGCGTCAAACACGGAGCGGCAATCGCTTAAAGCGACGCGGCGTGAGTTTTGTTCATCAGGGCAGGAAACGGTTTCACTCAAGAAGCAGACCCTCCGCCCTCAGCTTTTCAATAAAGCGTTCAATCCCGCCCCGCGCCGTCGCCTCGTCAACATCATACTCCGAAAGCATGGCTTTCAATATATCGTCCATTGAGACGTCATTTTCAAGCTGACGCCAGAGGAACGCGCCGGTATCGTTCAGCGTTATCATGCCGTTAAAATCCAACGACGCCTTACCTGTCGGCACAACCACCGTTGCATCCGCCACATTGCGAAGTATGAAGCCTTCTTTTACCTTCATCTGATGGGAACCTCCACGTTCATTGTTGTGTAAGCCAGCTCAGCCGCCGAGTCGTCCATGTTGCAGCGCAGCCGATACACGGGCACGCCCTCAACAAGCTCGGCGATAAGCTCAAGCAAACTATTCATGCGCTCTGCGCGGAGGTTGTGCATAGTCTGCCCCATTATTAGGGCGACCGCCGCCGCGGGAGAAACGCGTTCTATCGAATTTTGTTGGGCGCGCTCAATAAATGCAACGCCCGCAAGAGGAACGCCAATGTTGCGGCTAACGTCATGCTTGCCGCTCCAAGGCGTGCCGAAGGCATAAAAACCACCGTCTGTCATGCGAATGGCGGGCTTGTCGTCGTTTATAACATACGCCCCCGCAAAACGCCTTTGCCACAGCCCCGCGTGTGTGGATTTGCCCACCCCGCTGTCTGCGGAAAACACATACGCCTTGCCCTCATACGCAACGGCGGAGCTGTGCAGCATAAAGCCGTTGTGACGCAAAAGCTCAAAGTAAAATGACATACCGGAAAGCAGATAGCGGCAATCGTCCTCACAAAGCGACGGCTCCTGCGCCATCGCCCGCATAAGCTCGGATTCGTTAACGGCAATCACAATATCGGGCTTGTCCGCGTCCGCCGAAATGACGTATTTTTGTGCCTGACGCGCAAACCTTTCGCCGCAGCCAAAAGCCAAAACAGTCAATCCGGCGATACTGTACAACGCGATCCCCCTTTGCATTCAGACGCCCGAAAAGCGATTATACACGCGGGCGCACAAATTCACGAATATAGTATAACAAAAGAAATATCAAAACGCAAGGCTGAAAGACGGTATTTTGAGCGGAAACGCAAACGACTTATGCCTATTTCGGGTTTACGCCCTCCCGCAGCGCTGAGACGTCATGCCTTTTGCTCAAGCTTGCCGTTCTTAACATCGATAAGATATGCGGTAATGCTTTGCTCATCCGCAGTGTTGTAAAAAAAGCCGAACCGCTTTGCAACAGCCTCCGCAAGCGTGTTAAATAGCCCGCACGCGGCAAAAACCGCTTCCCAAATGTCGTCGGCGTCCGCGTGCGGATAGGTTCTCAGATATTGTCCGTAAAGCTCATTAGACAGATATTTTTTGTAATACTTGCCCATCTTGCCCGCACATACGGCAAAATCGGTGCAAACGCCTATATGCCATTCAACCATTTTATTCAGCATATCGCGCACATAGTGATTAAACATTTCCATAGCGTACGGAAGCTCATCACGCGCAACGCCCTTCGCCACATTGTTGAGACACCACCAAAATTCGTTGCAGCAGCAAAAATAAGCGTCCGCAGTGGGCGGCTTTGCGCGATAGTCCTCATCGCTTGCAGCGGGGAGCGTGGGCAAAATACCGTCCTTATCCATCAAAACAACCGTAAGCTTGTCCAACAGCACGTTTTTCCGCGCCGCTTCAATCGTTTCAATATGAAGGTCGATCCTGTTGCCGTCCTTGTAAAGGGTCAGCCAAGTATAGCTTTTGAAAGCGGCAATCGGGTTTGCCGCGCCCGCATCCACGTCCGCGCCTGCCTCCGTGCCGCCGCGCAACAGAAAATCCATATAATCCGGCTCCTGCAGCATGGCGATATCACCAAATTTGCGCACCCAAAGCCTGTCGGTCAAAAACGACGCCGTATCGGTAACAACATACACAATGTCGTAATCCTGATAGACGTCCTTGGGCGCATTGGGATTTGCACGCGAGCCGTTCAAATACACTGCGCGGACGCGCAAGTCATCCTCCGCCGCGGCAAGAATAATGTCGTACATCATTTTTTCGGAACGCATATGAACCCCCCTGATATCAGAAAATTAAAGACGACAGATAAAATTCTACCAACAAAAGACGTCCGCATTGTGCGGCGTTTATTAAAAATCGCCCGTCACTCTGTGCGGATACTGTAATAATCGTGAAAGCCCCGATAGTCGCCGACAAACTGCCAACCGCATTGTGTGAGCGCGGCGCGCCGCTGCACTGCGGCGGGGATCGCCTTAAAATAAAGACGGTCGTTGCCGAACAGATCACGAAAGCTTTTGGGGGCAAACTCAAAAATTTCAGTAAGGTAACAGGATTTTTCAAAATCGGAGGAGACGTCAACGCGCAGAACGCCATCCGTGCCGCCAAAGCCCTCGATTGTGCCGATGACCGTGCCCGTTGCGTTGACAACTATCGCAAAGCGGATAAACGCCCTCTGCCTGTAAAAATCAAGCCAGTAGCCGACAGTGCGCCGCATAGCCTCCGGCGTCTCAACAAAAAAGCCAAAGTCGCAGTTGTCGTCATTCATAAGGGCAACGGCGGATTTGCTGTTGTAGCAGCAAAAAAGTGAATCGCTGTCATGCTGCTCAATCAGTCGGATTGTAAAGCTGTGCGTTTTGTACGCGGGACAGCTTTTGTATGCATCCATAATAAAACCTCTGTTAATAGGAATAAAACGCCTATGCGTTCGCCATGCTGCGCGAGAACAGACGCTTTGCAAGCTTGCCCGCAAAATATCCCGCAGGCAGCGCAGGTAGCGGAATAAGCCCCACCGAAGGGGATACAAAGCACAGAATTATGCACAAACAAGCCATTACCCACATATTATCGTTGCAAAAAGCAAAGGATTGCCAATTGCCGAGTGGGCTTCACAGCACTTCCAACGACGCCCGCCGTGAGGTGTTCCTAAAAAATCAACCTCGGCGGACGGAACGCATATGCCCGTCCGCCGATTTGCATTGTGTTTACAGCCTGCCTGATGATTGTGATACGGAATTATTCCTCACACATATACGGATAGTTGATTGCAGCGGAGGGTACAAACGTCTCCTTTATGCAGCGGGGACTTACCCAGCGATAGAGGTTAAGCGCGCTGCCAGCCTTGTCGTTGGTGCCGGAAGCGCGTGCGCCGCCAAAGGGCTGCTGCCCCACGACAGCGCCGGTCGGCTTGTCGTTGATGTAAAAATTGCCCGCGGTCTGCGAAAGCGCCTTCTCCATTTGGATAAGAACCTCACGGTCGCCGCTCCAGATTGCGCCCGTAAGCGCGTATCCGGTCGCGCTGTCGCATATGGCAAGCGTCTCGGCAAATTTGCTGTCGTCATATACATAAACGGTAAGAACAGGACCGAACAGCTCTGTCGTCATGGTGACAAAATCGGGCTTCTTGGCAACAATAACCGTCGGCTTTATAAAATAACCCTTGCTGCCGTCGTATCCGCCGCATATGACGTCGGCGTCGGAAGACTCGTTGGCAACGTCAATATAGTGAGCGATTGTATCAAATGATTTTTTGTCGATAACAGCGGAGAGGAACGTTGTAAAGTCACGAACATCGCCCTGCTTAAGCGTGGCGATTATTGCAAGCATCTTCTCACGCACCTCATCCCAAATTGAAGCGGGAACGAATGCGCGTGAAGCGGCGGAGCATTTTTGCCCCTGATACTCAAACGAACCGCGTACCATCGCGGCGACAAGCCCGTCAATATCGGCTGTGTTGTGGGCAAATATAAAATCCTTGCCGCCCGTTTCGCCCACAAGGCGGGGATAGGAACGGTAGGTACCGATGTTTTCACCCACGGTTTTCCACACGCTTTTAAACACCTCGGTAGAGCCTGTGAAGTGGAAGCCCGCCATGTTGGGGTCTGTCAGAACATATTTTGAAATGTCCGTGCCGCGGCTCGGCACAAAGTTGATAACGCCCGCGGGCAGACCTGCGTCCATAAGCATCCGCATGACATAATAATTGGAAAGAACAGCCGTGGACGAGGGCTTCCACAGCGCAACGTTGCCCATTATCGCAGGAGCGGTGGGAAGGTTTGCGCCGATTGAAGTGAAGTTGAAGGGGGTCACAGCCATCACAAAGCCGTCAAGAGGACGGTATTCAAGACGGTTCCAAACCCCGTTGGAGTTGTTGGGCTGCTCTTTGTATATTTCACCCGCATAATAGGTGTTGAAGCGAAGAAAATCCGCAAGCTCGCAGGCGGAATCAATCTCAGCCTGAAAAACCGTTTTGGACTGTCCCAGCATTGTGGCAGCGTTTATCTTGGCGCGATAGGGACCGGTAAGCATATCAGCCGCCTTGAGAAAAAGGCTTGCACGATGCTCAAACGGAACCTCCGCCCACGCCGCGCGCGCACTCATCGCCGCATCCATAGCCGCACGAAGCTCCGTCTCACCCGCCATGCAATAGCGCGCAAGCACATGACCGTGGTCGTGAGGCATAACAACCGTGCCGTAGACGTCGGTAAAAACCTCTTTGCCGCCGATAATCAGCGGAATCGTAACAATCTGCTCAGATTGACGGTCAAGCTCGCGCTTGAGTGCGGCGCGCTCGGAAGAGCCGGGCAGATAGCCGTGGATAGGCTCGTTATAGGGCTTGGGGACAGAGAATACAGCGTTGCTCATTTGAATAATGCTCCTTTGTTTATTTCAAAGCCGCGCACGGACAAAAAACGGATACTGCCGCGCGCAAAATTTTCCATATACAGTATAATACCGTCAAACAAGGTTGTCAACCAAAACGGAGAGCTGTATGCCCAAAACATACTGGAGTCCGCGTGAATGCCCACGCTGTTTATTTGGGGGGACAGCAAACGAAAAAAACATATCCACCTCCGTCAAACACAAGCGCACATTTCCACTTGCAAAGCATGGTTAAATCTGATAATATAGTAAAATGAAAGGTGTTGCGATGTTTTTGCAGCGCCGCAAAACCCAAAGGGGGTAAGCGGAGTATGCCTACTATAATTGAAAGAATCGCCGCGGCGGAGGCCGATGCGGACGCCATTCGCCGCAACGCGGCCGAAGCGGCGCGCAATGTCAAGGCACAGGCGGAGGAGGACGCCGCCATTTCGCTGCGCGTTGCGCGTGAGGAGGCAAAGACGGAGCTTGCTCTTTGCGACCGCATGGCGGAGAACGAGGGCAGACGCACTGCGGAAGCGCTTATTGCCACGCGCACAGAGGAGGCGGACGCGGTGGTTTCCGCCGCCGCAAAAAAGCTTGATTCCGCTGTTGAAATCATCATCAAGAGGATAACCGAATGATAGTCCCGATGAAGCACATTACGCTTTTTGCGCTGAAACGTGACGAAAAGCCCATAATGAAAGCGCTTCAGGACGCGGGCGTCGTTCAGATTGAAAGATACGACCGTCCGGACGCGGACGCCGCTTTGACGTCCGACGCGCAAAGCACCGCCGCAAAGTCAAAAGCGTCAGGCGCTTCGCAGATTTACGACACATCAAACACCGCCAACGCGTCTCACACCTCCGATGCGGCATTTTTGTCGGAGGAAAGTGAGTTCAGACGGCTCTGCGAAAAGGAGCTTTCAGACAGGGACGCAGACGTTTCCCGCGTGAAGACGGCAATTTCAAAGCTTTCCTCATATATGGAAAAGCCTTCGTTTATAGCTCCTCTGCCCGAAACGGACGAGGCGACGCTTGCTTCCTCCGTTGCGGGGGCGCTGGAGGTTGCAGGACAATTAGAGGCTCTCACGCTTGAAATTTCACGCTGCAAAACTGAAAAGCAAAAGCACAAAGCAACAATAGCACAGCTTGCGCCGTTTGCGGATATGGACGTGGCGATTGAAAGCATCCGCTCCACGCGCCATGTCGGCATGGTTACGGGCACAATTAGGGCAGAACGAATTTCCATGCTGGATGAAGCGGGCGTTGCATATCAATCCTTTGGAGACGCCAACAATCGTCCTTTGATTGTCGCCGTGCCAAAGTCCAACGCTGCGGAGGTTAACGATGCTCTTAAAGCATGTGGCTTTGCGGAATGCACATTGCCCGCGCTTTGCGGCACGCCGAGCGCCAATATTTTCCAAAGTGAACAAAAGATAACCGCTCTTGACGAGGATATGGCAGGGCTGCACAGCAAAATCGAAAAGCTTGGCGAAAATGCGGAGCTTTTGAAGCGCGGCTTTGACGGCGCAGTTATCGAGCGCGACAGGGCGCGTGCGCGGCTGGAGCTTTTTGCCACGAGAGAAACCTTTTCTCTTACGGGCTGGGTCAGAAGCGATGAGGTTGAAAAGCTTCGTTCGGCGGTTGACGCCGCGACAGACGTCAGCTATATCGATCTGCGCGACCCCTATGATGAAGAAAAGCCGCCGACGGCGTTGAAAAACAGCAAGTTCTTCGCACCGTTCACATTCGTAACCGATATGTATTCTCCGCCCGACCCGCGTGGCTTTGACCCCACGGTTGTAATGGCGCCGTTCTATCTGCTGTTCTTCGGGCTGATGATGAGCGACACGGGCTATGGCGCGGTGATAACAATACTATGCGCGCTTGCGCTCAAAATCAAAAAGCCTTCGGGCGGATTTGAAAAGATATGCCGCATACTTGTGTGGGGCGGCATTTCAACAATGGTCTGCGGTCTTTTGGCGGGAACCTGCTTCGGCATGAGCTGGCATGACATATTCGGGGAGGCTTTCCCATTCCCTCTGCTTGACTCCATGAAGGACCCAATGATTGCCATGGTGATATACTGCGGCTTGGGATTTGGTCAGATAGTCACAGGCATGATAGTATCCATAGTGCTGCATCTCAAAAAAGGAGACTGGCAGACCGCTCTGTTCGATATTGGCTCGTGGCTTATGATATTTGCGGGGATAGGGCTTGTGTTTGTGCTGAAGGGCGTGGCGGTATACGCCGCTTACGCGCTTATCGCAATCGGGCTGATTATGATAATCGGCTTTGGCGGCAGGGCGAAAAAGGGCTTTGGCAGAGTTACGGGCGGGCTTGGCAAGCTGTATGATATTACAGGCTTTTTCAGCGATGTTTTGAGCTACGCGCGAGTTTTCGCGCTGGGGCTTGCAACAGGCGTTATGGGCAGCGTATTCAACATGATAGGCTCAATGATAAACAGTGCGTTCGCAGGCATTCCGGTAATCGGCGCGGCGCTGGGCTTTATCGTGGCGGGCGCTCTGCTTGTGGTTTTGCATATGTTCTGCATCGCCATAAACGCACTGGGCGCGTTCATTCACTGCGCAAGGCTTCAGTTTATTGAGTATTACAACAGATTTTACACGCCCGGAGGCAAAAATTTTGCGCCTCTGGACGTTAAAACAAAGCACAACAGAATTCGTCAATAAAATTCCTTAACAGGAGGGTTAACTTTTATGACACCTATCGTTTGGACATTCTTGGGCGTATGCATGGCGCTGATACTGCCGGGCATCGGCTCATCCATCGGCGTTGGCATGGCGGGCCGAGCCGCCGCGGGCGTTATCGCGGAGGATCCCGAAAAATCGGGTCAATGCACGGTGCTTCAGCTTTTGCCTGCCACGCAGGGAATTTACGGCTTTGTCGTCGCCTTCATTATCATTTTTAAGGCGGGCTTGCTAAACGGCTCGGGGGCTATCGGCGCGGACGTTCTTACCATGCAGATGGGTCAGGGCTATTTCTTCGCGTCGCTGCCCATTGCGATAGTCGGTCTTGTCAGCGCGTACTTCCAGTCGCGCGTGTGCTGCGCGGGCATGAATATCGTCGCAAAGCAGGGCGAGGGCGGCAAGGGCATAGTGCTTGCGATAATGGTTGAGACATACGCTATTCTCGCCGTTCTGGTTTCCGTGCTGATGGTAGTCGGCGTTTGATGAGCTTATGGCTGACGATGGCGCCGAAAGGCTTGTTAATACAATAGTTGACGATGCGCGAACCGCTGCCGCCGCAATTGAGAAGGAAGCTGACGATTCCGTCGATGCAACGCGGGACAGATTGGAGCGTGACCGTGCGGAGCTTCGCGCTGCCACGGTTAAAAGGGCGGAGACTTCCCGCAGGGCGATACTTGACAGAGAGCGCGTCAACGCTGAGCTTGAGGGGCGAAAGCTGCTTTTGAAAAAGCGGCGTGAGCTTTTGAACAGGGCATTTGACGCCGCCTATGCACAGCTTATCGCAATGAACGGTGTTTCAAGACAAAATCTTATTCTGCGCACGCTTATGACTGAAGCGGACGGCGGTGAAACCGTCTGTCCCGCCGCGTGCGACAGAGACGCTGCTGCCGAGGCAATCAAGCGGTTTGCCGCTTCTTCGGGCAAAAGGGCGGTTACGCTGGGCGAAAACGCCGATATCGAGGCGGGATTCATACTCCGCGCCGAGGGCTATGTTAAGGATTGCTCGTTTGCCGCCATACTTAACTCCGTGCGCGAGGGGTGCGAGCCTTCCGTTGCCGCGGCTTTGTTCGGATAGGGATTTATAATAATGGCTGAAAGCTATATCAACAGCATAGGTCGTCTGCGCGTGGTTGAAAAAAGGCTTCTCTCACAGGAGCAGCTTTCGCGTGCGGCGGCGTCAGACTCATATTCCGAGGCGATGCGGCTTATCACAGAAGCGGGATACGGGCATATAGCGGATACGGACGGCGGGGACGATATCGAACATCTTATTGAGTCCGAGATGGCTTCCGCTTACGCGTTTGTAGACGAGCTGACGCTTGGCTCCGGCACAACGGACGTTTTTCGTATGCGCAGCGACATTACCAACATCAAGCTTTTAATGAAGCTGAGGCTGCAAAAATCCGATGAAACGCCAAGGCTTCAGGTGGGCGGAATTTACAGCGAAAGCACGCTGAAGAACGGCGTTGCAAGCGGGGACTATTCCTTTTTGCCAAAGCAGATAGCCAACGCGCTGGAGCGGCTGGATGTTTCAATGTATAAGCATCCTGATCCGAGACGCTTGTCAACGGCGGTTGATTCTGCGTATATCGGGTATGCGCTTTCAATCAAAAATTCGTTTGTCAGAGAGTATTTCAAAGCCACAGCGGATTTTGACAATATCGCGGTGCTTTTGCGGATGAAGGCTATGGGCGCGGCACAGTCGCAGTATGAGGACTGCCTGCTGCCCGCCGGCAATATTTCAAGAGACCTGCTTGAGTCTGCGTATTCATTCACCGACGACGCGGTTGCTTCCAACGTCATATTCAACATTTTTGAGCAGGACGATGAGGTGCGCCGTGAGCGTGAGGTGTTAAGAGCTGCTTTTTTCAAAGCTCTTCGCGGCGGGTCCGCCGCGGCAGAGGGCGGCGCGGCTTGTGCCAACGCCGATATTTTCGTGCTGGAGCGTGAGCGTGACGGGTATCTCATGTCACTTGCCGCAAAGCACAAAAACGATATCAACACAGTCGCTCCGATAGTGGGCTATATGCTTGCAAAGGAGCGCGAGGCGCATTGCGTAAGGCTGATACTCACCTGCCTGCGCAACAATTTGCCTCAAACCGTTATAGAAGAAAGAATGAGTGGTGCGCTGTATGGCTGATATTGCGATGATAGGGGACAGAGATTCGGTGCTTATCGCCAAGGCGGCGGGGCTTGACGTCTATTTTGAAACGGACGGCGACAATGCTTCGCGCCTTATCGCAAGGCTTGCGCGGGAGGGTGTAAAGGTGATATTCGTCACCGAGCCTGTTTTTGCCGCGTGCGGCGAGATTATCGCAAAATACAAGTCCGAGCCGTTCCCCGCCATAATCCCCGTGCCAAATAATCACGGCGCTTCGGGGGTTGCAATGGCGGCGATAAAGGCAAACGTTGAAAAGGCTATCGGCGCGGACATTTTGTTTAACAATGATGAACAATCGGGCGATTAAACGCTTTGCGTTGTAGGCGCACGGATTGTTGACGGCATACTGAAAGGAACCAAAGCTTATGAAAGATACGACGCATGGCACAATAGTCAAGGTTTCGGGGCCGCTTATAATGGCGGACGGAATGGGCGACGTGCAGATGTACGACGTTGTTCAGGTCTCCGAGAAGCGGCTTATAGGCGAGGTGATAGAGCTTCGCGGCGACAGAGCCTCCATACAGGTATATGAAGAAACGGGCGGCATAGGCCCGGATGAGCCTGTTTATTCAACGGGCGCGCCGCTTTCGGTGGAGCTTGCACCCGGGCTTATCGAATCCATGTACGATGGCATACAGCGTCCTCTTAACGTGCTGCGCAAAAATGCGGGGGACCGCATAACACGCGGCGTCGCCGCGCCCGCGCTTGACCATCAAAGGCTTTGGGCGTTTGTGCCCAAGGCAAATGTGGGGGATATGCTTTCGGGCGGCGATGTGCTGGGCGAGGTTGTTGAAACCGAGGCTGTTTTGCACAGGATAATGGTTCCGCCAAACGTTTCGGGCAAGCTCACATGGATATTCGAGGGTGAGGCAAATATTGACGCACCGATTGCACGGCTTTCAACCGACAATGGCGAGATTACGCTTTCAATGCTTCAAAAATGGCCTGTCAGACGCGGGCGCCCGTATGCCAAAAAGCTTACGCCTAAGGAGCCGATGATTACCGGTCAGCGTGTTATAGACACCCTTTTCCCCGTTGCAAAGGGCGGCGTTGCGGCTGTTCCCGGCCCGTTTGGCAGCGGCAAAACGGTGGTTCAGCATCAGCTTGCAAAATGGGCGGATGCGGACATAATCGTATACGTCGGCTGCGGCGAGCGCGGCAACGAGATGACGGATGTTCTTATGGAGTTTCCCGAGCTGAAGGATCCGCGCACGGGGCTTTCGCTGATGAAGCGCACCGTGCTTATTGCCAACACATCCGATATGCCCGTTGCGGCGCGTGAAGCGTCAATATACACGGGTATCACCATAGCGGAGTATTTCCGCGACATGGGTTATAAGGTTGCAATAATGGCGGATTCCACTTCCCGCTGGGCGGAGGCGCTGCGCGAGATGAGCGGTCGTCTTGAAGAAATGCCGGGCGAGGAGGGGTATCCCGCGTATCTTTCAAGCAGACTTGCGGAGTTTTACGAGCGTGCGGGCGTTGTCGTTGCCATAGGCAGCGAGGGCAGAACGGGCGCGATAACCGCCATAGGCGCCGTGTCGCCTCCGGGCGGCGATATTTCAGAGCCTGTTTCTCAGGCAACATTGAGGATTGTCAAGGTGTTCTGGGGGCTTTCCGCAAAGCTGGCATACGCAAGACATTTTCCGGCAATTGATTGGCTGCAAAGCTATTCTCTCTACCTTGACAGGCTGGAGCCGTGGTTCAACAGCGAAATTGCCGAGGAGTGGGGCGATCTTGTTGTGCGCATGATGAACCTTTTGCAGGACGAGGCGGAGCTTGACGAGATTGTCCGTCTTGTTGGCATAGACGCTCTCAGCTACCGCGACAGGCTCAAGCTTGAGGCGGCGCGCTCCATAAGAGAGGACTATTTGCATCAAAATGCATTCCACGAGATCGACACATACACTTCCCCCTCCAAGCAGTACTGTCTGATGAAGCTGATAATCGATTATTACGACAGGGGCGTTTCGGCGCTGGAGGCGGACGCGGCATTTTCAAAGCTGATTTCGCTGCCCGTGCGCGAACAGATAGGTCGATATAAATACATTCCCGAGGCGGAGCATAAGCAGCGCTTTGCGGAAATTGAAAGCCAACTTGCCTCCGAAATGAGGCTTCTTACGGAGGTCGAGGATAATGCGTAAGGAATACACAACTATAAAAGAGGTCGTAGGCCCGCTTGTAATGGTTGACGGCGTTGACGGCGTAAAATACGATGAGCTGGTTGAGATTGTTCAGGCGGACGGCGGAATCAGGCGCGGCAAGGTGCTTGAGGTCAACGGCGACCGTGCGCTGGTTCAGCTGTTTGAAGGCTCACAGGGGCTTAGAATATCCGATTCACGCGCAAGATTTTTGGGACACAGCATTGAGCTTGCCGTTGCTCCCGATATGCTGGGCAGGGTATTTGACGGAATGGGGCGTCCAAAGGACGGCGGGCCGCAGCTTATACCCACAAAGCTTATGAATATCAACGGTGCGCCGATTAATCCCGCCGCACGCGACTACCCAAGCGAATTTATCCAGACGGGCGTCTCAGCAATAGACGGGCTTAACACGCTTGTTCGCGGGCAAAAGCTCCCCGTGTTTTCGGGCAGCGGGCTTCCGCACGCTCAGTTTGCGGCGCAGATAGCGCGTCAGGCACGCGTTCGCGGCACGGATGACAAGTTTGCCGTTGTGTTCGCCGCCGTCGGCATCACATTTGAGGAGGCGGATTTCTTCATATCGGATTTCCAAGCCACGGGCGCGATAGACCGAACCGTCACGTTTGTCAATCTTGCCAACGACCCTGCGATTGAGCGAATCGCAACTCCGCGCATGGCTATCACCGCGGCGGAATACATGGCTTACGATTTGGGAATGCACGTTCTTGTAATAATTACGGATATCACCAATTATGCCGAGGCTCTGCGTGAGATATCCGCCGCCCGCAAGGAGGTTCCGGGGCGCCGCGGCTATCCGGGCTATCTCTACACCGACCTTGCCACAATGTATGAGCGTGCGGGCAGGATAAAGGGCTGCAAAGGCTCTATCACAATGATACCCATACTTTCAATGCCCGAGGATGACATTACCCATCCAATCCCCGACCTTACAGGCTACATTACCGAGGGGCAGATTATTCTCTCCCGTGAGCTTAACCGCAAGGGCATAACCCCACCCGTCAATGTGCTTCCGTCGCTTTCGCGCCTGAAGGACAAGGGCATAGGGCGCGGCAAAACCCGTGAGGATCACGCGGACACTATGAATCAGCTTTTTGCCGCCTATTCACGCGGCAAGGAGGCAAAGGAGCTTGCGGTTATTCTGGGTGACGCCGCACTTTCGGATGTTGACAGACTGTATGCACGCTTTGCGGATGCGTTTGAGTCCGAGTATGTCTCTCAGGGCTATTATACCAATCGCCCCATTGAAGAAACGCTTGATATCGGCTGGCGGCTGCTTCGCATACTGCCAAGGGGCGAGCTCAAGCGTATACGCGACGAATATCTCGACAAATGGTATTCCGCGGACGAACAGGGCTGAAGCTGCGTAAAAGCCAAAATGTTATTCTTGACAAATTACATGGAGATAGTTCATAATGGCAATATCTTATAAGCCGACCCGCATGGAGATGTCCGCCCTTAAAAAGCGGCTCGTAACCGCAAAGCGGGGGCATAAGCTGATGAAGGATAAGCGCGATGAAATGGTTCGCCGTTTTATCGTGTATGTTCGCCGCAACAAAGAGCTTCGCACTTCTGCGGAGGCGTGTCTGGCGGCCGCGATGGAAAGCTTTGTGCTTGCCAAGGCTGTTATGTCCGCCGCCGAGATTGAAGAAGCGCTGTGCTATCCCGCAAGCGCGGCGGGGGTCACGGTCGGCACCGCGCATGTGCTGAGCATCGCCGTTCCAAAGCTCACCTTCACCAAATCAGACTCTATGGAATATCCCTATGGCTTTGTGACGACGTGTGCGGAGCTTGACATGGCGGTCAAAAAATTTTCCGAAGCAATGCCGCTGCTCGTTGAGCTTGCCGAGGTTGAAAAAACCTGCAACCGCTTGGCGGATGAGATCGAAAAGACGCGTCGCCGCGTCAACGCGCTTGAATACGTCATGATTCCTCAGCTTGAGGAGGCGATACGCCGCATATCAATGAAGCTGGATGAAAACGAGCGCGGCAATCTTACGCGCCTGATGAAAACCAAGGATATGCTCAAAGCCAAGGAGGAGGACGCCGCCGCGGGGGGCTGAAGCGGCAGTTAAACCCCCAATATCGAAACTCGATGCAAAGTCGAGAGGCTTTGCATTAAGTATACAGTACGGTGTAAAAATATACAAATAGAAAGGGACAGCAAATGAAACTTAGTAAGATTCTCTCACTTGCACTTGCAGTGATAATGGTTGTTGCCATTATCCCCGCCGCCGCGCTTGCCGATGTTTGGCAGCAGGAAGCCGCCTATCGCAAGATGTGGAATGACACGGACGAGATATGGGCAGAGATTGAGTCCGTTGACGCCGAGATGACAGCGAACGGCGATTCCGAAAAAGAAATACTGAATGCGCTTTACGCCATTGCGGCGGAGGGCGAGGGCGTCGTTTCCTGCACATGGGAGGATGATAACTCCTTCAGCTTTGTGCATGAAAGCGGCATGATAAACGCCTATGACCGTGAGGTCAATCATCCGGATACCGCCATCGCGCATGACGGCACAGAGGATTACTTCTTCACAACCCTTGAGCGTGACGAGACTGCCTCCAGCCTTGACGCCATACTCCTGGGGCCATACTATGGCTATGACAGCAGCTTTACCGCTCAGTATCGTGAGGAAGTCGCCGCTGTCGCTGCGGTAACGGGCGGCAACTCCACCATTTACAGCGGCGCCAATGTTGACGCTAACGCCTGCAAGGCGATAGGCAATTATGGCACGATATTCTTTGACAGTCACGGAAGCACCGCCTCCGGCAAAAGCTGGCTCTGCACCAATTCCGGTGTTGGCTACACCAATGAGGATTACACCGCACAGCGCGCTCTGCGCAGCGGCAGTGCAGCGTGGGTTACTGGAACCTTCTGGGAATATTACTGCCCCGACATGAAGGACTCCTTTGTGTGGATGGCTATCTGCTTGGGCATGAACACCAACACAATGGCTATCCCGCTTATGAACGCAGGCTGCAAAGCCGTTTACGGCTATTCCCAGTCCGTTACATTCAGCGGCGATTATGCCTATTCCCGTGTGTTCTGGAACCGCATGAAGGCGGGCGACACCATAGCCGAAGCGCTTGACGTGATGAAGGCGCAATACGGCGTTCCCGATCCCTATGGCAATGCGTACCCCATTGTTGTATCCGAGGTTGACGATTATCCCGCCAATCCCGATGCGGCGCAGAACGTCTATTGTGAGTGGCGCTTGCCCAATGAGTCCGATCTGGTTATCACCGATGCAACAGCCGTATCGTTCACCGAAAACAGCTTTGGCATTGCACCGCTGTTTACCCACGCGATAACGGCAACAATCGCTCCCGAGGGCGCAAATAACTTTGTAAAGACATGGCGTTCATCCGATGAAACCGTTGCCACGGTTGACCGCAAGGGTGTTGTAACAGGTATTTCGGCAGGCACCGCGACTGTCACGCTTACCGTTACGTCCACTGCCGCCAGCAATACCTCTTACGAGTACAGCGCGTCCGCCACAGTCACTGTTGACAATTACTACCTGCCGGCAGACGTTGTGTATGTGCCCACCACAACAATCGTTGCGGGTGAAAAATACGTCATTGGCTATTCAACAAGCAGCACAAACGCCATAATGACAAACGTCTATTATGATTCCAATAACGGACGCAGCCTCAAGACTGAAGCTGTCACAGTAGGCAAGCTTGACGGTGTTGACTGCATTACATCCACCGTCAACAGCGATTATGACGTTGTATTCTCAGCCGCAAACGGCGGACAGATTCGCTTTGTAAACAGCGGACTTTACCTCAATGTCACCGGCGCCGCCAATAATTACCTCTGCATGGCGGCAACAGGCGCAGCATGGACATGGACTGTCAACGAGGATAACGCAAGCGGCACAATGCAGATACCCACCGCCGCAAGCTTTAAGTACCTCGGCGTCACAAATTCCGGATCTTATTTCGGGATGTTCATCACCGGTTATAACCTCACCCTCTATCGCAAGCTCACCCGTGAGGTCGAGCCCCCCACTCCCCCCACAGTGATGGGCGATGCTAACGGCGACGGCGTGATTACCACCGCGGACGCGCTGCTGGTTATGCGCTATACCCTGGGCAGCGTTGTACTCTCCCCCGATGCGCTTGCACTCAGCGATTTTAACGGCGATGGCAGAGTCGATACCACAGACGCCCTGCTTATCCTCCGCCGCACAATCGGTCTGTAAGACAAGACGAGAGTACGGGCAAGTACGGGCAAGTACGGATGGTACGGTAAGTACGTTGGAGGCTCT
>CAYXRF010000011.1:0-69417 GCA_964467585.1 uncultured Oscillospiraceae bacterium | reverse complement strand
ATCCCACCCGCACCGGTTACACGTTTGCAGGATGGAGCGGAAGCTACACCAACGTTACCGGCAACGTTACCGTTACCGCAACATACACCATCAACAGCTATACTCTGACAATCACCTACAAGTACAGCAATGGCACAACTGCGGCAACAACGCACACTTCAACCGTTAACTATGGCTCAACATACAGCGTAACAAGCCCCACAATCACGGGCTATACTGCGAGCCAGGCAACCGTTAGCGGCACAATGGGCACTGCAGCTGTTACAGTAAACGTTGTTTACACCGTTCGCAGCTATACTCTGACGATTACCTATGTATACTCCGACGGCACAACTGCTGCAACGACCTACACAGGTTCCGTAAACTATGGCTCGACATACAGCGTGACAAGCCCGACAATCGAAGGCTACACACCCAGTCAGGCTGTCGTATCCGGCACTATGGGCACCACAAACGTTGATGTAACGGTTACATACACAGCTGATGCAACTCCCACAGTTACGGGCGATATCAACTGCGACGGCACTATTGACTTCTCCGATGTTTCCGCTCTGTATGGCTATATTCTGAATGGCAACAGTCTTGAAGCTGAGGGTCTGGCAAATGCCGATGTTAACGGCGATGGTATTATCAACTTTGCCGATGCTTCCGCTCTTGCCATCAGCCTTTTGAGCTGATTCTCCCTGAACGAGATCAAACGGTTCATACCAACTTCATATTGAGGTTAGCGAAGGGACTCCCACATGGGCGTCCCTTTTGAATCGACAGTTATACTCAAATAAATGCTGTGGCAAATACTGCGATAGAATTTTATTCAATCGTTATGCTGCGCTTTCCTGCATATGAAACAGCCGCCCTGCAAATTGCAGAACGGCTGAGGATGGTTCATATTGTTTGTTTATGCTGATTAATTTGGTTATGCTGTAAATACGTCTTTGGAGATTGCAGTCATATCGATTTATTCCGACGCCTGCAAGCCTGTTTGATGCTCGTCACCAAGGTCTGCGTCCCCATGCAAAATGTCTGCGCCAATAATAGGAACGGCAGGTTCTGCATACGACACGTCCATTGTTTGCGGAGGCGTCGATCATCATCCCGCCCCCAACGTATATCCCAACATGACCTATCTTTGAATACGCGTTGTTATAAAAGAACAGCAGGTCTCCTATATGCAGATTGTCAATGTTTGTCAGCTTTTCCCATTGTGAAACGGCTGCATAGCCCGCCGCGTTATAGCGCCCCCTGCTGCTGCCCGCTTGCTTCAGACAATAATACACGAGCCCAGAGCAGTCAAACGCATTGGGACCGCAGGCGCCAAGTATATATGGCTTGCCAAGCTGCGCATACGCCGCACTGACCATTTCCTGAATGTTTGCACGGCTGATTTCAGACTGAACCATCCATCCCGCAGGAACAGCGGAGGGAGAATATAGTTTTTCAATCGTTAGCTCACCCGCAAGTCCATCAACCGCAAGACCGTTTCTTGACTGAAACTCACGCACAGCTTTTTTTGTGTATGCGCCATAATAGCTGTCAACCGTTATCTGATAGTACCCCAAAAGCTTAAGCTGCTCTTGCAGATTTTTAACGTCGATGCCTGAGACGCCTTCCTTCATGACGTACTTTTCAGCATTGTCGGAGAACAAAAGCGTAAGCGTTGCCTCCCCTGCCGCTCCGTCCATGCTGAGACTATGCTGACGTTGGAATATCTGTATAGCGGATGACGTTGCGCTTCCAAAGTATTGAGTGGGTTCGTCTATGTCAAGATAACCCAATGCCATCAAACGATCCTGAAGTGCGCTCACAAACGCGCTTGTCTCGCCTTGCTTCAGCATTGGATTGCGCGTTTGATCCGGAGTTGGAGCGGGTGTTGCGGTTGGTTCCATCGTGACAACAATCTGTGGTGTTGGAGTGCCGCCCGATGTGTCTCCGTTGACGTTGATGTCAAGATCAGCCGGCTCAACGGCTGCCGACTTGGGCAGTGTAACGGCAAGTGTAACTCCAACTGCTGCGATCACCAATACAGCCACGATGCCAATCTTTTCATATCGATTCAGCCTTTTGAGCCATGCCCACGCGTGGGATAACTTATTTTTTATTGTGGCGAAGATTCTTTTCATAAGCAACAATCCTTTCATGCTAATATTATACAGCCTCTTTCAGTGATTTTCAACAGAATCATTGCGAATTTGAAACAAAAGTATTAACAAAATGTTAAAACTGTATTGAAACCGCCAAAATCATGCCTCGTTCACGATTATTTAATTTGTCTTTGGCAATAATCATGATATAATTGAATAAACAAACTCAACGGGGAGGTGAATGCGTGAAGTCTTTTTTTAAGAAAATTTGTGATTGGTTTCGCTCGGACAAACCAAAGATTATGCTTTCTGCTGCATGGGATCTGATCGTTCGGGCTGTTTCTGCTGTTTATCTGTTTATTAAGAAGCATCTATTGCCTGTATGCTGTACTGCTGTCGGGCTTGTTTTAATTTTTGTACTGCTTTGTGTGTTAATCGGGCGTGATGAGCCTGTCGTAAACATTGACAATTCAGGTGATCCGTCCGTATTGTCTGTTGAAACCCCGACTGCTGCTTTAACGGCAACAATCGCGCCGACGGAAGTGCCAACCCCCACTCCGATACCTTTACATCTTTGCTATGGCACGCATGACGACTTGGTAATAGAGGTTCAGTCAAGGCTTATGGAGCTGAACTATATGGACTATGATGAGCCGACCGACTATTACGGGTCTGTAACCACTGAATCAATCAAGCTGTTCCAACGTCGGAATGACCTTTCAATTACAGGAGAGCTTTATCAGTCTGATTATGACCTTTTGATGTCCTCTTCTGCTTTGATGTACATGGCGACAAAGGGCGATGAAGGCACCGATGTTACTGAAATACAGACACGTCTTTACGAATTGGAGTATATCAGCAGCGTTACCGGCTATTTTGGTGCTGATACCGAAGCTGCCGTTAGGCTTTTTCAGGAAAAGAACGGATTAACGGTTGACGGCAAGGTTGGCGTGCTGACCAAAGAAAAGCTGTATAGTGAGGACGCAGTTCCGAATTCGCTTTATCTCGGTTCAACAGGCGATGAGGTTTTGAAGTATCAGAACAGACTTTCCACGCTTGGCTATTTAACAACAGCGCCCGATGGTGTATACGGCAATGATACCGTAGCCGCAGTCAAGCGCTTTCAGGAGCGCAACGCGCTTGTAGTCGATGGTTACCTTGGACCTTCCACTAAGCAGCTCCTTATGAGCGGCGATGCAAAGGCAAACAAGCTTGAATACACCATGAGCGGCAGCGATGTGCTAAGAGTTCAGAATCGTCTTCATCTGCTTAATTATCTTCACTCCACAAGCGTAACCGGCTATTTCGGCGCCGTTACCGACGCCGCAGTTCGCATGTTTCAGGCAAACAACGGGCTTTCGGTTGACGGAAAAGTTGGCAAATCAACAATGACAATCCTTTTCTCTGACAGTGCGGTCCATGCTTCTGCCGTGGTTACCACAGGAACACCCGGTCTTGGCGATGGCAGCGGCGGCAATATCGAAACTTTCATTTCGATTGCTCGCTCAAAGCTTGGCGCGCCCTATATAAGAGGTGCAAAAGGGCCCAACTCATTTGACTGTTCGGGCTTTGTGTACTGGTGTCTGAACGAAGCGGGCGTGCGGCAAAGCTATATGACCACCTATATGTGGAGAACAACCTCTCGCTATCCGCGCATACAATCAATGAGCGATCTTCGCAGAGGCGACCTTATTCTCTTTAAGATGAGTGCGACAAGCGGACACATCGGCATTGTCCTTGGCGACAATATGATGATTGACGCTTCAAACAGAAACGGCAAGGTCGTCATCCGTTCATATGACACCGCGTATTGGCACCGTGTGTTCTTCTGCGGTTATCGTGTGTTCGGCGGATAATTAACGGTTTGTTACAGCAACGTTGGATGCAAAAGCGGCTGCCTCCGGGTAAATCGGAGCAGCCGCATTGTTTTGCGAAACACGACAGTATTCAATAACAAATATGAAAGCAGATCGATAGGCTGCAATCAATTTCTTCTGCGCGATGCAAGCGACATAAGTCTCAAAAGTGAGAGCAATGAAGCAATCGCGGCAACAAGGTATGTGCAGGCGGCGGCGTTCAAAACCTTGCGCGCACCATTCTCCTGCTCCGCTCCCGTGATATACCCTCCCTGAGAAAGCATTTCCAACGCACGCTTGGAAGCATTCAGTTCAACAGGAAGAGTTATCAGCTGAAACAGAAATGCGAATGTAAACAGCCCGATGCCCACAAAGCATACCACATTGCCTATCGAGCCCATAAAAAGCCCGACTATCACAATCAAGTATGAAAAACGTGAACCAAAGCTTGCAAGCGGAAGCAGCGAGTTGCGTATCCGTATGGGCGTATAGTCGCTTTCATACTGCATGACATGACCAACCTCATGCGCCGCGACAGCCATAGCCGCTATACTGCCGGACGAGTATACCGACTGACTTAGTGATACAACACCTGTCCTTGGATTGAAGTTGTCTGTAAGGCTTCCCGCAGTTTGCGCAACGCCAACGCTGCTGTTGTTGCTGCGCAGCAACGCGTTTGCAACATCGGCGGCGGAGCGTCCGTTGTTTGCGCTTATCTTATCATACTTACGAAAAACAGACTGCACCCTTGCCTGCGCTATCGCACCGATAACCATGACGGCAAGCAATGCAAGCAGCAAAAGGAAATCCCTGTCATTGAGATTTGCGTAATAATACAGCAGTGTCACACTAACCACCCTTTCACAATTGCATTAGTATATGTCAAACTTTCTAATAAACATCATAAGATACAGCACTTGCAGCAGCAATAGCCCAATTCCGACAACGGTTCGCTTTTTATTGGAAATTGAAAGCCTTTCGTCATCGTCACCCGAATCGCACATGTATGCTGTCGCAAGCGGAAGTACAACCATCGCCGTAAGATACCTTGAAGCTGAAAGCAGCCATGTCGTGCCTATGCAGGCGGCATAATAAGCGGCAAAGTAGATTGAGTAGGATGTGCGCATCTTTTTTGCGGTAAGCACAAATACAATCAAAGCGGAGAAAATTGAAAGCAAATTGGGGAGCCAAAGCCCCAACGTTTGGGATATCCCCTTGTCGTTGATTGCACGCACAAGATTATTCAGTTGATATGACGGAGTGTCAAAAAACAGGTTGAAGCTTTGTTGCCAATTGTCGCGCTGGAATGTTAGAAACTTGAACCAATCTCCCCAAATCATCTTGTTGATAAGCAGATAGCCAAACGTGCCTAAAAGGATGCAGACGGGTGCGATGCAAGCAGTAACAATCAAAGCCTTTTCGCCCGTTTTCTCATTTGAACAATGCTTACGAACGCACGCCGCAATTGCTTCTGTCGCAACCGGCAGTATCAAGAGTGCGCCAAGCGAGCGAGTGAATGCCGCCAAAGCTCCGAAAATGGCGGCATTCCAGAACTTTTGTTTTCTTGCGGAAAGCAGCGTCGCGGCGGAAAGCATGAGGAAAAGCGCCTCGCTCATGGGCACACAATAGAATATCGCCGCAGGAAACGCAAAAGCACAAAACGATGCAAATCTTGCGGAGCGCTTGTTCATATCGCACAGCGCCAGCTCATATATAAGCGCGGCGGAAACGCAGGAGCAAATAGTGTTAATTATAAACGCTGATGTGAAGCTGTCATGAAAAACCAGATTAAACAGCCTTATCAGCAGCGGGAACAGCGGGAAGAACACAAGCGTAAGACATTCGGGATCTTGCGTTGGATACCATTGCTCAGCAATGCTGAAATAGTGCTGCGCATCAATATTTGAAATACCGTCGCTTGTATATGTTTTTGTCCAAATAGACCTCAGCGTTTCAAAAAGAGTGCCTTGGTACCCGTTAACGGTAAGATTAATAACATATGCGGCAAGAATCAAAGCGAGTCTTCCCAGTAAGGCTAATAGGAATATCTTTATAAGCGGATGCAGCCTGTCGCGTTTTGCGCTGCGCTCACCAATTGCTTCAGCAGCACAGGCGTCATCCTCTCCGGAAAAAAAGCGAATGCATTTGGGAATGCACAGTATTATTGCAAACGCAAAAAGAAAAAGGCAGACGCCGGAGACGACCGCGCCCATGGGCGTAAGCTCATCCGCAGTTGCAAGCCAATAAATATATAGTCCGGAAGCCACCGCTCCCACAAGCACGGAAAGCAGCAGCGTGAGGTTTTTCTTGAAATAACATTCCTTCTTTTTCATAGTCCTATTATATCTTGATTCGCCCGTTAATGCAACTTATTGAAATGTCCATTTGTAAACAAATGATGTACACTTGTTAAACTACTTCTGTTATTGGACTTGGGCCGTGTAAAATGGAGAACATAAGAAGGCGGCGCCTTTTCGGATGCACCGATTGGGTCTCGCCTTTGTTTTGCTATAGGATTTACGTTTGACTACATCACTCGTCCGTTACGACGGGTGCGTCAACAACGTTCTTGCGAACGGATTCCACGCCGTTAAGACAGCTTTCAATCGCTTTATAGCCTTCTGATGCGGCAATAATCTTTCCGTTCGGAGCCTTAAGACGGAATCTATACTCACCCGCTTTGTCGGTGTACACAACAAACTTTGGATGCGTCTGGACGGTGTAGTCCTCGACAGTCTGATTCTCCAGTGAGGCAATCGGTGCGTTGCATCTAACCGACTCAACGCCGTTCTTGCACGCCATAAGTGAAGAATAAACTTCAGATACGGCGATTATCTGCCCATTTGTTGCCTTTAGCCGAAAGGTGTAACCCTTATCGTTGCCCTTGATCACGAATTTACCCATACATGACACCTCCTAATATAACGCATAGCGTTCAATAGGTATATTATATCACACTAAACGGTTTTTTCAACAAAAAACACGTATTTTTTGCATTCCTTTGTGTGCTGTTTATGCGATTCTACAATATATTTGGCTGAAACGGGCTTAATTAATGTGTGATCTTTAAGAAAAGCATTGATTTGTAATGGCGGCCTGTCATATCTGCATTTAGAATACCCGTTAAATTACGCATAAAATAGACTTGCTTTTTTTCATCGAAGTGGGTACTCAAACACATATTCCGCATATTCATATAGCAGGGAGTCAAGCTCGGCGCGAACGGATTGGGGCAGGTTTACCTTGCCCATGTCCTTGCTTTCAATCAGCATCATCCTGCGAAACGCCTCCAAAGAAAGTGCGGACACGGCGCGCGACGCGCCCACGCAGTTTTGGCACAGCGCGCCGCCTTGTCTGTCGGAAAAACGTACCAGTTTATGGTTTCGAAGGTTTTTGCCGCACATGACGCATGACGTCAAAGACGGAGCGTAGCCTGCAAGCCGCAGCATTTTTGCCAGGCAGCACAGTTCGATATCCTTTGGGTCGTTTTTGCCGTATGAGATAAATCCGAGAGCGTGATAAAGCAGCAAAAAAAGCTCGTCATTTGCAATGTCTCGCACGGCGATGCGCTCGGCAAGCATAGTCATACGCGTGGCGGATACAAGCTGCTCATAGCTCTCTCTTATGGAATAGAAGCTTTCAAGAATGGCGGCTGCAGACAACATAAGCTTACCATCGCGCTCATAGACTTCCATCTCGCCATAACAAAACTGTGATGAAAAAGGAGCAAGCTTGCTGTTTGGCTTTCTGCAGCCTCGCGCAGAAACTGTGACTAAGCCTCTCTCACGCGTAAGGACGGACAGTATTCTGTCGCTGTCACGGTAATCGGTTGATCTGAGAACTATTCCGTTCATGGTTTCGTTTGGCATATATTTCAGCGTTTCCCCCCGCGAACAGGCGGGATAATAATATTATATGGAGGGTTTGGGTCATGAGCAAACGCATTGAACTGTGGAGCAGGTTTGAACGAAGCGGCAGTATTGCGGACTACCTTGCGTATCGTACTGCCGCGACCGACAAACACGGAGACGAGGACAACACGCCTCATCAATCCGATGTGTAACCAAGCTCCCTAAGCGCATTCGCGCTGTTTCGCCAATCGGGACGCACTTTGACCCATAGCTGAAGGTTAACGTGCGTTCCGAACAGAGTTTCAATCTCGGGTCTTGCAGCAGTTCCGATTTTTTTCAGCATAACGCCGCCATGTCCGATTATCATACCCTTGTGGGACTCCTTCTCACAATAGATTGTTGCCATGATATCGTTAATGCCATCGTCACGAAGAAATATCTTTTCAATATCCACGCCAATACCATGCGGTATTTCCTCACGCAGAAGCTTCAGCGTCTTTTCGCGTATTATCTCCGCGCATATGGTGCGCATGGGGCGATCGGTAACCATGTCGTCCGGGTAATACTGCGGTCCTTCTACAAGATACTCCATTAAAATATTTTCAAGCTTATCAACGTTTCTGCCCGTGGCTGCGGAGATTGCAACAACCTGCTTTATCCACGGCTCTTTTTCAAGACGCTCACGAATTTCTTCAATATCGCCAAGGCTTACTACATCCGTTTTGTTGATTGCTGCAACAACAGGAGTATTCCCTGCCTTTTCGGAAAGATTCTGAAGCAGAGCTTCGTCCATATCCCGCACACCCTTTGAAGCGTCAAGCATGAGTAAAATTGCCTCAACGTCATTTATGGAATCATAAGCCGTCTTCAGCATGTATTCTCCCAGCCTGTTTTTTGCCCCAATAACACCCGGTGTGTCAAGAAACACAATTTGATATCCCTTGCGTGAAACAACGCCCGCTATACGGTTGCGTGTGGTTTGTGCGCGCTCGGATACAATGCTTACCTTCTGACCGACCATGATGTTCATAAGCGTTGACTTACCAACGTTTGGCGAACCGATAATCGCCACAAAACCTGAAAGATAGCTTTTACTCATTTGTTCTCCATATCTGACTTTGTAAATGCCATCGGGATCAGCTCCGAAAGCTCCATTATTTTATAGTTGCCGTCCTTATCAGCGCATATTACAGGCATATCGGGGTCGCAAAACTCCGCAAGCACTTGACGGCAAACACCGCACGGGGAAGTGTAATTCAGACTGTCGGAAATAATAGCAATCGCTTCGAATTCACGTTCTCCCTCGTATACCGCTTTGAACATTGCAGTGCGTTCGGCGCAGTTGGTTGGCGTGTATGCTGCATTTTCTATGTTGCAGCCGAGATAATATGCGCCTGAGCCTGTTTTAACACAAGCGCCAACGCGAAAGTTTGAATACGGCGTATATGCCCTTTCGCGTGCCTCGGCGGCAAGCCTAAGCATATTCTTAACCTCAAATTCATGTATCTGTTTCATAAGCGTCAATCCCTCCGTTGTATGATTTCTCGTTGCTTTGCAAGCATTATAACCTCATCCTCGGGGCGTGTGTGGTCATACCCCAATATGTGAAGCGCTCCATGCACGGCAAGAAACAGCACCTCCCGCTCGGTGCTGTGCCCATACTCCTCACCCTGCCTTTTTGCGGTTTCAACCGATATCATTATGTCTCCCAGATGCTCGTCCGGAGGGCATATAAGCGTATCTCCCTCTGAGGTTGGAAAGCTTAAAACATCCGTCGGGCGATCGACTCCTCGATAATGGCGATTGTATTCGTGAATAACCGAGTCATTTGTAAGCTCCACGCTGATTTCTCCCAAGACGTTTTCATGTGAGAGCGTACTCAATACGCCAAGCCGTGCGGCGTCAACAACCGCCTGCTCAACCTCAATGTCATTTATAATGATTTCTATTGGGTTTTCTTTCATCTTACGTCAATATCCTCCAGATCCGGATACTCCACCCTTTCGTGATGAAGCGCAGCAAATGTGCGTATAAAGCTGCTTTCGATTGTGCTAATCTCCGCGAATGTAAGCGGGGACGACCAAAGCATAGCGTCCCTCTTATTCCATTTGTGAGCGATAACCTCACGCACCTTCGCCTCAATCTCAGTCATTGTTGGGTTCGGCATCGAACGCACAGCCGCCTCACAGCAATCCGCAAGCATTACTATTGCCCCTTCCTTGGTTGTAGGTTTTTTTGAAGGATATCGAAATTGCTTTTCGTCAATCTGAACTCCCGGCGGAGCAAGCCGTTTTGCTTTGTCATAAAAATAGACCATAACAGAATCGCCGTGATGCTCGGCGACAATTCGTATAACCTCCCCCGGAAGCTTGTATTTTGTAAGCAAGGTTACGCCGTCTCTTTGATGGGCGATTATCCTCTGTGCGCTTTCAAATGGGTCAAGCTCATCGTGAATATTGTAATCGGGCTTTTGATTTTCTCTGAAGTACATAGGACTTCTTAGCTTGCCTACGTCATGATAATACGCGCCGACCTTGCATAAAAGCGCATTTGCGCCAACCAACTCTGCCGCTGATTCCGCAAGTGTCGCCACCAAAACAGAATGATGATAAGTGCCGGGAGCATCCATCATCAGTCGCTTGATCAGTGGATTGTTGTTGTTGAGCAGCTCGTTGAGTCTGGCGTCTGTGGCGACGTCAAACAGGATCTCGAACAGGGGCATTATCCCGACGGTAACAATGCCGCACAGCACCGCGCTGCCGATAGTCCACAGGAGAGAATGCCAATAGTCTTTGAATGCGGCTCCTGCCATCAGCATAACCCCGATATATGCAATCAGTGATACCCCGCCCGCTATTGCAGAAGCTATTATCGTTGCGCTTCTCGTGTGTCTCATTCTGAGGGCGTAAACGCACGCGACCCCGCCTGTTGCCGCGGCGCAGACGGAGGCAATTGCTGTGCAGGCATATTGTGGGGAAAACGACAAAACTATCAGCCCGCTTGATATTGAAGTCACAAGCACGCTCATAAGAGATGTACGCTCGTCCACCATAAGCGCAAGTATCATTGTGGCTATCAGCATGGGTGAAAAGCCTGCGTCTACTCTCAGCATCAGCATTGAAAGCATCTCAACCATCAGCAGGCTTATGCATATCATAGTCATACGTTTGGCGTCACGCACTATTTCTGATGCGGAAAACAGCAGATGCGCAGCAAACACAGCAAACGCGGCTGTGAACGCAAGCGCCGCGCCAAGTATCGCAAGTGTTACTCCTTCGGAATTGTTTATTGATATCGCAATTATCACAATTACCGCAATCGGAACCACCGCAAGCATTGCGATTGCAATCGGTGGCTTGAGCTTTCGTGATGCTCTCATCTTTGCGGAGTTTTTCGCCACTGCCTTTGTCCTCCTTCTCAGTTGCCTCGTCTTTCGGGCGCCCTGCCGTCGGAAGCCCTCTCGGAAGCTCTTTCGTATGCGCGTACAATACGCTGAACCATCTCATGTCGCACAACATCCCTTGCGGTCAGATACACCATTGCTATGCCTTCAACATCATTCAGCACGCGCAGAGCGTGTACAAGCCCGCTTCGCCTGTCTATCGGCAAATCTATCTGGGTTATGTCACCTGTCACAACCACACGCGAACCCTCGCCAAAGCGTGTAAGGAACATTTTCATTTGTTCAACAGTACAATTCTGTGCTTCATCAAGTATTATGTATGCATCGTTAAGCGTCCTGCCGCGCATATATGCCAACGGCGCGACCTCTATCACACCACGTTCGGACAGAATCTTGAAGTTTTCGGCGCCCAAGAAGTCATAAAGGGCATCGTACAGCGGACGCAGATAAGGGTCAACCTTGTTTTGAAGATCCCCGGGAAGAAAGCCGAGCTTTTCCCCCGCCTCAACCGCAGGACGCGTAAGTATTATCCTGCTGACCTCTTTGTTTTTATAGGCAAGAACAGCCATCGCAACCGCGAGATATGTTTTGCCCGTGCCTGCCGGCCCAACGCCAAATACAACCGTATGCTTTTTCAACGCCTGAACATATTTTTTTTGCCCAAGCGTTTTGCACTTTATCTGTTTTCCCTTGTTTGTAAACGCCACGACATCATCCGCAAGCTCAAGTATAAGATCTGCGTTGCCCTCTCTTGCAAGGTCTATCGCGTAGCGTATGCGTCCTCTGTCGATAGTCTCACCACGACGTATCAGCATAAGCAATTTGTCGATAACAGCCTCCGCCACAGCAACAGCGCTTTGCGCTCCGGAAATCTGTATGCTGTCGCCGGACGCGGTAATATGCGCCTCGGTCTCTGATTCAATTATTTTGAGATTTTCATCAAACACACCGAACAGCCTGATCAGCTCGTCCATGTACTCAATTGAAATCGTTGCTTCAAACGTATTTTCTTCCATTTCAATACCCCTGTTGTTTTGAGCTTATTCGAAGATTGTAATCGCCGATAATCTCATAGATACATAATAACGCCTATTGTTTCAAGCGTTTCGACCGTGATGAACGCGGAAACGTTCATGCAATCCCACACGAATCTGTGCGATACGGTAAGTATCCGCGCCGACTGCGGGATTGTCTGCGACAAGCTTTCCTGTGCATTAAGCATTGCGCGCTCCTCCGCACCCTCTGCCGTATCCAAGTATTGCTGTTCCGTAAGCTCATAAAAGACCACGGTGTAAACATGAATCGGAATGGCGGATGCATCTATCATGCCCGCAGATTGATATTCCAACTCATATTGCGGATACGGAGAGCCCGGGATAATATCCCTGCCAAAAACGCTTATCGCCGTCATTGTGGTTTTTCTGCCGCTGCGCAAACATGACTGTGTAACCATGTTCGCGTCGCCCGTCACTCGGTAGAGTGCAACGCCAGTGATCTCACCCTCGGCGTGAACGACGTAACCCTCCTTAATCTGTGAAAGATCACCCGAAATCAGCAGCTGTCCCTTTCTTACGGCGTCGCCTACCCGCACCATTGCAACCCCACGGATTACGGATACAGAGGTTATCACGCAATCCCTGTCTGCATAAATGCTTGCGGGACGAGTATCCTCCGCCTCAACGTCAACGCCCTTTGACAGTGTAACTTCAACGCTCAGAACCACTCCGCTTAGCGTAACGTTAGCATGCGCGACCGAAGGATCGCCGTCAATGATAAGCTTGCTGACGTCCGCCGGATGTATATCGTTTTTTGCGGAACCAATCGTTATACCGGATGATTCGAGTACCCGCAGCACCGAAACGTCGTCTGCGCCTATTCCGCTGACGTCAATCCTCCATACTCTGGTGGATGCTGCCGCCAATACAAGCAGCGCAAGTGCCGCGCATACGCAAATCAAGGCATTTCTGCGTGCGGCAAAGCCCATTTTAGGCAGTCCATGCTTACTTTTTATGCGTATCCGACATCCGCAGCCGCGAACTGCAATCCGCAGCCTTTTCAAATCCTTCATGGCGACGTCCGCAATTATCGCCCTTCCGGAAACGCGGTAAGCGTTGGTAAGCGGTATGCCCTCTGAGGTTGCCCGATTTACAACACGCTCAAGATTTTTGCCGCTCACCTCTATATTAACATATCCGGATATGAATTTCCATACATTCATTGAACTTTGCCCTCGTCTCGCATTGATTTTTATTCAAAAGTAATTGAATTGATAAGCCCGTCAACGGATATTCGTTCATTATCCATACATATTGCTCTCATTCGTTTGCCGTTTAGTCGAATCACACCGCCTGCAGATAGTATCCTTATGCAGTTTTCGTCCATTTGCAATACACCGCAGTGATCCTCCGCCTCAAAATAATGATTTCCTGTAAGCGTCATATATGGCAGCGAACCTGCGGCGTCTGCGGGCAGCCCGAATGAGCGGAGTACCTCCGCTGTCCTTTCATGAGCTTTTGAATTAATTTTTCTCCTTTTCACCACTGCCATCCCCCTTCAGCCTTGCCAACAAAAATAAAATGCTGTACAATTCAGAATAATACTATGCGATAGCTATTGTGTTTAGGAGCGTGCGATGTTAAAGGAGTTTTCTGTTACCGGTATGAGCTGCGCTGCTTGCTCCGCTTCGGTTGAGCGTGCTGTTCGTAAGCTTGAAGGTGTTGAAGCTTGTTCGGTGAATCTTGCTGCTGAAAGATGCTTTGTGCGAAGCGAAAGCGATGTATCTGCCGCTGTTATCTCTGCGATCGTACGCGTTGGATTCGGCGCCTCTGTTGTTGAAAGCCCTCGTCTGCAAATGAAGCTGGATGATGAACGCAGGCGGCGCAAGGCAGCCGCCGACAAACGCAATCTGATTATAGCGGTTGTATTTGCAGCGTTGCTGATGTATGTATCAATGTCGCACATGATCGGTCTGCCCTGTCCCGTCTCACCCGATAACAACCCTCTTTTATTTGCGCTTGTTCAAACACTGTTATTGATACCGATTGTTGTCGTTGGCTTTGGTTTTTACAATCGCGGCATTTCCGCAGCCGTGAGACTGCATCCTAACATGGATTCGCTTATTGCTCTCGGTACGCTTGCTTCAATCGGATATTCGCTGTATGTAACATTCCGCTTGGCGTTTGGCGCATCCGTTTCTGCGCATGAGCTTTATTATGAATCCGCCGGTGTAATAATCGCTCTTGTTATGCTTGGCAAGTACCTTGAGGGACGCGCAAAGAGACGCACGGGAGAGGCCGTTGCCGCGCTTATGAAGCTTACCCCTGATACTGCAACGATTGTTACGCCAAACGGGGAGCGGCAATGCAATGTTGATGAGCTTGTTGTCGGCGACATTATTCGAATTCGTCCGGGTGAGTCTTTTCCTGTTGACGGCATAATTACCGAGGGTGAGACGTCTGTTGACGAATCCATGCTTACTGGTGAGAGCATCCCTGTGGAGAAAAGCATCGGGGACTCCGTAACCGGCGGAAGCCTGAACATCAATGGCGGCATACTAATAAAAGCCGTCCGCACGGGCGATGATACAGCGCTTGCGGGCATGATACGCATGGTTGAAGAAGCGCAGGGCAGCAAGGCTCCCATTGCAAACCTTGCAGACAGAATAAGCGCAATATTCGTGCCGACTGTTGCGGCGATTGCCGTCCTCGCCTTTGCGGCGTGGCTTATTGCCGGTGAAAGCGTTGGAGTTGCTGTAAAGATTGGTGTTTCGGTGCTTGTTGTCGCCTGTCCGTGTGCGTTGGGGCTTGCGACTCCAACGGCACTTATTGTCGGTATGGGACGCGGCGCCTCGATGGGCGTGTTTATTAAAAGCGGCGAAGCGCTTCAGCAGGCATGTGGAATCAGTGAGATAGTTCTTGACAAAACAGGAACCCTGACCGTAGGTCGTCCTGTTGTTCAAAGCGTCAAAGCCGCCACAGGCGTTTCTGAAAATGAGCTTTTGCGTCTGTTTGCCATATGTGAGGCAAATTCCGAGCATCCTTTGGCAATGGCAATCATTAACTATTGCACGGAGAACTGCATAAAAATTGAACGTCCGGATTTGTTTACGGCAAGCATCGGCCGCGGCGTCTCTGCAGAATATCAGGGTATGCAGCTTCTTGCCGGCGATTCACGCATATTCAACGATGCGGGCATTGATTATGATACATCGCAATATGAAAGCATGACAAATAGCGGATTTACTGCAATTATGCTGTCCTGTAACGGCAAACACATGGGTTCTGTCGGCATTGCCGACCCAATAAAGGAGGACGCAGCACAAACTGTCAAGCTGCTTAACGATATGGACGTCAAAGTCTCCCTTGTTACGGGAGATAACGAGTATGCCGCAAACAAGATTGCTGATGAAGCGGGCATTACACGCGTTGTAAGCCGCGCCATGCCTGAGGATAAGCTGAATTATATTGCCAAGCTGCAAGCCGATAACGAGAAGGTTGCAATGGTTGGCGACGGTGTAAACGACGCCGCCGCACTTGCCGCAGCCGATATCGGCATTGCTATCGGAAGCGGAGCTGACGCCGCCATTTCCGGTGCGGGAATTGTTCTGACCGGCGAAAGGCTCTCCGGAATAACCGATGCAATACGGCTTTCACGCGCCACCTTGCGCGTTATCAAGCAAAACCTGTTTTGGGCTTTTGCGTATAACTGCTTGGGAATACCTGTTGCTGCCGGTTTGCTGCACATATTCGGTGGACCGCTGCTTAGTCCCATGCTTGCTGCCGCTGCGATGAGTTTAAGCTCCGTCACGGTGCTTTCAAACGCATTGAGGCTCAAAATAATCAAGCTTAAATAGGGTCATGCGCAGCGAACTCGCAAGATCAGCCCTTAATCACCCGTACAATATAGTTTTTAAGCATATCCGTTAAGTCTGAATTAATTGCGGCGGCGGCGCTTCCCTGCGCAAATGCGGGACTTCCCCCGCCCTTTCCGTTAATCGCAGCGTTAACCGCAGTGCAAAGGTCACGCATACTCATACCGACTCCCTCGGAGCGCGCCATACGATAGCAGCAGCAGCCTTCCGCTGTTTCACCAAATACAAGAGCGACAGCCTTTGTTTTTGCGGCTATTCGCTCCGAAAGAACCTTAACGTCATTAGCGCCAAAGCCATCCGCCTTTGTTACAATCACACATACTCCGCGTGCAATTTCAGCTTCCGCTATGAGCTTGTCCGCCATATACTCGCACAGCGCGTTAGTCTTGCGCTTTATCTCTTTGTGTGCCGCAGTAAGCTCATCGCCCTGTTTAATAACCGCTGCTGCAAGCTCGTCACGGCTTGTTGAAAAGCGGCGCGCAAGCTCCATCATACTCCTCTGCATATCGCAGGCGGCATTCACAGCGCGTCCGCCGCAGGCAAACCACAGTCTTGTGCCGCCCTTATACTTTTGAAAATCGGTTATCTTGACAGCCCCGACGCTTCCTGTTGTTTCAAAATGTGTGCCGCAGCAGGTGCAAGAGTCAACATTTCCATCGTCTATGTACACAATCCTTGCAACACCGGTTATACCATCGGCTTTTTTGCGAAGCTCCAATTCCTCAAGCTGTGATGCGTCAACAATCTCGGTTCGTATCGGCAGATTCAAACGAACAACCAGATTCGCCTCTCTCTCAAGCGTGATAAGCTCGTTTACCGTCAGCGGCTTGTCAAGGTCAATAGTGCAATAGTCAACCGTCATATGAAAGCCCACGTTAACGGCGTCAAAAAGCTGCTTTGCAACACCCGAAAGTATATGCTCGCCCGTGTGCTGTTCCGTATGGTCGCGGCGCACGCCGGTCACAAGGCGTACCTTTACGGCGTCACCCTCAACAAGCGGCGCATCGCAATTATGCCAGATCTCTCCATCGATCTCATGCGCTTCGCGGCATACCGCGTCCTCAATAAAGCCTCTGTCCGATATCTGCCCGCCACCCTCCGGAAATATGACGGTTCTGTCAAGCAGTATGAGGTAGCGGTCTCCGCTTTGTTTACAGGTCGTCACCGTTGCGTCGCACTCGGTAAGTATTGGTTGCTGATAGTAAAGCTTTTCCGTCATTTATATTCACTCCTTTCTTAGTCTGCAAGGCTGAAAAGAAGCCTTGCGGCATCATCGTCCAACAGATCTTCACTCTCAATAACAGCAACGTTCATGTCGAGGGCTCTGCGAAAAACCGTGCGTGCGTCAAGGCTTATCGCTTCCGCAGTCGCCATTACCGCCTTTGCTCTTGAGCCGCCGAACCGTTTTGTCAGGTAGAATATCTCATACAGATCCTCTGCCTTTGGCGCCCCTGATTTGCACGAAATAAACACAGGGGTAAGTCCCTTTATGAGTATCACGTCTATCTCGTTGCGCGTGTCGCGTGAATCACCGTGAACAACACCGTCCCAATCAAATTCAACGCTCATGCGAACATCGTCAAAAAGTTTGCTGTCAAGCGCGGAAATGTAAATCAGAAGCTCCAGCCACATACCCGTAACCGAAAGGCATCTGCGCATGAATTGGTTCATGAATTTGAGCCTTACGGCGTTGTTATTAATTTCAAGCTCTGTTAATGCGCCTGCCTGACTGAGCTTTTCGAGTATAGCGACATTTGCGCTTGTGCAGCCACCATATTGATTTTCAATAACTGCGGGAGCGCATAGCATAAGCTCGTTTGTATCGCTTGCATATTGTGTAATCGCGGATTGAAAGTACGCAGTGCTCGCGCTCCAATCCGATTTGTTTGCAAGGTAAACGCGAATTACCCCGCGAACCGCATCGATTACCCTTTTGTCATTAAGCTCGGATGTTGCGTGACCGCTGCCTGTTATGCATGCACCGCCCATCGCAAACAGCAGAGGAATATTCATGCGCGGCATTGTTAACCGAGTAATCTCATCCTCCATGCCATAGACGTTTACAAAGCAATGCTTGTCATAGTCGATATAAAACGCTTTTGCGTGATGGGCGGAGCAATATCGCTCCGCCGCCATCGCCGCCGCAACGTCTCCGCCCGTGAAGTCTATCGCACAGTCGATGTGCTCTTCAAAAACAGTTTCAAACGCGTTGAACAATGCTTCGGGACTGTTTGAAGCCGCAACCACAAAATCAACGCCAACACACGGATTAAGTCTTGAAAGATATCGGCGCAAAGCGTTTTGCGATTCGATATCGGGATACCTTCCCGAGCAAACATAAACGACCGTATCAGGCGTCAGCACAGTTGCGGCAAGCAGATTGTCATACGGCTCGTTTACATACAGCTCGATTAACGTCATCATTTTTCAACAGTAAAGCCCTCGATAAGCTTGAGGGTGTTCTCCGCGCCATTAATGTGCGAACGCTCGTATCCGTGAGAAGCGTACACTCCCGCGCCAATAAGAGCATGGCGCAAATCGTATCCTGCGTCAAGAGCGGCATCGGCGTCCGATCCATAATACGGATATACGTCAAGAGCATAGTCAAGCTTTTGCTCCTTTGCGACAAAAATCAGCTCGTTCGTCAGATCATAGTTGTATGGGCCGTGCGAATCCTTAACGCAGATAGATACCTGTCGTTCGCTGCAGGCAAGCCCTTGACCTACGCAGCCCATGTCAACGCTAATTATATCCTTGGCGTCGGATGGAATGCTTGCGGAGCAGCCGTGCCCAACTTCTTCATATACGGTAAGATAGATGTAAACCTTTCGGTTGAGCTTCAAACCGTTTTCTTTTATGTGACGGGCATACTCCAGCAAAATTGCAACGCTGAGCTTGTCGTCAAGGAAGCGGCTTTTTATATAGCCGTTTTCCGTGACGCGAAAGCGCGGATCAAAGCACACATAGTCGCCCGTTCCTATGCCAAGCTTGTCGGTCTCCTCTTTGGATGATGCTATTTCGTCAAGCACAAGCTCCATTGTGTCAAACGTTCGTGCCTGAGTTGAATAATCTCCGTTTACATGAACGGACGGATCGTTCATCTGAAAGCATCCCTCATAGGTTCTGCCGTCTCGAGTATAAACCTTGGCGTTCTCACACTCCGCATTGTTGGCATTCATGCCGCCTATACGGGTAAGGCGCAGTCTGCCGTTGCTTTTAACCTCCGCAACCATCGCGCCCAGCGTGTCAAGATGCGCAGAAAGCACAACAGGTCTGCCCTCCCCGCCAAGGCAGCAGAGTACGCAGCCCTTCGTTGTGATCTCGGGCGAATAGCCGAGTTCTGTCAGCCATTCGACCAAATATCCTGCCGCTGCCCGTGTAAAGCCCGTTGGGCTGTCAATCGCCATAAGCTGACGAAGCTGATTTATGAATCCTTCCATCTCCATACGTCCTTTCAAATCTAAATCTATGGTGCGTCGTGAAATATGTTTGTATGCCAATCCTTGTGTTGAATCGTGGTTACCACTTATTGCGAACCTTTTCCGCAAAGCCAATAAAATCCTTTATTTCGATAACCCTACCGTTATCAAGCGTCGCCTTGCCGCTGAACCTGCCGAACACTTGATGCTGGTCGCTCATTATCACTCCGACTGATGTTTTTGCCTTGCGGTCAAGCATCGGAACGAAATCCATTTCAAATCTGCAGTCCGTTGATGTAAACCGCCACGGCTTTGTATAAGTCTCCTTGCCATTATCATCGGTTGGAATTTCAAACGTCACACCATCAAGCTTATGGGCCCTTCCTTTGAAAAACAGCATATTCTCGCTTGCCGCGGATGTGTCGCCAAACCCATAGCCTATGTTAAAGCCGAATCTCTCGCCCTCAACAATTCCCTGACCTGCTCCCCAGTACCATGTGTTGTCGTATGTCCACACGCCTCTGCCCCAATCAAGCAATCCCTGCGTGTTGCCGGGTGTGAATTTGAATTTTTTTCTTTCAAAATAGACGGTTCCGGTTGCCTTCATGCCAATGATTTTTTGATTGTAGTAGAACGCGGTGGATTTATTTTCAAACGGAGTGGCAATCACCATTGAATCCTTTGGCGGATCTGACAACAAGAAATCACACTCAAAATCCTCCTTGCCCCTAAAATGGCGAAAGCGCACCTTCAACCGACGGTTTTCTCCCTCATGAGTAAAGGCAAGCTGAACCCTTCGGCTTTTATAAACCACGTCACCTCTGTCGGAGGCTGAAGGCATGCCGATTCTGCCAAGGGTCAAAGGTATCATAGCACTTTTGGTGATCTCTGTTTGCTTTTCAAAGTCAATAAACGAAATGGACATCAGCCCCATATATGAGTTATCGTCTGCGGTAAGCGCGACTGCATACCTGTCATTGTATATGAGGTAATAGTCCCATTCCTTTATGCGCAGCTTTCCGCCCTTAACAAGCGAACGGTCATACACAAATATCGGGTAAGTGGCATAGCCCGCCTCCATAAGGGAGCCATCATCGCGTAATAGCGGCGCGGGAGCCGATATCTCATGCTGGGTCATTTGCTGTCGCCCCCTCCATGCTCAGCTTTGTCAATTTGCGTTCCATCGGACGTTCCTCGTTATTGACGTCGGACTCCTGCTCGTTATCGTAAGCAAGTATGTGCGTGCCCATTTCTTTGAAAGTGCCGCACAGCGCAACAATCTCCTGCATTAGAGGTATCACATCAAATATTACGCAAATGCAGAACTCCGTCTCGCTGCTTTCCGCAAGCATCGACGGTATATCGAGAATCGCATCGCTGTTTGAATCAAACAGATCCGTAAGATAATCCTCTGCGCCGTATATACAGAAATGACGTCCCCGCAGCGGTGAAAAGTCCGTTTGCTGAATTTGCTCGGCATAGAGCTTGCCCTCGACAAAGGCTCCCTCAACGTCTATTCCAACGTCGCAAACATCCTTGACGGTGACAATGGGTATAGGAAAAGTTTCGAACAGCTGCTCGCCCTTTACTTCAACGGTATGCCCGCCATAATAGCCCCATTCAACCTTTGCGTCAAGCTTGTCAAGCATTGACACAAGCCGAACAGCCCTCTCTTGAAGCGGCTCATAAATGCCGTTAAGTGTATTCATCAGCTTTTGAAGGTTTGCCATATGATATCTCCTTTCGGATAATTCATTTTTTAACTGTACAGCACGTTCTGAGCGTCATGAAGTCTGCGATACTCACCCTCAAGCTTCATAAGCTCGTCATGCGTACCGCGCTCAACAATGCCACGCTCATCAATAACAATTATTTCGCTTGCGTTACGCACCGTTGAAAGCCTGTGAGCAATTATCATAGTTGTTCTTCCGACAGAAAGTCTTTCAAGCGCGGATGATATTCTTGCCTCCGTTGCGGAATCAAGCGCACTGGTCGCCTCATCGAGAATGAGAATCGGAGGATTTTTAAGGAATATTCTTGCGATTGAAACCCTCTGCTTTTGCCCTCCCGACAGCATGACTCCGCGCTCGCCAACCACGGTATCGTACCCGTTTGGCAATGACATTATGTCGTCATGAACCTCCGCCGCTTTTGCCGCTTCGACAATTTCTTCAAACGTAGCGTCAAGCCTTCCGTATCGAATATTCTCTTTTATGGATGCGGCGAACAAAAATACATCCTGCTGAACTATGCCGATGCTGCCGCGCAGCGAACGCAGGGTTACATCGCGTATATCATGCCCATCTATTGTGATGCTGCCCTCGTCAATGTCGTAAAAACGTGGGAGCAGGTGACACATAGTGGTTTTGCCTCCGCCCGAGGGTCCGACAAGCGCTATCGTGCTGCCGTGTGGGATAGAAAGATTGATATCGCTCAATACATATCTGCCGCCGTCATATGAGAAGGATACATCCTTGAATACTATATCGCCGCGCACATTTGAAAGCGCTATGGCGTCGGGCTTGTCCTTGATATCCGGCTCTGTGTCCATAAGCTCTGAAAATCTTGAGAATCCCGCCATACCAAGTGTGTATTGCTCCATAAACATCGCAAGCTTGCGAATAGGCGTTGTGAACGAAGCGACGTACAGCAAAAATACAACAAGCGACGTCACCGTCATTCCGCCCGTTCCTGTGATTATCAGCACACCCGCAACGCCGATGACAAGCACTTTCAGTATGCTTGTAAAAAACTCCATGCCCGCCATAAAAGACGCCATTGTCCTGTAATATGCGGTCTTTGACTTAACATATTGACCATTGCCTCGGTCGAATTTTTTGCACTCGTAATCCTCGCAGGTAAAAGCCTTTGCAACACGCGCTCCCGAAATTGACGACTCAATATCTGCGTTGATTACGGCGACGCCCTCTTTAACGTGGCGCGATGCGGTGTTCATTTGTTTGCGAAGCCTTATCACAAACCAAAGCATAATCGGCACGGTTGCCACAAGCACCAGCGCAAGTATCCAGTTGATTGTCATCATCACTATGAATGCGCCGATGAACGTCGCTACTGAAATAAAGACGTCCTCCGGGCCATGATGAGCAAGCTCTGTAACGTCAAACAAATCGTTTGTGCAGCGCGAAAGCAGCTTGCCCGTACGCGACTTGTCATAAAAGCTGAAGCCGAGCTTTTGAAGATGCGCAAAGACGTCTCTGCGCATGTCCGCTTCCATCCTGACGCCGAGCTGATGTCCATAATATGTTACGATATATGACGCCGCCGAACGCAGCACAAACAGCAACACGCATACGCCGATAATAAGCAAAAACGGACGCATCAGAGTTGAGCCCGGTGATATGTAATTATTCATCAGCTTATCTGCTATAAGGGGATATACAACGTCAACTCCAGATACAAACAGTGCGCAAAGCATATCCAACGTAAAAAGCGGGATGTGGGGCTTGTAATAGCTGACAAAGCGCTTCAACACGCTGTTCTTTGCTTTTTTATTTATTTGTTCCATGGTCGTCCTCCGCGGTATCATTGGCACTGCATTCGCCGTCAATCGCATCGTTTTTTGACGAGCTCTCGGTATCCTGCGGTTTGCCCGCATACATACGCTTGGCAATAGCCAAGCATATGAAGGCCCCCAGAATAAGACCCACCGGTATATAAAAGCTTATATCCCAGGCAACAGAAAAAGCAATGGTAACAAAGCCGCCTACGGCAAGAAGCAAACCAACAATCGCCACAAATCTTCTCATCTTCTTATAACCTCTGTACATGTTTTCTGTATAATATCACAGAATCACATTTTCTTCAACAGCATACTTCATGTTCTGTCAAATATCGCATTACCTCGATGCCATTGTTCCAATCAAAAATTTACAAGAAAAGGACACGCCGTTTTGAAAACGTGTCCTTTATGCGTGCTTCAGTTTTTATGTGCTCAGTAAAGGGGATGCTTATCCGTAAGCTCTATGACCTTTGCCTTTACCTGCGGGATGGCCGACTCACCCTCCAGCGCAACACGCGCAATGAGACCGCCGATAACCTGCATTTCATCCTCGTTAAAGCCGCGTGTCGTCAGCGCAGGAGTACCTATACGGATACCGCTTGTGATGAACGGACTGCGGGTTTCAAACGGGATGGTGTTTTTATTAACAGTGATGTTTGCATCGTCAAGCATATGCTCAACCTCTTTGCCCGTGCGCCCGGAAGCAGTGAGATCTACAAGCATGAGATGGTTATCCGTGCCTCCTGAAACAATACGCAAACCGCTGTCCGCAAGGGACTGTGCAAGCACCTTTGCATTTTTCAGCACCTGAGTCTGATACGTTTTGAACTCAGGCTGAAGCGCCTCGTTAATGCAAGCAGCCTTTGCAGCGATTATATGCATGAGCGGGCCGCCCTGAGTACCCGGGAATATGCCCTTATCAACAGCCTTAGCAAGCTCATCTTTGCAGAGTATCATGCCGCCGCGCGGTCCGCGAAGCGTCTTGTGCGTTGTGGTGGTGACTACATCCGCATAGGGAACGGGATTCATATGCAGCCCTGCCGCGACAAGCCCAGCAATGTGTGCCATATCTACCATCAGCAGCGCCCCCTCATTGTGAGCGATGCTCGCCATACGTTCAAAATCAATCGCACGCGGATATGCGCTTGCGCCGGCAACGATCATCTTTGGGTGAGCTTCCTTTGCGATTCTTTCAACCTCATCGTAATCAATGCGCTCATCCGCTTCAGAAACGCCATACGGGATGAAATTGAAGTACTTGCCGCTCATATTCACGGGGCTGCCATGGGTCAAATGCCCACCATGAGACAGGTTCATGCCAAGTATTGTATCTCCGTAGTTAAGCAAAGCAAAATACACTGAAAGATTTGCCTGTGCGCCTGAATGAGGCTGCACGTTGGCATGATCCGCGCCAAACAGCAGCTTTGCTCTGTCACGCGCAAGGTTTTCAACCAGATCAACTTTTTCGCAGCCGCCGTAATAGCGCTTTCCCGGATAGCCCTCGGCATATTTGTTTGTAAGATGGCTGCCCATGCAAGCCATTACTGTTTCACTTACGAAGTTTTCGGAAGCTATAAGCTCAAGGTGGTTCCTCTGACGGGTAAGCTCCTCCTCCATATAGCCGCAAAGCTCAGGGTCATGAGCGCGAATAAGCTCAAACTGTATCATAGTATACCTCCACACTTTATATTTCTGTCGGACAGGCGTATTATACAGCAGGTACAAAAAAAGTGCAACAGCTGCTTCAAAATATAGGAACGCATTCCCCCGTCCCCCATTTTTTTGACAGTATAAGTCGGCAATTGTCGGAATCGGTTCATCTTAACAAAGATTTAACATTCGCTCGCTTTTTGATTTAACACTGCATCGATACAATACGGGCATGATAAACAAAAAGGAGAGAAAAAAATGAAGAGAACACTAACGGCTGTTATAGCCATGGCGCTGCTCCCAATTATGCTTGTTGGGTGCGTTGCAGGAAATAGCGTTTCCGGTACGGTGTCCACGGACGGCTCCACCTCAATGGAAAAGGTGATCGGGGGACTTGGCGAGGCATTTGCCGAGCAATACTCGGGCGTTGGATTCAGCTACAATCCTACCGGCTCCGGAAGCGGCATAACCGCTGTTGCCGAGGGCAGATGCGATATCGGGCTTTCAAGTCGTGCGCTGAAGGATTCTGAAAAAGCTCTCGGCTTGACCGAAACCATTCTCGCTTACGATGGGATTGCAGTAATCGTTAACAACGGCAACCCGATAAACGGTCTTACGATGGATCAGCTTTCGGACATATTCACAGGAAAAATTTTAAATTGGAAAGAGCTTGGCGGTGCTGACGGTGAGATAGTTTTGATAGGTCGGGAGGCAGGCAGCGGCACACGCGATGGGTTTGAGTCGATGACTGCAACCGAAGATATCTGCCTGTATCGGCAGGAACTTACTTCAACAGGCGATGTGATAACCACAGTATCTATGAATGTGAATGCAATTGGATACGCCTCTCTTGCATCTGTAAAGGATAATGTTAAGATGCTTACGCTTGACGGCATTGCTCCCACGGAAAGCTCGGTATTGGACGGCAGCTACACTCTGCAAAGACCGTTCGTTCTTGTTACGAGAACAAACGATACTCTTTCCAATGCGGCACAGACGTTTTTTGACTATTGTCTTTCCGCTGAAGCACGAAAGGTAATTCTGCTGATGGGCGCGGTTCCCGCAAATTGATTCGAAAAACGAATTGAAAGTCGGTAAAAAATGAAAGCATTGGCTAACAGGTCTGTTGCGCGGCGCAGAGCCGCAGAAGGGTTTATACATGGTTTTTTTCTGCTGCTGGGGCTTGTCGCCGTCGGCTGCGTGTTGCTTATCACATTATATTTGGTGATTTCAGGTATTCCTGCGATAGTTGAGATTGGCTTCTTCAAGTTTCTGTTCGGCACAGAATGGTCGTCAACATCGAATGAACCAAGCTTCGGTATTCTGCCCTTTATTCTGACCTCAATATACGGCACTTCAGGCGCGGTGCTGATTGGCGTGCCGATTGGTTTCTTGTCGGCAGTATACATTGCTAAAATCGCTCCAAAGCGCATACGCGTTGTGCTGGGTCATGCGGTAAGTCTTCTTGCGGGAATACCATCCGTTGTTTATGGGCTTGTCGGTATGCTTGTGCTTGTTCCTCTGGTGTCCGATGTGTTCAATCTGCCCGATGGCTCGGGACTGTTCTCCGCGATAATCGTTCTGGCAATAATGATACTGCCCTCGATAATCAAGGTCAGCGTTACAGCCTTGGAAGCGGTTCCCAACGAATATGAGGATGCATCTCTCGCGCTTGGCGCAACGCCTGTTGAAACCTATTTCAAGGTATCGGCGCCCGCCGCAAAAAGCGGTATCGCCGCTTCTGTTGTGCTTGGCGTTGGGCGTGCGATTGGTGAAGCAATGGCGGTTATGATGGTTGCGGGGAATGTGGCTAATATGCCCTCCCTTTTTCAGAGCGTCAGATTTTTGACCACAGCGGTCGCAAGTGAAATGTCCTATTCAAGCGGATTACAGCGGCAGGCTCTTTTTTCAATTGCACTGGTTCTTTTTCTGTTCGTTATGTTGATTAACGCAACGTTAAACTTTTTTGTGAAAAGGAGTGGACGCGTATGAGCTCGGGTCGTTGCGTAAAACGAAAGCTATATAATGTGGGTCTTAACGCTGCAATGCTTGCGGCAGCCGCCTTGGTAATATGTCTTGTGCTGTTTATCGTCATATATGTTTTAGTGCGGGGTGTGCCAAACATCACATGGAAGCTGTTAACAAGCAAGCCCAGTTATTTGAGCGGCACGATAGGGATATTGCCCGATATACTTAACACTGTATACATTTTGATTGCCACGCTTGTCATCGTTCTGCCTATTGGCGTTGGTGCGGCGATATATCTGACAGAATACGCCAAGCACAAAAGGCTTGTCGCCATTATCGAATACGCCGCTGAAACGCTTTCGGGCATACCCTCGATAATATATGGGCTTGTCGGGATGCTGATATTCTGTCAGTTCATGGGCTTGAAAACATCGCTTATTGCGGGCGCGATGACGCTTGCGATAATGAATCTGCCTACGATCATGCGCACCACGCAGGAAAGCATCAGAACTGTTCCTCAAAGTCTGCGTGAAGGGGCTTTCGCGCTTGGAGCAGGCAAATGGAGAGTCGTAAGAACCGTTGTGCTTCCGGGCTGTGTTGACGGCGTTGTTACGGGCTGTATACTGTCTGTCGGAAGGATAATGGGAGAATCCGCCGCGCTGCTGTTCACTGCAGGCTTCGCTCACACGCTTAACGGGTTTGTCGAGGGGCTTGCAAGTCCGGGTGCAACTCTTACCGTTGCACTGTATGTGTATGCAAAGGAGCAGGGTGAATTTGGCGTTGCGTTTGCCATTGCTGCAATACTGATGATTTTAACGCTAATCATAAATCTTGCCGCCGATATAGTCGGCAGGCTGCTTAAAAAAAGAAGGTGTGGAGAATGAATTGTGTGATTCGCACAAACAAGCTGTGCCTGTGGTATGGAGATACTCAGGCGCTTAAGGATATTGACATTGCCATCCCCAAACGCAGTATAACCGCTTTTATTGGTCCGTCCGGATGCGGCAAGTCTACTTTTCTTAAAATATTGAACCGCATGACCGATCTAATCCCTTCGGTTAAAATAAGCGGAGAGGTAACCTACAACGACAGAAGCATATTTGACAAAGGTGTGGATGTTACGGAGCTGCGCCGCAATATCGGAATGGTGTTTCAAAAGCCAAATCCATTTCCCATGAGCGTTTATGACAACGTTGCGTATGGCCCGCGTATACACGGCGGCGTCAATCGTGCAAAGCTTGACGAAACGGTTGAGTGCGCACTGCGCTCCGCGGCAATATGGGACGAGGTTAAGGATCGCCTGAAAAAGTCTGCGCTGGGACTTTCCGGTGGACAGCAGCAAAGGCTGTGTATCGCACGCGCACTTGCGGTTGAGCCTGACGTTCTGCTTATGGACGAACCTACCAGTGCGCTTGATCCTATATCCACCGCCAAAATAGAAGAGCTTGCATTGACGCTTAAAAGCCGATATACTATTGTCATAGTAACCCACAATATGCAGCAAGCTGTTCGTATATCGGACAATACCGCTTTCTTTCTTTTGGGTGAGCTTGTTGAGTTTGAAAATACCGAGCGTCTGTTTTCAAATCCGCTTGATAAACGCACAGAGGACTACATAACGGGGAGGTTTGGATAACATGAGAACACGCTTTGATGAGCAGCTTCGCTTGCTGCACAGGGAAATGGTTGAAATGGGTGCGCTGTGTGAGGATGCGATCTCTCAGGCGATAAAGGCATTGCTCTGCGGCAGCGCCGAATTGGCAGAAGCCGTTTATCCCATAGACGGAGAGATCGACCAAAAGGAAAGGGATATTGAGACGCTTTGTTTAAAGCTGCTGTTGTTGCAGCAGCCCGTTGCGCACGACCTGCGGCAGATATCAGCAGCGCTGAAGATGATTACCGATATGGAAAGGATAGGCGATCAAGCTTCGGACATCGCTGAAATAATAGGCTTTATGCACGGTAAAACCGGTGACGACTTTGAACACATATCGGATATGGCGTCCGCGGTAAAAAAAATGGTCACGGACAGCATTGACGCATATGTCAGACAGGATATCGAGCTTGCACTTCACGTTATCGAATCCGATGATATAGTCGATGGGCTTTTCAACGATGTAAAGTATTCACTTATCAAGATGATGGTTGAGCATCCCGAGGATGCGGAGTTTGCGATAGATATACTTATGATTGCAAAGTATTTTGAACGAATAGGCGACCACGCAACCAACATTGCCGAGTGGGTTGAGTTTTCGGTCACAGGCATACATAACGGGGAGGTTGAATTATGATTTATGTTGTTGAGGACGACGACGGAATTCGAGATATTGAGGTTTACACGCTATCCTCCGTTGGCTTTCCTGCTGTGGGCTTTGCGGACGGAGCTTCCATGTTTGACGCTCTGCGCGTGAAGGCTCCCGCACTTATACTGCTTGACGTTATGCTGCCCGGCGAGGACGGAGTTTCGATTTTGAAGCGGCTTAAAGCAAGCCCCGCCACATCAGATATTCCCGTTTTGATGGCGACAGCCAAGGGTGCGGAATTCGACAAAATAATCAGTCTTGACCTTGGCGCAGACGATTATCTCGTCAAGCCGTTCGGTATGATGGAGATGGCGGCGCGTGTACGCGCTGTGCTGAGGCGTTCCGCCCCCTCCTCCGACCCTTCCGTATTGAGCTTGGGAGGAATATGTCTTAATACTTACGAGCATTCCGTGCTGGTAAACGGTGAACGTGTTACTCTGACTCTCAAGGAATTCGATGTTCTTCATATGCTAATGAGCCGTCCAGCGATGGTTTTTTCACGCGAAAGACTTTTGTCCGACGTGTGGGGCATGGATTATGACGGTGAAACCCGAACAGTAGATGTGCATGTGCGTACTCTGCGACAGAAGCTTTGAGGATGTGGAGACATGATTGAAACCGTTCGCGGCGTGGGATACAGAATAAAGGAGGCGACACGTCATGACTAAACGTATATTCTGGTCAATTTTTTTGGTTGCCTGCGCTGTGCTTGTCGCCTGCTTTTCAATAATCATGGGTGTGCTGTATCGATATTTTACATCGGTTCAAAAGGACGCGCTTGTATCTCAAACCATACTTGCCGCAAGTGGAGTTGAGCATTCGGGCATGGATTATTTTGATTCTCTTGACACAAGCAAATACCGCATTACATGGGTCAATTCTGACGGGACGGTGCTTTATGACAGCCAGGTTGACGATGTAACAACGATGGAGAATCACGCCTCACGCGAGGAAATATCCGAGGCGCTGTCGCTTGGCGTTGGGGAGAGCGAACGCACCTCCGCAACGTTTTCCGAGCGCACTCTTTACTATGCAAAGCAGCTTTCGGACGGAACGGTGATCAGGCTTGCTATGGAGCAGTACACCGTTGTTGCGCTTGTTATGGGTATGCTTCAGCCCGTCACCGTTATACTTGTGGTTGCAATCGCAATTTCAGCAGGAGCGGCATACCAGGCGTCAAAAAGTATAGTTCGTCCGTTTAACAATATTGACATGGAGAGTCCGATGGATAACGGCGGAGCATACAAGGAGCTGTCGCCCTTTCTTACAAAGATTGAGCATCAACGTTTGTATATTGCCAAGCAGGCAGATGAGCTGAAGCGCAGTCAGGAAGAGTTTTCAACCATTACCGACAGCATGAACGAGGGACTTGTGCTGATAAATGCCAAGGGCTCAATACTTGCCATAAATCAAGCTGCAATGCGTCTTTTTGCTGCAGACAGCTCTTGCATCGGGGACGAGCTTCTTTCAATATGCCGCAGGTCGGAGCTTCGCACAATCGTATGCCGCGCTCTTGAGGGACGACATTGTGAAACATCCGTTGATATGAACGGCGGCATATACCAGCTTAACGCAAGTCCGGTTATGCACGCTGACAAGTATGACGGCGTATGTATACTTGCTTTTGACGTCACCGCAAAATCGCTTGCGGAGAAGCAAAGACGTGAATTCTCTGCGAATGTGTCACACGAGTTGAAAACTCCTTTGCAATCAATAATCGGTTCCGCGGAGCTTATTGAAAACGGGCTTGTTAAGCAAGAGGATTTGCCTCGATTTATTGGTCATATCCATTCTGAGGCGTCGCGGCTTGTAACTCTTATCAACGACATAATCAGGCTTTCGCAGCTTGACGAGGACGTTTATATGGAAAAGGAAGCGGTTGATATCCGTGCGCTCGCGGACGAAACGGTTGAATCGCTTATGCCCGCCGCAAGCAAAAAACATATCATAATCACCGTTGACGGCAGCTCCGCCACGGTTGTAGGCGTAAGGCGGCTGCTTCAGGAGATTGTTTTCAATCTGTGTGATAATGCTGTCAAGTACAATGTCGAAGGCGGAAGCGTAAAGGTCAATGTTGAGGATTTGGCGGACGGCGTTATGCTTGAGGTCAGCGACTCCGGAATAGGTATACCCATTGAATCACAGTCAAGGGTGTTTGAACGATTCTATCGCGTTGACAAAAGCCATTCGAAAGAAACCGGCGGAACGGGACTTGGGCTTTCTATCGTAAAGCACGCTGTTTTATATCACAATGCGGAGATCAAGCTTGACAGCACCGTTGGAGTCGGCACAATCATAACCGTGCGCTTTCCGAAGCAGTCAAACTCATGAAGCATTATCGCTCTAAAAGAATGCTGCCGCGATGTGTTCGCGGCAGCATATTTGTTGAATGCCTGTTCATCTCAAAAGCATTGTTATTGAGTTCTCTGCATAAGCCCCTTGATGTTTGAAATAACCCAGTCATAATCGCTCACAATAACTACCGAGCCACAGTATGGGCATTTGGCGCTTTGGTTGATAGACATCGGTGCGCCGCAGTTCGGGCAGTGGAAATCCTGTGCGGCGGCGGCTTTGTTTGTTTTTGCGCCGGTTGTGCGACATATATCCCACTCGTATGTCATGAACTTTTCTTCATTGGGATTGCCCTTAACAATTGCCCCCGTGCCATCATCGGTGGTAAACACCGATATGCGCGTGCTAAGCTCTGCAATTATATGATCCTGTCCTTCGGACTGATACCAGCCATTGAGCTGAACGCCAAGCACTGCAATGCGCTCAACGTGTGGCGTCTGATTTTTGCTGCGAATCTCCGCAAGCTGTCGCTCTGATTGCTCATACAGCATATTGGTCAGATTTGGGCGCAACGGCTCAATGTCCTTTGCCGTCCAGCAGTTTTGCAGCTGAACATAAAGGTTGGTAAGCTTTGACTGAACATCCGCAGCATTAAATGCGGGATCAAGATTGATGTAAGCAGCCATGGGCTGAAGCTGAGACAATGGTGTGCGTGACGCGCCGGCAGGCACGCCTGCCCCACCCTTCTTTTTGTTTTTGATGGAGAATACAATCACCAGTACTATCACAACGACAACCGCAAGACCCCCGATAAAAAAGTCGTCGCCGCCCGAGCTGCCGCCGTAGTATCCCGAATCGTAGCTGCTGTCGCCGTAATCGTAGCCTCCGCTGTAATCGGAGCTTCCGCCTCCGCCATAGTCGCTGTCCCCCGAGAATCCGCCAAAATCGGCATGCGCGGGCAATGCAAGCACCAACGCCATGCAGATCAACAGCACAGATATTATCAACAAACGTTTTTTCACTTTTTACCACCTATGCATTTAGTTAGTCGTGCCGCAACACGTCCTCAATATGATTATAGTACACATCGACCCATCCGTAAACTACTTTTGAAAAGATTTTATATTCGGTATCATACAGAGCTTGTCCGCATATATATATGATAAGTTCGGATTTTATTGAAGGCGGTGATCTTATGGATAGAGTTCACGCAAAACGCAGAGGGGCGGATTCCGCACAGACTGCAAACGAAAAAAAGCCCACGGGCGTCAGCCGCAAATATGTAGAGCGTACCGCCGCGCTTATAGCGGGTGTGTTTGCCATGCTGCTTTTACTGATATCCTCCCTATTTTCGAGTGATATTCTGATGATTATGACGGGGCTGACCGAGCCTCTGTTCGATATCCAATCAACCTCATATGCCTCGCGTCAAGAGGCTTTGGAGACCCCTGCCGCTACCGAGCTTTCGATACGTCTTGCCGATGTGGATTCGGACGTCAGCCAGGACATTGTTATTCAGCTTATGGGCGTAACCGCAGAGCTTATCGACAGTATAAACAAGCTTGATCTTTCCGGCGGCGGCCCAAAAATATTGATATATCACACTCACAATACCGAAGCGTATACGCAGACGGATAAATATTCTTATGTCGAGAGCGGTGACTGGCGTACAAACGACGTCACCCGCAGTGTGATAGCGGTTGGTGATGAGCTTGCGCGTATTCTTCGGGAGGACTACGGTATTGAGGTTATACACGACACCACGGAGCATGAACCTCCGCTTATCACAACGGCATATTCGCGTTCGCTTATCACTATGGAATACTACAAGCAGCTTTATCCATCTCTTGAGATGTATATAGATCTGCACAGAGACGCATATGAGATTAACGGAGTTAACACCGATTACGCCGTGATAGACGGAGTACAGGTTGCACGAATGATGTTTGTTGTTGGCACCGGAAAGGGCGCCACGGGAAACGGCAGCGAGCCGCTTCCGGATTTTGAATCAAACTATGCGCTTGCGGTAAATCTCACCGAAACGCTTCTCAGCTACAATGATCATCTGATGCGCAAGGTTCGTGTAAAATCGGGCAGGTATAATCAACACGTTTCAAACAAGTGCATACTCGTTGAGGTTGGACATAACGCAAATACGCTTGAGGAGGCGCTTGCGGCGATGCCATACCTTGCACGCGCTATCGCTGAAGTGGCAGGAATAACGTCATCGTCCGGCAGTGTAAGCTTTGCGCCATGATTTCAAAAGGATGATGATTGCAAATCCAAGCTGTTCGCGCCGCGCACAATAATCTGTTTTAGCGTTGTCCTCATCAAAACCATATAAGGTATATAAGCGACTCCCCCCTGAACAATTCGTCTCGTGCTTTTATTGTGCAAACATTGACATTCGACATAATAAGTGACATAATTAGTCCGACTTTTTCAGGAGGTTTTTAAGGATATGAAACGTACTCTTTCAGTTCTCATTGTCGCACTCATGATTTCTTTTGCAGTGCTTAGCGCATTGCCGACCGCTGCGTTTGCACTTTCTGCTCAGTCCACCGTTCAGCGCACAACAAAGCTGGACCTCACGGGTTACACGTCCTCTGCTTCGTCAACTGCCGAGGGCTGGGCATACAACCCAACGGGGAGCAGCGGCAGTCCGCTGCTTACGCTCAACTCATATGGGCTTTCAACCGCCCACAGCGCACCAATTCTTGCACCCGCCAACACCACCGTTATTGTTAACGGCGACTGCTACATTGACAACGCTCTTATGGGGGCGGACTGCGATGTGCTGAGCGGAAGCTGCGACGGTTATCTGCGTGTTCAGGGCACAGGCACTCTCAACCTTTATGCCGAGCAGTATGACGGCTACTGCGTATGCGCTCCCATGGGCGGTGTTAACGACACATCTGAAGTTCTGTATATCGATGGCATAACGCTCAACTGCTATGCAATGGAACGCACGGGCAGCACTGCGGCAACGCTTGAGGAGTGTGTTTACGGTCATAATGGTATGGAGCTTACAAACGCCACCATCAACACCTATGAGGGTGGCTGCGGGATATATGTAAATGGCTATCTGCCCATTGGCGGCGTTACGGAAGCAACCGCAATGACACTGCTTATAGACAATTGCAACATAAACATTCAAAACGTATCAGGCGATCAGTGGGGATACGCCAAGGGTATTATCATTCAATACGGTCATCTAACGATAACAAACAGTAATATAGTGATAAATGCAGGAAGCACAAGCCTTTGGAGTTATTTTACCACCACGATAAGCGGAAGCAGCGTTAGCATTTTATCCACTCCCCTCAGCTCCGCCAATTATGCCGCGCTTGTATATTGCAAACGACTTGTACTCGATTCTGAGGTTGAACATTTTTACGTTGGCTGCACGCGCTATACTATGGCTGTGCCCGTGTATTGTACCGAGAGCGATGGTTCGTCAATCGCCGATAATCTTGAGGTTGTTATCGGCTCATTTTCAAACGGAGCGATAACAAACGGTGTTGACTCAACAACGGGCTTCCCTGCATTTGAGGTCTCCGGTAATTATGTTCCGCCCGTTACACATACGGTTAATTTTGTTGATTGGGACGGCTCTGTGCTTTCGTCTCAAACCGTTAACGATGGCGCCGCGGCGACGGCTCCCGTCAATCCTTCACGCGTGGGCTATACCTTCACAGGTTGGGATACCGCGTTTGACAACGTTACCGCTGATCTCACTGTAACCGCACAATACACAATCAACAGCTATACTGTTACCTTTGTTGACTGGAATGGTCTTACCCTGTCCTCTCAGATAGTAACATACGGTTCTTCTGCAACCGCACCAAGCAACCCCGTGCGTGAGGGTTACACGTTTACGGGATGGGACATCGCATTCTCATCCGTTTCCTCCGATATGACAATCACTGCGGTTTATTCAATCAACCATTATACGGTAACCTTTGTTGATTGGGATGGCGCTGTTCTTTCCGCGCAGACTGTTGAATACGGCTCCGCGGCGATTGCTCCCGCAGATCCTTCTCGCGCCGGCTACACATTCACGGGCTGGGATGTTGATTTCAGCAACGTTGCAAGCGACCTCACTGTAACGGCACAATACAGTGCCTCCGTCCTTATTGGAGATGTTAACTGTGACGGAATTGTCAGCTTTGCCGATGTGTCAACCCTTTACGCTTCAATCGTCAGCGGTGCGATACTGTCCGCGCAGGGTACCATTAACGCGGATGTTAACCAAGACGGTATAATAAGCTTTGGCGACGTATCCGCGCTTTACAATTTGTTGAACGCCACAGTCTAAGTTTATCGTCCCCATAAAGGCATGCACAAAAAGCCGAGTCCAAACAGGGCTCGGCTTTTGTCGTCATGTTATGCTTGGCAATTATTCAGCAGCTCTGCCGCAGCACTTTTTGTACTTTTTACCGCTCCCGCAGGGGCATGGATCGTTTGGCCCAACCTTTTTATCTGCAACAAAAACCTTTGATGCACGCCAGCCGTGAAGTATCTCGTGACGCTTTTCTTCACTTAAAACAGCATCCCACTCAGGCATTTCATAAAGCCAAGGCGCTTTCGCCTCAAGCATGTTATAGTAAAGCCTGTCAAAGTCAAAAGCGAGTGCTATCTGTGTGTCGTGTTCAACAGATTCAAGGTCACAAGCCTCCTTTAGGCTTGTGTTTGCGCCGTCAAGGAACCCCATAAAATAGGTTTTATCCCAACCGAATTCATCCGCAAGCGCATCATATGTGCCGGAAAAAGTATTTTCGTGTTGTTCTAAGACGCGCTGATAAAGCTCCTTCTCGGCAGCAAAATATTCGTCCCAGAAGCGTGCATTATCATGTTCGTCACGTTCGGCAGAAGCTAACTCATGCCAATCAGAATATAAACTCATCAAATCCTCCGATGTTTACGCAAGAAGCTTCTCAAGATTCTCTTTAATCTTGATTATGAAGCCCTCGGTAGACTCGATATGCTTGTCTTCCATGTCGGCAAGCAACGCCAAGTCCTTTGTCATATGGCCGCTCTTGATAGTGTCAAGGGAAGCCTTTTCAAGCATATCGGCAAAGTGGATAAGCTCAGGAAGATTATCCATCTCACCCCTCTTGCGCAATGCACCGCTCCACGCGAATATTGTAGCCATAGAGTTTGTTGACGTTGTCTCGCCGTCCCTATACTTGTAGTAATGCTTTGTCACCGTGCCGTGCGCCGCCTCATACTCGTAGTTGCCATCCGGAGATACGAGAACGCTTGTCATCATGGCAAGACTGCCGAACGCCGTGGCAACCATGTCGCTCATAACATCGCCGTCATAGTTTTTGCATGCCCAGATAAAGCCGCCGTTTGAACGAATGACGCGTGCGACAGCATCATCAATCAGCGTGTAGAAGTAGGTGATGCCCAATTCTTCAAACTGGGCTTTGTAATCCTTTTCGAATATGCTCTGGAATATTTCTTTGAAGGTCTGGTCGTATTTTTTTGAAATTGTATCCTTTGCGGAGAACCAAAGATCCTGCTTGATTGAAATCGCAAACTTGAAGCAGGCATGAGCAAAGCTTTCGATTGAATCGTCTTTGTTGTATTGACCGAGCAGAACGCCGGGGCACTTAAAATCAAACACGGTTTCGTCAAAAAGCACCTTGCCGTTGTTGTCGGTGAATTTAAGCTCCGCTTTGCCGGGACAAGGTACACGGAACTCTGTATCCTTGTATATATCGCCGTATGCGTGACGGGCGATCGTGATGGGCTTTGTCCAAGAGCGGACAGAGGGCTTGAGGCAATCCATGGTTATCGGCGTGCGGAAAACAGTGCCGTCAAGTATGGCACGGATTGTGCCGTTTGGGCTCTTGTACATTCTCTTGAGGCTGTACTCAGTCATGCGCTGCGCATTTGGCGTAATGGTCGCGCACTTGACGCCAACGCCATACTTCTTGCAGGCGTTTGCGGCGTCAATGGTGATCTGGTCGTCTGTCTCATCGCGCTTCACCAACCCAAGGTCATAGTACTCTGTCTTGAGATCTATGAATGGGCAAATGAGATGCTCTTTGAGCATTGACCAAATGATTCGCGTCATTTCGTCTCCGTCCATCTCAACCAACGGTGTCTTCATCTGAATTTTAGCCATGAAAAAAATCTCCTTTTCACAAGCACGTTATTTTGTGTTATATGAAAGCCTTGCGGCACTTCATCATACTACCGAGCATCGGCAGATATATCGGAGGTGCAATGCGGGCAGCGGGTTGCGTCGTCCGCGACCTCCTGACGGCAATACGGGCAAATACGAGCAGGCTTTGTGGGAGCCTCTTCTTCCTTTTTTTTGCCGAGAGACGCAGCTTTTTTGATAAGACTGACGATCACAAATATGATTATCGCAATCAGCAGGAAGTTAATGATCGCAGCAATAAATTTACCATATGCCATTACAGTCGCGCCGGCAGCCTGTGCATCAGCAAGCGACAGCCCGGCAATGCTTGTACCATCCGCAGGCGCTTTAAGCACCAAATATAGCTGATCAAGATTTTCAGTGCCGATAATCAGCCCGAATACAGGCATAACTATATCATTTACAAGGGACGTAACAATGCTGCCAAACGCCGCGCCAATCATAACGCCAACGGCGAGGTCAATTACGTTGCCTTTGAATGCGAACTTTTTGAATTCTTTAAATATATTGCTTTTTTTTGACATAAAAGACACCCCCTTGTTCATTCAGAGACAGAATAACCCATATTGGGGACTTTTTCAATAGTATTTAAGAATATAACTTTTTCAGTGCTTTTGAAGCATAATCATCAACGGAAATGCGGCGATGGCAAGCATCAACAGTATTGAACCTATCGCCGCTGAAACACGCTTTCTCTTTATACAGTGTATGAAATAGCAGCCGTTATATATAAGACATAATGCTGCAAATATGTAATATGACGTCATCTTATCTCTCTCCGTTATTTCGTCTCAGTCACGCATCTTGTCCGTTACGATGATTTCAATATCGTATTGTGGCGACAGGTTCTGATATCGTGCTTTCCAGTCATAGTTTTGCCAACTGTCAACGCTTGAAAAGCACTTTGATATCGTTGTGCCGAACATAGCCGCGTCGCATTGGCATTCTTTGCATTTATTAAGCACATAATCAAGGTTTTCAGTCATATATTGAATGGTTTCTTTCGACACCCATTCCGACAGCTCGTCATATGACATCTCTCCGTTGTATTGAAGCACACTTATCGTCAACACGATTTTGACGTCTACACATATATCATCGGAGTAAATGGTATCAGAACGAACGTTCCGTGAATATGTCTCCAGCTTTGCAAGTATTACCACCTGAGACCCATCGTCGGCGACAAGAACAAAATCCCCATTTTCATAATCTCCCTTTATAATATTAAGGAATTGAGTCTCCTCGCCGTTAAGCTCACCTGTCATTGTCCATCCATCAAAAAGTGCAACACCCGCCGTTGCGGATTTAAGTCCGCCGACTCTGTCGCCCGTTTCTATGTCAGAAAGCGGATCCTTGCCCTCCGCCTCCAATGTTTTTTGCTGCATATCCGTTATTATGTCGGCGTCATAAAAGCCAAGCGGTGCGCACACATCAAATCTTCCTTCAACGCATGCTTCAAAAAAGCCGCTGACATTTGTCATGATTATTGTTCCCGTATCCTTTTGATCACGAAGCAGCGACGCCTGAAGCTTTGTTATGTTCGCGCTGTTGTTCGCGCTCAGTCCCCCGAAAAACTCATGAACGGTTTGGTCGGTTATCACAACAAGCGCCGACTTCCGCATCTTAATCTCATCAAATGAAAAGCTTAAAAAATCCTCTATATCACCCCGCTGCGCAACTTCACGACTGAACATTATGAAATTTGTTCTTGTAAAATTGAGCGCGTTCGATACGTTGCTTTCAATCGCGTCTATCGCCTGAACCAAGCTGTCGCCCTCCGCTGCAAGCAGTATCGCTCCCCCGTCCTTCTCGTTTCCCTGAGTAAGGCTTGCTCTTTGCAGGGCAAGCGTGACATAGTATTTTTTTGCCGTTCCCGAGTCCACACCTATTGATACCACATATCCATAGTCGTCAAGAGACACAGGGTTAAGGCAGCCTCCCAGCATCGTCAATACAGCGCCGATAAGCATAATTGCCGCAAGCTTAATTTGTTTGCTTTTCACTTAACGGTTTCTCCTTTTTTCTCTTAATAAGTCCGATTATTGCGACAACCGCCAAAGGAGCGGCGGCAAGTGTCGCTCCGTATCTTACAATAGCATCTTCAACTGCTGTTTCGGATGCGGCTGAGCTGCGCAGCTTGACTATTGCAGCGCCAATCGCCATGCAGGAAATTGCCGCAACAGACGGATTAACATCCCTTTGTGAAAAGGTTTTTGCAAACAACAGCGAAGCGGCATATATGCAAAATGCGCTTGATATCATACATCCGTTCAGCCATGCGATCGCAAATAACTTATCAAGCCTTAAAAATCTGCTTTCCGAAAGATTTAGCGTGTTGATTTTGTAAAGCGGAACAAAGCTGTCCGCCAAGCCTTGATATGTGTAAACAAGGGATAAAGCAAATTGTGTTATTCCACAGACAAGGATTGCTGTTAACGCAGCATACAATCCTGCGCGTCTTGCGTGCTCCACACCCTGCATACTTCGTCCGATAATCAAAAGCGCAAGCAGCGGCGGCAAGAACGAAAGCGTTTGAGACGCTGTAAATCCTGCAAAATGGGCGACGCCGTCACCCATTATCGGGTAAAGCCTATACGTTTCAAACGTGGGTATTGCGGTTGCGATTGCTACTATCAGCATTAACAGCAAAAAAGCACCGAAGCATTTGGCAATTCTTCCTATCGACTCCATTCCCTGCCATGCAATTATCACTATCGACGGAAAAATAAATGCAATTATCGCAACATAGCTTGAGTTGCTGAACAGCATGGCGTGCATCAGCTCAATAAACTGTATCATTGGCGTTACTGCGCAGAGAAGAAGCGCCAGAATAAGCGGAACAGCCATCACCTTTGCTCCGATTTTTCCGACCGTAACAGTCATAAGCTCATCCAGCGCCTTGGTTCCCGTTCGCTTCATCAAAAGCGTAATTGCCAAAAAGAACGCTGCGGACAGCAAAATTGAAAGCGGGATCGAAAGATAGGTCGAGTTTCCCTGTGAGTAGGCATATTCCGGATTGATTGAGAATATGCCGTTCATGCACAGCGTAACAGCGGCGGCGAACATTCCCTCTTGTATGCCGATTCTTCCCTCTTTAAGCTTCATGTACTGCTTTTCTCCTTTTCAAGCGTGTCACAATGCGCGTTGACAAAATCATCGGCTCTGTGATGCATTCCTATGCTGCCTCTGATTATCAGAGGTCGTTTCGAGTAGGTTTTAGGCGAGAATGGCGCAAGGAATGGCACTCCGAAGCTTTTCATGCTTGCAAGGTAGCAAACCATAAGCATTATCGCAGCCGCCATTCCAAGCAGCCCGCCAAGCCATGCTGCAATCACAAGCGCTATTCTGAAATATGATGCTGCAATCTGCGTTGAATAATCCGGAATACAAAAATTGCCAAGCCCCGACAGCGCGACTACTATCAAAACGACTGAGCTTGCCAGGTTTGCCGCGACAGCAGCCTGCCCAAGTATCAAGCCTCCGATTATGCCTATCGCCTGACCTATGCTTCCGGGAACGCGCATACCCGCCTCACGTATAAGCTGAAAAACGAGCAGCAGCAGTATTATTTCTGTTGCAATCGGCTCAAAAACCATCTCACGTGAGGCTATAACAGTGCTTAACACCTCCGTTGAAAGAAGCCCCTGATGATACAATGCCAGCGAAAGAAAGTAACCGGGCAATATTATTGACAAGAACGCACCGACATATCTGACAACACGAAGAACCGTGCCGAGAGGCTTTCGCATATAAATATCCTCAGGACTGTTTAGAAGTGTTGAAAATGTTATCGGCATAAGCAGTGCAAACGGACTGCCCTCAACGATAAGACATACCCTTCCCTGCATAATGTGTGAGCACGCTCTGTCCGGGCGCTCTGTTGAAAGCGTCTGTGGTATAGGCGACCATTTGTTATCCTCAATAAGCTGTTCAAGAGTGCCGCTGCTTGTTATTGTTCGTATGTTAATCTTTGCGAGACGCTGCTTGACTTCGTCAATCAAGGTTCTGTTTGTTATGCCGTCCCGATATACTATCGCGATGCGGATATTATTGTCCCCTCCCGCAAGCCTTGTTTCAACGACAAGGTCATCGGTATGCAGTATTCTTCTGACAAGCGTAATGTTTGTTATAAGGCTTTCAGTAAATCCTTCCTTAGGGCCTCTGACAACTTTTTCATTTTCCGTTGTGCCGATTGACCGTTTTTCGTACCCATGCGTTTCAAGCATCGCACACATATTTTCGCCATCGACGAACAGTGCGGTAAGTCCGTCCATTATACCTAATCTTGCAATTGAAAGATCCTTTTCGGTTTTTACTTCACTTATTTGAATGAAATTTTGAATCAGATATTTTATGCCGATGTTTTCGCTTTGCGGCACGCTTCCCTGCATAAGCGGACGAAGGATAAAATCATTTACCTTTGTATCGTCAGCCATGCCGTTCATATATGCGATTAAGCATATCTTGCCCTGCCCAATCGTAAAACGTCGGAGAATTATGTCGTTATTTATATCCGAGCGAAACACCTCCGCCAAACGCTTGGCTGTTTCATCCGCGCTTGCGGGAATCTCCTCTTTGCTTGTTTCGCCTTGAGCGCAGACGTCATTCCAGCCTTCCAAATACGACGGACTGCCTGTTTCTCTTTCAAGCAGCTCATATTCCGAATAACCCTCGTCAAATCGCAGCAAATTTCTTATGCCGTTTCCCGTCCCCATAGCACGCCTCCGAACAACAAATAATATCTCGTTTCATTATTTGCAGTTTTGCTGAAATATATTAGGAAATATACTGTATTTGCGGCTATTGTTATCTTATAATAGAGGTACGTTTATTAACTTCATGTTATAAATAGCATTCATATAAAGGAGGTCGTAGTCTTGAAACAGCTTTTGCTCGGCAATGAGGCCATTGCAAGGGGCGCATACGAAGCAGGCGTTCTTGTGTCAAGCGCTTACCCAGGCACCCCCAGCACGGAGATTAACGAAACCATAGCCACCTATAAGGAGATTTACTCCGAATGGGCGCCCAACGAAAAAGTTGCGGTTGAAGTCGCGCTTGGCGCGGCTGTCAGCGGTGTTCGCAGCATGGCGTGCATGAAGCACGTTGGGTTGAATGTCGCCGCCGACCCTTTCTTCACCGCAACCTACACAGGGATCAACGCAGGTATGGTCGTGGTAGTTGCGGATGATCCCGGTATGCATTCATCACAGAATGAGCAGGATACCCGACTTATGGCAAGGGCGTCGCACGCTCCGTGTCTTGATCCTTCCAACAGTCAGGAATGTAAAGACTTCATGAAGCTTGCTTTTGAAATAAGCGAGAAGTACGACACGCCCGTGATATTGCGCATTACCACACGCATTGCTCACGCACGCACGCTTGTTGAGCTTGATGAGCGGGTTGTGCCCGAAACACGCGAGTATAAAAAAGACGTCCGCAAGTATGTCTCAATGCCCGCAAATATGATCGGGCGTCACATTGTGGTTGAACAGCGTGAAATAAGGCTTGCGGATGACGCAAACGAGCTTCCCGTAAACCGCATTGAGTGGGCTTCACACAAGATTGGCGTTATCACATCCGGAGCCGCTTACAATTATGTTAAGGAGGCAATGCCTTCCGCTTCTGTTCTGAAGCTTGGTCTTGCCTATCCCCTTCCCCGCAAGCTTATTGAGGATTTTGCAGCTGAGGTTGAAACTCTCTATGTAATCGAGGACATGGAGCCGTTCTATGAAGACACTATAAAATCATGGGGCATTGCCTGCTCCGGCAAGGATAAAACAGGGCTTCAGGGTGAGCTTTTCATGCACAAGATTGAGCAAAAGTTCAACGGTGCTCCCGCGGAAGCGACGTCACCCGCTCATGGCATTCCGAATCGTCCGCCGGTTCTCTGCCCGGGTTGTCCGCATCGTGGCCTTTATTATGTGCTTGGCAAGCTTAAGCTCACCGTCTGCTCAGATATCGGCTGCTACACTCTCGGCGTACTTCCGCCGCTTAACGGTGTTGACACCTGCGTATGCATGGGCGCTTCAATAGGAATGGCGCACGGCATGGAGAAAGCGCGCGGCGCCGAGCAGGCAAAGCACACTGTTGCCGTGCTTGGCGATTCAACCTTCTGTCACAGCGGTATGACCGGATTGCTAAATATGGCATACAATCGTTCCGTCGGCACGGTAATTATTGCCGACAACTCCATCACCGGCATGACAGGTCATCAGAACAATCCTGCCAATGGGTTTGATATTCATGGCGAACCGACAACACAGCTTGATATTGTTAAGCTGTGCGAAGCAATGGGCGTTGCAAGCGTGCGCGTTGTAGATCCTTTCAACCTCAATGAGCTTGAAGCGGTTATCCGTGAGGAGGTTGCACGCGATGCTCTTTCTGTGATAATTTCACGCCGTCCTTGCGCACTTATTGTTAAGCAGACTAATCCGCCCTATGTGTGCAAAACGGACAAGTGCCGCAACTGCGGTATGTGCATGAGGATTGGCTGTCCCGCCATTATCAAAACCGAAAATGGCATTAACATCGATCAGACCCAGTGCGTTGGCTGTGGTTTGTGCGGTCAGCTTTGTCACTTCGGCGCCCTTGGCGTCGAGTAAGAAAAGGAGGTATTTATGTTCAACATCGTTATAGTAGGCGTGGGCGGACAGGGTACGCTCCTTGCCAGTAAGATACTTGGACAGCTTGGTGTGAACAACGGCTATGATGTTCGCGTCAGCGAGGTTCATGGTATGAGTCAGCGCGGCGGCAGTGTTGTAACGTATGTTCGCATGAGCAACGATGCTCCGCTCTACTCATCTATTGTTGAGCAGGGGCAGGCCGACGTCGTTCTTGCATTTGAGGATTTGGAAGCGCTTCGCGCCACTCCATATATGAAGCCCGATGGCACTATGATAATCAATACTCAGCAGATATTGCCTATGCCGGTTATTACGGGAACGGCAAAGTATCCTGATGATTGTCTTGAACGTGTTCGCGGCGTCTGCAAAACCGTTGAGCTTAATGCCGTTGAGATAGCTCACGAATGCGGCACATACAAGGCTTCAAACGTTGTACTCCTCGGTGTTCTTGCAAAAACCATGCCTTTCCGCTCTGAGGAATGGATCAAGGCAATTGAGCAATGCGTCAAGCCTAAGTTCCTCAACGTTAATATTGAGGCGTTTTACAGAGGTTATAATTACTTATATGTTTGACTTTCAAAGCGTGGTTGATCGGTGTGATACCGGCGCCATAAAAATTGATTTTGCACCCGAGCCTGTAAAAGGCTCGGGATTTGTACCTTTAACGATTGCTGATATGGAATTTAGAACCGCTCCTGTCATAACCGAAGCCATTAAAATGGCTGCCCAGCGCGGCATATACGGCTACACCTATGCGGACGGAGCTTATTTTGAAGCAGCGCGTTCGTGGCAGCACAGCCGTCACAGTTGGGACATTCTTCCCGAGTGGCTCGTTACCACAAACGGCGTTGTTCCCGCTCTCGGAACTGCCGTTCGTGCCTTAACCGACATAGGCGACGGCGTAATAATTCAGCCTCCCGTGTATCCCCCGTTCAAGTCGAGTATAGTTGACAACGGGAGAACCCTCGTTGAAAATCCCTTGCTGTGCCGCGATGGCAACTATTACATTGATTTTGATGATTTTGCTGAGAAATGCGCACGTCCGAACGTTAAACTGATGCTCTTATGCAGCCCTCATAATCCCGTTGGGCGAGTGTGGAGTCTTGAGGAGCTTTCCCGCGTTGCGCAAATCTGCCGCGATAACGGCGTTGTTGTCGTTAGTGATGAGATTCACAATGATCTGATATTGCCCAACAATGTTCATACCGTGTTTGCAAATGTTTCGGGCGCATTGGATAATTGCATCGTCTGCACTGCGATTAGCAAAACGTTCAATCTGGCAGGGCTTTCCTGTTCAAATATTTACATACCGAACGAGTCGATTCGCAAGCGGTTTGCGCATCAGGCTCATATTGAATCAAGCGGATGTGTTCCATTTTTTGCAAGAGCGGCGACCATTGCCGCGTATACAAGCGGCGCTGAATGGTTGGATTCGCTCATCGGGGTAATTGACGTCAATTTCAATCTGATGTATTCTTTTGTTAAAAGTCGTCTTCCGATGCTCCGTGTTACAAAAGCGCAGGGTACTTACCTTGCTTGGGTAGATATGCGATCGCTTAATCTTGACGACAGTGCGCTTGAGGCGTTCATGCTTAAGCAGGCGAAGCTCGCATTGGATGAGGGCTATATTTTCGGAACAAACGGAGGCGGATATGAGAGATGGAATCTTGCGCTTCCTACCCCGCTGCTTCTCAATGCGCTTGAGCGGCTTGAAAGCAGTGTAAAACTTCTGACAAAATAATGGAGGTTCTTTTATGAAGGCAAGTATTAACGCAGAACGTCTTGTCATGCAGAGCGTTATGGGACATATTCATCATCCCGCGATGGCTGCCAACCATTACAGAATTGATACGGTTACCGGTATTCCCCGCGTGCTCCCCGGCACAGGAGCTATTACCTATAATGTAAAGATCGGCGACAGCGTATATGGCATGGAATGTGATCATGTTGAGCCGGGCGTGTCCATCAAAAACGATGATGAAAAAGAAAACGTTGCTCTTAATACACTCTGTTGCATCGGAAACAGAGCAATTGTCGTTTCGGGCGACGCCAAGGGTGCAGAAGGCTTTGTTACCGGCACTCACGGCGGCATCGAGCATGTGCTTTTGTATTTTGCCGATGATGCGCTTGATAAAATGGCGATCGGTGACAGGATTCAGATCCGCGCACAGGGTCAGGGTATGAGGATTGACGGTTTTGAAGACTCTGTCTCCATAATGAACACATCCCCTGTTCTGTTTGAGCGAATGGGAATATCGGTACAAGACGGCAAGCTTGTTGTTCCTGTAACCGCTCATGTTCCCGCATATCTAATGGGAAGCGGTATCGGCGCCGCAAGCGCATTCCGCGGTGATTATGATATTATGACGGCAGACCGTAAAGAAATTCTGCGTCTTGGGCTTGATAAGCTGCGTTATGGCGATATAGTCGCGCTTGACAACTGTGATAACACATACGGACGCGGTTACTTGGGCGGAGCTATAACCATAGGAGTTGTGATTCACAGTGATTGCATCCTTGCGGGTCACGGTCCCGGCGTCACATGCCTTATTACCTCCCGCGAACCTGTTATTGAAACCGTGGCTGATCCTAAGGCAAATCTTGCCGACTTTTTCCTGAATGATTGATTTAAGCGTACTAAACGCACCGCAGCGTGAAGCCGTTCTGCATACCGATGGTCCTTTGCTTGTTCTTGCAGGCGCAGGCAGCGGCAAAACGCGGGTGCTGACATATCGAATAGCCAATCTTATTGAAAACCATGGCGTTCGCCCTTGGCAGATACTTGCGCTGACTTTTACCAACAAGGCTGCGGCGGAAATGCGTGAGCGAACCGAAAAGCTTAGCGGTATCCCCGCAAAGGATATGTGGGTAACCACATTTCACTCTTTCTGTGCCAAGCTTTTACGTTTTGATATTGCAAGGCTTGGCTATACCTCGCAGTTCACCATTTATGACGATACCGACCAATCGACAATCATTGCCGACATAATCAAGCAATACGGAATTGACGACAAACAGCTTTCAAAGGGGTATATCCGTTCGATCATAAGTGAAGCAAAAAATTCATCGGATAATCCTGAGAGCTATTTGTTTGAGGTTGGAGATCAAAGCGGAAAAACCGTTGATATTTATCGCGCATATCAAAAACGTCTTGCAGCTGCCAACGCTCTCGACTTTGACGATCTTCTGCTTAAAACGGTTGAGCTGTTTAACAAGTGTCCCGATGTATTGGAGAAGTATCAGCGCAGATTCTCCTATGTTCTTGTTGACGAGTATCAGGACACAAACAGCATACAATACAACATTGTACGTCTTATCAGTGCGCAGCATCGCAACATCTGCGTGGTAGGCGATGATGATCAGTCAATTTATGGATGGCGTGGTGCGGACGTTCGTAATATTCTTGATTTCGAAAAGGACTTTGAGGGCGCAGCCGTTATCCGATTGGAGCAAAATTATCGCTCGTCCAAGCCGATACTCGATGCTGCAAATAAGGTTATATGTCACAATACAGGACGAAAAGTCAAGTCGCTCTGGACTGACCGCATTGGCGGTGAACGCGTTGAGCTTGTCACTGTGGATACCGAACGTGAGGAGGCGTATACTATCGGCATGACTGTATCAAATCTTCACAGGCGCGGACGAAGCTACAACGATTTTGCCGTACTATATCGCACCCATTCGCAAAGCAGAGTCATTGAGTCCGTGCTTCAGCAATCATTTCGCATACCTGTTTCGCTCATTGGCGGAACACGATTTTACGAATACAAAGAGATTAAGGACTTGATTGCCTATCTCCGTTTGATTGCCAACACAAGCGATGATGTTTCGTTCAAGCGAATTGTCAACGTCCCTAAACGCAATATTGGCGACACCACCGTAAAAGAGCTTGCGTCAATTGCGGCGGAGCGAGACGTCTCTTTGTTTACTGCCGCAACGCAAAGTGAGTATCTCCCTCCCAGAATGGTCAATAAGCTTGCTGCGTTTACCAACGTAATGACAGACCTTTTTGTCGCCAGACGGGAGCTTCCCTTGGACGCACTTTTACAGGATATAATTGAGCGCATAGGCTATATTGAACATATTTCCGAACAACAGGATGGTCTGCTTGAAACCCGTGTGCAAAACATTGAAGAGCTGATTGGTGCGATGCGTGAGCATATGGAGGGCATTGAGGAGGGCGTTGACCCGCTGGATTCTTTTCTTGAAAACGCCGCCCTGCTTTCTTCGTCTGATGACATATCAGAAGACGACGGCGCCGTTAAGCTGATGACTCTGCATTGTGCAAAGGGGCTTGAGTTTCCAATAGTGTTTATGCCCGGCATGGAAGAAAACATATTTCCGTCATCGAAATCGCGTGACGATGAAACGCGCATGGAGGAGGAGCGACGCCTTTGCTACGTTGGAATAACCCGTGCGCGTGAAAAGCTGTATCTGTTGAACTCACGCAGCCGAATGCTGTATGGAGCGCGAAGCAACAATATGCCTTCACGTTTTTTGGATGAAATGGGGCTCATCACGTCTTGCGATGATGATTTCACCGGTAATTCAGGCTCACAATATCAAAGTAATACTTCTCGCTCTGATTCGGGCTTCGGGTTTGGCGAAAAGCGCTCAGGTTTTTCTTCAAACAGCACCCAGACAAATAAGTCAAAGCCAACGTATGGCTCTAACTCGACCGTCGGCTCAAAATCGGGTTCGCCTGCCGGCGGATTTGGTTCAAAAGCCACGGCTTCATCGTCCTCCCCTGCGCCTGCGCGAACTATTGTGGGTACCTCTTACAAAAAAATGCAGATTGTTATTCATTCAATGTTTGGCAGAGGCGTGGTTACGGATGTGGCGGGCATCGGCAACTCCGCGATTGTTACGGTTGATTTTGAACAGTATGGCGTGAAGCGTCTTGCTGCCGCGTATACGCCAATGAAGCTGGAGGAATAAGCATGGATAGGATGAAGTGGCTGGTTGATCGCCTGAACGAGCTTTCTGCCGCTTACTATATGCGTGACGCTTCGCCCGCAAGCGACGCCGAATATGACGCTCTTTATGATGAGCTTGCTTCTTTGGAGCAAAGCACGGGCGTTGTGCTTGCAAATTCCCCAACGCACAGGGTTGGCAGTACGATAATGTCTGCATTTGAGGAGCATACGCATATTCGCAGGCTATGGAGTCTTGACAAGGTCAAAACATATGGCGAGCTTCGTGATTGGGCTGCAAAATGTCAAAAAAGCTCAGCAGAAATGCTTGATTTTATTCTTGAGTATAAATTTGATGGATTAACCGTCAATCTCACATATGATGGTGGTATGCTTGTTGATGCAGCAACTCGCGGCAACGGAATTTCAGGCGAAGGTATTCTCCCCCAGGCGCGCACAATTCGCAGCATACCGCTTTCGATACCTCATATGGGCAAGCTTGAAGTTCGCGGCGAATGTTATATGCGAATATCCGTGTTGAACGAGCTTAACACGTCGTCGGATGATCAGCTTAAAAATCCCCGAAACGCTGCGGCAGGTGCGCTGAGAAATCTTGATCCCTCCGTAACAAAAAAACGAAGGCTTGATTTTGTTACCTATGATATTGGATTTTCTGACAGCACAGCATTTGAAACGCAGACAGGCATGCTTGACTTTCTCAAGAACAACGGATTTGTCATAAGCGACTTTGCGTTTAAGGGTAATATTGACGAAGTAATTGCGGAAATAGATGCTGCGGAGGAACGACGTTTTGACCTTGATTATGATATTGACGGTATGGTAATTAAGCTTGATAACATTCCGTTCTCTGAGAGCTTGGGATATACCGATCGTTTCCCGCGTGGCGCGATAGCATATAAATTTGCCGCGCAGGAGCAAACCACAACCGTTTTGGATATCACATGGGAGGTCGGACGAACAGGCAAGCTTACGCCGCTTGCGCACGTGGAGCCGGTTGAACTTATGGGCGCCACTATTCGTAAAGCAACGTTAAACAACTATGACGACATACTCAGAAAGCGTGTTGGGATAGGCTCTCGCGTATTTATCCGCAGAAGCAATGACGTTATCCCCGAGATTCTTTCAAGCGTTGATGACGGCGAACCCGAGAATCCTGTTGCACCGCCGACAAAATGTCCCAGCTGCGGTGCGCATACAGAAAGGCGCGGCGCTCACATATATTGCACAAACTCGCTTTCTTGTACGCCGCAGATTGTTGCACGACTTTCGCATTTTGCATCACGCGATGCAATGGACATAGACGGGTTTTCTGAAAAAACAGCCGAGCTGCTTGTAAATGAGACGGGCCTGCGAAATATACCCGAACTTTATGATCTGACGGAAAACAGCTTCAAGGGTCTTGCAGGCTTTGCAGAAAAACGTGTTTCAAACATACTTGGAGCCATTGAAAAGAGCAAGGATTGTGAGCTTGGATCATTTATTTTTGCACTTGGCATACCAAATGTAGGCATAAAAACCGCAAGAGATATTGCGGCTGCGTTTGGCAGCATTGAAAAATTCAGATTGGCAACGCGTCAAGAGCTTATCTCTATTCGCGATGTTGGCGATGTAGTTGCGGATAGTATCATCAGTTTTCTTTCGGATGAATCACTAAGTGCGCAAATTGACAAGCTTTTGATGTCGGGCGTTCGTCCGACTTATGTCGGGCGTTCGTCCGACAGTTCTCCAATCATCGGAAAAACCATTGTAGTTACCGGCACTCTTTCCTCAATGAAGCGTCCTGACATTGAAGCCTTGATTGAAAGTCTGGGCGGTCACGCAAGCGGCAGTGTCAGCCGCAAAACCGACTATGTAGTTGTTGGTGAGAATGCCGGAAGTAAGCTTGACAAAGCGCGCACGCTTGGTGTTGCGGTGCTTTCTGAAAAGGATTTTTTGGATATGGTGGGCTATGAGAATAGGTAAACTTTCAAACGAGCAGCTTGACAGGCTGATACTGAATAAGCTGAAGCACACGCGGAGCGAGGTTGTTTGCGCACCGAGCGTTGGTGTTGACTGCACAGCTGTACACATTGACGGTGGTCTTGCCGTATTGTCATGCGACCCGATAACTGCTGCGGAAAGCGGCATCGGCAGGTTAACTGTTAACGTGTCATGCAACGACGCCGCCGCGTCGGGAGCAGAGCCGATAGGTCTATTGCTGACGTTTCTTTTGCCGCCTTCGATTGTCGAATCAGATATTGACTCTCTGATGAACGAGCTTATCGCGGCCGCTGAAGCTGCTCATGTTGATATTATTGGCGGACATACTGAGGTTACGCCTTCCGTTAATCGTATAATAACCTGTGCCACAGTAATTGCAAAGCCCACTTCGGCAGGCTTAATCACTCCAAAAGGTATGCGTTTGGGCAATGATATTGTGATGACAAAGCACGCCGGTCTTGAGGGCGCCTTGCTGCTTGCGGACAAGCTGCCTTGCGGTTCTGATGTGCTTTCACCCGCAGAGCTTGATGAAGTACGCGGATTCTCCGAATTGACAAGCGTTGTTGACGAAGGGCTTTTTGCCGCGGCTCATGGTGCAACCGCTATGCACGATGTTACCGAGGGCGGTATTTATGGGGCAATGTGGGAAATGAGCGCTGCTTCTAATATTGGCATACAATTTGACCCGCTTGCAATCCCCGTCCATCCGATCACCGGAAAGCTGTGCGATCACTTTGGCGTCAACCCGTATAAGCTTATTTCAAGCGGATGTATGCTTATTGCGTGCAGCGATGGCAAATCACTTGTTAACGGCATACATCGCATGGGGATTGAAGCCACAATCATTGGCGTTGCCCGTGGAGACAGAGCAATATCTTCCTCCGGTGAGCTTCTGCTTCCGCCTGAGGCAGATGAGATTTATAAGGTTACGTGAACTTAACATATATGTTTTGAGTTCAAAATCGGGAGCGGCATCTGCCGCTCCCGATTTTTAGTGAATTAACTTTTTTACTTTGCCTTACAGCAGAATCGCGCTGTACAAGGCTGTAACATCGGCAAATGATATTGAGCCATCCTGGTTGAAATCAGCATTGATTACGCCCTGTGCGGAAAGAACAATTGAGCCCTCGCCGCCGCTGGAGAATATCGCGCCGTACAGAAGTGCAACGTCTGCGAACGTGATCGAGCCATCGCAGTTAACATCGCCAAGCAGACCAACGGGAGCATTCTCTTCATATGTGGCAGTAACGGTCAGATTGCCGGTAATGTTGTCAAACGCAACATCCCAACCTGTGAAGGAGTAGCCCTCGCGTGTGGGATCTGCGGGAGCGGCAGCTGCAGCGCCATGCGCAACAGTCTGTGTATCAAGAACCGTGCCGTCCCAATCAACAAACGTTACTGTATAGGTGTTAATCGTATACTGTGCTGTAACTGTGAGATCGCCTGTGATGTTGTTATAAGCAACATCCCAACCTGTGAAGGTGTAGCCCTCGCGTGTGGGATCCGCAGGAGCGGCTGCTGCAGCGCCATGCGCAACAGACTGAGAATTGATAATTGTGCCATCCCAATCAACGAACGTTACAGTATAGGTATTGATAGTGTAAACGGTGTAGATATCCATATTTGCCGTAACAGCGGAGAAGTCAGCGGGATCCCAAGCTGTGAAGGTGTAGCCCTCGTGCGTGGGAGCTGTGGGAGCCGTTGCCGCTTCGCCCTCTGCAACCTCTTGTGTGGAAATCACGGTGCCGTCAATACTGTCGTAGAATGTAACAGTGTAGTATGTGGTTACTGTGTAATAGGTGAATATGCCTGCCATCTCAATACCGTATGTGCCGCCGCCCGTTGTGCCAAGGTTGACGGTGATGCCCGTGCCAAGATCGGTTACGAGCCAGCTGCACTTTGAGCCTGTAACAGCAGCATAATAGAGCATGCCGTCAACAGGGTTGAGGTAGATATCCTGAATGTATGTTTCGATTGAGAAGCCGTTCATCTCGGTAAATGTGTAGTTGCCGACATAATAAGCAGCCGCAACGCCTTCGCCGCCGAATACTGTGTTGTCAGCTGTGAAATAAACCAGACGATTGCTGGCACGATCAGCACCGATAAACACGCCGGATGCGTAATAGGTCATATTCAGAGGCATAATGCCAAGATCACCAATAACCTCCATAACGGCAGTGCCCGTTGCCAAGCCGGTTGTAAGGTCAACGGCAGAGATGGTCAATGTGGCCGACTGTGCGGTAGAGTCATAAACATAGAAGTTGCCGTACATCACGTCATTGTCGTAGTCATACGCAAGACTCCAAGGAGTGACGGTAAGACCTGTAGCAATCGATGTTACCGCATATGTTTCGGGATTGATTGAAACAAAGCTGTAGACATTATTTGTTGAGTCTGTGATAACATACGCATAGATAAGACCTGCGGCAGCGTCATACTCAGCGTTTCTGATGTAGTTTGTGCCGTCAGCATACGCGGTCGTAAGGGTTGCGGGGGCTGTCGGATCAAACGTGTACCATGTGTAGGGGCTTGAAGAATTGTCGATATCATAGATGCCATAAGCAACCATGCCGTCGTCAAAATCAGAATCGCCCGCAGTTACTGTAACAACACAGGTTGCTGTGAATCCGCTGTGTGAGGTTGCCGTAATTGTTGCGGTACCTGCCGCGACAGCAACGATACCGCCATTTTTGTTGACCGCGGCGACAGAAGCATCGCTTGTGGTATAGGTTACTTCGGTGTAGGAAGCATCCGCGGGAGCAACAGTCGCTGTGAGCTGCAGGCCCTTTGTGATTGTCAGAGCGGCCGTAGTCTGATCAAGCGTGACGCCCGTATCGAGGACAGCAACGCCCTGAGTACCGCACTGCGCATCGTCCATCTTCAGGCTGAACATATCAGTAACATCGTAGTGACGGATAGCAACAGCAATCGTCTTGCCGGCATAGGCGGTGAGATCTACAACGACCTGCGTCCATGATGCATCGGTAGGAGTTGCTGAAAACTCACTTGTCCAGTTGTCGGGATAGATCGTTGTGCCGTCATAACCCTCAGACGCTTCGCAAACGAGTACCGAATAATGCTCTGACGGATAGTCGGGATCCTGTGCCGCCATGTAGCAGCTGAAATAATATGTGCTGCCATCGCTGGGAATGGTCATTTCCGGAGTTATCAGCCAGTTATCCGGAGTAAGGGCGGTTTTCGTTGCAGAGTCGTAAGAGAACGACATCATGCAGTTTGCACCGCTGTGGCAGTTGTCTTCACCATACTCGTAAAGACCCCAGTCGGTATAATCGCCTGTGTCTGTTGAGTCAAGGCTGGTAATCCACCAGTCACCAATTGAGTCATCATCAAAGTTTTCATCAAGCAGTGTAGCATTGATGAACACATCGTCCTTGGTGGCGTGTTGGGAAACTGTGGGAACCTTACCATCGCGTGAGTTAGGCTCAGCGTTAACCTTCTCCGCAGTGAAAAAAGCCGCAGGAGTCTCTTTGGCTGCAAACGTTGCGGGAACTACCGCAAGCGTAAGAGCAAGCGCCAAAAGAATTGCAAGTGCCTTTTTCATGTGTTTTCCTCCTGAAATAAATTAGGGTATTAAATACCTTGTGTGATTATATCATATAATCAGCTTTGTGTAAACAACAAATTGGCACAACTTCAATTTTTTCACAATTATATATATTTTGTTTAATCGAAAATTTTCGATATCATCTATGTTGTGCGGCAAAGCGTGCGTTTTCTCGTTGCAATTTGTATTAATTCCCATATCATTATTTGACTGATTCTACAAATCACATACGTGTTGCGCGACATATCTTCATATAGCAATTAGCGCGTCATGAGTTCGTCACAACGCGCAAATAATCATTTTGTAAATTTTATTCTGCCGCAAGGCACTATCTTAGTCCTACACGTTCGAAGGCACGCTGTAATGTTTGCTCGGCCTTCTCAGCTGCTTTTTCGGCGCCTTGCCGAAGCGTGACATTAAGATATTGATCGTCCGCAAGCAAACGCTTGTATTCTGTCTGTACAGGCTCTATTTCTGCAATCACAGCGTCCGCGACTGATGTTTTTAGCTTGCCGTATCCCGCACCCTCAAACGATGCGACCGCCTGCTCCATATTCATACCTGTACAAGCACAGTAAATTGTCAGCAGATTGTTCACGCCGTCTCTGCCTTCGCCATATGCGATTGTCGCTTCGCAGTCCGTAACAGCCCTCTTGAATTTTTTGACTATCACGGAAGGTTCGTCCAAAATAGAAATATAACCGTTTGGATTGGAATCCGTTTTGCTCATCTTATGCTCTGGATCCTGCAAGCCCATTATCCTTGCGCCAAACTTTGGCATTGTTGGCTCCGGCACCACAAACGTATCTCCGTATGTATTGTTGAAACGTATTGCAATGTTGCGCGCCAGCTCAACGTGTTGTTTTTGGTCGTCCCCAACGGGCACATAATCAGCGTCATATATAAGAATATCGGCTGCCATCAGCACCGGATATGTGAACAGACCGGCGTTGATATTGTCAGCGTGTTTGGCGCTTTTATCCTTGAATTGAGTCATGCGGCTCAGCTCTCCCATGTATGTGCTGCAGCCCAGCACCCATGAAAGCTCTGCATGCTGATGAACATGGCTTTGGATAAACAGCGGTGACTTATTGGGATCTATACCGCATGCGATGAGCAAAGCCGCCATGCTTCTTGTCTGCTGCTTGAGCTCCGACGGATCGTTGCGCACTGTCAGCGCGTGCATATCCGCCACCATGTAATAGCAATACTTGTCATCCTCCTGGGAAAGCCGCCAGTTGCGAAGCGCCCCTATATAGTTGCCAAGTGTTGGAATACCCGTCGGCTTAATGCCGCTCAAAATAATTTTCTTCTCCATGAGTTAACCCTCCTTTTCGGGATTTTCTTCTCAACATTATACACGAAAGGCTTTCATTTGCAACCACCAAAATAAAGCGTGGGACTGTCGCCAAAGCTTTGCGGCAGCCCCAACGGTTAAAACGTGTTTATGCGTCAGACGCCCATTTCTTCCTTAACCTCTTTGAAGCACTTAACGGCAAAATCGAGATCCTCCTTTGAGTGACCCGCAGATACCTGCGTCCTGATCCTTGCCTTGCCCATCGGAACAACGGGATAGCAGAAGCCCACGACATATACGCCCTTTTCAAGCATGCGACGCGCAAACTCCTGTGCAATCTTTGCGTCATAGAGCATAACAGGCACTATCGGATGCGTGCTTTCAGGCACGTCAAAGCCGAGCTTGCCAAGCTCTTTACGGAAATATGCAGTATTTTCATGGACTTTATCACGCAGAGCCGTTGACTCCGTCAGCATATCAATAACCTTCATTGAGGCGGCACAGATAGCCGGCGCAAGCGTGTTGGAGAACAGGTATGGACGAGACTTTTGACGGAGCAGGTCAACAATCTCTTGTCTTGCGCAGGTGTAGCCGCCGGAAGCGCCGCCCATTGCCTTGCCAAGAGTACCGGTGATAACGTCAACGCGTCCCATCACGCTGCAAGCCTCGGCCGTTCCTCTGCCATGTTCACCCATAAAGCCGACCGCATGGGAATCATCAACCATAACAAGCGCGCCGAACTCATCCGCCAGATCGCATATGGCGGGGAGGTTTGCGATAAACCCATCCATTGAAAACACGCCGTCTGTTGCAATCATCTTTATGCGGCAATCCTTCGCCGCTTCAAGCTGAGACCTAAGGTCTTCCATATTATTGTTTTTGTAGCGGAATCGTTTTGCCTTGCAAAGCCTCACACCGTCAATAATGCTTGCATGGTTAAGCTCATCCGAAATAATAGCGTCTTCCGCACCAAGCAGCGTTTCAAAAAGACCGCCGTTTGCATCAAAGCAGGAGGAGTACAGAATAGCATCGTCTGTGCCGATAAAATCAGCAAGCTTGCGCTCAAGCTGCTTGTGGATCTGCTGCGTACCGCAAATGAAGCGAACAGACGAAAGTCCGAAGCCCCATTTATCATAGCTTGCCTTTGCCGCCGCGATTATATCGGGGTTATCGGCAAGACCGAGATAGTTATTGGCGCACATGTTCAGAACGCCCTTCGTCATTGTTGTGTCGATACGCGCTTTCTGCGGCGTTGTAATGATTCGCTCATCCTTAAAGGTGCCTGCGTCCTTTATCGATGCAAGCTCGGAACGAAAGATATCATAAGCCTTTTTCATATTCAAATTGCCCCTTTCGGTAATTATTTGCACACCAGCTATTTTGTCCAATCGAGAACAACCTTGCCGCTCATGCCGCTGTTCATTGCCTCAAAGCCCTTTTCGAAATCACGATAGCTGAAGCGATGAGTAATCATCGGCGTCAGGTCAAGACCGGACTGAACCATTGCACCCATTTTATACCATGTTTCAAACATCTTGCGTCCATAAATGCCCTGAAGCGTAAGCCCCTTGAAAATGACCTCGTTCCAATCAACGGACGTTCCCGGTTTTGCAATGCCAAGCAATGCGCACTTGCCGGCGTTTCGCATGACGCTAATCATCTGATTAAGTGCAATGCCGCTGCCGCTCATCTCAAGACCGACGTCAAAGCCCTCGTCCATGTGAAGCTCTTTCATCACATCGCGCAGATCCTCTTTTGAGGTGTTGACCACCCGTGTTGCGCCCATTGTCTTTGCAAGTCCCAGACGATAATCGTTTATATCCGTGACAACGACGTTTCGCGCCCCATTGTGGCGGCAAATCCCTGCAGCCATCATACCGATGGGGCCTGCGCCGGTGATAAGCACGTCTTCTCCGACTACATCGAACATCAACGCCGTATGCGTCGCGTTGCCGTATGCGTCAAAGAATGAAATAATATCTTCGGGAATATCCCATATCACTGGGATAACGTTGCGTGCGGGAATGCATATATACTCCGCGAACGCGCCGTCTCTTTGAACTCCGACGCCGTGCGTTTTTGCGCAGAGATGGCTGTTGCCGCTGCGGCAGTTGCGGCAATGACCACAGGTGATATGACCCTCGCCCGAAACCAGCTGCCCCACATAAAGCTCTTCCACTCCTTCGCCAAGCTCCGCAATCTCTCCGACATATTCATGTCCTATCGTAAGCGGCGGCGTCACATGCGCTTGACTCCACGGATCCCAATTATAGATATGTACGTCCGTGCCGCAGATAGCAGTCTTGTGGATCTTTATCAGAACCTCGCCGTGATGCACCTCCGGTACCGGTACTTGCTTGAGGACAAGCCCTTTGCCCGCCTCGGTCTTAACCAATGCGTCCATCATTTTTTGCATAATCATTGCCATCCTTTTTGGATTTATTATATTGCGAGCAGCTTTTCAAGCGCGGCAAGCTTAAGGCAGACGCAGAGAACCTGCATCGCTTCTTTTAGCTCGCCGCAGGGCGGGAAGCTGGGGGCTATACGAAGATTGCTGTCGTTTGGATCAAGCTTATACGGGAATGTTGCCCCCGCGCCGGTCATAACGACTCCTGCCTCCTTACAAAGCGCATGAGTGCGCTTTGCACAGCCGTTCATGGTGTTAAGAGACACAAAGTATCCGCCCGTCGGCTTGTGCCATGAAGCAAAGCCGAGTGGAGAAATCTGTGACTCAAGACTGTCGAGTACAATTTCAAACTTTGGTTTAAGAACGGAAGCGTGTTTCTTCATGTGGGATATTACTCCCGCAGCGTTGCCGAAGTACTTAACGTGGCGAAGCTGATTCATCTTATCGTAGCTGATAATCTGAACGCCCCAAAGCTTTTTCATGTATGCCATATTTGCTTCACTGCAGCAAAAGCATGACACGCCCGCCCCCGGGAAGGTTATCTTTGAGGTTGAAGCAAACTCAAATACCATATCGGGGTTGCCCGCCTCACGACACGCGCTGAGAATGTCGGTAAATGGGACGAAATCACCGTCAAATTCGTGTACGCAATATGCGTTGTCCCACATGAGCAAAAAATCCGGGGCTGCAGGCTTTAATGCAGCGATGCGCCTAATTGTTTCTTCAGAATAGGAAATACCATCGGGATTGCTGTATTTGGGAACGCACCACATGCCCTTTACGGCGGGGTCGGCAACGAGACCTTCAACCATGTCCATGTCCGGACCGCTCTCGGTCATCGGAATAGTTATCAGCTGCATACCAAAGCTCTCCGATATGGCAAAGTGTCTGTCATATCCGGGAGCAGGGCAAAGAAACTTAACGGTATCAAGCTTGCCCCACTTAACCTGTGAATGAAGCAGTCCGTGTGTATACGCCTTTGCAATCACATCATACATCATCGAAAGCGATGCGCTTCCGCCGATAAAGACCTCACCATAGCCAACGCCGAGAAGCTCTGCAAACAGGCGGCGACATGCAGGCAAACCCATAAGCTCCCCATAGTTACGCGCTTCAACACCGTCAAGCTTTGTTTCGGCGGGGTCAATTTGCATATTCAGCATATCGTTTGAAAGATCAAGCTGCTCACGGCTTGGTTTGCCGCGTGACATATCCAGCTTCAGCCCCTTTGCCTTACATTCGGCATATTGGGCAACCGTCGCAACGTAAAGTGCGGAAAGCTGATCTCGGGTCATATCATAAACAGTAGGCATATCGTTCCTCCGTCATGTTATTTGGATAACCTTTCATCCCATTGAAATTATAGCCTTATCCGACAAACGTGTCAAATATATTCACGTCGGATTGAACGCCGCCTGGTGATTTTTTACCTACTAATATATGTTGCACATGCATATGCGCTCTAAGCGGCACGCTTTAACAGCTTTGCGGCAGTGAGCTTGGGTGAAGCTTGCCAATATTGCACATCACATGCCTTGCAATAAATATATTCCTTCTGCCTTCTCATAGCGATTGTGTCGGAAAAGGTTGATTTTTTGTTGCATACATTTAGGCTTTTGTGTTTGATTTATGTCATTATGTGTCGTGATTGTGAACATAATTTGAAAAACCGTATGTGAAAAAGTAAAAATAAGTATTGACGTATTGAATGTTATAGTATATACTAACTAAAGTCATGTGAATATGGGTCGTGCGGTTCAGTCAAGCGCCGTTTTCAACACTGTGCTGCGCGTCCGGAAACGGATGGAGTTTTATCTGATGGTGACCTATATCCTAAAGCGCATAGGCTCCGCGTTATTGACACTTCTGTTGGTTGCATTCATCACCTTCTTTTTGATGAACGCCATACCCGGAAGTCCGTTTATGACCGAGAAGTCCACGCCGGAGCAGATTGCGCGCGCAAATGCAAAGTATGGTCTTGATGACCCGCTTATTGTTCAGTTCTTTCGTTGGCTTTTTAATATGCTTAAGGGTGATTTGGGCGTTTCCCTCAAAATGCAGCAGGACGCTCCCGTCTCTGAGATTATATTTGGGCAAAACAAGTTCTGGATATCCTTTAAGCTTGGCATATTCGCTATGATTTTGGCGATTATCGTCGGCATTCCTTTGGGCTGTATTGCCGCTTACAATCGCGGCAAGTTTGTTGACAGCCTGATTCGTGTGTTTACAACGTTTGGCGTTGCAATCCCGGGCTTTGTGGTTGCGGCTTTGCTTTTGCTTGTATTCGGTGTTAAGCTCGAATGGTTTCATGCGATATCCGGCAGCTTGAATTCGGCTTCTGATTATGTGCTGCCCGTTTTGGCTCTTGCGTTCTATCCGTCTTGCCATATTTCAAAGCTTACACGAACCACAATGCTTGACGTCATAAATCAGGATTACATTCGCACAGCACGGGCGAAGGGTCTTAAAACAGGCAAAATAATATTTAAGCATGCGCTCAGAAATTCACTTATTCCTGTCGTAACCTATCTGGGGCCGCTTTTCGCAGGCATAATAACCGGAGGCTTCGTTGTTGAGAAAACGTTTGCAATACCGGGGCTCGGAAAGTATTTCATCGACAGCATTACGGCGCGTGACTATCCTGTGATCATGGGCACTACAATGCTTCTCTCCGCGCTTATTATAATAATGAATTTGATTGTCGATGTTTCCTACAAGCTTATCGACCCGCGCATAACGCTTACAAAAGGAGACGCGTAAAAATGGAGAACAAAAACCGATTCAATATTTTCCATACAAAAACTGACTCCCTTACAAACTTCAGCGAGCTTAACGCGTCTGATTTTGAACCGGCAACACACCAAGAAAAGGAGTCGATGGTTGTCTCTCACAAGAGCGTCTCCTATTGGTCGGACGCCTTCCGCCGATTTAAGCGCAATACTGTCTCTGTGATTGCGTTCTTCGTGTTCATCTTCATTGTATTGTTTGCTTTTGTCGGGCCCCTGTTCCTCCCATTTGATTATACGTATCAGTTTCGCTCCTCTCAAAATCTCAAGCCCATGGAATATTCTGAAGCGGAGCAAAGCATCATGCCCCTTTTGGAGTTCTGCGACGCTGCCTATTCGACCACATTGGGCAATGGAAGCACTCTCATAAAGGGCAACTATTTCTTCACATACAAGAGCAAGACATACTCGTTTGATTTAACGAAGTCACTCAAAAAAAATGAGGCGATTCTGCTTGACGTCAACGCCTCAAAAACGGGCAATGTGCTTTATATTATTTCTCTTGAGGATTTTCATGCGGATGATTTCAGCAACATTCGTCCGCTTGAGGTTCTTGCTTCCACCCCTGACGGCTCATTGGAGCTTGCGTTTACCGATTTCGTATTTCCGCATGTTTTCGGCACCGACAACAGCGGATGTGATTTGATGGCGCAATGCATGTACGGCTCGAGGGTCTCGATAATTGTTGGCATCTGCGCCGCTTTGATTGTGCTTGTTATCGGTGCGATTTACGGCTCCGTTTCCGGTCTTATTGGCGGGACGGTTGACTTTGTGATGATGAGGATTGTTGATTTAATCTACTCCGTGCCTGATGTTTTGATAGTTCTGCTTTTACAGGTTGTGTTGAAAGCACCCTTGCAAAGCTGGTTTGACTCGTCAACTTCGGCATTTGTTCAAGGGCTTAACGCACTTGGCGTCGGCATTGTGAGCATATTCATCACGTTTGCGCTGCTTTATTGGGTTGGCATGGCAAGGCTTATTCGTGGGCAGGTGCTTATGCTCAAAAAGCAGGAATATGTCACTGCCGCCAACGCGTTGGGTGTGCCGACCGCGCGGATTATCAAGCGTCATTTGCTTCCGAATTGCGTTGGTCAGCTTCTTATCGCCACCTGCCTTCAGATACCCTCGGCGATATTCCTTGAATCATTTCTCAGCTTTCTGGGGCTCGGCGTTTCCGCACCTATGCCAAGCTTGGGTTCGCTCTGTTCGGATTCGTTGGGTTCTCTCACGCTGTATCCTCACAGGCTGTTAATTCCCGGAATAATTCTCAGTCTTCTTGTGCTGTCTCTTAACCTTGTTGGCGATGGTCTGAGAGATTCTCTTGACCCACGTCTCAAGAAATAACGCATCTGCGGGAAAGGTTGTGTTTGATATGGATAACAAAGCTCTTGACAATGCCACGCAGAGCGATACGTTGCTTGAGGTTAACGATTTGCGCGTGTCCTTTTTCACGCCCGCGGGAGAGGTTAAGGCGGTTGACGGTATAAGCTACAGCGTCGGCAAAAACGAGGTTATGGGCATCGTTGGCGAATCCGGCTCCGGTAAAAGTGTTGAGGCGTATGCGATAATGGGGCTTCTTCAAAGTCCCGGGCGAGTAGTTGGCGGTTCGATAACCTTCTGCGGTGAGGATGTGCTGTCCTTCACCAAAGAACAATATACCGCTTTCCGTGGAAATCGTGTCACCATGATATTCCAAAACCCTATGACTTGTCTTAATCCCGTTTACACGATAGGAAATCAGCTTATTGAGGCGCTTCGCTGCCATGATTCAACTATTTCGAAGGACGCTGCGTATGAACGTGCGGTTGAAATGCTTGAGTTTGTCGGCATAAACAACGCAAATGAGCGGATGCACCAGTACCCTCATGAGTTTTCCGGCGGAATGCGCCAACGCGCTATGATCGCAATGGCGCTTATCTGCAAGCCCAAGCTTCTTATCGCGGATGAACCGACCACCGCGCTTGACGTCACAATACAGGCTCAGATAATTGAGCTTATGAAGCGGCTTCAAGAAGAAACCGGCATGTCGATTGTGTTTATCACCCACAATCTTGGCGTTGTCGCTGAAATATGCGATAAGGTTTCCGTCATGTATGCGGGTCATATAATGGAGCAGGGGCTTGTAAACGAGATCTTCTACAATCCGCGCCACCCCTACACGCAAGGTCTTTTGAAGTCAATGCCTCGGCTTGACGCAGATGGTCACGAACGTCTGATTCCCATTGAGGGGACGCCTGTGGATTTGCTTGATCCCCCCAAGGGATGCAGCTTTGGGCCACGATGCGAATACTGTATGAAAAAGTGCCTTAACGAAAAGCCGCCAATGGTGCAGCTTGACGAACAAGGGCATATGTCCGCCTGCTGGCTTCACATTAAGGAGCTTTACGAGGCAAAGGGAGGTAAATAATGGCTGAAAACGATGCCTTGCTTGTTGTTGATAAGCTTAGAAAGTATTTTACCATTAAGAACGGGCTATTTGGCAAGACCAAATATGTTCAGGCAGTTCAGGATGTTTCGTTGTTTATCAATCGCGGCGAAACGCTTGGGCTTGTCGGGGAGTCCGGCTGTGGCAAAACCACATTCGGGCGTACCGTGCTTCGTCTTTATGAACCTACCTCCGGTCGAATTACATATGACGGCGTGGACCTTTACAACAGTGATGAAAACATTGCTGTGGATATGCGTCCTTACCGCAGCAAGATGCAGTTGATATTTCAGGACCCATCCGCTTCGCTTGATCCCACAATGACTGTTTCCGAAATAATCGGAGAGGCTCTTGACATCCACAAAATTGCTGCGTCTCGAAAGGACCGTGCCGACAGAATTACGCAGCTTCTTGAAACCGTGGGACTGAACAGCGAACATGCCAACCGCTTCCCTCATGAGTTTTCAGGCGGTCAGCAGCAGCGAATTGGCATTGCGCGCGCGCTTGCGGTCAACCCGGAATTTATCGTGTGCGACGAGCCTATCTCCGCGCTTGATGTATCTATTCAGTCACAGGTTGTGAATATGCTTGAGGATCTTCAAGAGCAGATTGGGCTTACATACCTGTTCATCGCCCATGATATCTCGGTAGTAAGGCATATTTCTCAACGAATTGGCGTAATGTACCTCGGTTCGCTTGTTGAGCTTTGTGAGAGCTATGAGCTTTGCCGCCACCCCATGCACCCGTATTCGCAGACGCTGCTTTCCGCTGTCCCGCTGCCTGATCCTATAAAAAGTCGTGCAAGGCAGCGAATACTGTTGGAGGGTGACATTCCCAGCCCTCTTAATCCCCCGCCCGGTTGCCGCTTTAATACGCGCTGCCCATACGCAAAGGACATTTGTCGTCAGGAAGCGCCTGAGCTGAAGCAATACTCGCCGGGACACTATGCCGCCTGTCATATTCTTGACGAATAGGCTAACCTCGTTACAAAGCCTCACGGCTTTTGTAAATAAACTATTTTAGGAGGAGTAACCAATGAAAAGAACACTCGCACTGCTTCTAACGGTTCTTATGGCTTTCGCGCTCTTGACTGCGTGCGGAACAACACCTGAACCCGGTACAACCGACCCCACTACTCCGGCAGCTACCGATGTGCCGACTGCGGATGGTCCCGACCCCGACTTCAACCTCACTGCGTGCATAGCCTCTGAGCCTGAGACGATCGACCCGACGCTGTACAGCTCTGTGGACGGCTCCACTTACATAATGCATATGTTTGAGGGGCTCATGAAGTACAATTCCACAGGCGAAAAAACCTGCGATGACGATTCTCTTTTCAATACTGAGATCGTTAACGGCGTTATCACCGGCTACGACGTCTCCGATGACGGCTTGACCTACACTTTCCATCTTAAAGAAGGTCTGCTGTGGAGTGACGGCGTTGGTCTGAAGGCCGGCGACTTCGTGTACTCCTGGAGAAGACTGGTTGACCCTGCTACCGCCTCCGATTATGGCTACATACTCGATGGCATCGTTGTTAATGCAAGAGCGATTCAGGCAGGCGAAGCCGATGTTAACACCCTCGGCATTGAAGCCACGGATGATCTTACCCTCATTGTTAAGCTTGAGGCAGAATGCCCGTATTTCATTCCCCTCTGCTCATTTGCTTCTTTGATGCCTCTGCGTGAGGACATCATCACAAAGTATGGCGCAGACTGGGCAAGAAATCCGGAATACATGGTGGTAAACGGAGCATACAAGGTATCCGAATGGGTACATGACTCCTACATCAAGATGGTTCCGAATGAAAACTATTATGACTATCTCAACCTTGGGCCCGGCAGCATCACATGGTATCTTAATGCCGACCAGACCTCCATTCTTGCGGCTTATCAGTCCGGCGACTATATGTTTGCTGAGAATGTTCCCAATGAGATGATCCCCTCTCTTATGGAGTCCGGCGATCTGTTTGCCCCCGCATACACCGGCACCTACTATCTCTACCTCAACTGTGAAAAGATCACTGACTGGCGCGTCCGTGCGGCAATCAATCTTTGCATTGACAGAGAATTCCTTGTAACCAGCGTTACGATGGCCGGCGAAACTCCTGCCGGCAGCTTCGTTCCCCCGGGAATCACCGACAGCACCAACGCCCAGTGGGTTGACGCGGATGGCAGCGTTATCTATCGTTGGCTTGGCGAACAGTATCCCGATTATGACCTTACCGAGTATTCCGAGCGCTGCGACCTTGCGGTTGACCTCATGAATGCCGCTATTGCCGATGGCTTTGATGTAAACACAACTATTGAATACACATTCAATACTTCGGATGCGCACAGAGCTATTGCGACAGCCGTTCAGAACGACGTCAAGAACGTTCTCCACCTCAACATCCAGCTTTCCAACATGGAATGGAACGTTTACACCAATGGTCTTGCTGAGCATACGTTTGGTCTTGCTCGCCTCGGTTGGATCGCGGATTACAACGACCCCATTACCTACCTTGAGCTGCTCACTAACGGCAATTCCTACAACTACGGTCTGTGGGTAAGCGATGATTACACCGCTGCTGTTACATCTGCAAAATCACTTCCCGGCGGTGCGGAGCGTGATGCATATCTGTATCAGGCAGAGTACATCATGTTCAGCGAGGGCGGTTTCCCCGTCGCGCCGATCTACTACTACACAAATCCTTATTGCCTTGCAAACGGCGTTGGCAATGTGTGGTACACTCCGTTCGGTCACTTTATGTTCATCTACGCCAATATGGGCTGATGATCCTGATGGAACGGTTTACAATTTAAATTGACCTGTGCCTCGGTTTGGTATATGCGCCAAACCGAGGTATTTCTTATGTGTTGAGATATCTATTCATTTTTGTCTGACACTCGTTAGCTCTCCTTTGCATAGTATGCATAAAAAGGAGAGTGATTTATATCAGAATTACTGCATTTATACTGTCATTGTTTGCGCTGCTTGCTTCGTTATGCGGATGCGTTAACGGTGCTTCATGTGACTGTTCTCCGCAAACGACGTGTGTCCATACAACATCGCCTGTCGTTACTCCATCCCCAAGCCCTATTCAGTCCTGTACTTGCTCCCCCACTCAAACGCCCTCATTAACAGAGGCGCCCGAAAGTGAATATGCGGGAATTGACGTCAGCTTTTATCAGGGCGATATTGATTTTGAAAAGGTTAAGGCAAGCGGTATTGAAGCCGTGTACATTCGCGCTGGCGAAGGCTCAAGCATAACCGATGATATGTTTGAAAGCAATTATGAAAAAGCGTCTGCGGCAGGCATGAAGTTGGGCTTCTATTACTATGTAACCGCAAGGGATACTGACGAGGCCGAATCGCAGGCGAAACGCTTTGCGGAGCTGATTAGCGGCAAGAGCTATCAATTTCGCCCTGCTATGGATTTTGAAAGCTTCGATGGAATGTCCGCAGACAAGGTTAATGCAATCGCGCTTGCCTTTCTTCAGACTTTAGAGCTGCAAACAGGCGTAACTCCCGCTATATACTCCGATCTGTATGCTGTTGAAACCCTTTGGTATGACGCGTTAAACGTTTATCCGCTTTGGATTGCTGAATATGGGCAAAGCGGAGATGAGCCTAAGTCCACCGGAAGCTGGAAGGCATGGAGCGGTTATCAGTATGCCGACGATGGCAGCGTTGACGGAATATCAGTTGTTGTGGATTTGGATAGGTTTAAGAGTGCACTGTTGATCGACGATTAACTTTTAATTATTATGCACGCCCCTTGGCTTTTGAATTCACCAAGGGGCTTTGCGTTATGTCATTTTGTGTACGGCGTCACGTTCTGAATTGTATGTTGCCTATCTCCTTTTAAATTGAAATCAGAGCCGCAGCGTTGATTTAACTATTTTTTGCTGCATATTGAATGTTCTGTGTTCCATATGGTTATGAAAAAACGTTTGCAAATTTTGTCCGCGTATGCTATAATATTATCGCTGTGTTGCAGTGATAGTGCGTAAGTCCAAGTTTTTGGGGCTTGCGTATTTTTTTTGCGCACAGAAAAAGCAAAAGAGGTTTTTACGGATGAATTCAGTTAAGACAAACGCATTTTTGGAGACTGAGCGTCTCGGTTCGCTTATGCGTAAGTATTCCCTTCCCTGCGTGATATCGCTGCTTGTCGCTTCGCTGTACAATATAGTCGATCAGATTTTTATCGCAAACGCTGATTATCTCGGCTCATATGGCAATGCCGCAAATACAGTTGTTTTTCCGATAACCGTTGTCGCGCTTGCGCTGGCGGTTATGATCGGTGACGGCTGCTGCGCTTTTGTGAGTTTAAGTCTTGGCAAAGGCGATACCGACAATGCGCGTGACAGTATCGGAAATTCTGTCGTCCTGTGTATTATTGCAAGCGTTGCATTGACCGTTATCTACTTTTTGTTTTCCGATAAAATTATTGAAATGTTCGGAGGTCGTGTTAACACGCAGACATTTGCCCATAGCAAGCAATATTTTACATACATATGCATTGGAATCCCTCTGTATATGTTTGGTCAGGCTATGAACCCCATTATCAGAAGTGATGGAAGCCCGAGATTTGCGATGATATCAACTCTTGCAGGTGCGTTAGTCAACATCGTTCTTGATCCAATATTCATATTTGTTTTTCGTTGGGGCATGATGGGTGCGGCAATTGCAACTGTTCTTGGTCAGGCTGTTACCGCAGGTCTTGCAGCTTGGTATCTATTCCATATGAAATCCGTCAAGCTCAATAAAGGCTGCTTTCGTCTTTGCGGCAGTCTTATTCGTCGATTTGTTTCGTTGGGAATATGCAGCTTTCTCGCCCAAATCTCACTTGTCGCCGCAATGGCGGCAATACAGAACATGGTTGTGAAATATGGCGCTGCGGATAAGATTTTTTCTCAGCAGCAATATGCTCAAATTCCAATGGCTGTGCTTGGGATTGTTATGAAGTTTTTTCAAATCATTATCTCCATCGTAATCGGTATGGCGGCAGGCTGTATCCCGATTGTTGGATACAATATGGGTGCGGGACGTTATTCCCGCGTAAAAAAGCTGTTTAAGCTGCTTCTTCTGTTTGAAAGCATAGTCGGCGTTGTCGCTTTAATTGCGGTTGAATTATTTCCCATACAGATCATCGGAATATTTGGCGCGTCGGGCGAAAGTGTCTATTATACCGAATTTGCGATCAAAAGCTTTCGTATCTACCTCTGCATGGTAATACTCGCCTGTGTTAACAAAGCAACGTTTATTTACCTTCAAGCCATGGGCAAGGCTTTTGTATCAACTATGCTTTCAATGGTGCGTGAGATTGTGTTTGGCGTTGGGTTTGCGCTTTTGCTGCCGCTTTGGTTTGGTCTGGACGGAGTATTGTACTCAATGCCTGTATCGGACATTCTGACGTTTATACTGTCGTTGATATTCATTTTCAAGATTCTCCGTGATAACTCATGCGTTGCTGTATCGTCTGATGAATCAATAAAAAGAGCTGAATCCTTATCTTAATTCAGCTTGACATTCAATACATTTTCATGCATTATACTATTTATTCTGAGATAATGGCGAGGATATATTATGCCCATTGGAGTTAAGCCCTTTGGCGTCACAAGGCAGGGGCGCGAGGTTACATGCCTTTCGCTTTGCAATTCAAACGGCATGAGTGTAGATTTTCTTGACTTCGGCTGCACTATTCGTGCAATCAACGTACCCGATTACAGCGGCACACCGACAGACGTTGTTCTCGGGTACGATAATCTTGACGAATACGAGCGCGGCAGCTCCTGCTTTGGCGCCTTTGTCGGACGATATGCCAATCGCATTAAGGACGCTGCATTCATTCTTGACGGCAAGCTATACTCCCTGCTCCCAAATGATGGAGCAAATCATCTGCACGGCACTTTTCCTAAGCAAGTGTTCGGATATAAAATCGACCAAGCTAACAATGCCATCACTCTTTCTATTGGGCATCTCTAAAAATCAGGAAAGCTATTTACAAACAAAATAATATGTGATATA
>CAYXRF010000010.1:18083-83694 GCA_964467585.1 uncultured Oscillospiraceae bacterium | reverse complement strand
AGTTTTTCGGAAGGCTTGGAAACGCTTTTTTCAAAAAGCAGTTTCCAATCGTACCCAATCGTACCCAACCGCACCCAATCGTGCCCAACCGTACCCTGCGTGCAACGTATGCAAAGCGAGGATTACTTTTTGATATCGAGTATTTCAAAGCGATAGAGACCGCCGGGGGTTTCGATATCGACAATTTCGCCGACCTTATGTCCGATAAGCCCATGTCCGACGGGGGAATCATTGGAAATACGCTTTTGGAACGGATCGGCTTCGGCGATACCTACGATTTGGTACTCATCCTCAAAGCCCATAGTGATATTACGAATGCGAACCGTAAGACCAACGTCAACGGTTGAAAGATCTATTTCGGATTCATTGATAATGACCGCGTTGCGCAGCATAGCTTCGATCTCGGCAATCTCGTATTCGTTTTTTGCCTGTTCAAGCTTGGCGGCGTCATACTCCGCGTTTTCGCTCAAATCGCCAAACGAGCGCGCAACCGAAATCAGCTCCGCAATCTCTGTTCTGCGAACATTCTTCAAATGCTCAAGCTTCGCCTCAAGCGTCTTCGCTCCCTCGGGACTGAGATGTACCTCTGCCATATTATTACATCCTTTCGTTATTAAGAACCTGCACACCACAAAAACATCAGGTGTTTACAGGGCATTATATGCAAGCGGCCGACAGTTGTCAAGCAATGCTGATTTTTTGTTTGAAATTTTCTAAAAGACAAAGCAGCTCCGCGCCGGAACGTGCGCTGTTGACGTCGCGGCGAAATTCGGTCGCGCCGCGCATACCGTGGGTGTACCATGCCATATGCTTGCGCAGCTCGGGAAAAAGCGCAGGCTCACGCTCGGCAAGAAAGCTTTGCGCGTGACGAATAGCCATGTCAATGCGTTGTGCATCGTTGGGCGGAGTATACGGCAGTCCGTCCAGAGCGGCACGAATTTCCGAAAACAGGAATGGGTTGCCCTCCGCGCCGCGTGCAGCCATAATGCCCGCGCAGCCTGTTTGCGCCGCGATACGCAAGGCGTCGCCGCCGCTGAAAACATCGCCGTTGCCGATTACGGGTATAGAAACAGCGTCAACGACACGGCGAATGATATCCCAATCGGCAGCGCCCGAGTAGAGCTGTTCACGCGTGCGCCCATGAATGGCCAGCATTTTTGCGCCGCAGTCCTCACACATACGGGCAAACTCAACAGCGTTAACGCTTGAATCGTCCCACCCCTTGCGAAATTTAACGCTGACAGGAAGCGATGAGGCTTTAACAACGGATGATATTACGCTTGCGGCACGCGGGATATCGCGCATAAGCGCGGAGCCTTCACCATTGGCGGTTATTTTGTGCGCGGGACATCCGCAATTGATATCAATCAGCGCAAGCATTCCGCTGTATTCGCTGCAGAGAAAATCGGTTGTGTGCGCCATAACATCAGGTTCGCTGCCAAACAGCTGAATGGCGCACGGACGTTCCTCATCGGCAACGCGAATCATCGAATGAGTTTTTTTGCTGCCGTAATAAAGCCCCTTAGCGCTGACCATTTCAGTGTAGGTCAAATCACAGCCGCAAAGCTTGCAAAGCCTGCGAAAGCAATGGTCGGTAACTCCCGCCATAGGCGCCAGCAAAACGGGGAACTCATGTGTGAATTGCAGCGGAAAATCGTTATGCGCTTTCATTTGTTACGGCACGGGGGAGGGCGAAAGCTGTGCGTAATCGGGCGTGGGCTTTGCCTCCTCAACGGGATTTATCTCAACAATGGCAAGCTTGCTCACAAGCCATCGCCCGTCAACACGCGTCATTGTGATATTGTAGCGGACGGCAGTCCATGCGGGTATGACGCTGCTTTCGGCGGAGGAGTTAGCGGAGCCCTGAATGGACGGTATGCGCTCAACATATATAATCGAAGCGTTTTTAGACCATGGAAGAACGGATATATTCTCGATAGAAAACCTATAATCGTAAGAATCAACGGTGTAGTCGTCGTATGCGCCCTCATAGAGCATATAGTCGGAATTGATAAATCCCTCCGTGAAATAGCTCTTGAGGTCGGCGGTCGCGCCGGAGGTGAGAATAACGTCCGCGCGCAAAGCCATACCCTCGGTAACGATTATATAGACGTTGCTGACGTACATCGCCTCGATAAAAACACCGTAGCACAGCCCGACTATACCGGTAAGGATTATCAGCAGGCGCAGCAAATACCATAAAGACCGTCGGGCAATGCGAAGCGGGTTAGCCTTTTTCTTTGCCTTTTTTTGATCGTTTTTTTGTTTTTCGACAGCAGCTTCCATTGGTGTTCGCCTCCTAAAAAATGGCTATTTACCCTCCGCCTGACGGATAGCGCGTGAAAGCTGATCTCCGCAGGAGGTTGAACCGCCTCCGCAGCGAATGCCGGAAAGCCGTTCAAGCGCAAAATCGGTTGTCATACCCTCAAGCAGACGACCTATCGCCTGAAGATTGCCGTTGCAGCCGTTGGTAAATACGATATTGTGAAGAATGCCGTTTTCAATATCGAAGTCAATTTTGGTGGAGCAGGTACCCGACGTGCGGTAGGTGTAGTGCATGGTAAATTTCCTTTCAAAAACAAAAATTATCAGAAAGCCATTTGTTTAAGGGACGATTTTCAGACGCGAACGGTTCCGCTGAAAACCCTTTCGGCAGGGCCGCTCATGTAGATACTGCCGCAGCCGTCCCATTCAATACGCAGAGAACCGAGAGGCACGCGCACGCTGACAACTCTGTCGGTAAGACCGGAGAGTATGCACGCCGCTCCTGCGGCGGTAGCGCCCGTGCCGCAGCAAAGCGTTGCACCGCAGCCGCGTTCCCAACTGCGTAAAATCACATTACGCCTGTCTTCAACCTCGGTAAACGCAACATTAGTTTTTTCGGGGAAGAACGGGTGATGCTCCAACGCAAGCCCATATTCCTCAACGTCAAGTGCGCGAACATCGTCAACAAACACAACAAGCTGAGGTATGCCCGTGTTGACGGCGGTTGCAATAAATTCACGCCCGCAGGCGGAAATCGGCTGCATAATAAACGGCTCACAGGATTCTGTCCGCATGGGGATATCACCGGGCAAAAAGCTTGGAATGCCCATGTCCACGCGAACCGCCTTGACCTCGTTGTCAAGCATAAGCAGCTGAGGACGTTTTATGCCGGAAAGCGTTTCAACAGTAAAGCCGTCATGATCGATAACGCCTTCTTCATATATATAGCGCGCAAAGCAGCGCAGACCGTTGCCGCACATCTGCGCCTCCGTGCCGTCGCTGTTGAAAACAAGCATACGCACATCCGCAGCGTCGCTGTTTTTTGCAACAAGCAGACAATCGCCGCCGATACCCGTGCGGCGGTTGCAAAGGCGCCGCGCCGTGCGCGAAAGCTCCCCCGCGGGGATACGGCCCTCGCGGTCGTCAATAACTATCATATCGTTGCCAAGCCCGTGCAACTTAACAAACCGAAAATCCATAATGCTTCCTTTCAGCTCCGCGTATGCGAACCTATACGCATACATTATAGCTGAACATCAGGCAAAAAGCAATAACGGAATAAGCCTCGCAGCCAATCAACGGGTTTCGGGCGATAAAGCGGATGCAAGCATTAAGTTAGACCGAGATTTCGTTTTGAGGCGGGTCAGACTGAGGCGTGGGGGAAAGCAGACAGCCGTTTATCCCTTCAAGCACATCTGAAAGTCTTTCTTTATTGAGAGAATAATATATAAACTTTGCCTTCATATGAGCCGTAATAAGCCCCTCATTCAAAAGCTTTGAAATGTGCTGTGATATTGTGGGTGGGGTGAGACTGAGCTTTTCCGCAAGCTCACGTCCATACATCTCACGCTCGGCAAGACAGCACAGAATGTCGAAGCGACTTTGGTCCGCAAGCGCTTTAAGCGGCGGAACAAGACGCTTTGAGGGCGACATCGAAGAAGAAATTGCTTTGAGCGAAAAGCCCAGAAGCCCAATGTTTGCATATACGGGATTGTTTTCAAGCTGGGCTTTGTTAGAGTCAAGATTGTTTATGCAGGTGGCAATTCTGTGCAAAAGCATACAGGATACATATATGTGAATACTGTCGAGCGTCGGCGTCCATGGCATGACATCGGAAGCAAGCTTTGCTATACGCTGCCTTGCGGGGCTTTCGTTATATGCGTCAAAATCAAACCCAAATTCGGGATTGAAGCAGTTGCGGATAATCCGCGTGACGGGCGAAAGCATGGGAACAAGCTCGTCCAAATATGCGTCAAAGCGATAGTATGCCTTGTTAAGCTTCCACTTGTCATTTTGAGGAATGGGAAGCTTTTCGATAGCGGTAAAAAACTCGTTTTCGTCTGCAATTTCTTCGGTGTACTTGATTGGTGCGTTGACAGAATTGAGTATAAGAGTCATCCTTTCGCAGGAGGTCTTTTTTGAAAGAGCCTCGTACGCTTCCTCAACGGTTTGAAACGGAACGCAGACCGCAAGCTGGCTGAATATGCAGCCGGCGTTTGTTCCCCACGGCGACAGCGGCACACACACGCCGCCAAACCTGTCAAAATAGAAATGGAGCTTGTCATCGTCAAATGTCAACTCGGTATTCAGCTTGTGCTCAAGCCTCAAAAAAGGCTCGGTAAGCCTGTCAATCTGCGGAATATCGTTCGGATATTTCTGATAATAATCAGTTATATATGTGCCAAACGATTCACCATTTGCCCGCATGGAAAGATAGCATATTGCATCAAGCAATGGATTGACAACGATTTTCGACATCTAACGCTCCACCTATTCACCGTAATAATTGGATACTTCATCTGTCAATATCAAAAAGAAATTCAAATTAGGTATTGACATTACATATCATACCACGCGAAGCGAAGTTAGTCAAGCACCGAATTGAATTATTGTGCGGCAATTGACGCACGTCCGCCGCTTGCTTTCGCACGGCTAATCCCCGGGGACGACAACCACATAAACGGGATTATTCGTGAAAAGATTGTTGTAATAAATGACGGTGTTGTAAGACGCCCCAACATTGTATACCGTGCCGTCACGGTCAACAACAAGCGTTACCTGCGCTGTCGAGCCGCCAAGAGACGCAATATTTATATTGGACGTTCCCTTTATTGTAAGCCGCTTCATACTGCCCGAGTTATTGTCCCACTGCCACAGCGCACCGGAGACGTCGATAAGCACAGGACTGCCGTCAAGACGGGTTACGGAAGCAATATCAATGCCTGTAACATTACGGATACGATAGCTTCCCCCGTCATAAAGAATGCATATGCAGCCGTAGGAAGCGTCAATGGCAACAAAGCAGCCGTTTCCGCCCTCAATAAGCACAATGTTTTCAAAGTCCTTAATCTGAATGAAATTCATACTGTCGTCAAAAAGCCACAGGCGCCCGCCGCCGTCCAACAAAAGCCCATCGTAGACGCATATAATGTTTTGCGGCGCATCCGTAAGTGCGGATACCTCATAGCCGCTTTCGCCATACAGGCTTGTCACACAGAACATATTGCCGCTCATGTCAACGCACAGCAGATTATCACCGTTAAAAAATCTTGCTTCCATAATGCCCGGCAAGCCCTTTATGCGGAATGCTGAACTGCCGTTAAAGCCCCACACATCACCCTTTTGCGACACGGCAGCATACATATACTCACCGCCGTCAATTGAAATTATGTTTGAAAGCTTAGATATTTTTTTAGCGTTGAAGCCTGCGTTTATCACAAGCGGCACTTCTATCGGGCCGTTGCCGAACTGCCATACATCCCCGTTATCCGCAAGTGCAATACAAACGGTGTTGAAGCAGGATGCGGTCTGAACAATGTGCGGCAGACCGTCAACCTCAATGGGCATATCACAAAATTCGCCCTCATAGGAGCCAAGCTGACCATAGCTTTCGCCGCCCCACGCCTGAATAGTACCGTCAGAGTTGTTAACCAAACAGAAGCCGTGACCGCAGGAAACGGTTTTGCCTTGACTGATGTCCGAAACCTTGAACATATGCCTGTGCAGGTCGTTCATTGTAATGCCTGCATCGTATTCGTCAAAGGGACGATACAGATACCAGCAGTATGCGCTTCCGTCATCCATTATGGCGGCGCACACGCCGGAGCCGATTGAAACGCTGAGAGCACCCTCAAGCTGCGGCACAGCTTCGGGAGAACGATATTCGGTGACAGCCCAAAGCACAGGCTCGTCCGGAGCGTCATAATTGTCCGCAAACTGACAGGTATAACTGCCCCAAATCCAAACACTGCCGCTCGCGTCGATTGCCGCGCAGCAGCCGTCGCCGCATTCAATGCTGACAATATCGGACAAGCCCTCAACAATCGATGGCGTATCCTGCTCGGTCGTGGGGGTGCTCAAGGTCGGCCAATAATCGTCAACAGAATAGCCGATGCCCCACATCCAAACATTTCCGTCTCTGTCAAGCGCAAGCGAATAGCTTGGGTCGGCGCAAATGGCGACAATGCCAGAAAGCCCCTCCACGCGTGAGGGTGAGGCAAAGGCAGCGATGTCCCAACGCCATACGTCGCCTTGGGAGTCCAGCGCATAGCAGACGTCGCTTCCGACGGCAAGCTCAACAATATTGTGAAGATCACCAAGCTGAACAGGCACTTCAGACAAAGCCGACACAGCGGAGCCTGAAGAAATGATATGGCTGACATTTTCTCCCCAGCCCCAAACATTGCCATTAGCGTCAAGCGCAAGCACGAAGGAACGCCCTGCCACAGCTTTGGTGATAAAGGGCAGACCCGCTTTTGCAAGCGGATGGTTTGAACCGTAAGCAGAGCAGTTTTCCGCATCCGATATGGTTGAAATGTATCCCCATTCCCATACAATGCCTTGCGCGTCCACCGCCAGGGAGTGATAATTATTTGCGGACACGGAAACAGCGTTAAGCAGCACGTCCGCGCCGTTGGGGTCGGCAGTGGGAGTGGGTATAGGCGACGCCGTAGGAACCAATGTCGGAGCAGGGCTTAGCGATGGAGCTGCGGTTTCGGCAGGCACAGTCTCAGTCGGTGCGGGGGAAGGCACAGACGAGGGCAAAAGCGTGGGTAATATGTTTACATGCTGCTCACCATCCGTGCATGAGCAGGATGCGCACATCATAAAAAGGGCTGCAAGAATAATAACCGATACAATGCGAAAAGAGCTTTTGCCGCGCTTGCTGTGCGATAACATAAGGTAAGCACCTCCGTTGTTGTGTGTTCGCTAATATAACGCACGAAAGCACGCTTTGGTTGCATTCACCGTGCAAATATGAAAGAATGGCAGACGCGTGCGACACACAAAAATTCAAGCCACACCGTACACAATTAAGCTGTGCCAAGCTCGATTGAAATTTTTTCCGCGCCGGTACAAATTGGGGGGATGACGGCGGTGCGGGCGCGTAAAAAATCGCACCCGACGCCTATGGCTTATGATGCGGTTGAGACGGAAACGTCCGCCGCGGCAGCACCCGTATCCCGTTTGGGCAGCATTTCTAAGGAATGTGCTATTGCATCGGTAAGACCGCATTTGTACATACGGTACGCTTGGTCGATACAGATTTTTACCGATACAGCGTTTGCCGAGCCGTGACCCTTTACAATAATGCGCTTTGTGCCCAGCATGGGACTGCCGCCGTAATTGCGATAGTCCATAAAATCCTTTGTTTTCATCAGCATTTTCTTCATCAGCAGCGCACCCAGCTTTGTTGAAGCTCCGCCGGAGGCGATGTTGCGCTTTATCATTTTGAGCATCTCCATGGCGGTTCCCTCCGTGCTTTTAATCAGCACGTTGCCGCTGAAGCCGTCACACACAACAAGGTCAAATTTGCCTGTCAGCAGGTCGCGGCTTTCCATATTGCCAACAAAGTTTATAGCGGGAGTATCCTTCAAAAGCGCATACGCCGACTTGTGCAGCTCGTCCCCCTTGCCCTCCTCAATGCCGTCATTCAGAAGCGCAACACGCGGACGTTCGATATTCCATACATTTTCAAGATGAAGACTGCCCATCATTGCAAAATGGAGAAGCATTTCGGGCGTGCAGTCCATATTTGCCCCGCTGTCGCACACGCCGACAACGCCTCCGTTCATTGTGGGAAGAAGCGGGCAGAACGCAGGCCGCGCAATGCCGCGTATCCGTCCGATTCTAAGCACGCCGCCCACAAGCACAACGCCTGTGGAGCCTATGCTTATCATCACCTGAATGTCGGGAGTCTCCTTAAGCAGCTCCACGGCGCGGACAAGAGAGCTTTCCTTGCGCTTTTTGATAGCCTCCGTGGGCTTTTCGTCACAGCCTATCACGTCGGGGGCGTGAACAATTTCAACACGGGATGCGTCATACTCATACTTTGCAAGCTCAGCTTTTATTTTTTCCGCATCGCCTGTCAGCACAAGCTCAACATCTGCGTTCTCCGAAAGCGCCATAACAGCGCCCTCAACATTCGCCTGAGGACTGTGGTCGCCGCCAAAGCAGTCCAATACAAATTTTGCCATATAATACCTCGATATAAAATAGGATAGGTCGATTTTATTACATTTTTCGACATAAATCAACACTATAAGCCAAAATCATTGACTATGTGAAGATTTTATAATACAATTGCATAGGTATCATAAAAACTTTTATCGGGGGTATTATTCATGTTGATATTCTTTGCGGATTCCGACTGCGATGTCACGCCCGACGTCGCCCAAAAGTATGGCATGCGGCTGATAAGCATGCCTTACGCAATTGATGGGGAGATTATATATCCCTATGAGGATTTTCAGGCTTTCGACTACAAGACATATTACAAGCTGCTGCGCGATGGTACTATTCCCACCACTCACGCGCTTAATCCGGAGGATTACAAACGTTATTTTGAGCCTGTTTTTCAAAATGGGGATGATATCGTTTACGTCCACTTTTCAGGCAATATATCAGGCTCCTTCGATTATATGAAGCTTGCCGTTGACGAGCTTTTGTCCCGCTATCCCGAACGCAAATTTTATGCCGCTGATACGGGGCTTATCACAATCGGGGGGCTTAATTTGGTTGAGGATGCGGCGGAGCTTTATCGCCAAGGCGCATCGGGTGAGCAGATTGTTAAGTGGGTTGAGGATAATCGTTTGAATTACGCCTGCTATTTTTATGCGGACGACCTCAAATTTTTCAAAAGAAGCGGCAGAGTCAAGGGCATAACCGCCACAATGGGGCAGATGATGGGCATTCGTCCCATAATCAACATTGACAGTGACGGCATTATGAAGTCCATCGGGCGCGAACGCGGCAGGCAAAAGGCGATAGCCCGCTTGTTCCAATATGTTGAAGAAGCAGGCTTGGAGCCTGAAAAGCATCGTTTTGTAATCGGGCATACCGACAACGAGGAAGCGGCGCTTCAGCTTATCGAATTGCTAAAGGCAAAATACGGTGAGGATATCAATGTGCAGCTAATCGTTGTTAATCCAACGGCGGGAGCGCACTGCGGGCCCTCCGGCATGGGCGTTTCGTTCTATGCACAGCACAGATAAGGAGCTTTATTATGATTGAAGTCAAGGCGGTGGCGTCAAAGCGTATGCAGCGGGAGTTTTTGAACTTTCCGCTAAAGCTGTACAAGGGCAATCCGTATTTTGTTCCGCCCCTTTACGGTGATGAAAAAAAGATTTTCAGCCCAAAATATGTCTACCATGACCAATCGGATGCCGCCTATTTCAACGCTTACCGCGATGGAGTGATGGTTGGCAGAATATCCGCCATATTACAGAAGGCAAGCAACGAGCAGCGCGGGCAAAAGCGGGTTCGCTTCACCAGATTTGACTGCATTGACTCTCAAGAGACGGCGTCCAAGCTGTTTGCCGCCGCCGAGGAGTGGGCAAGGGATAAGGGCATGGATACGGTATGCGGGCCTCTGGGCTTTTCCGATTTGGAAAGGGAGGGTCTGCTTGTGGAGGGCTTTGAGGAGCTTTCCACTTTTGAGGAGCAATATAATTTTGAGTATTACGGCAGGCTTGTCGAAGGCTGCGGCTATGTAAAAGAGGTCGATTGGGTCGAGCGCAAGCTGTATTCTCCCAAGGCGCCCGACAAAAAGCTTAGGGAGGTTACAAGCTACCTTCTCAAACGCTATGGGCTGAGGTATGGGGAGTCCAAAAACACAAACGATTTCCTCAAAAAATACGGAGATAAAATGTTTGAGCTGCTTGAGCGCACATACAAGGATATCTACCAGACCGTTCCCTTTACCGAGGGGATGAAAAAAATGCTGATAGCCAATTTTCGATTGATAATCGACGTCAAGCACGTTGGCGTCATTGTTGATGAAAACGATCGGGTGGTGTGCTTTGGCGTGTGCTTCCCATCGCTTGCAAAGGCCGTTCAAAGGTCGGGCGGCAGATTGACTCCCGCGTGCATCGTCAGACTGCTGCATGCGATTAAGCACCCGTCCATTATTGATTTGGGGCTTGTCGGCGTAGATCCGGAATACGGCAACAGGGGCGTCAGCAACGCAATAATCACAAAGGTTATGGATATGCTTGAGGAGGACGGCATTCTGTATGCGGAAACAAACCTCAACCTTGAGGACAATTACGCCATAATCAACCAGTGGAAGCGATTTGAAGCCGTGCAGCACAAGCGCAGGAGATCATATATCAAAACACTGATTTAACAGAATGTTTACCGTTTACCCGCATTACGGGCCGACAAACGGCTTGTAATGAGTGCGCACACTGTGCTATAATCAGTGGCATTCCAAGCTAAAGGAGATACAAAGTCATGAAGAAATTCATATGTATATTGCTTGCCGCCGCGATGCTTTGCTGCATTGCCGCCTGCGGTGAAACATCCGGAAAGGGCACAACGGCACTTAACACACCGTCTGCGGATGGCGATGGCGATACGGCAAAGGATACAGGCACAGGCGCAAACGGGCAAAATTCAACAATCGGGGACACCGCCGACACATACGGCTACAAGCCCGACACCGTAATGCTCACATTTAATGGGGACGGTCAGGCGTCGCTCACAATTTTGCAGCTTACTGCGCTTGACACTGTTTCTCTCACAGACGGAAACAACACCGAGTTTGCAGGCTTTTCCGTTGCGGACGTACTCAAGCTTGCGGGCGTTGCGGACGCCGCAAGCCTCACCCTCACATTTTCAGACGGCACAACCAAAACAATCGAGCTTGCGTCAATTGACGTTAATGCAAGCGTTTTTGCGATATCAAAGGCAGGAGTTGTTTTCGGCATGAGCGCAAGTGTGCGTATGCTGCTGGTTTGCAAGGACGTCAACGGCGCATACAGCTATGACGAGATAAACGATTCAATACTTGTTTCCAAATAAAAACGAACCGTTGCATGGCGGGCAAAGCAACGTCCGCGGCAATGACGCGTGCAAAAGCGGTGCGGTTCAGCCCCAACAAAAACATCGGGGGGAGCTTGCACCGCTTTTATGCTTGAGATTCCTTCAAAAGCTGAAGCGCAGCGCCTATACGGCGCTCCGCCATTCAAACGGTTCAAAGCATGCTTAAAAAATTGAAACATTATCCAAAAAAATAGTGCAAAAATCCATATGATGTGATACAATATACAGCATAGGGAGGCGCTTCGGGGAGAGGCGTGTTCAGCATCCGAACAAATTATTTTTATTAGGAGAGTAGAATATGAAGATTAAACGATTCGCATTCATTATTTTGGCGTGTGTAATGGCATTTTCGATAATGCCCGTTACCGTGGGCGCAAAGGGGGCGCAGACACAGGGCAAGCCTCAATTCGACACCCCGGATTACACGCCGTCAATTTCGCAGGCGGCTTCACCTCAATATGGCGTTCAAGAGATATTCAAGGATGCGGAGAATGACGCCAACAATCCTTGGGAGCCCGCGTTTATGGACGTTGACGGGCAGAGCCGTTGGGTTCTTTCGGTCGGCACCGATATGTCGGGCGATGGCTCATCCTCACTTGTATGGTACGATTCATTTAGCGAGAGCACGATTATTGAGTTCACCTATTTGCTTGGCACGGGCAACTCCAAAGACTTCAGCCTTACTATAACCAATGAGGACACAGGCGTTTTAAGCACGCTTGTCGCGGTAAGCTCCCCCACGGAGGAGTGGGTGCGTGCTATGGGCTTTATTTCCGCAGGCAGCTATCGGCTGACATTCACATACAACACCGCCTCCGCAAAGGGCGGCGGCGCCACGAACGGGCTGTTAATACGCGATATGCAGATTTCAGACGTCACAATATCAGCCGCGGTCAGCTGCGTAGGATACGAATATCCTGCAACGTTGATAGAGTCAAGCATCTCACCCTTATTGAGGAGGTCTGAGGACGAACGCTTCTGTCTCCAATCCTGCCCAACAACCGCTGATAATTCCACGTTTGGCATTTACATAACGTTCTGCGCGTCGGCAAACGATGTGATGAGCTTTGACTACAAGGTTTGCGGCGGCGACATGGATGGCGTTGAGCTTTCGTACACGCTGTATTTGCAGGAGGATGGCGCAAGCACCGTTGCGGACAGCTTCAATTCGTCAGGCACAACCATGGTGGGGAGCCAACACCTTTGGGAAACCTATTCGGTGACAATTCCGCAGGACGGCAATTATTCAATCATATTCAGAATGGACAATGTTGAGCTTGGCGACTATTATTTCTGCCTTGACAATCTAAAGGTGTCTCCCAAAATGACCCCTCAGCGCACAATAAACGTGGGCGAAACGGATATTGGCTACACCGTTGCTGAAAGCTTCCAACCATATTATGAATACAACGGATATGGCGCCGTTATGGCAAGCACAAACCACACGGGCGGCAGCACGGCAACTCTTTGCTCCGATATGGTTCTGCTTAAGGAGGGTGATGTTTACAGCTTTGATTACAAGGTTACAACTGAGGACGACTATGACGTATTCAGATTCTATCTCAACGATGAGTGCCTGCTGATCGAAAGTGGATACAACGTCTGGCAGAGCTATTCAGGCGTTATCAGCGCCGATGGTTGGTATACCTTCCGCTGGGAATATACAAAGGATTTATCGGCAGACTGCAACGGAGATACCGTATATTTGGATTGCGTCAACATTCCTCCTATGAGCACCACGCATATGTTTGAGCGTGACGCCGGTCAAAAGGAGATGAACGCATATGTGCTTCCTCTTACGACCTACACGTTTGAGCCAACGTTTAAGAACGGCAGCGTATGGCTTGCGTCAACCAATCAGTATATCAACAGCACAAATTCAATACTCTATATTGACGTCAATATGAAGATGGGAGAAACCTTCCGCTTCGATTACATGCTTGCAAGTGAAGCAAATTATGACAAGCTGGTTATATACAATTACAGCAATGAGATAGTATTTACAGGCGTTGAGGAAACCGATGGTGAGTCGTTTGCCACGGCGGAGTACACTGCACCGTCAGACGGCGTTCAGTCCCTGATGGTGATGTACCAAAAGGATCTTAATGTTTCGTTAAACGGCGACACGCTTTATGTTAAGGATTTCAGACTGTATACCGCATTTGACGAATACATCAACGGCATGGGCGGGTCGCTTCACTTTGATACAATGCCCGACAGCGAATATCCTTTTGTCGTTGCTTCGGATAACGAGCGTGATTACGTTCGGTCCTCAAACATGGGCGTTGACGACTCGGCCTCATCGTTCTCCCTCTCACTTAACCTCTATTCGGGTGATACAATATCATTTGACTATTGGGTAAGCAGTGAAGAAACATACGATAAGCTGGTTTTCGCGGCAAACGGCAAACAGATTATCGGGTGGAGCGGCACGGATTCCTCATGGCAGACATACACCTATGAGATAACGGAGAGCGGGGCGTATACGTTCACTTGGATGTACATCAAGGACGGCAGCACTTCAGAGGGCGGCGATATGGCAAAAATTGACAACGTCAGCGTGCCGCGGCTCAACAGCATAATGTTGGGAGACGTCAACATTGACGGCGTGATTTCAAGCACAGACGCGCTGCTTGCAATGCGAGGCGCACTCGGCATAATCAGCCTGACGGGCGTGGCGCGTGTCGCTGCGGATATAAACGGCGATGGTGCTGTAACGTCGGCGGACGCGCTTATAATTATGCGTCTGTCGCTGGGGCTGTCCTGAGGCGAAACGCATTAATAACAATCGGTTAATGCTTAACAACAAATATCATCACGCATGAATATCAAAGCCCCGAAGCTTCTTACGGTTTCGGGGCTTTGCTTGGATGACGCCGAAGGCGTGTTACGGATTAACCGTGCCGCCGTTGTCGGTGGTTTCGGGTGAACCCTCAGGTGAAGTTTCGGGCGAGCCGGACGCCTCGGGACTTTCCGCCGGCGTTTCAGTAGGACGCTCGGTTGGCTTTGTCGTGGGCGTCGCGGTTGGCGCGGCTGTGGGCGTCGCGGTTGGCGCCGTTGTGGGTTTAACGTCGTTATTACTCTTCTTACATCCTGTCAGAATAAGTGTCAACGAGAGTATTGCCGCAAGAATTATCGGCATAAGACGTTTCATAATACAGATTACCTCCGTTATTCATGCCGAAAGCTCGGCGTATTCGTTATAAGTTTCTTCCGAAGCACAAAAAACTATACATTCAACAATTTTTGAAAACATATACTTGCAAAAAAGGAGTTTCTTCATTATTAATAATACTTGATTATGTTGCACAGCTGTGCTATAATGTAAACGGTGGTTTGTGCGCATTGATTTTTTTGGAGGTTGCACCCAAAAAATGTTTATCAAAAAGCTTGTCCTCAACGGATACCGAAGCTATGACCATGCGGAGCTTGTCCCGTCCACGGGGCTTAATCTGCTGCTTGGGGATAACGCCGTGGGCAAAACCAACGCGCTTGAGGCGATATTTCTCTGCGCGCTTGGGCGCAGCCACAGAACCTCACGCGATGCGGAGCTTATAGGGCATTCGATTGCGGGCGGCTATGTGGGTTTGCAGGCAAGCACACGCACGGGTACGCGCACGATCGAGATAAAGCTGAGGGCAAACGAGCCTAAGCAGGTGTTTGTTGACCGATCAAAGTGCGAACGAACAGCACAGCTCATGGGAGTGATTAACGTTGTGATGTTTTCGCCGGAGGATCTTTCGCTTGTTAAGTCGTCGCCCGCCGTAAGACGTCAGTTTATGGATATGGAGCTTTGTCAGATACAGCCCGCTTATTACGCAAAAGCGGCGTTGTACAATGCCGCGCTCAGGCAGCGAAACGCACTGCTCAGGGAGGCGTTCGCAATAGGCGGAGCCGATTTTGAAATGCTTGACATGTGGAATGCACAGGCGGCGCGGCTGGGCGCGGATATAATGCGCGCACGCAGGGGCTTTATGGATGAGCTTTCCACCGTGGCACATGATATGCACAAAAGGCTTACGGGCAACCGAGAGGAGCTTTTTGTCAGCTATGAGCCGAATGTTGATTTTGAAGGCGACGATGCGGAATACGCCATATACGACGCACTTTCAAAGTCACGGGAGGACGACGTACGACGCGGCTTTACAACGCGTGGACCGCACAGGGATGATATCGACATAAAGCTTGCGGACGGCAGCGTGCGTGTTTACGGCTCTCAGGGGCAGCAGCGCACGGCGGCGCTGTCACTGAAGCTAAGCGAGCTTGCGCTGATGCGTCAGGCGCTGGGCGAGCCTCCCGTGCTTCTGCTTGACGATGTTCTGAGCGAGCTGGACGAAAGCCGTCAGCGCGCGCTTACCGAGGTTGCGTTTGACTGTCAGTGCTTCATAACCGCCACATCCGCCGCGTCGCTTGAGCGCTTGGCGGGAGTTACGGCTTTTAATGTCCAAAACGGTAATATTTCCCGAATTTAGGCAAAACTACTACTGTGCTATACACGAAAGGAACGGTTAAACTTTGATGAACGACACCTACGATGCTTCGCAAATTCAGGTGCTTGAGGGTCTTGAGGCTGTGCGCCGCAGACCGGGCATGTACATCGGCTCCACGGATTCACGGGGGCTGCACCACTTGGTATACGAGATAGTGGATAACGCCATTGATGAAGCAATGGCGGGTTACTGCACGCATATCTATGTCACCATCCACGCGGATAATTCAGTTACGGTCGAGGATAACGGGCGAGGTATTCCCGTTGATTTGCACAAGCAAACGGGCAAGTCCGCGCTTGAGGTGGCGTTGACAATGCTGCACGCGGGCGGCAAGTTTGGCGGCAGCGGCTACAAGGTATCGGGAGGTCTGCACGGAGTCGGTCTTTCGGTTGTAAACGCCCTCAGCGTTCTGCTTATAGCAGAGGTTCGCAAGGACGGCAAGGTTTACCGTCAGACATGCGAGCGCGGCGTCAAAAAAACCGAGGTCGAGGTCGTGGGGGAATGCACCGAGGAAGAGCACGGCACAACGATAACCTTCCACCCCGATACAGATATTTTTGACGAGGTTAACTACGAGTACGACATACTTACAGAACGTCTGCGCGAGCTTGCTTTTTTGAACGCGGGAGTTACCATCGTGGTTACGGATGAGCGTGTCGAGCCCAAGCTTGAAACCGATTTTTGCTATCGCGGCGGCGTGGTGGAGTTTGTTAGGTATCTTAACACAAATAAAGAGGTTCTTCATCCCGACCCAATCTATTTTTATTCCAAGCAGGATGATAATCCGCTTGAATCCGCAAGCATCGAGGTAGCCATGCAATATAACGATGGCTATTCCGAAAACATATACACATACGCCAACAATATCCGCACAACAGAGGGCGGCAGTCATCTTGTGGGGTTTAAGTCCGCGCTTACCCGCGTGGTTAACGATTACGCACGCAAATACAAAATATTAAAGGATAACGACGTCAATCTTACGGGTGAGGATATCCGCGAGGGGCTTACGGCGATTGTCAGCGTAAAGCTTGTCGAGCCTCAGTTTGAGGGGCAAACAAAAACAAAGCTTGGCAATGCATATATCCGCTTTATGGTAGACAGTGCGTTGGGCGCGGGGCTTGCCCAATATCTTGAGGAGCATCCAAACGAGGCAAAGCTGATTATCGACAAGTGCCTTCAGGCTTCCCGCGCAAGGGAGGCGGCGCGAAAGGCACGCGATCTCACGCGGCGCAAGTCCGCGCTTGATTCAACCAGTCTGCCCGGCAAGCTTGCCGACTGCTCCGATAAAGACCCGCGCAACTGTGAGCTTTTCATAGTCGAGGGCGATTCCGCGGGCGGCTCTGCAAAGCTTGGAAGAGACCGCAAGTTTCAGGCGATATTGCCCCTTCGCGGCAAAATACTTAATGTTGAAAAAACAAGGCTTGATCGTGTGCTTGGCAACGCGGAGATAAAGTGCATGATAACCGCATTCGGCGCGGGCATGGACGATGATTTTGACGTGACAAAGCTGCGCTATCATAAGATAGTCTGCATGACGGATGCCGATGTTGACGGCAGCCATATTCGCACGCTGCTTCTCACTTTTTTCTATCGGCATATGCGCCCGATGGTTGAGCAGGGCTATGTCTACATCGCGCAGCCCCCGCTCTATCTTATCAAAAAGGGTGGCAGCTACTCAAAATATGTCTATTCGGATGAGGAGCTTTCCGCAACGCTTGACGACATAGGCAGAGAAAAGATTGAGATTCAGCGATACAAGGGCTTGGGTGAAATGAGCGAGGAGCAGCTTTGGGACACAACCATGAATCCCGCAAATCGCATAATGCGGCGTGTGCAGCTTGACGACGCGATTGCCGCAGACCAAATTTTCACCGTGCTGATGGGAGATAAGGTCGAGCCGCGCAGAGAGTTCATTGAGCTTAACAGCAAGCTTGTGGCAGACCTTGACATATAAGAGAGGTATTTTATGGCAGACGATAAAACAAAAGACGTCATAGGCTTTGGCGACAACTCAACGGACACCCACATAACCCCAACAAACCTTGTGGGCGAGATGAAGCGCAGCTTCATTTCATATGCAATGGCGGTTATTATCAGCCGTGCGCTGCCCGATGTGCGCGACGGCTTAAAGCCCGTCCACAGACGCATACTCTACGCCATGAACGGGCTGGGGCTTGATCCGGATAAGCCCTATCGTAAGTCCGTCCGTATAGTCGGCGATGTGCTGGGCAAATACCATCCTCACGGCGACTCCGCCGTGTATGAGGCTATGGTTCGCTTGGCGCAGAAGTTTTCCACACGCTATCCGCTTGTGGACGGTCACGGCAACTATGGCAGCGTGGACGGAGACGGCGCGGCGGCTATGCGATACACTGAAGCGCGTATGCAAAAGCTCACAATGGAGATGCTGCGCGATATTGAAAAAAACACGGTGGATTTTTGCCCCAACTTTGATGAAACCTGCATGCAGCCAACGGTAATGCCGTGCCGCTTTCCCAATCTGCTTGTAAACGGCTCCGGCGGCATAGCGGTCGGCATGGCAACAAACATCCCCCCGCATAACATGGGGGAGACTATCGATGCGCTTGTTGCAATGATAGACAATCCGGAAATCACAATTGACGAGCTTATGAACTACATTCCGGGTCCCGACTTTCCCACGGGCGGCGTGATAATGGGCGATGCGGGCATTCGCCATGCCTATTTCACAGGCAGAGGCAGGATAATCGTTCGTGCAAGAACCGAGATCGAGCCTATGAAGAACGACCGCAGCCGCATAATCGTGACCGAGATTCCGTATCAGGTCAACAAGGCAAAGATGGTTGAAAAGATTGCCGAGCTTGTGCATGACAAAAAGGTTGAGGGCATATCCGATTTGCGTGATGAAACCAGCCGTGACGGAATGCGCATAGTAATCGAGCTTAAAAAGGACGTCAACGCCAACGTGGTGCTGAATCAGCTTTATAAGCACACACAGATGCAGGACACCTTCGGCGTAATAATGCTTACGCTTGTGGACGGCGAGCCCAAGGTGCTCAACCTGCGTGAGATGCTCTATTATTATCTTGAGTTTCAAAAGGACGTTGTTACACGCCGCACAAAATATGACCTTGAAAAGGCGGAGGAACGCCTGCACATAATAGAGGGTCTGCTTATAGCCCTTGACCATATCGATGAGGTTATCGCAACAATCAAGGCGTCCGCAAACGTTGCCGCAGCAAGGGCAAACCTCATGGAACGCTTTGGCTTTTCTGAAAAGCAGGCGCAGGCAATACTTGATATGCGACTTCAGCGCCTCACGGGACTTGAGCGGGATAAGCTCAAGGCGGAGGAAGCCGACCTTGTCGCAAGGGTTGCCTATCTCAAGTCGATACTTGCGGACGAGTCAAAGCTGCTGGGCATAGTCCGCTCAGAGGCGCTTGACGTCAAGGCACGCTTCTCAGACGCAAGGCGCACAGAGATAACCTCCGTTATTGAGGATATCGACATGGATGATGTTATCCAGGAGGAGGACATGGCAGTCACCCTCACACGGTTTGGCTATATCAAGCGCATAAATGAGGATACCTACCGCACTCAGCATAAGGGCGGAGTAGGCGTTTCGGGTCATACCACGCGTGATGAGGACTTTGTGTCCGATATTTTCGTCACGTCCACCCACTCCTACATATTGTTCTTCACCAACACGGGCAGAGCGTTCAGAATCAAGTGCTATTCCATCCCCGAGGCGGGCAGAACCGCAAAGGGTACGGCGATAGTCAACCTTCTTCAGCTCAAAAACGGTGAAAAGGTCGCCGCCGCATTCCCCGTCAACAGCTATACCAACGGCGGCAAATACATGATAATGGCAACAAAGAACGGCATTATCAAAAAGACTGCGCTCAGCGAATTCAGCAACATTCACAAGGGCGGTATAATCGCCCTGGGTCTGCGTGAGGATGATGAGCTGATAAGCGTTCAGCTCACAGACGGCAACGATGATATTATGATAGGCACGGCAAACGGCATGAGCATCCGCTTTGACGAATCAGACGTGCGTCCCATGGGGCGCGGGGCGACAGGCGTCCGTGCCATAAAGCTTGACGAGGGCGATCGCGTTATCGACATGACAAAGGTGCAAAAGGGCGGCTACATACTTGCCATAACCGAAAACGGCTTGGGCAAGCGCACCAATGAGGACGAATACAACACCCAGTCCCGCGGCGGAAAGGGCGTTAAAACTCTCAAGCTGACCGAAAGAACAGGCAATCTTGCCTGCCTGCGTATGTGTACCGATGCGGAGGATATAATGCTTGTGCGCGATGATGGCGTAATAATCCGCGTGCCCGCCAAGGATATAAGCATAATATCACGCAACACTCAGGGCGTGAGGCTTATGCGTGTTGACGATGAACACAGGGTGGTCAGTATTGCACGCGCTCCTCATAATGAGGAGGAGGAGTTTGAGAAGGCGGCGAAGTGCGCGGAGCAGTCGGAGCACGCCAACGCCAACGCTGTGTCAGCATCAGACAGGATTGAAGACGAGCTGCTCACCCACTTTACCGAGGTGGATGTTGACGACGACGAATAACAGACAGCACACGAATTAAAGCGCGTATGTGAGACGCTGTGAAGCGGGCAATTCCGCCCCACGGCGTCTCCGCATAATCGGACGAAGGGGCGCAAGCACTGTGACAAACAGCAATCTCACAATCAATCTGCCGAGTGCGCTCAATGCGCTTGCCCAATTATTTGCGGCGAAAGGCGTTGAGCTGTACGCCGTGGGCGGCGTAGTACGAAACACAATGTTGGGGCTACCAATAAACGACATTGACATAACAAGCCGTATGCTGCCCGATGAGATAATCTCTCTTTGCGCTAACAATAGCATAAAAACTCTCAAAACAGGCTATTCATATGGCATGGTTGAGATACATATCGGTGGCTGTCGGTTTGAACATACCACGTTTCGGCGTGACGTTTACAGCGATGGCGGTGCGCACAGACCAAATCGAGTGACATTTTCAGACTCAATTGAGGAGGATGCGTTTCGCCGCGACTTCACGGTCAACGCTATTTACCTCAATATTCTGACGGGAAATATAATCGACCCGACGGGCGGCGCGGCGGACATAGCTGCCCGTGTTATCCGCGCAACCTCAAGGGATCCGCGTGTGATAATGGGCGACGACGCCCTCCGCATAATGCGCATGGCGCGATTTGCGTCCGAGCTTGGCTTTGATGTGGAGCGCGGCACATTTGCCGCCGCAAAGCAGTTTTCGGGTCAGCTTGCCGACATTTCTTTGGAGAGGGTGCGCGATGAGCTGAAAAAGCTTCTTTTATCCGATGTAAAATACGGAACGCCTCCGCAGGACTCTGTGCTGAAAGGGCTTGCGCTGCTTGATTCAATAGGTGCGCTCAACGTTATATTGCCGCAGCTTGCCGCCTGCAAGGGTGTTCTTCAGAACCCGCAATATCATAGGTTTGACGTAATGACCCATATGCTGTATTCAGCCGCCTGCGCCGCACCCAATGAGATACTTCGATTTGCCGCGCTGCTGCACGATGTTGCAAAGCCGATTATGCTGGCGAAAAACGGCAATATGCACGAGCATGAGGTATATGGTGCGATTATTACCCGGGAAATAATGACAAAATATCATTTCAGCAACAGTGATATCGACACAGCGGAATGGCTTGTGCGTCACCATATGTTTGACTTGCGTGGGGAGGCAAAGGAGTCAACCCTCAGGCTGCGCTTTGTGCAGTGGGGAGTGGAGAAAACGCTTTTGCTTGCCGATATGCGTGAGGCGGATTTCAAAGGCTCGGTGGGCTGCTTTTCGGGAGCCGAGGTCAAAAGTGCAAACAGATGGCGCACGGTAATTGCAAAAATGCAAAGCAGCGGCACGCCTTTTTCCGAAAATGCGCTCAATTGCACAGGTGATGATATTATGCGATGGCTCGGAATCGAAGCGGGGGCGGAGGTTGGGCGGATAAAGCATGCTCTGCTGCTGCATTGCGGCGTCATTCCGCAGGACAACACACCCGAGCGGCTTGAGAGCGCTGCAAAAAGCATGGCAAGAAGCAATCCGCATTAACAGTAAATTCACAAATGATGATTGCTATTGACAACCTGTCGTGGTAGAATATTGTCGATGTATGCAACGGGAGCGTGCGGTTTGAAGGGATACAGACACGAGCTTAAATATTACATATCAGGTGCGGAGGCGTTAATGCTTTCGCGCCGATTGTCGTTGCTCCTTGACTGTGATTCTCATGCCGCGCATGAAACAGCGGCGAGCGCGGCGGGGGAGTATTTTATCCGCAGCCTCTATTTTGACGACCTTGACGACGCCGCGTTCCGCGAAAAGCTTGACGGGGTTGACTCCCGCGACAAGTATCGCATTCGCATTTATGACAACAGCGATTCGTTTATCAAGCTTGAGCGCAAGCACAAGCAGGGTCAGGGCTATATCAAAAAGGACTCTCTCAGCATCACGCGTGATGAATACGAGTCGCTTGTTTCAGGCTGCGGGGCGGAGTTTCTGCTGCACGGCGGCAAGCTGCGCGAGGGGCAGGACGCATTCGCAAGGGAGCTTTACACTCTTTTTTCAGGCGGCAGGTACGTTCCACGTGTGATAGTTGACTATATGCGCGAGCCGTATGTGTTTCCTGTTGAATCCGTTCGTGTCTCAATAGATAAAGACGTCCGCACGGGCTTTCTTGCAACAGATATATTTGACAAAGAGCTGCCGACATACCCTGTGCTTGACTGCGGAATGTCCATACTTGAAGTCAAGTTTAACAGAGTTTTACCGGAGTATATTCGTATGCTCGTCCAAACAAGTGCGTCAAACCGCAGTGCAGCCAGTAAATATGTGCTGTGCCGTCAGTTTGAGCTTTAAGAATACTTTTCGGAGGTTTTTCTAATGGGTTCCTTGCTTGCCGCGACCTCTTTTTTAGGGGGCTACTTTTCGTTGGATGTTGACCCGATGAAGGTTCTGATGACGCTGCTCGTTGCGCTTATCGTCGGCGTCGTGATATTTGTTGTTTACAGACTGTCGTTCGCAGGCGTAATGTACTCGCGCACGTTCAACGTGTCGCTCATTATGCTCACACTTGTAACAACGCTTATGCTGATGCTGATAACCGACAAGCTTGCGCTTTCGCTCGGTATGGTCGGTGCGCTTTCGATAATCCGATTCAGAACTGCTGTAAAAGATCCGATTGACACCGTATTCATGTTCTGGGCGGTGGGAGAGGGCGTTGCAATCGGCGCCGGCTCTGCGATTACCGCGCTTATCGCCGTGGTGTTCATCGGCATTGTGATGATTTTGATGAGGGTGGTCAAGGTTGCTTCAAGCGAACCTTACCTGCTGATAATCCACTATGACGAAGCCGCATCAGAGCAGATAAGAAATCTGCTTTCCAAGCTCCCCAAAAATCGTCTCAAGTCAAAAACAGTGCGTCCGCAGGGCGTTGAGATAGTTGTTGAAATTCGTCTTTCACAGCGTCAAACAGGCTTTGTTGATAAGCTTCTGCGCGTAAACGGCGTGCGCGACGCATCTCTTATCACTCACAAGGGCGACATCGTGGGTTAACCCCGTGCGCGGTTATTCAATATAAAATCGCACGGTTCAAAAAAGAATGCAAACACATAAAAGAGAGCGGATCTTAAGCGCCGCTCTCTTTTTGCCCAAAGCAATTTACGGCAGCCCTATCTAACGGATATCTGCTTTATCCGAAGACGGGCATATTTTTCAAGCTGATCATGAGAAAAAGTAATAAATGAGGAGTATGTCGTCATGCCCTGTATTTCCCAAAGGATGCTTCTTGCCAGATCGTTGCTGTCAACGTCTATAAACGCACCCTGCTCTTGACCGGAGCGAATTATCGAAGCGAGTATGCGTACATGAGTTTCAGCGTTTTCATATGCAAATTCGCTGCCGCCGCGCCCGCTTGCAACAAATTCAATCACGGCCTTGTCAATAGTGGATTGCTTTTGCGACATTCGCTCAAGCTTTTTGATTATGAAATTGAAAACCATCTCAGACGGCGAAATATGACTGACGACCATTTCGTTGTATTCGTAAAGCGCATCCTGCCCACGCTTGATGATAACTCCCTTGAGCACATCGCTTGTTGACGAGTAATAGCGGTATAGTCCCCCTCGGCTCAAGCCTGCACGCTGACATATCTCAATCATGGTAACAGCGCTGAACCCCTTTGATGTAAAAAGATCGTCCGCAACCCCAAGAATACGATTGCGCGTGCGATCGCCTTTCCCTCCGTTTGCCATAAGATACCCCCCGTTCATTGCAAACCGACTTGTATATTTAACACAAAAAGTGAGACAATTCAATTAATATGTCTCATTTTACAATACTCTTTACCAAATGTCAAGCGTTTTTGTTCGTTATTATGAATAAATTTCAAAAAATACTGATGCATGAAAGCTTCAGAATTACACAAGCTAACTGTAAAAATTTAATCACATACGCGAAAGATTCAGTTATCCGCAGTTCACACGCACAAAAAAATAATTGTGCCGTAAATGCAATTATCACAATTGTTTACAATGATACCGTAAAATTCACCATTAAGTTACAAAGTATACAAAAATACCACTTTCGCCTACATAAGAGATAGTGTATAATATAGACATAAGTATTACCTTGTCGGTATTTGGAGGTGCTGCCGCTATGCAGGATAGTATGCGCTCGGTGCTTGCGCACCATATTGAGCGTTATCCGCTGATGGAGGTTCAGGATGCAATAAAGCTCCTTTTTCAAAGTGAGTTTGGGTGTGAGCATATGCTGACGGATTGCGCCTCGGCGTATAGCTTTCTTGCAAACGAATATGGTTCGTTGAGGCAGAACAATGCCCCGCTGCTTGAGGATATCGGCAACGGCTTTTCAAGGCTGAATATTAGGGCAATGGACTCTTACGGCGTCAGCGTTAAAACGGCGTTCGAATGGTTTGCCTCGACCGCAGCGCTCAAGTGCGGCAGTACGGAGCATTATGACCTGCTGCTTCAGCTGCTTGTTGATCCGTCGGTTGGGCTTCCGTTTGACGTTGATGATGTTGAGGACTGCGTTTTGCATTACAAACGCGCGGGCTATCCGGTGGTTCATCACAGCGCAAGGTATCGCGCCGCGTATGCCCCCGCATATAGGGTAATCCGCACAGAGTACGCAGCAAAGGTGCTGCAAGCCGCAGAAAACAATCATCCTTCCGCACAGTCAACGTCAATATGCCATTCCGCCGCTCATTATATGGAATAGCACCTTTGCCGCAAAGCCGCAAAGGTCACATAAACCTTTTAACTATATTAAAGCTTTTTGCGCTGTACGGATGATACCTCATCGAGAGGTCGGGCCGCAGCGCTTTTTTAACCACGGATTTATAATGCGTAAATGTGTCAAAGCTTTTTTTGCCGTGATAGCTGCCCATGCCGCTTTCGCCCACGCCGCCAAAGCGGAGATGGTTTGAGCACAGATGGATTATTGTGTCGTTAACACAGCCGCCCCCGAATGAAACGCGGGAGAGCACATCGCGTTCAACCGCATTGTCGCGGGCAAAAAGATAAAGCGCAAGTGGCTTTGGATGACGGCGAATTTCAGATATGGCGTCCTCAATGTTGTTAAAAGGAAGCACGGGCAGTATGGGGGCAAATATTTCCTCCCCCATGGCGGGCGTTGCCCAATCGGCATTGGGAATTATAAGCGGAGGAACGAAGCGGCGCTCAATGTCGATAAGCGCTTCAACCGTTTGGGATGACGCATCCGCATTGTTGGGATAAAAAGCAGCCTCCGCGCCCGCGGCAAGACCTATCACACGCGACAGATGCTTTTCATTTACTATGACGGGCATATCCGAAAAATCGTTATTCGGAAAGAACTTTGTGACCTCATCCTTATATCGGCGTATAAATTCGTCATGCAGACTGCTGTGGACATACACATAGTCGGGAGCAACGCAGGTTTGCCCCGCGTTGATGCATTTGCCAAAGGCGACGCGCCTTGCGGCAACCGCGACGTCCGCGGACCTGTCGATTATAACGGGGCTTTTGCCGCCAAGCTCAAGACTGACGGGCGTCAAATGCCGGGACGCCTTTTCCATAACAAGACGACCTACTTCAACGCTGCCCGTAAAAAATATGTATTCCCATTTTTCGTCAAGCAATGCGGAGTTTTCGCTCCTGCCCCCCTCGATTACACAGACGTAACCCTCGGGAAAAGCCTCTGACACAACCGTTTTTATCACTTTCGAGGTTGCGGGGGCATATGCGGAGGGCTTCAAAACAGCGGTGCAGCCTGCCGCCACAGCGCCTGTAAGCGGCTCGATGCTCAACAAAAAGGGATAATTCCATGGCGACATGATAAGCGCACACCCGTAAGGCTCAGGATACTCAACGCTTTTGGCGCAAAACTGTGAAAGCGGAGTTGGCACGCGAACGGGACGCGCCCATTTTTCAATATGCTTTATGCAAAAATCCATATCGTCAAGCGCAAGACCTATTTCAGTCATATACGCTTCCTGCGGGGCCTTGTTGAGGTCGGACTTCAGCGCGGCGGCAATTGCGTCCGTATTGGCTTGCACGGCTTGACGCAGACGCTTCAGCGCCGCGAGCCGTGCGCCGACGGGCAGAGTTTTTCCGCTTAAAAAGTATTCACGCTGCGCGGCGGCAATCTCGGCAATCGACATGGTTATTCTCCTTAAATATCGGCTTATCAGCCAAGCTTTTGCAATCCCGCTTTTAGGCGGCGCAGACTTTCATCGCGCCCCAAAAGAGAGGCAATTTCGATAGCTCCGCCGGGCGTGACGGTTTTTCCGGAAAGAGCTATGCGCACGGGCCAAAGCAGGGTGCCGTTTTTCATTCCGTTTTCGGCGGCATAGCCGATAAGCGCGTCATGCAGGCAGCCTTCATCCCACGCGGGCAGCGCCTCAAGCATGGGTATCACGGCGGTAAGCACCTCTTTTGAAACGGCGGAATCCGTCTTTGACTTTTTGTTTGTAAAAAGCTCAACGGAGTAATTCTCGTCAAAGCAGGCAAGAAAATCAATTATGCCCTTCACATCCGAAAACACCTCTGTCCTCGGCTGAAGAATGCGTGTGAAAATCTCAAGCGATTCGGGAGAATTTGCCATATCGCCCGCGCCCGCCGCGATTATCTCCGGCAAGGCTTTTTTGATATATGCCGCGCCGTCCATGCGGCGGATGTATTCCGCGTTCATCCAGCGGAGCTTGTCGTGGTCAAATATAGCGGGAGATTTTGAAAGCCCCTCAAGCGAAAACGCATTGATAAGCTCATCCGTTGAAAAAAACTCACGCTCGTCTCCGGGACTCCAGCCGACCAAGGCAAGATAGTTGATTATCGCCTCAGGCAGATAGCCCAGATTAACAAGGTCTTCAAACGTGGCGTCGCCGTCGCGCTTTGAAAGCTTGTGTGTTGCGTCACGCATTATGGTTGTGAGATGCACATACACGGGCTTTTCCCAACCGAAAGCGTCATAAAGAAGATTGTACTTTGGCGTTGAGGAAAGATATTCCATGCCGCGAAGCACATGGGTTATGCCCATGGTGTGATCGTCGATAACATTGGCAAAATTGTATGTCGGCATACCGTCCGCTTTTATAAGTATCATGTCGTCCAGCTCGGAGCAGTTAACGGAAATATGCCCGAATATGGCGTCGTCAAAGCTTGCCTCACCCTCAAGCGGCACATTTTGACGGATAACATACGGCTGACCCTGCGCAAGTCTTTGCTCAATCTCGTCCTTTGACATACAAAGACAATGCTTGTCATACTTGAACGTGCCGCCCTCCGATTCAACAACAGAGCGTCTTGCGTCCAGCTCGTCCTTTGTGCAGAAGCAATAATACGCATGCCCCGTCTCAACAAGCTGTTTTGCATACGGCAGATACATATCCTTGCGCAGACTTTGCACATACGGGCCGAAGGCGCCGCCCTTGTCGGGACCCTCGTCCCAGTCGATGCCCGCCGTTTTCAGCGTGCGATAAACCATATCCTCCGCGCCCTCAACAAAGCGTGCCTGATCGGTATCCTCAATGCGCAGGATAAAGCTGCCGTTGTTTTTTCTTGCCCAAAGCCAAGCGTAAAGCGCGGTGCGCAGATTGCCAACGTGCATAAATCCCGTGGGACTGGGGGCAAAGCGTGTTCTGACAGTTTCGTTCATAAAGTACAACTCCTTCAAAAGGTAAAATCGAGAGATATAAAAGTGAAACCGAACGGGCTGTCGCTGTTGGGGCGCAGCTCCAAAACAGCATGACACACATATGTGGTGTAGGCGTATCCGGGCGCACCAAACATCACATCGCCCGAAATCGTAAGTATCCCGCTTTCGGCGTCAAACGACGCGGAGGTCATATCCGGCCCGTAAACATACGCCTGCTGCACGGTGGAAACGCTGTAAAGCCCATCGGAAAGAGTGATGCTGTGCCCGTCCGTATCAATGCCGGGGAAGCCAACGCCAAAGCAGCTTTGGTAAATATTAAGATAATCCTGTTCGCCTATATAGACGCGTCCCGCGCTTGGCGTCAATCCCAAAGCAAGTACGGCGTCTCCCATAAATGCGGAGGCGGAGTATTCGGTAAGCGTGCCGTCCGAAAACTCGTCCTCACGGATTATGCAGGCGGAAATGAGATAGCCCATATACTGTTCAACAAGCCTGTACTGTGCTTCAGTCAATTCAGCCGTGTCGGAGTCTGTTATAAACGCAGGACAAAACGTAATCGAAGGCAGCTCAAACTGAAGCTCCTTGTAATCGTATGGGGCAAATATGCCCTCATGCAGATATATCACGCAGCCCGTTTCGGTGACGCGGCAGCCGTTTTTTATGTCAAGAGCGGCAAGCACTGCGGTTTCATCAATGCCGTCATAATAAATATCACCGCTTGCCATAAGCTTGACTATCGCGGAGGCGGCAAGCGTTTCCGCGTGATAGGTGGAGAACACCGCGTCAAGGTTAACCTCAAGCCCGTTCTCGTCAAGAATAAGCACATATGTTTCAACCGTGGGCTGAGCCTCATAGCAGTGGCTTTCAGTAAAAATGACGTTTGTATAATCGCCTGCGCGCACAACCTCACAGGATACCTCTGTATATGGGGGGTCTGCCACGGCAAGCCCCATGTATGTGGACTCCACCCGCGCATAAAGACCGTCCACATAGCCCTGCACGGCAGTGTTCATGTTGTAGCCCGCAGTGAATGTGTTTGAAAATTGGGGTATCTGAACCGTAACGGCATAGTCGCAGTCATCGTAGCCTGCGGTTTCGGGCCAATATCGGATGTAATGGGTAAACGTGTAGTCAACATCGGGCGCGGGGGAGGAGACAGGCGACTGCGTGGCGTCCGCTTGTGGATTGATATTGTAACGGCGACAGCCGCACATAAAGCACGCGGCGCAAAGAATGAATGCCGCACACAGCACGGCAGAGACTATTCGCAGGACAGAACGTATCATAAAATCAAATTCCTTAGGGTAGTATATACCTTTATTATACACGACAACGGCGCATTGAACAACACGAAAATTAAACGAGCTTATGACAAGTGCAAATTGAGAACAAAGGTTTACACAAGCCCCAAAGCTTTCATAACAAGCATAAGCAACGGAACAAGAACAAAGCATCCGAGGGTTGTAAGGCACATCCCCGAAGCAACAAAGCTTTCGTCCGCATCGTAAGCGGCGGCAAGCACAACCGCCTGCGTCATAACGGGCATAGCCGCCTCCACAACAAAAACACCTGAGCCTATGCCGCCAAAGCCCGCAGCGGCGCAAAGCCCCAGCATAACGGCGGGGGCAACCACAAACCTCACCGCCAGCACCGCCCACATACATCTGTCGGGCTTGAGGGACTTAAAGCCGTATTCGTACAGAGTTGCGCCAACATACAACAGTGCGAGAGGGGTAACAATGTTGCCGAGATACCCGCACATCTTCAAAAAGCTCCTCTTTATCAGAAGAATATATTCCCAGCCTGACCAAGAGGCGGTCCACGCCGTAAACTCAGCATTTTTTCCGAGCTTGTACTCCAGTATCAAAAGCGGTATGGTTATCATGAGGGCGATAAGCGGAGGCGACAGCAGTTTTTTAAGGTGAGAAAAAAAGCCTTGCTTTGCGGGCGCTTCACCGCGCCCTATTTCTCCGCTTTTGTTGATGAGATAATTGCCGACAGTCCAAAATAGTGACGTATTTATAATGTAAAAACACATTACATACGGTATGGCGGCGTCCCCGAAAAGCCCCGTATTCATAGGAAGCCCCACGAATATCGAGTTTGAAAATGCACACATCACTATAAAGCCGCCGCGCCGCACGGGCGAGGGCTTAACAAGCTTTGCAAGCAAAAGCCCAACGCCAAGCGTCACAAGCATACTGACTATGGGCAGAGCGAACAACAGCAGCGGGTCGCCCATTTTGCTGAGGTCAAGCGAGCCCAAAATGTTGTTGACAACAAGCGCGGGCATACCCACGCTGATTATCAGCTTGACTATAAGTCCCTTATGCTCACGCCGTATATAGCCGCGCTTGGCAGAAAAAAAGCCCACGGCAACGATTGCCATAACTATCGCCACCGCCGCAAGGGAGTTCAGCAAGGTATCAATCATGTTATCAAATGTCGAAATAAAACATGGTAAGTTAAATTCCGACGCATCATAATCAGCGGCACAAAAATCGTCCGCGTCTCCGCCATTATAGCACGCTTAAGTGCCGACTGCAAACAGATATGGCATACGAACCGTAAGAACTGTCTTGTTTTGTCTAAATATACAATAAAATATAGGTTATCATTTATAGAATTTGAGTTGACCTTGTGTTATACTCTAAATTGGCTGATGATAGATGTCGGGCTGCTTTTGTTCGCGTCCGCGTGGGCGTGTGTCAAAGCCTTGTCAGGCATATCAAACGCCAAACATCGTATCAATAATTCCGCGATAAAAGCGGTACAAGGAGGACTGTCATGGCAAAACAAATCACGGCAATTCCCTTCAGAGGCACTCCTGAGCAGGAGGCAAAGCTGAGGGAGGTCATCGCCGAGTGGAAGGGCAAGGAAGGTTCCACAATGCCCGTTCTGCAGGCGGCGCAGGAAATCTACGGTTATATGCCTATCGAGGTTCAGACAATGGTGGCAGAGGGTCTCGGTCGCTCCCTTGAGGAGATATACGGAGTATCCACCTTCTATTCAATGTTCAACCTTGAGCCGCGTGGCGAGCATCTTATTCGCGTATGCTTGGGCACGGCTTGCTACGTCAAGGGTTCGCAGAACATACTGGACGAGCTTTCAAGGGTTTTGAATGTTGAGCCGGGTCACACCACCGCCGACGGCAAGTTTACCCTTGAGGCGACACGCTGCCTCGGCTGCTGCGGTCTTGCTCCCGTTATGATGATCGACGGAGAAGTGCATGGTCGTCTTGTTCCCGCCGACGTCCGTGAGATACTGTCAAAGTTCAACTGATTCGCCCTATAACCTGAAAGGAAACGTCGTTTTATGAAGATCAGACAGGTCGCAGAAATTTTGGACGCAACGGTGCTTGCGGGTGAGGATTGCCTTGACCGTGAGGTGCGTTCCGCGTGCGGAAGCGACATGATGAGCGATGTGCTTGCTTACGTTAAAGACCAAGGCGTTCTGCTCTCCGGTCTTATGAATCCGCAGGTCATCCGCACCGTTATGATGATGGATATGAACTGCGTCGTATTCGTTCGCGGCAAGCGCCCAACCGATGAGATAATCAGGCTGGCGGATTCCGCGGGCGTTGCGGTGCTTGCAACCGAGCTGACTATGTTCGTGTCCTGCGGCAGGCTTTATGAAGCCGGCCTCGGAAAGTAACGGGCAGAGAGTCTATGAGCGAACCGCTGCACTTTCATTATGACGTAAACGGGGCGGACTTCACCTCGGCGGGTGAAGCGTCCGTTCAGGTGAAAAAACTGCTTAGGCAGCTTGGCGTCGCGCCCGACACCATCCGCAGAATATCCATCGCCATGTACGAGGGTGAGATTAACATGGTAATCCACGCGCACGGCGGAGACGCAGACGTTTTCATCACCGAAAAGGATATCACCGTTAAGCTTCGTGATGACGGGCCGGGTATCCCAAACGTTGAGGAAGCAATGCGTGAGGGCTATTCCACTGCGCCGGACAACATTCGTGCGCTCGGTTTCGGGGCGGGCATGGGCTTGCCCAACATGAAACGCTACTCAGACGTTCTGTCGATTGATTCAATCGTTGGGACGGGAACTACAATAACCTTAGTGTTCAATCTTTAATTTGAATTATGGAATATACTCATTCGGTTTCATTGGATAGGGAAAAATGCAAGGGCTGTACAAACTGTCTCAAGCGCTGCCCAACCGAGGCAATACGCATCAGAGACGGACATGCACAGATAAACTCATTGCACTGCATTGACTGCGGTGAGTGCATTCGTGTGTGCCAATACAAGGCAAAACGTGCCGTATTCGATAAACTGAGTGACCTTCCGAGAGACAAGTACCTTATCGCACTTCCCGCGCCTTCCCTTTTCGGGCAGTTTAACGCGCTTGACGATGCAGACTTTGTAATTCAGGGTCTGCTTGATATGGGCTTTGACGATGTGTATGAGGTTGCTCAGGCGGCGGAAATTGCCACGGAGCTTACCAGACGCTATCTTAAAAAGCAGAATGTTCATCTGCCCGCCATATCCTCGGCGTGTCCGGTTGTTGTTCGCTTGATAAAGCTTCGCTTTCCAACGTTGACGGGCAATCTGATACCCATTCTGCCCCCTATCGAGATAGCGGGCAAGCTTGCAAGACGCAAGGCGATGGAGGAGCATCCCGAGCTTTCACCTTCCGATATACGCACGGTGTTTATATCGCCCTGCCCCGCAAAGGTCAGCTGGGTTAAAAACACAATCGAGGGTCAGGAGATATACGTTGATAACGTCGTATCGATGAGCGAGGTTTATATGCAGCTTATCGCTAAGATGAACCGTGAGGAATCGCCGTCTGCTGAAGCGGCAAGCTCCGCGGGCAACATCGGCATAAGCTGGGCGGCGACGGGCGGAGAGTCCGCCGGTCTTATGAACGACAGATACCTTGCCGCCGACGGGATTGAAAATGTGATAAAGGTGCTTGACGAGATCGAGACGGGCAACATAAACGATCTTGAGTTTGTGGAGCTTAACGCCTGCTCCGGCGGATGCGTCGGGGGCGTTATGGCGGTTGAAAATCCATATATCGCAAGAGTCAGGCTTCAAACGCTTCGCCGCTTCCTCCCAATTTCGCGCAACCATGTTCCGCTTGAGGAGGGGCAGTCGGAGGATTATGTGCCGGACGAGCTGATTGACGCCGCACCGTTCACCTACATGCCTACGGGCGCACTGGGTTCCGATATGATTTCTTCAATGCGTCTTATGATGGACGCCAAGAGGATAACCGAGGAGCTTCCTCAGATAGACTGCGGCTCCTGCGGGTCGCCGACCTGCCGTGCGTTTGCAGAGGACGTTGTGAGGGGAACCGCCTCGATAGACGATTGCATAGTGCGTATGCGCAAAAAGATTCAAAAGCTTCTCAAAAACGAGAATGCAGAAAAGGGTGGTTCGTGATGCTTACCGTTGAAGCGCTTGCAAAAGCATTGAACGCAAGCCGCATAACAGTATCCGATGCGGAACGCGTTGTTGTCGGCGGTTACGCGGGCGACCTCTTAAGCTGGGTGATGGGAAGAGCGCAAAGCGGCGACGCGTGGGTGACCATAATGTCAAACGTCAATGTTGCCGCCGTGGCGCAGCTTGCGGACGTTGCCTGCGTGGTGTTTGCGGAGGGGGTTACGCCCGACGCCAACGCGATTAACGCGGCGCGCACACACAATATCAACCTGCTTACCGTTTCGGGCGGCACATTTGAGACCTGCGCCGCCATTGCCTCCCTGCTCAGGCAGGAGGGTGAAAAGCAAGGGGGGCGTTGAGGTCACTATGACGCTGTTTACCTACGACCTGCACGTTCACTCATGCCTGTCCCCATGCGGGGATGAGGACATGACGCCGTGCAACATCGCGGGAATGGCGTTTCTTGCCGGCGTGAGGATTGTTGCGCTGACAGACCACAACTCCTGCAAAAACTGCAATGCGTTTTTCACCGCGTGCGCCGAATACGGCGTTACGCCGATAGCCGGATGTGAGCTTACAACCGCTGAGGAGATTCACATGGTATGCCTGTTTGAAGCGCTGAAACAGGCGGAGGCGTTCGACAGGGCGATTCAGCCCCACAGAATGAAGCTTCCCAACCGTGTGGAGATATTCGGCAATCAGCCCATTATGACGGCGGATGACGTTATCACGGGTGAAGACCCTTACTTTTTGCCGGCGGCAACAGACCTTTCGCTTGCCGAAGCGGCCGCGCTTGTCAAAAGCCTTGACGGGATTGCATATCCCGCACATATCGACAGGGAGTCCAACGGGCTGCTTGCGATATTGGGAGCTTTTCCGGACGAACCCACGTTTGACATTTGCGAGGTTCACGACAAGCAAAACGCCGAAAGGCTTTCGGGCGGCAGGTGTATTTTGGTCTCAAGCGACGCCCACAGGCTTACGGATTTTGGGGTGACGCAAAACCACATTGAGCTTGACTGCGACGGTGACGCGCAGTCGGAGGATATCACCCGCGCACTGTTTAACAAGCTGCGCGCAGGCAGAAAAAGTTGAGGAATCGGCAAACTATATGAAAGAGCTTTCGCTTAACATACTGGATATCGCTCAGAACTCCATTTCGGCGGAGGGTACTCTCATCGAGATACTCATAACCGAAAATGAAGATATGCTGACGATAATCATCCGCGACAACGGACGCGGCATGAGCAAAAGCTTCCTTCAAACGGTGGTCGATCCTTTCTCAACAACAAGGACGACGCGCAAGGTGGGCATGGGGCTGCCGCTTTTGAAGCTGGCTGCGGAGCAGACCGGCGGTTCAATGACGATTGACTCAAAGGAACGCTCACTTTATCCCACTGCGCACGGCACGTCTGTAACCGCCGTGTTCTTCAAAAAGCATATGGACTTTACTCCCTTGGGCGACGTTGTTTCAACCATCGTTTCGCTCATACAGGGTGCGCCGGACGTGGATTTTGTGTTTCGCCATACATTGCCCGACAGAACAGTCGAGCTTGACACCCGAGAGATGCGCGAGGCGCTGGGCGGAGCAGTTCCGCTTTGCGATGCTTCGGTGCTGCAATGGGCGCGTGAGGCGCTTGAGGAGCAATATCAATAATCGGTCATGGCGATTATGTGCCGCTGTCGAAGCTGTTTCGATATGATAACGGCATATCCGCCATCGATAATAAGCGGAGAGACCCTCCCCGTAAAACGGCAGGCAAGCTCCCGCTGCGTTCCCCGCAAGGGGCGGACTTAATAAATACTGAAAGGAAATATTAGTATGAAATCCCTTGAAGAGCTTGCGAAAATTCGTGAGAAGATGCAGTCCAAGGTCGTCCTCAGAGAGGGCGCCAATGAGACTCGTATAGTCGTCGGCATGGCTACCTGCGGTATCGCCGCGGGTGCGCGTCCCGTGCTTAATGCGCTGGTTGAGGAGGTTGCAAAGCGTGACCTGGGAGACCGCGTCACGGTTACGCAGACGGGTTGTATCGGTATGTGCCGTTACGAGCCAATTGTTGAGGTGTTTGAAAATGACAAGGAGCGCGTTACATACGTTAAGGTCACTGCGGATATGGCGCGTGAAATCATTGAAAAGCACATCGTGGGCGGCGCGCCCATTGTTGAATACACCATCGGCGCGGTCGATGCGAAATAATTACGGAGGGTAACATTAATGATTCGCACACATGTTTTGATTTGCGGCGGTACAGGCTGCACCAGCGGAGGCAGTCAGGCAATAGGCGACAGGCTTCAGGAGGAGCTTGTACGTCTCGGCCTGCAGGATGAGGTTCAAATCGTCCGCACAGGCTGCTTCGGTCTCTGCGCAATGGGCCCTGTCATGATCGTCTATCCCGACGGCACATTTTACAGCCGCGTAAAGCCCGATGACGTTCGTGAGATCGCCGAGGAGCATCTGCTCAAGGGTCGTATTGTTGAACGTCTCGTCCACAAAGAAAAAGAGGGTATGTCGCTTAAGGACGTTCCCGCTCTCGGTGAGACAACATTCTACAAAACTCAGAAGCGTGTCGCGCTGCGCAACTGCGGCGTTATCAACCCCGAAAACATCGATGAGTACATTGCCATGGACGGCTATGCCGCTCTGGGCAAGGTGCTTACGGAAATGACCCCGCAGGAGGTCATTGATGAGATGAAGGCGTCCGGGCTTCGCGGCCGCGGCGGCGCGGGCTTCCCCACGGGTATGAAGTGGCAGTTTGCCGCAAATAATGTTGCAGATCAGAAATACGTCGTCTGCAACGCCGACGAGGGCGACCCCGGTGCGTTTATGGATCGTTCCGTTCTTGAGGGCGACCCCCACGCAGTTCTTGAGGCTATGGCAATCGCGGGCTACGCTATCGGCGCTTCCAAGGGCTATATCTATGTCCGCGCGGAGTATCCCATCGCGGTGCATCGTCTGCACATCGCCATCAATCAGGCGCGTGAATACGGTCTGCTGGGCGAAAACATTTTTGAAACGGGCTTCAACTTTGACATAGACGTCCGTCTCGGCGCGGGCGCGTTCGTCTGCGGCGAGGAGACTGCGCTGCTGACCTCAATCGAGGGCAATCGCGGCGAGCCGCGCAACAAGCCCCCGTTCCCCGCAAACAAGGGTCTGTTCGGCAAGCCCACCATTATCAACAACGTTGAAACGCTTGCCAATATTCCTCAGATATTCATGAAGGGCGCAGACTGGTTTGCATCCATGGGCTCTGAAAAGTCCAAGGGTACAAAGGTGTTCGCTCTGGGCGGAGCAATCAACAACACGGGTCTTGTCGAGATTCCTCTCGGCACAACGCTTCGCCACATCATATTCGATATCGGCGGCGGCATTCCCAAGGGACGCAAATTCAAGGCTGTTCAAACGGGTGGACCCTCAGGCGGCTGCATCCCCGCACAGTTCCTTGACACCCCGATCGATTACGAGAACCTCACCCGCATCGGCGCGATGATGGGCTCGGGCGGTATGATTGTTACCGACGACTCCACCTGCATGGTTGACTTTGCCCGCTTCTTCCTCGACTTCACCGTTGACGAGTCCTGCGGCAAATGCACACCCTGCCGCATAGGCACACGCCGTCTGCTTGAGCTGCTCAACAAGATTGTTGACGGCAAGGGCGAGCCGGAGGATCTCGACAAGCTCGAGGAGCTCTGCTACTACATCAAGGCAAACGCTCTCTGCGCTCTCGGTCAAACAGCGCCCAACCCCGTACTCTCCACACTGAAGTATTTCCGCGATGAGTATGAGGCGCACGTTATTGAAAAGCGCTGCCCCGCCGGCGTCTGCAAGCATCTCATGCACTATGAGATACTGCCCGATGTATGCCGCGGCTGCACCGCCTGCGCACGCAAGTGCCCCGTTGGCGCCATCAGCGGCGAGGTCAAAAAGCCCCACCACATTGATCCTAATAAGTGCATCAAGTGCGGCGCGTGCATTGAGACCTGTAAGTTCAACGCAATCGTCAAGAAATAAGGAGACCGCATATGGATAACATCAGAATGAAAATTAACGGTATCGACGTTGAGGTTCCCGCCAATTCCACTATATTGGAAGCCGCAGAAACCATCGGTATTCGTATCCCCACGCTCTGCTATCTCAAGGGTATCAACGCTATCGGCGCCTGCCGTATGTGCGTGGTTGAGGTCAAGGGCGCAAGAAGCAACCCTGTGGCGTGCCTCCAGCAGGTGGCAGAGGGCATGGAGGTTCAAACCAACACCCCCGCTCTGCGCAATTCCCGCAGGACTACCCTTGAGCTTATTCTGTCCAACCACCGCATGGATTGCCTTTCCTGCTCACGCAGCACCGATTGTGAGCTGCAAACGCTTGCGCAGGAGTATGGCGCGGATGGTCATCGCTTTGAGTTTGGCGCTCCGTTAAAGCCCGACCTTGACGAGTCCGCCATCCACCTTGTACGCGACAATTCCAAGTGCATACTGTGCCGCCGCTGCGTTGCGGTTTGCAAGTATAACCAGCACGCGTCCGTTATCGGACCAAACCGCCGCGGATTCAAAACCCATATCGCGTCAGCGTTTGAAATGGATCTGGATGAGACGTCCTGCATCAACTGCGGTCAGTGTATCGCCGTTTGCCCCACGGGCGCGCTCACCGAAAAGGACGACACCTCCAAGGTATGGGCTGCGCTTGCAGATCCAACAAAGCACGTCGTCATAGGTCCCGCTCCCTCCGTTCGCGCTCAGCTTGGCGAGTGCTTCGGTATGCCCATCGGCACAAATGTTGAGGGCAAGCTGATTGCCGCTCTGCGTCGTCTGGGCTTCGACAAGGTGTTCGATGTTGACACCGCTGCGGACGTCACCATTATGGAAGAAGGCACAGAGCTGCTCAACCGCATCAAGAACGGCGGCACAATGCCTCTTATCACATCCTGCTCACCCGGATGGATTAAGTTCTGTGAAACCTATTATCCCGAGTTCATACCCAACCTGTCCACCTGCAAGAGCCCGCAGGGCATGTTCGGCGCACTCGTCAAGTCCTATTACGCCGAAAAGGCGGGCATTGATCCCAAGGACATATTCGTTGTAAGCGTTATGCCCTGCACCGCAAAGAAGTTTGAGGTTGCCCGTGCCGAGATGAATGTCAACGGCGTTCGTGACGTTGATGTTTCAATCACCACCCGTGAGCTTGCTTCCATGATTAAGAAGGCGGGCATAGTGTTCGATCGTCTGCCCGATGAGGAATGCGACCCCGCGTTTGGCGTGGCTTCAGGCGCAGGTCACATTTTCGGAGCAACAGGCGGCGTTATGGAAGCCGCGCTCAGAACCGTTTATGAGCTGGTAGTCGGCAAGCCCCTTGAGGATCTTAACATCCATGCCGTTCGCGGCGTAGAGGCAATAAAAGAGGCGGAGGTTGATCTTGCGGGCACAACAGTGCGTATCGCTGTCACTTCCGGTCTTGAAAACGCCTCCAAGCTGCTTGACATGGTCAAGAGCGGCGAAAAGCACTATGACTTCATCGAGGTCATGGCTTGCCCCGGCGGCTGTGTAAACGGCGGCGGTCAGCCTCATCAGCCCGGCTATGTCCGTAACTTTACAGACCTCCGCGCCGAGCGCGCAAAGGCGCTGTACAGCGAGGATGCCGGTATGACGCTCCGCAAGTCTCATGAGAATCCGGTCGTTAAGGAGCTTTACGCAAGCTATCTGGGCGAGCCGAACAGCCATAAGGCGCATGAGCTGCTGCACACAACCTATGTTGCAAGAAAGCTCTATTGAGCCCGCTTGCAGTTATAAATCACGGCAAACGGCGGAGGCTTTTTCAAAAGAATTCCGCAAGCCTTCAGACAAAGCAAAGCATATGCTGAACTACTGTTTGCATATGGCAGCTAATCAAAGCTAAAATCAAGCCGCACATTTGCATCAAACGCAGATGTGCGGCTTCAGTTTTCAGACGAGCCTTGTTCTTCAGTTAATAAAAGCAGCGAACACATAGCTTCGCTGCTTAAATAATTCAGTCTGTCAGAGAGAAATTTTCACGTTAGTGCAAACCGCAGGGCAAATGCGGCACTGCGATTTGCAGTGTGTCGGCACTTTCAGCTCAAAGCTTCAGCCACGGCAACGGCAACTGCGACTGTTGCGCCAACCATCGGGTTGTTGCCCATGCCGATAAGCCCCATCATCTCAACGTGCGCGGGAACGGAGCTTGAGCCGGCAAACTGCGCGTCGGAGTGCATACGCCCCATTGTGTCCGTCATGCCGTAGCTGGCAGGACCGGCCGCAACGTTATCGGGATGCAGAGTGCGTCCCGTGCCGCCGCCGGAGGCGACAGAAAAGTATTTTTTGCCGTTTTCCCAGCACCATTTTTTATATGTGCCGGCAACCGGATGCTGAAAGCGTGTCGGGTTTGTGGAGTTGCCCGTTATGGACACGTCAACACCCTCGTGACGCATTATTGCAACACCCTCGCAGACGTCGTCCGCGCCATAGCAGCGCACCTTTGCGCGCTCACCGTCGGAGAACGGGCGGGTGTAGACAATTTTCAAACCATCGGTGTATGGGTCATACTCGGTTTCAACATATGTAAAACCGTTTATGCGTGAGATTATGTACGCGGCGTCCTTGCCAAGCCCGTTGAGTATCACCTGAAGCGGTATTTTTCTGACCTTGTTTGCCGTGCGCGCAATGCCTATCGCGCCCTCTGCGGCGGCAAAGCTCTCATGACCGGCAAGAAAAGCGAAGCAGCGGGTTTCTTCCGTAAGAAGCATCGCGCCCAGATTGCCGTGACCAAGCCCCACCTTGCGGTTGTCCGCAACGGAGCCGGGGATGCAAAACGCCTGAAGTCCGCATCCGATAGCCTCGGCTGCTTCAGCGGCTGTTTTTACGCCGCGCTTTATGGCGATCGCCGCTCCAAGCGTGTATGCCCAAACGGCATTCTCAAAAGCAATGGGCTGAATGCCCTGAACTATCGCACGCACATCAATGCCTGCGGCGTCTGTAATTTCCTTCGCCTGCTCAAGACTTGAGATACCATATTTGGGCATCTCGGCGGTCAGGGTGGCGATACGTCTTTCATAGCCTTCAAATGTTATCATATGCTTACCTCAATTTCTGCGGGGGTCGATGTATTTAACACCGTCCGCAAAACGCCCATATACGCCCGTAAACTTTTTGTACGCCTCGTTAGGCTCCATACCCTTTTTAACGGCTTCCATCATTTTGCCTATGCTGACAAATTCATAGCCGATTATCTCGTTGTTTTCGTCAAGCGCAACTCGTGTAACATAGCCCTCGGTCATCTCGAGATACCTTGCGCCCTTCGCCTTTGTGCCGTACATAGTGCCTATCTGACTGCGCAGACCCTTTCCAAGGTCTTCAAGCCCGCCGCCAACGGGCAAACCGTCGTCGGAGAATGCGCTCTGCGTGCGCCCGTAAACAAACTGAAGGAATATCTCTCTCATGGCGACATTTATAGCGTCGCAGACGAGATCGGTGTTCATAGCCTCAAGCAGAGTTTTACCGGGCAGAATCTCGGCCGCCATAGCTGCGGAATGCGTCATTCCGCTGCAGCCGATTGTTTCAATCAGCGCCTCTTGAATAATGCCCTCTTTGACGTTTAACGTCAGCTTGCAGGCGCCCTGCTGGGGAGCGCAGCGCCCCACGCCGTGGGACAGACCGCTTATCTGATCGATCTGCTTTGCCTTTATCCACTTGCCCTCCTCAGGGATGGGGGCGGGGTCATGCACCGCGCCCTTTGCAACGCAGCACATCTCGTTAACCTCGCGTGTGTATTCCATTACTTCTCCTTTCGGAAGAAAACTTCCTCATTATACATAATACGTCTATTTTATCAGCTTTTTTTCAAAAAACAAGAGCAATTTTTATCCACCTGTGCTATAATCAAAAAACGTATTCGCATACTTGGGGGGTAGTATATGATGATTGGAGTATGGATATCCGCGGCAGCGCTGCTTGCGGCGTCCGCAATACACATGGCGGGATGGATAAGCGGCGTGCGGCTGATGCACGGCATTACAAAGCCGATGCTCGTGCCGATTATAATCGCACTTTATTGCTGCGTGTGCGCGGTGCGCGGCAAAGCCGTTTCATGGATGGTTATAACAGCTCTTGCGCTCGGCTGCGTGGGCGACATAATGCTTATGGCTTCCATCATAAAAAAGCAGTTCTTTGCAGTCGGTATGCTGTTTTTCTGGATAGGTCATGTTTTCTATATGCTGTGCGTGTTCGGCATTCCGTTCAATTCCTCACCAAGCGTTTGGCGCTATGCCGTGCTGTTCGCTGTTATATGCGTGATGGTTTTTCTGCTGATTGTTCTTGTCAAAAGGCTGTTCCCCCATGTTGAAAAGCCAATGCGCCCCGCCTGCTTTGTATATATGACAACCTTGGCGGTCGTGGTCGCGCTGATGATATACGCGCATATGCGGATGCCCACATACGCAACTATGCTTCTTGCGGCGGGAAGCATACTGTTTGCCGCATCCGATACCGTGCTTGCAACGCACACATTTGCGCTTCCGCGTGCAAAAGCAGACAGCATTGTGATAATGTCCACATATATTGCCGCACAGGTTTGCATTGCTTTGGGTTTTGCGCTTGTGTGAACAAGTATTAAATGATATAATTCATTAACGGATTATTTAATGGGGGATATTATGGATAACGGTATTAAAAAAAGCAACAATACGCACAGCAACAAAAGCAGCGGCGGCACATCAAGCAATGCTTCCGCCGCGTCCGCGCAGTCGCATTCGGGCAGCAATGCAAAGCGCACCAACGGCGGCATAGGCGGCAGGGGAGTGTCTCCGGTTCCATTTGTGCTGACGGTGGTATTTGTGGCGCTGCTGCTTGTGGCGGTTTATTTTGGCACGGTTGAAGGGTGGTTCACACAGGAGCAGTCGCCCGCAAGCGCTGACGTCACACTTGCGCCCGAGCATTCTGCGATACCTCAGCCAACAGACTCAGACCCTATATCCACGCTTCCGGACGACAGCGCGGTGACTGTTTATGCAATAGACGTTGGGCAGGGCGATTGCCTTTTGCTGGTTTCCCCAAATGGCAAAACAATGCTTGTTGACGCAGGCGAGTCCAAATATTTCAACGTTGTTTCCGATTTTTTGAAGAGCAAAAATATTGAACGGCTTGACGTTGTGGTTGCCACGCATCCCCATTCCGATCACATAGGTGCAATGACAAAGGTGATAAACAGCTTTGAGATAGGCACGTTTTACAACTGTCCTGTAGATCATGATACCGCCACATACGAAAAAATGCTGAACGCACTTGTTGAAAAGCAGGTGGAGACTGTTGACGCGTGGGGCGGGCGGGATTCTGTAATCGAATGGGACGAAGCCTGCACCGTGAGGATACTTTCCCCGCTTGAAGGGGTGGATTATGACGATCTCAACAACTGGAGCATAGTGCTCAGGGTTGAATACGGCACGTCCGCGATTATTCTGACAGGCGATGCGGAGGCGTTCGCGGAGGCGGCGATGCTTAACGCTTTGCCCGCAGAATATTTCAGCGCACAGGTGCTAAAGGTTGGGCATCACGGCTCGTCAAGCTCCACAAGCGATGCTTTTCTGTCCGCGGTAAGCCCTTCATACGCCGTAATCAGTCTCGGAAAGGATAACGATTATGGGCATCCCCATAAAGAAACGATTTCAAAGCTTAATGCAGCGGGAATACCCATTTATCGCACGGATGAGCTTGGGACGATTACAATAATGCTGTATAAGCGCAGCGTAACGGTGTCCCCCTCGTTGGGCGGATGAGCTGATATGTATAGACTTGTAATGTATTTTTCATATTCCGGACGCACCCGATATGAAGCGACGCGCATAGCAAAGGAGCTTGACGCAGAGCTTTACGAGGTGCGGGAGCAAAGACGCAGACCGCCTTTTGCGGTTTATGTTTTCGGGCCGGGGCAGGCAAAACACCGCCGACAGGTGTATGTTGAGCCGTTTGCCATAGATATGAACGAATATGACGAGATTACAATTTGCTGTCCCATATGGAACGGCTATCCCGCACCCGCGTTCAACAACATTATCCGTGACTTGCCGGCGGGCAAAAACATATCGCTTGTTTTCACATCCGATTCGGGCGAAGCAAAGGCGCGGATGGAAACAACAAGATTTGTCGAGATGCAGGGCTCTCATGTTGTCAGCTATCAGGTGATAAAAACAGAGGATCTGAAAAAGCGTGATAAAAGACGCGAAAAGCAGCTGCGCGCAGAAAAGCGTGCGGATAAGCGTGCGCAAAGATGCGGACACGGCATAAAATACACGCCTAACGATACGGCGGACAGCGCTTTGGCGTTGGACAACCGCACAGACGCCGCGTCCACCGATAAGGATTGAATTTTGGTTGCCGTTACAGATTTCTTTCGGCTTTCACCACTATCAGTGTTTAGAAAAAATGCCCCAATGCGGGGCGCATAGGTTGTTTTTTTCACTCTGCCGCCGCCGTATTGGAGGAATTAACACGGCGGCGGAGGCGTATGCCATATGAAATGCGAATAAATTGTGATGATGAAGTGATGTCCTCCGACGAGAGGTTTTCCGCCACGGGCAAAGAGGCGGTTCGGCGGGAGGGCATGCTCTTTTTGTCCGCCCGCCGCAACAAGCCTTGAATTGGGACAGGCGCGTGCAGTCGCTGATGCTGCGTTTTGCGCTTGTCCCCTTTATCGTCGGGATAGTAAAGCGCTCATTTACTATCACAGCGATAACCCTGTGAGTACAAACATGAAATTTGTGGACGACGTCAGAGCTGTTTGCCGCAACGCTCTGCGCCGCCGCGCCGCACTTGCAAAATCAAAGTCAATGGTGTTACCTTCTAAGCATCTCGGGAACCTCGGGCTCGCAGTAAATCCCGCTGCAAGGCGCCGATGCAAAAACGTTAGCCGCAAACAACATAATTGCGGACAACGCGACAGCCGCAGATGCGATAATCGCCGTCAACTTTTCATACCGATTTCACTCCCTTCATATGGTATGACTTCATTTTATATTGTCATTATTATCTTGTATATAGAATTGTCGTGAAACGCCTCTTTTTTGACGTGAGTTTTTGTCTTACAATGTGCGCACAGCGCGAGCGGCTGTCGAATAATGTCGAATTATGAATATTTCAAATGACGATGTGACACTTGTCGTGAAACGACTGTTTTTTTGCGTGAATTATCGTTGACTTGATAATTCGCCTCATTTATACTTAAATAAGGAACGCGTAAATACGAAACGAGGTGTTGCGTTTGAGTCTTTTGTGGATCGTTTACGAAGGCGTCGTGTGCCTCAGCGAAGCCGTTGTCGCCTTTCTTCTTTTCAGACGGCAGCTTGGAATTGACAAACCAAAGCTTTACATTGCATTGGGTCTGCTTCCGCTGATAGCGGTTGGAACAATGATAATGAACCACATGTCGCTGCACTGGGCGATAGTAACGGGCGTCAACGTGGTTGTATTCACACTCTATTCATCCTTTCTTTTCGGAGGTTCGTTAACACGCAGAATCATTTGGGGAGTAACCCCTCATCTGATTTTTTGCGTGAGCGACTTTATCATATCCTTTGTAATGACGCTTACACAGAGGGGAGAATCCTCAATTACGCCCTCAACGGGCACGCGGGCGATCGCCCTTTTGCTTTACATGGCGTGCAATTTTGCAATAATGCTGTTGCTTTTCACGGTCAAGCCGAGGGAAGGATTTATCCCGCCGCTGCTCAGATATATGCCCGTGGCGCTTATCGCGCTGGGCATAGCGGCGCTTTTATATCATGCGAATCAGCTTTTCGAGCTTGAAGCGCTTGGAGTAAGCGTGGTTCCGTGCGGCATTGCAAACGCCATGATACTGCTGCTGTGTGCGGGTCTGCTGCTGCTTTCTCATTTTCTGTCTCAAATATATCAAAAAAACCTTGACGCTCAAAAGGAGCTTCAGCAGGCAAAGCTTGAAGTCGAGCATATACGTCAGGTTGAAGCTATGTACCGTTATGTGCGGGAATGGCGGCATGACATGAGCGGCACGCTTTCAACGCTTTCAATGCTTGCAAAAAATAACGAGTGCGGCAGCATAGTGCGCTATATTGGCGAGATGGACGATGCTGCGCAAAACGCCTCCCTGCTGATTGGCACAGGCAACCCCGCTATCGACGCCACGATAACTATCAAGCTGATTTCAGCGCAAAAGCAGCATATCAATGTCAACAGTACGCTTGCGATACCCGAGAACATGAGCGTTGACGCATCGGACGTCTGTTCAGTTATAATGAATCTTTTTGACAACGCCATAAATGCTGTTGTGCTTTTGCCCGAGGAGGAGCGCACGATTGATTTTTCAATGTCAGTCGCGGGCAAAATGCTGAAGATAAGGCTTTTTAACCCCTGTGACGGTCTTTATGAGTATGAAAACGGACGCCTTGCCACAACAAAAAATAAAAAGTCCGAGCATGGCGTGGGGCTGGAGCGCGTGCGCCACATAGCGGAAAAGCACAGCGGCTATATGCTGCTTAAGCCGCTTCCCGAAACGTTTGAGGCAGTGGTTTTGCTGCAATTGGTGTGATGTATGGATATTAAGATTGCCGTTTTCGAGGATGACCCGATACACGCGGGACGCATATTGCAGCATTTGAAGGCATGGGCGGAGTCCGCCCGCAGCAGCGTAACGTGCGAGCATTTCAGTTCGCCTGCCGACGTCAACTGCGATATTGCACTCTCTCAATTTGACTGTGTGATGCTGGACGTCAAGATGCCAATGAAAAACGGCATGGAATTTGCCCGTGATATTCGGCGGCTCAACCCTTCGATTCCGATAGTTTTCATTTCGGATTACGTTGAATACGGTCTTTTGGGCTATGAGGTCAACGCCACGCGCTTCATAAACAAAAACGGAACCGATTTTACAAAAAAGTTTAACGAGTGTATGAGCTGCGTTGCAAAGCTGATAGTCGGCAACGCCAAGCAATACTACGCTTTGCGCGGCGGAAGCGCAGCGGTATCCATACCGATAAACGATATTATGTATATCGAGATATACGATCATCTGCTCTACATTCATTCAACGGACAATACCTTCCGTGAGCGAAAAACCCTTGCGGAGATAAGCGTGTCGCTGCCAAGCCAGTTTGTGCAATGCTCACGCTCACATATAATCAATGTGTGCAGGGTTAACAGGATATCCACCAAGGATGTTGAAATGTCCGACGGCACTCTTTTGCCGATAACCAAGCAGTATGTCGGCAAGGCGTTTGAGGTCTATATTGCCTTTCATTAAATTATAAAAGAGGTTTTATGGGGGGGAGGGATTATCAGCATGAAAAGACTGTCTCTTGCGCTTGCGCGTTGGCTTGTTAAGCACGGCGCGGACGCTTCAAGCGAGGCGGCATACGCCTATGGTGCGGAATGCACGCTGTCAACATTGCTGATACTTGCGCTGCTGCTTGTCATCGGAGCGGTGATGGGCAAAATCGTCTTTATGCTTGTGTTTATAGCGGCGTGGCTTCCTCTGCGGATATTTGTGGGCGGAGCGCACGCGTCAACCCATTTGGTATGCACATTGGTTTCGGTAGGAATTGGCGCCGCATCGGTTTGGGCGACAGATTTTATAAACTCAGCACCTCAATATATAACAATACCTATCGCTGCAATATTTTATGTCGTCTTTTTTATTTACGCGCCGTCTGTTCACAAAAATCATCCCATATCCGAGGCGCGCCGCGCAAAAATGCGGCTTGTGTCACGGATATACGGCGCGGCGGAATGCGCAGTGACCGCCGCGCTGACGCTGTTCGGCTCAAAAATGTTTGCGCCTGCTTTCATGGGCTATGCTTCAACGGGGATACTGTTTGTGATTGGGATTTTTGTAAATCGTGCGCAAACCCAAAAGTCCCGATAATCCATGCCTGTACTTACGCACATATAAAGATATAAAAAATACGTTCGAGCGGCTAAGTACAATAAGCTTTGCCGCCCGAACGTGCCTAAAATGTATTCTGCCGACCGAGTCGTGTCGGCGGTTGCTTTTTTTGCTTGCAGTGCGGTTACGCTTTTAATTCCTTCATTGAGATTGACTCAATCAAAAGCATAGCTCCGTCAACTATCAGATAAACCGCATATGTCGACGATAATCGCATCGAACGCTTTTTCACGCTTTGGCTTTTACACCCACAAAGCTATGATCAATCAATTATGTTCCCGTCCGTTGAAATTGTAATTATCTGCCACGGAATAAACTTTCCGCTGTTTTGCAGCGCAAGCCTTGCGGCATTTTCTAAGCCTCCGCAGCACGGAATCTCCATGCGCACAACAGTGACGCTTTTAATGTCGTTTTCACTGATGATAGAGGTCAGCTTTTCGGAATAGTCCACCCCGTCAAGCTTTGGACAGCCCACAAGCGTGATATGTCCGCGGATAAACCGCTCGTGAAAATTGGCATAGGCATATGCGGTGCAGTCCGCGGCGATAAGCAGCTTTGCTCCGCAAAAGTAGGGAGCGTTAACAGGCACAAGCTTTATCTGCACAGGCCACTGCGAAAGACGGCTTTGCACACTTGCGCAGACCTCGTCTCCAACATCGGCGCTGTGAACGAGCCTTTTCGACTGAGTCCCCGGGCATCCGCAGGGCAGCTTATCACCCTGCTGCGCTTGCTTTTTTGCCTTGCTCTCCCGCACGGCGGATTCGTCATAGGCGGCGGCTTCGCGCTCAACAAAAGAGATTGCATTTGTCGGGCAGGCGGGCAGGCAGTCCCCAAGCCCATCGCAGTAATCGTCACGCATGAGCTTCGCCTTGCCGTTTATCATAGCTATCGCGCCCTCGTGACAGGCTTTGGCACACGCGCCGCACCCGTTGCATTTTTCCTCATCGATTTTGATTATCCTTCTGATCATGTTAACAGCTCCTTTCAAAGCGGATTGATATTGACTTTTCGAACTGATTGTAATACGATATTTACAATAAGTCAGTTGGATTTACAACAGAAATGGGGCAATATGGAGAATCAAATAAATATATTAAAGAATGCAACACTTTTTTCGGGCATTGACGAGGATGAAATTGACGCCGTGCTTTCCTGTCTGCACGCCGAAACGGCGGTGTATAAAAAGGGAGATTATGTGCTGAGGGTAGGAGATTCGCCAAGCTGTGTCGGACTGATGCTTTCGGGAAGCGTGCTTGTAATACAGGAGGACTTTTGGGGAAACAGAAACATTCGCGCAAGAATTACAAAGGGACGGGTGTTTGCGGAATCCTTTGCCTGCGTTGCGGGCGCGGTGATGGACGTGAGCGTCACGGCCGATGAGGACAGCGAAATATTGTGGCTAAACGTGAGGCAAATTCTAAACGTCTGTCCAAACGCCTGCGCACATCACGCCAGAATAATCCAAAATCTTCTGTCCGACCTTGCCAAAAACAACCTTCGCACAAACGAAAAGCTGACGCATATCAGCAGGCGCACAACGCGTGACAAGCTGCTTTCCTATCTTTCGGCGGAGGCACAACGACAGGGAAAATCAATGTTTTCCATCCCATTTGACAGACAGCAGCTTGCGGATTATCTTTCCGTTGAGCGCAGTGCCATGTCGGCGGAAATTTCAAAAATGCAGAAGCAAGGGCTTTTGAATGTCAACAGAAACGTGTTTTCGCTGATAGAGGGCGAATAGCCGCCGCGGCGCGCTGAAAAAATGCCAACGCGCCGCACCTGATGCTTTATCAAGCCGTTTTCGCAGGGCTAACAGACATTTCCGTTGGTAGCTGCTTTGTATATCGCAGCATCTTCACGCCTGCATAAACGGCAACAATCAGCTCGGTGACAGGCATTGCATACCACATTGCGCCCGCGCCGAACGCCGCAGGAAGCAGATAAATGAGTATGCCGCTGATTACCACGCCTCTTGCAACGGATACGATGAACGAGGTTCTGCGTTTCAACAGGGACTGGAAATAGTATGTTGAAAAAATGTTAAACGGCAGCAGTATAAAAGAAAGTCCGTACCGACGAATTATTGTGGGCGCGATAGAAAGCAGCTCGGCTGTGGGCGTCGTCAACAGATAGATATATAGATTGGGAAACAGCAGACTGAGCAACGACCAAAAAACCGCAAAGCAGGCGATTGTAATCAGCGCGTGACGCAGAGTCTCCCTTATGCGTTTGCCGTTGCCTGCGCCAAAGTTAACTGAAATAATCGGCTGCGCCGCCTGCCCCGCACTGTATGCGCAGCACTGGGCGAAGGCTCCCACATATGCGACAATGCCGTAAACGGCCAGCGCATTTTCATCAAAATAGCGAAGAATCTGACGATTGAAAAACACGGTAAGTATTCCCATGGCGATATCAATAAAAAAGGTTGAAAAGCCCGTGCTCCCGATTTCCTTGAGCATATGGAAAAATCGCTCGGGCTTTACAAGCGCAAGCGTGTTTTTCTTGCTGAAAAAATGGGTCAGCATGATAATCAGAGAAAAAAACGAACCGATTACTGTGGCAATGCCCGCGCCCATTATGCCCATATTAAGCGTGAACACAAAAAAATAGTCCCCGAACACATTGAATATGCCGCCAAACAGAACGGCCTTTGTTGCAAGGGCAGGATTGCCGTCATTGCGAAGAAAAGCCGATATCAGCTGATTAAATATAAACAGCGGCACCCCAAATTTGATGGGAAAAAGATAGGCACGCGCCAACGGCATCAGAACTTCATTCGCTCCAAAAAGCAAAAGAAGCTGCCTGTCAAAAAAAATCAAACCAACCCATGCCGCAAGCGAAAGTATGCTGCCGCCTATCACAGCGACCGTAAAATACCCGTTGGAGGCTTTGACGTTATCGGGCGATTCGCCTCTCAGCTCACTGAATAAAACCGCTCCGCCTATTCCGACCAGCAGCCCAATGCTGTACAGTATGTTCCAAAATGGAGCAATTAGCGATATGGCGGCGGTTCCCTCCGCACCATGATACTTGCCAACCATAGCAAGATCCACAATTCCATATATCGAAGAAATCAGCGCGCTGCCGAAAGCGGCGGCGAGATATTTGAAATAAAGAGGCTTAATTCTGTCATTCAACAAATTCATAAAAATGCTCCCAAGGCTTATTGTTTTTCAGTGAGCAGCCGCAAAACACAATGCTTCGGCGGCAAAAAGAGGTCTGCTTTCCGTCATGGCGCTCAAGCATTGCTTTCAGCGTAAAACGACGTCTTGCCTATTTCCTCCCACAGCAATGAGACATGACGACGCGTCATTTTCAAAAAGAGCTCATATTCATCCTTGCCCATGCGCAAAAATGCACGCGTCTCCGCTTCAACAAGGGGCAGTATCACGGTGCGCGTAAGCTCCGCACCCTCCTCGGTCAATATAATGAGCTTATTCTTTTTGTTGCCGATAACCGATTCAAGACGAATAACGCCACGCTTGCACAGGCTTTTTAATGCGGAGTTAACAGTTTGCGTGGGGAAAAACCAGCTCGTGCAAAGCTCCTTTTGAGTATATGGCTTTTCCTGCTCGGCAACGGAATACAAAACCCAAAATGCAGTGTCCGACAGACCTGCCATTTTTGCGTAATTGCGATAAATTATATCGTTCTCCTTCTGAGCCTGATTGAACGCCGCCAACGGCGTGGAAAAATTATTCTTCATAGCTTTGCGTCTCCTCTTTCAAGCACGATTAAAATCATGCAGCAGTATTATAATCCGATATCGGATAATGTCAAGCACAATCGCAAATTAAATCTGCGTGTAGTTTTGGTGCAATTTGAGCTTAAACCAGCTTACGGGATTATACATTGACCGCAGATGCGGTATTTCGCAAAAATGATACAGCTCATATCGCAGAGAAGGGATGACAAAAAGCAAAGCTTGGGCGCTCAACCGGTGGTCGAGCGCCCAAGCATCTGAAAAATCAATCTGTATTCAGCCTTTGTATTGCATCACAAGCTGCTTGTCATCCGCATTGCGTAAAGGAGTATCAGCCGCACGTCAACCAAAGTGTATTCACCATCGCCGTTGACGTCTCCGGCGTACAGTATGCGGTTTGTCATGGGGATGCTGCCCATGCAATAACGGCTGAGAAGCAGGCAGTCAACCGAGTCAACAATACCATTGCCGTCAACGTCTCCAAGAATAATGTTTTCGGGAACCCAGACAACCGTAATCTCGTAAACACTTGTCTCACAGTTGTAGATGGACGTTGTAAGCGTCACCGTGCGGATTCCCCTGTCGTTTGCCTCAACAACAATCGGCTCGGTGCAGCTGTAGCTTTCGGCGTCGTCAACCTGAACGGTGATAAGACCGGTATGCTCGATTATCTCCACCAGAACCTGCTGAAAGCTCTCAATAAGCGTTTCAATGTCAGTTGACTCAAAGTAGCCGGAGTTCTGGCACAGCTGCAGCACGTTGGAAGCGTAGGCATAGTCGTTGGGGTAGCTCACAAAGGCGTGAAGGAAGCCCATTGTAAAAACATGATACTGTTCGGGCAAAGCCTGAATGGTGTTGTAGAGACCGTTGCAATAGTTGTAAGAAATATTCCAGTTAGACTGAGGACTGTACGGTGCGAAAGGGCCGCTTGAGGAGGATGCTCCCATTACGGGCAGACCGTCCGTCATAAGCACAATGCCCTTGAAAGCGTTTTCGCCGCCATGCTCAAGCATTTGGGTTGCAAGTGAAATAGCGGAGGTTATGTTTGTGCCGCCGCTGCAGCTTGCCGCATTCAGAGCAGCCTCAAGCACGGAATAGTCGTTGGTAAGTTGACAGCCCACATACGGGGATGAGCAGATAAACACTACCGACGCCTTGGCGTTGGGGTTGCCTTCAAGCAGACTTTGGCAAAAGCTCTTTGCCGCAAGCTTTGCGTCCGCAAATGCCGCCCCCATGCTTTCAGACTTGTCGAACAGCAGTACGATTTCGGTTTCACCCATCGTGCTGACGGGCACTTCCTCAACCACGGCGCTCATTGAGGCGTTGATAATTACCTCGGGGGAATCTGCGTAAACGGTGTATTCACGCACGTTTGGGTCAAACTGGGTGGAAAGCGTGCCGCCCTCAACTGTGAGGGAAGCAAGTACGGCGGCGGGGTTCTCGGCAAATGCCGCTGTGCAGAATGTAAGCATCGCGGCAATACCTGCGATGATTGCAATGACGGAACGGGTGATTGAGCTTTTCATATTGTGCCTCCTGTTTTTGTTTTGATTGATACCGTCTTTCATTCGGTTCGCATTTAATACGCACAGCAGTGTCGGCGTCTCCTCAATCTCAAATTATATATAATGCGCACATAAAAAAAGAGCCTTCGGGCGTTGGCATACCCACAAAGGCTCCTCAAAAAGTATAGAATTTAGTTCAGCTCACTGTTATATATCGGCTTGACATACCTTTCGTTCTTAACAAATATTGTGAATATGCATACAATGTTAACAGCCATCGCACCGATAATTATCCAACGCAGGTCGCTTACCACGTCTCCCAATATGCCGCCTATCAGACTGCCAAGCAGCGTGCCAAGCATGTTTATCATCATGAAAATGCCGTTGAACCTGCCGCGCTTTTCATCCTTAACATAATTTTGGGTGGCGGATATGCGGATATTGTACGAATTGACGGCAAGAAAGCCACAGATAAGCATTGTAACCATCATCAACTCATATGGCATATAGGGATATACGCACTCCAGCACGCCAAGCGCAACGTATACAACAACGGCAATCAGATACTTTTTGCGCGTGGGATATTTTACAAAGTATTGCAGCAGTCCCCCAAGCAATCGCCCCACGGTGTTAAGGCTTGAAAGCAGAGAGTATGCAAGCACGCCGAACGCCCTTCCGTCCTTGAAAAAAGGGAGTTCAAAAAGCTGAGGGAAAAGTGCGGTAAGCTGCGCGGGAGACTCCATACCCTTGAAATAGGGCAGTATAACCGTGCCGACAAGCGTACCCGTCAGCATCGAAACAAAAAAGTATGCGGTTATTGTCGCAAGCCCCTTTTCCTCACGCAGATACCCCAAGCCTTCCTTAAAATCGGTGTAATAGCCCTTAATCGTCACCTTTGGAGCATCCTTAACAATGTGAGTTTCGTTGCCAACAATACGGGTTTCCATTATGGCGGCAATCAAAAACGTTGCGGCGTTGAACACAAACAAAGGAGCAAGCCCCACGGTGCCGTAGAAAACGGCCGTAACGGGTATCATTATCATGCTTGTTATCGGGTAGATAAGGGAAGAAACCGAGTATGCCTTGCGGAAATTGCCGTTTGAAATAAGAGTGGGATAGAAGCTTTCATATGCGGTTTGATAGACGGAGTCGATAGTGCCGATAACGCACGCAAAAATAATTATCACGAGGTAATTGTACCAGCTCTTAAAAAGCAGCAGCGACATCAGCACATACAGACCGCATGACAAAAAATCAAGGGTGTATATAACCTTTTTGCGCGAAAACCTATCAAGGTACGGTCCAAACAGCAATGGCGAAATCACCTTTGGCAGCGAATACATCACTATCACAATTGAGTACGCAAATATTGAACCGGTTTGGTCAAGCGTAAGCAAAGACATGGCATATCCTGCTATGGAGTTGCCAAAATAGCTGATAATACTGCCGAGAGTGATTATTGTAAAATCCCGCGTCCACAGACGCGGCTGCTTAATTTCCATTTCAACAGACGTCCTTTTCAGTCGGCAAGCCTGATTGTCATCCTCACAGGCTCATGGTCGGAGTTTACAAAGCCCGCATCAATGGTTTCAACAAGCTGAATCTCAATGTTTGAAGATACAATAAACCCATCAATAATGTAATATTGCGGATTGTCGTTGCCCGTATACGGACGGTCAAGCAGTCGGCAGGTGGGCAGTGAATCGTCAAACGCAAATGTATAGCCATCGGGAAGCGTGTCCGAAAGCGTGCCGGGCATCCAAATGCCCTCCGCAATAGGTTCATAGAAATATGCGTTGGGGAAGGTCTGATTAAAATCCCCTCCGGCTATCACATAATTGCCCTTGGCATATTCCTCATCCAGCATGTCGTAAAGCATGGCGGTCTGCGCCGCCTTGCCCTCGCCGTCGTCATACGCCTCAAGATGAAAATTGATAATCACAAGTTCACGCTCACTGTTTTCAACAGGTATCCTTGTTATCAAAAGACAGCGTTTGAGATTGAACATCCTTACAGGCCAAGTGAAGGGTATAGGCAGCTGAACACGCGACGCGGCGGAAGCCCCTATGCTTGTATAGGTTGCAACCCCGCTGTTTACGCGCCCTATCATGTCGTTGAGGGGATAGGGGACGAACTTTGCGGAATAATTCAGCGCGAAGGCATAGGGCATGCCCAGCCTCTCGGAGTAGTATGCCGTCTGGTCAATTGAATAGGTACGCTTGGAATCGGTATCGACCTCCTGCAGCATATAGATATCGGCGTCAAGATCAAGCAGAGTTTGAGAAATACCCTGCATATTGAGCCGCACCGCCTCGGCAGAGCCCAGACGCACCATTGTCCCGCCGTCCATGAAAAAATCCGAGGCTTCCCCCAGGGACGCAAACCCCGTGTTAAATGTCACAAGAGTGAGCGTGTCGCCAACGGCTACGGTATCGGCGCCATCAGGAGCGGCAACCTTCTCAACGTCTGCAGGCTTGTATTCCGTTGCGGAAAAATAGATCGCAAGCCCCGCAGCGGCAACAATCACAACGGCAATAATTATGGCAATCACCTTGAGCACGGTTTTAAGCACATGTTTGAACATAGGGCATTTCTCCAATCAAATCACAGCATTTTACAAGCACATGATAAGCCATGCGGCGGCAAAAAGCAACAGCCAATTCACGCATGGCGCCGCCCCCTTGTCAAAACGAGCGCATTGGCGTATAATAGTTTAAAATACAATGGGAGATGTGTATCCGCATGATATCGATAATTCTGGCTGACATGCCGATAATTGAAAAGGTGTACATAATTGCGTTTATACTCATCAGCGTAATCGTTGCGATAAGCGTGCATGAATGGGCGCACGCTTATGCCGCGCACAAGATGGGCGATGACACGGCAAAAAACCTTGGAAGGATGACTATCAATCCTTTCGCGCATCTTGATATAACAGGCTTTTTGATGCTGATGCTTGTGGGCTTCGGCTGGGCAAAGCCCGTTCCCATAAACGAGCGCAATTTCAAAGACCAGCGAAAGGGCATGCTGCTTGTTTCATGCGCGGGTATAATCGCCAATTTGATTATGGCGATGGTTGCAATCCTGATAATACTCACCCTCAAATGGACGGGCTGCATATATCCCATTAGCGATACGGGCAATATTTTCACGGCGATGGATATCACAAACACATACACCGTATCGACTGCGGCGATGTGGGCTTTCCTCTTTTTGTATATGTTCGCAAGCATCAATTGCAGCTTGTTTGTTTTCAACCTTCTGCCAATCGCTCCGCTTGACGGCTCTCATATATTTGAGATACTCCTTATCCGCAAAACAGGTCCCCGTCCTTGGCTTTGGCTCCGCAAAAACGGTCGCTATGTGTTGATAGGCTTTATGCTTATCAGCGTATTTATGGCGCAGACGGTAGGATTTTCACCCATAAGCTTTTTGTCAAACGGATTGATGAACGGCATTTACACAATATTTAACGCAATCGCAAAGCTGGGCAGCAGTCTGTGACGGAAGCAATCGCCCAAACCAATATTGAAACGGGCGGATACAGGGTAAAGATAAGCCAATTTGAAGGGCCTCTCGATCTTCTGCTGTATCTGATTGAAAAGGCGGAGGTCGATATTCGGGACATATACGTTTCCGAGATAACCTCTGAGTTTTTGGCGTATCTTTCACAGCTGGACGAGCTTGATATGGAGCAGGCGAGCGGCTTTATAACCGTTGCCGCAACGCTTGTGTACATGAAGTCGCGGTCGCTCATACCAAAGCCAAAGATTGAGGACGAATCCGAAGAGGAGGAGGACGAGGGCGAGGCGCTGATCCGCAGGCTGCGTGAATACAAGGCGTTTCGTGAGGCGTCTCGGCTTATGCGCGCTATGGAGGAAGACGCCCGCGATATGCGTTCGCGGCTGCCGGATGAGTTTCCTCTGCCGCCGCCGGAGATTATTTTGCGGGACACCGATATTGAGGGACTTTATCACGCATTCCTCACGGCGATAGACCGTCTGCCGCAGCAGGCTGAAAGCGAAAGCACGCGCAGCATTGACGCGGACAGATACACAATACGCTCCTGCACGGCGAAGATACGCGATACGCTTCAAAAAAGCAACGGCAGAGTGATGTTTTTGCAGCTGCTGGCGGGCGCCGAAAAAATGGAAATGATAGTCACCCTCATGGCGCTGCTTGAGATGCTCAGACGTGGTGAAATACATATTTTTCAAGAAAAGCAGTATGGGGATATTGCAATAGTTGAAGCGCAGCTTCTGAGTGATGACGATGACATAAACTATGAGGACGAGGCATAACGGGGGTCGATATGGAAAGAAACGAGATGTACGGAGCGATAGAAAGCGTGCTTTTTGCGGCGGGCGATCCGCTCCCCAAAATGGAGATAGCGCGTGTGTTCGACCTCACCCCACTGGAGCTTGAGACTGTGCTTGCGGAGATGGAGGCAGAGTTTCAGGCGTCGTCACGCGGCATAAGGCTCTATTCAACCGATACGACAATACAGCTTGTTACGGCGTCCGTTTATAACGAATGGCTCGTTAAGCTGCTTGCCCCGCCGGAGGAGAAAGAGCTTTCGGATTCAATGCTTGAAACGCTTTCGGTTGTTGCATACCGCCAGCCCGTAACCCGTGCGGATATCGAATCCGTGCGCGGCGTGCGCTGTGATTACGCCGTTGCACAGCTTTTAAAGCAGAATTTCATACGGGAGCTTGGGCGAAAGGACGCTGTCGGCAGACCTATGCTGTTTGGCACGACAGACGCCTTTCTGCGTCGGTTTGGGCTGAAGTCGCTGTCCGACCTTCCGCCGCTTCCAACAAGTGAAGAGCAGGACGGATAACGGCAAACAGCAATACGAGGCTCCCTCACACTCAGCGCACACGCCGCAATAATCGTATTTGCATAAATATCATTACATACAACTTCTCCAAGTCTCATATTATTAAAAAAAAATACTCGATACTTGTTGCATTATAGTGTGGGATATGATACTATAGATCCAGCTTATAGAAGGAGGAAGTCAATATGTTCTGTAACAAATGCGGTGCGAATTTGCCGGATGGCTCATATCAATGCACCCAATGCGGCGCGTCTCTCAACAGCCCGCAGCAGCCCGCAGCCGAAGGGTATCAGCAGCCCGCAGCCGAAGGGTATCAGCAGCCCGCAGCCGAAGGGTATCAGCAGCCCGCAGCCCAAGGGTATCAGCAGCCCGCTTATAGCGACCCATACGGATACGGCGCACAGCCGCAGGCGCTTGCGCCCAAAAAGGGGTTGACAAAGCAGCAGCTCATTCTTATCGCAGCGGGCGCCGCTGTGGTGGTGCTGGTGATAATTCTCATCTGTGCGCTTTCGGGCGGCGGGTACAAGGGCGCCATTAAAAACGGTATTAAATTCATGGAAACAGGCAAGCTGACATATGCCAAAAAGCTTGCTCCCAAGGAGTATACCGAATACCTCATTGATGAATACTATGATGGCGATAAGGATGATTTCTGGGATGATGTGTGTGATAACAGCGATGACGATTATAAATACTCATACACCATCAAAAAGGCTGAAAAGCTGGACAAGAACGACTTAGACGATTTGCGCGATGAATATGAGAGCATATGCGAAAATTGGGATATGGACGTCGATGATGTCTCCGCCGCATATGAGGTCAAAATCAGGGTGACCACAACCGATGACGATGGCGAAAAGTATAACGACACGAGTACGGTTACCGTATTCAAATACAAGGGCAAATGGTATGTGGTTGATTTTATTTTAAAATTGTATTACATTGCCGCGTACAGCCCGCACGGCTGGTAATACCAGCAGCAAATAAGCACTATACAAAACCACGGGGCGGAATATTCCGCCCCGTGGTTTTGTATTTAACAATTGTTTTCAGACAAACGGTTACAGCCTCCGCGTAAGCTTCAATATCTCCGGATATTTGCCGATTATATAGTCATATCCCTTCGGAGAGTGCGGAATCATACATTTTGAGCAATCCTTTATGCCATCCCCCACAAATGTAAAATTGCCGCCGCACCTGTCGCCAAGCGCATACAGCGGGCAATAGCAGAAAAGACAGTTAAAATCCTCCCTCTGCGCATCCGTACAGGCATGACAGGGAAAGTATTCACATTCACAATTCCTAAAAAACCGACAGCTGTTCTTTTCCATAAGGACCCTCCGCTTCAGGCGCAACGCCGCAGCGTCAAAAATTCATATCAATGTATTTTGCGGCGGCAAGCGCTGCAACCGCACCGTCTGCTGCGGCCGTGGTTAGCTGTCGCACCGATTTAGTGCGGCAGTCTCCCGCAACAAAAACACCGTCGGTATCCGTTGTGCAGCTTTCATCCGCAGCTATAAAGCCCTCACCATCAAGCCGTGTAATATTTTCAAACGGCTTGTTAAGAGGGATATGCCCAAGCGCAACGAATATGCCGCAAACGGGAATGTCACGCAGGGAACCGTCCAACACGCTTTTTACGGTGACGGACTCAACCCGAAGCGTGCCGTTTACCGAAGCGACGACGCTGTTTTCAACCCTAACGATGTTGGACTTTGCCTTCATGCGCTCCACAACTGCGCTCTCGGCGCGATATGCGTCCCTCCTGTGAACGAGATAGACATTTTTGCAGATATCCGCAAGGTAGATTGCCTCCGAAAGCGCCGTGTTGCCGCCGCCAATAACGGCTACGTCAAGTCCGCGAAAGAATGAGCCGTCACACACAGCACAATAGGATATCCCACCGCCTTTAAAACGGTCGGCGCCCGCCGCTTCAAGCTGTCGATGCTTCAAGCCCGTTGCGATAATAACGGTTTGGGACGCAAATTCGCCGTACTCCGTTTTTATCAAAAAGATTCCGTCTGACGTCTTTTCAACCGATATGACGGTGTCATATTCTATATTTGCGCCCAGAGACTCCGCCTGCCCGACAATCCTTTCGGCAAGCTCCGCCCCCGATATGGCGGACACGGCAGGATAATTTTCAACATTTGGAGAAAGCGTTATCTGCCCGCCGGGGCTGTTGCCCTCAATAAGCAGCACCGTTTTTGCGGCGCGGCGCAGGTAAACAGAGGCGGTAAGCCCCGCGATACCCGCGCCGATTATTACTGTGTTATAAAGCATTTGTATGCTCCCTTACCGATTGTAGGTTCAGAAACTGAACAATTCAGGTACTGAATTATTCATCCGTTTGCGGCGGCGGCGCGCTTTGCAATATAGCCGCGTATGTCGCCAACGCCGACATATTTCTGATGCTCGTTTCCGTCTGTAACAATGAGTGTAGGCGCCTGACTGACGCCATAGCTTACGGAAAGCGCAGGCTCCTCCTCCGCATCCACCTTGACATACGGTACGCCCGCCTTGTCAAGATACGCCATTGCTGTTTTGCAGTTGGGACAGGTCTTTGTGGTGAACAATATTGTCTGCCTCACCTTTGTGGAGTCGCTCTTGCGCGCTTCCTTTGCCTCACGGGAGGCGGCGTAGTCCAGCATACTGTAAACCTTGCGCTCCTTAAATTCCTCACTCTTGCCGTCATTCCAGTTTTGAACGGGACGGTAATAGCCCGTTATGCGGCTGTAAACCTCAGTCTTGCGCCCGCAATGTGGGCATTCAAACTGTTCGCCGGAAAGATAGCCGTGGTCGGGACAGACGGAATATGTGGGAGAAAGCGTGTAGTATGGCAGCTTATAATTTTCCGCAATTTTGCGGACAAGCGTCGCCGCACTTTCCCAAGAGGGAAGCTTTTCACCGAGGAAGGCGTGGAACACCGTGCCGCTTGTGTAAAGCGTCTGAAGCTCATCCTGGATATCAAGCGCCTCAAACACATCGTCAGTATAGCCGACGGGCAAATGCGAGCTGTTGGTGTAGTATGGCGTGCCGCCCTTTTCAGCAGCGGTGATTATGTCGGGATAGTGAGAAGCGTCATAGCGCGCAAAGCGATACGCGGTGGATTCCGCGGGGGTTGCCTCAAGATTGTAAAGCTCTCCGGGGAATTTCTCCTGATAGTCGGCAAGCCTTTCGCGCATATGGTTCAACACCTCTTTGGTAAAATCCTGTGCGTCGGCGTTGGTCATATTCTCGTGCAGCCAGTTGGCGTTAAGACACGCTTCGTTCATGCCCACAAGCCCGATTGTTGAAAAGTGGTTGTCAAACGACCCAAGGTATCTGCGTGTGTAGGGGTAAAGCCCCTCGTTCATAAGACGGGTGATAACCGTCCGTTTTATGTGCAGACTTCTTGCGGCAACGTCCATAAGGTGATCAAGCCTTTTATAGAAGTCTTCTCTGTTTTGCGCAAGGTATGCAAGCCTTGGCATATTAAGAGTTACAACGCCAACGCTGCCCGTTGATTCGCCGCTGCCAAAGAAACCTCCCGATTTTTTACGCAGCTCACGCAGGTCAAGCCGCAAGCGACAGCACATAGAGCGAATATCGCTGGGATTCATATCGCTGTTGACAAAGTTTGAAAAGTACGGCGTGCCGTATTTTGCCGTCATTTCAAACAGCAGACGGTTGTTTTCGGTTGCAGACCAGTCAAACTCCTTTGTGATTGAATATGTGGGGATAGGGTACTGAAAGCCGCGTCCGTTGGCGTCGCCCTCAATCATGGTTTCAATAAAAGCCTTGTTTACCAAATCCATCTCCGCCTTGCAGTCGCCGTATGTAAAGCTCTGCGGCTTGCCGCCGACTATCGCGGGAACGTTTTTGAGGTCGTCGGGTATAGTCCAATCAAGTGTGATGTTAGAGAACGGCGCCTGAGTACCCCAACGGCTTGGCGTGTTAACGCCATATATAAAGCTTTCGATGCACTTTTTAACGGCGTCATAGCTCAAATTATCCGCTTTTACAAACGGGGCGAGGTATGTGTCAAAGGAGGAGAACGCCTGTGCGCCCGCCCACTCGTTTTGCATTATGCCAAGAAAGTTGACCATCTGGTTGCAGAGTGTAGAAAGATGCTTCGCGGGGGAGCTTGTAATCTTGCCCGGCACGCCCGAAAGCCCTTCCTCAATGAGCTGACGCAGCGACCAGCCGGCACAGTAGCCCGTAAGCATTGAAAGGTCGTGCAGATGAAATTCGCAGCTGCGGTGAGCGTTGGCAATCTCCTCATCATAGACCTCACTCAGCCAATAATTGGCGGTAATCGCACCGCTGTTGGAGAGTATAAGCCCACCGACGGAATAGGTTACGGTTGAATTTTCTTTAACACGCCAATCGGTTACATTGACATACTTGTTTACGGTATCACGATAGTCAAGGTATGTCGAGCGCATCATGCGCTCCTTTTCATGCTGCTTGCGGTAGAGTATGTATGCCTTGGCAACATCCGCATAGCCCGCCTGAATAAGCACCTGCTCAACACAATCCTGAATGTCCTCAACTGCTATGGTGTCGTTCTTAATTTTCGGTTCAAAAGCAGCGGTCACCTTCAAAGCCAAAAAATCAATTATATCCTGATTATAGTTGCGCTTCTCGGCGTCAAACGCATGGCTGATGGCGTTTGATATTTTCGACAGGTCAAAATCGACCTCATGGTTGTCACGTTTTTTTACGCGATACATTTTTTACTATCCCCCTTTATATAAAGCTCTGCAATGATTTTTTTAGGTCGGCTGAGCACCCTGCCCCCTTATGGAAAGCACCGCCGCGCACATTCACCCGTTCATATGCGGCTTCACATCTCAACCATATCCATTATAGCATCATCATATCACATCTGTAAATAGTCTTTAGCACTCTTTTTGGCACTTTACCGCAATATATTGAGAAATTTTACATTTAGGACACAATATGTTGATAGCGTAGGCGCCTCACCACAACATATTGAGGCAAAAGACATCAGGACGCAACATATTGAGGAATGGGGTCAAAAAGCAAAATTGGATCCCCATGCGCAAGGCGTGACGCCGTATGGACGGCAAGCCGCAAGCCGCATAAAAGCCAAAGCCCTGCACCAAGCTGTCCGCATAAACACATCCGACCGCTTAAAATGCACTTGTTTTATTTGGTTTTATGCTATATAATCATGCACACACTGCGACGCTGACTGTCGGCACATAAACGTCAGGATAACAACCGAAAGGGTATATTATATGGATACTGAAAGCATTAAGCAGGCGGCGAACGGCTATCTGCCGCAAATGACGAGGTTTTTGCGCGACCTGATTCGCATTCCGAGTGAAAGCTGCCATGAGGAGGGCGTTATTCGCCGCACAATTGCCGAGATGGAGTCACTTGGCTTTGACAAGGCAGAAATTGACCCGCAGGGCAACGCCATAGGGCGCATGGGCACGGGAGAGCGCATGATAGCTTTTGACGGGCATATCGACACCGTTGGCATAGGCAACATTAAAAACTGGACGAACGACCCATACGAGGGCTATGAAACGGACGAAATCATATACGGGCGCGGCGGCTCCGATCAGGAGGGCGGCGTTGTAAGCGCTGTGTACGGCGCAAAAATAATGAAGGATCTGGGGCTGATACCCGAGGGCTATTCGATACTGGTGGTTGCCTCCGTTCAGGAGGAGGACTGCGATGGTCTCTGCTGGCAATATATATATAATGAAGATAAGCTTGTTCCGGAGTTTGTTGTTTCCACCGAGCCGACAGACGGCGGCGTGTATCGCGGTCACAGGGGCAGGATGGAGATAAGAGTGGACGTTCACGGCGTTTCCTGTCACGGCTCCGCGCCGGAAAGAGGCGACAACGCCATATACAAGATGGCGGACATTCTTCAGGACGTTCGTTCACTCAACGAAAACGGCTGCTCCGATGCGGATGAGATTAAGGGTCTTGTAAAAATGCTGCAGCCCAAATTTAATCCCAACCACTTTGAGGACGCCCGCTTCCTTGGACGAGGCACGGTCACTGCGTCGCAGATATTCTACACATCGCCTTCGCGCTGCGCGGTTGCGGATTCCTGCGCGGTGTCGCTTGACCGTCGTATGACGGCGGGGGAGACATGGGATTATTGTCTGGATGAAATCCGTCAGCTTCCCGCCTGCAAAAGGTACGGTGATGACGTTAAGGTCAGCATGTATATGTACGATCGCCCCGCGTGGACAGGGCTGGTTTATGATACGGAATGCTACTTTCCCACATGGATAAATAAAGAAGGCTCCGCTCATGTCGCGGCGGTTGCGGATGCGCACAGGCTGCTTTTCGGCGCGGAACGCATAGGCGCGCCGTCCGCAATGGATAAGCGCCGCCGCCCTCTTATTGATAAATGGACTTTCTCAACAAACGGCGTTTCAATTCAGGGACGCTATGGGATCCCCTGCGTGGGATTCGGACCGGGCGCGGAGTCACAAGCGCACGCTCCAAATGAGATAACGTGGAAGCAGGACTTGGCTGTCTGCGCAGCCGTATACGCGTTGACTCCCACGATCTACGCTCAAAAAGAAAAAACAGACGACGTCTGCGAGTATCGCGCAGGCGCCACAAACAACAATATTCGCTGAGGAGGTTATCCGCAATGAAAGATAATTGCAATGTTTCCGCATATACAAACAAGCTTGACGTGCTTGACAGCTCAAAAATGTACGAGGGTGATTTTTTTCTCACATGGGAAAAGTCGATTGACGAGATAAATTCCGTATTTCTCGTTGCGGATGCTCTGCGTCATCTGCGCGAGCATAACGTTTCCACAAAAATATTCGACAGCGGCTTGGGTATTTCGCTTTTCCGCGACAATTCAACACGCACGCGCTTCAGCTTTGCTTCCGCCTGCAATCTGCTGGGGCTTGAGGTTCAGGACCTTGACGAGGGCAAAAGCCAGATTGCACATGGTGAGACCGTGCGCGAAACTGCCAACATGATTTCATTCATGGCGGACGTGATAGGCATACGCGACGATATGTACATAGGCAAGGGCAACACATATATGCATAATGTCGTCAACGCCGTAACCGCCGGTCACAACGCGGGGGTGCTTGAGCAAAAGCCTACTCTGGTCAATCTGCAATGCGATATTGACCATCCCACACAGACAATGGCGGATCTGCTTCATGTGATTCACGAGTTTGGCGGGATTGAAAACCTCAGGGGCAAAAAGGTAGCTATGACATGGGCGTATTCTCCAAGCTATGGCAAGCCCCTTTCAGTCCCTCAGGGAGTTATTGGACTTTTCACCCGCATGGGCATGGACGTCACGCTTGCGCATCCCGAGGGATATGAGGTGATGGACGACGTTATTGACGTCGCTAATAAAAATGCCGAACAAAGCGGCGGCAGCTTCACCGTATGCAACTCAATGCAACAGGCGTTTGCGGGTGCGGATATAGTCTATCCAAAAAGCTGGGCGCCATTTAAGGCGATGGAACGCCGCACCGAGCTTTACGGCAACGGTGATTTTGATGGCATAAAGGCTTTGGAAAAAGAGCTGCTTGCCCAAAATGCCAAGCATGAGGATTGGGAATGCACCGAGGAAATGATGTCCCTTACAAACGGGGGCAAGGCGCTGTATCTGCATTGCCTTCCCGCCGACATAACAGACGTTTCGTGCGCGCACGGCGAGGTAGCCGCATCCGTGTTTGACCGTTATCGTGACCCGCTTTATCGTCAGGCGTCGTTCAAGCCTTACATTATCGCGGCAATGATATTTCTTGCAAAGGTTAAAAACCCTTCGGAGACTCTCAAGCAGCTTGAGTCCCGCGCAAAAGAAAGGCACATGGGAGAGTGACTCTATCGCCATCACAGCCGATAATCAAAAAACAAAAAACAACTGCCCGCAGGATTTCATCACGCGGGCAGCCTTTTTTAAAAAAAGTCAGTGCAGGAGGTCAGCTCATATGCTGAAGTAGTTAATTGAAGACGATGCAGCCGAGCCGTTGAGAACTGTCACTAAAACAAGTATCATCAGTGCCAAGCCCATGCCGCTCAGTACAATCCCCGCTATGGCAAGCCCCTTGCCCTTTTTACTCGGCAGCTTGTTTGCCTTGCTCAGACCCAAGCAGCTGAACACAAGCCCCAAAACAGAAAACATATAGAAGAACGAAAGCACAAACCCTGCAACTGCCATACCGTTGGATTCCCTTGGCATGGGTGGCTGATAGGGATACGGGTTCTGCTGATACGGGTTCTGCTGATACGGGTTCTGTTGATACGGGT
>CAYXRF010000010.1:0-17983 GCA_964467585.1 uncultured Oscillospiraceae bacterium | reverse complement strand
TCTGCTGATACGGGTTCTGCTGATACGGGTTCTGCTGATACGGGTTCTGCTGATACGGGTTCTGCTGATAAGTGTTTTGCCCGTATGGGTTTTGCTGATACGGATTCTGCCCGTAAGGGCTTCGTTGATACGGATTCTGATAGGGATTCTGCCGATCGGGGCTTTGGTCGGACGTGTCAGGCTGACCTTCAAAAACCGCCGTATCCTCTGCGGGCTGCTCGGCGTAGGTTTCACCGCAGTTGCGGCAGAAAGTGTCGGAATCCTGTCCGACGGAACCACAGCTTGAACAAACTTTCAAAATAAACACCCCCGGGTTGTTTCAAATGATAAACTGCATACTGCAGCTAACATGATTATATTATGCAAAAAGCAATATGTCAAGGAAAAAACATCGTGCTCCCCAATATTTATGACTGAGCAAACAGCGTACAGCATTGTATTTGTATATTTTCAAATATTGAGCGTAGTTTAGCATGAAATATTTTATCACACTAAATATTATGCTGCAATTTGTATAATACATATATGGATACGTGTACGCACGCAAAAATGCAGGGATTCTCGTAAAAAAACGACCTTCGCCGCAACGTTTCACGGCAGGGTGTTATCCACAGATCTTTTGCGGTCGGCACATTTCCGCGCTTGGCGTTATGCGGGGTCTCCGTTCGCCATTTGGGGGCGTTTTAGTATGCCTCTTTCCACATTTTCATATTTTTATAGGAGGAAAAAAGGGATGAAAGGTCATGTCAGATTACACCGCAAATGTTCTCGTTGTTGAGGGCACAATGCCCGATGACGATGTTACCATAACAGTCACCTACACCGCAAACGATTACACACTCACAATCAACTATGTGTATGCAAACGGTGAAGTGGCTGCCGCCCCCTACACGGCGCAGGTTGCTTTCGGCACAGCTTACAGCGTCACAAGCCCCGTGATAGCGGGCTGCACCGCAAATGTTCTCGTTGTTGAGGGCACAATGCCCGATGACGATGTTACCGTAACAGTCACATACACGTTGGATATCCTCCCGCCCACAATTGAAGCGGTCAGCGTTCAGCTTCGCACAAGGGCAACAGAGGACGGTTTTGCGGATATGCGCTTCACATTCCGTGTCACGTTCAACTCGTCGTATGTAAATTATCGCGGCGTTGCTTACGGGCCGGAAATGAATTATTACAAAATCACAAGCTTCTGCACGGTGATTAACGCGAACAACCACAACGTAACGGTTAACGGCACGCTTATATATTCAATGAGTGAATCATCGTTCACCTATACAGCCGTTGTTAAGAATATCCGTCCGCAATATTTTGAGTATCAGATATCGGCAGTCGGCTATCTCTCATATGAGCTTAACGGAGAGGGTACAACGGTTTCAACCAACGAAATTCTTGAAGCGTCCATCGCATCTCTTCTGGGATGAAGCGCCGCACACTGCAACAAAAACAATGAAGGAGGTTTTAAGCTATGAAAAAGTTCGAAGAGCCCACGATTGAAAAGCAGAGCTTTGACGTTATTGATTCCACCAATGATTTTGGCGGCGACAACGAGGTATCAGCAAGCAGCTTGTTCAACAATATCAGTATCGACTGGTAAAACCTGATAAAGTCAAAGGAACGGAGCGCCGAAAATCACGGTGCTCCGTTTCATTTACAAAATTAAATGACGTTGATGTTTTTTAAACGGGAAGCTCGCCTTCCGCAAACAACGCGTTGATAAACCTTGCGGATTCAATACAATCGCCAAGGTCAACCGTTTCAACGGGAGAATGTACATAGCGCGTTGCAACGCTTATGCAGCCTGCTGCAATGCCGCCGCGTGTGCGCTGTATCGGGCCGCCGTCGGTGCCGCCCGCACGCAAAATCTCATTCTGCACCTTGATGCCGTTTTTGTCCGCAACGCTGTGCATAAATTCAACAATCGAGCGGGTGTAAACGGCGCTTGAATCCATGTATTTAATCGTGGGACCGTATCCCAGCTTCATTGGCATACGCATTGCTTCGGGAGTGTCGCCGGTCAGCGTAACGTCAAGATTTATCGAAAAATCGGGGTTGACCGAATAGCCTGCTGCGGTTCCTCCGCGGCAGCCTACCTCCTCCTGAGTGGTGAACACAACGTAAAGGTCATGCTCGGTATCCATTGTTTTTAACGCCTCAAGTATTATGGCGCAGCATACGCGATCATCCATCGCTCCGCAGGCGGCGCGGCTGCCCATATCCAAAAAGTGAGAGCCGTAAACGCAGATATCGCCTATTGAAACGTGTGCCTCCGCTTCTTCACGCGTGGAGCAGCCTATGTCGATGAACATATCGGGCAGCTTCGCGGTTGCTGCGGTATCCTTTTTTGTCTCATAAAATGTGACGCCGCGTGTGCCGTTTTCAAACACAACATCGCGGGCAACGGTTATCGCAGGGTTAAGCCCCCCAACGGGTGCAAAGCGCAAAAAGCCATTGTCGTCAATGTCAAGCACAATCATTCCAATCTGATCCATGTGCGCGGAAAGCATAACCTTTTTGCCGCTGCTTCCCTTTTTGTACCCGATCAGATTGCCGAGAGGATCTGTGTACATCTCGTCAACGTATGGCGCAAGATATTTTTTCAACACCTCCGCCGCTTTTTCCTCACGTCCGGTGGGACCGTAAGCCGCAAGCAGCTCACGGAGCATTGTCTTGAATTCGTTATAATTATCTGTCATAGTTCAACACCTCCAAGAATTTTTGTTGTGCAAGAAATGCGTCCGCAAGCGCGACGGCGTTTTCAAAATCCGAAACGGAGGCGACGCTTGTGGCGGAATGTATGTATCTGCACGGCACGGATATGCCGCCCGCAAAGCAGCCGCCCACTGCCTTATGCACCGCGCCCGCGTCGGTGCCGCCATTGGCGCCCTGACGAAGCTGATAGACAATGCCCGCTTCCTTTGCGGCGGAGCGCATTGCGTCAAACATCTGTGGACGAACAACCGTCCCCCTGTCCATGAACGATATCGCGGGACCCTTGCCAACGCGTGTAACGCATTGATGACCCTTGGTGTCGGGCATATCGTTGGCTGTCGTGCCCTCCATAACTATGCAGATATCAGGCTTGACATTGTATGCGGCAATCGTGGCGCCACGCGTGCCAACCTCCTCCTGCACGGTAAAGACGCCGTAGAAGTCGCATTCGTAATCGTTTTTCAAAAGCTCGATTATCGCGGCGCAGCCAACACGGTCGTCAAGCGCCTTGCCCATCATAAGCCCCTCGCCAAATTCGGAGAATGTGGTTGTAAAGCAGGCATAGTCGCCAACATGAACATACTTTTCGGCGTCCGCCTTATCCTTTGCGCCTATGTCGATTGTAAGCGCGCTGTGCTTGATGCTTTTTTTGAACTCGTCCGCACTCTGACGGTGAATAGCCTTGCTGCCAATCACGCCCGCCACGTTATCCTTGCCTATTTCAACGCGTCTGCCGGGCATAACTCGCGGGTCGATGCCGCAGGGAGAATACTCAAGCTCGCCATCGTCCCGTATTTTGGTAACAAGCAGCCCAACCTCATCCATGTGAGCGCAAACCATAACAACAGGCTTGCCCTCCTTTTTTTTGTGGACATAAAGATTGCCCATTGTGTCGGTGCGGATATCTCCGCCGCAGCAGGCGACTGCCTCTTTTATGTATTTGCGGACGGCTCCCTCGTCGCCGGAAACACCGTGCAGATTGGAAAGAGCCTCCAAACACGTTTCGTTCAATCGTCTAAGCATAGCTTTTCCCTCCAATCATCATCTATCGAGGTGATAAACTCTGCAAGCATCCTGCCGCAGTTGTTAAGAGTATCAATCGAAATTGTTTCAACATTGGTGTGCATATAGCGCAGCGGCGGAGAAATCAGTCCCGTGGGTATCCCCCCGCGTGAAACCTGAACGTCAGTCGCGTCCGTGCCGGTGCGCCCCATGCAGGCGTCAACCTCATATCCGATGCCCAGCGACTTTGCCGTGTCGCAAAGCTGAGAAAACATTTTGGGGTGGATGTTCGGACCGCAGGTTATCTCAAGCTTGTCAAGCGGAAGCGCATCCGCAAGACAGGCGGACTTGCCGTGCGTCACATCCATAACAATCGCCATGTCCGGCTCAACGGAATATGCGCCCGTTGTTGCGCCAAGCCCGGTCTTTTCCTCATTGACGGAGGCGCACATAACCACGGTGCAGTTATAACGACGCTTTTTCAAAAGCTCAAGGCAGACGATTTCAGCCGCAACAAGCCCTCTGTCGTCAAGTGACTTTGATGAGAGAAGACCGTTTTTAAGCTCCAAGGGCTTTTCGGGCTTAAAAGTCACCCTATCCCCCACGGATACAAGTGAGACAACCGTGTCGTACGGCAAGCCGACGTCCACAGTAAGATCCTCCATCTTGTAGGCGTCCTCGTTTGAGGTCAAAAGATGAGGAGGAACCGCGCCCACTATGCCGCGCAGCTCACGCTTGCCGCAGACGCGAACCTCACTGCCGGGCAGCACTCTCGGGTCAACGCCCGCAACGGATACTATGCGAAGCATACCGTTTTCCTCAATGCCGTTAACCGCCATGCCAATCTCGTCCATGTGCGCCATAACAAGCAGAGTGGGCGCGCCTGTGCCGACCCTTGCGTAAACATTGCCGTTCACATCCTGCCAAACGTCGTTCGTGTACTCACGAAACAGCTTGGCGACTGCGGCGGCTTCGCCTCCGCCGTGTCCGGCGTCGTCCTCAAAGCCCGTTACGCCCGCGGCGGTCACAAGCTCCGTTATCACATTGATAATGTCCATTATTGCTCCTTTCTTTTGCGCGGCGTTCCCGAAAAAATCGAAAAGCACTGCCGCGCATATGCTGTCAGCCCATTATAGCATAATCTGTACGCAAGAACAAACCGCAAGAATAAGATATAAACAAAATAGTCAATAACTTATATATTGGTGCATATAAATGGGATTAAGCGCGATGGAAGATTCTATTTTGAATGTGACAAACTCGAAAAAAATCGACATTATGAACACAATGAGCATTGTAATGCGATAATAGTTAAAAAATGTTTACATTTTGCCGCTTTACATTTCAAGAATGTTATGTATACTATTAATGATGAGGTGATACTTTATGCATTCTGCAAAATTTATGGTATCAGTCTTATGCCTAATTGCTTTAACTTTTCAAGGTTCCTTGACGGTTTCAAGTACGAATGCCGTGGTCACCGATGACTATTCTAATGTTGAGGACGTGATTGAGCAGTATATCTCGTCAAAATATGACTCAATTGCACAGTTGACAATACCATTGGATAGTATCGGCACGTATCTAAAACATCAGTCAAAAGAAGCACCAATTTTTCAGCAAACAGAGAAGTGCATGGTTTCCTCGTATGTTAGAATGATGTTAGCTTGCAGTGATGATCAACGCTTTTCAATCGATAAACTGAGTTATTCACATAACTATGTTTCAATCGATGATACCTTTGCTGATGTCTACACTTGTGTACAGTGTGAGTTTGAATACATTTCATCCCAAGATATTAAGTCTGGAACGGGCGAAATATATCATATCTATCTAAGAAACGAAGGATATGGATGGGAGATTATTGGCAGGGAATACCTATCTGATTTTGACGTTGCATTTTGGCTGGATGAAATACATTCTGTCGAGAACGCAATGGAAAGGGAACGTAATATTTCTTTAATTGCAGCCGATTTAGTAGGTAGCAGAGATATAAATCAAAGAACATCCTCAACTCATGAGGATGATTGCTATTCAGAATTGATTACAGGAACGCGCACAATAACATATTACAACGCCACGGGTGCAGTGAACTGGGCATTAAACCATGTTGCACCGATATCGTCAACGTGGAACGCTAATGGTGGGTATAGTTACTCATATCCATCTCCATACTCACAATTTTATCATGACTGTACCAACTATGTATCAGTATGTATGAATCTAGGCGCAGGCATTCCATTTGATACTACTGGGTATTCCGGTTATAATGGAGCAGATAAGTGGTTTTATTACAGTACAGCCACCCCCAATTCAACATATAGTTATTCATGGGCTGCGGTTGCGAATCTCGGATTGTATCTAAATGCAGGTGCAACGGCATCTGATGGTATATATAGCGTAAATGCATATCAAGGTTCATCATACCCAGCAACACTTACAAATACAACGGTACGCTATGGTGATATTGTGCAATTCTATAATGGAGATAGTGGTTCATGGACACACTCCGCAATCATTACTCAGTATAAACCTGCAATAGATTGTGCATACATATGTCAACATGATGCTCAATCATATATGAGCCAATGTTCGTTGGAAGGATACTATATATAATACGTGCTACCTCATACTTGGTTCGAGTTCAATCCGCTTTTTTGATATTCGCGGATACTTTTAATCTAAGATTGGAGAAGAAAAAATGAAGCAAATCATCAAAAAATCACTTGCGGCGGTAACGCTGCTGCTGTGCGCCGCAATGCTTGTTTCAACGCTTTGCGCCTGCACGCAGACCGCTGCAAAGGCTGAGCCGCAGAACAATGCGGCAGAACCGACGGAGGTTCAAAATACAGACGCAGCAAAAACGGACGCACCCTCAGACAATGCGGCGGGCGCACCTGTTGAGGGCATTGAAAACGCAATGCTTGCGTCCCAAAGCAGCGATGCATACGCATATGTTTCACCCCAAGGCGTACTCTACACATGGGGCTACAATGGCGGCGTGGGGCTGGGCACAGGCGAAATGTATGACGCATACACTCCCGTTGAGATTGCAAGGGACGTTCGTTGGGCAGGCTTTGCCTCCTATGGCACCGATATCGGCAGAAAATATACAATGCTTCTGTACATAACAAATGACAACACGCTGTTTGCGGCGGGATGCCTTGCCGTCAATTTGGCAAAGGAGGATATCAACCTGTGGAAGCCCTATGCGATACCTGTCGGCGAGGTGGATTTTGTGGTTACAGGCAGCAACTCCCCTTTGTTCATATACACCAAGGCGGGGGAGATATTCTATTTTGATCATCTGTATGACAACTACCTTACGGAGGTTCCCACAGACGGCAGCTATACTGTCATGCGTCAAATTGATGACGGAAGGCTTAACGGAAACGTCAGGAATATCACCGTGGATTGGTACACCGCAACAATAGTCACCAACGACAATTCGCTTTATCTGTTTGATATTCGCACCCGTCAGCTTAATAAGGTTTGCGATGATGTAAAAATGGCACAGTCCGCACGCTTCAACGTGTTTGTCGTTAAAACGGACGGCACTATGTATATTGTACGATGCTATAATGATTCCGCTTACACCGTTTTGTCGGATGAGCTGAGCTTTGGCAGCGCCGCGATGCAAAACGTTGTTGACATTGACTACTCCTATATGGGAGGGTATCCGACTGTTGCGGCGCTCACGGGCGAAGGCGCTGTTGCACTGTTTAGCTTCACACCCGAATATTCCCAACAATACGGTGATTTTGCCGCGGCGGCAATTCCGCAGGTTAACGATGCTGTAAAGGTGTTTGCAAGCGATGCTGCCGTAATTTACATCAACAGGGAGGGTGAGGCATACTATCTTCCAATTGACGGAAATGCTGAGCTTATCACCGCAAACGCCGTGTATGCAGCCGACATTGCAAACGGCGTCGGTTCGTTCATACTAAAAAACGATGGAACGGTTGTAGCGCACACCCGCGCCGGCTTTGAATGCCGCTTCCTCGGGATAGCCTTTGGCACGAACACCGCGCCCGATGCATCCCCGCTTTCTTTCAACTGAGCAAAGCCGACTCGGCAGGCAAAAATAACAAAAACAAAAAGGACTGTGGCGCATTGTGCTGTGCCGCAGCCCTTTTTTAAGTAAAAGCGAATGGTCTGCGCCTAAAGATTAATCGCCATAGATATACACGGCGGTCAGTATAATAAAGCCAGATTCATCGTGCGTCAGCTCAAAACGGAAGTTGCCGTATGTCGCCGCGCCGGAAAGATAGTCATCCATGCCGAGAAGGGTGTCGTCATAGCTCATCATGTCAATATTAAGAGCGCGTATGCAATGCGCAAGCAGCGCGTGCACGCCCTCGTCCCCAAGCTCGTCAACAATAGCTGTGCTTATCCAAAAGGATATGGAGACGATGTAACCGAACCCGTCAGTGTTGCCTATGAACAGCACATTGTCGGAGTCGGATATCATAAACCCTGTGTCGTTGATGTCCGTAAGCGGGAACGTAATCGCGTCCCCGCCCTCGGCGTGGCTTTTCAAATACGCTTCCATATAAGAGGTCAGCAATATGCTCTTGCGCTCAAGCAGCCCGTAAAGCTCAGTCAGTTTGTCGTAGGTGTCACGATAGTTTACACCTATGCCCTCAAACACATCAATCGCCTCCTGATATCTGTGCTCGTTATACAAAGCCATTGCCGCCTGATAAAACTCCTCCATTTTGTCGATGCTTGCAATGTAATCGCCCGCCGCGCCGTATTCACAGGACTGAACAAACCGTTCACGCGCCGCGACATAATCGCCTTCGGAATAGAGGCTTACTCCGTCGTCGTAAAAGGACTTAAGCTCGTCGATGTAATCAACATACTCCGACGAATTGCCAAATTCCGCTATGGCGGAGAATAAGCTCCGCGCCTGCTCATATTGCTTGTTGTTCAGATTATCAACCCCAAGCAGATAAAGCCGCTCATACTCGGCGATCGCGTCCAAATATTCCTGTGAACGCATATATCCGTCTGCCGCCGTGAAATAATCGCGTGCGCCGTAATAGTCGTGCGCCTCGTATGCGGCAACGCCCGCCTCATAGCTTTTTCGACGCTCACCGCAGCCGCAAAGCGCAAAGGCAAAAAGCAACAGCAGCGCGCCCGCAAGCAAAGCGGCTATTATGCGCGGCATTGACCTCACAGCGGATTTCTTCATATGCGTGTCATATCCTTTCAACGCCAAGCGTCACAGACTCACCATTGATATCCCAATCCTTTGAATATGCGGCATCGGGCGCAATACCAAATACAACATCATCCGCAAGCGTGTCGCCGCATATGCTTCCGCGATTGGCACGGATAAGCTCCTCAATGCGCTCATTGCCGTGACAGTAAACACGAATGTGGTCCGTCACCACAAATTCAGCTTCCTTCCGCATGGTCTGCAGCTTTGACACTATCTCACGCGCATAGCCCTCGATTACAAGCTCGTCTGTGAGAGTGGTGTTCAAAACAACCGTGATGTCTTTATCCGAAACAGATGAGAAGCCTTCACGCTTTACGGTATCCACAAGAACATCATCGGGAGACAGCGATACCTCAACGCTTTCAAGCGTAAACACAAACGGCTTGCCGGCAGCGTGCGCGGCAACACACATATTGCCCACACCCTCGGTGTTCTGCATATACTGATTGAGCTTTGGAAGCAGCTTGCCGTAGCGCGGCCCAAGCAGCTTGAGCTGGGGCTTAACGCGATAGGTGATAAATTCCGAAGCGTCCGAAACGTACCTTACGGACTTGACGTTAAGCTCACCCTCGATTATCTCGTTATACATTTTGGGCAGAGGAGAAACGCCCTGCACGCAAAGCTCCGAAAGGGGCTGACGGTTCTTTATGTTGACCTGACTGCGTGCGGAGCGTCCAAGCACAACAATGTTGTAAACGGCGTCCATATCACGCTCAAGCTCGCAGTCGATATAGCTTTCATCACAGAGAGGATAATCGCACAGATGCACGCTTTCGGCAGCGGCATTGTCACAGGTGCGGACAATGTTTTGATATATCTGCTCCGCCATAAAGGGAGTAAACGGTGCGGTAAGCCTTGCCATGGTAAACAGCACTGTGTAAAGCGTCATGTATGCCGCCTCTTTATCGGGCGTCATTTCACTGCCCCAGTATCTTTCACGGCAGCGCCTTACATACCAGTTGGAAAGATCGTCCGCAAACGCGGCAAGCTCTCTGCCCGCCTCGGTTATGCGGAGGGAGTCCATGTACTCGTCCTCGGTTTTTATAAGGGAGTTAAGACGAGAAAGTACCCACTTATCCATAACGGAAAGGTTTTCGGGCTTGAGAGAGTGCTGTGTCGGATCAAACTCATCTATATCGGCATAAAGCACATAAAACGCATATGTGTTCCAAAGCGTGCCCATATATTTGCGCTGAGTTTCGCTTACGGCGTCGCCGCTGAAGCGTGTGGGCAGCCAAGGCGCGGAGCCGGTGTAAAAATACCAGCGAACGGCGTCGGCGCCCTGCTTGTTCAAAACGTCGGAGGGAGCGGTGACGTTGCCAAGATGCTTGCTCATCTTTTTGCCGTTCATATCGCAGACGTGACCAAGCACTATGCAGTTTTTGAACGCGGGCTCGTCAAACAGACAGGCGGCAATGGCGTTTAACGTATAGAACCATCCACGCGTCTGATCTACCGCCTCGGATATGTAATCCGCAGGATACCTTTGTTCAAACTCCTCTTTGTTTTCAAACGGATAATGCCATTGCGCAAACGGCATTGAGCCGCTGTCAAACCAGCAGTCGATAACAACCGGCTCACGGTGCATTTCGCCCCCGCAAACGGGACATTTGCAGGTTAGCGGGTCAAGCATGGGCTTATGCAGCTCTATGTTGTCGGCAACCTCGGGAAAATGCTCCTTCAATTCCGCACGACTGCCAACGGTAAGATGATGCCCGCAGTCGTGACACATCCAAACGGGCAGGGGAGTGCCCCAGTATCTTTCGCGTGAAAGCGCCCAGTCAATCACATTGTCGAGGAAGTTGCCCATGCGCCCGGAGCCTATGGATTCAGGTATCCAGTTTATGCGGCTGTTGAAGTCAAGCAGCTTTTCACGCAGCTTTGTCATCTCGATAAACCAGCCCTCACGCGCAAAATAGATAAGCGGAGTGTCGCAGCGCCAGCAGAACGGATAGCTGTGCTCATAGGGAAGCTCACGCAAAAGCTTGCCCCTGCTTCTCAAGTCCTCAATTATCAGCTTATCAGCCTTTTTGACGTTTACACCGTCCCAAGGCGTGCCGCCCGCCATCTCACCCTTGTTGTTGACGTTCTGCACAAACGGAAGCGCCCACGCCTTGCCGACACGGCTGTCGTCAACGCCAAATGCGGGAGCGATGTGAACAACGCCCGAGCCGTCCGAAAGCGTAACATAGCCGTCGGAAACCACACGCCAACCCTTTTTTCCTTTGTGGTTGACGGCAAAATCAAACAGAGGCTCATATTCTAAGCCCACAAGCTCAGAACCCTTGTACGCCTCAATTTCAACGGTATTTTCGCCAAGAACGCTTTCAACAAGCGCTTTGGCAAGTATGTAGCGTTTGCCGTCAAGCTCCACCTTGACATAGTCCTCATCGGCGTTAACGCAAAGAGCAACATTTGAGGGCAGCGTCCACGGCGTTGTAGTCCAAGCGATAAGCGAAGTGCCGTCCGTCATGCTTTTGACGGGGAAGGTCACAAATATTGAGACCTCCTTAACGTCCTTATAGCCCTGAGCAACCTCATGGCTTGAAAGCGCGGTGCCGCAGCGCGGACAATACGGAACTATCTTATGCCCCTTGTAGAGAAGCCCCTTGTCGTCAATGGTTTTAAGCGCCCACCAAACGGACTCAATATAGTCGTCCGTGTAGGTGACATACGGATGCTCCATATCCGCCCAGTAACCAACCTGGTCGCTCATCTGCTCCCATTCGGACTTGTATTTCCAAACGGATTCCTTGCATTTTTGTATAAATGGCAGAACGCCGTATTGCTCAATCTGCTCCTTGCCGTCAAGACCGAGAGACTTTTCAACCTCAAGCTCAACGGGCAGACCGTGAGTATCCCAGCCCGCCTTGCGAAGCACATTATAGCCCTTCATCGTGCGATAGCGGGGGACGATATCCTTCATGGCACGGGTCAGAACATGACCGATATGCGGTTTGCCGTTTGCCGTGGGCGGCCCGTCATAAAACGTATACGGACGCGCATCGGCCCTCAGCTCAACCGACTTTTCAAATATGCGGTTCTCCTTCCAAAAATCGAGAACCTCTTTCTCACGCGGAACAAAGTCCAGTGAGGTTGAAACCTTTTTGTACATTATGTTGATTCCTTTCGTTAAAGGTTGATAACAAATTAGGAAGGGCGATGTTTCGCACACACAACAAAAAACGTCCCGACACTTAAAAAACAATGTCGGGACGCATTTTAATACAATATGCGCGGTACCACCCGAGTTCCCCACAGGGTACAGACGGTATCAAAATGCCAAAGCACATTGATATCCGGCCGCGCCGCAAGCGGGACGCTCAAAAATACATTGCCCGTAACGGGGGCTTCCGTCGATGGCTGAGGGAAGAGCCAAACCAATGTGGCACGATCCGTTCGCCGCCGCACTTCACGGGTGATACGCCGTTTCGAAGCCCCGCCGCGCTTCCACCATCCGCGGCTCTCTTGTGGGGGGATACAAAATAAACTCGCCTGTCCCGCTCAACGCTTTTCAAAATACAATAGGTATTATAATACCCCAACATCAGAAAGTAAAGCACATTTTTTTCAACCTGCCGTAACCTTTCGCAGTCCGCCGCGTCAATCGCAATACGTTACATCAAGCAGCTCGTCCTGCACAACTCCGCCAATCGAGATAATACCGTAACCGCCATACGGTTCAAAGTAGATGTAGGCGTTTTCACCCGTGGAGAGGGTTACAAGCACATATGAAGCGGAATCCGTCTCAATCGGAGTAACAGTCATACCCGGGGTAAGCTCAAACTCATGAGTCTCACCGGTGGCTTCGTCAATAACGCTTACGGTGAACGGAGCAATAACAGTTATTGCAACGCCGTCAACGTACCTGAACACATCCGTCATGGATTTGTACCCGTCCGCGTTTACAACAAACTCCTCATACACAAAGAACGTGCCCAATATCTCCCTTTGGGTGTAGACGTGAAGAATGCCGTCGGCATAGCCCTCGTTAGGATCTATACTGCAGTATTCAACATACTGAGTGATGCTTCCGCTGCTGTCAATGCGCAGCGCCACCAAATCGGTGTCGTCGCTGTCATAGGTGTAGGAATAAAGTATTTCCGTTGCGCCGTCGCTCATGTCAAAATCGGTTACAATAACAAATTCAATGCCATAGCAGTCGGTAACGTTTTCAACATAGGGATTATCTGCGTGCGCGGCAAGTGTAACGGTGACGGTAATCCTTGAGGTATAATCTTCGATGACCTCGGTAACAAGCAGAGTGTCGTTTGCACCGTCGGAGTCAAAGTCATACTCAAACACATTGCCAACTTCCACGGGGATACCATCCTTGTGGGCGATGGCGGTCGGCTCGTCCGTAACAACAGGCTCATCGGTAACGGCAGGCTCATCGGTAACGGCAGGCTCGTCCGTAACGATCGGCTCGTCTGTAACGGTCGGCTTAGTGCCGCCATTGTTAACACACGCCATCGCGCTGCAGCAAAGCACCACCGCCATAAATACTGTGAGAATACGCTTGAAATTCATAATCAAAGCCTCCTTAACATAATTGCACCCGAAAGGGCAGCAAATTTTTGTCCGTCCCACCCTCACGGGAATCATTATACCTTAAAAACGCAGTGTCAACATATGCGGTTCCGTGCAATCACGGTATATTCCGCGCCGCACGCGGGATATTCAACAATATAATCAACAGACGGTTGATTTAATTGACGCATTATGTTATTATCAATTCAATCGAATACTGCCTTATCAAGAGTGGCTGAGGGAACGGCCCTGAGACGCCACGGCAACCTGCCCGAGTTAACCCAATTTGTTGGGCGGCAAGGTGCCAATTCCGACGGCGCGCTTTTCTTTGATTGTCCGCGCCGTAAGATGAGCGCAAGAGGGATCAACCTTTCGGACGTTCATTTAACTGAACGCCCTTTGTTTTTCTAAGCGGGATTCGTCGGCAGCTATTTGGTTCAACAACATATTACTCAGGGAGGATTTTGTTATGGAAAGATCAAAAAGACTGTTCACCTCCGAATCGGTTACGGAGGGGCATCCCGATAAGGTTTGCGACTGCATAGCGGATACCGTGCTTGACGCAATGCTCAGAAATGACCGCAATTCCCGCGTGGCGTGCGAATGCGCGGCAACCACCGGAATGGTGATTGTGATGGGTGAAGTCAACACGGAGTGCTATGTCGATATTCCAAAGCTGGTTCGTGACGTTGTGCTTAATATCGGATATGACAAGCCAGAGTACGGTTTTGACGGGCGTGCGCTGGCGGTGGTTTGCGCCATAAACGGACAATCGCCCGATATCGCGCTTGGCGTTGACAAAAGCTTTGAGGCAAAGCATGGGCAGGCGGATCCCCTCGACATAGGCGCGGGGGATCAGGGCATGATGTTCGGTTACGCTTGTGACGAAACACCGGAGCTTATGCCGCTGCCGATTTCAATCGCGCATAAGCTTGCAAGAAGGCTCACTCTCGTCAGAAAGGGCGGCCTGCTGCCGTATCTGCGTCCGGACGGCAAAAGTCAGGTCACGGTCGAGTATGACGGCGACACGCCAATCCGCGTGGATACCGTTGTCGTCTCCGCACAGCACGATCCGGATATCGACATGGATACTCTTTCCTCACAAATTCAGAAGAACGTTATTGACAACGTTGTCCCGACAGAGCTTATTGACGACAAAACCAAGATATTTGTCAACCCCACAGGGCGCTTTGTTACGGGCGGCCCGCATGGCGACAGCGGACTGACGGGGAGAAAAATCATTGTGGACACATACGGCGGATACGCCCGTCACGGCGGCGGAAGCTTTTCGGGCAAAGACCCAACAAAGGTTGACCGCTCCGCCGCTTACGCAGCGCGCTATGCCGCAAAAAATATTGTGGCACAGGGGCTTGCAAAACGCTGTGAGATTCAGCTTGCTTATGCCATCGGCGTGGCACACCCCGTTTCGGTGCGCGTGGATACGTTCGGCACAGGCATAATGCCCGATGAACAGATTGAAAATTTGCTTATCAACAGCCTTGATCTTCGTCCCGCCGCCATAATCGAACGCCTTGATCTGCGCCGCCCAATATATCGGGCGACGGCGGCATATGGTCACTTTGGGCGCACGGATATCAGCCTCCCGTGGGAGGAGCTGAATTTGGTGCTTAAGCCGTGACGGAGCGTTCGCAACAAAAAACAGTGCTTATAACGGGCGCGGCGGGAGGCTTGGGGCTTTGTGCGGTGCGCCGCCTTGCCGCGGATGGTTGGAAGGTTTTTGCCGCCGATATAAAGCGCGCTGAGGATATTGAAAACGTCATATGGGTGGAGTGCGACGTCACAAGCGAAGCAAGCGTCGCCTCCGCTTATGCCGATGTTTTGAAGCACACGGGGGAAAATGGCATTGACGCCATAATACACCTTGCAGGTATTTACGTTATGGATTCGCTTGTTGAGGTTGAAGACGACGTAATGCGTCGTATTGTGGATGTCAATCTGCTGGGTGTTTATCGCGTAAACAGGACGTTCATCCCGTTGATTATAAGCAGCAGGGGCAGAATTTTGATTGTTACAAGCGAGCTTGCGCCGCTTCGCCCGCTGCCCTTCAACGGCATATATTCAATCACAAAGACAGCGCTTGACTGTTACGCGCATTCACTCACGATGGAGCTTATACTGCATGACGTCAGAGTTATAACCGTGCGTCCGGGTGCGTTCGGCACGGGCATGATAAACGCTTCACTTGCCTCGATGGAGCGAATGAGCAAAAAATCAAAGCTTTACAAAAACAATGCCGCACGATATGAAAAAATCATGCGCCATGAAACAGGCAAGGCAAGGGACGTTGACATTTTTGCCGCAAAAATCAGCAAAATTCTATCCAAAAGCAAACCGCGTTATAAGTACGCCATAGGCAATTCGTTTGCACTCAGACTCGTGTCCGCTCTGCCGACGTCTGTTCAGACCGTAATATTCTCCCGCCTGTTGGGATGAATGTAAAACGTGCGGAATAACAGCGTCAAAGCATTGAATATGGCTGATAAGAAGCGTGTGCTTTGTTGCCGATTGTGGCTTGCTCCATGCTTGCCGACGTCTGTTCAGACCGTAATATTCTCCCGCCTGTTGGGATGAATCCGAACAACTTTCAAACAACGAAAGTTCAACGTCCCCAAAGCGTATCCGCCGATGCAGAATGAATCTCCCGCGCAGGCGTATCCACCAGATTATATACTTTACTTTTGAGCTTGACAAATCACTTGACGTGCGCTACAATACACAATGCTTAAAGAAGCGCCCTTGGCTCAGCTGGATAGAGCGTTTGGCTACGGACCAGAAGGTCGGGGGTTCGAATCCCTCAGGGCGCGCCAAACAAAAAAGGTCATCGTAAGATGACCTTTTTTGTTTGGCATTCTGAAAGGATTCGAAGCCCCGTAAAGAAAACGATCCTGTGGATCGTTTTTAGGGGCCGGGGAGCGAAAGGAGCGGCGGCGCGCGCAGTGCGGAGCACAAGCAAGCAGCGGATTGAGCGGAGAATCCCTCAGGGCACATCGAGAGGATCGTATACAGCCTCATAGAGGCTGTCCCACAATCGTTTCCGCATAGCGACATGCGAACGGGCATCGGACTATATGTAAAAGACAGCGCTGCGGCCGTCGGGCTCTATCGGGAGGCTTTTGGGCTGGAGCATATCGATCCAAATACGAACATTATATATTATTTGGGCGGGCTGGCTATTATAATCTGTATGTAATGTTTAAAGTAAAGCCTCAAACAGCGTCCATACCCTGCGTTCCTCAGAGTTTGGCGAGCATCTATACAATGTCCCCACGTTCATGTATATGCTCAAGCATTAGTGTCCGATTCATCTACAATAAAACCAAATTTCCGTAATGTTTTGAGATCATCCGCACTCATGTCAAGTGTGCTCATCCGAAACTCATAAATTCTGATCGCATCTACCAATTCTTCAAACCAACTTGAATATTCCGAAAAGAAGTTATCAGCATCAATTTTTTCCGAAACACAAGAAAGTGCTTTTACGAGTCCCCCTAGCCCCTTAACATGTTCGAAATCGTCCGTATCATTTACTCTATCAAGCATCATCGCGCAAAAATCTTCAACCAGTTTACTAACTTCGATCTTACCTGAATCTAAATCAGACGCTTTGATCATAAACATTTCTGGAATCCCCTTCCTATATTTTCTATCACACATCAAAATACCTTGTTGAGAACTTCGCTTCTAAATTAAGCCCTCGATTGTTGCCGCCATACTCGTTCATTCACAGAAATATTCAAGGTTGCATTTCCACCTCTGCTATTCCGTTTTCCTCCATAAAGAAACCCAAGTCAAGGCAATATGAAGCCCACCATTCGATAGTTTGTCCATCTTGGTTGATAAGGCATTTGTTTTGTGGCGAGTCGGTTTTTAATCCAGATACTTGTAAATCGTACATTCCGATAGGATAGAAAGTCACACTACCGATTGCTTTCTCAATGCTTTTTGCTTCAAGCAATCCTATTTTCCCTCCAATAGCCCATAAACTATTTGCTGTGGTTGTTATGGTATCTCTACCAATTTTTGCTTTAACTGCAAAATCGTCTGAAAACATTGGTAGATAGCCTTTATATTGTTCATTTATTGATCGAAGCCTAACAGTGCCGCCATTTGTGGTAACCACTTCGCCAAAAACATCATAATCGGGGACTAACGCAAAAGCAAAGTAATCGGCGAAATTATCTACAGTCAGTTCTATGGTAACGGGTTCTCCATCAGAAGAAAGCTCTACCTCTGCTGCTTCCGTTGCCGCTGGAACCTCAGTAGCAGGTTGAACTATCGGTTCAGGAAAATCCCAAGTGCCATTTTTATAACCGATTACTTCCTCCTCGGTCATATCAAGCACCGCGAGAATACCGCTTTGTACTTCTTTAATTTGTTGTATCTCGCTTTGTTGCGCCTCATAATCTTCTTTTGAAATGCCAGTGCAAGCACATAACAGTATGAACAGCCCCATGCAAACAAATATAATAATCTGTCTTTTCATTTAAA
>CAYXRF010000009.1:0-83809 GCA_964467585.1 uncultured Oscillospiraceae bacterium | reverse complement strand
TGTGAATATTTCAAGAATTGTTTCATATGTATTCCCGCGATTATGCGTAAGCAGTCCGCGCACATTTTCAAATAAAAAGGTTTTCGGGCGCAATTTTTCAAGAAATACAGCAAAATGATAAAATAGTGTTCCCCGTGCGTCCTCTAAACCAAGTCTTTTTCCAGCGTATGAAAATGATTGACAAGGCGCGCCGCCCGAGAGTAATTCCAATTCACCGACTTCAAGCCCGAAAAGAGCGGTTAAGTCTTGCGGTGAAACATTCGCAATATCGTCACAAATGACATTCCATTTAGGACGGTTTGTTTTAAGCGTCGCCGCCGCGTCTTTGTCAAACTCAATTAGAGCAAGGGTATTAAACCCCGCCTTTTCAATACCGAGGGCAAGCCCACCCGCCCCGGCGAATAATTCAATAGCGGTAAACGGGCGTTGCGTCATTATTGACGGCATAGTATAATCAAGCTTGACCGCCGCTTGTGTGTTCATTTGGCGCAGCCCCCTTTCATTTAGGCATAAATTTTCACTTAACATTATAGCACAGACACAAGCAAAACGCAATCCCTCTGAAATATTTATTTTTGTCTCTTGCCGAGTATCTTCAAGTATCATTTAGCAGATTTAAGCGACAAACAAGCGACAAACCGAAAGACAAACATGGCATAAACCCAATAAAATCAAGGGCTTATGCCGTGTTTTATATAGTCTTTTTCAAAGACCGACAACAAGGTTATAAAACAGAAAAAAGCAAGGCAACATGGGAGTTTTGCACCGGTCTGTCTTGCTTTTCCTTGCTATAATGGCGTTTGCTACTACAAATAATTAAAGAAACAGGACAAGGTATTGAATCAACACCTTGTCCTGTTCGTGGCGGAGAAGGAGAGATTCGAACTCTCGAACGGCTTATGACCGTTACACGATTTCCAGTCGTGCGCCCTCGACCAAGCTAGGCGACTTCTCCATGAAATATAAATAAGCTCACTGCAAACCATGACAGCGTTATGGATTATACATCACAAGAAGGCCGATTGCAAGACTTTTTTTACCGGATCGCAATATATTGTGTGTGAGAGGGAATTGTAACTCCTTCTGCACCACCCGGGGCTTGCCCTTCACTTTGAGTGTGCTGCGCATACCGTTCGAGCGCTCAGCAAGCATGAAAACGAAGCCTTTGCTCTCCTTTGCCGATAAATTTTGCTGTTTCAACCAAAGTTCAGTACTGTCCAACCATTAATTAGTCGTCCCATTTTACAAGCAAGATGACGTTTGGGGGGATATTCGTTTGTGTGCATCGGTTTTAACGGCAAGGCGCCGCCCGTGCGTTGCCATAGCACAACGGGCGGCGTAAGCAGAGAAGCTGTCGAAAAGAGGCGCAGCCTCGTGCACGATTGGTTCATGCGGCGCAGCCTCTCGGGAGATTGGTTCATGCGGCGCAGCCTCACGAGAGATCGGCTCATGCGCGCAACCTCACGGGAGATTGGTTCATGCGGCGCAGCCTCGCGGGCGATTGGCTTTATAAGGCGCAACCTCCCGCGAGATTGGATCATGCGTAATTACGTCATACCGAGAGGGTAAGCTGCATTGCAAAACGCATTATTCGCAGGCAATCAACGCCTGTTATTCCGCCGTCTGTATTGACGTCGCCAACAACGAGTTGAATTTCTTCCGTTGAAGCAATGCCGACGGACATACGCAGCGCAAGCAGCGCGTCAACCGTGGTAACTTCGCCGTCAAGGTTAACGTCGCCCATGGCAATTGCACATTCAAAAAGAGCTACAACGGCGGTATCCTCGGTTATATTATCAAATGCTCCGCTCCATCCGATAAAGTTATAATACTGCCTTTCAGGATTCTGAGGAGCCGTGGCGGACGCGCCATATTCAACAGTCTGACGGGACAGAACCGTGCCGTTATAATTCAAGAATATTACGGTAAACTGCTCCGCCGTGGGAGGAACCGTTGATTCATACATAGCGTAAATCGTGAGATCTTGCTGCACATTTGCATAGCTTGCGTTCCATCCCACAAAATAATAGCCGTTATGTGCAGGCGCGTTCGGAGCGACCGCCGTGCCGCCGCCGCTTACAAGCACAATGTCAATAACGTATTCCGTCAGGCTGTCCATAAACACAATGGTGTATGCTCCGGGAGTTGGAACGATCCCCGCCTCGTAAAGAGCGTAAATGGTAATATCGCTTGTAACGCACGCATAGCCTGCGCTCCAACCCACAAAATTATATCCTTCATGTGTGGGCGGGTTCGGCGTGAGCGCGGCTTCACCGCTGTTAACAAGCTGTATGTCAAATATGTTGTTTGACAATGAATCAATAAACGTTACGGCATACTTAACCTCCGTGTTTTTTATCACGGTAAGTACTGCGCTTTGGGCAGCGATATCTGTAACTCTGTGGTACTCGTCAAAGTAGAAGTTGCCGAGAGTTAAGTCAAATGAATAATCCGCAGCTGCCGCTTCAGTCTTAGCGCGGAATGAAAGCCTGAGCATATTGCCCGACGGAACACCATCAACGCTTGCAAAGGCAAATCGGATCTCACCCTGTGTTTGTGCGTTAAGCATCGGGTTTGCCGAAATAAGCCCCCCGCCGACATAGCTTTCAATGTCTTCTGTATCAGAAATCAGCTCAAATGTATCCGCGTCATATACAAGCGTCAATATGCCCGCGCCCACTTCGCTTATTGACGTCATATCAACGCTTATGACAAATGTGTCGCCCGCGGAAACATACTGTGGATATGCGGAAGCGATTATTGTAACATCGTGCTGCGCTTCTGCGCCCTGTATCAGAACGGATGCGCCTGCGGCAGTCATGTCTGTTATGCGCGTGTACTCGTCAAAATAGAAGTTGCCTGTTTCCACATCAAACGTATAGCTGCCCGACGCCCCGTTCTTTACTCTGAACATAAGCTCCGTAACAATGCAGTCTCCCTCGATACCCGCGACAGATGCAAAGCCAAACACGACCCTTCCGTCATCCCCCGCATTCACAATCGGGTTCGCGCCGATAAATGCAGCGCCGACAAAGGCTTGGACGTCTGAGACGTCTGTCAAAAGCTCAAATGCATTTGCATCATAATAAAGCGTGAAAACTCCCGCACCAACGGTTGCTTCGGTGTTGTTTACCATTTCTGTCGTGACGGTTATCACTTCCCCCACTGAAGCGCAGCTTACGGAAGCGCTTGCGTTGACTTCAACCGTAGCGGTGACGACAGTCCCCGCCGGAAGCACCGAAACGGTTACTCCCTGCGCGGAAATATCGTCAATCCGAGTTGTGCCGTCAAAGTAGAAGCTGCCGAGAGCAACGTCAAAATCATATGCGGTGGTTTGTGCGGACGTCTTGGCACAGAAGCTGAGTGAAATAAGATTACCCTGTTCCATTATGCCGTTTGCGGACATGAAGGAAAGCTTGATTTCACCCGCGGCGTCGGCGTTTATCATGTAGGTTTCGCCCTCAAGAACATTGCCGATAAATGCTGCGCCGTCTGATACGTCGGTTAACAGCTCAAAAGCATCGGCGTCATAGTAAAGAGTGAGCATCCCTGCGCCGATTGATTGATTGTTTGCATACCTTGCAGAAAGGTCAATCGATATCTCGATGTTTTCTCCCTGTGCAATGCTTTGCCTGTCGGCTGATGCGACTATACGCACATCCGTTGTACCAACAACAGGAGCTGTGGAGAAGCGCACATACAGCGTGTGATCCGCCGAAACATCCTCAAACTCATATTCTGTGGGCGCACCGACAGATATTCCATCGATAAGCACGTCAATTACTGACGCTCCGACATTGGGTTTGAACGTAAATACTTTGCTCTGCCCCGCTTCTATACCTGCCTTTCCTGTCGGAGAAACGCTGCCGCTGCCCTCGGATGCGACAGTTACATAGTATGGTATGACGTTAACAATCAAGCTGTCAAAGCTGTCGCCGCTGCGAAGCGTTATAACCGTTGTTCCTACGGATACGGCTTCAATAACAATCGTGTCTCCGTTAAGCACGGCGGTTGCTGTCTCTGTGCTTGCGGACTCCACCACAAGCAAGTCAGAAGACACTGCGGTGTAGCCAACTATCACGGTTTCGCCGCCATGCAGGGTCACAGCCTGCTCGTTAAGCTCCACATCGCCGCCGCGCTTTATGGAATAGGTCACCTCATTATAGGCATAATCGCAGGTGTAGACGGTAATTTCACTGCATCCCGTAACGTCAACGCGAATGGATTCTGAAATCCCCGCTTCCATTTCACCATAGGTTGAGGCAAAAAGTTCCGTTGTTCCGCTCTTTACGCTTATGTAGGCAATATACCGTGAATCAAGCACGGAAATGTCAAGATAATCGCTGCCGTCCTCGGCAACAAATGCGGCGGAGGTTATCGTGGGCGCACTGCTGTCTATCGTTATCGGGAAGCCCCATGAGTCGCGCACACCGTTTGAATCGTGCTCATCATAATCCAGCACGCCCGTAACACGAAATTCACACATGGTTCCGTCCGGCAAATCAACTCCGTTGATATCCGTTCCCGACCATATGATATTTGCAACGTATGGGTAGCATATACCGGCATTGGGATTATAATAGCTCTTTGCAATATACCTTTCATCATAGGTATAGTAGAGCTCACCCGTGTTTTTGTCAAAAATCTCAATTTTGACGTCGCTCAGGTTGCGAAGCAGCGATATGTAAGCGCCGTTAAACACGTCAATACCCGTTTCCGCATTTGAATTTGAAAGCGATACCCTGTCAAATAAAAATTCGATGCCGTTTTCAACGCCCTGAAGCGCCATGTCGCCCATAGGATTGTACCCAAACGGGAAATAACCGTTCGCGATCTGCGTTCCGTTTGAGCTCATGTATTTTACATTGCAGAACGCTTGATTCTCATACTGTGTTGAACGGCTGTTTGTGTCGCCGTAATCACCGTAATCAATTATCGGCGCGCTTGTCCAATCGCCGTAAAACGCCATAAAGGGCAGAGACAGGTCAACCGCGCTTTCCGAATTGAGCGATACAAAGCCCTCGACATATATGCCGTTTTCAAACTGATTAAGATACTCGCGCGCCGCCGCATTAAGCGTGATGCGAACACGCACCGTTTTTGTGCTGCCGGCGGGTACTGTTACCGAAGAGCCCGAAAGGTTTTGAACGGTACACATATCCGTAATATCATACGATTCCTGTGCTATATAGCTTTCATCGTCATAGTCAAGTATGCTCTCTGTTATCACCGCCGTGTCGATATTATAGCTGATGGCTGCGTCTCCGAAGTTTACAATATTAAATTGCAGCTCATACACGCCTGACTTTTCGGGGTCATCGCCAAGCTCAAGCTTTGGTTTTTCGCTTCCGTCAACCGTAAGATATGCTGTGGATTCCACCGCGAGATCGCTTCTTACAAGTCCCGCTCCCTGCTTACGCGGGGAATAGAATGCTCCGTTCTGCTCAACAGGCGTCGCGGTGCTCATAAGCAAGCTGTTTGCCGCCTGAAGCAGCTCCGCGTTTGAAAGCGTTGAGAACCGCCCGCTTGCGCGCATTTGCTGCAAAAGAATTGCGGCAATGCCCGCAAGGTGCGGCGTCGCCATTGACGTTCCGCTGTATGAGCCATATTTACCGTAATCGAGCGAAGAATAAATACTGCCTCCGGGAGCGGTGATGTCCGGCTCAAGCCTGAGATCCGGCGTGACACCCCATGACGAGAACGCACTCATTGTGATAGGCGCGTTTTCGTTTATGCTCATCGTTATGCCACGTCCGATTATCATACAGCCCACTCCGCCAAAGAGTTGAGTTTTCATGTATTCTCCATCGGAAAGAGATACGCATACGGCGGGTATTCCCCCATCAACCGACATATTCAGCACTGCCTCCTCGGTGTTGAATATCACCACGGCAAGCGCGCCGCGCTCCTCGGCGTTTGCAACCTTTTCGGTGAACGTGATGGTTCCGCGCTGTATAAGCGCGACCTTGCCGTTAACGTCGATACCCTCAAAATCCTCATCCGTTCCAATGCCCGGTACAACAACATAGTCAAAGTCACGTCCCGCATATTTTGAAAGCTTGAGGGATTCGACCGTCGCGGGATCGTTATATACAATGTTTCTGCCTTCAACGTCGAAATAATTACCCGTTAGACCTATGTTATTGATGCTGGCAACCGTTGTGCTTGGGATGAAAGTACCCGGCATTGCGATTACTCCGACGTCCGCATTTTCGGTATAATATTTGCCAACGCCGGTTTTGTTGCTTGTTCCCGCCGATTCGTTGTTTCCCGCCGCTATGGACATAAATATTCCCAGATCGTCCAGCGTTTCAAATACCGTCTCATAGTCGTCAAGGTAGCCCTGCGCAAAATGTGTGAAGCTCGATGCGCTGCCAAGGCTCATATTTACAACGTCAACGCCCAACACTGCGCAGTCCTCAAGCGCTGCAAGTATATGGTCGGTTGATCCGCTGCCGGAGTCATTGAGCACCTTCATAACGACTATCTGCGCCTCGGGCGCAGTTCCGTATGCAATATCGTTAACTCCGCGATTTCCCGCCGCAATACCTGATACATGCGTGCCATGGTCGCTGCCGCCGTTATGGTCAACTCTTTGACTGCCGTCAGCATAATTGTACGCAAACGGAAGCTTTGCGCTTATATATCTCGGTGTTGCGTTAAGCTCACCCGCAAGGGCGGCAATGTCGCTTTCGCTGAGCTTCGCATCCGCGGGATCTGCTGCAAACAAAGGATGATCGGTGTCTATGCCCGTATCCAGCACCGCGATAACCATGCCTTCGCCGTGATATTCGGTGTTTTCGTACAGGTAGTTTGAGCCGGTCATGTCGCCCGCCGCAGCGGAAGCAACGGTGAACTCGGGCGCAACATAAGCCGCCTCAACGCCCTCCACAGTCTGAATGGTTTTTAGCTCGCCATATTTTACTGTTGCCGAAAAGCCGTTAAGCAGTATGGTATAATTGTATCCAAACGTGATGTTGCCCGCCCCGACTGCTTTGCAGATTTCACTCTGCGCGGCTTTTTGCTGCGACAGCATTTGGTTTTTTTGTCATTGCCGGTTTTCGTGGGGATGTTGCCGCCGGCTTCGCTTTTTTGAAGCAGTCCAAGCCGCGCCAGCCCATCTGCTGAAAGGCGAACGATTATCGTCACCTCATCATCGTCGTCAAACTCGCTTGACATAAGCTCGTCAAATTCTGTCTGTGACAGGTTGTCTGTGCTTTGCGGCAAATTGTCAACAGGCGTAACGGATGCTGCTCCGCTGTTTGAAGCGTTGTCCGCAACACCGCCCGCCATGCTGCCGAACGTTGTCAGCAGCATGACGATGGCAATTATCGCCGCAATCAATTTATGACTGCGCTTTTTCATTATTTAACATCCTCTCTGCGTTGGCTGCCAGCAGCGCCGCGCTTCATTGCAGCGGCGCGCAAAATGCCAAGCGCGTCGCCCATATCCACCGTTCCGTCTCCATTATAGTCGCCGTTATCCATGTTGTAGCCCGTGCCGTCTGTAAACCCAACGACATAGCGCATTATCGCAAGTGCGTCACCCACATCAAGCACACCGTCGCCATTTACATCGCCCACAATAACAATCGCATTCTCCTCGTATACTGCGGTGACGGTCATGTCGCGTCTTACGGAGGTAAATGTCTGATCCCAGCCGACGAACGTATAGCCTTCGCGCTGTGGATCTGCGGGCGCTGTCGCTGCGGCGCCAAACGCCACCTGCTGACGGTCAAGCTCGGTATTATCCCAATCCACAAACACAACGGTTAAGTACGTTACGGCGTACACTATCTCTATCGTGTGATCTAAGATTACATTTGTAAAAGTGTATGTACCGGTCAAAGCGTCATAGCCCTCATCATTTACAAGGTCTATGGCAACGCCGTCTATCAGTATTGCTTCTATATAGTGACCCGCATACGGATAGAAGGTAAAAGTCTTTCCATAGCCTTCGCGCACAAGCGTATCCCCCAAGGGGTCAATAAGCCCATACTCATCGTTGTTAACGCTTGCCGTTATGGTGCGCCTGACTATGCTGCCGCTGTCCACTGGGATATGAAGCCCCGCTATCTCATCGCCGTTGCCTAAATCCGGGTCGCTCCAGTCCTCCACAACTTCATAGGGAAGCGGTTCAACATATTCGGGAGACAGCTTTTCAACGTCGCGGCGCTCTCCGATATATATCGCGCCTATACGCAGCTTGCTGTAAGACGACGGCTGCACCTTTATGCCTGAGATCTCCGTAAGCGTCGTGCCGTCAACGGCAAGCGCCGCCATACGGAAGCCCCATTCATTCTGTACTCCCGTGAACGTGAGAACAGAAACGGCGTTTGATACGGAGTTACCCTCCTCATCAACGCCATCGACCATTGCTGATATGGTGCATGTCGGGGTGCCTGAAGCGTCAAGCAGCAGCATTCCGACGACGGGATCAGAGTATGCCGACAAATCACAATCGAAATTGATCGCCGCATATTGTCCGTAGTTAGTTGCGGTAAGAGCAACATAGTCGCCATAAACCTCATCGTATCCCGGCGCGGCGTTACAGGCGTTGAATATGTATTTATCGCTTGTAAGGTCGGCTTCCTTCCAATTTTCTACCGTGATAACCCCTTGGTTCAAAGCAATGCTTCCCATAGGAAGAATTGTCAGAACCATTATCGCGGAAAGAAGGAATGCTATAAATCGTTTCTGTTGCATCGTTTTTTTCTCCTTCATATTATTAATGTACCACGTCAATCTTGTCGTATCACAGCTTAAGCTGTGATGATGCAGTATTGGCAGTGCGTACTGCTATATTGCAAGTATATCATGTCATATTGATTAATGCAATACCTAATAATAAATATTTTTATTGAAGCGTGTGCTTGGATTCAAGACGTGTTATCCTGTTAATTGTTTGAATTAATTCAACAATATGGCTTAGTATGCAAATATTGCAGCATTTACTGTAATTATGCTCTGTTATCATTACGACAGCCCGCATAGGATTTTCTCCGTATGCGGGCTGTGCATATGCTATAAATTTACGGTCGTTGAAGGTTAATCACATATGTAGCTTTTTATCCAATCGCAAACTCTGTCAATCATATCCGCCTTGGTGGAGTAATTTGTTTTTCCGTCAACGTTAACGGTTTCAACAAAGCCCCAATCATACAGGCTGAACAGCAGTCGTGAAACGGTGCCGGAATTGAGGTCCATAGCGTTTGAGATCTGCTGCGCATAGGCGGGCGCATCGCTGCATCGTTTGAGTATTTCAAGCTTGTTCTTATCCGCAAGCACCTTCAGCATATTGCATATCATCGTGGGGTCGATTGAGCTTTTGTTTGAATATGCCAAGTCAAGGTCAATTATGCTGCCAATGTACAGCTGGGAGGATTCTGCTCCCTTCGCCCAAACAGCTACACAGCCAAAGTTCCAAATATTGAATGTAATCTCACCCGCTGTCGGCGGCTCTGCCGTATCGTCAAGCAATGTGCGTCCAAACATCTCACGCAGAAAATCCGTTCGTGAGTGATTGAGAAAATATCTTTCCCAATAGGCATAAATATCGACGTTAAGCTCCTTCAGCAGAACCAGCTCATCCTTCAGCTTCATTGCGATTGGTCGAATCAAAGCAATAAGCTCCCCAAAATGCTTGTCGTATTCAGTCATAACACGATAAGTTTCCCATTTGTAATTTGACGGAGCATCAAGTCTGTCCAGCATATTAAACAACGGCACACTTTCGCTCGGGTCAATATTTTCAATTGAAAGTCCAAAGTCTGAGAATGCCAAAATATTGAAGCTGCTGTTCATCATTTGATTATGAAAATCAATTTCATACGCAACGCTTTCATCAAAATCGGTTATTGCGATGTTCATTCCGGGCGTCATAACCTTTGCAAGTGAGCATCCGTTTCTGCCATCGTCTGTGTCGAACCGTTTGAAATAGTAATTCAGCAGAGGGTTCCCCTTATCAAGCTCGGAACACAGAAGCTCCGATATGCGTGTTAATTCCTCAATCTTTTTTGTAAAAACCTTGTTATGTCTTTCACTGTTGAGCCTGCCGAAGCTGTTCACCAGTCTGCGCCGTATGCTGTCATACGATATGCCGTTGACATAGTTATGAATCATTTCGATGGTTTCATATAAAATACATGGCTCATAGATTGCTTTCATGCGTCCTCCCATAAATCGGCCAGTATGCGCCGTTTCGTCAGATATCACGGACGAATTTCAGCACCGACATCAGCATTATAAAGCCGCATTACCGTATTTGTCAATACCGTAATGCAAATTATACAGTTAATAATAAAATTAGCTGTGCAATTTGCAGTGTAACTCCGTGCGGCAAATCCGCACTCAACCGCTGCGGATGGGATTGGCAGACAATTTTTTGAAAATGGTGAATCCGGTGCTATTGGACGCAAGGCGCAGACAAACGTCTGCGGATGCGAATAACGCACCCGCAGGCAACGTGGTTGTTATCGACAAATAATAAAGTCGCTTGTAAGCGCGGTGCTGTCGGTGTCGCCTGCATTTTCAATTCTGTCGGCGTAAAATGCAACCCTCACTCTGTAATAAGTGCCGCTGGTGGCGGTGCTGAATATTTTTGTGTTGCTGAAGAAATCAGTGTTGTATGAGTACTGGTGTATCCACGAAGCGGCATGAACCCAGTATGAGCCGTTCCATCTGGAAATTACCATGCTTGTATACCCCACCTTATAAACCGTTGTATTTGTGTCGATTGAGGCATACGCTTGCAACACGCCCGTTGAAGGACTGCTGAAAATGATAATTGGCGTGCCTAACAGAGTGCTTCTTGAACCATCCAGATCTTCTGAGATCATTTCCACCGTAAAATGGTCGGTATAAAACGGATTCTCAGACGCAATGCCCGTGGGGTCGCTTTCCGCTTTTGCTCGTGCTTCCACAATGCCGCCGGTGAAAAGCATCACAACACCCAAAATGAGACAGAAACAGCGATAAGTGGTTTTCATGATTTCCTCCTTTTATGTGTGTTTTTAACTAATCAGTGTATCCAGCAGCAACGCAAAATTTTCAAGCGAATAGTCGGCGGAAACGATAAAAACAGAGCCTTCGTACTGCCATGTCGCAAAAAAGAGATTGTCGGTTTGCTGAAAAATAACATCACATCCGCTGATAACAAGCCGACTCGTCTCAATATTGGCAACTAATCCGCCAACGGATATTGTTGAATCCGCGTCCGGAGATTCGACCATGCTGATTCTGATGAAATTGCCACCGCTTCGGAGAGTAACCATCGCATGATATGTTGTTGGTGTGCTGTTGATTCTGCCGTCTGCGAACACAAATCCGTTCCACTCGCTTGGCAGGGGCTTTACCCCATTTTGAAGCATATTTGAGGCAAACTCCGCATAAGTGAAATATGCAATCTCTCCCTCATGCCATTCAATCGGGGGAGCGGTTGGATAATCGTCCTCCGAAGGAACATAGTTAACCTGAAGGTAACCCGAATCCTGCTTGACTATCGCCGTCCATACGCGTGCGCCTGATACCTCCGCCACAGCGGCGCCTGCCGCAAGCGTTAAAATCACGGCTAATGATATGATCACTGCTCTTTTCCACATCGCCGCGCCTGACCCAAGCCTTTTGTCCGCAGCCGCTGCCCGTTCCTCCTCCAACTCATCAAGCCTTTTATAATAATAAGAAATTGACTCAACACATTCGCTGATAAAGGGAACATCCTGATCTGAAGCGTTTTTGCGCAGCTCTTTCTTCATCGCCGTATTTGTCATGCGGATTGCCGCTACATATTCACTTTTTCTTGAGACAAATTTTTTCATAATCACCTCTACATATATATCCCCCAAAAACAGCAAATTCTCGTTTTTACATAAAATATATTATTTTCTCCTTCAATTTGATTTTTATACGTGCAAGTTTTGCACGCGCAGCCTTGTCAGATATGCCGTTTGCGGCGGCAATCTCTTGAATCGTGCGCTTTTCGCAAAAATATTGCAGATACATTTTGTGTTCTTCGGGCTTTAATTCGGATAAAAGCCGCTCACAAATTTTATCAATATCGTCGGAGGAAAGCTCAACCATATCAAATGGGTCTCTGTTGTCCGGAAGCTCGGCAATGAGCTCAAGTGAAATGGTCTTGGGCGCCAATTTCTTATAGGAACGCCATTGTTTCATAATTATGTTTTTTGAGGTTCGCAACAGCCAACCCAGAATATTGGGGTGGTTCTGCAGCTTTTCATATTTTGCCCCGGCCTTATCAAACGCTGCGTGCGCACAATCCGCAGCGACCTGTTCATCAAAGTGCAGCTTAGGCAGGCAATATTGAAAGACAATATTGTAGTACTTTTCATATAATTGACGGACAAACTCATCCCCCATAGCCTTTCGCCGCACGCTCCCCCTTTTATCACAGCTTGGGTTATAGTAACATTGTTTGACATATTTTTCAAGTACGAATGTGATTTTGATATGCGGCGTGCGGCAAAAACAAATTATTTTTGTTGACAAGCAAGCTCCATTGGGCTATAATCCGTCCAATACATGAAATGCGTTGATGAAGAGGAGTACGCGCAGCTTCCGCAACAAGAGAGACGACCTCGTAGGCTGCAAGGGTCGTTTACGGGTAGGCGCAGAACGTCGCTTCGGAGCATTCGGGGGTAAAAAACCCGAACGTGTTCCGCCACGATACGGCGCGATATGAGGTGAAGGGGATTTCATCGTCTTTTTTTGTTGATACTCCCCTTAACAAAGGTGGTACCGCGAGTGGCTCTCTCGTCCTTTGAGGATGTTGAGAGTCATATTTTTATATTTGGAGGTTCCTTTATATGTGCGACGACTGCAAATCCTCGGCTGAAGATATGCCGAAAACCTATGATCCATCCTCTGTTGAGGACAGATTATACGAAAAGTGGGAAAAAAGCGGTTATTTCCACTCTGAGCCAAATCCCGACAAACCGCCATATTGCATTGTTATACCACCGCCCAATATAACGGGACAGCTGCACATGGGGCATGCGTTGGATGAAACAATGCAGGATATTTTGATAAGATACAAGCGTATGTGCGGATATGAAACTCTTTGGCTTCCGGGAACAGACCATGCTTCCATAGCGACGGAGGTTAAGATTGTTGAGCGCATGGCAAAGGAAGGCGTCACCAAAAAGGACGTGGGCAGGGATGAATTTTTGCGTCGTGCATGGGAATGGAAGGATGAGTTTGGCGGCAGGATAGTTAAGCAGCTCAGAAAGCTCGGCTCCTCCTGCGATTGGGAAAGAGAACGTTTCACTATGGATGCGGGGTGCAGCCGTGCGGTTACTAAGGTGTTTGTTGACCTTTACAACAAGGGTCTTATATATCGTGGGGATCGAATCGTCAATTGGTGTCCCACCTGCAAAACCGCAATTTCAAACGCAGAGGTTGATTTTGAGGAACAGCCAAGCAATCTGTGGCACGTTCGATATGACGCGCCTGACGGCAGCTATTCGATCACCTGCGCAACCACGCGTCCCGAAACCATACTCGGTGATACGGGCATTGCAGTTAACCCCAACGACCCGCGATACAGCGACATCGTCGGCAAAACCGTAATCGTTCCCGTTATCGGCAGAGAAATCCCCATAGTTGCGGACGAATATGTTGAGATGGATTTTGGCACGGGCGCTGTGAAGATTACCCCCAGTCACGACCCCAACGATTTTGAGGTTGGGCTGCGCATGGGATTGCCTCAGATGTGTGTATTTACCGAGGATGGTCACATAAACGAGCTTGGCGGCGCATACTGCGGGCTTACAACAAAGGAATGCCGACGGATTTTTGTTGACGACCTCAAGGCTTGCGGTGCGCTTGTAAAGATTGAGCCATACGCGCACAACGTCGGCACCTGCTATCGCTGTCATACAACTATTGAACCTATGGTGTCAAAGCAATGGTTTGTTGCAATAAAGACGCTTGCGGAGCCTGCGCTGAAGGCGGTTGAGGATGGCAAGGTCAAGTTTGTGCCCGAGAGGTACTCTCAAACCTATTATAATTGGATGAATAACATACGCGACTGGTGTATATCACGTCAGCTTTGGTGGGGGCACCGGATTCCCGCATACTACTGTGACGCCTGCGGGCATACGGCGGTCAGCGAAGCTGCGCCCGATAAATGTCCTGTCTGCGGCGCGCCGATGCGTCAGGATGAAGACGTGCTTGACACCTGGTTCTCATCGGGAATGTGGCCGTTTTCAACGCTTGGCTGGCCGGATGAAACAGCGGAGCTGAAATACTATTACCCAACATCAACCCTTTCAACGGGCTATGATCTGATATTCTTCTGGATTGCCCGCATGATAATGTTTGGCATATACGCCATGGGTGAGGTTCCGTTTGACCATGTGTTTATTCACGGTATGGTTCGTGATGAGCTTGGACGCAAAATGAGCAAATCACTTGGCAACGGTATAGACCCGTTGGAGATTATCCGCGACTACGGCGCCGATTCTCTGCGCTTTTCGCTTACAAGCGGAACCGCAGCGGGCACGGATATGCGCTTTCAAATTAAAAAGGTTGAAGCGGCACGAAACTTCTGCAACAAGGTATATAATGCCTCGCGCTTTGTCATGATGAACCTTGGCGATGAGCCGATTGGCGAAATAGACCTTAAAGACCTTGACATTGCCGACAAATGGATACTTCACAGGCTGAACGCTGTGATTCGTGATGAGACGGTCAATATTGATGCGTTTGATCTGAACCTTGCGGTTGATAAGATATACAACTTCATTTGGACAGAGTTTTGCGACTGGTATATCGAGATGGCAAAGCCCCGTCTTTATGGCGAGGATGAATCCGCAAAGCGAAACGTGCGTGCGATTCTTGTGCGCGTACTGTCCGACAGCATGAAGCTGCTGCACCCGTTTATGCCATTTATCACCGAGGACATTTACACAAGGCTGCCAAATTCGGGTGAAACCGTTATGCGTGAGAGCTGGCCAAAATACAGCGACGAATTTGATTTTGCGGATGAGGCGGAGTGCATGGACGGTATAATGGAGCTTGTTCGCTCCATACGCAATGTTCGTGCCGAGATGAACGTGCCGCCTTCCAAGCGTGCGCATATGTTCATTGTTGCTCCCGAACGGTTTGCCGCTGAGTTAACACAGGCATCCCCGTATTTTAACAAGCTTGCGGGTGCTTCAAGCGTTACCGTTCAGCTTGACAACAGCGGCATCGCCCCTGATGCGGTATCCGTTGTTTCAATGGTCGGTGATGCGTTTATCCCATTAAATGAGCTTATCGATATTGAAAAGGAGCTGCAGCGCCTTGGAAAAGAGCGTGATCGCATTGTTGGTGAGATCGCCCGTTCCTCCGGCAAGCTGAACAACGTTGGCTTTATGGCAAAGGCTCCCGAAAAGCTTGTTGCCGATGAACGCGCAAAGCTTTGCGGCTTTCAGGAAATGCTTGAAAAGCTTGATGCGCGTATCGCCGAGCTGAACAGATAGTCTGCATATAAGGCACAGCTATTGTATATCCGCAGCCGCCGATGACAGCCATTGGCGGCTGCATTATGTTTTAACAAGTGTAATATCTGCAATAAATATATTATTACGATATGGCTGTCATTCATTGAATACCTTTTGTTATAGTGATATACTATTGCTGTGAGTCGAATGATGACGAGTGTTGTCACATTATCGCCGTTTGGCTCATGGTTTGAAGGGATAATGCGTATTGCCGCTCTGCGGTGCTGCGTTGGATTTTATATGAACAAGCATGCCCATACGGTTTTTTGCGGGCGCTCCCGCAGAAAACAGAATTTTGTTTTTTGTGTTAAAATGCGTTATACAGCAAAAATGACTGCTTTTTGTTTGGCTGTCGTTTTTCTTGTTCCGTTTTGCTTGGGATGCAGCTTTTCAATAATAGAAAACGACGGCGGCGACGTCCACGTTGACGCATCTCCTCATGTTGAAGCATCGACTGCGACTCCGTCTCCTGTGATTACGCCGACAGCGGCTCCCATGCCGACAGCCGTTGTTACGCCCTCTCCGACAGTTTCGTCTTCTCCTGCTCCCACGCCCTCCCCTACCCCGTCTCCTATTCCCACGGAGGCTCCTACCGCAACTCCTCTGCCTTACACCGTGCCGACGTTTACGGCGTCTCCCTCCAACAATGTCGTATATCTCACATTTGACGACGGGCCTGTGAGGGGTACTGCGCGTGTGTTGGATATTCTCAATTCATATGGCATAAAGGGTACGTTCTTTTCCATCGGTCAATGTATAAGGGTTCACCCCGACATTGCCCGAAGGATAGTCGCGGAGGGTCATGTGCTTGCGTGTCACACTGACAGTCATGATTTCAGCATAATATACAGTTCTCCCGATGGCTTTGCCGCGGACGTTGCCGCATGGCGAAGCACTGTGATTAACGCTGTTGGGTACGATGCGGGCGCATACATTGTGCGCTTTCCCGGCGGCACAACCAACAGCACGCTGAAGCGGCAGGGGCGCTCTGCGTACATTGATATTATGCACGCGAACGGCTATCGTGTTTATGACTGGGTGCTCGGTCTTAACGATAAGTGGCCCGGCGGCAACACGGATAACCTTCCCTTTGACGTATACCTCATGCAGTCATATTACAGAACGCTGACAGCCTATGGGCGCTCATCCCGCCCGCTGATTTTTATAATGCACGATACGGTATCCGAAAGCGTTGATATGCTTGCTTGGATTATTGAGGATTTGACCGCACGCGGATATACCTTTGCAACGCTTCAATCGCTTTCAGGCGACTGTTTGAATTAGCTGTTTTTTCATGCGTTAAGCGCGCATAGAACAGTCATATATGCGACTAAAAAAGACAGATAAAAACTTTCTGTAAATTTCAACCATATGCCCTTATGTTCCGTTTGCCCTGATTGACAACAATACTGATATATGGTAAAGTACGGTCTGAGAATGGGCAGAGAATGGGGGATATTGGTTCTCATGCCAATCGAAAGGAGCTATCCTAAATGTCTTTTCGCAAGTTTGTATGCCTTTTAATCCTTGCTTGTATGTTAACGGCTGTGTTTACCGCCTGCGGCGAAGTCACAAAGCCCAACGGCAACGGCAATACCGTTGATATTTCAACTCCCGCGCCCAACACGACCTCCTCCTCGGATGTTACCTCGCAACCCGTTACGGAGCCTGTTGATACAGCCGACCCCAATCTTACGCCCGCGCCGACCGCAGTGCCGGAGCTTCCCGCGGGGCAGCTTCTTTGGCTCAACACCATGTCTACCGACCTTTACGGCGTCACTCTTTCGGACGCAGAGGCTTGGTTCTCAGACGCAGTGTTCGTTGGGGATTCAATTATGCTTGGATGGAAAAACTATAACGACACGATGCTTATGGCGTCGCCCAACTTTTTTGGGCCAACCCATTTTCTTTGCGAGGGCAGCTATGGCGCGGGGCACGCGCTTGAGCCCGTATCTGCTGACTGTCTGCACCCCGTCTATATGGGCGAAAGGCGTCTGCTGTGGGATTCCATCTCCATGATGGAGGCGAATAAGGTATTTATATGCTTTGGTCTTAACGACATTGCCATTTACGGCGTTGACGGAACCATCGCAAATTTCAATACGCTTATTGACAATATTGAAAATGCAAGGGACGGTGTTGACGTCTACATTATCAGCGCGATGTATATGTATGAGGGCAGCGAAATGACCACCCTTAACAACACAAATATCCGCCTGTTGAACGCGGGGCTGCGCAGTATGTGTGAGACGCGTGGGCTTCACTTTGTTGATATTGCAAGCCATCTTGTTAACGAGGCGGGCTTCACGCTTGCCGAATACTCAAGCGATCAGTACGTTCATCAGACAATCGCCGCATACAACATATGGGCGGATATTCTGCGCAGCATCGCCGCTCACGACATTAAATGGGGGTATTGAACCACATGAAAAAAGCTCTTTGCATTATATTGACTTTTGTTTTTGCCGTCGCCGCGCTTTCGCTTGTCGGCTGTAATTCTGGTGAAAAGCAAGCGCCCAAGGAGATAACAATGACAACCGCCGAGATGTACTCTGCGGTGTACGCCGTCAGCGGCTTCGGCACAATGACCGCCGTGCCTCAGCGCGACCTTACCGAGATATACGCGATCGACATATCAAAGGTTGCGGAATACACTTGGTATTCATCCGAAAACCCTTCCCTCAACGGCGACGAGGTTGTGATATTTAAAGCAACCGATGCGGAATATTCGGATGTGCTCGTTTCCGTATTTGAGGAGCGGATTGCCAACCAGATCAGCGTTGCGGAAAAATACAGTCCTTCTGAGGTTGCGAAGCTGCGTCAGACTCAAATTGTGAAGAATGGCTGTTGGGTATATTACGCTGTGGGCGATAACTATTCAAGCATGATGAGCGTGTTCGGCACGATATTTGGCGGATGATATTTTCAAGTCTTCTTTTTATATTTATATTTCTTGTCGTTGTATTGGGGTTGTATTACCTGATACCAAACAGAACCTACCGCAATGTAATATTGTGTGTGTTCAGTCTGCTGTTTTACGCTTGGGGCGAGCCTGTATGCGTGTTCATAATTCTGTTCTCCATTATGATGAATTATGTCAGCGGGCTGATAATCAGCAGATATCAAGCGCGTGACAACAAGGTCGGAGCAAAGGCTGCGCTTATTGTTTCGATTGTTTTGAACCTTGGCTTGCTTGGCGTTTTCAAATACACGCCGCTGGTTTTCGATACCCTTGCTTCTTTCATTCCCGCGCTGAAAAACGTTGAAGCACCGATTGTTAAGCAGCTTTTATACGATGGCTTAGGCACGTTTATTCCCGCGCTGAAAAACTTTAAAATCAGCACTGAGTATATGCTGCCGATTGGCATTTCGTTTTACACATTCCAAGCGATGAGCTATGTGATTGACGTGTATCGCCACGATACGCCTGTTCAAAAGAACCCTATGCTGTTTGGCACATACGTCGCACTGTTTCCTCAGCTTATCGCGGGCCCTATCGTCCGCTATCGTGACGTTGCCGATCAGCTGGACGGACGGCGGGAAAGCATATCTCAATTTGCGTCAGGCGTAAAGCTTTTTGCTGTCGGTATGGCAAAAAAAGTGCTGATTGCAAATCAAATGGCGGTGCTGTGGGGGGAGCTTCGCACAACCTCCGCCACAAACGGCGCGCTTGGCTCTTGGATTGGCATTATCGCCTACGCGATACAGATCTATTTTGATTTCAGCGGCTATTCGGATATGGCGATCGGGCTTGGTCGTATGTTCGGCTTTGAATTTTTAAAAAACTTTGACTATCCGTATATCTCGCAGAGCATAAGCGAATTTTGGAACCGCTGGCATATATCGCTTGCCACATGGTTCAGAGAGTATGTCTATATTCCGCTGGGAGGCAATCGCAAGGGGCTGCCGCGGCAGCTGCTTAACGTTGCCATTGTCTGGGCGCTTACAGGGCTTTGGCATGGCGCCAGCTGGAATTTTGTTTTGTGGGGATTATACTTTGGTCTGCTTCTTGTGCTTGAAAAAACCTTCCTTATCAAGCTACTGAAAAAGCTGCCGCATTGGGTGCGCCACATCTACACCGTGATTCTTGTATTGTTCAGTTGGGTCTTGTTTGACTTTACAAATATGACACAGCTTGGCGCATTCGCTGCATCAATGTTTGATTTTAGCAGCGCTGTCATTTCATCTGATGCACTGCGATACACGCTTTCGTATCTGCCGCTGATGGTCGCCGCGATAATCGGATTAACTCCCCTTGCAAAAAATCTGCGGCACAGGCTTGATAAATACAGCTGGGCAGGCTGGATGGATATAGTGCTTGTTGTTATCGCGCTTGCCCTTTCAACCGCTTCGCTTGTTTCAAGCGGATATAATCCGTTTATCTACTTCAGGTTCTGATTATCCGCCGCAATGCTTCGCCCGCTTTGGGATCAACACAATAGATTAATCTGTCAACAAAAAGGCTGCTCCGTTAACGCTTTGGAGCAGCCTTTGGCATATTGAAAATTTCCGTTAAATCATATCCCTGACAGCTTCCGCCCAAATCGCGTATCCCGCATCGGAAAGATGAACGCCGTCAACCGTATAGGCGTCACATATGAAGGCGTTTTGATCCACCATAAGCGAGTAAATGTCGATATATGCGGCGTGATGATCCTCCGCAAGCAGCTTGAGCCTGCTGTTCAGCGCGGGAATGCGGCTTGCATCGGCAATGAGGAAGCTTTTAACGGGAAGGACGCTAAGAATGTAAACGTCGTACTCTCCTCCAAGCGCATCGAGCAGAGCGCTCCAACGTGCGGCGACAGTCTCAACCGATTCTCCGCAAAGCAAATCGTTAATCCCCGCCATAATAAAAACCTTGCGCGGCGCACAGTCCTTAACCTCGTCGATACGATCCATCAGATCAAGCACGGTGTCGCCGGAAACGCCAAGCCCATGTATGTTTGCATTGGGAAAATAGCTGCCCCAATCGCCCATATATGTGAGGGAGTCGCCAAAGAAGGCGACCCCTCCGTTATCGTCATTTTCGGAAGAATGATTATTCATACTGCACCCAAGGCAATACGCCCCGCAAGCTATGCACAGCATAAGGCATATGACCCCACGCAGCGCACTTGCAAAACATATTTTTCGAGTATCCTCCGCCATTGCCTATCAGTTGAAATAATGCGTTTTACCGTTTTTTTCAACAGCCGCCCATCCCTTATCCGTCAGGATATACATATGGGACAAGTCTGCGTAAACAGCGGAAACACCATCGGCAAGCTCCACCGACTTCTTGCCGTTTTTGCAGTAGAATGCGGAGCCGCCGCTGCTGAATATCGCAGCACCATTTTTCATCACACAAAGGCTGTCAACATCGTTGTGGACGTTAATATCCTTGCCGTTTTTGTAATAGTGAATGGCATTCGTGCTGTCAATATACCATACAACCCTTCCGTTTGCGGAAATGGCAACGCTTGTACAATCCAATGCGATCTGTTCAACCACGGGAAAATCCTTTGTTTTGCACTGATTGAGCTTGCCATCGGATATGTAACAAAGCTGCGCACAATCATCGCTGAGTACGGCATAGCTGACGGCGCCGCCAATCTCTGTTTTGCCGTCTTTTGCAGAATAATGCACCAGACAATCGCCAACATAAAATCTGCCGTCAAACGTATCAAGCGGGCAGGTGCGCACGCAATGGGTATCCTCGCCCGCGCTGACGGACGTATTGCTTGCAAGATAGGTACCCTGCGTTGATGCTGTCATCACCGGCAGCAGCGCGACAGGCTCCTCCACTGCGGTTACCGTGCCCGAATAAATGGCGACAGGCTCCTTCCCCTTGATTGAAATGTATGCGGTGCGATTGCTTGTGTTGGATGTGAATGTGTTGAACATCACCTGCGTATGGTTGTCATTCAGCCAAATATCACCCGTGATGTTGCCTGCAACCTCACAATTGAGCTTTTGATTGATGAATGCGCATATTGCGTTGTGGTCATCGTCATAACCGTATATGTATTTGCCGCCCTTCGAAACCGATATCGGCAGCATATCGTCATGGATTTTAACCTCACGTTTGTCAATACGGACATACAGTGCGGCGTCGCCCTGCTTGTTATACAGCACGGACTTTCCGTCCGGAGAAATTACAAAGCCTGCTGAGACGGCAGCCTCGTTTGCGCTTGACGGTGTGTTCTTTGCGCAGTCAAACAGCCACAGCCTGCCATCATCGGAATTTGTGTATGCGATATATCTGCCGCAGGACGCAAACGCAAAATCCGTTACCTTGGGGGCAACCTCAACATATTCCCCTCTTTTGAAGTAATAGAGAGAGCCATTTTCTGTTAATGCCGCCGCGGAGGAATGGTCGATGCTTGTCTCCGCATATGCAATCCCGCTGTTGTCCTCTTTGTTGTATGTGACAGCGCTATTCTTGTATGCAAGCTGATAAGCACCCTCCGCGTCAATAAGCACGGTATAGCCATTGCCGACAGGGATTGTAACGCCCGTTCTTAGAAGGAGATAGAGCACAAGCACGACAACGCCTATCACAACGACTGCGCACGCGATGAGTATCGCAAGCAGCTTTGGCTTTATGCGCTTGGGCTTTTCGTTCTCCACCGCAACGCCTTCGATCACGGGCTTAACGTTGCATTCGTCTTTTTGAGGCGGGTTATGCTTTGCCATGGACGTGCTGCTGTCATCTGTTTGACCCGACGGCAGCGCAGGCTTTGGCATTGCAGCGCCGCAGCGTTGACAGGTTGTAGCACCGTCTTTGTTTTTTTTGCCGCAAAACGGACATTTCATATGGATTCCCTCCTTATTTCTGCCAATTTGACTTATTATAGCATGATTTGTGATTGTATACAATAGCCCTTACGATCGTCTCAACAATTTGCCGAAATAAAGCTGACAACGAAACGATTGAAAAGCAAGGCAAACCAACTCGGTCTGCCTTGCATGCAATCAGTTATTCGTCTGTTCGGCGATATATGCCGTTTTCGCGTGTCATCCAGCCGCTCTCAACAAAATAGCGTCGTATCGTGCAGAAGTCCTCGCACACCGCGCCTATCGTGCTGTTAACCTCTTTTTCGGAATAATCCTTGCCTTTTTCAAACCTTTCAAGTATCTCGCGGAACACAATAAGCTTTTTCTTCAGCTTGGCGGGAATCTGCGTCAGCCGCCCATCACGGAAAAATGCACGCAGCACACGTTCCTTCTCCTCCTCGGTATAGGACATCTCGTCCTCAAATGCGGTCTTGTTTTCTTCCATTTTTAGTCATCCTCCTCACCGCCATTGGCATTTGAAATTGGGTTGTCATAATACTCGTGTATCAGCGCTTGAATTGCCTCAACCGATAAAACCCTGCCGCTTGACACAAGCTCTCCGTCGATTATCAGAGAGGGTGTTGACATGACGCCAAGCCTTGTGATATCGACAATATCGCTGACGCATTGCAGCTCGTTCTCGGGCAGACCCATTTGCTTCACCGCATCGATTGTGTTGGCGCGCATAGCACGGCAATGCTCACATCCGGTGGCAAGAATTTTTATCCTTGCGCCCTCCTTTGCGGCGGGAACGATCGGCCTCTTCTTGATTATCTTTTTGCGTGTTTTGTCTGTAAGTTTTATAATCCGCATATAACGTCCTCCGTTTCATCAGTGTTCATACCCGAGAATGCCCTCGCTGAACGCCTCCCAGAAAAGATACAGCGCGACAAGAAGTATGAATATCCCCAATACTATTTTGATAATTTTGCTTATTCGGGCATATTTATCGCTGTCCGTGATTTTTTGAACAAGCCCCACTGAGGTTCCCGCGATAATTGAAAGAATTCCATGCCCAATTGAAAACAAAAGCAGCAGCAGCACTCCGTAAAGAAGCTTGCCTCTATCTATAACTATTGCGAGCAATGCAACGATCATTGGCGTTGCGCAGTGAGCGGAGAACACCCCTGCCAGAAGCCCCGCAACAAGAGCGCCGACCCACCCATGCAGGCGGTTGCCCGCTGCGATGGTGTTGACCGGTATAATTTCCCATACGCCCCATATCTGAAGCGCCATAAGCACCAGCACTATCCCAAGTATCAGGTGCAGCCAGACCTCAAACTTTTCAAGCAAAAGCCCCGCCAGTGAAGCAACAACCCCCAGCGTTATGAAGGTTACCGCGGAGCCCAACGCGAACAGAAGCGAAAGCAAAAAAGCCTTTATCCCCTTTGTGTTTGTGCCCCCGACGCAGCCTATCACAAGCGGAACCGTTGAAAGTGAACAGGGCATCAATGAGGTAAGCATCCCGCCTATCAAAGCAAGTACCGGTCCCAGCCACATATTGTTGCCTATTGCGGCAGAGACGCGGTTCAAAAGTTCTTCCATTTTGAAGTAAATATCCTCCCTACGGTATAAGAGCACTCACGCTCCCAAAAACCATAATAATACAAACCCTTCAGGATTGCAACTGTTTTTGATTTGTGTTATAGTGCGCTCATATGAAAAAGGAGGCGGCGTAATGCGGCTTTTTGACGAAAGAGTTATACTTCGTGATTTTACGGATGCTGATATTTCAAAGCGTGTATATTGGGAAACTGTCGAAACGGAATGGCAGCTTTGGGATGCCCCATGGGAATACGAGGGTATGACCGATGAGCAGCGCGCCGACGATTTGGAGCGCTATGTTGCTTCGATGGGCGAACGGGCAAAACGGCTTGTGCGGACTGATGATTCTTTGCCGCGCACGGGCTTTGAAATTGCTTTGTCCGACAGCTCTCAGACTTATGTCGGGTGGTGCGGAAGCTACCATATCGACAACGACTTCAATTACTGCAATGAAGGTTCGCTTACGGCAATAGGTATCGACCTTCCGGACGTCGCCGCAAGGAACAAGGGCGTTGCCGCCGCTGCATTAAGACTTTTTATAGACTATCTTCGCTCTGTCGGAACTGAAGATATATATACCCAAACATGGTCGGGCAATGTGCGCATGTGCGGATTGGCAGAGAAAATTGGTTTTCGTGAGTGCCGCCGAAAGGTTGGGCTTCGCACAGTGCGCGGCAAAAAATATGACGGACTTACATTCAAGCTTGATGACAGTCTGTATCTTGAATATACGTCTGAAGCGGACGCGATTTCGAACGCCATTGCGGACGCAAAAAAGGCATTGACGGATATCAACGTGCCATTTGTGTGCCTTTATCACCATGCCGCCGCAACGATCGGGCAATGTCAGGGCATAGGCGGTGAGTATGGCGCACGCCATTGTAAAAACCTTTTTCTTTCAAACAGGCAGGGCAATCACTTTTATCTTGTTCTGTTTGATGATGAAAGTCGATTCAGCACGGCGGACGTCAGTAAAAAGCTTGGCGTTTCACGGATGAGCTTTGCGGATGAAAAGCAGCTTGCCGATGGGCTTGCCGCATCGCAGGGGTCGGTATCCGTACTCAATCTCATCCACGAATGCGCAAAGCGGCTGTATGATGAAGGCAAGCTCACCATAGCAATAGACAGCCGTCTTTTGCGGCAGGTCAATATTTGTGTGCATCCAAACACAAATACCGCATCGTTTGTTGTGTCCGTTAACGACATACTGCGCTTTATCACCGCATACGGATATGAATACTCAATCATTGAGGAATAAATATGCTTGCCATGCGGCAACGGCTGTTGTATAATATAATGGAAAGTATGTAGTTGGGAGGCGCAGATGAACGATAACAAATGTACGCTCATTACAAGCGTGTCCGGCAGCGTGTTCGCCGCCGTAATGCACCTGTTGTGCGCGCTGTCGATGTGGTGCAGTCTGATATTCATGATAGTGCCGATTCTTTTTCTTTTTCTTGAAAAGAATCGCGTTGCGCGCCGAAGCTGTATTCAGTCAATAATAATTTGTCTGTGTGATGTGGTGCTTGCCGTAATTCCGACCGTTCTTTGGCTTGTTATACTTTGGGCAAGCGGCGGCAGCGGGCTGTTTTTTACGCTTTGCACCGTTATGTACGCGCTTGTGATAATTATGCTTGCATTTGTGTTTTTTGTGCTTGAGATTATCAGCGCAATCAAATGCTATCGCAAGGAAACGACAGACATACCCTATATCGGCAAAATGGTGGATAGGTTTGACCACAGCGATACCTCCGATTTTTGAGCACGCTTTAGTTTTGTTCCGCTGCGGGTCAACAGTTTTTGTTGCACCAAAATTGAAATTGTCAGTAATCATACAAAAAACCAGTTGCGCGTATACTTAACCGCAATCCGCGCATGGGTGATGCGGCAAAAAATTTGTGCTTGACACCAATCGCGTAAGATGCTATAATCCTATCCGTTGCGGATCGTAGGGGCATGATGTAATGGTAACATAGCGGTCTCCAAAACCGTTTTTCTGAGTTCGAGCCTTAGTGCCCCTGCCAAACCGTGTAAACGGTGCGACCCTTCGTCCGTGTGATGGAGGGTCTTTTTGTGTGTGTTCGTCAAGCATTTGTGTGCAAAAACGTCGCGGCCATTTTGCCGCGACGCTGATTGAAATCCACCATTTATCCGCTTAATGATTATACTTTTTGGTGACGATTCGTCTTTGCAGCTTGTTGAAGTTTGAAATCACAACATCGCTTGTAAGACGATATTTTTCTTGACTGCAAACCTCGTTTCTTTCGCTTATGCAGTTAAGTATGTATGGTATATCGTTTGTGCCATGCGCGAAAAAAGTTTCGAAAAGCTTCATCGCGCTTGTGTATCCACGGTCAATCATCATACGGACGCTTTTGCTGTCAAAGCTGAACATGTCCTTTATGAATCCGTCGTCAAGGAAGTTAAGCTTGATAATACGGCTGTCCATCTCTCGACTTTCAAAATGGTGATTATAGTTATCAAAATGGACAACAATAATATAATCGGTGTCAAACTCTTTAAGCGCCATAACCGGAATATTGTCGATAAGACCGCCATCGTAATACTCGTATCCGCCAATATGGACGGGCTTGAAAAATGCCGGGACGCTCATCGTCGCCTGCATATATTTTTCAACCGTGCAGGGAAGCGCGTTGCGCAGGTCAACATACTCCAACACCATTTTTGAAAGATTGAAGCAGGCGACATAAAGAGGTATCCTTAACACATCGCCCTCGGAATGCACGTTTGAAATTGCGTCAGAAAGAAGCGGGCGATACATCACCGCCTGAGTAAACTTGCGCAGCCCGGAGAAGTTCATGGACATCCACCCCTCCTCCGCCTCGCGCATACGACCCGTAACATACGCGTATGCGCCGAGCGAACCGACAGAAGCCGAGCTTACGCACACGACCTCATCGGTTGGAATAGTTTGTTCTATCGCGTTCAACACGCCAAGCTGGTAGGCGCCCTTTGCAAAGCCGCCCGCCAACACAATGCCAATTTTTGCCATACCTATCATCTACACAATTGAAGCGGCAACAAGCAACGAGCAACGAGCCAAATTTGCCCCGTGCCCTAACCTGCAAACCATGAATACCGCTTCACAAGCGCTATTATACAACATATGTCTGATTTTGTCAAATCGTTTGTATAAAAGATTGTATTTATATTATTGTTAATTCTTGATGTTTGTGCAAATGAGTGAAAAATATGTATACGATAACGGAAGATTCAAAACGCATATCAGAAAAATATATGTTCTATAAGAATTTTTACGCCGATGCCTATAAGCACTATACCTCCTGCAAGCACCGCCCATCGCTTGAACTTTGCACCAAGGCGTTTGCCCAAAAGGACTCCGATGAGCGAAAGCGCAAATGTGACAATGCCTATTGCCGCAACCGCAAACCAGAAAAATCCTGTTGTAAGCGAAAGCGTGTTGTATGTTATACCGACAGCCAACGCGTCAATACTCGTTGCCAGCGCCATCACAAACAGCGTTTTGAACGAAAAGGAGCTTGAACCGTCATCATCCTGATTTTTAATTGCCTCAATAACCATCTTGCCGCCGATGAATGAAAGCAGCGCGAACGCTATGAAATGATCCGCGGCGTTAACAAAAGTTACCACGCCGCTGCCAAACACCTTGCCCAGCAGCGGAATTATGTAATAGCCGATAACGGGCATGGCGAACTGGAAGAAGCCAAAGAAGAACGCCATAAGCAATGCATCCTTTAGCTTGACCTTTTGAGCTAATATTCCGCTGGATATCGCAACCGCCATTGCATCCATCGAAAGCGCAACCGCTGTGAGAAGCAGCTCCCACACAGAGATATCGTTCACTTGTGCCCTCCAAATTACTTAACCGCTGTATCATAATACAAATTTGCCCGGTTGTAAATACCAAAGCGACATATATTGTATTTGCAATAATCACTGTGTGATGTTATAGTTGCGATATGGAAGTTTCTGTTTTTTATGTTGACACAGAAAAAGCATCACGCCTTGAAATTGCAGATATGAATTATGTTTCGGACATTCGCAAAGAGCGGACGATGCAATATAATCAAGCTGCGGACAGGGCGCGCTCTTATGCCGTGGAGCTTGCGCTGAGCTTTGCTGTTTCGGGCGCAAGGCTTGACCCGCCTGTCTACTCATATGACGGCAACAACAAGCCTTTGCTTGCGGGGCAAGGCGAAATTTCGCTTTCACATTCAGGTGCAATCGCAGTATGCGCACTTTCTAAAAGCCCTGTAGGTGTGGATATCGAACGTCCGCGAACACTTTCGGAGAATATTGGCGGCAGGATACTGTGCGATGAAGAAAAAGAGCGTTTCGTTGGGATGGACGCCGCCGAGAAGCAGTATTTTCTGCGCTCTCGCTGGGTGATAAAGGAAAGCTGTCTTAAGCTGCTTGGCGTGGGGCTTGCAGGCTCAATGAAAACGCTTAATGTACTTCCCCACAGCATTATGCGCGGCAATGAAACCTTGGCTTATTATTCAACCCTTGATATACTTGGCGGCGACGGACAATATCTGTGCGCCGTAACCTCTTTTTGCTGTCCCTTTGAATGCACGGTTATTGACGTTGTGCATGAGCTTGAAACGATTTAGCTGCCGTGTCTTTTCTTGGCGACAGCATTTTTTATGGCAATCAGCCCTATGCCTATCAGGAACACCACGCCCGCAAGCAGCAGTATCCAATACGCAACTCCGAGATTTCCGTCTTTGATTGAAAGCCATCCGTTGTTGTCATAATTGAAAAAGAAGTACGGAAACTTGTCCTCCCCGAACATGACTCCGCAATAGCTGCATATTATCACAAAAGCGGAGTAGGCTATCGGCAGCAGAGCGCTCCATAAAAATGTCAATTTACTCGTTTTGAAGTCATAATCGAACAGACAAAAATCCAGTATTGCAAGCATCGGCACGATATTATGCACGCATAGGTTGCTTATTGAGAATATGTAAGCGGCGTTCCCCTCCGCGATAAGCTGAGGAATCAGCAGCACTGAGAACACAAGGAATGTGAGCGTTATGGCAACCGTGCATACAAATTTGACCGTATACAGCCAGTTTTTTGGGTGCGGCGCGGAGTCGCCCTTAACAAGCCGCAGAATGTCATACACAAGAAATACGGCAATTATCGCCATTATCCAGATATTGCTGAGATTAGTGAAGTATTTGAAATGAGCGCTGCTCATAAAGTTCATGCTGCTGACGGTTACAGTCTGCCCTATAACCCCGATAATCAGCAGCGCACTCTTGATAATAATCCCCCAAACAGTCTGCTTGTTGCTTTTCATACCTTGCCCCCAATTTTTCATTAAATTGCAAACCATATGCGCGGACAAATCGGCAACGCACGATAGACCCTTTACGGGAGGTTTGCACTCAACACAAAAAAGCGTATGCATCTGTGCGCACCGCACATATGCATTGTTTTTGCGTTGTGGGACGTCAACAGCGATAAGCACATTTTTTACCAACATAAAGGCAGCCTTAATGCCGAGATGATGTTTAGGCAACGCCGAGTGCTGTTATCTCTGCCGCAGTCCGTGGCTTTATAGTATATCACCTGTCGTTATTTGTCAATGGTTATGGCAGTATCTGAAAAGATCGGGCGCTGCCGCCGCTTCAAGCTGAGGAGGCGCTTCAAAAAAGCTGATTAGCGCTTACTCATATCGGGTGGAATGGGCAGCGCGGTACCATCCGCTAATGCAGTGCTTTGAATTTTTATCATAAATAATCGGAGCAGCTGCGCATATGCGGGGCTGCTCCGTGACTGTTTGTTTGCGTGTCAGCTTTGATTGAAAAATTAACGTTTGGTTATGACGTCGCAGTGCATATACGGACGCAAAACCTGAGGTACTGTGACTGAGCCGTCCTGATTTTGATAGTTTTCAAGTATGGCGGCGACAGTTCTGCCAATTGCAACACCGCTGCCATTAAGTGTGTGTACAAGCTCCGGCTTGGAATTCTTATCCCTGCGGAATCTTATCTGCGCACGACGCGCCTGAAAATCCTCAAAATTGGAGCATGATGAAATTTCAACATATCTGCCGTAGCTCGGCATCCAGACCTCGATATCATATGTTTTTGCCGATGAGAAGCCAAGGTCGCCCGTGGAAAGATTTACCACGCGATATGGCAGACCCAAACCCTGAAGCACCTTTTCGGCATCGTTCGTGAGCTTTTCAAGCTCATCATAGCTGTCCTCCGGCTTGGAGAATTTGACAAGCTCCACCTTGTTGAACTGATGCTGACGGATGAGTCCGCGCGTATCGCGCCCCGCGCTGCCCGCCTCGCTGCGGAAGCAGGCGGAATAGGCACAGTACTTGATTGGCAGCCTGTCGCCGTCAATAATATCTCCGCGAAGCAGGTTTGTAACGGGAACCTCCGCTGTGGGGATAAGGAAGTAATCGGTGTTTTGAACCTTGAACGCATCCTCCTCAAACTTTGGGAGCTGACCTGTTCCCGTCATGGACGCACGGTTTACCATGTATGGGGGCAGTATCTCGGTGTAGCCGTTGCTTGTGTGTGTATCAAGATAATAGCTGATGATCGCACGCTCAAGCCTTGCGCCCAAATCACGGTAAACGGTGAACCTTGCGCCCGTTATTTTGCCCGCTGCCGCAAAGTCAAGTATGTTCAGACTCTCGCCAATATCCCAATGTGCCTTGCTTTCAAAATCAAACGTGCGCGGGGTTCCCCAACGGCGAACCTCAAGATTATCGTTTTCGTCCAGCCCCAACGGCACCGAGGCGTGCGGAATATTCGGCACGGACATAAGCATAACCTCAAGCTTTGAGTCACACTCTGCCACTTCTGCGTCAAGCTCTTTGATTTTATCCGCGACAAGCTTCATTTCCGCAAGCTGAGTCGTTACGTCCACGCCCTGCTTTTTAAGCTTTGGAATTTCCGCCGAGACAGAATTGCGCTTTGCCTTCAGCGTCTCAACCTCCATCAGCAGTGCGCGGCGCTTCTCATCCGTCTCCAAAAGCTCTGTGACGTCCGCGCCCTTATTGCGCCGCGCCTTCATCGCCGCAACAAGCTCTTCAGGATTTTTTCTGATCCTTTTGATGTCTAACATGGTGTTTCGCTCCTTAAAGTATCAATAGAATTATCTTACGCGGCGGCGTCACTTGTTGTCTTTTACACCGCAGCATTTTTTGTATTTTTTGCCGCTTCCGCATGGGCATGGATCGTTTGGCCCCACCTTGCCGCTGACCTTTTTGGGCTTTTGCTTGCCGTCTCCCGCCGGTTCGATAGGCTTTGCGACCTGCTCGCGCTTGATAGGCGCATTTGACCGCACCGCAAGATGGAATATCGACATAACCGTTTTATCCCTAATGCCCGCAACCATGTCGTCAAACATATCAAAGCCCTCGTTACGATACTCAACAACGGGGTCCTTGCTGCCCATAGCTCTCAGCCCAATGCCCTGTCGCAGCTGATCCATAGCGTCTATATGGTCCATCCAATGCGTATCAACCGATCGGAGCAAAAACACTCTTTCAGCCTCGCGCATATCCAAATCGTGCTCCGCAAGCAATTTTTCTTTGTCGCCGTACAGCTCGTCAACACGCTTGCGCAGCAGCGATTTAAGCTCCGCAGCATCCTTTGTGTCAAACGCGTCTCTTGGCATATCAAGCGCAAACATTTCTTTTATGGAATGAGCAAGCCCGTTGTAATCCCAAGTATCGGTTTTGACGTGTGCGGGACAATAGAGGTCAACGCGGGAATCAAGAGCGGAGTTGACCATCTCCATAACGGAATCATGTATGTCTTCACCCATAAGCACACGGCGGCGCTGACCATAAATAATCTCACGCATCTGGTTCATTGTGTCATCGTATTGAAGCACGTTCTTACGGATATCATAGTTGTGAGCTTCAACACGCTTTTGAGCGCTTTCGATATTTTTTGATATCATGCCAAACGCGATGGGTATATCGTCGTCCGGAGACAGCTTGTTCATAAACCCGCTCATCCTGTCCGCGCCGAATCTGCGCATGAGGTCGTCCTCCATTGAGACGAAGAAGCAGGTCGCGCCCGGGTCGCCCTGTCTGCCTGCGCGCCCGCGAAGCTGATTATCAATACGGCGTGACTCGTGACGCTCCGTTCCGATTATGTATAGACCGCCAACCGCAACAACCCTGTTGTGCTCATCATCGGTGGTTATCTTGAACTCCCGATAGAGGTCGTTGTATATCTGACGTGCGTTGATGATATCTTCATCATCGGTTTCGACATGGCTTGTGGCGTCCTCAATCTGAGCGTCCTCAAAGCCCTGCTTTCGCATCTCACGTCTTGCAAGAAAATCAGGATTGCCGCCAAGCAAAATATCCGTTCCGCGTCCCGCCATGTTTGTGGCGATTGTAACATTGCCGAATTTGCCCGCCTGCGCGACAATTTCCGCCTCACGTGCATGCTGCTTTGCGTTAAGCACCTCATGCTTTATGCCCTTTTTCTTGAGCAGCTCGCTGAGATATTCTGACTTTTCAACCGATATTGTGCCGACAAGTATGGGCTGACCTGTTTCGTGAATTCTGATAATTTCATTGACGACAGCACGGAATTTGCCCTCCTCCGTCATGTAAACGACGTCGTTCTTGTCATCGCGCAAAAGCGGACGATTGGTAGGAATTTCCACAACGTCAAGATTGTAAATGCCCTGAAACTCATCCTCCTCGGTTTTTGCCGTTCCTGTCATGCCGCAGAGCTTTTTGAACATACGGAAGTAATTCTGGAATGTGATGGTGGCAAGAGTGCGATTCTCGTTTTCAACCTTTACGCCCTCCTTTGCCTCCAACGCCTGATGAAGCCCATCGGAATAGCGTCTGCCTATCATCAAACGACCGGTAAACTCGTCAACTATCAAAACCTCACCGTTTTGAACGACATAGTCCTTATCCCTTGTGAAAAGGGCGTTCGCCTTAAGCGCCTGAATTATGTGATGATTCAGCTCGGAATTGTCTGTTGAGGAAATATCGTCAATGGCAAAATACTCCTCCGCCTTTGCAAGACCGCGTGCGGTAAGCGCGACTGTACGCGCCTTGATATCGCACATATAGTCGCCGCTTTCCTCCTGAATCTCGCCGCGCATCAGCTCGCCCTTGCCCTTTTTTTCGATATCCTCACCGCGCTCAAGCCTGCGGACGAATCTGTCCGCACGCACATACATATCTGTGGATTTTTCACCCTTGCCGGATATAATTAGCGGCGTGCGCGCCTCATCGATGAGTATTGAATCGACCTCGTCAACAATGGCGTAATGCAGCTCACGCTGAACAAGCCGTTCACGATAGACCATCATGTTGTCACGCAGATAGTCAAAGCCAAACTCGTTGTTTGTGCCGTATGTAATATCGCAGTTGTACGCCGCTTTTCTTTCCTCCGACTCGATATCGTGGGTTATGCAGCCAACGCTCAGCCCCAAAAAACGATGTATCTTGCCCATCCAGCTTGCATCGCGGCTTGCCAGATAATCGTTTACGGTGATTATGTGTACGCCCTTGCCCTCAAGTGCGTTGAGGTATGCGGGCAATGTTGCCACAAGCGTTTTACCCTCGCCCGTTTTCATCTCGGCAATACGACCCTGATGCAGCACTATGCCGCCGATGAGCTGAACGTCAAAATGACGCATGCCGACCGTGCGGACAGCCGCCTCTCTCACCGTTGCGTATGCCTCCGGAAGAAGCGAATCCAAGCTGTCGCCATTCGCCAGTCTGGCTTTGTACTCATCAGTTTTGGCGCGAAGCTGCTCGTCCGTGAGCTTTTGCATTGAAGGCTCCAGCGCGTTAATGCGCTCCACCAGCGGCTTTAGCTTTTTTATCTGCTGCTCGGACGTTCTGCCCAACAGCTTGTCAACAAATCCCATTTACAGCCTCCGAATCGTAATATTTCTGTTGATCGCAAAAACGGATCACAGAAGAACCAATGACGCGATGCCGAAATACACAAGCAGCGATACCGCGTCAACAATCGTTGTTATCATCGGACTTGCCATCAAAGCGGGATCAAGCTTGCATTTTTGTGCCAGCAGCGGCAGAGTGCAGCCCACGAATTTTGCGCACATAATCGCAACAAAAAGCGTTGTGGACACCACCGCCGCGATAAGGTACATATTTTGCCCCGCCTCAATCGCATACATTCCTATCCAATAGCATATCAGCACACGCAGGAAGTTTACCGCCGCAACGCACAATCCGACTATTATGCTTATGCGGAATTCCTTCCATATGACCTTGAATATATCCTTAAACTCAACCTCGCCAAGCACCAATGAACGTATGACCGATACAGACGCCTGCGAACCCGCGTTGCCGCTTGTATCCATAAGCATGGGTATGAACGAAGCCAATACCGCAACCGCGGTGAGCATATTCTCAAATTTTGTGATAATCAACCCTGTAAACGTTGCGGAAACCATCAGGATGAGAAGCCATACAATGCGCTTTTTCGCAAGAGCCACTACGCCTGTGGACATATATGTGTTTTCGATAGGCGCCATAGCCGCCATCTTATATATATCCTCGGTGGTCTCCTCCTCCATGATATCAACAACGTCGTCGATGGTTATCAACCCAACAAGTCTGTTTTCGCCGTCAACAACCGGCATACTGACGATATCATACTTTTTGAAGCGCTCCGCGACGTCCGCTTGGTCGTCATGCGTGTTGGCGTATATCACATCGGTATCCATAATGTCGCTGATAACTTCGTTATCATTTGCGGCAAGTATATCGCGCATTGATATGACGCCCTTCAAATGTCTGTAATCATCGGTTACAAACGCAAACGCGATAGACTCCAGCTCGGAGCAAAGCCGTCTGACCTCCGCAATCGCTCGGCTGACGTCCCACTCGCTTTTAAGCCGCAAAAGCTCAGTCGTCATCAGGCTTCCCGCGGAATCCTCCGGATAGCGCAGAAGCTGATTTATTTCCTTTCGGGTTGAGCTGTCTGCAAACTGCAAAACCCTTTTAACGATATTCGCAGGCATTTCCTCGATAAAATCGACAGCATCGTCAACGAACATCTCGTTAACAATCGAAGCCAACTCACCATCGGTAACGCCCTCGACTATGCGCTGCTGCTCGTGCGGCTCAAGGTAGGCGAACACCTCGGAAGCCTTTTCCTTAGGCAGCAATCGGAACACCACAAGAAGCGTTTTGTCGTCTTCAATCTCGGTGATGATCTCCGCTATGTCAGCGGAGTTTGTGTGCTCAAGTAATTCCCTGAGCTTGCTGAAGGCGCGTCCTTCGGCAAGGCTTAACAGTTCCTGCAACTCCCCATTTGTACTTTACCATCCTTATCAAAATATTTGCCAATCGCCTTTACGGCGGTTAACGCCTTATTGTATTGCCTAAGGCGTCATTTGTCAATTAAATCAACGGCAATTATTGTCGTTGTTCAAAAAATCGTGTCTGTAATCAACGCCGTATGCCTCCGCAAGCCGCCGCAGACCATCATCGCTTATCACATTAAGACGCTTTCCGGCGGAGGTCAGCATATATATTTGAGCCGCCTTCTCAACCGTCTCCACCAGCCCGAACGCCTCGTCCAAGGTTCTGCCCACACCGTAAATCCCGTGAACCGCCCAAACGACTATGCGGAATTGCTTCATCTTGTTTGCCGTGGCTGTTCCTATATCGTTTGTTCCGCAAACCATCCACGGAAGCACCCCTACGCCCTCGGGAAAAACAATTATGCACTCACTTGACATTTGCCAAAGCGATCGTGTAAAGCTTGACTCATCCAATGTATGCACAACGGACATTGCTATTGCGTTGGCGGGATGACAATGCAGCACCACGCGATGCCCGTTATCCACCGAAAGCCTTGCGATATGGCTGAGTATATGGGTGGGAAGCTCGGACGTGGGACTTCCGCCGTCGGCGAATCCCCACAGCAGCTCCGCACTTTCGCCGTTAGGCGATATCCTCAATATACCGAGATGGGTTTGCGGCGCTTGGGCGACATTTTTAAAGTATTTACCCGTACCTGTCACAAGCATTATGCGCCCGCCCAACGCGGAAGCATCGAACCCAATTGGGAAGGAGCGTATAACGCGGGCGGGGTCGATATACTCCCCCGCCTCTTGTTCGTCAATCAAAAAGCTGATATTGCCCCCATTTCTTTCATCCCATCCGAGCCGATACATATTGGATGTTGTTTCTGTCATTTGGGTGAGGAAGGGAGCTTCAAGCACGTTTTTCATATTGATTTCAGAAAAGCGGCTATGCCGCGATAAACCTCTTGACGATTGCTTTCGTTGTGCATCTCGTGGCGTCCCTTGTTGTAAAGCTGAAGCACAACCTTTGTCTTGCCTGCTTTTTTGAGGGTTTCGCAAACCTCAATCACGCCCTTGCCATAGTTGCCTACCGGGTCGTCCGTGCCCGCAAGCAGGTATATCGGAACGTTTTTGACCTTGTTCGCCCACTTCATGCCTGATATTTCGTCAAGCCCATCGAACAAATCTCTGTATGCGGCACAGGTGAACGAAAACCCGCAAAGGTCATCTTGGTCGTATGCGGTAACTATATCCTCCCGTGTGCTAAGCCACGAATTAATCGATTTGGGATCCTTGACACGCTTGTTGTATGCGCCGAACGCCAGCTTGTTAAGCAGATGGCTTCTGCCGTGAAGCCCGTTCTTTTTAATCTGAAGCTTCGCCATAAGCTTAGCTATGCCTATTGCAGGATTTCTGCCTGCGGTGCCGGAGAATATGAATGCGTCAAAATCGTCCGGAAAGCGGCTTGCATATGTTCGCGCAAGAAAGCTGCCCATAGAATGACCGTACAGCACCATTTTTGTGCTTGGATACTCACGCTTGGAAATATCGTGCAGCGTGCGCATATCCTCCACCACACAGCTCCAACCGTCCTTCTCGGCAAAAAAACCCTTTTCTCCCTTGCCGTTTATGGACTCGCCATGCCCTGCATGGTCGTTGGCATACACAACGTATCCAAGCCCCGTGAGGTAGTTTGCAATATCGTCGTATCGTTTTGAATGCTCCGCCATGCCATGAGCAATCTGAATCACAGCTTTCGGCTTTGCGGCAAGCTCGCCATCGGGCAGCCACTTGTGGGCGCAGATATCACAGACGCCCGTTTTTGAGGGATAGGTGAACGTTTCCATAAATGTGCCTCCTTACAGACCAAATACAAGGGCTATGACTGCAAACGCGGCAAAGCCCAAAAACAACAGCGCAAGTATAAGCGCTACAATCTGAACGGTTCTTTTCTTCACGCCCTTAAAACCTCCTCAGTTCATAAATACGATTACGGCGGCTATCGCCAGCAGGACGATTATCAGCGCAAGCAATATGGCATGAAACCAATATGCAAAGCTTGAATCACGTCTTTTTGCCGTGCCGTTGACTATATTGAGGTTGCGTGTTTCGGATACGCAGGCGGCAACCCATTGAACAATCAGCAGAAGCCATGCAGCGTATATGAATACTCTGTTTGACTCAAGCAGTCCGCCGTCCTGAATCTTTTTAAGAATCACCCACGCAAGGGCAATCGCGCCAAGCACAACGAGGAACGCCTTCACGCCCCTGTGACGTCTGATTATAGGAGCCTCTTTTTCGGGAATTGAGATTTCCGGAACCTCATCGCCTCCCCTTGTGATTAACATGGTTTGCGACACCCCGTCGTTGCTGACATACCGCCAGCCCGTTTCCTGAGTTTCGGATACGAATTTGTTGTAGGACGGATCCGCCACCTCGTAATATACAAGTCTGCATCGCAGTGCGCACTCATCCGTTTTTTTGAAAGTTATCATGTACTTGGACAGCGATTCGGGCGTCCAGCCCTTCTGCGCCATCTTTTCGATATAGCGTTCTTCAATATCAAAAAGACCCGCCGTCTTAATCCTGAAGAATCTTTTTCTTGCCATTGTCTCTCCTTATCAGTCAAGCCGAATGCCGAATATGCCCGCCGCACGCCCTCTGCCGCCCGCACCCCTAGTGCCGACGACAATTATGCCGTTGAATATTGCCGGCGTGCTTTCAATGCGGCTGCCTATATCCAACGTGGTTATTGCCGTTCCGTCCGCTGCATTGTGCAATGTTACAACCCCGTCCCTGTCACATTGAACGATATATGCCTTCCCGCTTGCGGAATAGACCACGACAGGGCTGCTCCAATATCCAAATTCCTGAACATACCGCCAAACCTCCTCGCCGGTATGCTTATCATAGGCTATCATCAGCCCGCCGCCCTCCGTGACCTCGTTGCCCTGCGCGTTGGTGTATGTAACCTTTGCAAGCGTCATGGAGTAAATCACAAGGTTGCTTATCTCCCCCGTCCCGACATGAGGCGTTGCAAGCGTGCCTCCGTTTGACGAGCTTCCGCCAACATACGCTGTGACGGGATTCTCCCACACCAATTCGCCCGTGAGTGCATTAAACTTTCGGTGATAGCTTGTGCCGGTGCCGTCCGCGTTAAGCCGCTGCTTGTCAACCTCATTTGCTGTGTAAAGGTAGACTTTTCCGTCTGTGTAGTCCTCCTCTATCACAATTGAAACATCCGAATCATCCGTTGTATCCAGCACATATTTCAGCTCCAGCGTGTTCATATCTATGCATTGCAGATGACCGCCGTTATCGGTGATGAACAGGTAGTGGCTCCAGCACGCCGCGCTTGATTCAAACCCGTACCACGAATAGCCCTCCTCGTCTGTCGGTGAATAGCCGCTTGAAGCCATATATTTGTATTTAAGAAGCGGACTCGGTTCTATCGTCATGCTGCCTGTTTCCGCATTAAATACCGAATTGAGCTTGACAAAATAGATCACGCCGTTTTCGCCCGGCATTATAAGGGTGTCGGCGTCGGCACAGATAAGCGGACTGCTGTCATACGCCTGCCACTGGCGCGGAGAAAACGGGTCTTTGCCGCCAAAGCTGTAATCAACCTTGTTAGTGATAAGATTGACAGCACGAACCCATGTGCCCGAATACATACCGTCCGCGCTTGTGCTTGTTATGCCCTGACCTGTGTACAGCATAGGATACCCTCGGGGATCCAATGCAGCCGTGCCCTTTGTTATTACGCCTATGTTGATTGGATTGCGTGAGCGTTCGCCCGATTCAAGGTCAAAAAAGTAAATATTGCCATCCATCGTGGGGTAAATTACCTCCACAAATCCATCATCGGTTTTGAATTGTTCAAACACGCCAAGCGTTGCGCGAACCTCAGCCGACCACTTGACAATTATCGGCTGACCTGTCCAGCCCGTCCCTGTGCCGCCGTAACCGCTCATTGAGAGACTGCCGACGGAAGCTTTCCATATCTGTGTAAGCGCCTCGTTTTCAACCAACGGATTGCCATAGGACGAGCCGCTTCGGTAATTGTTGCCCGCAAACGTTAAAATGCCCGCCACCGCGGCATATGTATGCCCGCTGCCAAAGCTCATATCCACATTGCTTTGCCAAGACGAAACCTCCGCGCCATCGTACATAATTTTTGTTGAAAAGCCAAAGTCGGCAGCGGATATGCCGCTTATCGGGTTGACGGAAAGCTCGGGAGAAAGCGTTGGCGCGACCGTTTGGGCGGGGACTGCCGTCGGCGCGCTTATATCCCCGCTTGAAACGGGAGACGGCGTTTGAACATCACCGCTTTGGGTATCAACATTTGTTTTTGGCTTGTCGGCATTTGCCCATTTTACAATTGCAAATACACCGACTCCAAGCAAAATGACAACAAGACCTATCATCAGAAGCTGCGCCCAAGGAATGTCGTGATGCTTCACTCTGCGCATAGGTCTTGCATAATCATAATGATGAACCTTATAGTACTTCCTTTTCATGCGGTGTGTAACTCGACGTCCACCGTGCCCAACGCACATATTGCCTGCGCGTGATACGTCTCCGCGCTGCCGTGCGTTTTGCCGCCAATCCGCATATTTTTATGTGGAGGCGCGCCGAATACATAGTCCTTTCGCTTTGTAGGTGTTTATTGTACCACAAAGCATCCCGTTTTCAAAGCGAAAACGGGATATGTAACACATAATTTACATTTATTTTGCTTTAGGCGGACTGCTTGGCGAAACGTCGTACACATCGCAGTAGGAGTCCCATTCATAATCGTCCGCCGCGGGAGCGGACATCAGCCCCGTGCATTCGTTTGCGGACGCCGCGCTGCCCGCCGGTTCTTCATATTTCGCCTCATCGCGCACAGGTCTTGAATCATGCTTTTTCAAAAAAATCACCTCCGAGGACAGTATCCCGCGAAGGTGATTTATTTATGTGTGATACAGCTGCGATTATTCGCCCCTCGTCTCGTTGCCGTTGTGAACGTTTTTGTCCGCGTCGTCTTCATCGTCCGCGTCGTCGTCCGTGAAGGGTTCTTCCGCTTCGATATCATCGGAAATGGAAATCTCGTTCTCCTCGGCGTCCGAGTCGCTCTCCATCTCGTCAATAAGATCGCAAAACACCTGAAAAAGCTCCTCCTGCAGAACCTCGTTATCGACTACCGCGTATGCGTCCTCACCGTCAAGCTTGCGCGGCTCAATGTGCATGAAGATAAGCTCCGCTTCATCCTCATTGGCAAGCCCTGATGGTATAAGCGCCATATATCGCTCGTTATCGTACATAAATGTGAGAACGTGCTCGAATGTTTCTTCAGAGCCATCGTCGCCCACAAGCGTGATTTCGACAACCCCGTCGTCTTGATTGGTGGTAATATCCATTGCTGTCCTCCCTATAAAATTATGTTGTTCAAGGCTTGATGGGATGCAGCGTCATGTATCCCTCAAGTATCACCTGTGCGGCGATCTTGTCAACAACCTTGCGGCGCTTTTGCCATTTAAGCTCCGCTTCGTAAAGAAACCTCTCCGCCGCCATTGTAGAAAGTCTTTCATCATAAAAGTCGTGCTCGCCGTTCCAGCCCTTAATGACCCTTTCGGCGAATGCCTTGACCTTATCGCACTGCGGTCCATAGCTGCCGTCCATATTGCGCGGCAAACCAAATACAATTCGGCAAGGCGCGTACTTTGCGGCGGCAAGGCGGACATATTCTGCATCCTTCTTTTCACTTTCGGTACGATTATAGGTTTCAATCCCCTGCGCCGTCATACCGAGAGCGTCTGTTACCGCCAGCCCTATCCGTTTGTCGCCAACGTCAACTGCAAAGTATCTGTACATCAGTCCTCCAATTTAACCAACAGGTATATTTTATTGTGATGCGCGGTGCGCCTGCGCATATCGGGATATTGCCAATCATGCAGCCGCGCACTTCGCCTGCGTATTCAAGCGGATAAGGACGTCTTGCGGTGGACTTGCGCCTGAGCAAATGCCGCTAAATCACCTTTATGTTGAACTGCGGACACGCCCTTGCGCAGTATCCGCACAGCGCACATTTTGAGTGGTCGCACACGGCAACCCCATTCTCCATGTGTATGGCATGGTTATGACACGCCAAAACACATTTGCCGCAGCCCTGACACCAGTCCTGTATCAAAAGCTGACGTTTGACATGCCCAAGCCTTTCGGCAATCGCGGCGTCAGGATGCTGCCCTGAAAACCTTGCGCAGTTGTAGTCAATCTCGTCAATGCTCTGCATACCGATTGCTATTGTGTCCACGCAGTCAAGTCCCAGAACGTAATCGAGCGATTCCTCTCTTTGGGAAATCAGATGACCTCCTCCGAGAGGCTTCATAGCGATAATCCCCTTGCCCATGCCGCGTGCGTCTCGAATTGCACTTAGCATTTCATCCGCTGAACCATCCGCTATGCCAACGCCCATTTTGTTTATCAGCGGGAACACCACCTGAATTTCCGGATAGTGCAGCGTTGCCTTAACACAGGCTATGTAATGGGTGGAAAGCCCCACCGCGCCTATATAGCCGCGCTGCTGCATCCGCAGAAAAAACTCAAGCGCTTCCATATGACCGCGTATGGTGTGCCCACTCTCCTGCTCATGCAGAAGGTACACGTCGATATACTCACGCCCTATGCCCGACACGGCTTTGCCAAACGAATCCTCGGCGGTGGCAAGGTCGTAGGAATAGCTTTTGGTGCAAACTACCGTATCCGGTTTTATACGCAGCGCCTCCCGCACATGGGGATAGGTCCCGTATATTTCAGCCGTATCAACAAAATTTACGCCATGCTCAAATGCTCTTTCAAAAAGGGAAGCGCCTTGAGCCGGTGTGAGAGCCCTTTGAAACGGACCCATTGTGAGCGTGCCGAAGCACAGCTTGGAAACGCGGATACCCGTATTTCCAAGGAAAGAAAGCTCCATCAGTCTGTACCGTCACCGTTGACCTCAATATAGCTGCGCACAAGCTCCTCAATCAGCTCATCACGCTCAAGCGTGCTGATAAGATAGCGTGCATTGTTATAGCTTGTGATGTATGTCGGGTCGCCCGAAAGCAGATATCCGACTATCTGATTGACAGGGTCGTAGCCCTTTTCACGCATTGAGGAATATGCCTGCATAAGAACCTCATGCGCGGTTTGCTTATCCTTTGGCATTTTGAACTTGATCGTATCCATTGAACCGCTCATAGCAAGCCTCCATACATAATCGTTCACTATATTCTACCATATGTTGACGGATGTCACAAGGGTTAATTTGAGGCAAAGGACGCATTGGATCGTTAAAATAATGTGACGCTTAATCGTTGCCGCCCGATTGACACCATTCATACGTAGTGATATACTTTATATTGGGAGTTTGGGGGGCAATTTATCCACGGTTTTGTGCTTAAGGGTCAACTCGTCCGAGAATTCCGCATCCATAAGGGAGATGTGCTCCCTTTCATATTTGAAACAGTCAGGGGGTTTAATATGTCATTATTCGGATTGTCGGGCGTGCGTGTGCCGCACAGGAAGAATACTGCGGGTATGAAGCCTGTGCAAATGCCTCCGCCCGATATGGTCGTTATTCCTATGGTAATGCACATCGGCGCGCCCGCAAAGCCTGTTGTTAAGATAGGCGACAATGTTGCGGTAGGTCAGCTGATAGCGGAATCCGGTGGGTTTGTATCCGCGCCCGTTCACGCTTCGGTGTCGGGTACGGTCAAAAAGGTTGAGGATATAGTCCTCAGCAACGGCAGAAGCGCACCCGCCGTGTTTATCCAATCCGACGGAGAAATGCGTCGATATGAGGGGCTTACGCCTCCCTCGGTCAACTCGCTTGAGGACTTGGCTCAGGCTGTGCGCGACAGCGGTATAGTAGGTTTGGGCGGAGCGGGCTTTCCAACGTCTGTTAAGCTTGCAATAAAGGATATTGAAAAGGCTGAATACTTTTTGATTAACGCTGCAGAGTGCGAGCCTTACATTACAAGCGACACCAGAACGATACTCGACAAGCTTGACCTGCTTGTCCGCGGTGTTGACGTTATGAAGCGTTATCTTGCGCCAAAGCAGGTTATATTCGGCATTGAAAAAAACAAGCCCACAGCCGTCGCCGCCTTGAAGAAGGCGTTTGCAAACGATTCTCTCGTCAAGATTCAGGTTCTGCCTTCAATGTATCCGCAGGGCGGTGAAAAAGTGCTGATCTACAACACAACGGGCAGGATTGTGCCCGAGGGTAAGCTGCCGCTTGACGCGGGAGTTGTGATAATCAACGTCACAACGCTTGCGGCGATTGAAAGCTACCTTGAAACGGGTATGCCGCTTGTTGAAAAGGTTGTCACGGTGGATGGTTCCGCCGTTAAAACGCCGATGAACGTAACAGTCCCCATAGGCACATCCTTTAACGATGTGTTTAATTTTTGCGGCGGCTTCGCCTCGGAGCCTATGAAGGCTCTTTACGGAGGTCCGATGATGGGCACTGCTGTTCCCAATCTTGACGTACCCATACTTAAAAACACAAACGCCATACTTGCTTTTGACGAATTTGACGCCGAGGTTCCTGACGAAACGCCCTGCATACGCTGCGGAAACTGCGTTAACCACTGTCCTATGCGTCTTAACCCTCCAGCGATAGCAAAAGCGTTTTCACAGAACGACTTCAGCGGACTTGAAAAGCTTAAGGTTAACCTCTGCATGGAATGCGGCGCCTGCTCATTTGTTTGTCCCGCTCATCAGCTTATCGTTCAGAGACATAAGCTTGCCAAGGCGGAGCTTCGCGCCCATCAGCAGCAAAATAAGGAGGGACAGAAGTAATGGAACAGCCGCAGCAAAAAAAGCTTATAGTATCGGTTTCGCCGCACATCAGGTCGGGCAACACCACAAAGGGCATTATGACGGATGTGATAATTGCGCTTTGTCCCGCCGCTCTTGCCTCCATTGTTCTGTTCGGCATAAGCTCTCTTTATGTTATAACGTTGTGTATAGCAACCGCCGTATTGTCCGAGTGGCTATTCAACCTTGCGTGCAAGCGCAAAAATACAATCGGCGACCTTTCCGCCATAGTGACGGGTCTTTTGCTTGCCATGAATCTGCCCGCAAGCATACCGCTGTGGCAGGCTGCTGTGGGCAGCGCGTTTGCGATTGTTGCCGTGAAGTGTCTTTTCGGTGGCTTGGGCAAAAACTTTGCCAACCCCGCCATAACCGCAAGGGTGATGATGCTTATCGCCTTTACTGAATCAATGACGGCGGTCACAACGCAAAATGCGGGTCTTTCCACTCTGTTTACACCTGCCGTGGTGGATACTGCCGCCTCCGCTACACCGCTCGCCGTGCTTGGCGGGCAATCCGGCACTCTGCCTAAGCTCATGGATATGCTGCTTGGCTTCAGAAGCGGCGCATTGGGAGAAACCTGCATAATCGCGCTGCTTATCGGGGGCGTATATCTGCTTATCCGCAAGGTTATCACATGGCACACTCCCGTTGTGTTTATCGGTACTGTGTTTGTGCTTTCATGGATAATATATGGTAATATTGCCAACGCCGCGTACGCGGTTATGGGCGGCGGCTTGGTGCTTGGCGCCATATTCATGGCAACGGACTATGTTACAACCCCCACAACCTCGTGGGGCAAGGTGGTGTTTGGGCTTGGATGCGGACTTCTGACCGTTGCTATCAGGCGGTTCGCAAGCTATCCCGAGGGCGTATCATTCTCAATATTGATAATGAATATACTCACTCCCTATATTGAAAAGCTCACGATGAAAAAACCGTTGGGGGGCGCCAAGGCATGAAAAAGAAGATGGATGTTAAGGTAAAAAGCGTCATTGTACTGACGGCGATATGCCTTATAGTAACCGCCGTGCTTGCGGTGACAAACCACTTTACCGCACCCGTTGTTAAGCAGGTGCGCGAGGATCGGGTACAGCGTTCGCTTGAGCAGGCGCTTCCCGATGCGGGCGAATTTGACAAGGTTGAAGTCCCTGTTGATGCGCCCGACAGCATTACCGCCGTGTATAGGGCAGCGGACGGCAGCTATGCGGTCGTTCTTGCGGTTCGCTCTGCTTACAGCAGCGGCGACATGGGGATAACGGTGGGCATAAAGGACGGCGTTATTGTTAACGCGGTCATCACAAGCTATATGGAATCAAAGGATTTTGGCAAAACCACATATCCCGCTCTATATTCGGGAACCAACGCCGAAACATATGCTCAGGTTGACACGTTTGCCGGCGCGACCTATTCGTCAAACGCTTTTAAGCAGGCGTTAGAGGACGCTTTCAGTGTGATTGAGCTTATAACGAAAGGAAGTGACGGCAGATGAAAAAGCTTGGCATACTGCTCAAGGGGATAATCCGTGAAAATCCCGTGTTGGTGCTTGTGTTGGGAACCTGCCCAACATTGGCTACAAGCACGAGTGTGGTATCGGCGCTTGCGATGGGTCTTGCCGCAACTGCGGTTCTTGTCTGCTCAAATATTGCTATCTCCGCACTGAGAAAGCTGATACCCGACATGGTCAGGATTCCCTGCTATATCGTTGTTATTGCAGGCTTTGTTACGGTTGTGCAGATGCTTATGGAGGCGTATCTGCCCGAGCTTTACGATATGCTCGGCGTATATCTTGCGCTTATCGTCGTCAACTGCATTATACTTGGCAGAGCGGAGATGTTTGCAAAGGACAACTGTGTGATAGACTCCGCGCTTGACGGAGTCGGCATGGGGATTGGCTTTACGCTTGCTCTGCTGGTTATGGCAACCGTGCGCGAGGTAATAGGCTCCGCAAGCTTTGCGGGAATTGAGATCGGCTTTTTGCAGAATCTCAAAATCCCCATACTTGTCGCCGCGCCGGGAGGCTTCTTTGTATTCGGCTGCCTTATCGCTCTTGTTAATCATATCACAAAGGGCAAGGCTCCCACAAAAAAGAGCTTTGAGTGCGAAGGCTGTCCGTCTGCATCTTTTTGTCGAAAGGACGACTGCAAGCAAGCGGATAACGACATAACCGTAAAGGAGGGTGAACGCGATGGGGACGCTTAAAACGCTTACCGTAATTCTTATGACCTCGGTGCTGGTGAACAACTATGTGCTGAGCAAATTCTTAGGCATTTGCCCGTTCCTCGGTGTTTCAAAAAAGACGGATCAGGCGGTTGGCATGGGCGTTTCGGTAACGTTCGTAATGCTGCTTGCAACCGCGGTGACTTACCCGCTGCAGGTATATGTGCTTGAGCCGAACGGGCTTGGTTTTCTTCAAACCATACTGTTTATTCTTGTAATTGCCGCGCTTGTGCAGTTTGTTGAAATTGTGCTTAAAAAATACCTGCCCGCGCTTCACAAATCGTTGGGCGTGTATCTGCCGCTTATCACAACCAACTGCGCCGTCCTCGGCGTTACACTAAACAATATCACAGACGGTTACAATTTTGTTGAATCGATGACAAGCTCGCTTGGCTGCGGTTTGGGCTTTTTGCTGGCAATGGTGCTGTTTGCTGGAGTGCGCGGGCGCATGGAGGAGAGCAATCCGCCAAAGGCGTTCCGCGGCATCCCGATTACCCTTGTCGCCGCTTCGATAGTGTCTCTTGCGTTCTATGGCTTTACGGGCATGGTCGCGGGAATATTCGGCGTGTAAGGGGGTGCGGTGATATGACAGCCATTGTTTTTGCCATCGGTCTTGTTGCCGGCGTCGGGCTGGTATGCGCCGTGCTGCTTACGGTTGCCGCCCACTTTATGAGCGTTCCCGTTAATGAAAAAGAGATTGCCGTTCGCGCCTGTCTTCCCGGGGCAAACTGCGGAGCCTGCGGATTTACGGGCTGCGACGGATACGCGCACGCGCTTGCCTCTGTTGAAGGCACAAAAACAAACCTGTGCGTGCCGGGCGCGGACGCCGTCTCCCGCAGGATTTCCGAAACCATGGGCGTTGAGTTCATGGATGTTATTGAGCAGGTCGCATTTGTGCATTGCCACGGGGACTGCATCAACAACAAGGATAAGGAGATCTATCAGGGCATACAGACCTGCGCCGCCGCCAACATGATGTATGGCGGCAGGGGGCTTTGCACCCAGGGCTGTATGGGTTATGGAGATTGCCAAAGGGTCTGCACTCATGACGCCATATGTATTGAAAACGGCATCGCGCATGTTGACACGCGTAAATGCGGCGGCTGCGGGCTTTGCGCCAAGGCTTGCCCCAATCACCTGATAACACTGTTTCCGGATGTTCGTCACGTTGTTGTCACCTGTTCAAACCATGACAAAGGCGCGGTGGTTCGCCGCAAATGCACCAACGGCTGTATTGCCTGCGGAAAGTGTGAAAGGGGCTGCCCGGTCGGCGCCGTTAAGGTTGTTGGCAATCTTGCCGTAATTGACTATGACAAGTGCATCAACTGCGGCAAGTGTGAGGCGGAGTGTCCCGTCCACGCAATAAAATTTGCCGATTTTTCGGGCGCTCATCGTCAGTCGGCGTCTTAACAGCAATTAACGCTTTGAGCGGGCATGGGTGCGCCTGTGTCCGCTCAAGGGTTATCGCATAATTATATGGAAGCAAACTCTTCCCTAAAAAAACGGATCAGAAACGATATCATACTCGTGCTTGCGATTGGGCTTGCCGCACTTATACTGTGGGGCGTTGTCAGTCTTGCAAAAAAGCAAGGCGCATATGCCGTTGTTTCGGTAAACGGTGAGGACGTAGCACGTTATCCTCTTGATACGGATATCGAAATTACTGTTGACGGATATGACGGCGGTAAAAACACGATCGTCATACAAAGCGGCAAGGTATGCGTCAGCTGTGCGGACTGTCCCGACAGGCTTTGCGTAAAGCAGAGGACGATTAAGTATGTTGGAGAGACAATAACCTGTCTGCCGCACAGGATGGTCGTGCGTATAGAGGGTGAGTTAAATAACGGTGTGGATGTGGTTCCGTGAACGCAGGATTGAGCAAAACCGCATACATAACAACAATGGGGGTCTCGGTTGCTGCGGCAATGATACTCTCCTATATAGAGACGCTTCTGCCGCTTTCGCTCGGAGTTCCGGGTGTGAAAATGGGACTTGCCAACATTGTGATAGTTTTCGTGCTGTATAAGCTCGGTTGGCGTGCGGCGGCTGCGACGTCCGCTGTAAGAGTCGCGCTTTCCGCGCTGCTTTTCGGCACGCTGCTCTCTGGCGCATACGCGGCGGCGGGCGCTGCGCTTTCGCTCGTGTGCATGACGCTTTTGTCACGCTGCCGCAGATTCACGCCTGCGGGAGTATCCGTGACGGGAGCGGTGGCACACAATATCGGTCAGATCATTGTTGCCATACTGATTACGGGTGTTAAGCAGATTGCCGCATGGCTGCCTGTTTTGATTGTGAGCGGCGTTGTTACGGGGCTTGCCATAGGCGCGGTTGGCGCGATACTTGTAAAAAAAGTCCCTCTCGGAAAAAACGATAAAGGAACCGACGCGCATAAATAGCAACGGCAAAAAAGGATACCTGTTCAACGCCATAGGCTGTTGGGTTGATAACCGTGAAATATTGACGGTGCAAGCTCTCTTGCCAAAGGGTTCTGATGCGGCGGGATAATAAGCGCGGAGGGTTACTGCTCTTTCGATTTTTTACGTTTGCGCGTGCGCACGACGGCGATTATCACCGCCGTCATGGCAATCGCACCAACGCCGCCGATTATCGTCCATATCCAAATTACAAGCTTTGTTTCCCCCGTGTTAACAGAAGGCTCGGTTGTTGAAGCGGGCAGCTCCAGCCAATGTGCGTAAATCGAGGCGGAAGGATTCTCGCAGGGAGGAATGACCGTGCTTTCGTCAATCTCAGCGCCTGTATCGTCAAACCATCCGACAAACTCACAGCCCTCCTTTACGGGCGTGGGCAGATTATCAAAATGCTTGCCGCTCTGCACGACAAATCCGCTGTAATCACCTTCAAAATATCCGCCGTCAAGCTCAAATTCAAGCGTGTATTCAGACCGCCACACGCTCATCTCCCCTTGCCAGATAAGCTCGCGCACGGTATCGCCGGAGCAGACTATGCCATATACCGAAACCGTATAGCGGGCGGGCAAAAGCTCGGCTGCGATGAAGTCCGCATTGGCATTTGAAAAATCAAACTCGTTCACTCCGACACGGTATTCGTTTGAAATAATTGAGCCGTCCTCCCCCTCTATCTCAACCGTAATACAATCAATTATCGCAGGGTTCGAAACGGTTCCGTCAAGCAGCTCGTCACCGATTTCGGCACAATAAGCGGGACATATCTCACAATCTGTCGTCCATGCGCTTTTTGCCTTTTGCCAAACGCCATACAGCGTGATTGACTCATTGCCCTCTGTTGATGCTTCAACCGTGATTACGTCCCCGCTGTTATAGCTTGTGCCGCTGCCGTCTGCCGCTGTGTTCCATCCCACAAATTCACAGCCCGCCCTTTGAGGCGTAATATCCGATATGGTGTAAGTGTTTTCGTACACAAATGCGCCATCGATAAGAGTTGTGCCGCCAAGCGGATTGTATGACACGCAGCAGCAGGGTTCGTCTCCCACATAAAAGCAGCTTGAAACCGTGGAGGTGACTGCCTCACGTCCGCATCCGGGTATCTCGGCGATTGCCGTAACCTGTGTAACGCAGGTGTATTCGCCCTTTGGCAATATTGAAAGATCAATATCCATGTCGATTGTTGTATCCGCAATATGATGCGTGCCAACGCACTCCGGATAGTTTGTTGCGCCCTGCACTGCGTAACCATTGCTGTCATAAAGCGTTACGGTAACGGTTGATATGGTATGCCGAGAGCTGACCGTCCCGTTGATAACATCGTCAACGCCAACCTCGCGGCAACCACACAGCGCGCTGCCGTTCTCGATCTCAATATCGTCAACATAACATACAAAGTGCAGCTTGCTTGCGCGTGTCCACGCAAATACTCCGTCATACCAAACCAAATACCACATATCGTCATTTTCGTCATAATGATATCCGCCAACGCGAACTCCGTATCCCGATGGCAGAGACGCTATAAGCTCCCCATCGTCATTCGGTGCGCTTCGCAGCGCGCACTCATCGGCGGAAGTCTTGAAGTATGCGTTTGTCGCCCCGCGGGAGTACAGCCCCCCATCCTCGGCGTAACTGTTGAAGCCCCACTCAAGCAGCTCGCGTGAAAACGTGAAGCGTTCAGTGTTGTCGTCTGTATTCATAACGATGCAGATAAGCTCCAGACCGTCCTTTTTTGCGGCGGAAGTCAGGCAATGATCCGCAAGACCCGTGGTTCCCGTCTTAACGCCTATTGCATATTGATAATAGTAACGAGAGCCTTGACGGATGAGATAGTTTGTGTTCGCACATATAAAATTGCGCACGCGTGTGCCGTTGTGTATTGAAAACGAATAACTTTGGGTTGACGCGGCTGCACGAAAAATATCATATCCCATCGCATACCGTACCAGTGTTGCCATATCTGCGGCGCAGGTGAAGTGACCTGTTCCCGCAACACCATATGGGTTTTCATAGCCCGTGTTGAACATGCCCAGCTCGGAAGCGCGGACGTTCATCAGGTCAACAAAATCGTTTTCGCTTCCGGAAACCAAGCATGCTGATACATAAGCGGCGTCGCATCCGCTTGGCAGCATAATTCCGTAGAGCAGATCGCGTCTTGTGGGGCAGTCGCCCACGATAAGCCCCATCTGAGAATTTGAACCCTCCTTGGAGTATCCGAACTCCTCTATCGGGGCAATCGGCGTATCCCAATCACCATCGGCAGTGTTTTCAACAAGCAGCAGCGCTGTCATCACCTTGGTTGTGCTTGCGGGAAAAGCGCGAACGTCTCCGTTTTGCTCAAGTATAATACAGCCCTGTTGCAAGATCCATTACTATTGCCCGAGTTTGCGTGCTGAGATAACCGTCGTATGACACAAGCTTGGGTATTTCATCCGCCAAGCCGTATGAAAGAGCGTCTCCGTCAGCGCCGTGTGCCGAAAGCGGCAAAAACGCAAAGGCGGCGCATAAAACGGACGTCACAACGGCGACGACAACCTTGAAACAGCTTTTCATTGAAACAACCTCCGTATCGGCATATGGACATTATAGCAGAATAACTGACATTTCTCAACAATGCTTGCACGTTTGGGAAGCGTTGGGCAGAAAAAAAGGTACGGGTTTCGCCATCGTCCGCGGTTGTTTCGGATGGCACGGGAACCTCCCGTACCGGGTTCTCGCCGGAGGGGAGGCGGGACTTGGCACGAAAATTATTTTTGAGAGAGGGATCTCCCTTCCGAATATTTGGCTTACCGGAAGGATTCTCCTTTACAACCGTTTCACTTTCGTGTATAATAGTATTATCATTTGAAAGTGAGGTGTTTCTCGTGTCAGAACCAATAGAAGTTATATATGGCGTCGACGAGGATGATTGCGTTGTTGCTTTCCCTGATCGTTCCGCGTTTGGCTCAAAAGAGTTTTTCAATGGCGCTTGGCGTCCTGTCCGGTCTTTCGATACTGTCCTATCCTGCAATGACATAAGCGAATCAGAAGCCATGAGAAGAACCGGCGGAGTCAAGCCGGACTTTTCCAAATAGCCGTTCCAAAGCGCTGCGGATCGTTTTTCGTCCGTTTCTTTCTCTGAGGATTCTATGTTTCTGTTTCTCCATGCTTCATATATGGCGTCACTCTCCAGCTTTATGTTAAACATGTCGGGCGTTGACAGTTGCAATTCACATTTCACACCATTGATTTCTGTCGTAATATGAAAGCCTAAATAACCGGAAACTGAGTTATGCTTGTATTCAACCCTAATTGTACTGAACACATCCTTAAGTCCGGTCAGCTTTGCTATGTCGTCAAGACTGTTCATCAGGATAGTGGCACGAACATTGTCTTTGAAATCGGGCAGGCAATATTGTCTTCCCTCAAAGAAGTTTTTGCGCATGAGCTTGTTAACGCTGCTCTTTATACTTTTTGCCTTGGGGTCTGCGACCTCAAAGCCAAGCGGATCCGCTATCTGATGAAGTCTATTAATGAACTCCGCTTGAACGGCTTCAAACCGTGGCATAGCGGCGACAACCTCTGCGTAATAGCTGTTATACGACGATATAACATCCTCTATAGGTACATCAAAATCGCTTTCGTAAAAGCCTGACTTAGGAATGCTGCCTGCTTCGGGCGAAAGAAAATCTGCTGCGGTGACATACTTTTTATACCTCACACCGTCCGTTCTCCTGCCCTCCTGCGCACGCAGCTCGTCAAGGGCGGCGACCCATTGGGTACGAACCTTCTTTACGTCGAAAACAAGCCTTGCGGAGGGGTCAACGCCCTGCGTATTCCGCGCATCGCGCTTTGTAAGGGCATCGATTATGCGGTCGAAAAGGTCATTTCACCCTTTGGATGAACGGCCTGCCGTCCTTGCCCACGCCTCTGATTGACTTCAGCAGGCTGTCGTCCCTCAGCATATTCTCGCACAGGGACGCGACCGCTTCATCCTCAACAAAATCCTTTTCGCTTTCGAACAAAAAGTAAAAAGTGAAGTGCGAAGAATACAAAAAGAAAAAGCCGCCTGACAGCGACTTATCCTTTTTGGTCGACCACGAGACAGGTAAGTTGAACACCTCGGTAGGCGATAGTGTGTGCGATATTATTGTATCGCCTTGTCCAATATAATCGTAATATATCTCAATTTTATCATCGTAAAGATAGACGACCTTGACAAACATGTGCAGTATTTTGCGCTGGTACTCTGGATCCTCGATGTCGCCATCGCGGTAGCGCTCAAGCATATATATAATTTGGTCCGCCGTGTACATCGGCCGTATCGTCTGCGCGTCAGAAATAGCAACCTCAAGCTCGGCATGCTGCTGCTCAAGCTCTTGCATACGCGCTTTTGTAGTTGGAGTAATGATGCCCTGTTCGATTGCGTTCATAACATTATCAAGCGATCGCTTGATGTCACGTTGCCGGGCTTCCAGTGCGACGAGTTCGCTATCATCAGCACGTTCGGCGAGCTGGATGCGTACGACTGCTTCCGCGATCTGCGTGATGATATCATCTTGCAATACCGCTTTCACGGTTAGCTCTGTCACAAGACGTTCGATCCACGCCTGCGGAGCGGGTTTCTTATCGCATGTATGCTGCCGCTTTTGAGCTACGCATTTGTAATATCGATAGATACGCCCGGACTTGCTTGTACCGGTCTCCCCTGTCATAAGATTGCCGCAGTGTCCGCAAAACAACTTGCCGGATAGTAAATAGTCAGTTTCTTTTGTCCGTGGTGCACGCGCGCGCTTTGCGATTATTGTCTTCACTTTGTCAAATAGCTCCTGTGTGATGATTTGGGGGATACCGCCCTCGATGCGTATATCATCATAGATATATACGCCCGTGTAGCGCTCGTTCCTGATGATTTTGCGTAAATTTTCGATATTGAAAAATGTCCCCCTCGAGGTGCGCAAGCCGCGATTATTGAGCGTGATGGCTATATCGTTAAGTCTTACGCCTGCAGCATACAGCTCATATATTTCGCGCACGATTGCAGCAGCATCCGGATTCAGAGCATATTTGCCATCTATGCCGCGCTTATATCCAAGCGGCATACTGGCATTATTGATGCGGCAATTGAGTGCATTATCACGCATACCGCGTACAACATTTTCCGACAACGTGGCGGAATACCATTCCGCCGTGCCTTCCAGCATTGTCTCTAACAGGATTCCCGCGCTGCCCTCAGGGATGGGCTCCTTGGCATATAGCACTTTAACGCCGTGGCTGCGTAACCGGCCTTTGTAGATGGCGGCATCCTCACGATTACGCGCAAAGCGATCAACCTTCCAACAGATTACGAGCTGGAAGTGCCCCTTATTTGCGTCGCGGATCATGCGTTGGAAAGCTGGGCGCTTATCTGACGTGCCCGACAAATGCCTGTCAGCATACTCATCAACAATAATGATACCTTCACGAGTTGCATACGCACGATTTTCCGCAAACTGCTGTTCGATCGATGCATCTTTTTGACCGTGCGATGAGTATCGCCCGTATAATACGGCAGTCATACCCGCGTATGACGATATTGCCTTCTGATGCTTACTTGCCATTGCTCTTACTCAACGATAAGCAGGTACGGCGAAAGCAGATACGATAACTTGTATTGCATTACTATCATACTGATTGGTCGGTTCGGGGATGAGCGCAACGACCGCGCCTAACATGGATGGTGGCAGCGGCGATGCCTGAGGTTCTCTTGCGATTGATACTTTGGAGTAATGATAAGAAGTACCGTAAGCATGATTACCAAGCCATGTACGATTCTCGAGCGATCTCGTCGTCTTGCGTGATATTAGTGTCTGTTGCTGGGATGGCAACATCGGGTTATCTGATGTTTGCATGGGCGCGGATGTTATCGTTTGCGATGCCGACTCAGTATTATTTATATAACTGCGGTCAATAATTATTGCTATTATAGAGAGCACGCCGGCCAATACAGCTAACGTTGCAGCGGATGCGTATTTCCGCACACCTAAGCATCGTAGTGCAGCGACTGACAAGCAGATGACGACGATCCATAAAATATATGTTTTTTTGTTTTTCATGATATACTCCTTAAAATTTTATACAGTCTCCAAGCAGGAGAGTGTTAATAAATAAAATCTTCGTAGTACCATTTGTGGTGCTTAGTTGCCTTTACTTTTACGAACATCTGTACTATAATACAGAAAACGTTGCCGGAGGTTACAACTATGGAAAGTGAATTTTGTATGTTGGATAGACAGATAGACGATAAAGTATCTTTACTTATTTTTCTACTTCACCTATCAAAAATCTCATATAAGCCAACGCTTGCTCCTGCTTGTCGGGAGGAAGCGAATTAAACAGAATTTCGCGCTCATCTGGTGTGCTGCTGTTGAGACTAATAGGCATATCGTCTACCCGATTAAAAAGATCATTAAGCGACATGTTCATTCCGTTAGCTATGAGTTTAAGTGTTGTCAAAGAGGGCACAACTGGTTCCCCTGTATTAGGATTAATGCCACGTTCGATAACTGATATATAACCATGCGAGGTACCGCATTTTGCTGCAAATTGTCGCTGAGACAGATTCTGCGACAAACGATATTGCTTTATAAAATCACTTAATGTCATGGGCTAAACCATCCTTTATAATGTCAAATACATTTTACATCATTGCGGCTATTTTATCAACCGTATTGTTAAATATATTATTCATATAGCGTAAAACCTGCTTGACGCCGTGTCTAATTTATTATACAATACTATTGTCTAATTAATTAGGCATTACGGCGCAAGAAAGGAGGCAAAATAATGGGTTATAAAATCAAAGAAATCCGAGAAAGGCTCGGGGTTTCTCAAGACACCCTCGTCCAAAAAAGCGGTGTGACACGACAAACTATATCGGCGTTGGAAAATAACGCAAATTATAACGTGACGGTAGGCACATTGTTAAAAATAGCAAATGCCCTTGACGTTACTATTGACGATATTTTTTTTAGCGAAAGTGTCTCATCTATTAGCCATGTGAAAGAATAAAGGAGGTATCCTCATGAACTACTTTGGTTTGTTCTTCAGTTTTTTCGTCCCTGGCATGATTGTCGGCGGCATGGTTGCCGTAGTTGTGTACAGAGCAATAATTAACCGGCGCATCCGCAGATATATTGCGAGATTTGTACTCAATGATGATGAGCTCGAGGAGATCGCGCAGGAGATGGCGCGTGACCTACTGTGATATGGACATTAGCAACATGCCAGCAGTAGAGCGGCAGCAGCTCGTTAAGGCCACCCTGAGCGCCGTAGAGCGATTCTATGCCAATCCTGCCAATTACGCAGCCTATGAGGCGTGGCGAGCTGAGCAGCAAACACAGCCAATAGACGAGGACGATTAAACGCGCCGACGGCTTTCTCAGTCGGAGAAGGAGTACACAAAATGAAACTTATGAAAACTATGTCTCTCGTAAAAGAGACAAAAAGCTGCTATGTGTTTGGCAGCGGGAGCCGCGAGGGCGGCGATCTGCTGACGCTCTACCTCAAAAAGACAGACGTGCAGTTAGCCGGCATCAGCCCCGCCAAAGGCATTACCGTGACAGTAACGGAGGCGCAACATGAGTAATTCGGAATGGCGAGTAACATCGCAGTATATCAATGGCACCAAAATGTTCGCTGCGTACAGACTGCGCGACAAAAACGCAGTTGACCACGCCGGCAATCGCGAGTACAGCGCAGCAGGATATTGCGAAAGCAAGGAAGACACCGAAGGACTCAGGGAGTGACAACTAATGAAATGGACGAAAGAGCAAGAGATTGACCTCCAGCAGCTGTGCACGCATGGTAAGCTTACCAATACGCAGCTTGCGCAGCATTTTAATTGTACTGTCCGAGATATCTATGCAAAGCGATCGCAAATGGGTATTACTATCGATAAGTGCAGGCCCGTTGAGATACTACCTGCATTAGGACTACTGACGTCCGAACGCTGTAATGGAATAAGCTGTGGCTACTGGTCCCCCGCGCAGAAGGACAAGCTTGTGCAAAGACTCGGGAAAATCGAGAATACGGCGCTTAAAATGCTGCAAGATTACTGTGACTTTGACTGTCGCAAAACTGACATTTTACAATGTGACAAATGCTATATTAGCCACGCAATCTGTATTATCGCAGGAGGAGAAAAAGATGCCTAATATTGAAGAACGCCTTGCGGCTCAGGTTAAGACCTCGTACGATCTATCCTATTTTGATAGATTTGACGTTACCATGACATCGCCCCCGTCCGTCAAGATATACATATCCGGCATTCGTCTGCACAACTTCCCTCGCAGCACAGAGCGAGTAGCGATTTACTTGTCAAAAGACAGACGACGAATTGCATTTGTGCCTGATGATCCACAAGGATATCCTCTCCTCCCAGGCGGACGGAATCAAGGGAAGATCAAATGCTGTTGCTCACTCGTGCTCAATGAAATACTCCGCGCCGGTATTGAGCTCCCTCAGGAATGCACATGTGAGCATTTTGACGACGGTGTTTATATTGCCACGTTAAAGACGGCGGCACAATCATCCTACACACCAGCAAGTGATAAGAAGGGCGGCAAGAAATGAGTTACAGTGCTGATTGGAAGAAAACTCATATATGCCAACGATACGGCGAGGACGCTTGCCCGCATTTGCTGATACCATGTACAGACGGCGGCGCATTAAACGGCAAAAAATTGAGGCGTTATGCTGTTTACTGCACGGCGGACAGCAAGGTAAAGCAGATAAGCTCATGCGCGGCCTCGTGGACAGGGCTCACGCCAAGATGGTGTAAAAAACGCGAAACAAAAGCCGCCTGTGCTGCTGCGAACAGCGATATGGCGGCACCGGAACCATCGTCGGAATCATCCGACGAAATAACCCACAACTAGTATATACGAAAGGAGATTAGTATGTCAATAAAAATCACGCGCATGGAAATCGAAAACGTCAAACGTGTCCGCGCCGTCACACTGGAGCCATCAGAAACGGGACTGACCGTAATCGGCGGCCGCAACGGACAGGGGAAAACGTCAGTGCTGGATGCGATCGTGTGGGCGCTGGGCGGCGAAAAGTACCGCCCTACCGCACCAAAGCGCGAAGACAGCACCGTCCCGCCTCACATTCGCATACAGCTCAGTAATGGGCTTGTAATCGAGCGTGCCGGCGTCAACAGCACACTCAAGGTTATAGATCCTACAGGAGTGAGAGCAGGGCAAAAACTGCTTGACAGCTTTGTCGAGCAATTTGCGCTCGATCTGCCGCAATTCCTCACCGCGTCCGACAGGGACAAGGCTATCGCATTGCTCCGCATCCTGGGACTGGACGAACGGCTCGCTCAGCTTGAAAATGATGAAAAGATCGCGTATGACCGCCGCCGTACGATCGGACAGATTGCCGATCAAAAAACGAAATATGCGAACGAAATGAGCTACTACCCCACCGCCCCCGCTGGGCTTGTCAGCGCATCAGAGCTGATACGGCAGCAGCAGGCGATACTTGCCAAGAACGGCGCAAATGAGCGTTTGCGACAGCGCAAGACGCAGCTTGCGAAAGAGCTTGAAGGACTAAATCAACAATGCGCAGAACTACAAAAATGCATGGAAGCCACTCAGGAATCGTATGCTATCGCCTGCCGTGACGCCGACGATCTGCGCGATGAGAACACTGCCGAGCTCGAGCATAACATCGCCACCATCGAGGAGACTAATCGCATGGTTCGCGCAAATCTCGATCGCAGCCGCGCCGAGGACGAGGCGCAAATTTACAGAGATCAATATCAACAGCTCACTGATCAGATTGAGAAAGCCCGACAGGCAAAGCGCGAATTACTCAATAGCGCTGACATGCCATTGCCTGATCTGACTATCGCAGATGGAATATTGCTCTATCGTGGGCAGGCCTGGGATTGCATGAGCAGCGCTGAGCAGCTGCGCGTAGGAACGGCAATTGTCCGCCGGCTCAATCCTGAGTGCGGTTTTGTCCTTTTAGATAAGCTCGAGCAGATGGACGTCGATACTATGCGCGTCTTCGGCGACTGGCTGGAAGCGGAGGGACTGCAGGCTATTGCCACCCGCGTCAGTACCGGAGATGAGTGCAGCATAGTCATCGAGGATGGACAAATAACTGCCACAAAAGAGTCTTCTGATGAAAAGCAGCCGGTCAAATGGCAGAAAGGGGCATTTTAATGTTAATAACACGCGGAATAGTTCCCTGCGCTAAAAAAATCGTAACTTATGGCGTTGAGGGCATAGGTAAGAGTACATTCACATCACGGTTTCCCGATCCAGTTTTTTGTGATCTCGAAGGCAGCACGCGACATATGGACGTTGCCAGGACAAGTCCGGATCCTCTCACATTTGCCGAAGTGAAATCGCAAATCCGATACTTTATCGATCATCCGACCGAGCTGCGCACATTTGTGCTTGATACGGCAGATGCGCTCGAGGCCTTAATCGCTAAAAAGGTTTGTGATGAGCTTAAGATCGAAGGGCGTGAAGATATCAGCTATGGCAAGGCGTATGTATACGTATGGGAAGAATTTGGACGCACACTTAATTTGCTGCAGGATTTGTGCAATAAAGGCGTAATTATCTCTGTCAACGCCCATGCAGTCATACGTAAATTTGAGCAGCCTGACGCATCCGGCTCATATGATCGATACGAACTCAAGCTGCAAAACGGACCTAAATCTAACAACTGTGCACTGCTAAAGGAATGGGCTGACATAGTGTTATTTGCTAACTACAAACAGTATGTTATTACTCCTACAAACAAAAAGGGAGAGGCGAGCGGCAAGTCAAAGGTCACGGGCGGAACGCGTGTAATGTACACGTCACATCACCCTTGCTGGGACGCAAAAAACCGTTTTGGACTCGCCGATGAATTGCCATTTGATTATAACGAGATCGCGCACATCATTGAAGATCGCCCGATAGCAGCATCGTCGCAGCCGTCACAACACAGAGCAATCGCCACGCCTTCAGTCACTTTTACGTCACTGACTGAAGAAAAATCAATCAATACGACATCATCATTTACGACACCCGCTCTCACAACGTCAACCCCCGAGGAAAGCTCGGCAGTTGACCCCGAGGAGGAGGGCCTTCCGCAGGAGCTGCTCAATCTCATGCATGCTGATGGCATCCCTGCCCATAAAATACGTTTTGCAGTCGCACTTAAAGGATACTATCCCAACGATATGCCCATTAAGGACTACGACCCTGATTTCATCAATGGTTGCCTCATCGCCGCCTGGGATGGTGTCAAAAAGATAATTGCAGACAATGACGCGGATTTACCGTTTTAATTCGAGAAAGGATTTTAAGTATGTCAGATTATACAACTAATCAAAATGTTGGTCGCGAGTACGATTGGGACGATGCGATCGAGAAGGATTCCGAATACATTTTGTTGCCGGAAGGTGACTACTCTTTTGAAATCATCAACGTTGAACGCAGCCTCCATAACGGCAGTGAAAAGCTCCCGCCGTGTAAAAAAGCGGTAGTTACCGTGCGTGTATACGGCGACGGCGCAGAGGTAGATCTTAAATACAATCTTTTCTTGCATTCTATATGCGAAGGCATGTTGTGTGCATTTTTTACAGCGATTGGGCAGCGCCAACACGGCGAACGTATAACAATGAATTGGAATAAAGTTGTTGGTAGTAAAGGACGCTGCAAAATCGGAATCAGGACATGGATGAATAAAAACGACGAGGAAATGAAATCAAACGACATCAAAAAGTTCTATGAACCCGAAAAAGTACTCACTAAGCAATACAAGGCGGGTACATTTTGATGGCTATGCAGCTGCGCAAATACCAATCTGAGGCACGTGAGGCTATCCTGAATGAATGGGATAAAGGCATCACGAAAACGCTCCTCGTAATGGTCACCGGCGGCGGCAAAACGATAATCTTTGCAAAGATTATCGAAGACTGTGTGCGTAAGGGCGAGCGGGTGCTCGTCCTCGCACACCGGGGCGAGCTGCTGGAGCAGGCGGCGAACAAGCTCCAACAGTGTACTGGACTCGGTTGCGCCGTGGAAAAAGCAGAACAATCATGCCTACAAAGTTGGTATCGTGTCGTTATAGGCAGCGTACAGTCGCTGCAGAGGCCTGCGCGTATAGGACAGTTTGAGCCAAACTATTTTGATACGATTATAGTCGATGAGGCGCATCATTGCCTAGCGGCGGGATATCAGGCGGTACTGTCACATTTTCCGTCCGCAAAAGTACTGGGCGTCACAGCAACGCCCGACCGTGGCGATATGAAAAATCTCGGACAATATTTTGGCAGCCTTGCGTACGAGTATACTTTACCACGCGCTATCAAGGAGGGTTATTTGTGCCCGATAAAAGCCCTTACCGTACCGCTAAAGCTTGACCTGTCTGGAGTGGCAATGTCGTCAGGCGATTTTAAGGCGTCTGACGTCGGCGCAGCGCTTGACCCATACCTTATGCAGATCGCTGACGAAATGGTCGAGGTATGTACAAACCGAAAAACGGTTGTATTCTTGCCGCTTATCGCAACCTCGCAAAAGTTTTGCGATATGCTCAACGAGCGCGGCTTCCACGCCGCCGAAGTAAACGGCAACAGCTTGGATCGTGCAGAAATTCTTGCCGACTTCGCGGCCGGCAAATATAACGTCCTTTGTAATTCGATGCTTCTTACTGAGGGATGGGATTGCCCGACAGTAGATTGTATTGTCGTTCTGCGTCCGACAAAAATCCGCAGCTTATATGTGCAGATGGTTGGCAGAGGCACGCGCCTCTCACCTGGAAAGGCTGATCTATTGCTGCTCGATTTTTTATGGCATACAGAACGCCATGAGCTATGTCATCCAGCGTGTCTTATTACGGATAGTCCTGAGGTTTCGCAAAAAATAACTGAAAATCTTGAAACAGCAGGCTATCCCTCCGACTTGCAGGAAGCCGAAACAACCGCACAGCAGGACGTAATAGCACAGCGCGAGGAAGCGCTTGCTACGATGCTTGCCGAAATGAAGCACCGTAAACGAAAGCTTGTTGACCCTTTGCAGTATGAAATGAGCATACAAGCCGAGGATCTTGCAAGTTATGTACCCTCGTTTGGATGGGAAATGCTGCCTGCGTCAGACAAGCAACGTGCAACGCTTGAAAAGCTCGGCATATTTCCGGACGAGATTACCTGCGCCGGAAAAGCGACAAAACTCCTTGACCGCCTTGACAAGAGACGGCAGGAAGGACTTACCACGCCTAAGCAGATTCGCTTCCTTGAGGGCAAGGGCTTTCAACACGTGGGGACCTGGCAATTTTCAACCGCGAAAAGCTTGATTGATCGGATCGCGGGTAACGGCTGGACAGTGCCATACAGTATCGATGCATCAACATATAGTCCGCCTAAATCGGAGGTATCAGCATGGTAACAGACGTCAATATCACAGAGTTGCTTGAGTATATTAACCCATCCGAGCTGACATATGCGGACTGGATCGCCGTCGGAATGGTCATAAAAGATGAAGGGCATCCGTGCTCGATATGGGATACATGGTCGAGGCGTGACGCAGGACGCTATCACCCGCGCGAATGCGAAGCTAAATGGGAAACTTTCCGCGGCGCAATGGGTTCCCCCGTCACCATCGGGACGATCATACAGATGGCTCAGGCTGGCGGATGGTCGTCGCCACTCCGGGAATGCGGACACACACTCGATTGGGATGATAGCATTGGCAGCACAAATGAGGAGCTGGTAGTAGTCAATCAGCATTGGCTTGAGGGCCGCGAATTCGCCGAGCCCGAAAGTTGGCATCCCGCGCAGCAGCTCATCACATACCTTGAAACGTTGTTTGAAGCTTCCGAAACGGTAGGGTTTGTCACGCGCTCATACGAAAAAGACGGACGATATATCCCCGATAAGGGTTGCTATACCATGACGTCGGGAGATCTGATACACAAACTTTCAAGGTGTACAGACGGTGATATAGGCGCGGTATTAGGCGACTATAGCCCTGCTGTCGGAGCGTGGATCCGCTTCAATCCACTCGATGGCAAAGGTGTAAAAAACGAAAACGTTACCGAGTACCGCTACGCGCTCGTCGAATCTGATACCCTTGAACCGGAGCGGCAGAATGCTATCATACGCGAAATGGAGTTGCCGGTCGCCTGCTTAGTCTACTCTGGTGGCAAATCTATACATGCCATAGTACGCATTGATGCTGCCGATTACAAAGAATATCGTACCCGCGTGGATTATTTGTACAAGGTTTGCGAAAAAAACGGATTTATTGTCGATGGGCAAAACAGAAATCCAAGCAGGCTATCACGCATGCCTGGTGTCATGCGCAAGGGGCACAAGCAATTTTTAATTGATACAAATATCGGAAAAAGCTCATGGGCCGAGTGGTTTGAATGGATTGAAGGCATCAACGATGACTTGCCTGAACCTGAAAACATGCTTGCCGCGTGGGACCACCTGCCCGAGCTATCACCACCCTTGATAAATGGTGTATTGCGACAAGGCCACAAAATGCTGGTTGCAGGCCCGTCAAAAGCAGGTAAATCTTATGCTTTGATTGAGCTATGTATAGCAATTGCCGAGGGACGGAGGTGGTTATCGTGGCAGTGCACGCAGGGTAAAGTACTATATGTTAATCTTGAGCTTGATCGGGCTTCTTGCCTGCATCGCGTACGTGATGTATATGAGGCGCTGCGTTGGGAACCTAAATCACTTGCCAATATTGATATATGGAATTTACGCGGGAAGTCTATCCCGATGGACAAGCTGGCACCAAAGCTAATACGCCGAGCCGCAAAAAAACACTATATCGCCATCATCATCGATCCCATTTACAAAGTTATTACCGGAGATGAAAACAGTGCTGACCAAATGGCGCGATTCTGCAACCAGTTTGACTTAGTGTGCGCAGAGCTTAACGCTGCTGTAATATACTGCCACCATCACAGCAAAGGCTTACAGGGGCAAAAGCGCGCGATGGACAGAGCTTCAGGCAGCGGCGTATTTGCTCGTGATCCTGATGCATTGCTCGACCTTATACAGCTCGATACAACGGACGCGCTTATTACTCAGCGTGAAAACGAAGGTATTATTAACGTCTGCAAAGACGCGTTTAATTCTGCTGTTGAGGACTGGGAAGAGCGCGTATCGCAAGACGAGCAGTGCAGTGCTGCAGCGATGATAAAAGCGGCTCAAAAGCTGCTGGGCGGATCTGACTATAAACAGCTTATCGTAGCCATTGATGCTGTAAAGGCAAAAACAAAATTACTTACAGCATGGCGCATCGATGGCACTTTACGAGAGTTTCCAAAGTTTGAGCCGGTGAATATGTGGTTTGATTATCCTATTCATTACATCGATAAAAATGGCGCCCTCGACGACGTCAAAGCTGAAGGCGATACCTACGCAAAGGCTGGAACATGGAAGCAGAATTTTAACAAGCGGAAAACGCCTGATGAAAGGCAGCAGGAGCGCAAAGAAAAGATTGATACCGCGTTTGATGCTGTCGCCGAAGGCGGCAAAGCAGCCGTGCAAGACATCGCAACATACCTATCAGTTAGCGACAAGACGGTCCGTCGCCGACTATCTGAGCATGGTAACTACTGGATTGATGGAGGCGAAGTCGGACGCAAGGACAGGGACAAAGTCGGATAATTGTCCTTGTCCCCCGCTGGGACAAAAGGGACAAAGTCGGTATTTTGTCTCTGTCCCGCAGAGGGACAAAGTCGGTAAACACCGATTTTGTCCAATTGGGACAAAGTCGGTAAAATCACCGATTTTGTCCGAGGGACAAAACCACTATATACTACGTATATAGATTTTGTCCCTGTCCCTCCGGTCACGGGGGAAAGTAGTCGTGCGACAGCTTACGCACGACGACTCCTTCCCCTGATCGTGACAAAAAAGTTTTTCACATGTGAAAGGAGATATTACATAATGCCACATTTTTTTCTTGCTATGGAGCAGCCACCTAAAATTACTGCACAGGAACGCAAGGTTACTGTCATACAGGGCAAGCCGGTATTTTATGATCCGCCCGAGCTGCACAACGCTAAAATGAATCTGATATCACGGCTATATAAGCATCATCCCATGCAACGAATTGAGAACAAACCAATCCGTCTTGTCGTTAAATGGTGCTTCCCTGTCACGCAAGGGCACCGCGATGGTGAGTACATGACCGCAAAACCCGATACAGACAACTTGCAGAAAATGCTTAAAGACTGCATGACAATATGTCAGTTTTGGAAAGATGACGCGCAGGTAGTATCAGAAACATGCGAAAAGTTTTATTCGGTCACTACCGGTATTTACATCGAGTACGAGGTGATAATATGACGCGTGAAATGACCGAAAAATACATCTTTCGTATGGCGTACGAATTCATTGAAAAATATCGAATAGTTGCAACCAACAAAGATCTGACGAAGGCTGTCGAGGAAATGGAGACTCTGCTTACCATAGGAGAACGCGCATTAAGCAACGCCGAATACCAAATGTATCAATCGATTATATTCGCCATATTGAAATATTTGGGTGAACAGCTTAAGGTATTTGCAATAACAGCAGGACAAGTGGTTAATGCAGAAAACGCAACAACCACGGATGAACGAAAGGACACGCTATGAAAGAAATGACGACAAAAGAACTGGTAAAAGCCCTGCGGTGTGACGGTATAAATTGTGACTGCGAAAAATGCTGCTATGAACGCTCCTCTTGCGTTGTGAGTGAGCAACTACACACAGCCTCCGACCGTCTTGAACAGCAGGAGAAGCGCATAGCAGAGCTTGAGCGTGAGTTTGCGGCGGCGAAAGCAGATCTGCATTGCTTTGATGCGTGCCAAATATGCGTTGGAAACCAAGCAAACATAGATGGGTGCGAGTGTGAGTGCGTTACTTGTGAGCTTGACTGCCGATGCAAAGATTGCCTAAATGAAAACAAATGGGAATGGCGCGGAGCACAGGAAGGAGAAGAACGATGATTAACGAAAAATACGAAGACGGAATGAACGCGGTAACAGAATGGCATTGGCTTACGGATAACGACAAGCCAAAGTTGAACGGCACATACATCGTCTGCACGGACGGAGGCGCGGTATTTACGGCGCATTGGTGGGACGACCATTTCCAGCCGCACGGAGATAAGATTACAAATTGGATGATGATGCCTAACGCGCCGACGAAAGGACAGAACCATGAAGAACGAACTGACAGCAGAGCGGATTAAAGAAGCAATACACGAACTGTCCATAGGCGAGTGGTATGACCTAATCAATAATTCAGAAAGCGGTAACCCCGCGCTTGACCGACTGGATGAAGCCATAGATACAGCCCTTGCCGCACTGCGCGAGAAGCAGGAGGAAAACTGATATGGATAAAGATATGACACCTAAGGAATACCTGCAACAGATCCGCAAGCTCGACCGTGCCGTGACCATTGCCATGCGTCAGCTCGAATCACTGGAAAGCGACGTCACACGCATCACTCCCCGCTATGACCGCCATATTGCAAAGCACACAGATGGCAAGGGGCGCGATACCGCCGACGCGGTTGCGCGTCTTATAGCAGCGCGGGAGCGTACCAATGCCGCGATAGACGCCTATGTTGACGTCAAGCTCACTATCATCGCCCAGCTTGAGCTTGTCGCGGACGAGCGCTATCGTGAGCTGCTGACGCTGCGATATGTCGATTACTGCAGCTTCGACGCTATCGCTGTGCTTATGCGGTACGATCTGCGGTGGGTGTATCGTCTGCACGGGTGTGCGCTGCAAGCAGTTTCAACGGTTATTCGCCATTAAAAGCCATATACAATTCAGCTATAATAGTATCGTGCAAAGCTGTATGGCAAAGACGTTTTTGCGGTGGATTTTCATTGTATTCTTTTTATCCTTCTTTCCTTGGCGGCGGGGCTGACTTATGCAGTCAGCTCCGCAAAATGCGAAATAATATATGCCTAATGATAGTTATTACAAAAGTAAAAAGCATTTGCACTGGCGTGATATGGTATTGCGTCAAGCAGGATACAAATGCGAGCGGTGCTCCCGTTACGGGCGGGTTACTCCTGCGACCGTAGCACATCACATCAAGCCGCGTCGTGATTATCCCGAGTTGCAATTTGATATTAGAAACGGTATGGCGTTGTGTGCAGCATGTCACGATATCATTGAGCCGCGCATGGAAAAGATCATCCCCCCCCACTCAAAAAACTATGATTGACTACCAGGGGACCGAGGAGGGAAACCCTTTTCCAACTGCGCGGAGAAATTAAACTTTAAGGAGGTGAGTATTATGTTAAGTGCAAAACAATATGCTGAGGCGACACGCACAGCGATGAAAGCACTTGATACGTACAAGCCGGAGTATGAATCACAGATACGCATATATGCTGATCTGCTATACCAGTACGATATGCTTAACAAAAAATACAAGGCGGCAGATTATCCTTTTTCCGAGCCCACGAATGCCGGCAGTAAAAAAGCACCTATTGTTACTACACTCGAAAGTCTGCGAAAAGACATCCTCCAATATGCGTTAGCGCTGGGCCTGAATCCGAAGGGGTTGCGAACGCTCAAGGCCGAAGTTCCGGAGGCAGCAAATATGCTTGAAAGGTTTTTAAATGACAGCGCTTGACGTTGCGCAGGAATATGCACGCGATATTGTATCAGGGCAGATTCCCAGTGGCGCGGATCTCCAAAACGGTGCGCGGCGTTTTCTGTATGATATTGACGATGAACGATATGAGTATCGGGCTCACGACCCAGAGTTTGTGATACGTTTCATCGAATCCTGCTGTTTTCACAAAGAAGGGCAGCGGCTTGATGGAGCGCCGCTGTTGGGGCAGCCATTATTACTCGAGCGATGGGAAAAATTCATAGTCGTAAATTTACTCGGATTCTACAAGGTAGGTACGAATGAACGTCGTTATAAAGAGGCGTTTATTTTTATTCCGCGCAAAAACGGGAAAACGCCGTTTACAGCAGCACTTGCTTTAGCCGTTGCATTCTTGGAACGACGAAGCGGGTCAAAAATATACATTGTCGGGGCATCACTTAAACAGGCGACTCAGTCGTTTGAGCATATTGTATTTAACCTACGGCATCTTGGTGAGCTGTCTCATTTTCGCGTTCTTAACAACAACGTGGAACGCAGTATATCGAAGACATTTGTCGATAAAGGTGGGCAGGTCTGCGGCAGCTTGATGATTGAAGCATTAGCCGCAAATCCTGACAAGCAGGACAGCCTTGTCAGTAATATCCAGATATGCGATGAGCTACACGCTTATAAAAGCAGTAAGCAGTATGAGGTCATACGTGAGAGTGGTAACGCTTATACTAACAAGCTTTGTATCGGCATAACTACTGCCGGCGATAATGAAAACAGCTTTTGTTATCGGCGATTACAATACGCGATTAAAGTGCTTAATCGTACTATAACAGATGAGCAGCTGTTTATTTTTATAGCACGCGCCGATAGTGACGCGGCGGGAAATGTTGACTATACAAACGCGGAAGTTCACGCAGCAGCAAATCCCAACTATGGAGTAAGTATTCGTCCGGATGATATTATGCGCGATGCAATACAGGCACAGAACGACCCGCAAGTGCGAAAAAATTTTTTAGCGAAACGCTTGAATGTTTACACAACGGCTATGCAGGCGTACTTTGATATTGATGAGTTTAGGCGAAGTGACAGTACATACAATTGGACGCCTGCCGAGCTTGCGAAGCTGCCTATAAAATGGTACGGCGGCACAGATCTATCAAAGCTATATGATCTTACGGCTGCGGCATTGGTAGGCCTATATAAGGATGTGCTTATAGTTTTCCCGCACTGCTGGTTTCCCGTTGTTATGGCTGCGCGTAAAGCTGACGAGGATAATATTCCGCTCTTTGGGTGGAAAGACGACGGTTGGCTTAGTATGTGCAATGATCCAGTAGTCAACCATGCAGAGATCGTCGAATGGTATAAAGCGCGGCGCGCCGAAGGCTATAAAATAGACATGGTTGGACATGATCGTAAATTCTGTCGCGAATATTTCATTGGTATGAAGGCCGCTCGGTTCGATGTACGCGACCAACCTCAATATTATTACAAAAAATCTGAGGGCTTCCGGTATCTTGAAGAAAAGGCAAAGTCCGGGAAGCTGTACTACTGTCACGCAGAACCCTTTGAATACTGTGTGCAAAATGTACGTGCTATTGAAAAAACTGACGACATGATACAGTATGAAAAAATACATGTTGAAAGTCGAATCGATGTATTTGACGCGGCGGTTTTTGCAACAATCGCTATGCTTACATCAATGGATGAGCAAAAGACGCGTGCAGAAAAAGCGCGGAGGTGGCTTGATTGAGCAAAGAAAAACAAATAAGAGATACAACTACTCTGGCGTCAAGCGCAGCGTGGCTTTGCAGCTGCGAGGCATATAACCTGCTGATGCCGTCGGGATATGTGCGATTGAGCGAGGTCCCTGAGGTTCAGACGGCCCTAAATCGTGTGGCAGATCTGCTGTCGACAATGACTATACACCTGATGCAAAACACTGTACAAGGAGATGCACGCATTGTAAATGAGCTGTCACGCAAGCTGGATATAGCGCCCAATCGATATCTTACACGCAAGTCATGGATGTTTAACATAGTCCGCAATATGCTTGTATATGGTAGTGCCTATCAGATGATAAGCATTGATGCAGCGACGGGCAATATCGAGGATTTTATCCCGGTGCGCAATGATATTGTGACTGTGATTGATGATCCGATGGGATATGGGTGCTCATACCTGATCGCAGGTAAGCCATATGCGTATGATGAGATTGTAACGTTTGTATATAATCCTGACGACCGCCGTCCCTGGACTGGCGTCGGGCTTACACACAACTTGAAGGTTATCGCGGATCAGCTGGCTCAGGCGCGCAAGACAAGTCGTGCGATCATGGGGCAGCCGGCTCCGTCGATCATTGTCAAAGTGGATGGACTGACAGAAGAATTTGCATCAGTTGAAGGCCGTAAAATATTGCGAGCGCAATACCTCGATAGCAGCGAAGCGGGCGAACCCTGGTTTATCCCTGCGGACATGTTTGAGGTCGAGCAAGTCAAGCCTTTAAGTTTAAATGATTTGGCTATAACAACATCAATGGAAATCGACAAACGAACGATAGCTGCCGTGGTGGGTGTGCCATCGTTTTTTGTAGGCGTCGGGACTTTTGACGCGGATGAGTACAACAACTTTATTCGTACCATCGTGCTACCGATAGCGCGACTAATCGAGCAAACGTTGACGGCTGCAATTATTCGCAGCCCCAAAATGTTTATCCGCATGAATTACCGATCACTTTATGCGTATTCCCTTACAGAGCTTGCCGAAGTTGATTGTAAATTGGTCGACCGAGCGATCATTGACAGAAATGAAGCGCGCGATGATATGGGACGTACTCCCCGCGAGGGGCTTGACGAATTGGCAGCATTGGAGAATTATATACCATTCTCCCAAATTGGAGACCAGAAAAAACTTGGTAAAGGAGGTGGAAGCAGTGACAAAAATTGAAAAGCGAGAACGTATCGGAGTGATACGCGCGGTCGAGAGCGACAAACCGCAGATTATTGCTGATTTCAATGTATTCGGCGACGTATACGATATGGGTTATGGCTTCTATGAGCAGTTTGCGGCACACGCGTTTGACGATAGCAAAAATACTGATGTTCGAGCGCTTGTAAATCACGATACTACTCTGGTGCTTGGACGCACTTCTGCAGGCACATTGCACTTATCGGCTGATGCGCGTGCGCTCAGCGGCACCATTGATATCAATTCTGCTGACAGCGCCGCAATGGATTTATATGCCCGCGTTAAACGCGGTGATGTAAGTGGTTGCAGCATCGGATTTGAGATTATATCAGAAACAGAAGATTTCCGTGATGATGGAACTGTAATGCTCACCATCACCGCTGCTACGCTCTACGAGGTGAGTGTGTGTACGTTCCCCGCCTACGAAGCAACGACTGCACAAGCGCGAAGTCGTGCGTTATGCAATAGAAAAAAAATAATGAAAGCGAGGTTATCACGATGCTAAAAATATTGCTGTTGGCAAAGCAGCTTGAGCGCGCAAAGGCGTCGGCTGAAGCGCACAGGGCAAAGACGGATATCCAGCAGCGCAGGGACGCTCTGACGGAGCGCAAGACGCGTTGCGAGGCGGCGGTGGCGGAATTGTCCGAAACTGCGACAGACGAGGAGGTCCAGGTCGTTTACGAAGAAATCTCGAAAATCGAGACTGAGACGGCTGCGATTGCAGCGGACGAGACGGCGTATGCTGATGAGCAGGATACGCTCGATAAAGCAGTTACCGATATTGAGGCGCAAATATCTGATCTCAATGAAAAAGCGAGGGCGGCGGCGAAGCCCGCCGAGGCAAAGAAAGGAGCCGATACAAAAATGATTAATAGGCAGAAGTTTTTCGGGTTGGACGCTGAACAGCGTTCAGCATTCGTAAGCAATGAAGGAGTGAAAACCTTTCTCGGCGATGTAAGATCTATGTGTCGTGGAATGCAGACACGTGGAGTTACAAATGCAAAGCTGACCGTTCCGGATATCATGTTGGATATAGTGCGTGATATTGTGCCGCAGTATTCAAAGCTGATGGCTATCGTCAGTATGAAAGCCATAGCGGGCACGGGTCGTCAGAATATCATGGGTACAATCCCCGAAGCTGTATGGACCGAGGTCTCAGGCGCACTTAATGAGCTTGATATGAGTTTGTCTCAGGTTACAGTGGACGGTTACAAAGTAGGCGGCTATATTGCTATTAGCAATGCGCTGCTCGAAGATAGCGATCTGTCGCTATCGGCGGAGATTATGGCTGCGCTGGCGCAGGCTATAGGCAAAGCGCTTGATCGGGCGATACTATACGGGACGGGCACAAAAATGCCTGTCGGTATTGCTACGCGCCTTGCTCAGACGAGTGAGCCTGCTAGTTGGACAAGCTCAATGCCTGCATGGACAGATCTCCATATAGCAAATGTCGTTACGATCAACATTGACGGCAACACGGGTGCGACCTTCTTTTCAGCGTTGATTGAGAAGCTGGCGATCGCAAAACCGAATTATACCGACGGAACGGCGACATGGATTATGAATCGCACGACGCACATTACCCTGCAGCGCAAGGCCTTGGCCTTTGATGCTGCTGCGGCCCTGCTTGCTGGCGTAAACAACGAGATGCCGATTATCGGCGGCAAAATCATTGAGCTTGAAATGGTCGGGGACAATGAAATAATTGGCGGCTACTTTAATGGCTATTTGCTTGCACAGAGAGCAGGCGCCGACCTGGCGCAGAGCGAACATGCTCGCTTTGTGGAAGAGCAGACCCTCATCAGGGGTACGGCGCGTTACGACGGCTTCCCATTCATTCCAGAGGCATTTGTTATTGTGTCGTTTGACAATTCGTCACCTGCAACCTCTACAACATTCCGCACGGATTGGGCTGATACTGAGGTCGGTAATCTTGTTGTTACAGCAGCTGCCGGCGCAGCGAATGGCGATACCGTGCTGACGGTATCCGGTACCGAGGCAAGCGGGACTACGCTCAAGTACAAGCTTGGCAGCTATGCGAGTAAACTTGTCGCGGGGCAACCTGTGAGCGGCTATTCTGCTCTAACGAGTGGTACGACACAGATCACTGCAGTGACCGGCAAAGACATTACAGTAGTTGAGCTTAATGCTTCCAGGCTCGTAATTAAGGTCGGCACTGTTAAGAGCGTCGCGAAGGCGTAAGGAGTGACATATGAGCAGCTATAATAGCGAAACTGCCTACCAGCTGCTCAAGGCGCGGCTTGACAGGGGCGGCTTAACCGTCCCTGCCGCACAGGAAGACTATTGGCGGCGCCAAGCTCAAGCGGCGGCAGAGCGTATAGCAGCGCGTGGCATTTCCCTGACGGGCAGCATGGAGGATAGCCTTTTGGTTGCCGACTATGCGGCGTATAACATCACTAATCGAGATGAACGAACAGGTGAACCTGAGTGGTTTCGATACGCGCTGCGGGTACGGTGGTTGAAGCAAAACCGCACGGAAAGCGAGTGAATATGTATTATGACAGGCTTATCACTTTGGTTGCTATCGCTGAGGGAAAAAACGTTTATGGTGAAATAGAGGCAACAGAAATCACCACGCAGGTATGGGCCGGGCGCAAAAGTGTTACACGCGCAGAATTTTACGCAGCTCAGACTGAGGCCATGAAGCCCACGAGGATATATCTGTTGTGGACTCGTGATTATGCCGGACAAGATATCCTTGTTGATGGCACGGATCGATATAAGGTTATCAAGTCATACGAGACGGGAGAGCATACAGAGCTAACCGTTGCACAGGGGGTACGCGTATGAGTTCGCACTGTAATGTTACGTATACTGATACAAGCGACACCGCAAAAAATGGCATGCTTGAAGCCGAAAAACAGGCGCTACGGGCAACTGCAAAAATCCTTAAGAAAGCTGCGCGCGAGGCATGCCCTGTAGACACAGGTAACCTCAGAAAAAACATAGCTACGTGGGTACGAGTGAAAAAAAAGACTGGGGATGTGCATCTTGAGTTGGGTGTGTACGGCAAAGAAAGAGCCGCAAAAAAAGGGTTAGAATATGCTTTTTATGCCCATTTTGTAGAATTCGGGCATGGGGGGCGTGCACCTGCAGCAGCACATTCTTTTTTAAAAACGCCAGTCATCCAAAATATACAAAAAATACGTGCTGAGCAAGCGAAATATATACCCGTCATGACTGCAACCGATGAGGAAATAGACTTTGATGAGGAGGTCGGTGCGAACACATGATACATCCGATCAATGAATTAAAGGTGATACTCAATATATTGTTGGGCAGCACATACTATGCGGACGAGGCACCTGACAATGCGGTGTATCCGTACAGAGTCGGCACTTTTGGTCCGAGCTTTGACGATGAGCAGAGCGAGGTGTTTGCTTTTGAGCTTGATTACTGGGCGCAGGGAAAAAGCTATATAGTGATCAATGAGAGACTGCGTAGCGATCGTACCGTGCTCGATTATCTGAGGATGCCACTGACGCATGGATACGCTGTCATGCACTATGACAGCAGCGTGCCGATCGCGGACGCAGATAATGACTTGCGCCGTGTGCGTGCATCGTATACGGTAAGGATATATTATTACACATAATAGGAGGACATATGCATAATATTACAAAAGCACAGAGAGAAAACATTTTGCTTGATGCTGCGATCGTATATATTAATTACGGTTTGGCGTCACAAGTCCTTTTGGGCGTGACAAAAGGTGGAGTTGAATTTGCGGTCGTCGAAAACATCCGCGCGATAGAATATGACGGCAGGCGGGGGCGCACTATGGGTATGGAAGTTGTAGATCAAATTGATGCGCACCTCAAGATGAGCACACTTGAGATCACTCAAGATAATCTTTATCGTGCGCTGGGCGCGGCAAAAAAAGATGTAAATGGCAGAATTACAAATTCTATCGGTGGCGTTATTGCGGACAGTCGTTATTTGACAAATGTGACAGCATTTGGCTACATGAACAAATCGCAATCGTATAAGAAAATCACGCTCAAAAACGTCGCAGCATTTCTTCAAGGTGGCCTGACGCTGTCTACTGCTGATAAAGGCGAAGCATCATTGTCGCTGCAGTTTGACGCCTCATGGAATCCTGCGGACATAAATGAGGAAATCTATACGATTGAGGATAGCTCCACCGCCCCTGCGAGTGTAGAGCTCCGTCAGCTTACTATTAGCTGCTCAGATGGCACTAACGGCACAATTGTGACGATTGAACAATCTGCACGGGCAGGGATGGGGTTTACATATAAATCGTCCGCAGCGTTGGGCGCTGCGCCTACTGCCGGTAGCACAGTGAGCGGAGCGACCTCTATCATCAGCGGTAATGATATCTCTACCACACACGATTACTATATCGAAATATTTGAGATCGATGCATCCAGTAATTGCTATGGCTACGGTTACGCCAAGGCCGTCATAACGGATTGATGAGGTGAGATCATATGGCGTTGACATTTAAAATGATAAAGCCTGTCGGAGCACTTATTAAAAAGCTCGGTGTTGACACACTGATGGAGAATCTCGCTACAGTTGACCTCGAACAAAAAGGAGCAGCGGAGCAGCTCGGGCGTGAGGTTATACGACTCGTATGTGAAAAGCTTGAAGATTGCTCGGATGATATAGTAGTGCTGTGCGCAGCGTATAAAGGAGTGGCCGTTGATGAGATGACGTTGCGAAATCCTTTAACTGAGCTAAGCGATCTCTTCAAAGATGCGGAGCTTATGGGTTTTTTCAAGTCTGCGCTTGCACGGGCGGCGCAGAAAAGGCCCTGATAATTTTACATCGCTATTATCCATACGAAATGTACGCAGAAGCGCCGCTATCTGATATCACAAATATGTTGATAGCGGCGCTGTATGAAGAACGTCGACTTTCGCTCTTTGCAGAATGGCTGGCGTTTTCGCCGATGATGGCGCTGAAGGGAAAGACGCTTGGATTCAACGAATTTCAGCGTGGTGGCGTCTACCAAAAAACAGGCGGCACAGATGCCGATATAGATCGTATACGCAAACATTTCGATTTGGAGGTAACATAATGGCAACAAGTATTTTCTCTCTGTTTGGATCCGTTTTCGTTGATAACGACAAGGCCAATAAATCGATTGACGATACGACAAAAAAAGGCTCGAACATGAGCTCGAGCCTTAAAACGGGTTTTGCCGCTGTTGGTAAAGCTGCTGTTGCCATGGGTGCCGCCGTCGTAAGTGCGGCAGCCGGTATGTTTGCGCTTGCGAATAGCTCGGCTGAAGCATATGACACAATTGACAAAGGATCTCAATCTCTTGGTATGAGTACGCAGGGCTACCAAGAGTGGTCATACGTGCTACAGCAAAATGGCGCCGATATAGCCAATCTTGGCACGGCTATGAAAACATTATCAGGTGCCATGGATGGGACAAGCTCCTCCGGTGTAGCAGCTATGGATAAGCTCGGCATATCTTTTGCCGAGCTGAATCAAGAGGAGGCTTTTGCAGCAGCTATTACGGCCTTACAATCGCTGGATGACGAGACTTTAAAGGCACAGCTTGCAAACGATTTGTTCGGTCGTCAGTATCAAGATTTAATGCCGTTGTTAAATCAAACAGCCGCAAGCACGGCAGATTTAACTGAGCGAGCGCACGAACTTGGACTTGTCTTTGATGATACATCGATACAGGCCGGTGTTGTGTTTGGCGATACGCTTGATGATTTGAAAAGCACCTTTGGCGCTCTCAAAATAGAAATAGGTACAGCCTTTTTGCCAATGATCACAGAAATAATGAATGCGATCATTGATAGGATGCCGCAGATACGAGCCGCCGTTGACAGCCTCGTGCCTGTATTAGCGGATTTTGCGGCACAAATGTTACCAGTATTAATTAGTATAGTTGATACAATTTTGCCCGTGCTATTATCGCTTGTATCGCAGTTAATCCCTGTTATAAACTTGTTATTGACGGACCTTTTTCCTATACTGTTTGAGATTATACAAGCGATTCTGCCATACGCTATCCAAATGGTGGAAAGCGTGTTGCCTATGCTGCTTGATGTTGTTTCGGCGCTTATCCCTGTTATTGATTCGCTTATACACAACCTACTGCCAGTAATATTATCTGTGCTTGATGCCGTTGTGCCCGTGCTTATATCTATAGTTGATATGATATTGCCTGTGATTCTCGATCTACTTGAGATGATAACGCCGTTGCTAAATCAGCTTTTTTCAACGATTCTTCCCGTGGTTGTGAAACTACTGAATACTTTACTTCCTGTGCTAGTCAAACTCATCGGAACGCTGCTCCCCGTTCTTATGAGTTTTATAGAGACGCTGTTAAATAGCTTGCTACCGCCTATATTGAATTTGTTGATGGAAATTATGCCGGTGATCACGGATTTGATTGATACACTTATCCCTATACTGGTGGAGCTGCTTGATAGCATAATGCCAATTATTGTGATGCTTGTGCAAGACTTGTTGCCGCCGATCCTTGATATCTTGATACAACTTATTAATACTTTGCTGCCTGTAATAACTGATCTGCTGTCCAACGTGCTGGGTATCATTACTCCAATTTTGCAAGCGCTGATGCCGATACTCACGTTGATTATACAGCTGTTAGTGCCACTTATGCAACTTATTGATTACGTTTTGCCGCCTCTTATCGAGGGCATCGCGTGGATTGCGAGCCTTTTTTCTGATGTTCTTATTGCGGCCATCGAAAAAGTGACGGCGAAGCTCACGGATGTGACGTCCTTTTTTAGCGACCTTATAACTTATTTTACCGAGGATTTTGGAGAGAATTGGAACGCTTTTTGGAACGGCTTTGCCGATTTTTTCTGCGCTCTCTGGGATGGAATCAAAAGTACATTTAAGGGTGCCATAAACTGGATCATCGGCGGTATAAATGATGTTATACGCGAGGTAAATAAGCTCGATGTGCCTGATTGGGTACCAATTATTGGCGGGCAGGGAATAAATATTCCTGAGATTCCAATGCTGGCGCGCGGCGGGCGCGTTGTTGGATCCGGCGCGGCGATCGTTGGCGAGGCCGGGCCCGAGATGCTATATCTCAACAAGGGCGCTCAGGTCGAGCCTCTGGGACATAGCGGAGGAGGCATTACGATCAATATCAATAACGCAACGATTATGCGGGATAATGATGTGGATTGGCTGGGCGATCTCCTTGTTGGGCGATTGAAAGCGGCAGGTGTAACGGCATGAGCAGGCGCGTAACGATCGATGATACAGAAGTTACTGTAAAGGATTGGTTAGTTTCCAATAAATTGGGCGGCCGCTCTACAATGAGCGCGACTATAGTGTATCCTACGGTAACCGCTCCGCAAGTGTATCAAGTCATTAAGATATTTGATACAATCGCAGAAAGTGGCAAGTTGAAAAACCCTACTCTTTTTGCCGGAATAATAACACAAGTTAAGCCTAAGTATCAATATCCTTGTATGGAGTGGGTGGTATCGGCGATAGATTACTCACGCCTCGCAGATTATCGGATCGTCTCTTTCGCGGCGGAACACATGACGGTAGGTGACATTATACGCACCTATATCATACCTGTATTGGCAGCGGAGGGTGTTACAGCCGGCGTAATTGCGGAGGGTGTAACAGCCATTAAAGTAGTGTTTAGCTTGGCGACTTGCGCGGACATTCTTGATGCTCTGACAGAGTTGTGCGGAGATGATTATTACTGGCAGATTACAGCAAGTAAGCAGCTACGCTTCCTCGCACGCACAGCCACACAAAGCGGTGTGCATGCTGATAGTACCGTACATCCTTTTGGAGTTACTTATACTGTCGGTTCCGATGATTATCGTAATGTGCAATATATTATTGGTGCAACATCGCAAACGGCAATGCAAACCGAGACGCTGACCGTTAACGATGGTGTATACATGACGCGATACCCAATAGCCATAACCCCACGTATATACGTTAACGGAGTTGAGAGCGCTGCAGTTGGCGTGCAAGGTCTGGCGGATAATCCAGATTACACGTGGGCTTATGAGTCCAAAAGCATTACATATACAGGCAGCGGCACAGCTTCCGCGACAATACAAATATGCTATGTGGGGCTGGCTACTATCATCACGCGCAAGCAAAATGCCGGTGAAATAATACGCATATCGGCATCAGGAGGAAGCGGTGTGCGTGAGACAGTATATACCGATGAGACGATAGACAGTACTGCCCAAGCTGAGCAGTACGCAGACGCATTGTTGACCAAGTATGCGAAAAACACCGAAAAAATTACGTTTGTCGTTGAGGCAAATTTGTGGGTTGTGGGTGAGCTGGTATACGTTGATATGCCGAATTACGGGCTGGCGGATTGGTATATGTGCACTGCCATCAGCGCAAGCGCGGCAGACGCAGACAGAATAACATACAAAATTACTCTCTCGGGTGGCAGCTCTTACGATGGATGGATAGAATTTTTTGCGAAAATGGCCTCAAAACCATCGGGTTTGAAAATCAACGAAGACAGCATCGCGCTTATCGTACAATCTATCGCTGAAACATCTACCCGCGCAGGCGCGACCACGGCTATGCTTATACAGCCACGCCCGTGTGGCGTCACAGTAAAATGCAACACTACATTAACAGTCGGAATTATCGTATCGAGCGACACTATGATAGATTGAGGAGGAATTTTATGCAGGACGCGCACGAAATTACGGGCTCTTACGAAATATGCATCAATGGCAAAGTTGTCGTTGTGATTAAGAATGCTATCACTATAGCAGGACTGAATGCATGGGCAAAAGCTGCGGCAGGTGTAGACAGCGCACGCATTAAATATCTTGCTATCGGTAGCGATTCTACCGCCGTCGCGGTCGGACAAACGTCGCTTGTGAACGAAACGGCGCGTTTTGCGGTCACTTCTGCATCAGCAAGCGGCGCCGTGTGTACGACAGTTTTTAATATTTTTTCTGGCGAGGGCAACGGGCAAATCGAAGAAATCGGTATAATCGTCGGAGACGCCGCAAGCGATGACGCGAACTCAGGCACACTCTTATCTCGCGTGCTATGGTCTCATTGCAAGACAGCTGGAGAAGAAATCACAATCACAAGATCTGATACTTTTGGGAGGGCGTGAAAATGGCGTACACAAAAACGACATGGACAAACGGAACAACGGCACTATCGGCGATAAACATGAATCATCTTGAAACTGGGATTGCTGATGCACACACAACTCTCGATGGACTTGGCACAGCGGCTCATGCTGATATTGGTACCAGCGCCTCAACCGTTGCGGCGGGTAATCACACGCATGATAGTAGATATTACACAGAGAGCGAGATCAACGCTTTGTTGGCAACGATTAATGCCGCCGTACAGGCGTTGCAACGTAAGGACATTACGCATGATGTAAAAATTGCATCGTTAGAAAATCGCGTAACAGCACTTGAAAACGCTTAAAGGAGGCAATTTTGCATGGAAATATCTGTAAGTATTATTAATCGTACAGCTATTGCTTCAGCCTCGGCGCACATCATTAAGGATAATACCGACTATACTATAAAAATTGCTTTTGACAGCGAATGGGACGCCATATTGGCTCGTACTGCAATTTTTATTATCAATGATGCAAAAATTGAGGTTGACTTTATCGGATCAACTGTCTCTGTGCCTCGCGTGACGGGTGCGGTGGAGTGTATATATTTTGGCGTGTATGCTGGTAACTTACGTACTACAACGTGCGCACGTATTATATGTATCGATTCTGCCCTAACAAAAGCGGGCGATGTGGCCGCCTACGTTGTGCGTGACATTGATGTACAGATGCAAGATGCAATAGCTGACGCCGATACTATACGTTATAGTGATATCTCTGAGGGCAGGCAGGCAAAAACAACATGGGCCAACATTAGTGCAAAAATAACCGCCGGGCTTGTAACGATTTTTGCCGCGCTAACACATACACATATACTAAGTGATATCAGCGATAGCCCATGGTATCGGGGCAGCATACGTCAAAGCAGTATAGCATTTGCGTCCGAGGATATATACATGGATCAATTTAATATCAAACAACTATGTGATCCGATCGATGACTATGACGCAGCCAATAAGTGCTATGTAGATGAGCAGATCGCCTCCGCGATAGCCTCGGTTGACGCGCTTGTAGGCACGGGGGTGATTGAGTGAGCTTACAGACAAAAATACAAGCGTTGATTGACAGCGCAAACACCACCACGGGCGAGAGTGATGTCACATTGACCGGTGCGATACATAGGCTCATTTCGGGGTTCGGCGGCAGCACGTCATTTACCGGCTGGACATTCACACAGATAAGCAGCGGCTCTTTAGCAAGGTATGCAATCGCATCGCATAACGAAACAGTGGTGGCTAACGGGCTTTTCTACTCGTTTCCCCAAGGCTCGACAATCACTCTTAACGAGGGCATTACCCGAATCGGTACCAATGCTTTTCGGTCGTCGGGATTTGCATCGATGCTGCTGCCGACTACTCTGAAGTACATAGATGCAACAGCGTTCAGGTCAGCTGTTTGGCTAACAAGCATCACTTTGCCTGCTGGGATGATAACTGTTGCACCTGACGCCTTCAGGGACTGCGCTATTAGCGATTTCTGCGTTGCCGAGGGGTTTGACTGCAATTTGTCGCTGGGGTCTTTAGATGGACTTAATACAGTTAGAAATATTGTGGATAGCTTTAAAGACAACAGCACCACGGGCGTGACACGGATACTTACTATCCATGCCGATATATATGAGCAAGTTAGCGCAGCAACTTTCGCGGCAGCCGGGGCAAAGGGCTTAACGATTGCAAGCGCGTAAGGAGATGACGTATGACAGAGCTGATTGCCCGTGAGGGCTACAAATTGACAGATGGCAATGACTATTACAGCCGTGTGCGCCTTGCCGCAAATGACAGTGCGGAGCGATACACAGCGATTGCTGTTGAGGATATTCCTGTTGAGGATATTCCTGTTGGTGACATTGCCATCCCCGCATGGGATATCATGCAGGGGCAAGCTATCGCCATCGGTGACATCGTGCAGTGCAACGGCGTCACATATCGATGCATACAGGCTCACACAGCGGCATGGAGCAGACAGCCGCCGTGTGCAGATTATTGGGAGGTTATAACATGATAAAGGGAATTGACGTATCACGATGGCAAGGCGCTGTTGACTGGGCTAAGGTTGCCGCAGACGGTGTGCAGTTTGCCATGATTAAGGTCTTGCAGGGTGCAAGAAACATAGATGCAAATTTTCACGCCAACATGCGCGGCGCAATCGCAAACGCCATCCCTGTTGGTGTATACGTGTACAGCAAGGCAAAGGACGCGGCGGGAGCCGAGGCGGAGGCTCTGGTTGCTATAGAGCTTTGCAAGCCGTACAACCTCGACTATCCAATTGCCATAGATTTTGAGAGCTCACACTTCCTGCCCAAAACAAAAGCTCAATGCGGAGCAATAATTGACGCTTTCTGCTCCACGATTGAAAGCAACGGGTATATGCCTCTGCTGTATTCCAACAAGGACTGGCTGACCACTCACATACCCGACACCTGCTATAAGCGGTGGGATGTGTGGCTGGCACAGTGGCGCAGCACACCGCCCGACTGGGAGGGCGAGTACACGATATGGCAGCGTGGCAACGGCACGGTTGACGGCGTATCGGGCAAGTGCGACCTCAATTGGGGTTACAAGGATTACGCAGCGCTATATGAGGCTACCACAGCCGCTAAACCGATACAGTTTACCGTCACATCGCCAATCAGCCGTGGCGATGACTATCGCGCAATGCAGGAGGCGCTCAATCTCAGCGGCTATACCGATGCAGACGGCGATTCGCTCTCAGAGGATGGCAAGTGGGGCAAGCGCTCTCAACAGGCGTTTGATAGGCTTATCGCCGCGCACACGGCGCCCGAGGCGATCGCAACGCACACTATCACGCTGACGTGTGATGACAATATTATTTATAGCGGGACTATCCCGCAGGAGGCAAACACATGATAACATTTGAAACCATAGGTAGTGTTTTCGCGGGCATAATGGGCTGGTTTTTCTGGCTGATCATTATATTTTTTATTGCAATGGTGTTCGACTATGCCAGCGGCACGCTTGCGGCGCGCAAGAGCGGGGAGTGGACAAGCACCAAAGCACGGCAGGGACTGTACCACAAGCTCGGCATAGCAGGCGCGCTAATTCTCGCAGTGTTAATTGATATTGTAATAGGCCTTGCCTCAGACACTATGATACAGCTGCCATGGACATTCCGAGGGCTGTTCAGTCCGTTGGTGTGTCTGTGGTACATTATAACCGAGTTCGGCTCGATACTTGAAAACTTCGGCAAGATGGGTGTCCGTATTCCCGCGTTTTTAAGCAAAAGCCTTGCTGCTTTGCATCAAGCCACCGAGACTTCTGCACACGCTGATACTACGGACAACGATAAAACTGATAACGAAGAGCTTGAGTGATTAATGCCTTCGGCGTCAAGAGCTTGTACGCTCGATCCTTGTCAATGCCCCTCTACCTCGGATGCGTCCGGGATAGAGGGGCTCTTTTTTGTCCTTTAGTCTTTCCCCACCTCTTTTGCTATCGCCCATTCTGACAACGGGAGCGGTGGTTGTGGTATAGTTTTTTTGCCGCGCCCATTTGTCGGCAGGATGGCGCAAAACTGTTTTTGCTCATGACTTATCATCCGCGATTACTGCATCATAATCGCCTGTACTGCTACTCACAGTCGGGCGGAAGTCTTTCATTTCGACGGCGATGAGGCGGTTCATCATATATTTGCATAAAAATCTACCCTAAACGTACCGTCAGCAGTATATAATCGCTACTGACTAGTACGTGTTCAGGTAGATGTCTCGTGGTCGGGGCGAGGTGATTTGAACACCCGACCTTTTGGTCCCGAACCAAACGCGCTACCAAGCTGCGCTACACCCCGACGATACCGCGAACACGGGGAATGCCGAACGCGGTATAAAAATGGAGCCAATGCAGGGACTCGAACCCTGGACCTGCGCATTACGAATGCGCTGCTCTACCAACTGAGCTACATTGGCTTGCACGGTTTCCGATTATATCAGAAGCGCTGTCATTTGTCACTACCTTCAAGCGTCAAAAAACGGCTCAAATTAAAATATATTAAGCTGTGGAGCTCAATGATTGGTGTGGGCGGGCGGCGCGGCGGCAGGCGCGGGGGCGGAGTGTGGTGTGTGACGGCGCGTGGCGGTATATACAAACAAACTTAGTTGGCGACCCGCCCACCCTCATCACCCTTAGTTGGCGACAAAAAACAAACTAAAGCTCTATGTGCGTCTTTTTAACGCGCATAGAGCTAACCAACTTCAAGCTTAGTAGGCGGCGTGAGCGAAGCGAACCCGGAGCGGAAGCGGAGGGCTCCCCCCGCGGGGGAGCTGATTTTGCAAGCGCAGTGCGGCAAAATCTGTGGGGGGATGCACAAATTCCGCAGCTTGTCTGTTGCCAAGCAACTTAAAAGGCTTCAACTTCCGCAAACTCAACCGACACCCATGCGAACCCCGCTGCAAGGGCGGAGTGTGGTGTGTGACGGCGCGTGGCGGTATATACAAACAAACTTAGTTG
>CAYXRF010000008.1:0-101136 GCA_964467585.1 uncultured Oscillospiraceae bacterium | reverse complement strand
CCCCTACGTATTACCGCGGCTGCTGGCACGTAGTTAGCCGGGGCTTCCTCCTATGCTACCGTCACTTCCTTCGTCACATAGGACAGAGGTTTACAATCCGAAAACCTTCTTCCCTCACGCGGCGTTGCTGGGTCAGGCTTGCGCCCATTGCCCAATATTCCCTACTGCTGCCTCCCGTAGGAGTCTGGACCGTGTCTCAGTTCCAGTGTGGCCGATCAGCCTCTCAGCTCGGCTACCCATCGCGGACTTGGTGGGCCGTTACCTCACCAACTATCTAATGGGACGCGAGCCCCTCTCAAAGCGAAATTCTTTGACCCCTCCACGATGCCGTGGTGTGGTCTTATGCGGTATTAGCAGCCGTTTCCAGCTGTTGTCCCCCTCTTTGAGTCAGGTTGCTCACGCGTTACTCACCCGTTCGCCACTAAGCAGCTCCCGAAGAAGCTGCCCCGTTCGACTTGCATGTATTAGGCACGCCGCCAGCGTTCGTCCTGAGCCAGGATCAAACTCTTGAGTTAAAATCCTGATCGCTTATCATCCGCTAAGATGATGAGCTGCTCATTTACTTTGTACGTGTGACCCTCTCGAGTCACTTGTCAACCGTGCTCTCTCGAACACAGTCGATCAGATCCGTATAGATCCGATATGCGTCTTTCGTTATCCGAAAGACCGCTGGTCGTCTCAAAATTACTTTCTTGCGTTCTTGTGCATCAAACTTTCGTTTGATTTTTGTTCGTTCTCACTATGCAGTTTTCAAGGTGCACGCTGCTTGCTTTCAGCCCCGTTTGGCGCCTCTCGCGTGACAGCTTGTGTATAATACCAGATTCGTTTACCCTTGTCAACACTTTTTTTGAGACTTTTTTCTACCCCCCTTTATCCCCATTTTTGCCTTTGCCCAATTGACTTTTTTAACCCTTTTTTGCCCCTCGTCCCCCAATATACTTTTAAATATATCGATTTTTTCTGAGCTTTTTTTCGCCCCGCAAGTTTTGCACCATGCGTTTGTTTTTCGTCCTTGATTATTGTATATTGTTTGAAAATGAACCAAATCGGTGCTATGTTCATCTATACTGCGGATGATCATCCAATGAATGTCTGACGACAATTGGCGCAAACGCATTTTTCGACTGTCCTATTACAATTATTGAACTTCCTTCCACGCTTGAGCAAATCGGAAGCCGTGCTTTCTGCGGCACTCGAATTACTCATATTGCTGTTCCCGACAGCGTTATCGGTCTGAGCGTCGGCGCATTTGAAAACTGCGCTGAGCTTAAGACTGCGGTAATTGGCGGCGGCATCGTGTATCTTGACTGGGGAATATTCAACGGATGTGAATCGCTCGTTGGCGTAACTGTTTCCTCCGCGGTGCTGTACATAGTGGATTATGAGTATTTTTTGAGCAACACCCTCGCCCGTCCAATAATCTATTGTGAGGTCGGAAGCGCGGCGCGTCAGTTTGCGATTGACAACGGCTTTGGCTGCGCCGATATTCCTTTAGACTGATAAGCCCTGTCTTCATATTTGGAACAATCCTTCGCTGCCGTGGATGCAAAAGCAAAGCGGGCCCGCGCCTTAAATACAAGGCACGCGGCCCGCGCAAAGCTGCACTTTTAATATGGAGTATGAAATTTGTCCCGCGGCGGGCAATCGTATGTCATTCCGACAGTCTGCCCTCCGACTCTCTTACGCTGTGTGCGCCGCCCAAATCCTCAACATATGTATAAACCATCTGAATTCGCTGTCTGTCATTGACAGATACGGTATCGTCCGCATATACAACGCCGTAATCGTTTGGCTCTGTGAGCGAAAAGTGCATCGCGTCACACTTGTTTGTGAAGTACGCGCCCCACGCAAAGCCCTCACGCGCAAAGGCAAGCTCATGCAGCAGGTAATTTCTTATGCACTCGGGCGCATAGCCGGAGGATGGTCTGTTGCCGTTGTATGTGAAGCAGTAGACGTTCTCCACCCCGTTAACAGTTGCTATGCCGTTGTAGGAAAGCCTTGATATACCGTTGTATATCATGCTCCAGCTTTTTTCAACGCCGTTTCGCACGCGAACCTGATTGCATCTGAGGTCTGTATTGAGGTCAATCGCCGTACCGAACGCGTGGTGGCTTATCCCGCTCATCTGTGCGTTTGTGAAGCGCGGAGCATATGCGCCATCGCTTGAGCAATTGCCTATCAGCTTTGAAAGACAGAACACGCCGCTTGCTCCGTTGTTGTAGGTGATGTATACATAGGAAGATCTGATGTGCTGGAATGCGTTTGTGAACGCTTCCTCCGCGTGAATGTTTACCAGATAGCTGCTTCTGCCGACGCCGCGAACCGTTGTTAAATTTTGGCTTTTCCACTGAGGGTCGATGTTTATCCACGCGCCGCCCGTGGAGCTGATTTTGAACCTGAACAAAAACGCATCCGAGCCACCGTAAAGGTCGTAAATTGCCTCAAGTCCAATGCCGTGCACAAGCGTTTCGTTAAGCACGCCCCATGTTGAAACCGAAAAATCAGCCTTGTACAGCAGCACATCGCTTTCTTCTGAGGTGGATGCATACAGCGCGAACTGCTTTTTGCCCATCGACAGATGTTTGAACTTGAGCTTGGATGAAAGCCTGTTGGTTTTTTCAGAGAAAATATATTCGTTTGGGTTGTCAAACACATTGATAATCGAGGTTGTTTCAGTAAAGCCGCTTGCATTGTAAACCACCGCCCGCACCTCTGTCAGAGGCGACAGTGAGCGGATTATCCCACGCACGGCAAACGACTGACCCTTTGCCATTTCCATACCCTGCTCCGGCAGCGAAAAGGCTGCAAGCGATATCGTGCCGCGCCTGAATCTGCGCGCATCCGCAAATGACGCCGTGCTGACAAACACCACAAATATAAACGCCATCAATAATGCAATTGCCCGTATCACTCGGTTCATGCGCTAATTATAAAGGATAAAACTGACGCTTGTCAAACAAATATCGACAGAATCCGCAAAAAAAGCTGTAGTCGCTTTAATTATCAAAAATCCATTATATTATACTTGAAGTATTGCATGTTGATGTTTTGCCTGTTATTATAAATGGAAATTTGATTGGGAGATCGATGATGATTCACGGTGTTCTTTGCTCGACAGGTGCGGTTATCACAAGGTACAACGGCAGAAATCCGCTGTTGCTTCCGATGCTTGCTCCGCGGATAGAATGCGATGGCTTTGAGCTGATGATTTATGCGGGGTGGTACGCGATTGAGTCCGAGCTTGTTACGGCAATGCGACATTCCGGGCTGCTCTTTCCTGTTGTTCACGCGGACAAGCAGATTGGTGAGCTGATAAGCCGCAACAATGAGGGCGACGTTGCCGAAGCGCGCACGCGATTTGACGAAAATTGCCGCATAGCCGCTTCAATAGGCAGCCGCTTGGTTGTTTTGCATCTTTGGGGCGGCGTCCCGTCGGATCATAATATCGCATTAAATTATGAAATGTGCGGGGAATTTATCCGAACCGCACACTACTATGGTCTTGTACTCACTGTTGAAAACGTAATTTGCGCCGAGCAAACCCCGCTTGCGCATCTGCTTGCGCTTGCGGATATGTATCCCGACATTTATTTTACAATCGACACCAAGATGGCTGAGTTTCACGGGGAGCTTCCCGCAACGCTTGAATGCGAACGGCTTTGGCGCAGCGGGCTTGTGCGTCATCTTCACGTTAACGATTACGGCGGAGGGCTTAGAGATTTTTCAGACCTTCGGGTGCTTCACATAGGCGAAGGTCATGTTGACTTTGCCCCCTTCTTTTCCCGCGTGAAAGAATCCGGCTGCGATGGGCTTGCAACGGTTGAATCGTCTTCCGTGCGGATTGACGGAAGCGTTGATTTTGTAAGGCTTAATCGTTCGATATCGCTTGTAAGGGCGGGGCTTGGCTGTTGAACCTCCCCCCGCATCATATGGGATAGGCACATTCCCTGTTATCCACTACCTTTGTTTTCCTATATAAAACACCGATATTGCCCCCGCGCCCGCGTGCGCGCCTATCACCGCGCCTATCGCGCCGATGATTACGTCCTTTATCGGAAGCTGCTGAAGCAGCATCCGCTTGACGTATTCCGCATCCTCCAAGCAATCCCCCTGACACATGAACATCGTTTGCTTTTCCGGCTCGACAATATCTGCAACCGCCTTTTCAACAAGCTTTTTCAGTGCCATTTTTCTGCCGCAGGCCTTTGACACGGGCGAAAGCCTTCCGTTTTCATCGGCGTGCATTATCGGCTTTATCTTAAGAGCGGTGCCTATCACAGCCGCGCCCGCCTTGAGTCTGCCGCCGCGCTGAAGGTGGATGAGGTCGTCTACGGTAAACCAATGTGCAACGTTGTGCTTTGTTTTTTCGCAATAGTCGCGCACCTCCATGATGCCCGCGCCGCTTTCGCGCAGCAGGCACGCGTTGTAAACCAGCAGCCCCAAGCCGCAGCTTGCGCAAAGCGAATCCACCGCGAAAATATTTCTGTCCGGAAACTCGCTTTGAAGCGCTTTCGCTGCAATTTCGCCGTTCTGCACCGTGCAGCTTATGCCCGACGACATTCCGATATACAGAACATCGTGTCCCTGTTCAATTATTTCTCTGAAAAGAGCGTCGAATGCTGCGGTATTGACGGCGGAGGTCTTTGCGTCCTTGCCGCTTCGCAGCAGCCTGTAAAACTCTGCGTTGGACATATCGCGCCCGTCGGGATAATCCCTGTACTCTATGCCCTCAATCGTAAACAGCAGGGGGGCTATCCGAATATCATGCTTTTTAATCACATCGTTCGGCATATCGCAGCACGAATCAGTGACAATAAGAAAGTCTCTCATTGTTGTACCTCTTTCAATATAAATTATAATAGTTATGATGCCTTTACGGAAATTATTTGGGGGGTGGACGATGACCGCTTTTTATGCGGCGGTCGCCCATATATGGGTTAGGATTTGCGTTTCAACAGCCCAGATCCGAAGCGCCGAAGGCGCCCCATGAGCCGCGTGTTGATTTGAATATCGAAGCCAACAGCGTCTCAAGCAGCAGGGCTTCTTTCTTGTGCATCGCTTTTTTCTTCATCTTCTTGTATAGCTCCCTTCATATTTTATCAGCATATCGCTTCAAGCATCAGGTTTCTGATCCTTGTGTGACCCTCCTCGTTGGGATGAAGTCCGTCATTTGAGAGCAGGCGATAAAATTGTCTTGTTTTAAGCAGCTCGCCTCGAATATCAAGTATCCGACAGCCGTTCTCGAATGCGGTTTCTTCGATCATGCGGCTGTAATACTCATGCCATCGATACAGCATATTTTCATCCCCAAGCCACTTTAGCACGCTTGCTCCGTCTGCCGTTTTTGAGATCCATCTGAAAAAGCTTTCGGAGTCTATGGGGATAAGGTTTGAAACTATCGGCTCGGCGCCGACCTCGCGTACACGCTTGATCGTTTCTGCGTACAGACGCTTGAATTTTTCGGGAGGGGTGTTTGCGGAATGCTCCGCTAAGGGATCCGCGGCAACCACCGACCAATCATAATTGCTGTCATTGCCGCCAAATTCGATAACAACCTTATCACCCGCCTGAATACAGTCTGTTGAATCAAGCCCGAATTCGATTGTAGCGCCCATTTTGCAATGCTTAACAATATCGGTTCCGCGCCGGCGCGCCGCTCCGATAAACCATGAATCGTCGTACATCATGTATCTGTTTCGTTCGCTGCTGAACATTACGCCCTTCATCAGGGAATCGCCAAGCAGCACCAGTCGGTTGCTCATCAGTCATGCCTCCGTAATCAGTCCTCGCAATCATAATATAGTATTGCCAATTAAATTGAAACCTACTGTTGCTTTAATCGTGTAAACAGGTTATAATGAGCCGTAGAATACTCTCTACCGTGGGTAGATAGGCGGTAGAATTAAGGTAAACCGGGAGTAGAAAGACGTGGAATTGCGCCAAATTATTGCTGCCAACATTGCCAGGCTCAGGCTTAAAAGCGGCATGACGCAGCAGGAGCTTGCCAACAAGCTCAACTATACCGATAAAGCTGTTTCAAAATGGGAGCGCGCTGAATCGATCCCCGACGTATCGGTGCTTCAACGTGTCGCCGAGCTGTTTGGCGTGACCGTTGATTATTTGCTTGTCGATCATTCCTCAAAAGAAATCATCCACGCCGAGCAAGCCCCCGCGCCCGCGCCCGAGGAACGCTCCTCAACCATGTTCCATCAAACGCAGGCGTATGTTTCAAACCTTGCCGCGCTGCTTGGGTACAAGCCCATCCACCTTACAATTACGCTGATGTCTCTTGCGCTTGTGTGGCTTCTCGCCATAATTGCTTTTGTTGTGCTGTATATCGCCGCACCCGATTTTCAGGCGTATTGGCTCTGCTTTGTATACGCTGTTCCCGTGTCCTCCATTCTGCTTATCGTGCTTAATTCCATATGGGGGCGCAAATCATACAATTTTGTGTTTATTTCCATTCTTGTTTGGAGTGTTCTTTTGTCCGTCTATCTCTCTTTTATGAACGAACGGCTTCTGATGCTTTTTCTTATCGGGGTTCCCGCTCAGGTGATAATTGTGCTTTGGTCGCTTCTTAACAAAAAGATTGGCGGCAAAAACTGAACGACGGCTTTAGCCTGCGTGTATTTTTTGCGTATACATATTGTTTTTTGTTTCCATAAGGAGTATAGTTTTATGCATATGAGGCTTTTTCTTTTTTGGGGAGGTATTGATGTATTCCATTGAAACAAAGGCGCTTACAAAGCGATACGGCTGTCTGACCGCCGTCGATTCGCTTGACCTTTCGGTTAAAGACGGTGAGCTGTTTTCGCTGCTTGGCGTAAACGGCGCGGGCAAAACAACCACAATCAGAATGCTGACGGGGCTTACGCTGCCAACCTCCGGCGACGCTTTTATTTGCGGTCACAGCATTTTAACCGATATCCACACGGTCAAGCAGATATCCAATGTTTCCCCGCAGGAGACGGCAGTTGCTCCTCTTCTTACCGTGCGTGAAAATCTGGTACTTATAGCGGGGATTTACGGCATGGACGACCCTGTTGCAAAGGCGGATGAAATGCTTGCGGAGTTTTCGCTTGATGAGCGGGCAAACACGCGTGCGGGCAAGCTTTCAGGCGGTATGCAGCGGCGGCTTTCAATCGCGCTGGGGCTGATTTCCGAGCCTAAGGTGCTGTTTCTTGACGAGCCGACGCTTGGTCTGGACGTTATCGCAAGGCGTGAGCTTTGGCTTCTTCTTGAGTCTTTGAAGGGCAAGGTCACGATAGTGCTTACCACCCATTATATGGAAGAAGCGGAAGCGCTTTCCGACCGCATAGGTGTGATGGCGGAGGGCAAGCTGAAGGCTGTCGGCACGGTTTCGGAGCTTAACAGCCTTGCGGGATGCGATTCGTTTGAGGACACATTTATAACTCTTGCCTCAAAGGGGGGTATCTCAAAATGAAGAACCGAAAAAACACTTCTCCCGCCATGCTTTTCGCGGGACGTAATTTTATGGAGCTGCTGCGCGACCCCTTAAGCTATGTTTTCTGCCTGGGCTTTCCTATCGTTATGCTGATAGTTTTTCAGATTTTCAGCGGATACGCTCCGGGCGTTTCGATGTTCAGGCTTGATGAGCTGACGCCGGGAATCTGTGTTTTTTCATATTCCTTTGTGATGCTGTACATGGCGCTTCTGGTATCGAAGGACAGGGCGACCTCGTTTCTTTCACGCCTGTTTACCTCCCCCATGCGGAATGTGGATTTTGTTGTTGGATATATACTGCCGGGGCTTGTTATCACCCTTTTGCAGACGATAATATGCTATATTGTCGCTCTTATTATCGGTGCGATAACAGGCGTGCTGATGCTGCCGCAGGGCATTCTTGCATCGTTTGCGGTTCTGCTTCCGTCTATGCTGTTTTTTGTTTGTGCGGGGCTTATTTTCGGTTCTGTATTCAGTGAAAAGTCCGCGCCGGGGCTTTCATCCATAATCATTTCCCTTGCGGGCTTCACAAGCGGCGCATGGATACCGCTTGAATCAATGGGCGGCTTTGGCAGGTTCTGCAGCTTTCTGCCGTTTTATCCCGCCGTGCTTGTGGGAAGGCACGCACTTCAGCTTGAGGGCTTTGGCTTTGAGGAATTTTGGCTTAAGCTTATAATATCCACCTCATGGTGCGCGATTGCTTTTGTGCTTGCCGTTGTGCTTTTCGGCTCTCGGGCAAACAGAAAAAACGGATGAACCGATTTATTCAATCCGCATGAGATAATCATGTGTAAAGCGGCAATTCAAATCATCTGAAAAAGGGACGCTTCAATTTAAGAAACGTCCCTTGCAATATCAGTCGAAAAGCCCATCGAAAAGCCCGCCGCGCTTTTTCTTTTGCGGAATGGGTGTTTCATCGAACTCGTGTACATAGAAGCCTATCGAAAGGCGTCCCTTGTCGCCGCCGAACGGCTCGCTTGAATTCATTGTGTAGCTGACTCCGTTAATCACCTTGTACAGGTCTTCATCTGTTGAATACCTGACGGGCTTTTTGAACCCATTCTGCAGAAGAATGTTTTTGTATTGCTGAAGCATTGAATAGGATACGTTGCTTGCGTAGAAATAGTACTGCGGATTGCCTTTTTCGTCGCAGCCCATCTCCTCGATATCGAATTGGTCGCCTCCGCAGCTCCACTTTGGATATTGGGGAAGCAGCACATCCCACTTCTGCATAACCGCTTTGTCCTTTGCCATTGCGTTTTGCTCCTCCATAATGGCGGACGGCAGCTTTGACCCGCATTGTGCGCAGAATTTTGTGCCGACGTTGTTTTGAAAGCCGCAGGAGGTGCAGACTGCCGCCTGCGCGACTGTCTGTTCGGGAAGCTTTGCGCCGCAGGACGGGCAGAATTTGACGTCACCCTGTGCCGCCGCCCCGCATGAGGGACACATCTTCATGTTTTTTGCCGCCTCGTTAGCGTAGGTGTTGACTGCGCCCGCCCATGCGCCCAGCGCGCTGCCCAGTGTTGCCGCGGAGCTGTTTACCTGCTGATTGTCAGAAGCTTCGGCGCTGCTGCTTGCGGCTTCGGCGCCGCTGTTGTATTGCTGTGCGCCGCGGTTGATACCCGCCGCCATTTCATCCGCCGCTTTGTTAACGGTTGGCGTGATAATCTCTGTCGCTTTTCTCTGCGCGGCAGTTTCGACGGCACTGCCGACCGCACGGTTGATGCCGCGTGATATGGCATTCTTCAAAAGGCTCATTCTCGTGACCTCCAATTGTTATTTTCAACCCACACAGGAGTACGCTTTTATATTATCATATACCTTTCAATCATGCAATACCTTTGCCGTCAACTTATCCGTGTCTTTCAGCTTTGAGGTATTGTAATGCATCGGTTTGATGTGGTAAAATGTCGGTGTATGATTTTTGAGAGGGGGTTATAATGCGTTGACTGCATTTATACTTAAGCTCATCGCCTGTATTGCTATGCTGATAGACCATATCGGTGCGGTGTTCGGCGCACAGCTCGGCAGTCCGCTGACGGAATGCTGCCGCATTGTGGGGCGATTGGCTTTTCCCCTGTTTGCTTTTGGCGTTGCCGAGGGCGCGGTGCACACAAAAAATCCAAAAAAATATCTCCTGCGAATGGCTGTGTTTGCACTTATCTCACAGATTCCGTATATGCTTATGCGCGGGACAAGCTCCGCCTCTTTCTATATTACCGTTATGGGTCGCGGCGTCCCCATGTACAGTGGGCTTTCCGTTATGGTTACGCTGCTGCTTGGGCTTATCGTATGTCTTTCCGTTCAGCATCGAAAGCACATATGGGCCGCCTTCGCACTTGCCGCGGCATACGGGCTGAGCCTTTATCCCGGCATGGATTACGGTATCTTGGGCGTGCTGTTCATATTTGCACTGTATCTTTCACGCGATAACAAGCTTTGCCGAATTGCGGTAATCGCCCTTTTCGGTCTTTGCTTCTATGCCGGCAGCGTTGCGGAGCTTTTTGTCGGCAGCTTTGGAAGCGCATACATTGGGCTTATAAAATGTCTTGCGTTCATGTTCTCCGCCGTTTTCATCACGCTGTACGACGGCAGGCAGGGCAAGCGCGCAAAGTGGCTGATGTACTCATTCTATCCTGTGCATATGATTGTGCTTTGGGGTGTTTGGGTGCTTATCAAACTGATTTGAGGTAATAATTATTATGAGGTTTTCTCCGCTTTACAGCGGGTCTTCGGGTAACTGCTCTGTTATTACGAACGGCAATACAACGCTGCTTATCGACGCGGGCATGACGGGCAAGGCTATCGAAGCCGCGCTTCATCAGGTTAACATTGAGCCTTCGGAAATTGACGCGATACTTGTGACGCATGAGCATATCGACCACGTTAAGGCTGTCGGCATACTCTCCCGCCGCTATAATCTGCCCGTTTATGCCAACGAAAAAACTTGGCGTGCCATGGATGAAATGGTTGGCAGGATTGCTTTTTGCAACATTCGCACCTTTATTACCGGGCAAAATTTTTACATTGGGGACATGGACATAACCCCTCTCGCCACAAGTCACGATGCGGCGGAGTCTGTTGGATACAGGTTTTTTTATCGCGGAGCATCGCTTATGTATCTTACGGATACAGGATGCGTTACGGATTGTCTGCGCAAAGCCTCGGAGGGCGTCAATCTGCTTTTTCTGGAGTCGAACCACGATGTAGGCATCCTCAAGTGCGGTTCGTATCCCTATCCGCTTAAAAAGCGAATACTGTCCGACAGTGGGCATTTGTCAAACACTGCCGCAGGAGAGCTGCTTGCAAAGCTTTATCCCACAGGCGTTAAGCGCACAATACTTGCGCATCTCAGCGGCGAAAACAACACCGAGCAGCTTGCGTATGACACTGTGCGCGAAATACTTCGCGGGGACGGAATATCTGACGAAAGTCTTTTTGTCGCCGTTGCGCACCGTGACAGGGTGACGGGTGTATTCGACATATAGACACGTTGTATTTGGCTTTAAGGAGGGCTTCCGTGGCAAAAAAATCGTCTTGGCTGATGCTTATATCCGTGGTTATATATCTTGCGCTGTCCGTGCTGCTTTCGCTTGTTGGCGCAACAAGCTACACTCTGCTCTGTCTGCTTAACGCACTTTTCGTTTCAATCCCTGCATTTTTTATACCGTCACTCATTTTCAGAGGGCGAACGGGTGTGTCAGTTTTTCCGCGTCCGACCGCCGCGCAGGTGGGGCTCTGCATACTTTTGGGCGTCGGCGCACTATTTCTTAATCTTTCGCTTTCATACCTCAACTCGATATTGTTGAGCGGATTTACCGTAAATTCCAACGCCATATCATTGGAGGGCATAACCGTTGCGGATTTGCCCGTGCTTTTTGTTGCAATCGCCGTTATACCTGCGATAAGTGAGGAGTTTTTTGTGCGCGGCGCCGTGCTTGAGGGCTGGCTGCATAACGGCGGCTCCGTTTGGGCTCCGCTTATTCTTTCGTCCTTTGTGTTTTCGCTTCTGCACACCGCGCCAAGCAACATTATCGTCTATATGGGGCTTGGAATGCTGCTTGGCGGTGTTTATGTGATAACACGCAACCCTTGGCTTTCAGCGATAGTTCACTTTATCTCCAACGGGGCTGCGGTGCTGCTTAGCTTGCTGGTAAGCGTTTCATCCGACTCACAGTCCGCCGAAGCTGTCGCGCAGATTTATTCCGAGCCAAATATATCTCAGGTTATGCTGTTTGCGCTGCTGGCGGCGGCAATAATCGTTCCTTCCTTTATTCGTCTTAATATGAACGCCTTGCGGAATGATATCGGCAGATATTCTCCCGCTTTAGCGTCCGATTGTGATACCTCCCCCCGCAAAGGCTATGGCGCGCCTTGCCTGATTTGCATCGCCATTCTCGTCTGCATCAATATTTACAGCGGACTTATTGAATTTGGGGTTATAGGTTACGCATGATGAAGATCAGAATACTGTGCGTCGGAAAACTAAAGGAACGCTTTTACAGCGATGCGGCGGCGGAGTTTATCAAAAGGCTTTCCCGATTTGCAGACGTTTCAATGGCGGAGGTCGCGGACGAAAAAGCTCCGGAGTGCGCGTCGGCTGCCGATATTGAACGCATAAAGCAGACCGAATGCCGCAGACTTTCGGACAGGCTGACCGATGGAGAATACGTTGTTGCATTGGACAGGCTGGGGCGTCGGCTTTCATCCGAACAGTTTTCGCAAACGCTTGCGGACGCCATGCTGCGCGGCAAAAGCCGCATGGCGTTTATAATCGGCGGCTCAAACGGGCTTACGGATGAGATTCGCGCCCGCGCCGATATCGTTGTCAGCTTTTCGGACATGACATTTTCACATCAGATATTCCGAATAATGCTTCTGGAGCAAATATATCGTGCGTTCAAAATACAAAACGGGGAGCCATATCATAAATAGGTTCTCGGCGCAAGCGACAGCGAATTCTCTTTAATAATAGGACTTTGGCGCAAGCGACATCGAAAGCTTTTCAATCGCCTTCTTTTCAATGCGCGAAACGTATGAGCGCGATATCCCAAGCAGCTTGCCCACGTCTTTTTGGGGAAGCGGTTCTCCCCCGTCAATTCCGTAACGAAGCAATATAACAAGCCTTTCACGCTCGTTGAGCAGCCCGTCTATTACGGCGCGCAGCTTTTCCGCGCCTGTGCGCGTCAGCACCTCTCCCATCACAGGATCGCCGTCCGTTCCGAGAATATCGCCCATGGTGATCTCATTTCCATCGCGGTCAACGCCGATAGGCTCGTTAAGAGAAACCTCCCCCTTGTGCTTGCGCTCTGCTCGAATGGACATGAGTATCTCGTTTTCGATACACCTGCCCGCATACGCGGCAAGCGACTTTCCGCGGGAACGGCTGTATGTGTTAACCGCCTTGATAAGCCCGATCGAGCCGATTGAAATCAGATCATCGGTATCGCGCCCCCGCATGGCATACTTTTTTGCTATATGCGCCACAAGGCGCAGATTGTGTTCAATCAGCTTATCCCGTGCGGAATCGTCCCCCTGCTGCATTCTGTCCGCAAGAACAGCCTCCTCCTCCGCGGAAAGCGGCGGGGGAAAACCGTTTTTTGTGCCGACATAGCCCGTGAATACAAATAGCTGTCTAAAAAAATTGAGAATTGCCTCAAGCATACGCGTCAACACCTCCTTTGGGATGTTTATTCGCACTTGGGTGGCATTATTCACACGGGAGAAAAGCGGATCTGTGAAGTTTTTAACATAGCCGTGCGCCGCAAATAAAAGCAGCGCCGCAAATAAAAGCGGCGGCGAAGGCATTTTTTGTAACCAAAGCCCTCGCACGCCGTATTATCGAATTGATTTTTAAAAAAATCGACCTATTACATCAGATTTTCAGGATTGAGACACATAAGCTCATCAAGCACAAAGCGCCCGTCCTTGCGGATAAGCACATCGTCAAAATACATCTCTCCGCCGCCGTACTCAGGCGTTTGTATGCAGACAAGATCCCAATGCAGGCTTGACTTGTTGCCATTTGGGCATTCGTCATAGCAGCTGCCCGGTGTGAAATGGAAGCTGCCCTTGATTTTTTCGTCAAACAGGGTGTCCTTCATGGGGAATGTGATAAACGGGTTGACGCCGATTGCAAATTCTCCCACGCCGCGTGCGCCAAAGTCAACATCAAAAACCTTGTTTATGCGCTGCGTATCGTTTGATTTTGCTTCAACAATGCGACCGTCTTTGAACGTGAGAACGATATTTTCAAAAGTGAAGCCATCGTGCAGCGAAGGCGTATTATAGGAAATAACTCCGTTGATGCTGCCGTTGACGGGAGCGGTATAGACCTCTCCGTCCGGAATATTGCACGCTCCCGCACATTTGATTGCGGGCAAACCCTTTATTGAGAATGTAATATCCGTGCCGACGCCCTTAATGTGAACTCTGTCCGTGCGCTCCATAAGCGCCTTGAGTGAATCCATCGCCTTATCCATCTTTGAATAGTCAAGGCAGCAGACGTCAAAATAGAAATCCTCGAAAGCCTCCGTGCTCATGCTTGCGGACTGCGCCATAGCGGGTGTGGGATAACGAAGCACGACCCATTTTGTTTTGGGAACGCGGATATTTCCGTGCACGGGCTGCCAATAAAGCCGCCCCTCGATTGAAAGCCTGTCCTCGGGAACATCGCTCATCTCGGCGGAATTGTCGCTGCTTCTCACGCCGATATACGCCTGCATACGGCTCATCATCTCACCGTCAAGCTCGGCGCGAAGCGCGGTCTGCGCCTCGTTGCAGCCCATATTCAGCGCACGGTTAACGGCAGGCTTGCGCAGCCACACAAACGGATTGCCTCCCGCCGCGTAAGCCGCCTTAACAAGCTCGGTAACAAGCGCGTCACAATCGCCCGTGCTTTCGATAAGCACATTCTCCCCCGCTTTGAGCGCGCAGGAGAAATTGACAAGCGTTGAAGCTAACTTTTTAATTCTCTCGTCAGTCATTTTTTTGAACTCCTTTATGTTTTTAAAAATCAAAGCGCAGACGACGGAGCACGCCGCCGTCTGCACCTGTATAAGCGCATCAATATGCGAATCAGTTATCCCAGAACCAGACGAACACCCACGGATCGCCGTTTTCGTCCAAGCCACGCGGACGACCGTATATGCTTGTGTAGGTCTGCCCAACCTCAACGGCATGAGCGCTTCCGTAATGGTTGTAATAGTGTAATACAAGAATGTTGCCGTCGGCAAGCTGCAGCTTTGCAATTATGCATTCACCGGTTGAAACGATTTCGGTTATGGTTCCGGAAATTCTGAACCATCTGCCGCTGTCGGTGCTCATCTCTGCATATGTGCCGCCCTGCGCTGCGCCCGCAACGTATGTCTGATAATCGGGCTGACGCTGAATGTGAACATCACGGGTGGATTCCGTGCCGTCGGGCGCTGTTGCGGTGAGGTTGATAACAAAATCACCGTCAGTCGTCTCATCGAATGTAACCGTGAATCTGAATGTGCCGTCCGCGGCAACCGTCGGCGTGCTTATCGCCCTAATGTTTGTGGAGGTGCATTTTGCCGTCAGCGTATAGCCCTCGGGAATTTTGCCCCTAACCTCATGTGTCAGTGCGCTGTGAACGGCACGCTGGCTGTATGTGGCGTCGCCATACTCCCAAGGCATTTGGATAACATCCGAAACAACGGGCGGAGCGGGAGTTTCCACCGTTACATGGTAGGTCTGACGAGCTATCTGATAGCCGCCGAGCTTTGCCTCGACTGTGACGTCATGAACGCCCTCCTCCTCAAACGTAATCTCCTGCGCGAATGTGCCATCCTCATTTACGGAGACGACAATGCCGCCCACGGTGACTTCGGCGTCAATCTGGGTAATCTTACCCGTGATTGTTGTTTTGCCGTCAACCGCCGTGACGTCAGCCTCACCGTCAAAGGTTATTTCCAGTGCGGGAATGTCAAGAGCTATTGAATCCATGGGGATCTGCGTCTCAGTCCCATCGTCATTTTTGATAAACACCTGCGGGGTCGCCCTATATACAGCGCCGTCAACAGGCTCTGTCGGCATAAGGGAGGCAATGAAAACGTTGAATTTTACATAGCCCCTGTCGGTAACAGCAACCTCCTGCCTTGTGCCGTTGCTTGTGACATAAACAAGCGTTTTGCCTTCATCCGCGTATACCGTAACGAAATATGCGGTGGGGTCGTCCGGGTTGACAATGATTGTGTTTGTGCCCTTTGTGCCGCTGCCGCCTCCGCCGCTGCCGCCCTTTGCCAGAACGGCCCAGATTATTATCGCAATTATTGCCGCCGCCGCGATAACGCCGACTATCAATATGAGACGGCGAAGCTGAACTGACGAAAGCCTGCTTCTGCCTGCATTTTGATTGTCGTCTCCATCCAATGTCTGAATGTCGTCGTCGTCATCGTCGTCATCGTCATAATCATCACTGCGATTGGCACGCTTGGTATCCGAACGCTTTTTAAGCGGAGCAAAGTGCAGCCGCTTTTCATCCCGCGCTGCCTGTTCGCCCTGATTGTCCGATATGTCGTCGCCAATGTCGGAATCGTCAAGCCCGCCTTTGCCAAAGCTGTCGTCCGGTATCCTGCGGTTGGATCCGCCGTCCTTGGGCGCAAACCCATCGGAAGGCGTCCCGCTGTCGTTTGACTGCTGCTTTGCGGGGCTTTCGCCTAAATACTCAGTAGGCACGTCGTTTTCAGACACTGTATCCGCAGAAAAATCAGGCTCCGGCCAGCGCGGAGCCTTTACAAAGCCCCACGTTGGATTGGATTTGCCCGAATCCTGCCGCGCTCCAAGCTGCGCGCCGCAATTATCACAATACTCAGAGTAGTCCGGGTTGTCGTAACCGCATTTATTGCATTTCATTATTGTATGAACCTCCGTTCGCGCCGCACACGCTGCGTCACAAATTTTTCTCTCATAGATTATACCAATCTTGCCTTTTTATTTCAACATTTTTTGTCGTGCAATTTGTTAATTATTTATGAAGGAGTAATTTTGTGGTGGAAATCGCTTTATGCATGTGCTATAATGCTATGTGTTGGATTATGTATGCGTGCGCGCATACAAGCGCGATGCGCATTACTCGGGGGTTAAAAATGGAAGTTAAGCAAAAGCAAAATGGTTGGGTGGCGTGCGCCCTTGTCCTGTTGGCGCTGTGTATCGCGTCTGCGTTTTTGCCTTGGTATGACGCCTCAATTACTGAGGGCGTTACCATGCCCGAAAAGACGGACAGCGACAGCTATGTGCTGTCAAACGACGTGTTGTCCCTCGTTGAGGTCGGCGTCCCGTATTTGAGAGCTGTTCTCATATTTACCGGCATATCCTTCGTTGTTCTTGCTGTCGCTCTTATTATGGGGCGCAAAGCGATTGTGCGCACATTTGCGGTTGTCTCCGTAATGGGCGTTGCGTTGGCAATGGTACTGCAGCTTTGCGGGATGCAGGCGTATTCACTTTCAAACTACTCGGATTATCTTGCAAGCTTCACCCATACGGAGCTTTTAAGCATGGGCGGAAAATGCTATACTACGGTTACGACAGACGTTGGCATAGGCTTTATACTCATGCCCATGTTTGCTCTTATTCTCTGCTTCACCTGCTTTAAGGCAACCGCTCCCGCCGCGCTTGAAAAGCAGCCCGACATTCGCAGGCTCTGCGTCTGCGCGATGCTTGTGGCTATCGGCGTTATACTCAGCGGAGTATTAAGCGTCCCCAGCTTTATGCTTGGGCAATACAGCATGAAGATAGGTCTCGGCGCTTTGGCGACAATACTTGCGGGCGTGCTTTACGGTGCGGGCTACGGCGCGATAGTAGGTGCGCTTGTTGATATCATTCAGGCAATGCTGTTTCCAAAGGGCCCATATGTGCCTTGGTTCACAATTGTCGCTATGTTCAGCGGGCTTATCCCCGGTCTGTTCTTTATGAGAAGAAAGCACCTGCCCAGATGGTGGGTTATACTTATCGCCGTGTTTGCAGGTCAGGTGACTTGCAGCGTGTTTGCAAACTCGTTGCTGCTTGTTTCCCTTTACAATATCCCGTGGGAGATTTTGATAACCCCACGCGTTATCAATCAGGCGATTATGATACCTGTCTACACGGTTCTGATTTGGGCGATAATTCAGCTGTTTGCCAAAACCAAGCTGCTGTACAAATTTACCGATTATCCCAAGCCCTCCCCCGCGGAGGTCTTGACCGATGCAAGCTGATTATGAGGTGACTGCAATATGAGCTATACGGTTCGTGATATTTCGCTTGCTCCGTTGGGGCGGCAGCGCATCAACTGGGTAAAGAGCTATATGCCCGTGCTTAACACGCTTGAGCGGCGCTTTCGTGAGGAAATGCCGTTTGCGGGTCTGCGCGTTGCCGTATGCGTTCATCTTGAGGCAAAAACGGCATACCTCGGGCTTTTGTTGAGAGAGGGCGGCGCGGAGGTTGCGATAACCGGCAGCAATCCTCTTTCCACAAAGGATGACGTATGTGCGGCTCTTGCCGCCGAGGGGATGAGTGTTCACGCGTGGTTCGGCGCAACCGAGGACGAATATCATGAGCATATTCGCCGCACGCTTGAGTTTTGTCCTCACATTGTGATTGACGATGGGGGCGAATTTGTCTCCATGCTGACCGATGAGCATCCCGAATATGCAAAAAATATAATCGGTGGCTGTGAGGAAACTACCACAGGGATATTAAAGCTGCGCGCAAGGCAAAAAAACGGCACGCTGCGGTTTCCCATGATGGCTGTTAACGACGCAAACTGCAAGCATCTGTTTGACAATGTGCACGGCACGGGTCAAAGCGTTTGGGATGGCATAATGTATGCCACAAACAACATGATCACGGGGCGCACGGTTGTTGTTGCGGGCTACGGCTTCTGCTCACGCGGCATTGCAAGACGTGCACAGGGGTTGGGGGCAAACGTTATCGTTACCGAAATCAATCCGTTCCGCGCACTTGAGGCGGCTATGGACGGCTTCCGCGTGATGACTATGGACGACGCTTGCTCGCTTGGCGATATTTTTGTTACCGCAACAGGCTGCCGCGATGTGATTGTTGGTCGTCATTTTGAAAAAATGAAGCACAACGTTATACTTGCAAACGCGGGGCATTTTGATGTTGAAATTTCCAAGCCCGATCTTAAGTCGCTTGCCGTTTCGGTATCCGAACGCAAGCCCTTTATTGACGGCTATGTTATGCAAGACGGTCGTATAATCAATCTTTTGGCGGACGGGCGGCTTGTGAATATTGTTGCGGGGAACGGGCATCCCGCCGAGATAATGGATCTCAGCTTTGCCATTCAGGCGCTTTCCGCAAGGTATCTTGTTAAAAACGGCGTTGGTCTTTCTCCCGCACTTTACAGCGTGCCCGATGATATCGACCGTGAGGTCGCCATGCTGAAGCTGCGCGCAATGGGTCTGGGGCTTGACGAGCTTACATCCGAGCAGGAGGCTTATCTTTCGGCTGAATGAGCGCATTTATTAAAAAATCTACGCGTACCGTGGCTGTGCTGATGGTGTTGGCGACAGCGCTTGTCGGCGTTGCTTCCGCAAACGCGGATTGGGCGGATGAAACCCCCATGCTTCGTTTGGGAGACGAGGGTGAGCTTGTTGAGCGGCTGCAATACGAGCTTTCCGCCGTTTCACTCTACTTTGGTGAGATAAACGGTGTGTTTGACAGCGCCACCGAGGCTTCCGTTAAACAGCTGCAAACGATTCTGTCAGTCGGCGTTGACGGGATATATGGCCCGATTACCCACGCCGCGTACATTGCCGCAGTGGCGGACGGCACGCTTGTTCCGGTTTATCCCTCCGACAGGCCTCTCGCGGGGCTTGTTATAGGCATTGACGCGGGGCATCAGGAATGTGCGGATTTAACGCTTGAATCCATATCTCCTCTGACGGACGGTCTTAAGGTACGAATGACCGCAGGCGGCGTTGGCGTTAGGACGGGCAATGACGAATACTGCATAAATCTTACAATCGCCATGTGCTTGAAAGCAATGCTTGAGGACGCAGGGGCAACCGTGGTTATGACGCGAACCGACTCCGATGTTTCAATATCCAATATGGAGCGCGCAGAGCTGATGAACGACGCGGAGGTTGACTTTTGGGTTCGCATTCACTGCAACTCCTGCGCCGACAGCTCCACCTATGGCGCACGCGTGCTTATCCCCGCGGGGGTTGCAAACGCTTCAAAGCTTTGCGACAGCAGACGGTTGGGCTATTGTCTTATAAACGCATTCTGTGCCGAAACGGGCGCGCCGATGCTTGCCTCCCATTCTCTGACCGATCAGACGGGCTTCAACTGGTCTGACGCACCCGTTGTTACGATTGAAATGGGCTACCTTTCAAACGCTATATCCGACCTCAAGCTTTCACGCACATCATATCAGGATAATTGTGTGCGTGGGCTTTATTTGGGGATAATTGATTTTGTTAACGGGGTGGATATTCCCGCGATTAACGCGCCCGATGGTGAGGGAAATGGCGACTGACGCCCGTTACAATTTGCGTGTTGTACGCCGTGCTGCGTCATATTGCATTTGTCTTTTGATATTTTTTGCCGCATACGGCTGCGTGCTTTTTGACGGCACGGTTTCAGATGACGGCTCGGACTATTCCGACGGCGGATATGTCGCGCCCACCGAGGTTTGCTCTGAAGCGCCTACGGATACGCCGCAAAACCCTGTCAGCCTGTTTATTGGCGCGGAGCATTCTGCGTTTGACAGTGCGGCTGTCGGTATGACCTCCGCCTCTGAGGGCGGCTTTCAAACGGCGTCCGCGTGCCTTGACGTCTTTTCTCATCAGGCGGCCTTGGAGGGCGTGTTCGCCTCTGTCGGTATGCTTTACGGCTATGACGGAAGCTGGTACGGCACTCTCACGGGCGTATACGGGGGCAGCGGCACAATAACCGTCCATAACGGCTGCTGCAAGCTTTCGTATTCCTTCGACAGCGGTGCAGTTTTAAACGGCACTCTTGAAAATTGTCTGCTTACATGCCAAACAACCGATGCGGACGGTGCTTTAACTTCAAGCGTTATGCTTTTTGAGAGCAAGGGTGTTTATACCTCAGTTGTGTTTGACGGCAAGTATTACAGTGTGCTGACTGTCACGGATGAGGTGAGCTTTGCGGGCGGCATTGCCGAGCTGCCGGAAGGCTTTGACATTTGTTCCCATGCGGATGTTGAGGCGTTGCTTGCTTCCTCCGATATTCGTTTTGACTATTGCGGCGGCGTCGCCTCTGCGGATTGATCATATATCGGCGTTTCGCCGTATAAAAGTTTGGTACGGGTATAAAAACAGTAAAATCTTCCATAATTATGTATATACATATTATTGGAGGTGCGTATGGCAAAATGTACCGTTCCCGTCCGCCTTGCCGAACAGACCGCGGATGACCTCAGGGAGGCGCATATGAATTGGTTGGATGCGCTTGCCATGTTTGACGCCGCGGACGACCCTGCTCAGATCGAATACACGGCGATGCAGGTTGAGGCCTCGCGGATGCGTTACGACTATCTTCTTTCCGCCGCAAAGCGTCAGTTCGCGCATGAGGGCGAAAAAATCGGTTGACCGAAAGGACTTTTGATGAAGGATATTCTATGCTGTGCTCCCATCGTCGCGGCGATTGATTCGCCCGTTGAGCTTTCAATCGGCGGATACATTCCTTTGCTTGTGATATGCGCCGTGCTGGGCATAACGTTTATCCTTTTCAGAATATTCAACGTATCAATTAGGATACTTTGGCGTCTTTTGATTAACGGTCTTATCGGTGCGGGGCTTCTTTGTGTGTTTGATATTGTGCTTGCCATTTTCTTGGGTATGGATTTTTTCTACATTCCGATAACGTGGCTTTCTTCCCTTGTTTCGGGGCTTCTGGGCGTGCCCGGGGTGCTTCTTCTTCTACTTTTGAAATTTATGATATGATATTGTCGTTGTTAAAACACAATAAGGGGAGTCTATGGAAAAGCTTGTTAACATCCGCTTGAGCGACGGGTGCGATTCGCTCATTATAATCGACCAGACACTGCTGCCCAACGAGCTGCGCTATGTTGAATTGCAAAGCCGTGAGCAGCTTTTTGAAGCAATACGCAGGCTTCAGGTGCGCGGCGCGCCCGCGATTGGCATAGCCGCCGCATACGGCTATTATCTCTGTGCGCGAACAGACGCCTCAAAGCTTGATTTTTTTGCGCGCATGGACGAGGCGGAGCGTTATCTTGCTTCCGCACGCCCCACAGCCGTCAATCTTTCATGGGCGCTTGGCAAAATGCGCTCAGTGCTTAAAAGAAATGCCCTGCTTCCGAGGACGGAAATTGTGGAATGTCTTAACAAAGAGGCTTTTCGCATCCATGAGGAGGATAAGGCTGCCAATCGCAGCATAAGCGAGTATGGACTTTCGCTTATCAAGGATGGTGACGGCGTGCTGACTCACTGCAACGCAGGCCCGCTTGCAACGTCCGAATACGGCACGGCTCTCGGCCCTCTGCTTATGAGTGCGGAACGCGGTATGCACATCCGCGTGTTTGCGGACGAGACGCGCCCTTTGCTTCAGGGATCAAGACTGACGGCATATGAGCTTATGCACGGAGGTGTTGATACAACGCTTATATGCGACAGCATGGCTTCAATTGTGATGAAAAACGGTTGGGTTAACGCTGTTTTTGTGGGATGTGACAGAGCTGCGGCAAACGGGGACTGCGCCAACAAGATAGGCACAAGCGGTTTGGCGGTGCTTGCGCATCATTACGGGATACCCTTCTACGTTTTTGCTCCGCTTTCAACAGTCGATATGTCCACCGCCGAAGGCAGGGATATAAAGATTGAGCTGAGAGACGCGAAGGAGATTACGGAGCTTCACTTTGCACGGGCGATGGCGCCCGCGGGGGTGAAGGTGTACAACCCGTCGTTTGACGTTACGGACAACTCCCTGATAGCGGGCATTGTCACCGACGTCGGTATTATCGTCCCTCCCTTTGAGGAAAACTTAAAAAAAGCATTTGAAAGGAAGCTTGCGGATCATGTTGACGTTTGAACAATACAAGGAGGGTGCTGCCGCCCTGATGGACAAGCTTAACGGCTTAAAGCCCCAACTGCTGGTTATACTTGGCTCCGGGCTGGGCAAGCTTGGCGATTATGTTGAAAATCCCGTAATTATCCCCTATGGCGATATCCCCTATATGCGCGTAAGCACTGCGATAGGTCACGCGGGGCGTTTTATCGCGGGAACCTTGGGCGGAAAGCCCGTGCTTCTTATGCAGGGCAGGCTGCACATATATGAGGGGTGGGAGCCGTGGGAGGTTGTGTATCCCGTCCGTCTGGCAAAGCTGGCGGGCATTGAAAGCGTTGTTGTTACCAACGCGGCGGGCGGCGTCAATAAAACGTTTAACGTGGGCGACCTTATGCTTATTAACGATTTTATCAAGCTTAACTGCGTCAACCCGCTTATCGGTTCAAATATTGAGGAGTTCGGGGTGCGCTTTCCCGATATGTCAAAGGTTTTTGACCGTGATTATATGGAGATTTTCCGTTCCGTTGCGCGTGACGCGGGCGATTCGGTGCGTGAGGGCGTCTACTTTTACTGCACAGGTCCACAGTATGAAACTCCCGCCGAAATTCGCGCCATGCGTATGCTGGGCGCGGACGCAGTGGGCATGAGCACCGTGCCTGAGTGCATTGCCGCACGGCATTGCGGCATGAGGATACTTGGCGTCACGCTGATAACCAACATGGCGGCGGGCATACTTGACCGTCCTCTTTCCGGTGAGGAGGTAATAACCGCAGGCAACGCCGCATCCGCAAAATTCACCTCTTACGTTATCGAATTTATCAGACGGATTTGACTATGATGGATACTCTTATAAAAAACGCCAATGTGCTTACGATGAAAAACGCCGATGTACTGCGCGGCGGCTGCGTTGGCATTGACGGCGGGAAGATAGTTTACGTTGGCAATCATCCGCAAAACGAGGCGGAGTATTCGCACATTATCGACGCGCACGGCGGTATCGTAATGCCCGGGCTTGTCAACGCCCACGCGCACACGGCGATGTGCGTTATGCGCGGCTATGCGGACGACTATCCTTTGCAGCAATGGCTTTATGAAAAGGTTTTTCCTGTTGAGGCAAGGCTCACGGAGTCTGCTATTGTGGCGGGTGCGCGGCTTGGCATGGCGGAGATGCTTTCAAACGGCATAACGTCCTTTTCAGATATGTACTTTTGTCAGCCCGCCGTGGCAAATACCGTTGCGGAGGTTGGTATGCGTGCAAATCTCTGCAATGCCGTGATTGCCTTGGGCGATGATTACGTTTTTGAAAAAGACCGTGCCGTTATTGAAACAAATTCTCTTATAAAGGACTGGCACAACGCCGAGGGCGGGCTTATACGCGCCGACGTATCAATACACGCCGAATACACCTCCCCTCCCTCCGTGTGGGAGAGGGTTCACGCGATTGCCGAGGAATTTGGGCTTGTTACACACATCCACCTTTCGGAAACACGGCGCGAGCAGGCGGAATGCGTTGCCAAATATGGGATGACTCCCGCCGCTATTTTGGATAAGCACGGTGTTTTTGACACCCCTGTGCTTGCCGCTCACTGCGTATGGCTTACCGAAAACGATATGGACATGCTTGCCGCTCACGGCGTATCCGCAGCGCACTGCCCCGTCTCAAACCTAAAGCTTGGCAGCGGCATTGCCAATGTGCGTGAAATGCTGCGCCGCGGCATAAATGTTTGTCTCGGCACAGACGGCTCCTGCTCCAACAATTCACTCGACCTCTTTCAGGAGGTTAAGCTTGCCGCGCTGCTTGCAAAGGGAACCTCGCTTGACCCAACTGCCGTTACGGCTTTTGAGGCGTTGGAAATGGCGACCGTTCGCGGCGCCCGCGCACAGGGCAGGGGCGATACGGTTGGCATTATCGCGGAGGGCTATGATGCAGACCTGATAATACTTGACGTGGGATGTGTTTCGATGTTTCCCATGTATGGCGCGGCGGGCGCGGCGGTGTACTCCGCAGCGTCAAAAAACGTTGCGCTGACAATGGTTCGCGGACGCGTGCTTTATGAGCGCGGCGAATGGACAACAATTGATGTTGAAAGGGCTATGAGCGAAGTCAAAAATATCGCCATACCCATTGTTTTGGGTAGCGATGAATTATAAGGTGCGATTATGCGGTTGGTCACGGCTGTATATGCTGATAGGCACGGCGCGGCGAACCGTCCGCAACATGAATAATTCCGCAATAAATAAAACCGTTCGTTTCAAGAATGTGACGCATAACGGTGTTGTCGGCGTGGGTATCGGCGCGAAGCTCCGTCCCCGCCTCCTTTGCTTTTTGGAGACAAAAATCAATGCAGGCGCGTGCCGCGTGCAAGCCGCTTGAGTTTGAAGCAAGCCGATGGATTGTTCCGTATGGTCTGTCGCTTTGCCACGCGCCGTTCTCGATAACGGCATAGGTCGGTTCCGCGCCAAGCACAAAAACAAATGCGCCAACAATAACATCCGCCGCTCTGATAACATACAGGCGGCGGTTTGTTATGTCGCTTTTTAAAAGCCCCTCTTGAGGATAGCCCGAAGCGCCCCACTGTGTGGGATTCCCGTTGTTTTCCATAAAGCGTCTTGCTTCGGCGTATATGGAAAGAACCGCTTCAATATCCGCGTCAGATGCTTTTGAGATTGTAAGAGTGCAGTTCATCAGCTATCGGTTCGTCAGTCGTATTCGATGGTGTACTTTTTGGGCGCCTCGTCCTCTTGTTGCTTTTTGTCATCCTCAGGCTTTGCATTGGGGGCGGCAGTCTTATCCTCCTTTGCCCACTCGGTTGCGGCGCGAACCCCCGCTTTTACGGTTTTTGAAACGGATTCGCCGATATCCTTGCCAAGCTTTGCCACGTCCTTGCCAACTTCTGAATTGCTGATGGTTTTGCCTACCTCAACAAAATCGTCACCGACCTGCTTCCAAGAATCCTTTACAGACATAGCTTTCATCTCCTTTCATATCTGTACTTTCTGTCGATTATATTATAAATCATCTGATACTCATCAGTCAATCAGGTTTGACGGTCAATTTGTAAATAATATATGGATTTTTTGTAAAAAAATAATGTCTTATGACGATTTTGGATTGATTGTCTAAGCGGAATAGCCCACGCTGCATAGGGGAATAATCATACCGATGTTTGAAGTATCGGAGGGATTTTATGGCGATAAACAAGGTTGACATATGCGGAGTTGATACGGGCAAGCTGCCGAGGATATCCCACCAGCAGAGCTGTGAGCTTATGCAGCGGTTAAAAACGAGCGACGCCGCTGCGCGTGAAGAATTTATCCACTGCAATCTCAGGCTTGTGCTTTCTGTTATACAGCGCTTTACAAATCGAGGCGAACAGCCCGACGATCTATTTCAGGTGGGCTGCGTTGGGCTGATAAAGGCAATCGACAATTTTGACACATCCCACGGCGTTCGCTTTTCAACATATGCCGTGCCGATGATTATCGGAGAGGTGCGCAGATATTTGCGCGACAACAGCAGCATCCGCGTAAGCCGTTCAATTCGTGACACCGCCTATCGCGCACTTCAGGCGCGCACGCGGCTTGCGGATGAGCTTGGACGTGAGCCTAAGCTTTCGGAGATAGCGGCGAATCTGGAGATTAGGGAGGAGGATGTTGTGTATGCGCTTGACGCGATAGCGGATCCCGTTTCGCTGCACGAGCCTGTTTTCAAGGACGACGGAGACGCAGTGTACATTGTTGATCAGGTTAAGGACGACACGGCAAGCGAAGAAATTTGGCTTAACGCAGTTGCGCTTGAAAGCGGCATGGAACGCCTTTCCGGCAGGGAGCGCGACATTATTCAGATGCGCTTTTTTATGGGGCGCACACAGATGGAGGTTGCCGACGAGATAGGCATCAGTCAGGCGCAGGTCAGCCGATTGGAAAAGCACGCTCTTACCTCAATGCGCAAGTATGTGTAATGCCGCGTGGCATTTTGCTGACGCCGTATTGCAAACCCTCCGCTGTTCTGCTATCATTACAGTGGAAGGGTGGTGTTGCCTGTTGGATAATGCAACCGAGCTTATGCGCGCAAAGCTGTTTGATCTGCAGGATGAAGCGCACAGGGATTTTATTGCAAGGCTAATGCCGACTGTTGATCCTGCGCGGATAATCGGCATTCGCACTCCCGATATGATAAAGCTTGTGCAAAGCGTCTGCAAAACGCCCGAGGCGGCAGAGTTTGTTGAGATTCTTCCTCATTATTACTATGAGGAATACAATCTGCACGGCGCGTTGATTTCACGCATAAAGGATTATGACGCCGCCATGAGCAAGATTGAGCTGTGGCTTCCCTATGTTGACAACTGGGCGACCTGCGATTCTGTATGTCCCACGGTTTTTGGCAAAAACATTGACCGTCTTTTGCCAAAAATTGTTGAGTGGACAGGCTCGTCGCATACATATACCGTGAGGTATGGCGTTGGCATGCTTATGCGCTATTATCTTGACGAACACTTTGATCCATCCTATTTGGAGCTTGTCGCATCTATTGAAAGCAACGAGTATTACATCAACATGATGAGGGCATGGTTTTATGCCACCGCGCTTGCAAAGCAGTGTTCAGACGCGCTGCCGTATTTTTCAGAGGGTCGGCTTGATGAATGGACGAGAAAAAAGGCTATTCGCAAGGCGATTGAAAGCCGCTGCATATCAAACGAGCTTAAAGCCCTTCTGCGCGGACTTTAAATCAAATATATTTGACTGTTAAGGCGTCTGAAACAGCGTACCCGATTGACATATTTTGCGTTGATGATACAATGCTATCATTGGATTTATGTGCAATTTCTCATTGCCGAAAACTTTTTTAGGAGGAAATATGAACAAAGTTATTACCGTGTCCGAGGCCTTCTCACATATAAAAGACCACGACACACTGATGGTCGGCGGCTTTTTGCAGTGCGGCAGTCCCGAGTATCTGCTTTCGCAGTTCATCGGTCATAATTCAAAGCACCTTACCCTTGTCAACAACGACATGGGCGACTACACCTCCAGCCTCACGCCCCTTCTTGCGACAGGCAGGGTTGACGATCTGATTTGTACTTGGATTGTCCGCAATGAGTCCGCACAGGCGATGTACAAGGCTAATCCCGCTTGTCTGCATATCAATCCGCAGGGCACTCTTACCGAGCGCATCAGGGCGGGCGGATTTGGCATTGCCGCATTCTACACCCCCACCGGTGTTGGCACAATAATCGAGCACGGCAAGGATACCCGTTGGTTTAACGGGCGCAAATACATTATGGAAACAGCTCTGCGCGGCAATGTCGCGTTTATCCACTGCGCTGTCGCGGATGAGTTCGGCAACGTATTTATGAAGGGTTCCTCAAAAAATTACAATGCCGCTATGGCGACCGCCTGCGATTATGTTATCGCGGAGGCTGAGGAGATTGTACCCATCGGCAGCATTGACCCGGAGCTTGTCACCGTGTCCGGTATATATATCAACGCGGTGGTACAAATCCCCAAAAAAGATAAGGAGTAATCGATATGGATAACAAAAACATTATTGCAAGGCGTATTGCCGCAATGCTCCGCGACGGTGAAGTCGTAAATCTTGGCGTCGGCATACCTCAGCTTGTTGCAAACTGGCTTCCCGATGACGTTAATCTGGTTATCCATGCCGAAAACGGTATTATCGGTGCGGGCGGTTACGCTGCCGACGGCGAAGGCACAGACGATGTTGTTGACGCGGGCGGAATGCAGGTAACAACGGCTCCCGGCGCTCAGTTCATAATCAGCACAGATTCCTTTGGCGCAATCCGCGGCGGGCATATCGACATGACTATACTTGGCGCTTATCAGGTTGACGCTAAGGGCAATCTTGCCAACTGGTGCATTCCCGGCAAGCGCATGGGCGGCATTGGCGGCGCGATGGATCTTGTTTCCGGTGCAAAAGAGGTTGTTCTTGCAATGGAGCATACCCAAAAAGGTTCGCCCAAAATTGTTGACCACTGCACATACCCCTTGACGGGTGCGGAGGTTGTTGACGTTATCGTCACCGAAATGGGCTTTATGCGCATTACCGAAAACGGTATTGTTCTTGAGGAGATTAACCCCCACTACACGGTTGAGCAGGTTCAGGCGGCGACCGAGGCAAAGCTAATTATCCCCGACGATCTCAAGCCTATGGATATAGGCGAATAAGTGCGCTATTGGGCAGGGGCTTTATGTGGTCTCTGCCCATTGTTAAATAAGAATGGAGGAATACTATTGTGTCTAAAGAAATCGTAATCGCGAGTGCCGTGCGCACCGCTGTCGGCACCTTTGGCGGTATGCTGAAGGATGTTCCCGTTACCGAGCTGGGCGCCATTGTTATACGCGAGGCCGTAAGTCGTGCGGGCATCAGCCCCACCGATGTTGACGAGGTTATAATGGGCTGCGTGCTTCAGGGCGGCTTGGGTCAGTCCGTGGCACGTCAGGCATCCGTAAAGGGCGGCATACCCGTTGAGGTTCCCGCATTGACGATTAACAATGTCTGCGGAAGCGGTCTTAAGGCCGTCAACCTTGCCGCATCAATGATTCAGGCGGGCGACGCGGATGTTATGGTTGTTGGCGGCATGGAGAACATGAGCGCGACAGGCTATTGCATCCCGCAGGCGCGCTATGGCTATCGCATGAGCATGCCCAATGCCGAGATAATCGACATGATGGTCAAGGATGGCTTGTGGGAGGCTTTCAACAACTATCACATGGGCATCACGGCCGAAAATGTTGCTGAAAAATACGGTATCACCCGTCAGATGCAGGACGAGTTTGCCCTTCGCTCTCAGACCAACACCGCTAAGGCACAGGAGAACGGCAAGTTTGACGAGGAGATTATACCCGTTCCCGTCAAGGTCAAAAAGGAGATTGTGGAGTTTAAGAAGGATGAGCATAATCGTCCCGGAACCACGATTGAGGCGCTTGCAAAGCTGCGTCCCGCCTTCAAAAAAGACGGTACTGTTACCGCTGGCAACGCTTCCGGCATAAACGACGGAGCTGCCGCCGTGGTGATTATGTCCGCCGATAAGGCAAAGGAGCTTGGCGTTAAGCCCATGGCAAGGTTTGTTGTTGGCGCAAGCGCGGGCGTTGAACCCTCGATCATGGGCGTCGGTCCCGTTGCCGCCACCCGTAAGGCGCTTGCCAAAAGCGGCATAAAGCTTGAGGATATCGACCGCATTGAGGCGAACGAGGCGTTTGCCGCTCAATCCATTGCGGTTGCCAATGAGCTTAACCTCAATATGGATAAGGTCAACGTAAACGGCGGAGCGATATCCCTTGGGCATCCCATAGGCGCAAGCGGCTGCCGTATACTTGTCACTCTGCTTTATGAGCTTAAGCACAGCGGCTCAAAGCTTGGTCTTGCCACGCTTTGTGTCGGCGGCGGCATGGGCGTTGCAACCATTGTTGAAGCGATGTAAACCTTCCTTTCAATTACAGATTAAATTAAAATGCTCACTTGCGGTCTGACGCAGGTGAGCATTTTTTAATAAGTATGCCGAGCTTTTTTGCTGTGGTATGGGGGAATACAATCCCCGCCGATTTGTTAGGCGATGTCGCCTATAAAAAGCCGTGTCTGCCGCTGTTGTTATCAGTCGGCTTTACCTAAAGTCAACAAGCACCTCGTTAAAATCGGGATCAAGCCAATATTCAATCGTCCAAACAAGCTCTCCGCGCCACGCGAACGCATCCGCTAATGCTATTGCCGCACTGCGGTACGCCTCGTTAGCACCTGCCAATGCCCTTGCGGAATCATAAAGGGTGTTGGATTTTTTGTCCATATATCTGTCAAGCTGCACCATCATGGCGTCATAAGCGTCATTCATGGCGTTATACGCGTCAATATAGTCAGTATATAGCTTGCGCATAGACGCGTTGTATAGGGGCGTAGGCGCGGGCGTGGGGCTTGGCGTTGGGCTGGGACTGGGCGTTGGCGTTGGCTCATCCGGACCCGGCATCGGCGTGGGCGTTGGACTTGGCGTGGGCGTGGGCGCGGATGGATCCGGCGTTGGCGTCGGCGTGGGAGTAGGCGTGGGCGTTGGCGTAGGCAGCGGGAAGTCGTCTGCTATAAGCCTTTCAACATATCTTCCTAAGCCATCGGTAGTGAGGGTGTATTGCTCCTTCAGCATTGACTGCCAACGATAGTTTGCGTAATCCTTGGTGAATTCAAGATATTTTTTTGCGTCAACACCGTATACTTCTTTAATTATTTTAACACGGTTGTCCTGATCGGTAAGGCAGAAAAGCCAACCGAATATGTTTTGCAGCGAACCGCTCATAGAGTACATACCGATATTATCGGGATCAAGCCCATAGGCAAACACAGCAAGCGCGACAATCTGCTGGAATGTCATGTTGGTGTTAATCTGGTCGGACAGCTTGAAAAGATCCGGTATCATGCTGAGCTTGTTGGCGGTTTTCATCTGCCTGAATATTGCCACAAGCATCTTTTTTTGACGGTTTATGCGGTTTAGATCCCCCGCCTGTGCGATATTTTTGCGCACGCGCATATAGTCGAGTATACCCTGACCGTCAAGGTGCTGCAATCCGGCTGTGTATGAACGTCCTGCCATTTTAAAATCCATTTCGACGTCGTAATCAACGCCGCCGACTGCGTCACCAAGCAGCTTTACGGCAGGCATTGTGACCGCGCAGTAGTAATCTATTGATATCCCGCCAATCATCCACTCCGCCGCATCGCACACCTTGCCGAAGCCCGCAGCATTGACGCCTCCGCCGCAGTTGATTGCTGCATTGAGCTTGTATATGCCCTCGATACCGGGTATCTTGGCGTATGTGTCCCTCGGCAGAGAGATAAGGTCGCAGGTGTTCTCCTCAAAATTGACGGCGACTATCATCATTACGTCGGAATGAAAGTCATCCTTGCCGCCGCCCTGCTGCCACTCGTAATCCTCCCGCTCGTACGCGTAATCAACGCCGATTATCAGCACGTTGACAATATCCTTCATCATGGAGGTATCCGCCTGATGAATAAGCAGCTCGTATGGGTCGATTGTTGGCGTTGGCTCCGTTGTGGGTTGGTTTGGATCCGCCGTGACATCGGTTGTTGGCGCGGGAGTAGGCGTTGTGTCGTCAATAGGGTCGTTTGAATCGCGCACCGACGGATCGAAAAGCGATCCGGGATCATTTACCGCTTTATTGAAATAATCATACGCAAAAGCGCCGCATATGCAAAGACCCACAAGCAGCACCCCTGCAACAGACAGGGTTACAATCTTTGAGGCTTTTGACATAGGCTTTCTTTTTTTGCGCTTTTTCTCTTGCTGATTTGACGCGTCTTGAATTTGATTTTTGTCCATACCAACAGAACCGACGGCGTCTTTCACATCATTGTTATCCATGGTGCACCCCTTAACTCAATGATTCCCCCATTGCTATTATAGCATATCAAATGCATAGGTAAAGCATATTAACAAAAAGTTTACAAATCATGGTACTGTCAGTTTGCCAAACGCCTGCTGTTGTTGTATAATGAATGGCAAGTGTTTGATCGGAGGAGCTAATGTACGTTGTAATTCCCGCATATTGTCCGGACGATAGGATGTTGGACGTTGCCCGCTCTTTGAATCAGGACAGTACCTATCATATAGTTGTTGTTGACGATGGCAGCGGCAAGGATTACCGCCGTCTGTTTGACGCGCTTGAGGCGACCTGCACCGTTCTCAGGCATGATGTTAACCGTGGCAAGGGGCGCGCAATGAAAACTGCTTTTGAGTACATTGCGGGAGTCGCTTCCCCCGATGACGGAGTTATTGCCGTTGACGCCGACGGTCAGCATCTTACCGATGACGTTCACGCCGTGGCGGACGAATGGCGGCGCAACCCCAACGCGCTTGTTATTGGCGGCAGACGGTTCAAGGGCAAGGTTCCCCTGCGCAACCGCACGGGCAACGCCATAACACGGGCTGTGTTTCACATTGCTTCGGGCGTGCGTGTTTACGATACCCAAACGGGCTTACGCGCATTTTCTGTCAGGCTGATACCTACAATGCTCGGCATAAAGGGCGAACGGTATGAGTACGAGATGAAGCAGCTGTTATACGCCGCCGACAATAATATCCCCATAATTGAAATCCCCATTGAAACTGTCTATATCAATGGCAACAGCACGTCCCACTTCCGCGTGGTTACGGACTCTTGGCATGTATACAAGCCGTTTCTTTCCCGTCTTTTGATGTGCTTTGCGTACATCGGGTTTGATTTGGCGTGTTTCATGGGGCTTAACGCTCTGCTTTGCGGCTCTCCCGCCGCGATACTGCGCAACAACGGGCAATACCGTTTGGTTTTGGGCGAAAAGCAGATTCCCGTGATTCTTGTGGCGTTGATACTTGCAAGACTTATCAGCACGATTTGCTTTGCGCTGATTAACCGCCGCAGGTTCAGTCACAGACCCAACGCGGTAGTTCGATATATTATTACCGTTGCAGCGGTAAGCACCGCAAACTACTTTGCACTTTTGGCATACGCGGGCGCGGACTTCTCCTCGCTGTTTTCGGTTCAGCTTATTTCATCACTTATAATTTTGCCCGTGGGGCTTATACTTTACACTCTGCTTGGGGCGCTTTACAAAGCGATGCTTCCGCACATACGACAGGTTGTCCGCATATCGCTTACGGTGCTTCTTGACCTTGCGCTTATCGCCTGCGGTCTGTTGGTGTTTGCATGGTTTCATCATGCGAAGCCTGTTGACGTCAGCCCAACCGTGTTGGCAACGCCGACCGCCGTCCCCACATACACTCCAAGCCCCACGCCAACGGTCAATCCCTACACGCCTGAGCCGGGCGCGACAGCCACCCCCACGCCAAGTCCCACGCCGACTCCCGAGCCGACAGGCTTGCTTGGAGCAAAATTTGCCGACAAATTTACCGATGGGGATATTATTCAGACTGACGAATGCTATCGCAGTGAGAATGTTGCGATAGAAATTTCCATTGTCAACACAACAGTATCCGGGTGGGCGTGCTGCTACTATGTCGCGGACATATACGTTCAGGATATATCATCATTTTGCACATATGTCACCCAAGAGGATGACAATAAAGAGTCTGTCGTCAGCATGGCAAACCGCAACAACGCCATACTTGCAACCTCGGGCGATTACTTCCTGTTCAAAAAGGTCGGTCTTGCCGTAAGGCAGGGCATGCTTTACCGTGACACACTTTCAAGCCGTCAGGATGTATGCGTTATGTATTATGACGGCACGGTTGAAACCTATTATGCCGGCGCTGTGGATATGGAGCATATAATGGCTAAAATACCCTATCACGCTTGGAGCTTTGGTCCAAAGCTTTTGGATGGCGGGCTTCCCGTGGATCATTTCAACGCCACCGACACCGTGCAAAACTACAATCCCCGCTGTGCCTTTGGCTATTACGAGCCGGGACATTACTGTCTTGTTTTGGTTGACGGCAGACAAACCGAATATTCCTATGGGATGACGCTTTTGCAGCTTTCGCAGCTTATGTATGACCTTGGCTGTACAGACGCATACAACCTTGACGGGGGCATGACGGCTATGATGGCATATGACGGAGAGCTGATAAGCCACCCCTGCGGCGGCGGCCGACCCAATTGCGATATTGTGTACATATGCGAACCAACAAACAAGGATGGTGACTGATTATGCAGGATACTAACGGACACGAGCGCAAATGGTATTCATTCCTGCGGAGGGTCATGGCGCATATCCAGCTTACGCTCAGCGTTATGATGCTTGTTTTCTTTATTATCGACAGGATGAACGATGCTATGGAATTTTTGAATAACGGGATAACAAAGTGGCTGATGTGTGTGTTTGCCGCTTTGACGCTTGTTTCTTCAATTATGAGCATCGTTGCCTATTGGCCCAGAGAAAAACGATGAAAAACGCAGCAGCAGACAATTCAAATAATTCCGATATTCAGCTTTGGATTGTGTTTCTGGTGCTTTCATGCCTTTTGATAGGCGGCTGTGTTGCTGCATTTTTTGCATTTAACCATTTTTTACGTTCACACGCAACTGTTGACCAAGGCAATCCGCCGCCCTCCGCGGAGCATACCGACGACGTGTTCTTTACCGAAGCTTCGCCCACTCCGCATGAAACGGCGCATTACAACGCTCCGCCCTCCGACACTCCCGCGCAAAGTCCATCATCTCCAATATATGTGTTTGAGGATGCGGGCGTTGCGCAAGCGGCAGCGTTGGCTCTTGGGGAGGGCATTGACTCCATAACGCTTGACGATATGGAGCGTCTTACGCACCTTGACATTTCAAACCAAGCCATAACCACTCTCAAAGATATCATTGTTTGCGATAATCTTGAGTTTTTGGATATAACCGCCGCGGGCGTAACGGATCTTTCCCCGTTGGCATACCTTACCTCTCTTAAAACCCTTTACGCCTCATCCAACGGCATAACGGATATTTACCCGCTTGCCTTTCTTACAAAGCTGACGGTGCTTAGGGCGGGGTACAACCACATTTCGGATTTGCTGCCGCTTTCCAACTGTGTTGAGCTTGTTGAGCTTGACCTTTCAAACAACTGCATAAGCGACATTCGCTCCCTTTCGGGGCTTGATAAGCTTCAGACGCTTCTGCTGTTTGAGTCACGCGGGCGTACGCTTGATACAATGACCATAAGCGATATTTCCCCTCTTAAAGGGCTTGCTCAGCTGACTAAGCTTTCGGTTGGCGGCAACTGCATACAGGATATTTCCGCATTGTCTTCGCTTACGGTGCTTGAAACTCTGCGCATATATGAGAATTATGTTAGCGATATTTCCCCTCTTGCGGGTCTGTCGAGCCTTCGCGTGCTGCATATTTCCGACAACTATATTAAATCGCTTGAGCCGCTGCGCGGGCTTTCCGAGCTGAGGGTGCTATACGCCTCTGAAAATGCAATTGTAAGCATTGCTCCTCTTGAGGAGTGCATTGGGTTGAGGTATGTGGATTTGACCTCCAACTTTATAACCGACGTATACGCGCTTGTACCCGCAAGCGGACTTACAACGCTTTTAGTCGGCAACAACTGCATTTCTGATTGCACCTCGCTTGGGCTTTTAGCTGAATTGAAAGTGCTTGTGGCAAACAATAACTCAATCTCGGACGTGACTCCGCTTTCGTGGCTTTCCAACCTTTCGGAGCTTGACCTATCCAACAACAGCATATCGGACGCCACGCCAATTTTGGGGCTTTCTCATCTAACTAAGCTTTCAATACTGACGGGCAATCCTCTTTCTGAAGAACAAACCGCCGCGCTTCGTGAAGCGTTCGGCGGCATTGACCTAACATAATTGTTTATTGGTGCTTTACTGTTGGTTTACAGCAGTGAGCGAATTAAGTCCGTGACCTCTCCGGGGCGTTCTGACGGCACATCGTGACCTGCGCCTGCAATTATAACATGGCTTCCGCGTGGAATAGCGTCCGCAACAGCCATGGAATGCTCTCTCTTTATATACTCATCATTTTTGCCGATTGCAACGGTTGTTTCACATATGATACCGGCAAGCATTGTGCGTGTGATATTGGGCTGCTCAAGCATAAGACGGATAAGGCTTGCAGCGCGGGCGTCGTTTGCCTGCTCCGCACACCTGAGGCTTTTTTGCATTGCCCGTATCATTTTGGGCTTTATGCCGTCCGGCGTGACGTTAACGCCGATAAGTATAAGCTTGCGCACGCGTATTGAGCGCATTGCCATAATAAGTGCGATTATCGCGCCGTCCGAAAACCCAACGACGTCATAATCCATTATGCCAAGCTCATCCTCCATAAGGGCTATCGCGTCATCTGCCATTAAATCATATGTTATACTTGCGGGAACGCTTTCATCAACAGGATGCGACCCGCCCTGACAGCGGCTGTCCATAAGCACAAACCCACGCGACGACAAAAGAGGCGCCGTCACCTTATCAAATGTGTGAAGATCCTCCCCGTTGCCGTGCAGCATCAGCGCGGGCGTCCGCAGCTTGAAATCGCACTGCCCCGCCGTCTCGTAATTTATGATCTGATCGCCAATTAATGCCTGTGCCATGCCGTACCCCTTTCGAACCTCTGCATTTTAGCACATCACCCATACGTTTGTAAAGAATTGGTTTGAAAGCTTGGGATTCATCGTTATTTATTAGCAATATCGGCTGTATTATACACAATTCTTTTCAATATCATGCTGTTCACCCGTTGCATTATGCCGAATCGTGCTGTATAATGTCAACGTAAAAAAATTTTGCGGGGGGAAATATGTTCGGAACCACCGATTGGCAAAGCACTACATCGGGCGGATTGGAAGCTGCCGTGCTTTTGGCGATATTCGCCGCGGCTGTAATCATGGCTGCTGTTTCGTATTTTGTTGTGCGAAAAATTGTGAGAGACAAGCGTGAGCGCGAACGCATTGCAAAATCCATGCCTGCCAACCTTCCTCATTTTAAGAATTATGACCCCAACGCCAACGCCTACACCAAGCCTGACGAAAAGAAAAGATAACCTGTAATTTTTTATCTGCGTTGTATATTCCCAAAGTATATCTGCCGTGGGACGCTTTGCGGCGCACTAAAAAAACGGACGGAGCAAAAGCCCCGCCCGTTTGATTTGTTGTTTGATTACGCGAAGAATTTGTTGATAATGTCAACAATCTCCGCGCCAATGCGCTTCTGCGCCTCAACTGTGGAAGCGCCAATATGCGGCGTGCAGCTGACATTCGGGTGGTTATAGAGCGCCTTGTTCTTGCTGGGCTCTTCATTCCAAACGTCAAGACCCGCACCGCGAACCTTGCCGGACTCGATAGCCTCAAGCAAAGCAGCCTCGTCGATGTTTGTGCCGCGGCTTGTGTTGATGATTATAACGCCGTTCTTCATTTTGGCGATAGTCTCGGCGTTTACAAGGGGCTTGCCCTCAAGCGACGGAGTATGCAGCGATATGAAGTCGGAGTTGGCAAGCAGCTCATCCATATCAACATAACGCATATTCTCGTTTTCAATGCCCTCAACATGGTAAATATCATATGCTATGACCTTCATGCCCAGAGCGACTGCCTTTTTGCCCAGAGACTGACCGATGCGCCCAAAGCCTACTATGCCGAGGGTTTTGCCTGAAAGCTCGATGCCCTTAGCGTAAGCCTTTTTCTCCCACTTGTCTTCACGCATGGAGCTGCCTGCCGCGCTTATAAAGCGTGCAACGCCCAGCATATGGGCAATAGCAAGCTCCGCAACCGCGTCGCTTGAAGCGCGCGGCGTATTCATAACCTTGATGCCCTTGCTCTCGGCATACTCATGGTCGATATTGTCGATGCCGACGCCGCCCCTGATTATGAGCTTGAGCCTGCCCGCCTCCGCGGCGGAGTCAATAACCGGAACGCGAACCTTTGTTGCGGAACGAACAACCAGAACGTCAAAATTTTTGACCTGCTCCGCAAGCTCCTCCGGAGAATAAAACTGTTCAACTACCTCGTTGCCCTGTTCGGTCAATTTGGCGACCGCGGACTTTTCCATACCGTCTGACGCAAGAATACGCATGATTGATACTCCTTTCAGTTATGTGGTGACAAAATCAAAGGTTCTCCGCCTCGAAGCGCTTCATAAACGCAACAAGGTGCTCAACGCCCTCATAAGGAACTGCGTTGTAGATGGATGCGCGCATACCGCCGACAGCCCTGTGACCCTTGAGGTTTGTCATGCCGTCCGCGACGCTTTCTTTGATGAACTTGGCGTCAAGCTCATCATTGCCTGTGCGGAAAGTAACGTTCATCATTGAACGGCTGCCCTCCTTAATGGTGGCATAGAAAAGCTTGCTGCTGTTGAGATAATCATAAAGCAAAGCAGCCTTCTTTTGGTTGAGCTTTTGCATCTCGGTAAGACCGCCCAGAGACTCAAGCCACTCCATAACAAGCTTGCATACATAAATGCTGAAGCAGGGAGGCGTGTTATACATGGAATCGTTCTTGGCAAGCGTTGCATAGTTGCACATTACGGGGGTGAAGGGCATTGGCTCGCACAGCAGGTCCTCACGGATTATTACGATTGTAAGCCCCGCGGGAGCAATGTTTTTTTGTGCGCCGGCGTAAATAACGCCAAACCTTGAAACATCAATCGGCTCGCTGACTATGCAGCTTGAAAGATCGGCAACGAGGGGAACGTCGCCCGTGTCGGGGATGTAATTCCACTTGGAACCGTAAATCGTGTTGTTAAAGCAGATGTGGACATAATCCGCCTCAGGGTCAAGATCAAGCTCGTTCTGCTGAGGAATGCGTGCAAAATTCTCATCCTTGGTGGAACCCGCAACGCGTGCAGCACCGTATTTTGTTGCCTCTTGATATGCCTTGGTGGAGAAGTTGCCTGTGAGTATGTAATCCGCCTTGTGATTTTTTGTCATAAGGTTCATGGGGATCATCGCAAATTGCAGCGAAGCGCCGCCCTGAAGGAACAACACCTTGTAGTTGTCGGGGATGTTCATGACACTGCGCATTTTCGCCTCGGCGTCCTTGATTATGCCGTCATATACCTTGGAGCGATGGCTCATCTCGGTAACGCTCATTCCGCAGCCTTCATAATTCATCATGTTGTCGCGGATGCTCTCAAGCACGGGAACGGGCAGCATGGACGGACCGGCAGAGAAATTATAGATACGATTGTATTCCATGGTTAAAGTCTCCTTTAATATATTTATTGCTTATATCTATTGGAAAAAATCATTCCCCAACATGACAGATTATACCACAACGAAAAACTGTTTCAATACATTTTCAGCCTTTGTTCAGATATATTTAACACTTATGCTGCGCCAAATCAATGGCGGCTATGCGTCCCACACCACATAATGGTGACAAAGCTTCCCCTAAGCGGCACGGATTACAGCGTAACAGGCTTGCCATGCTCCTTAATCCTCTCACGCTTTCGCTTTCGCTTGACGGGATGACGCATATATACGTTGAGCACAATGCCCACGCCTATCATGTTTGTAAGCATATTTGAACCGCCATAGCTGATAAACGGCAGCGGTATGCCCGTGACTGGCATCAGTCCGATTGTCATACCGATGTTTTCAAAAACGTGCGCCACAAGCATACCCGTGACGCCGACCGTCAGCAGCATACCGAAATTATCCCTTGCTTTTATTGCGATATAAAGCCAACGGAACGCAAGCGCAAAGAATGCGACAATGAGTATCACCCCACCGACAAAGCCCACGCCCTCTACTATGCCGCTGAAAATAAAGTCGGTATGACGCTCCGGAACAAATTTGAGCTGTGCAAGCGTGCTTTGCTCAAACAGCCCCTTGCCCATCAGTCTGCCCGAGCCGATTGCAATCTTTGACTGGCTCACCTGATATCCCGCGCCCGCGGGATCAAGCTGAGGATTGAGAAACGTTTGTATGCGGCTTCGCTGCTTGTCGGTAAACACATACAGATAGGCAAGAGGAACGGCGCCGCCCGCAAGCACCGCGGCGATGATTATATAAAGCCACTTGATTCGCGCCGCAAAAAATATGAACACCATTATTACAAGCAGCACGAACGCCGTGCCGTAATCAGGCTGCAATACTATCAGCAGAAATGGCAGCACGGTGAATCCCAACGCGATTGCAATATCCTTGAGCTTAAGCAAACGCCCGTCCCTGTCCATAGCGGCGGATACAAGCTTTGACAGCATAACCACAAGCGTCACCTTGCACAGCTCTCCCGGTTGTATGGCGCGCTCTATGCTTTCAAACACAAACCAGCCCTGCGCACCGCCCCTGACCTTTCCAAACACGAACAGCAGCGCAAGCAGACCGACGTTGCCTATATACACCCAAAGTATAAATGGCTTGAATATGTTGTAGTCGAACAGCATTATGAATATCATGGCGGCAAGCCCCACCACAAAATTGACGCATTGTCGCTGCACATATTCAAGATTGAGATGCGCAAGTATGTCTTGGAATGTCTGTTCCGTGCCGTCAAACGGCGTTGCAAGCACAGACGCAAGCGCAACAAGCCCAAACGCCACCAAGCCGAACACCAGTATGATGGTCAGCCAGTCTATGCTTTTTAGGTCTTTGCGATCGTACAGGCTCATTCTATCAGATTGTTTTCCTCACTTTGTTGGCGGCGGCGTTAAGCTCTGAAAGCTTTGCCTCATAGCCCGCCCTGCCCAGAAGCGCGTATGTTGCGTTTTTACCCTCCTCAACGCCGGGCTGATCGTATGCGTTTATGCCCAAAAGTTCCCCTGCGTATGCGGTTTGAAGTTCAAACAGCATTATCAGCTGCCCGATCGTAAACGCGTCAACCCTTGGAAGTATTATCGTTTTGTTCATGTGACCGCTTGCCGTAACCGCATGCTCCGTTGCCCTGCGTTCCGCCGCGATAAGCTCGTTAAGTGTGTGCCCCGAAAGGAACGCCACATTGGGAACATCGTCAAACGCGTGCGGTATTGTGAAGCTGCTGCGATACTCGTCCACCGCAAGGAATGTTATTGTTTTGTCAAACGGGCCGTCGGTGTAAAGCTGAACCTGCGAATGCTGATCCGTCACGCCCAACGCTTTGACAGGCGTTTGCCCAAAGCGCTTGCCGCCGAGCCTTTTGCCGAGGGATTCCGCCCAAAGCTGGGCATACCAATCGGCAAAATATTTGAGAGAATCCGCATAAGGCATAAGAACGCTTATGTTGGCGCCCTTCTCCATTGCGATAACCTCAAGCCCCGCAAGCATAAGCGCCGGATTGTTAAGCAAGTCATCGCTGTCGCACAGCGAATCCATGTATGCTGCGCCGCGAAGGAGAGTCTCGATATCAATTCCGCACACCGCCGCCGCAAGCAGACCCACGGGACAAAGCTCTGAAAATCTGCCGCCGACGCCGTCCGGAACGTAAAATGTTGTAAGCCCCAGTCTTTTGGCTATGCCTATGAGGTTGCCCTTTTGACTGTCGGTTGTGGCGATGATTCTGTCCTTAAGCGCGGCTTCACCGAAGCGATCAGTAAGTATACGCGTTATCGTCAAAAGCTGCGACATTGTTTCGGAGGTGCTGCCCGATTTGGTTATCACATTGAACACTGCATTGTCGATATCTATCACATCCAGCAGTGCGTTCATCCTTTCGGGATCGATGTTATCCTCCACAAACAGACGGGGGGCACAACGCTTTTCGGGTGGGAGATCATTGTAATGCAGATGGCACAGCGCCTGATGAACGGCTATCGGTCCCAGCGCGCTGCCGCCTATCCCCAGCACCGCAAAATCGGTGCAGCGCGAACGAATATCCTTTGCAGCGGCGTTGATATCGCGCACGATTTGCTGTTGATTATACGGAAGGTCACGCCACCTTGTGCTGCCGCGCTTGGCTCTTAAGCCGCTCAGCGCGGATTGCATTTTGGGGAGCATACTGCTAAGCTCCTCATCACATATGCCATTCTCGCCAACCGACGAGCTGAGCATATTTGTATAGTCAACGCGCACTCTTTCGGCGTCACAGTTGAATTTTGTTTCCATAAAATGGCTCACTCCTTGCATACATATGGTTCATTATATCATATTCGAACTCATATTTATATGGGGAAAACAAGGATTCGGGGGGTATGAATATGAAAAGTCTGTTAATTTTTGTCAAAAAAATGCTTGCCGCGGCTATGTGCGCTGTGATTGCCGCGTCCCTTTGCGGCTGCACGGGGGTGCGCGGCTTGGGCGGGGGCAATATTGACGGCGTTTCAAGCACCGATGGCGCTGACGGCGGGCAATTCGAAAGCGGCGTTTCCGCCGTGGGATACGGAGGCATAGGTCTTGCCATATCCGACGGTTTTACGGGCAAGCCCATAAAGAACGCCTGCGCGGTGATTGCGGAGACAAACGCAAGAGGATATTCCGATGAGAACGGCTGTGTGCTTTTTTCACATCTGCCCGTGCTTCCCGATCGGCAGTATGATGAGCTTTATCCGTCTGACGTCGGTCGTGTTACGCTAATCATATATGCGGAAGGGTATGTAACGTATCTTTTGCTTTATGTAAGAATCCGTGCGGACTACACGCGTGAAAATGTTGAAATACTTATGTTTGAGGACGATGGAAGCATACCGGTTTTTCAGATAATCGAAGCCCCGCAGCTTGATTGGGCGGCGGGGCTGGTTGATAGGTTTAGACCGTGATACAAACGCGTCAGGCGGTTTGACGAGGCTTTCTTTTTGCGGGATGCTTTGGCTTTGCGCTGAGCATATGCGTGTCAATTTCTCCCGCCTTGGTAAGCGCAACCTTTGTGATAATCGGCCCGACAAGCTCATACACAAGCGTTGCGAACAGCGCGACTGTTACCACCTGATCGGAAACAGACGCAAGGTCCTGCGAAGCGGCAACCATCTGCGCCATGCCTATGGCAACGCCCGCCTGCGGCAAAAGAGTAAGCCCGAGATAGTTTCTGACAGTTTTTTCACTTTTTGTGATTGCCGCTCCCGCGAACGCTCCGAAATATTTGCCCAGTGAGCGAATCACAACATACACTATGCCTGCGATACCCACCTGCGGAATTATCGAAATGTTAAGATCCGCGCCCGATATTACGAAAAACAGCATGAATATTGCAGGCGTCCATTTGTCGCAATAGTCAAGCACCTGGATAGCGTCCTTGCGCAGATTTGCAAACAAAGCCCCTATCATCATGCAAACAAGCAGAGACGAAAGCTCCAGAAGCTCGCTGAGCGCAACGCCCATAATAACCGCCGCTATCATAAGCATAAGGCGGTTTGCCTGTGAATGGAACCATTTGCAGCAGAGTGCAAGTATCGCCCCTATGCCCGCGCCGATAACGAGTGAAAGCCCTATTTCTTTAAGCGGCGCAAGCACGACCGCTTGTACGGTCAGCTCCTTCCCCGCCGCAAAAACCTCCGCAAGGGCAAAGCATACCGAAAATATTATAAGCCCGACAGCATCGTCAAAAGCCACAACGGGCAGCAGAGTGTCTGTTACCGGGCCCTTCGACTTGTATTGGCGAACCACCATAAGCGTTGCAGCAGGAGCGGTCGCCGCGGCAATCGCGCCCAACAGCAGTGCGCGTGAAACATAGTTTTCGCAGTTGCCGCGAACAAAAAGAAGTGCGACAATCACAAAAATAACCGTTGTAAACGCCTGAATAAGCGTTATAACGATAATTTTGCTGCCCAATCTTTTTATGTTGTTGAGTTTGAACTCACCGCCGATTGAAAGCGCGATAAAGCCCAACGCAACGGTTGTGATGATGTTAAGACTGCTTAACCCTTCCTCGGTTATCAACCCTCCGAATCTGCCGCCCGTTACAAGCGTCCAAAAGTTTGGACCTATCAGCAAGCCTGCGATTAAGTAGCCCGTTACATTGGGCAGGTTGAATACCTTCATGACGCGTGAAAGCGCAAGTCCGCCTATCATGGCGAACCCTATCATAATCAGCGGAGACATAATTACCCTTCTATTCTATACCTTCATATGATGTTATCGGAAGTGTGAACATGACGCCCTTTTTGCCGAGCCCGTCGGTATTTCTGCGCACAACGCGCTTTGCGTGCTCTATCTGGTCGTCGCTCAAAAGCAAAAATGCCGTGTGGCTGGACTCAAAGTCGTTGCTCATCACCTTGCTCAGCGAACCGAATATCGGCGCGGCGTCCACGGTGCTGTTGAGCAGCGCGTGCTTCAGACTGGTGGACTGGAACACAATGCCGTTCATCCCGTGAGCCTTCAGCCCCGCGAGAGTATCAAGAAATTCATCGCAGTTATCTATGGTTATCACTAAAAGCTGCATATTGCTTCGACCTTTCCTCCCCGCCTATAATATGCTTAACGGGCGGCGAATGATATTTCCGTTCATCATTATATTACTTTTTTTGCCGTTGTCAAGCACTTTTAACACAATAATGAGGGCTAACGGCTCATTAATCGCTGCCGCGCCCTCAATGCTGTATTCAAATAACAATTCGGTTCGGTGGTTGACGTCAGCTTTTGCTTGGATCGAATGGATCAAGCACTATGACCCTGTCCTCACCGAGGCTCTGGCGTGAAAGCGTCGCCTCATAATCGTTTAGACGATGAATGCGGCAGTCCTTCGCGGTGGATATGAAGTTGTTGACGTCGTCAATATCAATCTTGCTTTTTGGCGTGCGATAATGCATCGGTATAACCACGCTTGGGCGAAGCTGATTTGCAAACTGACGCGCTTCGGTATAGTTGAGAGTGTACTTGCCGCCGACAGGCACAAGCAAAACATCAACATCGCCTATCGCCGCGATGGAATCCGCCGAAAGCATATGCCCGATATCGCCCGCGTGCAGCACGCGAATGCCGTCCATTTCAAACAAAAACATGATGTTCTCACCACGTTTTTTGCCGTGAACGTCATCATGGAAGGAGGGGAAGCCCGTTACGCGAACGCCTTTAACGTCATGCGTGCCGATGGTGTTGATGATCGTTGGCGCACCCGCCGCAGCGGCGATATAGTTGTGGTCAAAGTGATCGTGACTTATCGTCACCGCGCTGCACTCAATGCCCGAAAGCGTGCGCCCAACGCTTGGTTCATATGGGTCGGTAAGAATCGACACACCATTGACGTCCGTCAGCAAAAAGCAGGAATGCCCATACCATTTGATAATCATAATTTATACTCTCCGTCTGAGTTATTTTTAATCGCCATATACATAAGAGCGGCCATTGTGCGCGCCGCTTTAAGACACACACGCCGCGTGCCGCAGCTTGACGCCAGACCGTATCCGACAGCCTCAAGGCAGGAGCGTGTCGCCGCGTCTGTACGTTTTTTAAGCATCCGCTCGTCCTTGGCGTCAACAAGCGAAAAGCAGAGCCACAGCCCACGCCTTGCCGCCTCACTCTCAAGAACGAAATTGCCGTCCTGCGCCGTATACACAACGTCCAACAGCTTTGCATAGGCATATTCCGCATAGCATCCAACGCGTATAGCCTGAGGTAATACGCCAATATCCGCATACTCGGCAAGCACATCATCACAAAACAGCTCATATGCCCTGTCGCTCAAACAAAAATCAACGTATGCGCCGCCGACCCTCACGCTTTTGAAAAGAGGCTCGCCGCGATAAAGCGGCATATCGACGTTTTGAGAATTATATTCCACCGCGCCGCCAAAGTCAATGTTCAACCTTTGAGGAAGCGGCGAACACGCCTCGCATCGCTCACCTAAAAGCAGAATGTCGGTTTTAACCGCACGGTCGGAAACGCGGTCACGCAAAAGCTCAAGCGCGGCGCTGCGCACAATTTGATGTGGGTTTACACGCACGCTCACGCGGACGCGCCGACTTGCTCATCAGCATTTGTGCGGGGCTTTCTTTTGCGCTTTTTGCCGACATAGTCGCCTATCCATTTGTGCATACGCTTGTGATGCCTTTCGAACGGAAAATCGGCGGAAAGCGGTTTGATTTTGCTGCCAAGCAAATTGGGAACGACAATTATTGCCGCGGCGGAGACTGCAAGTATAACAATCGAAATGGGAAGCGCCTTAAACGACGCCGCCCACACGCCTGAGTGCACTATAATTATATGTATCAGCACAGCCGGTATTCCGGAACGCAATGTCCATGTGACCAGACCCAACACAACGCCTATCAGCGCGGATATCCAAAGTGCGGTGGCGGCGCCCGATGCGGAGCCGAACAGCCATGTTCCGTAAAATCTGAATGCCAAATACATCACGCCGACATACGCGGCTGTGGAAATCAGCACGGTCGGAACAAGACGTGCTTTTTCGATATAGCTTATCAAGAGGCATCTGAAAACAAGCTCGATCAGTACCGGGATGAGCAGAAGCGTAATCCACCTGTCGCCGCCGACAATATTGTCTGTAAAAAACTGAACGACCCGTCTGAACTCCAGAACGGATTGGCTGCTTGATGCGTCAAGCGCAAGCGTTATGGTAAAGCGCAGACCCAAGCCCAGCGCAAATATAAACGGTATGTATATCGGATTAAAAAGGTTAATGCCCCCGCGGTCATGAGGCGCTCTGAATGAAATAAAGTATATGCCAAGCACAATCATCGCCGCAACGATTGCCGCCGTCTTAAACGTTACTGAAAAATTGTTCTTTGCAGCCTCGCTGACACGGGCGTCAACGTATGAGGAATCAACCTCAAACCCATCCTTTGACAGCCTTTCAAGCGTTGCCGCTCTGTCGTCCGCGGCAAATTTTTGAGGAACCAGCTTGAATGGCAGTACCAGACCAATTACCACCAGCGCGGCAAATATGAAACCGAGTACGCTCTTGAGTATCTTCATTAACCAAACCTCCAGACTCGTCACATCTTCATATTGTAACAAATATGAAACCTGTTTTCAAGTATAACACGCATTTTCAAAGGCAATAATAGATGCCGTGGGGTACACAAAATGTAAACTTTTTATGAAGGGATGATTTTTTTATGGATAAACGAGTTGAATCCAGACGCAAATGGCGTCAGCTTAAGCTGCGAACCTCGGTGTTTTTGAGGAAAAACGGGCTTTATGTTGCGCTTGGCGTATGTCTTGCGGTGATAGGCACGACTGCAGCCGTGATATTTATCGATGGGGACGAAGCCGACCCCGTGAGAAAATCCTACGACCAGAGTCTTAATGAAGCCATCAACGCCACACCTCTGCCCTCGGCATATGCTGTTCCGACTCCTGCCGTTTCGAAAAAGCCTCTGCCCGATTTTGGCACTGCCGCGCCTTCGGTAATGCCTGACCTTACGGTATCGCCGCAGACGACGCCTGCTCCCACGCTTGAGCCGATAGTACTTACTGCCCCTGTGGAGGGCGAAATTATCCGTGTTTTTGCCGTTGATTCTTTGATTTATTCAAAGACGCTTAATCAGTGGATGACTCATTCGGGCGTTGATATTGCCGCGCCGAAGGGCGCCGAGGTTCGCTGCGTGGCGGCGGGCGTTGTTGAACGAATTGAGAATGACGATATGCTTGGCGTTATGGTGATAATCAGTCACTCCAACGGAATGAAAACCGTGTACGCAAATCTTCAGGCGGAGCCTCCCGTTGCCGTTGGGCAAAAGGTTGCCGCAAGAGACGTTATAGGGCTTGTGGGAGATACCGCGATATCCGAATGTGCGGAGCAGAGTCATCTTCATTTTGAGCTGTATGTCGGGGACGTTGCCATCGACCCAACGGAATACGTTACGTTCAGCCACACAAACTGAGCGTCGCTATGGATTTTTTTCGCTGTGGCGCACGATATGTGACAAAGCAGGCTCATCATCGGTTTTGATTGCCGTGATGAGCCTTTGCCATGCTTGCCATGAATGAATAAGTGTGCTATTATACCGATAGGGATTCAGTTTTTGTTTTGAGGGGGTATGTTTTTGCGTACCGGCTGCGTCATTATGGCGGCGGGAAGCGGCGTTCGCTTCGGCGGCAACAAGCTCGCGCTTGAATACATGGGCAAGCCCCTTTATATTCGATGCTTTGACGCTGCGGACGGAGGCGGCTTTGGCGCTGTTGCCGTTGTTTCACAATACGCTGAAATACTTGATGAGGCAATGCGGCGCGGCTATATTCCCGTTTTGAACGATCGTCCCGAATTGGGCGTCAGCAGAACAATCGCGCTTGGTATAGACGCGCTGTTGAAAAGCGGCGCGGCGCCCGAGGGCGTTATGTTCATGGTTGCCGACCAGCCCCTTCTTTGTGCCAAAACCGTGGGGCGGCTTATGTCCGCGTGGCGGGAATTTCCCATTGGCGTTGCCGCTCTTTCGCACGACGGCAGACGCGGCAATCCCTGCGTGTTTCCCGCCGCTTTGTTAGGTGAACTTAATTCGCTTGAGGGCGATATTGGCGGCGGCGCGGTAATTGCGCGTCATACAGAACTTTTACGGCTTGTTGACGCCGACGCGTGTGAGCTTTTGGATATTGATACCGCTCTTGACGCGAAAGCGTTCTCTATTGCTCCAAAGGAGTAACAATGGTTGAGCTTTTTGTTAACGGACAGTCTGTACAAGCCCCGGAGGGGGTTTCGTTGCTGCGTTTTTTAAGGGACGAGCTTCATTTGACGTCTGTAAAGGATGGCTGTTCGGAGGGCGCCTGCGGAACCTGCACCGTGATAATCGACGGCAAAACCGCCAAGGCTTGCGTATTCAAAACCGAAAGGCTTGCGGGCAGGCACATACTTACGGTTGAGGGGCTTTCAGCATTTGAGCGCGACGTGTATTCCTATGCCTTTGGTGAGGCGGGCGCGGTTCAATGCGGCTTTTGCATACCCGGTATGGTGCTGTGCGCAAAGGCGTTGCTGGACGTCTGTCCCTCTCCGAATGAGTCCGATGTGCGAAAAGCCATTCGAGGCAATATATGCCGCTGCACGGGCTATGTAAAAATTGTAAAGGCGATACTGCTTGCCGCGCAGGTGCTGCGCGTGGGCAAAATCCCCGATGAAGCCGCTGAAAATCGCCTTGGCTCGCCCATACGGCGCATAGACGTTTGCGGCAAGGTCACGGGAACGGGGCAATACCCCGATGATATTTATATTGACGGAATGCTGTACGGCTCGGCTCTGCGCTCCGCATATCCGCGTGCCGTGGTAAAAAGCATCGATGTTTCCGCCGCAAGGGCTTTGGATGGCGTTGAAGCGGTGCTTACGGCGGCGGACATTCCCGGCAAAATCAAGGTTGGTCATCTTGTAAAGGATTGGGACACTCTTATCCCGGTTGGCGGCGTAACGCACTATCTCGGCGATGCCATCGCGCTTGTTGCCGCAAGGGATTATCAAACGGTTGAAAAGGCAAAATCGCTTATTAATGTTGAATATGAGGAGCTGGAGCCTATCCGTTCGCCATACGAAGCTATGGCAAGCGGCGCGGGCGACGTTCATCCCGCTTGGGAATATAAAGAGGGCATTCCGATGGGCGGCATACCCGTGGGCAATCTTCTTGCGCACAAGCATGTTGCGCGTGGGGACGCAAAGGCGGCGATCGCCTCCTCCGCTCACGTTTTGAAGGACGTTTTTCACACCCCGTGGACGGAGCACGCTTTTCTTGAGCCGGAGTGCGCCGTGGCGGAGCCGTTTACCTCTTTAGACGGCGTGCGCGGAGTCAACATATACTCGTCCGATCAGGGTGCGTATGACACACGCGGGGAGACAGCGCCTATGCTCGGCTTGCCGGTTGAGCTTGTGCGTGTTAAAAATATGCTTGTCGGAGGCGGCTTTGGCGGCAAAGAGGACGTTACCGTGCAGCATCACGCCGCGCTGCTTTCCTACATAACTGGCAAGCCCGTTAAGGTTAAGCTCACCCGTGCGGAAAGCCTGCTTATACATCCCAAAAGACATCCGATGGATATGGAATTTACGCTTGGGTGCGATGAAAACGGCATAATCCGCGGAGTTATGGCAAATGTGATTGCCGACACGGGCGCATATGCTTCGCTTGGCGGCCCTGTGCTTGAGCGCGCCTGCACGCACGCCTCCGGGCCTTATAACTATCAGAATTTTGAAATTGACGGATACGCATACTACACCAACAATCCTCCCGCAGGTGCGTTCAGGGGCTTTGGCGTGACTCAAACCTGCTTTGCCATTGAAAGTCTGCTGAGCCGAATGGCGGACGTTGTGGGAATATCCTCATGGGAAATTCGTTGGAGAAACGCCATTCGTCCCATGCAGGAGCTTCCCAACGGGCAGATTACCGACGGCGCCACCGCGCTTGCCGAAACCCTGCTTGCCGTAAAGGACGCATACGATTCCGCAAAAATTAAGGGCGTTGCCTGCGCAATGAAGAACAGCGGCGTGGGCGTGGGTCTGCCCGATTGGGGCAGGGCGCGGCTTGCCGTAACGGGCGCAAGGCTGCACATATTTGTGGGCGGCTCGTGCATCGGGCAGGGGCTTGGGACTGTGCTTTTGCAGATGGCGGGAGAAGCGACCGGGCTTTCGGCTGATGAGATAATTGTTGAACCCTCAACCACGTTTGACGCTCCCGACAGCGGAACCACCTCCGGCAGCCGTCACACGCTGATTTCCGGTGAAGCAGTGCGGCGCGCCTGCGTTGCCTTTAACGCGGCGCGAAACGGACGCTCTCTTATTCAAATGGAGGGTGAGGAGTTTTATGGTGAGTACCTTGCAAAAACCGACAGACTGGGCGCGGACGTTAAAAACCCCGTAAGCCATGTTGCCTACGGATACGCCACACAGCTCTGCATTTTGAACGACGACGGTACAATCCGTGAGATAGCAGCCGCGCATGACGTTGGACGGGTAGTCAATCCCCAAAGCTGTGAGGGGCAAATAGAGGGAGGAGTCCTTATGTCCTGCGGGTTTGCGCTGACCGAGAGCTTCCCGCTTGAAAATTGCCGTCCCACAGCCAAATTTGGCACGCTTGGGCTTTTTCGCGCGGACAAAGCTCCGCTTATCCGCGCAATTCTTGTTGAGAAGCAGGGGCTTAACGTTGCCTTTGGCGCAAAGGGTATCGGGGAGATAACATCCATACCCACCGCTCCCGCAGTGGCGGAGGCTTACTATCGGCTTGACGGTGTTAAACGCAATTCACTTCCTCTAATCAACACGCCGTATGGAAAAAATCCTCCGCAAAAGCCATAGCAGTGCGCCTGAGGGCGTGAGCTTCCGTTGGGTTTGGAACCTTGCGAGAGGCTTACGCGTTATATTAACAGACGGCAATACAATACCGTCAGGCGAATTTATTTGTAATTATTTCTTTATGTTATAGGAGGCTTGAAACCTATGAAAAACACGGTCGGTTGTGCAAAACCGCATTTTATGCCGAGAAGCTTGTGCGCCGCGGTCTGCGCGGCTGTTTTTGCCGCCGTTTCGCTTTTGTGTACGGGCTGTATAGGCAGCGTTGATCCGGATGATGTTGTGCCTATTGCCGACCCTTCGGGCATGGTGGGCGACAGCCGTAATTCAATCGTTGTAAATCCCGACAACACGGATAACTATCTTGTCAGCGTTTATGCCGCCTCGGGAACAAGGCTGATGTTTGTAACCGCTCAGGATGCACATCAGGAGGTTACTGTCGGCACGGACGGTGTTGTTAATTTCAACGTGCCTTCAAGCTGTCTTATGTCGTCCGAGCCTGTTGACGGCTCTGTGTACAGCGCAACGCCGTTGGTTTACATGCTGAATGATGACGGAACCCAAACTCAGGTGCGCATTGGTTCCGTTCAGCTTGACGTGCCCGCGCTGGATATCGTGTACGCCACCCCCGCGGATGTTTCCGCGGAGGACGGCGTTGTTACAATCAGCGGCTCGGTTGCGCAGATTGACGCCGTTATTACCGTTGGCGGTGAAACCGCTTTGGTTGGCGCGGACGGCAGCTTTTCAATATCAATTCCGTTTTTGCAGTCCGGCAGCTTTGACGTTATCGCGGAGGCGCGCATGGGCGGCTATCAAATAAACCGCATGGTTTTTCACGTTACGGTAACAACCGTTGCGGCGGGCGACGCCCCGATACAGCTTCCTTATGAATACGGCGACAGCACATACAATCAGCGCGTGAAAAACTCCGTTGATACCGTTTCCGTTTGGGGTAAGGTTCCCATCGGATACTCCCTTTCGGTCAGCTGCGCTTCCGAATATGTCAGCTTTGCCGCAGAGCCGACTGTTGATGAAACGGGTCTGTTCCGCTTTGACGCCGTGCTGTCACAGGCGGGAGACTATGTTTTGACGTTGACCGCCTCCTCCCCCGGCGGCGCAAGCTACACGCGTGACATACACGTTCAGCGCGCCCCCGACTGGGCTTCCTATATTGAGGGAGCATGGGCAACGGATTACAACGCGTTCACCCGCCCCTCCGACCGCGCATATGAGGTAAAGGGGACTGTTACTTCCGTTGTTGAGGACGGCGACAGCCTTATTGTGACAATTGAGCTTGCGGACGGCAACACAATTGAGCTTCAATACTACAACCACTATTCCACCGCGGGCGCTCTTACCGTGGGCAAGAGCTATAACCGCATATATGGGCATCCGTTGGGCTTGAACGGCAGCGGCGTACCGAGGTTTTTTGTTTGGTTTGTTGAAGGATAAGCTAAGCCCACGTCAGAGCGCTGAAAGGTCTGCTTTCGATTAGCGCTTAATAAAATGTAAATAATGACGTGACCGCCTCTTTTTGCAGCGCATGACGCTTTGCAAAAATGAGGCGGTTGATTTTTTGCCGTTCACGCTGCGCAGGCGTTTATTTTTGCGTTGTCTTTTGACGCGCTTTGTGCGGATATGGTGATTCACCCTGCTGCCCGATTAATGCGCATTGCCTCAATCCTGCTGCGGAATCATCATTTTTGGGTATTTCAATTAATATACGGTTGTGATATAATATTCGAAATCAATCTTTTTTCGAGGTGAAGCATGAAGGCTGCCGAATTACCGAGGTTGATACGCGCAGCGCGTGACGGCGACGCCACGCTTGTGGTTAAAAACGCACGCGTTGTTAACGTATTTACGAATGAAGTGATTGACGCCGACATAGCCGTTAACGGGGATACCGTGATTGGCGTCGGCGATGATTATCAATGCGACAATGTTTTTGACGCAAAGGGCGCATATGTCGCTCCCGGATTTATTGATGCGCATGTGCATATTGAAAGCTCTATGGTTACGCCCGCGTCCTTCGCAAGCGTTATCGTGCCTAAGGGGACTACCACAATAATCGCAGACCCGCATGAGATTGCCAACGTTGCGGGCATATGGGGCATTCGCGCAATATACAAGCTGACATACGACCTGCCCATGACCGTCTATTTTATGCTCCCGTCCTGCGTGCCCTCCACTCCCTATGAGCACAGCGGCGCAAAGCTTGCCGCGGAGGATCTTGAAACATTTGTTATCAAGCGCAAAAGCCGTGTGCTTGGGCTTGGTGAGGTGATGGACTACACCTCTGTGGTTGACGGCGATGACGAGATGCTTGACAAGCTTACGCTTTTTTTCAACCGTCCGATAGACGGACACGCGCCGCTTCTTTGCGGCAGACGGCTAAACGCCTATTGTGTGGCGGGCCCAAGAACAGACCACGAATGCTCCACCGCATCCGAAATGAAAGAAAAGCTGCGCTGCGGCATGAATGTGCTTATCCGCATAGGCTCCGCCGCCAACGGTATTGACGAAATGCTTGACTGTATTGTAAGCGAAAGGCTGTCGACAGACGGCATATGCTTCTGCACGGATGATAAGCACATTGAAAACATATTGCGTGAAGGGCATATCAACCACATTGTGAATACTGCCGTGAAGCACGGGATTCCCCCGATTGACGCCATTCGCATGGCGACTATAAACACCGCAAGAACATTTGCCTTGCCGCGTGTGGGCGCCATCGCGCCCGGATATCGCGCAGACATGATTGTGTTTGACGACATAACCGACATTCGTCCCAAAGCGGTTTTCACCTCGGGTGAGCTTTACGACCCCGATAAGCAATGGCCCATCCCCGTGATTCCCAACGATGTATACGGCAGCGTTCACTGCGCTCCCGTGCAAAAAAGCGACCTTGCGCTTGCCGTCTCGAACCCCATGCCTATAATCCGCACGGTTAACAATCAGCTTGTTACTCTACTTGAACGCCGTGAGGTTCCCACCGATGAAAAGGGCAATTTTGTTGCGGGCTACGGTTTGGACAAGCTTGCCGTTATTGAACGTCATCAGGCGACGGGCAACATCGGGCTTGGCATTGTGAGCGGGCTTGGCATACACAACGGCGCTATCGCCTCCACCGTGGCGCATGATTCGCACAATATTGTTGTGGCGGGCGATAATGACGACGATATGCTGACCGCTGTTGAAACGCTGAAGGAATGCGGCGGCGGCTACTGCGTGGTAAGCCGCGGCATTGTGCTGGCAAGGCTTCCTCTGCCTATCGCGGGGCTGATGACGGATGCTCCCGTTGAGGAGGTGTTGAAGTGTCAACGCGCTCTGCTTGACGCGGCAAGCTACCTGGGAGCTTCAAAAAACACCGACCCGCTGATAATGCTTTCATTCCTTGCACTGCCCGTGATACCACAGGTTCGCCTGACCGATATGGGGCTGTTTGACGTTACAACAATGAGCTTTATTGATAGGGAGTGAGCTTGTATGAATACTGTCGCTCCTGTAATATTTGAAACCGAGCGGCTTTACGCACGGGAGTTTTCTCCCAATGATGTCGAGGCTGTGTTTGCCTATTGCGGAGTTGCCGCCAACACCGAGTATATGGACTGGGGTCCCGAAAGCGTTGAGGACGTTGAAAAATTTGTTTATACTCGGCTTGCGCATCAAATTGAAGAAAAGCGTTCTGTATTTGATTTTGCGCTGTGCCTGAAGGATACCGATGAGCTTATCGGCGCCATGGGGCTATATGTTAAGGACGAGGGCAGGCAGGCGGAGCTTGGCTATCTGCTGAATATGCATTACTGGCACATGGGCTATGCGACAGAAGCGGCAAACGGCTTTTTGCGCTTTGGCTTTTTGGGGCTTGATTTGCATCGAATATTTGCCGTCTGCGACACAGAAAACAACGCTTCCGCTCACGTTATGGAGCGCATAGGCATGCGGCGCGAGGCGTGCTTCAAAAGCAGCTGCCGCACCCATGTGCGGCAAAAGCTGCAGTGGCGCAGTCAGTATCATTATGCTATACTGCAGTCGGAATACTTGAATCGTCTTGCGGACGGCGACCACTCGTGCTGCCGTGCCGATTGATTATTTTCACCGTTTGTTTACAAAATACATCGCAAAGCGTGTATAATGCAACAGACTTAACAACATCTGATTCGGAGGTCATTATATGGGCAAACAGATATATAGGATTATCGCTTTTGTAATCTGCATGGGGATTTTCGTCGTGATGCTTGCAGGCTGCGGCAATGTTGATAAGCCTGCCGAGGTGCAGCCCACAGTAAGTGCGCTGATAACAGCTTCTCCCGATGGCACGGTTACGGCAGGTCCGACTCTGCCCGCCGCAACAGACTCGGCGGACAACACCCCCGAGGGCAGCGCTCCCGCAGATAATACTCCCGCAGGCGGTGAGCACGCTTTTAACACCCCCAACGCAAGCGAACCGGTCACAACGCCTTCCTCCACGGGCGCGGCAGGCACAAGCGCACCCTCCGCTGCGCCCACAAGCATTCCCACCGCAACGCCCGCCGGCATGACGCCAACTCCCGTGCCCGCCGTCACGCCCATTCCCACGGCAGCGCCGTCGCCAACGGCTCCTCACACAAATTCGTTTGCGGCACATTATGAGGGCGCGTCTGTCGATTGCTCCTCCCTTTCGGTGGGGGACGTTTTCTTCTGGACGTTTGATATTACAAACACGGGCAGCGGCATGTATTCCGGGCATTGGCTGTTGGACTATCCCGAAGCCTTTGTTACGCCATTGGCATATTCCGTGGGATGGTCGGGCGGGCTTATATACGCCATACAGCAGACTATTGACGATGAGTGCGCCACAAGCGACCTGCCCGCATTTGTGTGCAACATGGTGTACGAGGGGGCTACCGGTCAATTTCCGCAGGGCGAAGCGGGCAACTACTATCACAACGTGGGTATGTATCTGACCTCCTTCAGCCACATGGGCGTTCAGGCCGCAGGCTCGATAATCCGTATAAAATATCAGATTGACGTGATTCCTTCAAGAGCGCTTATGCAGCACGATTCAGACGGCTATTATATTGAGCTGCCGATAGTGGTTGTTGAAAGCACCTATATGTATATCAACTCCGCAGGGCAAATGGCGGGCGCGACACATGGGATAATCACGGCGACCTCGGGCAAAATATACTTTTGATGTGAGCTTTTGATGAAACGAGTATTGGGATGCATCCGCAGAGCGGATGAGCGCTATGGCATGATACATGACGGCGACAGCATTTGTGTTGGGGTCAGCGGGGGCAAGGACAGTCTTTTGCTGCTCTATGGGCTAAAGCTATACCGTATGTTCTCAAAAAAGGATTTTAAGGTTTGCGGAGTTATGCTGGACCTGGGTCTGGTTGAACAGGATTATTCCGCTTTGGAGGCTTGGGCGCAGTCGATTGACGTGCCTCTCGACATAATCAAAACCGATATCGGCGACGTTGTGTTCAACATCCGAAAAGAAAAAAACCCTTGTGCGCTTTGCGCAAAGTTTCGCAGGGGGGCGCTTAACACCGCCGCCGTTGAACGCGGCTGCAATATAATCGCTTTGGGTCACAATCGTGAGGACGTTATCGAAACCTTTTTGCTGAGTCTGTTTTACGAAAGCAGGCTCAACACGTTTGCGCCGATAACATATATGGACAGGATGGACGTTACTATAATCCGTCCTTTGGTATTTTTCCCCGAAAAGGAGGCTCTTTCCGCCGCAAGACGTTTGGAGCTTCCCGTTCAAAAGGCGAACTGTCCCGTTGCGGGGCTTACAAAGCGTGAGGACATGAAAAACCTCATCACCGAATTCAGAAGGATAGTCCCAAATCCGGAGATGCGGATGATGAACGCTATTTCAGCGACATACAAATACGGTATGTGGGACAGAATGAAGCTTCGCCCCACAGATACTGTTGACGATGCGGCACAGGGCGCCGCAAAAAAAGACGATACCTTTTTGGAGGGCAGAAGATGGAAAAAAATATAAACGGCGAAAGCACCGTTCAATCCGCTGAGGTCGATTTTGAAGCGCCCTCGGCTTCAATTCAAACAGACAGCTTTGAGGACAGCGCGTGCCCATGCAGTCAAAAGCCGCGTGAAAAAAAGCGCAGCGGCAGCTTTGTGCTGTGCATATGTCTGCTTATGGCGCTTTGCCTGATGATTGGTTCTCTTGTGACGCTTGTTGTGGTGGGCAAATATGTGGGCGGACTTGAAAATCTCAAGCTTGTTCGCTCAATGGGCAAATATGACGTTTCGATTTTTAGCGAGCTTTTGTCGATGATTGATCAATATCATTACGGAGACGAGCTTGACGGCGATGCGCTTGTTGAGGCGGGCGCGCACGCCATTGTGGCGGCTGTCGGCGACACATACGCTTCATACTTTACCGTTGACGAATACAACAGCTACTCATCCTCAATGAACGGCAATTACAGCGGCATAGGCATATCCGTATACGCTCCCACCGAAACGGGCGCGCTTGTTCACCGTGTGTTCAAGGGCTCCTTTGCGGAAACCGCGGGCGTGCATGCAAACGATCTTATCACATATGTTGACGAGACTTCCGTTATCGGTCTTTCGTCCGCTGCTCTTACCGAGCTTATCGGCGGCGAAGCAGGCACAACCGTTGTGCTGACAATAGTGCGCGGGGATGAAACGCTTGACATAACAGTTGAGCGCGGCAACGTATATATCGAACGCGTGGAATACAAATTGCTTGATAACGGCATAGGTTATATTTATATCAGCTCCTTTACCGGCAATGCGGATACCGAGCTTGAAGCTGCGCTTGCCGCGCTTACGGCGGAGGGTGCGACATCCCTTATAATCGACCTGCGCGACAATCCCGGCGGCTCTCTTTACACCGTTGTTGATATGGCGGATATGCTTCTGCCCGAATGCGTTATTGCCTCTTGGCAGGGCAAAACCGTAAATCCGGCAGAGTATTTTAATTCCGACGCGGACTGCTGCGCACTGCCCATGGTTGTGCTGGTTAACGGCAATTCCGCCTCCGCAAGTGAGATATTTGCCGGGGCGATGCAGGACAACGGCAGGGCGATAATTATCGGCACTCAGACTTTTGGCAAGGGGATTGTGCAGACGACATTCCCGCTGACGGGCGGTCACGGATGGCTTAAGCTGACCACCGACGCCTATTTTACCCCGAACGGCACAAACCTCAACGGCACAGGCATAACTCCCGATATGGTGGTTGAGCTGCCCGAGGAGCTTCAGGGGTATGATATTTATTCACTCTATACTGAGCTTTTTTCACAGGACACGCAGCTTCAGGCGGCGATAGCCTACCTAAGCGGCGATTGATATGCGGTTTAACGCGAAGCCGAGCTGCTGTTTTTTTGTTTTAAGCGCAAATATTGACTTTTATATTATTCGGCATGACGTCCGCCCTTGCATTTTGCGTCGGGGCATATTATAATTCCCTCAATCGGATAGTGTTTTTGCCTGTTGCCCCTCCCTGCGGATGCTTGGGCGCGGGCATTTGTGCGTCTTAAAAAAACTCAAGTGATATAACGGGGCTTTATGGAAAAAGAGAAGCTGCTTGACTGTCTTCACGGATATGGTGAATACGAAAGATTATGCGCGACGCTAAACTCCGGAGGCGGTTCCGCAAGCGTATTTGGGCTTGGGGAGGCGCATCGACTGCACACGGCGGCCGCGCTTTACCGCGACACGGGACGCACGGTGCTTTTTGTTGCGCCGACAGCCGCGGCGGCGGCGCGTACGCATGAGGACATATCGCTGTATGTGCCTGACGCTGTGCTTTTTCCCGCAAGGGAGCTTCCGCTTAATGCTCGAAGCTTTGCCGAATCTCCGACTATAACGTCTCAAAGGCTCTCTTGTATAATGCGTCTTATAAACGGCGAACAGACATTTGTCGTTGCTTCCGTTGAGGCGCTTATGCAGCGCATGGCTCCGCCGGAGCTTATAATTGAGTCCACCCACGCCGTGCGCACGGGCATGCGCGTGACGCCCGAGGCACTTTTGAAGCGTTTTATCGACGCGGGCTATGTGCGTGAGGATATTGTTGAGGGCATGGGGCAGGCGACCCTGCGCGGCGGATACCTCGACATATTTCCGTTCACCGCAAAAAATCCCGTCCGTATTGAATTTTTTAATGATGAAATCGACACTCTGCGCGAATTTGACGCGCTTACACAGCGCTCAACCCAAAACATTATGTCTGCGCTTATCCCCCCCGCGACTGAGCTTCCTCTCAATACGGAGCTTCGCAGGAGGGGCATCGCCGCGCTTCGCGGCAAGCCGAATTACGCGGAGGAGACCGAGGTTCTGCGCGCCGGCGGCGTTCCCGAAAACGCGATGCTTCTGCTGCCCGTTTTCTGCCGTGATGAAATATCACTTCAAAGCTATCTTGATAAGGAAGCCGTTATACTAATCGATGAGCCTTCACGCGTGGAGGAAAGCGGCAAGCTTGCCTTGCAGACATTTATCGAGGGGCTTTCCGCCGTGCTGCAGTCCGGTGAAGGGCATGAGGCGCAGGAGGGGCTTATGCACTCTCCTCTCACAACAATAACACGGCTTGACACGCCGCGCACGGCGCTTCTGTTTTCGCTTACGCGCAGCTATGGGCTTATCCGTCCCAAGGAGCTGTTCAGGTTTGAAACACGTCCCGTTTCGCGCTATATGGGGCGCGGTGAGCTTTTACGGGACGACATATCGCTTTGGAAGCAAAAGGGCTGCACCGTACTTTTGTATGCGGGGCAGCACAGCCGAAGGCTGAAGGACTCCCTTTCGGATTTGGGGCTTGACACTCCCTCCGTTGACGCGCTTACACGCGACGTGGTGTCGGGCGAAACGCTGATAGTTGGTGAATCCATACCCAAGGGGTTTGATTATCCGGAAATCAAGCTTGCCGCCGTCTCCGAATATGAGCTTTACGGCACGGAATCGCGTGTTCAGCGCAGGCAGGCAAAGCGTCACACCCCGCTTATGTTCGGGGAACTTGAGGTTGGCGATCTTGTCGTGCATGAAACCCACGGCATAGGTCGATTTGTAGGCATTTCCACGCTTACCGTGGATGGTCGCAGCAAGGACTATATCGAGCTTGTTTATCTTGCCGGCGACAAGCTTTACATCCCCACAGATCAGCTTGACAGAGTTCAAAAGTATATCGGAGGGGACGAAGGCAAACAGAAGCTTTCAAAATTGGGCTCAGGGGAGTGGCAGCGCACCGTTGCGCGCACCCGCGAAAGCGCACGGAAGCTGGCGTTTGACCTTGTTAAGCTGTATGGCGACAGGGGAAGGATGACGGGCTATCATTTTTCGGCCGACACGCCTTGGCAGGCACGGCTTGAAGCAAGCTTTCCGCACAACGAAACAGCAGATCAGCTTACAAGCATCGCCGAGATAAAGGCGGATATGGAAAGCGGACGCATAATGGACAGACTGCTGTGTGGAGACGTGGGATACGGCAAAACGGAGGTTGCTTTGCGCGCCGCATTCAAATGCGCCATGGATGGCAAGCAATGCGCCGTGCTTGTGCCTACCACTATTTTGGCTCAACAGCACTACAACACATTTTCATCACGCTTTGCGGGCTTCCCCGTAACCGTTGAGCTGCTTTCACGCTTCAAAACCCCGCACGAGCAGGAAATCGTCAAAAAAAAGCTGAAGGAAGGCTCGATTGACGTTCTTATAGGCACTCACAGCATATTGGACAAAAGCGTTAAATTCCACGACCTCGGTCTTTTGATAGTTGACGAGGAGCAGCGCTTTGGCGTTAACCACAAGGAGCAGATAAAGGAGCTGAAGCGCAGTGTGGACGTGCTTACTCTGTCCGCAACGCCCATACCACGCACTTTGCATATGAGCCTTTCGGGCATACGCGATATGTCCGTTATCGAAACTCCTCCCGAGGCAAGATACCCCGTGCAGACATATGTCTGCGAATATAACGAAGCTATGATACGCGAAGCGATATTGAAGGAGCTTGCGCGGGGCGGACAGGTCTATTTTGTGTATAATATCGTCAAGACTATGGATTTGTTTGCAGACTCGCTTCAGGAGCTTGTTCCTGAGGCGCGCATTGCATACGCGCACGGGCAGATGCCCGAACGTCAGCTTGAGTGCACTATGCTTGACTTTCTTGACGGAAAGTTTGATGTTTTGCTTTGCAGCACGATAATAGAATCCGGTCTGGATATTTCAAACGTAAACACTATGATAATATACGATGCGGACAACATGGGGCTTTCTCAGCTTTATCAGCTTCGCGGACGCGTGGGGCGCGGTGCAAGGCTGGGATACGCATATCTGACATTCCGCAGGGACAAGGTTCTGAGTGAGGTTGCGGACAAACGACTTTCCGCCATACGCGAATTTACTCAGTTCGGAGCGGGCTTCAAGGTTGCCATGCGTGACCTTGAGATACGCGGAGCGGGCGATGTGCTTGGGGCGGAGCAGTCGGGGCATATGGCGGAGGTCGGCTATGAGCTTTATTGCAAGCTTATCGACACAGCTATAAAGGAGGTCAAAAACGAACCTGTCAAGCCCGATATCGAAGCCGTTGTTGAGATACCCATCGACGCGCACATACCGCAAAAATACATCCCGCGTGAGCAGGGGCGCATAGCCATGTATAAGCGTATCGCCTCAATAACCGATCTTGACACTCTGCGCGACGTGCAGGATGAGCTGATTGACCGCTACGGCGACATACCTAAGCCCGTTCAGAATCTGCTTGACATATCCCTTTATAAGTCCCGCGCACAGAACGCGGGCATATGCGGAGTGACGGTAAAGAGCGGCGAAGCAAAGCTGACATTTGTACCTCAAGCGCCGATTGCACCGGAAAGGTTCTTTGGCGTTGTAAGCGGCATAGAGGGCGCACAGCTTGCACAAAAGAGCATGCCTGCGGAGCTTGGCGGAGTTCAAACCAACCTTGTGCTGATAATCAAACGCAAAAACAAATCTCAGGAGGATATGTTCGACGCTGCTAAGGAGGCCATAAACGCCATAGGCAAGTGTATTAACGAATAAAATGACATAAAAATTGAGGACGTCCGAAAGCAATCGGGACGTCCCTCGTTTTTTTGTTGTGTTGGCTTTGGCTTACTCTCCGAAGGCTTCGCACGCCTTCGCCATCATTTCGCGTATAGGCAAATGATACGGACAGCGCGGCTCGCATTGACCGCAGCGGATGCAGTCCCCCGCCTTTGCCGCAAGCCCGTTATAACGGCTGCGCGCCCATGTTTCAAGACCATAGCGGTCAAGATATCCGTGAAACAGAAATACTCCCGGTATGTTTATGCCGACAGTGCAGGGGGCGCAATAGCCGCAGCGTCTGCAAAAGTTGCCCGTGAGCTTGGCGCGGATATCCGCAACACGCATTTGTTCAGGCTCGGTAAGCGGGGCGGATGTGAACGAAGCGTTTTCGTCAACCTCGTCCTCGCTGTACATACCCGGTATTATAACCGAGACGCTTGGGTTCGTCAGCAAAAACCGTATCGCCGCCGCCCCATCCTCAATGGCTCCGCCCGCAAGGGGCTTCATGGCGATAAACGCCTTGCCGCACTCCGCGCAGCGCGAAATAAGCTCCTCCGCCTGCGTTTCAACAATGCTGTACGGAAACATTATTGTTTCAAACTCGTCAATGGACAGTGCGCGCTTGAAAACGTCAAGCGAATGCGCCGTAACGCCTATGTGACCGATTCTGCCCTTTGCCTTGGCTTCAAGCAGGGCGGCAAGCGCTCCGTCCGCGGCAAGCACATCGTCAAGCTGACTCATGCTCGGATTGTGAACCTGATACAGGTCGATATAGTCGGTGCGGAGGTTTGTCATGCTCTTGTCAATATCCGCACTCATGCCCGCGTAATCGCGTGCCATGCTTTTTGTGGCAATAAAAAGACGATCACGCACGCCCAGCGTTTGAATCGCGTAACCGATATATTCCTCACTGACGGTATATCCGCGTGCGGTATCAACGTAGGTTATGCCGCGCTCCGTCACGCGCTTAAAAAGGCTGACCGCCGCCTCCGCGTCTATCCTTTGAATGGGAATGCCCCCAAAGCCAATGCGTGACACGGTAACGCCCGTTTTGCCAAGCTCGATGTACTCCATAATGTATCCCTCCCACAAAAAAATGCTTTTACTGACCGCTTCAGACGCTTCGTTTATTTTACGCTTCGCACTTTGACGCCATTGATTGACATTTGCACAGAACAACCGATTGCGTCAAATAGGTAACACCTTTATTTATACTCAATTATACCATATCACGCGGACTTAGCAAGCCCGTTATGGCTTATATTATAACCGTGATTTCGTATCACTGCGCAAATTTGCATCTCACACAGCATTAATTATATTGAAGCATACGCCCGAATTAAACCGCTGCTCATTGCTTATGCTGCCGCAGAATATCGATAATGCAGCCCTCGGCGTTGCTCATGCCGTGCGCCACGCGTCCCATGTTTTGCATTGTTGTCTCTGCGCTTTTGGCAAGTATCCCGTGCATTGCATCCACGCCGCTGCCCGCAAGCGCTAAGCGGCAGGCGGCAAACGCGGCGTCAACGCCGATAAACGCCTTGAGCGTGCAGCCCGTATTCCCTCCGTGGCAGACCATGCCCGTTACGGAGGCTGCCATTTGAGCAATCGCCGCGGCGCATTGCTGCACATCGCCACCGTAAAGGTACGTCAAGCCCACCGCCGCCCCCGTGCCGCCCGCAAGTACACATCCGCACACGGCCGAAAGCCTGCCCGAGCATTCTTTTATATACATGGTTACAAGGCATGACAGCAGTATGGCGCGAGTCTCCCTATCGTGTGATATGCCATCGACCTTTGCCGCCGCGCGAATCGGAAGCATACACAGTATGCCGTGGCTTCCGCTGCCCGCGATTGCCATAGCGGGAGCATCCGCGCCGCGCACACGCGCTTCAATCGCGCCGCAGGCATATCGAACGGCGGCGGAGAGGGCGCTTTGCCGCCCGTGCTTTTGCGTTAATGTGTCTGTTATCGCAAGATTGCCTTGGGTTTTTTCGCCGCATTCGTAAAGCTGCAGGTTCATATCCGCCGCTTCTGAAATAAAGCGCAGCTCTTCCGCCTCCGCGCACTCCGCCGCATTGTAAAGCTCCTCAAACGAACACTGCGACACGCGGAATTGCTGCTCCTGATTTTGGGTGCGCATAATAGATGAGCAGGCGTCCGCTGACGCTTTATCATCAGAAAGGATGCTTTGACCGTTGACCTCTATGCGTGAAATATGATCATGCCTTTCGGTTATCTCGCATATTCCCACCCCACATTCGGTTTTGACCTCTGCGATTATGCGAATATCCGATGAAATTTCAAGCAGCTCCGCAGTTGCCTTTTCGCTTTTTACAAGCGCGTTCGCAGTCTCCGCGTCCCTTTCTGTTGCGTCTTCAAGACACATCAGCTTTTTATCCGCCGCACCGCACACCGCGCCCATCGCCGCGGCAAGTGCGCATCCGCAGCCGCCTGAATTTGGCACGGCGCAGGTAAACGAATTTTTATAAATGCCTGAGTTCAGCTTTGCGCTGACAGAAATCGGCGTTCCTCCCACCGCTTGCTTTGCGACTGCGGCGGCATACGCTATCGCCGTCGGTTCGGTCACTCCAAGAGAGGGTATAAGGTCGTCCTTCAACGCCTGAATAAGCTTGTCCCGTATCATAGCAGCATTCGCCTTTCAATATATCTTAAGTAAATAGTCGTTTATCCGCACTGACTTAATCCATGCTTACGCTTTTAACGCCGTGCGGATTTTTTTAAGTGGAGCATCGACACATAATAATGATTATATACCGACACGTCTTAAATGGCAATGGCGGCGCATGGGTGGTTTGCGATATATCCCCCGTAAGGCAAAGGCGATCCGTTTTTATATTGCATTGTCCCGACAGTTTTTTCAGCGGCAGCTGCATCTTTTAAGCGCCACGATAAGCCCCGCCGCCAAAAGCATGATAAGCAGCACGAGCAGCCAATGCGGAGCCAAAAACAGAAGTCCCACCGCAACGGCGACGCACAGTATCGCGGCGCAAACCTTTATCGGAACTCCGCTGTTCCTCGGTCTGCGGCGAACGGGAGTCCGCTTGCAAAAGTCAACCCCAAACAGCATATATGTATGCCTCCCAATTCAAAGCCTTTATCGCTAATTATTCGCAGGGAGGGATTAATGTGACGAAATTCACTAAAAAATTCATAAAAAATTAACTTCGGACTATTGAACCTTTGCGGCTATAATGATAAAATACTGTGAATGCGTATGGATGTATGCATTCCTGACTGTTTGATCGGAGAACATAAATGGGTTTTTTGGAGTTTAACGACGTTGGCATCGACCTCGGTACCTCAATCATCCTCGTATATGTCAGAAACAAGGGCATCGTGCTTCGTGAGCCCTCTGTTGTGGCGGTTGAAAAGATTACGGGGCAGATATATGCCATCGGTGAGGAAGCACGGCGTATGCTTGGACGTACCCCGGGCAACATTATAGCAATCCGTCCGCTGCGCGATGGTGTAATATCAAATTTTGACATAACTGAAAGGCTTCTGCGTCACTTCCTAAAAAAGGTTGTCGGCACAAGGATTTTCTTTAAGCCTCGTGTTGTTGTGTGCGTTCCCTCCGGCGTGACTGAGGTTGAAAAGCGTTCCGTTATTGACGCAACCGAGGAAGCGGGCGCAAGGCACACATATCTTATTGAGGAGCCTATTGCCGCCGCCATAGGCGCAGGCATAGATATATCTCAGCCGCGGGGCAACATGGTTGTTGATATCGGAGGCGGCACGACTGACGTTGCGATTATCTCTCTGGGCGGTTCGGTTCTTTCAGAATCCATAAAGGTTGCGGGCGACAGATTTGACGAATCCATTGTGCGATATATGCGCAAAAAGCATAACCTTTTGATTGGTGAACGCACAGCCGAGGATATGAAGATCCGCATAGGCTCCGCGTATCCGCGCAAGGAGCAGATTTATATTGACGTTAAGGGGCGCAACCTCATAAGCGGTCTGCCGCAGGCTATCACAATCGGCAGCAATGAGATGATCGATGCGCTTGAAGAGCCTTTGCAGAACATATTGGAAACAATCCGTAATCTGTTCGAAAAAACGCCTCCCGAGCTTGCCAGCGATATCGCGGAGAACGGCATTTGTCTTACGGGCGGCGGCGCGCTGCTTTACGGAATGGACAAGTTTGTTTCTGAGCATACCAAGGTTCCCTGCTATGTTGCGGAGGATCCTATCTCCTGTGTTGCCATAGGCACCGGCAAGGTGCTTGACAACATCGACAAGTATTCCATCAGCGCAATATATGACTATAAGCGCGGGGATTACTTTGAAGCTTGATTTCACACGGACGGCAAAACGTTTGACACGTCGTCTTGTTTTCAATTTTTAAGCGCTGTGCGGATACCTTAGCATGGTTTGCTTTGGCGTTTCGCTTTGGCGGATACTTTTTTCGATTAAATTACATCGGAGGGTATTGTTCAAAATGGATACAAAGGGATATAAAGCGCTGCAAAACGGCAGCGATATTCGCGGCGTTGCTTTGGCTGTGGAGGGCGGCAAGCCTGTTGACCTCACGCAGGAGGCTGCGTTCAACATAGGCGCAGGATTTGGGATTTGGCTGATTAACAGATTAAAGCCCAAGGGTCGTGCGCTTTCGGTTGCGATAGGACGCGATTCACGCGTGACGGGCAAGGACCTCACCGCCTCTATTTTGAAGGGGCTTTCATCCGTGGGGATAGACTGTGACGACTGCGGCATGGCAAGCACTCCCGCTATGTTCATGTGCTGTGTTGAGGGCGAACGTCAATACGACGGCGGCATAATGGTGACGGCAAGCCATCTGCCCATGGAGCGCAACGGCTGCAAGTTTTTCACCCGAGACAGCGGTCTTGAAAAGTCCGACATTAGCAGCGTGCTGGAGCTTGCCGCCGAGCACACACATCCTGAACAGACTGAGTACGGTCAACCTCTGCCCACGCGCAAAGGCGTTGTAGGCACGGGCGATGTTATGACCCCGTACATCAACGGGCTTAAGCAAAAAATACTGTCCGCGCTTGACATGGGAGCGGACGGCAAGCCCTTCGAGGGCATGCACATAATAGTTGACGCCGGCAGCGGCGCGGGCGGCTTTTTTGCAACCCATCTTTTGCAGCCCCTTGGCGCCGATATAAGCGGCAGTCTCTATCTTGAGCCCGACGGTCGTTTTCCCTTTCATCAGCCGAATCCCGAAAATGCCCAGGCTATGGCTTGCATAACCAACGCCGTAATCCGTGAAAAGGCAGACTTCGGCATAATTTTTGACACTGACGTTGATCGTGCGGGCGCTGTGCTGCCAACTCAAAACGGCAATGCGATTGCTCTTGACCGCAACAGGCTTATTGCCATTATGACTTCGATACTGCACGAGCAATACGGCGATATCACCGTTGTGACGGACTCTATAACCTCCACCGGTCTTGCCGATTTTATTACGGAGCTTGGGTGCCGTCATCATCGCTTTAAGCGCGGCTATCGCAACGTGATAAACGAGGCGAAGCGTCTTATGGATGAGGGCGAAAACGCCATATTCGCAATGGAAACAAGCGGGCACGGTGCATTGAGCGAAAACTATTTTCTTGACGACGGTGCATACATTATCGTCAAGCTGCTTATAGCGCTTGTTCGCGCATATCGCAGGGGAGAAACGCTTGTCGGGCTTATCGCTCAACTTAAAGAGCCTGTTGAAAGTGTGGAAGTGCGTTTGCCCGTGTATGCAGCCGATTTTGCTCCGCTTACCGAAAACGTGCTTAAAGCTGTTATGAGCGAATTTTCATCAAAAGAGGGCTTTTCAATCGTTCCCGACAACTTTGAAGGCGTTCGCGTAAATGCCGACGCTTCCCACGGCGACGGTTGGTTCCTTATAAGACGCAGTCTGCATGACCCTCTTATGCCTGTCAATATTGAAAGCAATTCGTCCGGCGGCGTTGCAAAAATTGCCTCCGCGCTTTATGAATGCGTTGGCGGCTTTGCCGATTTGGATACGGCGAAGCTAATTTTGTGTTGACGGGCAAGCGTGACAAATGAGCCTTGGAATTTCTGCCGAATCTGATTATCTGATTGCTGTATTGCGCTCTCTCCTTCGCGGTGAGTCTGCTCCCGCGCCTGAGGCGAGCGTGGATTTGTCGCGCCTGTATGCGCTTGCGGAGGCGCACGGGGTTTCGTGCATGGCGTATTTTGCGCTGTGTCATATTGACCTGCCGAGCAATGCGCTAAAGCCGTTTGCGGCCGCTCACGATGCGTATGTGCGTGTCGGCATGATGCAGGAGGTTGAGTATTCGCGCATATCCGCCGCCATGAGCGCGGAGGGTATCGACCATATGCCGCTTAAGGGTTGGCGCACGCGCGAGCTTTATCCCGAGCCGCTTATGCGCTCTATGGGTGATGTTGACATACTTATCCGCACCGTCGACAGTCCCGCCGCGTGCCGAATAATTGAGCGGCTGGGATATCATTGCAGCGCGCCAATGAAGCATGACGACGATATGTATTTTAAGAATGGCTTGCTTATGGAGCTTCACCGCACGCTTGACGCGGACGGTCTTAAAAATCCTCACTATTATGACGACCCGTGGCGTTTTGCCGTTGCCGACGGGGGTGAAAACAGCTTTGCAATGTCTGACGAGGACGGCTATCTGTACACCGTCGCGCACGCTATGAAGCACTTTATGAACTGCGGCACGGGGCTGCGCTCGATACTTGATGTGTATGTTTATATTACGCGTGTTGAAATGGACAGAAGCATAATTGAGCGCGACGCCGAGCTGATGGGCATAACGAGGTTTTTGCGCTGTGTTGAATCCATGGCGGTTCAGGTGTTTGGCGACGAGACTCCCACGGCGGACACAATTGAGATAATGCGTTTTGTGCTTGCAAGCGGCACGGCGGGCAATTCAAAGAACCTTGAGGCTGCTTTTATGAACAAGAGCGGCGGCAAAAAGGGCGGCTCAAAGCTGACATATGCCGTTCGTATTGTTTTTCCACCGTTTTCCGATATGAAAAAACGTGATCCCGTATTGGAAAAAGCGCCGTATCTTCTGCCGATTATGTATGTTTGGCGTTGGTTTCAATTGGTTTTCTGCAAAAGAGGCAGAATAAAAAGCAGAGTCGGTCAATACCGCTCAGTCGATAAGGAATATGCAGCGCAGGTTAAGCGGGTGCATGAGCTTGCGGGGATTGACTGATTTTACTTTTTTGTTTGGAGGACTATATTTTTGAGCTTTCGCATATTTGATACTCACGCGCATATGAGCGACCCCCGTTTTGACGGTGACCGCGACACTCTTTTGACAGACGTGCTTCCGCAGCAGGGCGTTGAGCTTGTTGCAGACGTCGCCTGTGATTTGCGCACGGCCGACGCCACCGTTCGTCTATTGGACAAATACGATTATGTATACGGCGTGGTGGGGATGCATCCGCATTATGCGTGTGATATGTCCGATGACTATGCCCTCAAGCTTGAACAATATCTTGCACATCCCAAAATGCTTGCCGTGGGTGAGATAGGGCTTGATTATCACTATGACTTTTCGCAAAAAAGCGATCAGATAAGGTGGTTTGACTATCAGCTTTGCGTTGCTGAGGCGCACGGCTTGCCCGTTGTGCTGCACATTCGTGAGGCATACGGCGACTGTATGGATATTCTCAGGGCGCACAAGTGCGGCATTGCAAAAAACGGGGGCATCGTGCATTGCTTTTCGGGCAGCCGTGAAATTGCTTTTGAGTGCATCGACATGGGGCTTGCGATAGGCGTTGGCGGTTCGCTGACGTTTACAAACGCACATCGGTTAGTCGATGTGGTTCGTGACATTCCTGTTGAATCAATTGTGTTTGAAACCGATTGTCCGTACATGACGCCCGTACCCTTTAGGGGGGAGCGCAACGACCCGTCCTTTATCAGGCTTGTTGCGATAAGGGCGGCTGAGATTCGCGGTATGACAACCGAACGGCTTGCTGATATCGCATTTGAGAACGGCTGCCGCGTCTATCGGCTGAACAACCGATAACGGAGGATGAATTTATGCCTGAATGGTTTTGGATAACGCTTGCCGCGCTGATTGCCTGCTTTGCGGCGGCGGTGCTGATATGGCATTTTGCAGTACGCAAGGGCAATTGCTGCGACTCGGCGCATTGCAGCGGCGATTGTCAAAGCTGCTCTCACGGCGGCAGACGGCATATCCGCAGGCGCTGTAAAAAGCATCGTAACTGACAATTAACGAAAGAGAGAAGCTGTATTGGTATGGATACCCAACGTTTTAAGTCTTTGTGCGACAGTATAGTAGATAGCTGCTCACAGGTTATAGTGGGCAAGGAGGACGTTATCGAACGCGTGCTTATTTGCTTTGTATGCTCGGGTCATGTTCTGCTTGAGGACGTGCCCGGCACGGGCAAAACGATGCTTTTGAGGGCGTTTGCAAAAAGCGTCGGCTGTGGCTTTAAGCGTGTGCAGTTTACCCCCGACCTTTTGCCTTCCGACCTTACGGGTATCAATTTTTATAACCAAAAGCAGGGTGAATTTGAGTTCAGGCGCGGCCCCGTATTTACCAATATGCTGCTTGCGGATGAGATTAACCGTGCGACTCCGCGCACTCAGAGCGCACTGCTTGAGGCTATGGAGGAGCGTCAGGTTACTGTTGACGGCGTAAGCTATCCGCTTGACGAACCGTTTATGGTTATGGCTACCCAAAATCCTGTTGAATCATACGGAACCTTTCCTTTGCCCGAGGCGCAGATTGACCGCTTTTTTATGAGGCTTTCTCTCGGCTATATGACACGAGAGCAGGAGCTTGAGGTTATCGGCAGGCGTTCCGCCGTCTCAATAATCAACGAGATGAGCCCGTGCGTAAACGAAAGCGACATTGCATTTTTGAGAAGCGGCTGCGCGGAGGTGCGGGTGTCTTCCGATGTTGCCAACTATATAATGGACATTATTGACGCCACAAGAAGCGAAAGCAGCTTTAGAAACGGCGTTTCAACACGCGGTGCGACAGCGCTTTACAAGGCGGCGCAGGCGACCGCCGCCATGAGTGGGAGGGAATACGTCTCTCCCGAGGACGTCAAGGCGGTAACTCCCGCGGTGCTGGGTCATCGTCTTACAGGCAGCGGCAGCTATCGCCCCGTTGACCTGATGCGCAGGCTCAATACAATACTTGACAACGTGACGGTTCCTCTTGAGGACTGAGCATATTGCCCGCAGAGTTTGAGACGGGGGTCGTTTTCAAGTCATGCTTGCTGCCCTGATAACAATAATAGTGCTTGCGGCGATACTTGAGGTCGTCACCCTTATTGCTGTGCCAAAGCTTTTGACGCACAGCGTTTCGCTTTCATCTTCAATAGTTGAACAGGGCGAACAGTTTGATATTATCGCCGTGATAACAAACAGGGGCATACTGCCCGTGAATTATATCCGCATAACTGAAACAATACCACGTCAGATAAGCATTGATGTTGAATCCGTTAAAAGCGGCATATCCGGCGGAGTAAGTCTGCGGCAGACAGAATTTTCCAACAAGCTTACCTCCTCGGCGTATCTTATGCCATATCAGCGTTTGACACGCCGCATTCCCATAACGGCAGTGGAGCGCGGCTGCTTTTTGTTTGGCAGCACGCATTTGTTGGGCGGAGATTTTTTGGGGCTTTCCGCAAAGGATTTGTGGCAGAGCGCCTCAATGGAGGTTGTCGCGCTGCCGCGTCCGTATGAATGTGAAGCGATTAGCAAGCTTTTGGGGGGCTACCTTGGGGATGTGTCTGTAAGACGTTTTATTCTTGAAGACCCCGTGCTGACCCTTGGCTTCCGCGACTATACGGGCAACGAGCCGCAAAAGCAGATTGCATGGGCGCAGACGGCAAGAACGGGCGCGATAATGGTTAAAAAGTATGACTACACGCTTGAAGCAACCGCGTCTGTGCTTGTGAATATTGAACACACCGTGTATGAAAACGAGGGCAATTGCCGCAAATATGACGATGCTGTTGAAAAGTGCTTTTCCGCCGCAAGGTCTGTATGCGAATATCTTGACAGCCACGGGATAAAATATTGCTTCCGCTCAAACATATCCTCCCCGGGCGCAAGGCATTCGTTGGACAGCATACCCGATGGGCTTGGAAATTCTCATCTTTTTTCCATTTTGGAGGGCTTGGGACGTGCCGTGTATGTGAAGGCGGTTCCGTTTGTAAACATTTTGGCACGCTCCGCGCACTCTGCGGAGAGCGGACGGTCTTTCATCATAATAACTCCCGAAGCGCTTGACGAATACACCCCCTTCATCCGCATGCTTGAAAACATATCGGGCGTTCCTGTTCTTGTTATGGAGGTGGCAAAGCTGTGATAATTGTTCAGTTTGCATCCGCTCTTTGCCAATTCTCCTGTTATTTTTTGCTTGGCAGCATGATAACGGGCGTGTTCGGCGCAAACATATCGCTTGTTATGCCCGCTCTTTTTCTTTGCGCCGTGTCATACACATTGCAATACGTTCTTCGCAAACTCGCCTTTCCCATCCGTGTGCTTTCTGTTTTGCCATATGCGGCAATGTTTATTTTTGCAAACACGCTTTCGGAGTATCTGCTGCTTGCGCCTCCCGCTGTGATGCTTATTGTTTTCTGTTCTTCAAGGGCTATTTCGCAAGGTATGAATCGTTTCGTCGATTTTTTATTCGATGTATAATAGTATCGGCGGCACTGCTGATATTTTCTCTTATTGTCGGCACGAAGGCTGACCTAAAGGGAATAGGCGTTCCGCTTTTTCTTATCCACGCTATGACGGGCGTGCTTGTGCTGCGTATGCTGCGGCAAGACCCATCCGTGTATAACAAGCCTCGTTTTATTGTGTTTAACACCGCGTCGCTGCTGGTGTTTATCATTGTCGCTTTGCTGCTTGGCAACGACAGTGTGCTTTCCGCAGGGCTGACCGTTTTGAACCTGATAGGCAAGGGGTTTGCATTTTTGTTCTCCCTTATCTTTTTCATCCCCGCTGCCATGCTGAAGGGATTTATCGACCAAACTCCCTCGCCCACGTTCACCCCGTCGCCAACATTAGACCCGTCGGGCGCCACAGAATCGCCCATACCATCCCCATCGCCCTCACCATCGCCCGTTCCGACGCCATCCGAGGCAGTCGCCGTCCCCAACGTTATCATCGGAGGGGTGATTGTTATAGTGCTTATCGCCATAGTCGCGCTGATATTCTTCTCACGGGGAGGCGGGGGCGGTTCAAAGGGCGAGGGCAGGCTGGATAGGCGTGAGCGCGTGAAAATGCGGGCGGGCGCGGGGCAAGCATCATCGTCCTCCGAAGGCGCAAGCAAAGCCGCCATAGGCATACGGGCGATATATGCGCGTCTGCTGAGGTTTTTCAAAAAGCGAAAAATGCCTCTCATCCCCGGAGACACAAGTCTTGACGTGCTTAAAAAAACAAGCAAGCAGTTCCCTTGCGAACCGCACCAAAGGCTGCGTGGGCTCTACGTCAGGGCACGGTATGACGATGAAAGCCGTTTTACCCCGCAGGAGGTCGCGGACGCGCGCAAGGCGTATCACGATATAATTCAGGGAAGCGATCGCCCGTTTGGGGAGGATTCCGACCCGTAAGCCAATTTTACAGGTCACGGGCGAAGCTGAGATTGAAGCTGCTTAATCGAATAAAGCAAAAAATCAAGGGCGGCGGCAAAAATCAAATTGCCTCCGCCCCGTTTAAAAAATATAACGAGCAACCCGTAAGCCGAGTTCTGTTTATGTGACCATCTATCTCGACCGCGTGTTGCCACACGGCTCATGCGATTACGGGGAGCGTGACGGACAGCCATTAAATGCTCCCATTTCAATCTTGCTCCGGGTGGGGTTTACAGGGACGCGGTATGTCGCCATGCCGCCGGTGGGCTCTTACCCCGCCTTTCCATCCTTACCGCATAAATATGCGGCGGTTTATTTCTGTTGCACTTTCCTTAAAGTCGCCTTCACCGGACGTTATCCGGCACCCTTGTCCTGTGGAGCTCGGACTTTCCTCACCGCAATTTTTCGTGCGGCGCAGTCACTTGGATTACTCGTTGGTTTTCAATATTTAGTTTTTATGCTGTTGCCGATAAATATTTTTTAGGACGGCCTTACATACAGAGTATCCTGCCGCAGTTCTCACACTCGACTATGCCGCTGCCCGCGGAAACGCGGCGCACCACCACAATCGGAAGCGACATATTGCAACCTCCGCACTGATTATTTTCAACCTTTGCCATAGGCTGCGCATAATTCTTTTTGACCGCCATGTATTTCTTCATATATTCGGGGCCGACCTGAAGCGCGGCTCTTTCTACATCGCGCTTTGCCGTGTCAAGCCGAGGCTTTGCCTCCGCCTGCTCGGTATCGCACACGACCTTCAGCGCGTCATACTCCTTTTTTGCCTTGCCCGCCTTCGCCCACATGGCGTTGACGTCCTGAGTTGTTTTTTCAACCCATGCCGTTGTATCGACAAGCTGCTTTTTCAATACGCCGACCTTCTCCATAAGTCTTTCGATTGCAATGCGTGCCTCGGTAAGCTCCGCCGCCGTGCATTCTTCATCGTCCGCCATGATGTCAAGCTCGCCCTGCTCCAGATCGTACTCGTTCAAAAGCTCCTCCAGACGTTTGCAGGATGCGTCAAGCGCCTCCGCTTTTTCGGACAGCCCTGTCTGAATGACCGTAATCTGGTTTGTCTGCTCCCTCAAAAACACACGCAGTTTATTGAATTTTTGCCTTGCGGGTGTTGTTTTGAGTTCCTTTTCGAGCTTCTCAAGGGTCATTTCGGCCTCTTGATACTGCCACAATGCTTCAAGCTGTGTCATATAATACCCTCCTTTGGGAGTTGGTTTATTGTTGTTCAGAGTGAACGAAGCGCATTCGCCTCCGCCTTGGAAAGAATGAACTGCACTTGCGGTGCAATACGGCTCATCTCATCGATAAGAGGACGCAATACGATCCTCTCGGTTTCATAATGCCCGCCGACGATAACATTCAAACCTGCCTGCGCCGCTTCAATCGCCTGATTGTGCTTGCACTCGCCCGTGACGAACACATCCGCGCCTGCATTTTTTGCAAGCATATACTCGGAGCCGCCCGCACCGCCGCATACGCAGACGGTCTGAATCATTCTGTCCTCCCCCGCCACTCTCACGCGGGTATCAAGCGCTGTTTCAACCCGCTTGGCAAGCTGCAGGAATCCCACAGGCTCACAAAGCCGCCCGATATGCAGAAGATTGTCCGGAGGAACGGGCTTTTCATCCTCAATACAAAGCAATTTGCAAAGCTGTGTATTGACCCCTCCCATTACGCAATCAAGATTGGTATGTGCGGCAAAATGCCCGATATTGGCACGAATAAGCTTGAATACAGGCATATTTACGGGATCATCCGGCAGCAGACGCTTGATTGGTTGGAACATAAGCGGATGATGGGTGAGAACAATATCGCAGCCCAGCGCGCTTGCCTCATCCACGACTTTGGCTGTGCAGTCCAGTGCGACAAGCACACGGTTGATTTCGTCTCTTTCCGTGCCCACAAGCAGCCCCACGTTGTCAAAATCAAGCGCCAGCTCATGCGGCGCGATTGACTCCACAGCGGCTATAAAATCGGCAAGCTTCACTCTATTGATCCTCCCCCTGACAGATAATCTATCAGTATGTTGACTGCGTCAATCGTTTCGGTCAATGCGGACGGTTGAACGTTAAACCCCTCCGCACGGATAAGCTCACGCTGATATACGGAGCGAAAATGCAGCAACAGCGGCAAAAGCTCCGCCTCACGCTTTTGTGTCATCACCCATCCGAAGCGATAAAAGCCTGTTGGAAACCAGTCGGGGATAGCCTCTTGGCTGCCGTATGCTGCGGCGATAAGCTGATAAAACCTTGCGCCCTCACGCACAACACGCTCATCCTCAATGCGAAAGCCTTGCTCCCGCAAAAACAGGCGAAGCTCCGCCTCCCCACGCATTGGCTGCATAACTATCAGCGCAGCGCGCCGCGCCGTCTCAATGTCATGCTCAAGTATATGCGCGATAAGCTCCCCGCCCATGCCGCATATGGCAATCTTAAACGGGCTGCCCTCAACCATTGGCAGCAGCCCCGAAAGACCGTCCGCACGAAACGCTTCAATGCGTCCCGAAAGCCCCAACGAAAGAGCAAGGGCTTTTGTTTTGCCCACCGAAGCGCTGCTTATGTCTGTTGCGATAACACGCTGCGCGGCGTCTTCACAAGCAACTGCCGCCGCAAGACAGCCGTGGTCGCATCCGACGTCCGCAACGATTTTTGCCCTGCCAAGCATATCAAACGCCGCCGCAAGACGCGGACTAAGCGCATTATAGTCATGCGCACAACATCTCATGATAGCATTATAGCGTATAGAATGTCATATGTCAAACGTGCGCGATACAGCGATTATATGATGTCGGACTGTCATTTTGGATATTGCCGAGCAAGGCTGTGACGAGTTTTGTTTTTATGCTTTGGGCATGCCGTTCGCCATTCATATATTTGTCTGTTATGATGAAAAACGATTGCCATGATGCTATAATGGGCTTATTCGGTGGATTAACGTCTTTCGGATGTTTGAATTATCAGTTTGAGGATCGGATAGGTACTTTTTGTGATGAAGCTAAGCCTGCAAAAGACAAAGGACTTGACTGTCGGCAGTCCGTGGAAGGTCATAACGGGGTTTGCCCTGCCCGTTTTTTTGAGCCAGCTGTTTCAGCAGCTCTACAACACAATCGATTCACTTATCGTCGGCAACTATCTCGGCACCGACGCGCTTGCAGCCGTCAGCTCGTCCGGTACGCTTATCTTTTTGATGATAAGCTTTTTTGTTGGCGCTTCGATGGGCGCGGGCGTTGTGATAGGGCGATATTTCGGTGCAAAGGATTACGACAGCGTTGACAAGGCAGTGCATACCAATCTTGCCGTAAGCCTTTTATGCGGAATTGTACTGACGGTTGTCGGTGTTACGCTCACCCCAACTTTTTTGAAGTGGATGGCAACCGATCCCGATGTTTTGCCCGAGGCTGTGGAGTATTTTCGCTTCTACTTTATGGGTGCGACTGCGATTGTGATGTACAACTCCTGCCGCGGCATAATGAATGCGCTTGGCGACAGCACCAATCCTCTTATATATCTTATTGTATCTTCTGTGCTTAACGTTATACTTGACCTGCTTTTCATTGCCGTATTCCGCTGGGGCGTCTGGGCGGCGGCGTTCGCCACGACTGTTTCACAGTTTGCAAGCGTTGTTCTTTGTATGCTTCACCTTTGCAAAAAGGGGTCGATGTGTCGTGTATATCTGCGCCGCATACGCATTGACGGCAAAATGCTGAAGGAGATATTAAAGTTTGGTCTTCCCTCCGGCGTGCAAAACTCCGTTATTGCCATTGCAAATGTTATTGTGCAGACAAATATCAACGGCTTCGGCAAATACGCCACGGCGGCATATGGCTCTTACTCAAAGATTGAGGGCTTTGCGTTTTTGCCCATAACAAGCTTTACTATGGCGCTAACCGCATTTACAAGCCAAAACCTTGGCGCGGGTGAATATGAGCGCGCAAAGAAGGGGTCACGCTTTGGTATAATCGCCGCTGTGCTGACAGCCGAGGTTATCGGACTGCTTATATGGATATTCGCTCCCTTCCTGATAAGTCTTTTTGACGACAACGCGGAGGTAATACGCCTTGGCGCACAGCAAGCGCGAATTGAAGCATTTTTCTTCTGCCTGTTGGCATTTTCACACGCTGTCGCCTCTGTCTGCCGAGGCTCGGGCAAGGTGTTTGTGCCAATGGTTGTTATGCTTTCAATTTGGTGTGTGCTTCGTATTGTCTACATTACAATAATGATGCACTATGTACATGAGATTGAGTATATATATTGGGCTTATCCGATAACGTGGAGCATCAGCTCGGTAATCTATCTGTTTTACTATCTGTTTTCCGATTGGATACACGGATTTGAAAGCAAAAGCGTGCGCAAACCGCACCTGTTGTTTCAGCATAACCATAAATAAATGGAGGGCAGCCCGTTGTCTGACGCGATTGACAGCATTAAATCCCTTGGCATACGTCCCAACAAGGCTTTGGGGCAGAATTTTTTGATTGACGGCAGCGCAATTGAGGCGATAGCCCGATATGCTGCGTCCGCAGGTCTGCCCGTCATCGAGATAGGCGCGGGGCTTGGTGCGATATCCTTTCCCATTGCAAAAAGCGGGGCGCGTATTGCCGCCGTGGAGCTTGACGAACGGCTTGCCAGCGAGCTGTGTGCAAATCCATGCTTTGCGGACTCCGCTTCATGCTTTGTGGTGAACGACGATATTCTGAAATGCAATCTTGCGGATATTCATGCGCGTCTCGGCGGCGGTGATATTGCCGTGTGCGGCAATCTTCCATATTATATTACATCCCCGATTTGCAGGCGGATGATACTTTGCGGTCTGCCGATACGTCAAATGACTCTTATGATGCAGACGGAAGCGGCGGAGAGGTTTTTGGCAAAGCCGAGCCAACCCGTATATGTGCCGCTAAGCATACTTTATCAATATATGTACGATATTGAGGTTGTGATGCGCCTTTCCAAGGAGGCATATTATCCCACGCCCGAGGTCAGCTCCGTTGTTCTTCAGCTAAACAGAAAAGAGACGATGCTTCCCGAAAGGCTTGAATGGCTTGTCCGCACGGCTTTTTCAATGCGCCGCAAAACACTTTTGAACAATCTTACAGCCGCGGGGATTACAAAGGACGATGCAATCGCTTTGATTGACAGCGCGGGACTGCCCCGAAGCATCCGCGCCGAGGCAGTCTCTGTTTCACAGTTTGTTTTGATGGCTGAAGCGCTCAACCGATAAGCGCGGCAATCTTTTCGCAGTCGTCTATGCCGCCCAGAAGCTCCGCACGAGCCTCCGGAGAAAGGCTTCCGCCCATAACCGCCGCCGCAAGCGCACGGCTTACCTCCGCAAGGCGTGAAAACATCGTTTGAAGCAGTCTGAACCTTTCGCGCTGAGACTCGTTTTCCTTTTCCTGAAAACGAATTCTTTCTGTCAGCGCGTCAACCTCTCCCGCTTTTTTGGCAAGTGAAGCGATAAGCGATATCGCTGCGTCCGCCTCGCCTGCGCGTGTACCCGAGATGGCTTTGCTTCTGAAATCATTTGATTCGAACCCCGCGGGTATGCCGCGTGCGTTAAGCTCCTCCGCTATCCTTCTAAGCATTGAAGGGTCACGCTTGAGTATGGCTCTGTATTTGTTTTGAAAGCGCAGCATCAGCTTTGTGTCGCCGTTTGCCAGACGCAGAGTGCAGGCGCGAACGGATTCTCCGTTTGCCTTTGCTGTGAGTATTTCGCGCACAAGCGCTTCGGTTTCTTCGTTTTCAAACGGAACGAATGCGGCGGGAGCGATGTCCCAAGCCCCGCAGTCGCCGTCCTTTAGCCTTGCGTAAAAGTGGTTCCGCACGCTGTTCGGCTGCCTGCGTGTGCGCTCCGCAACGTAATCAAACGCGCTTCTGAGCGGCTTGCCGTGTCTGCGGCAGCGCGACGCCTCCGAGAACAGCATTTCCTCCTCCTCCGCGCTCCATCCGCCCGTCGGTCTTGTGTAGGGATTTGTTTGGTTGTGCATATATCTGCCCCCTTACGGTGATTTATTTATATGAATTGTTGCCGAACTTATCGAAACCTAAACATATACATACATCACTTATTTATCACTATGCACAAATCATCCGCATAATGTAATCAGCCACGCGATAATTCCCACAACAACGGATGTTGTTATGCCGTAAACCAATACGGGTCCCGCAATTGAAAACAGCTGTGCGCCAACGCCCATAACAAGCCCCTCGCGCCTGTGCTCCATCGCGGGGGACACGATTGAGTTGGCAAAGCCGGTTATCGGCACAACGGAGCCTGCCCCGGCGACGCTTCCTATTCTGTCGTAAACGCCTATTCCCGTGAGCAGAGCGCCGATAAAAATCATAACCACCGATGTGAACGAACCGCTGTCGTCCTTGCTGAGATGCAGCCAAACCACGCCCAGATCATTTACAAGCTGACCTATGCAGCAGATAAGTCCGCCTATCAAAAAAGCCATTACACACTGAGAAAGCGTTTTGCTGCGCGGCATTCTTGCCTTTACCATGCGGCGATAGCTCTCATGCTCAACCATTTCAGCCTCGTTCAGTTTTTGCCTTGACATATTTACCTCCTTGCTTTATAACACACATATTCTTTCGCGGAATATCTTTTTCAATTCATCAGCACGATATTTCGTTTGCGTTGTCGGCACAGCAGCAGCGTCTGTTTTCGGCACGGCGGCGAATACCGTTCGCTTTTTCGTGTGTTGTTAACGCTTTATGTCGAAGTCATATGCGGTCTTTTTAAGGTGAATGGTGTTAACCAATAGTATATTTCAATCAAAGGCTCTGAAGTCATAATGCCCTTGTTGACTATAGAGGATTTTATCGCTATAATGTTAGGGAGTGCTGTTAACGTAGGCTTTTTGTGGGCTTGCGATGCACATTATATATTGGGAAGGATTTTTGAACCTTATTATGGAATGGTGGCATTTTTTGATTCTTGCCGCGATGATCCTTGTTTCTGCCGGTATCGGCATAGCGATAGGTTATTTTTACAGGCGAAACATCGCCGAGGCGAAGGTTGCCAAGGCTGAAGATGCAGTTAAAAAAATGATCGACGACGCGCAAAAGCGTGCTGAAACGTTAAAGAAAGAAACTATTATCGAAGCAAAGGAAGAAGTCTATCGGCTAAAAACCGAGCAGGAGAGAGAAAATCGAGAGCGCAGAAACGAGCTGCAGCGCGGTGAACGCCGTTTGCAGCAAAAGGAAGAAAGCTTTGACAAAAAGCAGGACAGTCTTGAAAAGCGTGAGGAGCTGCTGACACAGCGCGCCAAGGAAGTTGACGATATGGAGGCTTCCATCAAGTCCATTCATGACAAGCAGACTGAGGAGCTTGAGCGCATTGCGGCCATGACCGCAGACGAAGCGCGCACCGTTATTCTTAACAACGCTGAGAAAGAAACTCGGCATGAAGCGGCGCTGATGATTCGTGATATCGAATCAAAGGCAAAGGCTGAAGCGGACCGCCGCGCTGTGAACATCATCTCGATGGCAATTCAGCGCTGTGCCGCAGACCATGTTGCGGAAACGACTATTTCCGTTGTGCCTCTGCCCAACGATGAAATGAAGGGCCGTATTATCGGGCGTGAGGGAAGGAACATTCGCACGTTTGAAACGGCAACCGGTGTGGATCTTATAATTGACGACACCCCCGAGGCCGTTATACTTTCCGGATTTGATCCCGTCCGCCGTGAGGTTGCGCGTATCGCGCTTGAAAAGCTTGTGCTTGACGGGCGTATTCATCCCGCACGCATTGAAGAAATGGTTGAAAAGGCACGCAAGGAGGTTGACACCTCAATTCGTGAAGCGGGCGAGGCCGCCATATTTGAGGTTGGCGTACACGGCTTGCATCATGAGCTGGTTCGTCTGCTTGGCAGGCTGAAATATCGCACGAGCTACGGTCAGAACGTGCTGAAGCACAGCATCGAGGTCGCTCATCTTGCGGGTCTTATGGCTGAGGAGCTGGGCGTTAACGTGCAGCTTGCAAAGCGTGCAGGGCTTCTGCACGATATAGGCAAGGCTGTGGATCACGAGGTTGAAGGCCCGCATAACCAGATTGGTGCGGATCTTGCCAAAAAATACCGTGAGAACAACCAGATCGTTCACGCGATACTTGCTCACCACGGCGATATCGAGCCGAACGCCGTTGAGGCAGTGCTTGTTCAGGCGGCTGACGCCATAAGCGCGGCGCGTCCCGGCGCAAGGCGTGAAACGCTTGAAAACTACATCAAGCGTCTTGAAAAGCTGGAGGAGATTGCTAACTCGTTCGAGGGCGTTGACAAGGTATTTGCGATCCAAGCCGGTCGTGAGGTGCGTATTATGGTTAAGCCTGAGAATGTTAACGACGCGGACACCATAGTATTGGCTAAGGATATCGTTAAACGCATTGAGTCGGAGCTTGAGTATCCCGGTCAAATTAAGGTTAACGTAATCCGTGAAACGCGTGCCGTTGAGTTTGCGAAGTAACCGTTATTGAGCATAAGCGCCCGCTTAACACGGGCGTTTTTTGATATTTAGATGTTTTTGGAGGTCTGCTGTGAGCGTTCCTTTTTCCGACGGGCATTGTGATTTTTTGTACGGAATGGTTAATTCCGGTTATGATCTGAATGGCAAAGCACTGCGGCAGGCGGTTTCGCTGCGCGCACTGAAAAAGGGCAACGTAAAGCTTCAGCTTTTTGCCGCATGGATTGACATGGCTATGAAAAAGCCCGCCATAAGCCAGTTTCTTGCTATGGCGGACGCGTACGAGAGGATGCTTTCTTCAAACCCCACGCTTGTCAAGCTTTCACCCGATTTTGACGTTGAAGGCGAAAAAATTGCAGCCGTGCTTACGATTGAGGGCGGTGAGGCGATTGAGGGGCTTGCGGAGAATCTGCGCTGCTTCTCACGCATGGGCGTTGCGGCGATGACTCTTACATGGAATACCCCCAACGAGCTTGCGCACCCCGCGCTTAAAAAAAACCGCAAGGGGCTTACTTCCCTCGGCAAAGAAATTGTGCGTGAGATGGGCAGAATAGGCATGGCGGTTGACGTTTCACATCTTAATGATGCGGGTATTGACGACGTTTTGGCGGAGAACGTTCGTGTGTTTGCATCCCACTCAAATTCCCGCTCGGTGTTTTCAAGTCCGCGGTCGCTTTGCGATGAGCATATCCGTGAGATAGCACTGCGCGGCGGAACCGTTGGCGTCAATTTTTATCACAAGCAGCTTACCTCCTTGCGTGAAGCGACGGTTGATAACATCGTTGACCACATAGAGCATATCGCTGAGGTCGGCGGACTGCGCTGCGCCGCCATCGGCTCTGATTTTGACGGCATGGGCGTTTATCCGCGTGGGCTTGAAACGCCTGCGGGGCTTCCACTAATCGCTGAGGAGCTGCAGCGCCGCGGCTTTGATCAGTCCGCCGTTCGCGCCATATGCTGCGACAATCTGCTCAAACTGATGCTTGATTTGTGTCAAACCTCTGACAATCGTTGAATTGTGAAATAATTGTTAAAACTTTGTCACAATTGTGACGGTCATATGCCATTCACATATGCTATAATTTCATCATGTCCGAGGTTAATCGGGTTATCTTTCGGGGGAGGTGCGCTCATGGTTGAAGGCGTCCAGGCTGTTTTTGAGCGATATGAAGTTAAATACATCCTTACGAAACATCAGCATGACGAATTGCTGAAGGGGCTTGAAGGGATTATGCAGGTTGACCAATATGGGTTAACCACCATATGCAACATCTATTTTGACACACCCGACCACAGGATAGTGCGTGAATCCATTGCAAAGCCCTGCTATAAAGAAAAGCTGCGGCTTCGCTGCTACGGCGTGCCGAATTCCTCAGCGAACTCATTTGTCGAGCTTAAAAAAAAGTTTGAGGACGTTGTATACAAGCGCCGCATCTCAATGACGTATGAGCAGGCATACGATTATCTTGTTAACGGAAAGCGTCCTCCCGCAGAGACGCAGATTAGCCATGAAATTGACCATGTGCTTCAGTTTTATCAGGGCATTGCTCCCGCAATGGTGCTGTGCTATGACCGTGTTGCGCTTGTTGGCGTTGAGGACAGCGAACTGAGAATGACGCTTGATACCAACCTTCGCTATCGTGAAACCGACCTGCATCTGGAGGACGGCGCGCATGGTACCTGCATTTTGGACGACAATTACTATATAATGGAAGTTAAGATCCCTTGCTCGATGCCGCTGTGGATGTCGCATCTGTTTGACAGCCTTTCGATATTCCCTGCGTCATACTCAAAGTATGGGACTGCATATACAACTGTTTTACTTGATAAGGGGGTCAATTAAAATGTTTTCAAATGGTGTGTTCACAAGTCTGCTTTTGCAGGACGACTACATTGTGCCCGAAGTCGGCATGGTGCTGATTTGCGCCGCCTGCTCGCTTATTCTCGGTTTGCTGATTGCATGGTTCTATATGTTCCGCAATTCGTATACCAAGGGTTTTGCGTTGACATTGGTGCTTCTTCCTGTTATAGTACAGATTGTGATATCGGTCGTAAACGGCAATGTCGGCACAGGCATAGCGGTTGCCGGTGCGTTTGGACTTGTTCGTTTCCGTTCCGCGCCCGGTTCGGCGCGTGATATTGCATGCGTTTTTCTTGCGATGGCCGTGGGGCTTGCGACAGGCTCCGGATATGTCGCGCTTGCCGCCACGCTCACCGTGATTGTTATAGGCGTTGGCGTTCTGCTTACCTGCCTTGATTTTGGAGCAAGAAGGCACGGCGAACGTGATCTTCGCATCACAATACCTGAAAGCCTTGACTATTCCGAGGTATTTGAGGATATATTTGCGAAGTATACATCCAAGCATGAGCTTGAAAAGGTTAAAACCTCCAACATGGGCAGCCTTTATAAGCTTCAGTATAGAATAACGTTAAAGGATATCTCGAAAGAAAAGCAGATGATTGACGAGATACGCTGTCGAAACGGTAATCTTGAGATTGTCTGCGGCGTTACCGACATGGCAAAGGTCGAACAACTGTAAACGCTGACGGCAGAGACAGTCGTGACGCATATCCTTTAACAAATTACTTATAAGGAGTAATCGGTGATATGCGTATTTTTAGCAAAAAGGTTATTTTGATGATTTCGCTGATATTATCAGCCGCAATGCTTTTCGGCTGTGACGGCGATAACGATGATTCAAAGAGCACTCCCGCGCCGACTGAGCAGGACGGCAGCTCGTATCCCGCCACCAACGATGATACGACCTCGGATGTGCTTTCTGAAATATATGACTTCACGTTTTCAAAACGTGATACAAGCGTTGAATATGATTCCGCAACGGCGATAATTGAGCTGGCGGATGATGCAACCGTTGTGACGGGCAGCGGCGTGGCTGTTGACGACAACACCGTTACCATCAGCGCGGAGGGTGTATTCTACTTCTCCGGCGCTCTGTCAAACGGCAGGATCGTTGTGCGCGCCTCCAAGGAGGATAAAATCCAATTGGTTTTTGACGGCGTGAGCATCACAAGTCTTGATGGCGCTCCGATTGAAATTTGGGTTGCCGACAAGGTGTTTATCACGCTTGTAAACAACACGGTAAGCACTTTGCGCGATGCGGTTGAGTATGCGGACAAATCCTCCGAGGTTGATTCCTGCATTTACAGCAAGGAGGATCTTACAATTAACGGCTCCGGGGAGCTTATTGTTCACGGCACATATAAGCACGGCGTTGTTTCAAAGGACGACCTTGTTATCGCCGTCTGCAAGCTTTCTGTATATGCCGTTAAGGATGGACTGCGCGGCAAGGATTCGGTTAAAATTAAGGGTGCGGATATTTCCGTTGTGGCGGGCAGCGATGGTATGATTTCAGACAACGCTGAGGACGTCGGGCGCGGATACATCTATTTTGAATCGGGCAAGCTCACCGTTACCGCCGACAATGACGGTCTTCAGGCGCAGAACATTGTGTACGTCTGCGGCGGCACGATGGTTGTTTCCACCGGCGGAGGAGCCGCTTCCGCAAGCAACGCCAATTCAGCATCCGCGTCAAGCGCAAAGGGGCTTAAGGCGGACGCCGCAATCAATATCGATGGCGGCGACGTCACAATCGACTCCCGCGACGACGCCATTCATTCAAGCGGAGACGTAACAATCAACGGCGGAGCGATAAATATCGCCACGGGCGACGATGGTATTCACGCGGACGACGCGCTTGTGATAAACGATGGCACGATTGCCATAACCGAAAGCTATGAAGGGCTTGAGGCAACCAACATAAGCGTTATGGGCGGCACTATCGAGCTTGTTTCAAGCGACGATGGCATGAACGCTGCCGGCGGAGGAGAGGCTGTTGAGCAGGGCGGCGCAGGTCACAGACCAAATGAGTTTGCGGCTGATTCCGATGCGTTTATTAAGATATGCGGCGGATACATATGGCTTGACGTGATGGGCGACGGAATTGATTCCAACGGTGATTTTTACATGAACGGCGGCACGCTGCTTGTGAGCGGCCCTGTTTCAAACGCCAACGGAGCGATTGATTATCAGGGACAGGGCGTTGTAAACGGCGGAGTTGTGGTTGCTATCGGTTCAAGCGGTATGGCGCAGAGCTTTGACACGGACGCAAGCGAACAGGATTCACTCTCTCTGCGATTCAACGGCACTATGCCTGTCGGCACGATTGTTACCATGTGCGACAGTCAGGGCAACCCTATATTGTCTTTTACCGCAAGCAAACAGTTCGAATCCATAGTGATGAGCTGTCCGGAGCTTATAAGCGGCTCTGTTTATGAGTTTTTCCTTGGCGGGACTGTTGGCGGCGCGGACTCTCACGGCTTTGCGTATGGCGCGGCGCTGACATTCAGCGATGGTGAAAGCGCGGGAACCGTCACCGCATAGCTGCAAAACACAAACTTAAAACCTAATCGGAAAGCACTGTTTTTTGATGACCTGAGGGAAACGCATTGTCGTTTCCCTTTTATTTTGCTTTACAACTATGCCTGTTGAGGTATATAATGTAAATGTTGGATTATGTACGTTGGAGGGCGCCTGTTGAAACGGATAGTTTGTGTGACGCTTATTGCCGTGATGCTTTTTTGCTCCTTCGGCTGCAGGAAGGCTGCGGTATACGATGATGAAGCAATATTTACCCTTTTTGCCGATGCGATAAAGGGCTTTGATTTTGCGTCCGCATACGGATATGTTTGCTCCGCCGTTCGTTCAGAATCTCAAAGCACTGACGATACAATTACCGAACAGGACTTTATTGACAAATACACTTCGATATTTAACGCTCTTGGCGTTGTGTCCGTGATGTTCACCGAAACGGGCTCCTCCGTCTCGGGATCATATAAAGAGGTCAATTACACCGTTGTTTATGACACGGACATGGCGGGCGTGCTCTCGTTTGACGGCGTGCTGAACGCTGTGCTTGACGGCAGCGCATGGCGTGTTGTTTGGTCGCCCGCGCTGATTTTTCCCGATATGGATTGGAGCGATCGTGTGCTTGTCACTTCTGTTGCGGCGCGCAGGGGCGACATTATTGCCGATGGCGAAATCATTGCCCAAACCGTGGATTACGCTTCAGTTTATATTAACACAGCAGAAACGGACGATATTGCCCTCACAATCACTCGGCTTTCTGACGCCTTGCTTCTTTCGCGTGAGGATGTTCAAAGGGTGGTGGACAAGGCTTATAACGGCATCGCCATAGTTAAGCAGTATCTGCCCGATGATATGCCCGTTTCGCTTCAGGAGATAATCAAGGCAATAGACGGCGCGGATATTAGCTATGGCTACGGCTGCGGCAGGACGTATCCTTACGGGTCTTTTATGGCGCACACGCTTGGTTATGTGGGCAGCGCCTCAGAGGATGAGGTCTTGGAATACAATTCACAGCGTGACCCTAAGGACGGTCTTTACACAACGGACTCAATCGTTGGCAAAAGCGGCTTGGAGCGCACCTATGAAAGCGTTTTGCGCGGAAAGGACGGTTATACCGTCACAATAAGAAATTCAGTCGGCGAGCTTGTTTCTACCCTTTACAAAAAGCCTGTGGAGGACGGTGAGGACGTTCATCTTACAATCGACTTTGAACTGCAGCAGCGCGCCGAAAACGCTCTTGATCTTGTTTTGTGGGGCGACAACACTGCGGGGGCTGTGATTGCAATGGATCCCACAACGGGTGCGATAAAGGCGATTGCTTCATATCCGACATACGACCTTAATCCCTTTGCAAACGGTATAAGCAGCGTTGATTATCAGGCTATACTTGACCAAAAGAACGCACCTCTTTACAACCGCACGATACGCGGTCTTTATCCACCGGGTTCGTCATTTAAGGTGTTTACCGCCTGCGCGGCGATGGAAACCGGCACGCTTGGCACGGACTATGTTTTTTCGGGCAAAATCGAAAACGATTATTGGACGCCAACCGATTACGGTGCATGGATATGGCCCGCTATCAAACGCGCAACCGTATATAACCGTTCTACTCCGTTGAATATGGAAAATGCAATTTTGCATTCCGACAATATCTATTTTGCGAATGCGGCTTTGCTTATGGGTGAGGACAAATTCATGACCTATATGGAACGCATAGGTATGAACTCCGCACTGCCGTTTGAGCTTTCTGTCGCGCAGTCTCAGCTAAAAAACGACGACACGGATATGAACTACAAGCTGCTTGCCGACTCCGGCTATGGGCAGGGCGAGGTGCTTATATCTCCCCTTCAGCTTGCCACAATGTACTGCGCATTCCGCAACGGCGGGGACATGCCCGTCCCCTATATAACGGGCGGATATTACAGAACTATCGGCGTTGATTACAGTCCCACACAGGTTTTTAGTGAAACCATTTGGATTGAAAACGCCATTGACAGCTATTCTATTGCCGCGCTTACTCCCATGATGCAAAAGGTTATGAGCCCAACCTACAACGGCACGGGGCGTTCGCTGCGTGTGAGCGGCTGCACGGTTGCAGGCAAAACAGGCACGGCTGAGATTGGCTCCGACAAAAGCAGGGAGATAGCGTGGTTCGTTGGATTTAGAATCAACGTTGATACTGAAGATGAGCTGCTTGTGCTGGTTGTGCTTGAGATACCCACGGACAGCCGTTACACAAGCCTAAAATTTGATATTGCGCGAGAGCTTTTGAGCATGAACGGCGATTGACGCCGCCCGTGCCGCCGCGGCATACGCGGCATATTTCATGATATGAACACTGTTTTTAGGGGGAGCTATGGCAAATACCACAGGCAAAAAAAATAACGCTAAGGTGCAAAATAAGCCCGTCAAGGGCAAATCGGGCGGCAAAGGCTCCGCTTCAGCCTCCGCCTCAAATGAGAATAAAAAGCCAAACGAAAACCGCCATGACGAGGTTGGCGGTCTGATACTGTGCGCGGCGGGCATAATACTTGGAGTTATAACATATGTCCCATCGGACGCTCTTTTCGGCAGGCTTGTTCCCATACTATTTGGGCTTGTGGGCATAGTTGCGTACGCCCTTCCCGTGATTCTTTTGATTGCAGGCATAGTGATTATCGCCATACCACGCAAGCAGATAGGCACGGGGCTTTTGTCCATGCTGTTTGGCGCCATATGGTCGGTTATGTGCATTGTGCATCTTGCCGTCAGCAACGTCAGCGGCGCTTCCACCAAATTTGGCGATTATATCAAGCTTGCGTACAGCATTGGCGTTAACCGAAACGGCGGCGGAGTTATAGCCGCGCTGCCCGCCTATGGCGCGGCAAGGCTTATCACCTCCGTTGGTGCGATAGTGCTTTTTGTAACCATCGCCATGATTCTTTTGCTGTTGATGACCCGTGTTTCAATTCGCTCCGCAGGCAAAAAGGTTGTTGAGCATATTGAGCGGCAGGAGGACAAGCGCAAGGCGAAGCTGTATAACGAGATGCTTGACGATGATGAGGAAGACGACGTTGAGGAGCGGCTGCGCAGGCAAAGGCGTGAGGAGCGGCGGCAGAAGCGTCTCCACAAGCACGATAAGGAGCTTATCGAGCCTGAAGCGGACACTGCTGTTAAGGGCTTGGGCGCAACGGCTTCACCTTTGGGTTCCTCCGTTGCGCAGGGCGGCACGGCTGCGATAGACACTCTGCCCACAACGGGCGATATCCCCAAAACAAAACAAAAGCAGGATTCTGAGCTAAAATCCAGCTTCAATATCTCCAATGCGGGGCTTGAGCAGGTCAATCGTCCTGTACACACCACCGATTACGGAGATCCGTTTGACAATATCGAAATTGTTCCTTCTGATAACATCACGGGCGACACACCAAACGGTGAGGAGTCCTCTGTTGTAAGTGAGGAGCAGCACTTTGAAGCTGAGCGCAAGCTGTCGGCGTCTGATACGCCGGCGGGCGCGCTTGACGGTGAAAAGCCATCGGGCGCTGCGGGCGCCGCCGAGCCGGCTGCGGAGCAGTCTGTCCCCTCGGCTTCTGCCGTGCCTCCCGCTGTCGCCATATATCAGCGTCCTCCGATTTCTCTTTTGCGTCCGCCCGATCACAGTGAGGCAATCGCGGGGGAATCGCCCGCTGAAAAGGCAAGGCTGTTGATTGACACGCTTGCAAGCTTCAATATAAGCGCAAGAATTACAAATATCAGCGTTGGTCCTGTTATCACCCGTTTTGAACTTCAGCCCGCGCAGGGCGTGCGTGTCAACAGGATTACCACTCTCAGCAACGATATCGCGCTTGCGCTTGCCGCTCCGCGTGTGCGAATTGAGGCGCCTATCCCCGGAAAGGCTGCCATTGGCATTGAGATACCCAATAAGGACACCGCGATGGTGCGTCTGCGGGAGGTTGTTGAAACTCGTGATTTTGTCGCCGCCAAGTCGCCGCTGACGTTTGCCTTGGGCAAGGACATTGCGGGCAAACCCGTGATGGCGGATCTTGAAAAAATGCCTCATATGCTTATCGCGGGCGCGACGGGCTCGGGCAAATCGGTTTGCATCAACGGCATTATACTGAGTTTGGCTTATAAATCCGCGCCTGACGACGTGAGAATGATTCTAATCGATCCTAAGGTTGTTGAGCTTTCGGTATTTGCACCGCTGCCGCATCTGTTCTGCCCTGTTGTTACAGACCCGAAAAAGGCTGCGGGTGCGCTAAAATGGGCTGTGCTTGAGATGGAGCAGCGCTATGCCAAAATGGGCAAGGTCAACGCACGCGACCTTGCGCGTTACAATGCGCTTCAGGAAAAGGATGAGGACAAGTGGCCCCGTCTTGTGATAATAATTGATGAGCTTGCGGATCTGATGATGGTTGCCTCCAAGGACGTTGAGGAGGCTATCTGCCGTATCGCGCAGCTTGGGCGCGCCTGCGGCATTCATCTTATCGTTGCCACGCAGCGTCCCTCCGTTGACGTCATAACAGGTCTAATAAAAGCGAATATTCCTTCAAGAATTGCATTCGCCGTTTCAAACGGCATTGATTCCCGTGTAATACTTGACTCATACGGTGCGGAAAAGCTTCTTGGCAGGGGCGATATGCTGTTCCATGCGAACGGGGCGGCAAAGCCCATTCGTGCGCAAGGCGCATTCGTAAGCGACGAGGAGGTTGAAGCTGTGATGGCTTTCTTCAGCGAAAACAAGGTTGAGTCCGCATATGACGAAGCCGTTATTTCAGGCATTGCAGGCATTGGCGCTCCGCAGGGTCAGGGCAACGGCAAGCAGGAGGACGATCTTCTGCCCGATGCAGTTCGTGTTGTGCTTGAAAGCGGTTCGGCTTCAATCTCAATGATTCAGCGAAGGCTGCGCGTTGGCTACGCAAGGGCTGCACGTCTTGTTGACATAATGGAGCAGCAAAAGATTGTTTCGGGCTTTGACGGCAGCAAGCCGCGCAAGGTGCTTATTGACGAAGCGGGCTATCGCAGGCTGTTCTGTGATGAAGGCGAAGGTGCGAATGATAACGAATAACGGTTTTTCAAAACCCACAGTTGGGTGCGTTTCTCTGGGATGTTCAAAAAACAGAGTCGATTCTGAAGAAATTTTGGGCGAGCTAACCGCCGTTGGCTTTGACGTTGTATCCGACCCCATGGAAGCGGACGTAATACTTGTAAACACCTGCGGCTTTATTGAAAGCGCAAAAACAGATTCTCTTGATTCCGTTTTTGAAATGGCACGGTTTAAGGACGAGGGGCGATGCATTCTTCTGGTTGTTTGCGGTTGTCTTACCGAACGATATTATGATGAGCTTTATGAGTCACTGCCTGAAGCAGATCTCATCTGGGGCGTGCGTGACCACGCAGGACTTGCCGAGGCTATCTGTATGCGCATGGGGCTTGAAACGCACTCTTTGCCGCATCACTGCTGCGGCAGAGTTTTAACAACGCCTAAGCATCGCGCATATCTTCGCATTGCCGACGGGTGCGACAATCGCTGCACTTATTGTGCTATTCCGCTTATTCGTGGCGGCAGACGCAGTATCCCAATTGAAAATCTTGTTGACGAGGCAAGCCTGCTTGCGAAAAACGGCGTCACGGAGCTTACTGTTATCGCGCAGGACACATCCGCATATGGTATCGACCTTTATGGCGAACCACGAATATGTGAGCTGCTTTCCTCTCTTTCGTATATTAATGGGCTGCATTGGATAAGGCTTCTGTACACATATCCCAACACGGTTGACGAGCATTTGATTGACGCCATACGCGATAATCCCAAGCTCTGCAATTATCTTGATATGCCCATTCAGCACATTGACCCGCAAATACTTCAGGCGATGAACCGTCACGGCACGGCGGAGCATATCCGCACAATTACGGATTATGTCAGAAGCGCCGCGCCGGATTTTGTTCTGCGGACAACAGCCATGGTTGGTTTCCCTGATGAGTCGGACGAGCAGTTCAATGAGCTTTTAGCTTTTTTGAGTGAACATCCGTATGACCGTGTCGGAGCGTTCATGTTTTCCCCCGAGGACGGCACGCCTGCCGCATTGATGCCCAATCAGGTTGATGAAAAAACAAAGCTTTCGAGGCTTGATCGTTTGATGAAGGCACAGAAAAGGATTTCCCGTCGGATGAACGAGTCGCGCATAGGAAGCATTGTTGAGGTTCTTGTTGACGATATCGACCGCAGGCGTGGGCTGGCGCTTTGCCGCTCATACGCAGAGGCGGCGGAGGTGGACGGTACGATAAACGTCGCGTTGGATGGCGGCAATCCGCTTTCTGTCGGTCAATATGTGAACGTGCGCATAACGGGTGCGGACGATTATGATCTCACCGCCGAGATAATATGTCAGGAGGAGGCGTCCAAATGAAAAGGCTGATTGCAATCGCGCTCATAATTCCTGCTCTGCTTTTGTTGTGCGTTGGCTGTTCTCGCGGCTCTTACAGCGTGATAAGCGGCTCATCCATCAGCAAAGCGGGGGAATTTTCAATGAAATACCGTCGTTTTGACGGGTGGCGCATTAAAACGCTTAGCACGGGCGATGATCCCGTCACTTTGAATATTGCGATAACCAACAACGAAGGCACGCTTGCTGTCAGCGTAACAGAAAAAGACAGCGGGGAGCTGCTTTTTAACGAAGACGCGATAGAAAGCGGTGAGTGGACAGTTGAGCTGCCTGCAAACTCCAATATTGAAATCAAGGTCACTGCGGAGCGCCACTCGGGCAGTTATCGCTTTACATGGTAAAATAAACTTTTTTAAGAAAGGCATTATATGAATCTTCCAAACAAGCTTACCCTTGCAAGAATGGCGTCGATACCCTTTTTTGTCGCCGCATTCTACATGCCCGACGCCGTTATGTTCAGCTTATTCGGTGCGGATATACAGAGCCGTTATTTTGTCGCGGGCGTGATTTTCATTTTGGCATACATTACCGATATGCTTGACGGGCGAATTGCGCGTGCTTACAACTGCGTTACCGATTTTGGCAAGCTGATGGACCCAATTGCGGACAAGCTTCTGACCGCGGCGGCAATGATAATGCTTATTGGCAGAAATCTAATGAGCGTATGCAATTATCTGCTTCCATTATTTACAATCATTATTGTGGCGCGTGAGTTCACAATAAGCGGAATGCGGCTTGTTGCAGCAAGTCAGGGCAATGTTATTGCCGCCGGTTCCCTCGGAAAGATCAAAACCACGCTTCAAAGCATTGCCATACCGTTTGTGCTGATACTTGGGCCAGTGTTTGCAAGCATTAAAGTGCCTGTTGATTTTGTGCTTATGGTTGCTGCTGTTGTTATGACAATTGTTTCGGGCGTGGATTACATTATTCGTAATCGCAAGCTATTTGCATCAAAATGAGCAATTTGAATTTTTCGGTGATTGTGACCGATATCGCAAATGAACTTATCAAAAAGCATAAGACCGCTTCGGTTGCGGAGAGCCTAACGGGCGGTCTTGTCGCCTCCGAGATCGTGCGCGCTGCGGGCAGCTCACAATGGTTTTGCGAAGGCGCCGTTACATATTCGGATACTGCAAAATCAAGACGTCTTAACATACCTTCCGATCTGATAAAAAGCAACACCGCCGTAAGCCGTGTTGTTGCGGAATACATGGCGATTGGCATGCGTGATACCTCCTGCGCGGATATTTCCGTTGCCACAACAGGCCTTGCCGGTCCGGGCTTGGATAGCCTCGGCAGACCTGCCGGTCTTGTATATATTGGCGGCGCGTGCAGCAAGGGAGTTGTTTCATATGAGCTGCATCTTTCAGGCGATCGAACGACCGTGCGTGAAAAGGCTGCATACTCCGCCCTGCTTCTGCTGGATAAGCTTGCACACTTAGATTAGGCAATTGCTGCTTAAGCCAATTGATTGTTTGATTTTATGATGAATATCAGTATCGCATTCGCTATTTTGTGCGTTATTGATTATGCACACGGTTTGTGCATTTGTTTGCTTTGTTTTATGTATCTGCAAACCATATTTTCATGGCTGCCAAAGCCTGTCGGTAAAGCAGCTCATTTCCGCTTATTGTTGTGATTCCGTATTCCTTTGAGCGCTCAATCAACTCAGTGTCAGTATCGCTTTTGTATACCATATCAAACACGATTGAAGGCTTCATTTTTATGAGAAACTTATAATTTTCAAACTCTAATTCGTCCTTCATCCCCAGAGGAGTAGCGTTGATGAAAATATCGCATGGAGTTATTTCCCGGGAAATAAAGAGCTTTTCATGCCTGTTTCCACAATTAGTTATACTTCTGACATAAAAAGTGACAGCGGCGCCCCGCGATTCAAGCGCATATGCCGCTGCGCGCGCCGCGCCGCCCCGTCCGTAGATTGCTGCACTTTTACCGCACACATCAAAATTATTTTGGTTAATCGCATCAATTACGCCAATGCAATCGGTGTTGTAACCTGTCCAAATACCTCTGTCGGACTTTACAATGTTGACCGCATGACATTCAATTGCTGTTTTGTCAAGCTGATCTACATACGAAATGATTGTTTGTTTATGCGGCATGGTTACCGCAAAACCGTTGTATGACATCATTAGCTCTCTTACATGGGGTATTTGCTCTTTTATAATCTCTATCTTGGAGAAGTCAGCGTTAATTCCCCTCTCATCGTATAGCTTTCGGTATATCTCCGGCGAACGGCTTTGTGCTATCGGGCTCCCAATCACCGCGTAATGAAGCATTTGATTTCCTCCAACTTTATTTCATATGAATTATACCATATTTGCGGCATTTATGATATAATCATATGGAATTTAATCGGGAGCGTATTCGTGTTATGAAGCTATTGGTTTTGAACGGTCCAAATCTAAATCTGGTTGGCGCTCGTGAGCCCGACATTTACGGCACGATTTCGATGAGCGTGATTATTGATTCGCTAAAAGACTTCTGCAATGCCAAGGGCTGCGAAATGAGCTACATTCAATCCAATCATGAGGGCGCATTGATTGACGCTATACAGCATGGTATCGGTGTTTATGACGGATTAATACTGAACGCAGGTGCTTTGTCTCATTATTCATACGCGCTGCGTGACGCTGTTGCCTGCTGCAATATGCCGACTGTCAATGTGCATATAAGCGACATTACTTCCCGTGAGAGCTTTCGTGCCATCGATGTGATTGCCGACGTCTGCGTGTTTTCAGTGATTGGAATGGGCGCGAACGGGTACAAGGCAGCGGCAGATTTTTTGTTTGACTTGTTGGGGTATAACTGATGAATTGTAAATTCAAGCGTCTAATTGCATTTTTTGTCGCGGCGCAGTTTTGTGCGCTGTGCGCCTGTTCCTGTGGGGATGTAAGCTCATCAACTGAAAATGACGCGGTTGCGATCCCAAATGAGACGGTCTCCATCAGAACCGCAACTCCAACGGACTATGCTTCGCCTGATGTGACTTCCGAAATGTCGTCACCTTCCCCCGCCCCCACCCCCTCACCCTTTGAAACTGAAGCTCCGACGCCTGCACCTACTCCAACCGCAGTTCCTGCAATTGAATTAGTTCAGTCATTATCCTTGCCGCTGCCCAATACTACTGAAATTATCCCGCAAGGACAGCCCTTTTGCTTTGGCGGCACGGTTAAAAGCGGATTCCCCTTGCTTTCTGTTTCCGCTGTAATCACCGCTTCAGGCGGCAGCGCAAAAACGTACTCTGTCACATTTGCCGAAGCCGAAGCCGTTACCCGCTGTGAGCTTGTTGACATAACATTCCCCACCGACTCAAGTGCGCTTACCGCAAAGGTAAAGTTTCAGGAGCTTGCCGCGGGCGATTACACATTTCAGCTTTACGCCTCAAGCACTCAGCAGACAGCCGTTCAGCTTTACTACTCCGCTTTCAAAATTGTCAGCAACAGCCCGATTCAGCTGATTTCAAATAATTTTCGCAACAATTACGAATACGCACTGCGATTTTTCGGCTCACGCGATCAGTTCATGTTCACCTACACATGGGGAGACGGTCGAAACATCGTGATTGATAATTCGTGGGTTTATTCGCATTTTACATATGTCACTGCTCCCGATGGGCGCAAATGGACCGTCCACAACCTTGCCGTTCCCTATTACGAAAAGGCATTCGAATACATGACCTCAACCTATGTTCATGTTGGCGGCACATACGATTCCGGAGTTATTCAGCTGTACAGCCTTGTAAAGGAATTTGGCGGCACGTTTGTTTCACGTTTTGTGTCTGATTTGACGTTTGTAAGTCACCATTCCTTTGGAACCGCTGTCGATTTGAATCACACAATGGACGCTAATCTTAATCGCATTTACAATCGTGACAACATTCGCAGTGAGGTTGGCAATCATCTGGTATACAACGGCATTAAGGAAGCCAACGGCGTAAAATATTATGACTTTACATACAACGGAAGCTGGGAAAACACATATCGAAATGTGCCGACTGTGATAATTAACTATCTTTTGTATGAGCTTGCGTTCTATCGTGCAGGATTCGGTTGGGGTTACTATTATCCGCATTCCTGCGATGCTATGCATTTTACCTGTTCGGAGCTGAGTCCCACGCTGCACGACACGTCTTCGCGCGCGCTGCGCAAGGTATACAGCTATATCAAAGGCTAACTTGCTTTGCTTCTGCATAAAAAACCGAGGGCATTCACGTCCCTCGGTTTATTGATGTTTTCATTTTTTGCCGCTGAATTTGTTATTTCATTCCATACCAATCGGGATCGGGCATAACTGCATAGTATCGAGCCTGTGCTAACACTGTACCCGCACGAATCTCGCACACCTCCCACATCACACCCGCGTCTCCGCCCGCAACGTAATAGGTTGAGTCAAGTCTGTCAACATAGCTGTTGTGTACATACACCTGCACTCTTAGGCCTGAGTTGCCCATCGCTGTTGAATATGCGCTTCCTGCGCGGCATGCCGTGTAGTCAATTGCATACAGCTTGTACAGCGCGCTTGTCTTTGCGCCTGTAATTGTGATTACCTCAGGTCCAAAGCCATTTCTGCTGTCAATGAACTCAATTGCATCAATTGTATTGTTGGCGTATGAAATATGATTCGCCTGATTCATAAGATGCAGATCTATATCGGGCGGGCTGCCATTCCACGTTATCACAATACGCACTGTGTTTTCAGTGAATGTTTGAGTAACGGGAATGCTTATTGTTGAAGCGTTTTCGGTGACGACAAAATCATACCATGTATCCATATAGCCTTCCGCAGTGACAGCCGCCGTGTAGCACCCCGGATACAGATTGAGAGTGACACTGCCGTCCTGCCCCGTGACCCCGCTTGCCGCACGTTTGTCACTTGTGTTGTTAAATCCCGCATAAACCGAAATGGAGGCATTGGGAACATTGTGCTGTATAACATTGCCCATTTCGTTTTTGTAGCAAACATCGCTTGCCATAATTTTGACGCCGTTTCCTCCCAAGGATGACGACATCATATATACTGCATTAATAAATTTGCTGACGGCATATTCCTGAAGCTTGACGTCATAAACAACGACAGTTTTGCATCCGCTTGAAATAAATGACAGGCGGAATTTGTACACTGTTGAATCGGATTTTATCAGCTTGAACGCATACTGCCCGTTGCCGTCCGTATAGGTTGTGTACACAACGCCGCTGTGATCAACTGAATAGACCCATATTGAAACGTTTGCCATCGGGGCGCCATTGCCATCGTAAGCAACGCCCGAAACCTCGCAGACGTTAACAATTGATGTATTTTTAACTGCGTCCAACGTTGAATACGCAATCCGTATCCATTTTAATTCGTTTTGGTCATATAGCGACCTATCTGCTGATGAAAGGTTGCTATATAGCGTTGTGGACGTCCCCGCGGGGGCAGGATTGTAATCGACCTCGGCTTGGCTTAGTACATACTGATATTTTGTGTTGCCGCCATTTGAGACGACGCGCCATTTAATCATGACGTCATCATTGAAATAAAAGCGGTTGCCGTCGTCTTCAATTGTGGGTCTGTTTATGCCATAGTTGCTTTGGCTTCTTTCATATACAAGGCTTATAACACTACCCGCCGCGGCATCGTTTGCTTCAAAATAAAAATCCACAACGTTATAGCCGCCCCCATTTGGCGTTATCGCAACAATTTTTGTAACAAGCCCTGTGGATTTGAGAGTGTAAATCTCATACTCGGAGGTTACTCCCGTTGCGTCATCGTGTATTTGCTTTCTTGTTATGCGAACATTGTTGCTGTTGGTGTTTGTGGTTATCTGCTGATAGGCGGGCTTGTCCCAACACAGGCTGAAATCCCTCTGTGCGGGATGATACAATGTTGTCTGCGTTGAAAATGTGCCGCACCCATACTGACTTTGATTTAGCTGCGTAACTCGGTTTGCATAGGATTGACCTGCGCCGCTGCTGCTTGAGTTGGTCATCCAGCCCTCTACTCCATCATTATATGACGGATTCAGCACGGGTGTTGCCTGCGGCGTTGCTTCAATGGTAGGCTCGGGAGTTGGTTCGGGTGTTGGCTGCGGAGTTGGCTCGGGCGTTGGCGCTTTGCTTGGAATGGGCGACTGAGATTCAGTGTCTTGTGATGAAATGGCGTCCCCTTGGGATGAATCGTTTTCCGTGCCATTGCTTTGAGTGCCGTCATTGTCGGACGCTGCGTCGGTTATACCTACATCGCTCAAAAGATTTTCGCTCCATGCCAAAATGATGGAGTCTTTTGGAAGCGAATTGCTTTTTGACAATACGGCAACCAAACCGAAAAATGCTATAACCAAAATCAGCAATGCACCGATTACCACGGCGGCAATAATCCCGCCATGTGCTTTTGTTTTTTTGCGCTGCTGTGTATTATCACCATTGATATTGATCCTGTAATCGTTGGGAACGGAATCGGCGTAATTGGTCTGCGGCTGCGGCTGCGGCCGGGTCTGCGGCTGCGGCGGCTGCTGCCGGGTCTGCGGCTGCGGCCGGGTCTGCGGCTGCGGCTGCGGCTGCGGCTGCGGCACAAAGACCGGTAATGCCACGGTACTATCCTGTGGATCTGCAATAAGTTCTTGCACCGGTACCCCGCAATACGGGCATTTTTCTATGCTTTTCGGTATCTTTTTGCCACATTCCGGGCAGAATATCTGCGTCTGCTCACCCTGCGCACCGATTGGATGCTGCAATGCCCCGCACATATTGCAATAGATCATGTTATCCGCAAGCTCTGCTCCGCAAGTTTTACATATCATAACGACACCCCCACGAATATTACTCTTCCGCAATCATGCGGTACGTGAATCTGAATCTACATATATTTTCAATTATGCGTATTTAGAATACTATACAATCACCCCTTTGTCAAGTATTATTTAGCTGCTGTACATAATTTTGTGTATGCAAAGAGGGCGATTATCTCGCCCTCTTGTTTGCTTACGAAGTTTTACCAGTCGATGCTGATATTGGGGAACAGAACCTGCGCGGAAACCTCGTTGTCCCCACCCTCAAATGAATTGGTGACGTCGGTCATTTCGAAGCTTACGACATCGATCATGGGGTCAGAATACTTTTTCATAAAGCGTTCTCCTTTCTTGGATTAAAATCTTTTGATGTTAACTCCCTGTGCAAACATCATAAGTGCTTTTTCGGGTGGCGGAGCCCCTTTCGGGGCTTCCGCCATACATTGATCACTTTGCGTTTTGGTCAGCCTTAGTTTTCGATGCCATTAACGCTTGCATAGAATATCTCGGTGTTGACGGTTGTGCCATCATATACCAAATAACCCTGAGCGCCGATCATGTCGTCGAAGTTTGCCGCCTTGATGCCGCGTACAAGAGCTGTGAACGTGTAGCTGTCCTCAGCCATTGTGTAGATGTTCTTGCCTGCCACTGTTACAGACGCATACTCGGTGGAAAGCACCGTGTAGAAGGATGTAATGTGGAAGTATTCGGTTGTGGGACCATAGTTAACGCCGTTATACGTTACATAGGAATCGTTGAAGGTTACTGTGAACACAAAGCGCAGATCAGCCTTTGTATCGGCAGTCTCTCTCGCACGGAGCTCAGCCCTTGTGTAGGCGATTGTCGGTGCGATAGGCTCATAGTTGAGTGTGTAGACAACGGTAATTGTAACATCACCTTCAACAGTGCCCTCAACATTGGGTGTCAGGCAGGTATAGCCTTCAACAACGGGGCTGGTTACGGAGTAAGGTGTAAGGTAGTCAACAACAGCTACATACGGAGCAGCAACAGCAACACCGTTTTCGTCAACATAGTTGATGGTGATGGTGTACCGGTTGATTGTGTATATAACCGTTACTTCAACATTGCCGGATACAGTGCCGGATACGACAGCAACATCAGGTGTGTAGCCTGTGATTTCGGGGCTTGTAACCTCATATGTGCCATCATACAGGACATTGCCCACATAGTCGGGCGCAGCCGTTGTGTTGTCAGCATATATGTAGTGGATGATGACTGTGTAATTGTTGGCAGTCAGTGTCGCGTCAAGCGTGATGTCCTCGGCAGGCATTGTCTCGGGCACTGTCCAACCCTCGAATAAGTAGCCCTCGGGTACGGTGTAGTCGGGAGCCGTGATTGTTGCGCCATACTCATAATCCTGCGTTGTGTAAACCTCACCA
>CAYXRF010000007.1:26450-104484 GCA_964467585.1 uncultured Oscillospiraceae bacterium | reverse complement strand
GGCAAATCGTGCCGAAATAGACGTTATCACACGAATATGCCTTGAATAGCGTATGGCTTTCTCCCTGTGTGGCGTAATTTTGTCGTCATGTGGCTTTTGCGGCAGAGCCAAGCAATGCGGGGGCGCTTAAGCATTCACGGTTTTTATCTTTACCATTAAATTATGACGCCATTTCGTAAATTCTTATAAAGATATATCGTGCGTATTTGTTACTTTATGATATAATTAAACTGGATTATTTTTGAAAGGCGGTTGGGCGATGTCTGCCGAGTCGTTCAAAAATCAAAACGGTCAATCACCGGTCGCGGGCAATAACAAAAGCGACGGTTATTTTGCGCGGCGCGGCGGAGTGTTGCTTTCGGTGTCGTCGCTGCCGTCGCCGCACGGTATAGGCACGTTTGGCGCCTCCGCTTATCGGTTTATTGACGGGCTTGCCGAGGTTGGCGCCTCCATCTGGGCTATACTGCCCCTCGGTCAAACAGGGTATGGGGATTCCCCTTATCAATGCGTTTCGGGCTGTGCGCTCAATCCTTACTTTTTGGATCTGGACAAGCTCACGGATGAAGGGCTTTTGACTGCGGAGGAATGCGCAGGCGTTGATTATTCGGGCGATTGCGTGGATTACGGGCGTCTTTATCAAACCCGATACCCATTGCTTATGACGGCATACGCACGCGCCAAGCAGCAAGACGGCTATGACGAGCAGATAAACCAATTTTGGCACAGCGAGCCGTGGGTGGACGAATATGCGCTGTTTATGGCGATAAAGGATTCAGAGGACGGTCGCCCGTGGTACGAATGGGCGGACGAGGGTCTGCGCCGCTGCGATCACAATGCGATAGCCAAGCAATATCTCAGACTTGAGTGTGAGGTAGGCTTCTACATTTTTTTACAATTCAAGCTGTATTCTCAATGGAACGAGCTTCACGCATACGCAAAAGAGCACGGCGTCAAAATTATGGGCGATGCGCCGATATACTGTGCTTATGATTCAGTGGAATGCTGGACGCACCCAAGCGAATTTCAGCTTGACGATGCGCTGCAGCCCGTGTTTGTTGCGGGAGTGCCGCCGGACTATTTTTGTGCGGACGGTCAGCTGTGGGGCAATCCGCTTTATGATTGGGGCGCGATGAAAAAAAACGGCTATGCTTTTTGGCTTAACCGCATATGCCATGCCTCAAAGCTTTACGACATATTGAGGATTGACCATTTTCGCGGATTTGAAAGCTGCTACGCCATCCCATATGGCGAAACAACGGCACGCAACGGCGTGTGGCAGAGGGCAAACGGCTTTGAACTGTTTCGCAAGGCCGCGGAGCTAAAGCTTCCGCTTGAGATTGTGGCGGAGGACTTGGGCTTTATAACGCCAAACGTTAAGCGTCTTTTAACAAAAACGGGCTTTGCGGGCATGAAAGTTGCGGAGTTTGCCTTCGATGGAGAAAAAAGCAATCCGCACTTCCCCAAAAAGTGGGACGGCAGGCCGCAAAGCGTTGTAAACAAGGTGATATACACCGGCACGCATGACAATCCGCCGTTAGCCGAGTGGCTTGCAGAAACGGACGACAAAACTATCGATGTGCTTTCGCGTTTTTTGTCGAAAAAGGATTTCGATTGTGCCGATATAGTCAAAGCCGTGTTGGATTCCGATGCGAAATATGCGATAATACCCATGCAGGATGTTCTGGGGCTTGGCGCGGATGCGCGCATGAATACGCCCTCCGTGCCCACGGGAAACTGGGTGTGGAGGATGAAAGCAGCCGATTTGAATTTTTCGACCTGTCGATTTGATTTTTCAAGACAGGTCACAGATATATAAGGGGATTTTATTTTTATGATGATGGACGCACGCGCCATATTACGAAGGGCGGAGGATGAGCTTCGCGGGGATTACCAGATTGAGCTTTCGGAGGCTTCGGCCGTTCAGCTTCATCGGGCGCTGTCCGATGCGGTTATGTATGCGATAGCGGATGACTGGCGCATAAGCCGACGATCGCATGAAACCGTCCGACGCGCTTATTATCTTTCCGCAGAGTATCTTACGGGCAGGATGATATACAACAACCTCTATTGCCTTGATCTGCTTGACGATATGCGTCGGCTTTTGAGCCTGCGCGGCGTGGATATCGCCATGATGGAGGATATTGAAGACTGCGCTCTCGGCAACGGCGGCTTGGGCAGGCTTGCCGCCTGCTTCCTTGACAGCGCCGCAACGCATGACCTTCCGCTTGACGGCTATGGTCTGCGCTATAAATTCGGTCTTTTCAAGCAAAAGTTTCTTAACGGCTTTCAGATTGAAAAGGCAGACGACTGGCAGCGGCAGGGAGATCCGTGGAGCCGCAGAAGGGACGACAAAACCGTCACCGTTCAGTTTGCGGACAGCAGAGTGCTTGCGGTTCCCTATGATATGCCCGTTGTGGGATACGGCACAGACAATATAGGCACATTGCGCCTTTGGCAAAGCGAACCTATTGAGGAGCTTGACTTCGCCGCGTTTAACGCGCAGGAATATGCGCTTGCCGTGCGTGAAAAAAACTCGGTAGAGGACATAACTCGGGTTCTCTATCCAAACGACAGCACATATGCGGGCAAAAGGCTGAGGCTTAAGCAGCAATATTTTCTTTCAAGCGCGTCAATGCAGGATATAATCAAGCGTTATGTTCGCGCACGGGGGGACGATCTGTCCGGCTTTGCCGCCCATGCCGCCATTCAGCTAAACGATACTCATCCCACGATCAGCATTCCGGAGCTTATCCGTCTTTTGATGGAGAGGGGGATGGATTTTGCCGCCGCGCTTGATACGGCAAGGCGCACGTTCTGCTACACAAACCATACGCTTATGAGCGAAGCGCTTGAAAAATGGGATGTTGATCTCATACGCGATGTTATTCCGAACATACTTGACATTATTTATAAAATTGACGACTTTATGGTTGACGACCTGCGCTCACGCGGCATACCCGAGGAGAGAATCGCCGCAATGCGCATAATCGACTGCAATTCCGTGCATATGGCAAGGCTTGCGGCATATGTTTCAAGCTGCATTAACGGTGTGGCAAAAATTCACACTGAGCTTTTGAAAACAAGCGTGCTTAAGGATTGGTACGCCGTGTATCCCGAACGCTTCCAAAACAAAACCAACGGCATCACTCAAAGACGTTGGCTGGGGCTTTGCAATCCAAAGCTCACCGCTATGCTTTCAGACGGCATAGGCGGAGGATTTTTGACGGAGCTTTCGCAGATTTCGGGCTATCGCGCCTGCATAAATGCGGATACAATACGTCGTTTCCGCGACATAAAGCTTGAGATGAAGCGCAGACTGTCCCAAATTATTTTTGAAAACGAGGGTGTGGAAATCCCCCCCTATTTCGTGTTCGATGTGCAGGTTAAGCGAATGCACGAATATAAACGTCAGCTTATGAACGCGCTTGCCATAATGCACATATACCAACAGGTAAAATCCGGAGGACTGAAGGATTTGCCCCCCACGGCGTTTATATTTGGCGCAAAGGCGGCGCCCGGCTACATAATGGCAAAAAACATAATCAAGTACATCAACGATGTTTCCGTACTGGTTAACAACGACAGCGATGTTAACGACAGAATGCGTGTTGTGTTTGTGCAGAATTACAATTGTTCGTATGCGGAGCATATAATCCCCGCGGCGGATATTTCCGAGCAGATATCCCCCGCCGGCACGGAGGCAAGCGGCACCGGCAATATGAAGCTTATGCTCAACGGAGCGGTCACTCTCGGCACATACGATGGTGCAAATATCGAAATTGTCGAGCAGGCGGGATTGGAAAACAACTATATTTTCGGCGCAAGGGTTGAGGAGCTTGAGGCGCTGCGCCCGAATTATCGCCCAATAGATGTTTACAACGGCGACGCCGCGGTAAAAGCGGCAGTGGATACGCTGATAGACGGAACGGTTGCCAAAAACGATGAATCCGCGCACATACTGCGGGAGATATACAATTCCCTTCTGGTGGGAGATTGGCGCAAGCCCGATTATTATTTCAACCTCTATGATCTTAAATCATACATAGACGCCAAGCTTCGAGCAATATACGATACAAGGGACGCGGATGGTTTTTCACGCAAATGCCTTGAAAATATCTGTGCGGCGGGCAAATTCTCGTCAGACAGAACGGTCGCGGAATATGCTGTGGATATTTGGCATATTGACGACATTAAAACAAACGAATAAAATAGAAAGCACCAAAAGGAGGAAGGAACACTCATCATGGAATCCAAGCTGATTTTCGTCACAGGCGGCGTTGTATCGTCGCTCGGAAAGGGCATCACGGCCGCCGCGTTGGGCAGACTGCTGAAGTCAAGAGGGTACAGCGTCTCTATAATGAAGCTTGACCCTTATCTCAACGTAGATCCCGGCACAATGAATCCGTACCAGCACGGAGAGGTATTCGTCACCGATGACGGTGCGGAAACCGACCTTGATATCGGTCATTACGAAAGATTCATAAACGAGGATCTTACACGGCTTAACAACACCACGTCCGGTCAGATATATTCCGCTGTGATTGAAAGAGAGCGCAACGGCGGTTATCAGGGCGGCACGGTTCAGGTGATACCCCACATAACGGACGAAATCAAGCATCGCATTACCAAGGTGATGAAAAAGCTTCGTCCCGACGCCCTCATTGTGGAAATCGGCGGCACGGTAGGCGATATTGAGTCGCAGCCTTTTCTTGAGGCGATCCGACAGCTTAAAATCCAATGCGAGTATATGCAGTGCTGCTTTATCCATGTCACGCTTATACCGTATCTTTCCGCCTCGGGAGAGCTTAAAACAAAGCCCACGCAGCATTCCGTTAAGGAGCTTCAGAGCATAGGCATACAGCCGGACGTTATAGTCTGCCGCAGCGATTATCCGCTTACAAAGGGCATAAAGTCCAAGATTGCACTGTTCTGCAACACGGCGGAGGAGTTTGTTATTGAAAATCTCAATGCAAAGTCACTGTATGAGGTTCCGCTCATGCTGGAAAAGAACGGGCTTTGCACGGCAGTCTGCAAAAGGCTGGGGCTTGATCCGCGCACACCGGATCTTACCGCGTGGCAGGAAATGGTCGAGCGTGAACAAAATCCGAAAAATGAATGTAATATTGCAATCGTGGGAAAATACGTAGAGCTGCATGACGCGTATCTTTCCGTTGCCGAGGCGCTCAAGCACGGCGGCTTTGCCAATAATTCCCGTGTGAATATCCGCTGGATAGGCGCGGAGGATTTGGAAAAGGGCGCAAGCTGCGACACTGCCTTTGCCGATATCGACGGCATACTTGTGCCGGGCGGCTTTGGCGAAAGGGGCATACAGGGCAAGCTTATCGCCTGCCGCTATGCGCGTGAAAATAAAATACCCTATCTGGGCATCTGCCTGGGGATGCAGATAGCCGTTATCGAATTTGCGCGTGACGTGCTGGGCTGGGCAGACGCACAGTCCACCGAGTTTGACTTTGCAACAAAGCATCCCGTTATCGATCTTATGGCGGATCAGATAAACAACCTTGAGCGCATAGGCGGCACGCTTCGCTTGGGCAGCTACACCTGCCGTCTTGAGGAGGGCAGCCTCGCTCAAAAAACCTATGGCAGCTATGAGGTGCATGAGAGGCATCGTCACCGCTATGAGTTCAACAACGAGTTCGAGGCGGATTTCCGCGATGCGGGCATGATTTTCTCAGGCTGGAATCCGCGCAGAGGGCTTGCGGAAATAATCGAGCTGCCGAACCATCCGTGGTTCATAGGCGTGCAGTTCCATCCGGAGTTTACGTCCCGTCCGGACGTTCCCAATCCTCTTTTTGCAGGATTTATCGGCGCAGCGCTTAAATTCGGTGAAGCGCGCAGGGGTGCATAACCGAGGGATGACGTCAACAAGCGGTTTTGGCAGAGCAGTGTTTATCATTAAAAATACATTTGGCTTTGCAAACAAAACCCTTATATATAAATAAAAAAAGGAGATACTGCTATGGAAATCAGCAAAACAATGACCATTGAGGAGATTCTCAATACCGACAGGGGCATCGCCAACATACTCATGGCAAGCGGTATGCACTGCCTTGGCTGCGTTATGGCAAGCGGTGAAAACCTTGAACTGGCGTGCGCGGTTCATGGGATAGACGCGGATCAGCTCGTTGCGACCATCAACGACTGGCTTGCGACAAAATAACAAAAACAAATTGGATGTGCGTTCTGCCCGTTGTATGGTTATGGCGGCGTGAATATTTCAAAAATAAACATATAAGAAAAAGTGTTGACTTTTTGAAATGTGCGTGGTAGAATGAACAATCACACAGGAGGATATTTGAATATGGAAGAATTAACTAACTTGATGCGAATTGAAATCAAGCGTCAGTATCGCAGCGTGCGTCACTTTGCGATAGTACTGGGCATTCCTCAGTCCACCGTGGTAACAGCTCTTAACAAGGGCGTTCGCGGCACGGCGTTTGAAACTGTTGTCCGTATGTGTGAAGCGTTGGACATAAAGCTCGCTATCGGCGATGAGTCCGTCTACATCAAGAAGGATTGCCATGATATCATCAAGGCATACAACTCGCTGGATGAGGTTGGTCGTCATACCGTCAAGACAATCGTATATGTTGAAAATATGCGTTGCCGCGGTATCGAGCTTCCCGAGCTGAGCGAACAGACGCAGGAACAGGCGGAGTAAGGGCTTTTTGCCCCTCAATGTCTGCAGCTCCTCTTTGGGGCAGGCGGCTTTTTAGTCGCGTTTCCTCTCGGAGAGCGCGGTATGCTTCAGCAAAACAGAACGAAAAAGCGCAAACGGGGATGCGGTGATGCAGCATCTCCGTTTGTTGCGCATTTGACGTAAAAATCACTTATAGCAGCAGTCCGGCGCAAAAGGCAGACGGTAATAATCAGCGCATATTCAACACATAGTCAAAGCTATGGACGGAGCTTGCCGCCCTCAATTTCAAAATTTTCGTTAACAAAGCAAAAACAGTTTCCTTTAGGCTATTTCTGTGGTATTATTATAAACGGAGTATTTTAAGGTTGCGGTTAAATTCCCGCACCGTCAAATTTTTAACCCAAGGAGAAAGCTGATGAAGTTTAAAAAACTGCTTATTCTGTCGCTTGCAGCGATATTGCTGTTATCAAATCTGATGGGCTGCTCATGCAAAAAGCAGGAGGAGACGCCAAACGTCACCGACCCACCTGTGTCTGTCGTCACGCCCGAGCCGGACGCATCCGCAACGCCTGCGCCCGCCACGGTTGAAAATACCATTCCCGCGATGGACGGTTCAGTCGTTGCGGGAGACGGCGTCACATACGGTATTGCGTCCAACGGTACGGTTCGCTTTATCGGTCAGGCAACAACAGGTCAAAACAATATATACGGATGGTCGAACGTTGTCAGACTGGTCACAAACTCAAGCACCGTTGCCGCGCTCACATCAGACGGGACGATTCTGCTTGCGGGTGCGCAAGAGGACGATTTTGCTCCCGCGCTTGAGCTTGAAAACGTTGCGGATATTGCAATGGGCAGCGGGCATATCGCGGTGCTTCACAAGGATGGCACCGTTTCAGCGGTTGGCGCTTCACTGTGCGGGCAATGCGATGTTTCCGAATGGAAGCTCGTTACCGCTGTTGCGGCGGCGGGCGATGCAACCTTTGCCATAAGCCAAGGTCGTTTGCTTTCCACCGTGTCGCCCACATATGCGGATGCATTTGCGGAGTATGAGATTGCTGCGGTTGCGGCGGCAGCAGATCATATCGCTTTGCTGCTAACTAACGGCAGTGTTATCACCGCATCGTACTATGCGTCATCCAACGGCGCAAAGGATACTCCCGCGCCGGATGCAACAAGGGGTGCGGGTTCCATTGGCGGCATTGACGACTCAACAGAAGGGGACACGGGCTGGAGAAATATTGTCCGTGTGTTTGTGGGCGCAGGCTCAACCTATGGCGTTGATTCAGAAGGCAATCTCTTTGGCATTGGTTCCATAGAATTTACCATGGATTATCAAATTAAAACGCAGGACGTTTACTGCGTAGCCGCCGCTTCCGACCACGTTGTTGTACTGTATGGTGACGGCACTGCAGCGGGCTATGGCGACAACACTCTGCTGCAATGCAGCGTGTCCGCGTGGCGTTTGCTGCCCTATGTCAGCGACGGTTATCTGCTTGGGCATTTCGCAGGGGATACGATTGACGGCACGCTGTTCGCCACAGGGGTTGAAACCACCTTTACCGAGCCTGCCACGGGTGAAGCTATGTCTGCGGTATGCGTGCTGCTTGGGGACGTCAACGGAGACGGTGCGATTGACGAGGACGACGTCGCGTTGATTGAAAAGCACATTTCGGGCGAGCAGGAGCTTACGGGCGCATTCCTTCGCGCCGCAAACATAATAATTGACGATACCGATCCCACCGCTGTTGACATAGTTGATATTGAAGAGGTTCGTGCGCAGCAGGCGGGCAAACGAGTTATCGACCAGTATGCAAAAACAAGCATGTATACCACTCCGCTTGCGGATGCAAGACGCGTCAACACAGACGCCCTCGGGTACATAACCATTCCGGGAACCAACATTTCCTATCCTATAATGTACGGGCAGGATTGGTATTACAACGAGCGCGGCTTGGATAAAGAGCCGCTCACTCGCGGCAGCATATACTATTACTGGTCAAAGGCAGGCAAAAATATAGTATTCACGGGGCATAACGCCCGTTCAACAGGCACAATGTTCCATGAGCTGCACATCATTCAGGATAATGAGCAGCAGCTGCTTGAGTATGCCAACCGTGTGTGGTGCATCAACTCATACGGCGTTACGGGCTACTGGGAGATTTGGTCAATATATGAAGAAGACGTGGGCAGCGGCAGAGAGTGGGAGTCGTCACAGCTTTACAACACCTGTTGGCCCAACAAGATGGAGGCTATGAATCAGCAGGAGCAGGAGGAGTGGATACAGTATCAGCTTGACAGATCCGAGGTTGATATCGGTGCTTATGTCACAACATCAGACCGCTTCATGACGATTGTAACCTGCAGCGACAGCCATGCGGACGCGCAAAACGGAGCAAGGCTTTATATCTTCCTCAGGTGGGTCGGCAACGACTGATATGATAACCAACGAATTTGCTGTGGGCGACCGCGTAATTATGCGGAAGCCCCACGCCTGCGGCACAAACGAGTGGACAATCACCCGCACGGGCGCGGACGTCAAAATAAAGTGCGTGTGCTGCGGCAGGGTTGTTATGCTTGACCGTGCGGAGTTTATGCGTGCGGCAAAAAAACTTGTGGAGGTCGTTGAATGAACGACGATTTTGAAAAGTCCATGCGTCCCGTGTCCGAGGCGCTTCACAAAGACGACGCGGGGTATCGCTCATCGTCAAACATACATTTTCTGCTTTATTTAGCGGCAGTTCTGATAGCCGCACTTGCCATTCGCGCTTTTCTTTTTGAGCCTATACGCGTTGACGGTGAATCAATGCAGAACACGCTTCAAAACGAAGAACGTATGATTGTTGAAAAGATAGGCTACTGGTTTGTGCAGCCTAAGCAGGGTGATATAGTAATCGTGCGCTTTCCGGGGGAGTCACATGAGGGCAAAACCTATGTAAAACGGGTTATCGCCGTTGGCGGTCAAACGATTGCCGTCAGACGAGAAACGCTTGATGATAACTCTTCCCATTATTACATCACGATTGACGGCGAACGTCTGGACGAATCCGCATATGAGGCGAATATGCTTCTGGACAGCAACAGGGAATATAACGAGATTCAGTGCGTGGGCAGAGTGCTGCGGCAGGAAACAGTTACGGACGCATACGGCGCGGAGCATACAGAAAGCTACTTTGAATATACCGTGCCGCAGGGCTATGTGTTTGTGATGGGAGATCACCGCACAAATTCAAGCGACAGCCGCATTGTGGGTCCTGTTGAGCTTTGCGATGTGATTGGCAGGGTACACGGGGTGATATACCCCATCAGCAGCATTCGCAGTGTTGACTGACGGCATATGACAACCGACAAGCAATCAATCAAATACGTTGTGCGAAGCACCAACAACAAGCGTGAAGCAGTCGCCTTCAAAGCGGCGGATGCGATAATTATCACGCTTGTCTGTTTGGGGCTTATTGCTCTGATATTTTTGTTCATTTTGCGTCCCGTAAGCGTTATGTCGCCAACGGTCAAGGATCTTAACGATAACGAGCTTGTGCTTGTGGATCGTCTTTCAAAATACATATTCCCAATAAAAAGGGGGGATATCGTTCGCGTTGATATTGAAGGCGGATATAACGAGTATCGCGTGATTGCTCTTTCGGGAGAAGCCATAATCGTAAGAGATGGCAAAACATACATTAACAACGCTTTTTGTGACGAGGCGGCATATGCCGACGCATGGGATACTGAAAAGGACATGACCTACACAGTGCCGCAGGGCATGGTGCTTGTGCTGTCGGACGACAGAAGCGGCGTTGACAATTTGCAAGCGTTCGCCGTTGAAAAGGCAAGTATTTACGGCGTGCTTCGTATGCGGATATATCCGATTTCAAGTATAAACATATTCGGCTGACAGATATGCGCCGCGCACATTCGCTGCGCTGCACGGCGTATTCTGTTTGACCAATGGGGGAGGAAGCTTATGGGATTTCTGTTCAATCTGTTGTCGGTGCTGTATCTGCTGATATTCGCCGCTTCGGGGTTTGCGGTTGCACGGCTGGTTTTTTCACGCGACCGCCTGACAAAACAGGTGTTTTGGGGGCTTGCGGCGGGGCTTGTGATGCTGCTTTGGTTCCCCACGCTGTTCGCATTCATAATGGATTTTACGCTTGCGGCACAGCTTGCCGCCGCCGCGCTTGCGGTTGGCGTGGGTGTGCTTTGCCTGTTGCTTGCAAACAAAAAATTCAAGCCAATCAACCGTCCCGCTTTTTCGCTCAAGGATGAAAAATCGCTTATTCTTGCGGCGCTCCCGCTGATAATAATCGGCACGGTGCTTATATGCAATCACACTATAACAAATGCGGAAAACGGTTCGCTGCACGTTGGGCAATCCACATACGGAGACCTTTCGATGCATCTGGGGTTTATATCAAGCATTTCGGTGCAGAAGACATTCCCACCCATGTATTCGATATTGCCGGATACTCAGCTTGGCTATCCGTTCCTCTGCGACAGCGTAAGCTCCACGTTTTACACCCTCGGCGCGTCACTGCGATTTGCAACGATATTGCCCGCCGTATACGCCTATATTGTGGTGGTGTTGGGCGTTTATCTGCTGTTTGAGCAGTGGTTCAAACGCAATTCAATCGCCGTGCTTGCCACATATCTGTTTTTTATCGGCGGCGGCTTTGGCTTTGCCTACTTTTTTGACAACACAAAAACATTTGCGGGGCTTGCAAGCGACGGCTCATGGTCGTATTGGCTTGACAACACATACCATATCAGCGCGAACATATCCGGCTCCGCGCCGCTTGACCGTTGGAATCAGCTTATCAACGGCTGGTACGAAACGCCCACCAACTTTGTTGAGCTGGGACTGCGCTGGGTCAATCCGATAGCGGATATGATAGTGCCGCAAAGGGCAACGCTTTTTGGATGGGCGCTGCTTTTCCCAAGCCTTCAGCTTTTGTATCGCGCCGCGATCGAAAAAGAATACAAGCTGTTCATACCCCTCGGCATAATAGCGGGAGCAATGCCCCTTGTTCATACTCACAGCTTTCTTGCGCTGGGCATAATATCGGTTTTTCTGATAATTGCAATGTCCGTCATTGCTCTTGTCAATGTGCTTAAGCCCAAAAAGGATGAGGACGGCAGCAACAACGGGCGTGTGCTGCTATACTTTTTGCTTTACGGAGTTATAGCCGCGGCACTTGCCGCGCCACAGCTTTTGGGATTTACATTCAAGCAGTCAAGCTCCGGGAATTTTGTGCGATTCTATCTTAACTGGTGCAACGAATCCGATGGGTGGCTCTGGTTCTACATTAAAAACCTTGGGCTGATATTCATACTGATGCCTATGGCATTCCTTTCCACAAAAAAGCAGAGCAAGCTGTTCTACGGCGGTGCGCTGCTGATATGGCTGATAGCGGAGCTGTTTGTGTTCCAGCCCAACACATATGACAACAACAAGCTGCTTTTCGTTTGGTTTGCGCTTACCTGCGGGATAGTTGCGGAGTATCTTGTTTCGCTTTACGACCGCATAGTTGACGGCGGGGCGGGCTCCAAAAAAAGCTCGGAGCGCACAAGGCGTCTCGTACCCTTGGGTAAAAGAATCGCACAGCGCGCACTGTGCATTGTTGTGCTTATCGTGCTTTTCCTTTCGGGCGCTATGACACTGCTGCGCGAATACGTTTCGGCGGATCATATCGGCAGCTACACCGATTCAGACGGCACAAAAGCATTTGGCTATACAGAAAGCGGATATGAGCTTGTTTCGGCCGATCTTGTCGATTTGACGGAATATGTCAAACAAAACACACCGACTGACGCCATATTCCTCACCGCTACAAACCACAACAACGCAATCGCCATGCTTACCGGGCGCAGCATAGTCTGCGGGGCAAGCAACTTCCTATACTATCACGGGGTTGATTACACCACGCGATACAGCAATGTCGAGCTGATGTATGAGCAGCCGGAGACTTACTTTGATTCCCTTGCCAAGTCGTATTCCGTCAGCTATGTGCTGGTTGGGCCATATGAGCGCGGCACATACAGCGTTGCCTCAAGCTATTTTGCCGAGATGGAGTGCGTATACAGCAACAGCTCGTGCCGTCTGTACCGCGTCACGCCTTAAAAAAGCATTGACACAGGCGGTAAATGATGGTTTAATACACGAGGAATTTATGCGAATGCAGCATGCGGCATTCACGTCCGTGGAAGGAGAAATTTTTGTATGAAAAGATATTTGGTTCAAGAGGCGCCCGTGGGCAAATATTGCCGCGTTGCCGGCTTTGTCGAAAACCTTCGCAACAAACGCTACATGGCGTTTATAGTTCTGCGTGATTTTTCGGGCAAGCTTCAGTTAACCATTGACAAGGGGGCTTATCCCGAGGTTGCGGCGGCGGTGGACCGTCTCACGGTTGAGTCGGTGATAACCGCGGAGGGCAAGCTGGTCGAAAATCCCTCCGTCAAAATGGGCGGCAAGGAGCTTGTTGTTGAAAAGCTGACTGTTGAGTCGATTGCCGACGCTATGCCGCTTATGGCGGATTCCGCAATAGACGCACGCATGGATTATCGCTGGATAGACCTTCGCAGCGACAAAAACAAGCTGATGATTCAGGCGCAGACCGAGATGGTTCGTGCAATGCGTGAGTTTTTGATCAATCGCCGCTTTGTTGAGATTCACACGCCCAAGCTGATAGGCGCGGCAAGCGAAAGCGGCAGCGATGTGTTTGAGCTTGATTATTTTGACCGCAAGGCGTATCTGTCTCAAAGCCCTCAGTTCTACAAACAGATGGCTATGGCGGCAGGACTTGAACGTATATTTGAGTGCGGCCCCGTTTTCCGCGCCGAAAAATCGTTTACACGCCGTCACGCAACAGAATTTACGGGCTTTGACCTTGAGTTTTCATATATTGATTCCTATCAGGACGTTATGACGCTGGAGGCGGAGCTGCTGCAATACGCGCTTGCCGCCGTTGCGGAAAAATTCGGTGATGATATCGAACGTCTTTACGGGCTTAAAACCATTGTCCCCGCGCTGCCCTTCCCTCAGATAAAGCTTGCGGAGCTTTATGCGGAGATTGAAAAACGCTATGGCTATACCGTCCCCGATTCCGAAAAGGGAGATCTCACCACAGACGCAGAGCAGCTTTCCTATCGCTTCTCAATGGAGGAATATGGGCACGAATTTTTGTTTGTAACAGACTATTCAGCTGAAAAGCGTGCGTTCTATCATATGCGCAAGGATGGTATTCCTCAGGGCTATGACCTTATCTGGCGCGGCACGGAGATTACCACCGGCGCTCAGCGTGAGCATCGCTATGACGTTCTCAAGGCGCAGGCGGCGGAAAAGGGCTTGGGAGATGACGTAAGGTTCTATACCGAGTTCTTCCGCTATGGCTGTCCGCCCCACGGCGGCTTCGGTCTGGGTGTTGACCGCATGACAATGCTGCTTCTGGATATCGGCATTAAAGAGGCGGAGTTCCTGTTCCGCAGCCCCAACAGGCTCAATCCGTAAAACACTTAACAAATTGTCAACATAATAAACGCCCCCGTCCGTATTTTGCGTGACGAGGGCGCTTTGCTTTTAACGGTATGACTTTTACACTGCGGAGAAATATTCCGCAATTTCGGCAATGGTTGTGGAATCAAGCGAAGTCCATGTGATAATGATGCTGTACAGATTGCCGTCAACTATGCGCAGATAAATCGCCTGCTCCATAGATATGCCGGCGTAGTCGCAGCTTGCGGGTACAAACACGTATTCTTCATCGCAAAAATCAATCGTCACGATATCACCGATGCTGTAATTAAGCCCGGCGGTGCTTCCGTTGTCCTGAATGGTCTGCGCCATCTGCTGCGCGATTTGCTCGGCGGAAAGACCTACAAGCTCATCGTTTTCGGCAATCTTGCTGCACATAATAAGCACGTTTGTGCCCATTGTGTTTGAAGCATTGAGACAGGTTGATTCATCATCGCCGTCGGCGATTACCCAATCGGAGGGGATTGCAAACTTAAGACCAAGCGTCTCGTTGATGTAAACGCCGTCAACTATCTCACCGAGGGCTGCGTTTGCAGAGGGAGCGGTCGTCGGCTCGGAGGTCGGCTCGGAGGTTGGTTCAGAGGTCGGCTCGGAGGTTGACTCCGCTGTCGGCTCCGCGGTGGGGGCTTCGGTTGGGGCGTCTGTTATGTCAACGTTGCCGCCGTTGTCGGTGACGCCGCACGCGGCAATGCCAAGGCACATCGCAAATGCAAGCAGAATAACAAAAAATCTCTTCATAATTAAACTCCTTAATAATCGCTTCACGTATTATAGCACTGCACTGCCGATATTACAAGTATATAAGCTGTGATTCGATATTTTTCGCAGGTATTCGTGCAATGCTTGCCGCGCGGCAAATATCAAAAGCAATTTGTATTCATTTGCCATTGAAAAAGAGCGTTTATATGATATAATCTAATTGTAGAAGTATACTCGGACGGAGGTTCGTTTTTTATGAACGTGGGCAAAAGCGTTCCACGCGTGGACGCGTATGATAAAGTTACAGGCAGAACGCAATATACTGACGATCTGTGTCCGCAGGGCGCGCTCATAGTGCGCGTGCTGCATTCAACCATTGCAAACGGCAGGGTGCGTTCAATCGATGTATCCGAGGCGGAGGCGTATGAGGGCGTTGTTAAGGTTTTTACCTGCTTTGACGTGCCAAAGACCGCATTCCCCACGGCGGGGCATCCGTGGAGCACAGACCCTGCACATCAGGATGTTGCGGACAGATTTTTGCTTACGGATCGCCCGCTTTTTTACGGTGATGATATAGCGGCAGTCGTGGCACAAAACGAGGTTGCGGCGGCGCAGGCGCTGCGTCTTATAAAGGTTGAGTATGACGAATATCCTTTTGTGCTTGACGCGCAGGAGGCAATGGCGGACGATGCTCCGCAGCTGCATGAAAAATTCAAAAACAACATTCTTGCCCATACATCAATAAAAAACGGGGACTATCAAAGCGCTGTGAAGGAGCAGGGGCTTATCCGCTTTGACGACTGGTATGAGACGCCAACCGTTCAGCATTGCCATATCGAAAATTTTATTTGCTTCGCCAGGATGGAAAACGGCAGGCTGACAATCACATCCTCAACGCAGATACCGCATATAGTGCGCCGCGTAGTTGCGCAGGCGCTTTCGATACCGTGGGGCGATGTTCGCATCATCAAGCCCTACATAGGCGGTGGCTTTGGCAACAAGCAGGATGTTTTGTACGAGCCGCTTTGCGCTTTTATCTGCAAAGCTCTCGGCGGAAGGCTTGTAAAGCTTGACGTCCCACGGGAGGAAACATTCGTATCCACAAGGGTTCGTCATGCAATCCGCAGTCACATAATCAGCTATGTGCGTGCGGATGGCACATTTGTTGCGCGCAAGCTTGAAAGCTTTTCAAACCAGGGGGCATATGCAAGCCACGGTCACGGCATCGCCGCAAAGGGCATGGGAGCGTTCCCTCAGCTTTATCCCTGCCCAAACGTTGAATGTGACGCGTACACTGTTTTTACAAACCGTCCTGTTGCGGGAGCAATGCGCGGCTATGGCATCCCGCAGGCGATGTTTGCTGTTGAAAGCAATATTGACGATATTGCGCTGCGTCTGGGCATGACGCCAATGGAGCTGCGGCGCAAAAATCTTATGCCCGTTGGCTTTACGGACGGCTTTAGCCGCAACGTCAACTATTACGACAGCTTTAACCAGTGCCTCGACAAGGGCGCAAAGCACATTGATTATTATCGCAAATATGATGAATATTCACATCAGACGGGCAATATTCGCAGAGGAGTAGGCTGCGCGGCTTTCTGGTACAACACCGCCGTATGGCCCATTTCGCTTGAATCCTCATCCTGCCGCATGGTGCTCAATCAGGACGGCTCAATACAGGTTCAGCTTGGTGAAACCGAGATTGGACAGGGTGCGGATACCGCGTTTGCGCAGATGGCGTCCGACGCGGTTGGCGTCCCGTTTGAATGCGTGCATATGGTTTCATGTCAGGATACGGACGTCACGCCGTTCGGTACAGGCGCGTACGCCTCACGCCAAACATATGTCGGCGGCTTTGCAATCAAGCAGACAGCCGATATACTGCGTCAAAAAATACTTGATTACGCACACGAGCTTACCCGTATGCCCGTGTACAATCTTGAGCTTGCGGATGGTGAGATTATCCGCACAACCGATCAAAAAGTGCTTATGTCGCTTGGAGAATTGGCGACCACCGCACTGTACAGCTTAACTGACAGCCGCCACATAACAGCCGAAAGCACCTATCAGATTAAGTCAAACGCGTATTCGTTCGGCTGCTGCTTTGCAGAGGTTGAGGTTGACATTGCCGCCTGCCGTGTCAAGCTTGTGGACATGATAAACGTTCACGACTGCGGCACGCTGATAAATCCTCAGCTTGCGGAGGCGCAGGTGCATGGCGGAATGAGCATGGCGATTGGCTATGGGCTTTCGGAGCAGCTTCTGATCGACCAAAAGACGGGCAGGGTGCTAAACGACAATCTGCTGGATTACAAGCTTTCCACAGCAATGGATCATCCCGATTTAACGGCTGCTTTTGTTGAAAATATTGAGCCGACAAGCGCTTTCGGCACAAAGGCGCTTGGCGAACCGCCCGCGTGCCCGGGCGCGCCCGCCATACGAAACGCCATACTCAACGCAACAGGCGTGGGCGTCAATTCAATCCCGATTAATCCGCATCGACTGTTTGAGGCTTTTACAAGGGCGGGTCTGATAACCGACAAGGGGGCGGAATGATATGTACAATTTTCGCAGTCTGATAAACGCAAAAAGCGTAGAGGACGCCATAAGGCTTCGCGCAGAAAATCCATCCGCGCTGATACTTGCAGGCGGCAGCGATTTGTTCGTTAAAATGCGCTCAAAGGATTTGTCCACCACAGACTTGATAAGCATTTACGGCATAGACGAGCTGCGGGGCGTGTCGGTTGAGCCTGACGGCGACATTCGTATAGGCAGTCTTACAAGCTTTTCGCACATATCCGACAACGCTATTATAAAACGTCTGATACCCGTTCTGGGGCAGGCGGCGGGGACGGTCGGCGGTCCGCAGGTGCGCAACATAGGCACGATAGGCGGCAACACCTGCAACGGCGTAACAAGCGCCGATACCGCGTCAACCTGCTTTGCACTGGACGCCGTAATTGAGCTGACGGGCGCGGACGGCAAAAGACTTGTTCCAATTCAACAGTTTTATATCAAGGCGGGACGTGTGGATATACGCCCGACAGAGATACAGACCTCCGTAATTATTCCTTATCAAAGCTATAAAAACTGCTTTGGCTTCTACCAAAAGTATTCAATGAGAAACGCAATGGATATCGCAACGCTGAATTGTTCTTGTAACGTGCGCTTAAGCGGCGACGGCGCAATTGTTGAACGTGCGCGGATTGCATACGGGGTTGCGGCTCCCATTCCAATGCGTGCATTGTCCGCCGAAGCGGCGGTCACGGGGCTTGCCGCAACCGATGAAACGGCAAAGCTGTTTGCCGATGCGGCAATAACCGATATAAATCCGCGTGACAGTTGGAGGGCGTCAAAGGCATTCCGCACACATATGGCGCATGAGCTTGCCATGCGCGGGCTTACAGAATGTATAAGAAGGGCGGTTGAATCCTTATGAGCGCACAGTATCAGCTTGTTCACTGCAAAATAAACGGTAAGGAATGCGAAGCCATGGTTGACGCGCACAGCTCGCTTACCGATATGCTTAGGAACAATTTCCACCTCACATCGATAAAAAAGGGCTGTGAGGTCGGGGAGTGCGGCGCCTGCAACGTGCTTATCGACGGCGAATGCTTCAACTCCTGTATCTATCTTGCGGTTTGGGCGGAGGGCAAGCATATACGCACTGTGGAGGGGCTTGTCGGCAAAAACGGTGAGCTTTCGGACATTCAGCAGGCGTTTATCGACGAGGGGGCGGTGCAGTGCGGCTTTTGCACGCCCGGCTTTATTATGAGTGCGGTTGAGATACTTGAAAGTGGCAAAAGGTACACGCGTGATGAGCTTAGACGTCAGCTTTCGGGTCATCTGTGCCGCTGCACGGGCTATGAAAACATACTTAATGCAGTTGAAAAAACAATGAATAAGCGATTGGCAGACAACGCCAATGACTGAGTCAGAGGGCGTTATAACCTCCCAAGGCGCACCCGCCGAGGCTCCGCTGCATCCGCGCATAACGATTCGTTTTTTTACGGACGAAAAATGCTTTGGACCGGGCGTCGCAATGCTGCTTAGCGGGGTTGACGAGCATCATTCGCTTCGCGCCGCCGCAAGCGCGTTGGGCATGGCGTATTCAAAGGCGTGGAAGGTAATGCGAAACGCTGAGAGGATATTGGGCTTTTCTCTTTTGTCGTCCACCAAGGGCGGCAAATCGGGCGGCGGTGCAATTCTTACGCCCAATGGGGAGAGACTGCTTTACGAATATACGGCATATGTCAACGAGATAGAGGACTTTTCGAACGATCTGTTTGACAAGCGTTTCGCGTGGCTTGCCTGTCAGGATTAGGCGCATATCCGTTTCTTTTAAGCAGCTCACATAAATCTGCATAAATACACGGCGGACAACACTCCCGCGACCCCGCTGATAAGCGCGGCAGGTATCGCGTGACGTGTTTTTGTTATGCCCGCCGCTCCAAAATACACCGCAACGGTGTAAAAAACGGTTTCTGTCGAGCCAACCATAACGCTTGCGGCGCGCCCAACGTCAGAATCCGCACCGCTTGCAATAAGCACATCCTGAAGCATTGCCAACGACGCGCTTCCCGAAAGAGGGCGAAGCGCGATAAGCGGAGCCAGCTCAGGCTGAATGCCAACGGCTTTTAGCACGGGGGAGATAAATCGGGTGACGTATCCAAGTGCGCCCGAGCCGCGAAAAACTGAGATGGCAGCAAGCATAGCCGCAAGATAGGGCAACACGGATTTTAGCATCGGCAGAGCCTGCGACGCGCCCTCGACAAATGCGTCGTATACGTTAACACGCTTTATAAGGGCGTATACAATAAGCAGAGCGATAAGAATGGGCAGAATATAGCCTGTAACATTCATTTACATAACCGTGAAAGCAGCTTGCAGGATACAACGGCGACAATGGCGGCGATTACAGACGAAATAAAAGTCGGCAGAATTATATCCTGCGGGTCGCTTGCGCCGCAGGCGGCACGCACTGCGATTACCGTGGTGGGCAAAAGCTCGATTGCCGAGGCGTTTAGCGCTATGAACATACACATGCTGTCGGTCGCCGCTTTGCCGCCGCTTTTGTTCAGCTTGTGCATTGTTTCAATGCCAAACGGAGTGGCGGCGTTTCCCAAGCCAAAAAAATTAGCGGCAAGATTGAGAGCGGCGGGGGCAATCGCCTCATCCGCATCGGGCATAAGCAGAGAAAGAGGCTTTTTCAAAACCCGTGCAAGCGCGTCCACCAGCCCCGCACGCTTAGCAATATTCAAAAGTCCCATCCACAGTATGTATGAGCCTGCAAGCGTTATCGAAAGCGTGACGGCGTTGTCCGCGCCTGTCAAAAGGCAGGCAAGCAGCCCGCCGCCGTTACCGTCCGCAACAAACAGCGCCGCACCGGATACTATCATAAGAGCGAATACCCACATCATCATGCTTAACTATATGACGTCTTTCAACGCTTTAGGCATAAAAAAGGGGGGTACGCCGCCTGTGGACGCACCCCCGGTTTTATGCTGATGCTGTAAATTAATGATTATCCGCTTAAGCCCTATTATACAGCCGGGACGCTTGTCAAAAGCTTATAAAGAGCCGCAACGTCGCTGAAGTTAACCATGCCGTCGCCGTTGATTTCCGCATTGACAACGCCCTGTGCGCTGAGCTCACTCAGATTGGCAAGGAACATATACAAAGCGGATACGTCGCTGAAGTTAACAACACCATCGCAGTTGACGTCGCCAAGCAGCCCGCTTGCCTCATATACGGCATAAACGCTTGTGTCGGCGGTGACGTTGGTATATGCGCCGTTCCATCCCGTGAACGTATAGCCCGTCACAGCGGGAGCCGTGGGAGCCGTTGCACTGCCGCCGTAATTTACCGTCTGGGTGGAAAGCACAACGTTATCATAGCCATAGAATGTTACGGTGTAGGTATTTATGGTATATACCGCATAAACGGATGTGTTGCCCGTTATGTTGGTATATGCGCCGTTCCATCCCGTGAAGGTATAGCCCGTCACAGCGGGAGCCGTGGGAGCCGTGGCACTGCCGCCGTAATTTACCGTCTGGGTGGAAAGCACAACGTTGTCATAGCCATAGAATGTTACGGTGTAGGTGTTTATGGTATATACCGCATAAACGGATGTGTTGCCCGTTATGTTGATATATGCGCCGTTCCATCCCGTGAAGGTATAGCCCGTCACAGCGGGAGCCGTGGGAGCCGTCGCGCTGCCGCCGTAATCTACCGTCTGGGTGGAAAGCACAACGTTATTGTAGCCATAGAATGTAACGGTGTAGGAGTTGATAGTGTACTGCGCGGTGATTGTGACGTCGGACGTTATGTTGGTATAGCCCGCGCTCCATCCCGTGAAGGTATAGCCCGTTCTTGTGGGATCTGCGGGAGCGGTGGCGCTGCCGCCGGATACAACGGTCTGAGTGGAGAGGACAGTACCGTCCCAATCCTCAAACGTAACTGTGTAGGAATCGGTTGCGGCGGGAAGCGTAATACCAACATAGCGGAGAGTGCTGGAAGCTCCGGACGGGGGATTGTAAACGTTGTTTACGGGCTTAACGGTGATAAAGCCGCCGCCGTAAATGGATACGGCGCTTGTGCTTGTGTATATGACGGGAGCAAGTATCTGATAGACTGTTTCAAGGTTATAGCAGTCCGCAGGGTCATAGCCCGCATTCATGTCAAAGCCGTATGTACCCGCGGTGGAGTACGGGTCGTTGGCAACCATCGCGGTGAAGAATCCGCCCCAAAGCTGCTCCGCAGTCACGCCGAGAGCGTTTCTGACGGCGGTCAACGCGGTTGTTCCGCCCGCAACGCTGTCGATTATCGTTTTGTAAACCGTTGTACCGCCCGTGTAGGAATAGAGGTACTGGGAGAACAGCATAACCTCGGCATAGCGTGCGTAGATGTCTGCGTTGGAGTTGTTCCATGTCATAAGGGAGCCGCCCTTGTGCAGGTCAAATGTGGAGGTGTAGGCGAATTCCGCCGCTACCGATGAAATCTCCGCAACAGAGGAGAAATAGGAGTTGTGCCAGCTCTGTATGCGGCTGAAAAGACCGCTGCCGGGGAAGCAAAGCTCCTCAGCGGAGCCGCTGAATGACTCGTTTAGCCATGTGTCCATGCCGCCCGTTTCGGAATAGTTGATGCAATGCTGAAATTCGTGTACCAGCGTGCCATAGCAGCCCTCAACATCAACCTTTGTTTCGCCGGCGGTAGTAACCCACTGGATACCGGGATATGTGTCAATGTGAATCATGGGGAGGCTGTTGTAGGAGAAGTCCGCACTGGAAAAATAGCCCGCAACATAGCCCTGACCCGGTTCCCAACCATCGTCAATGTTGTAGAACATAAGGTTTACAAGACCATCGTTGTTGGAATCGCGGAAGTCGCCGTAGGAGGAATTCATCAGCGTGTATTTGCTGTCAAACATCTGCGCGATTGTCTGCGCATAGCTTGTGTCGATACCGTCAAGAGGATGATAGCTTGAATTTGTCACTGTCCAAATACGGCAGTGAGAGCCGACATACAGCACCTTGAACTGAAGACTGGAGCTGCCGGGGCTGTACGAGCTGATAGTAAAGTTCTTTGTGGTGCCGACAGGGTAGGAAGCTCTTGTCGCGCAATCGGGGAGGGAATCAATATCCTCGTAACCAAACTGGGAATCGATATCCACCGTATACGGACGGTCTGCATCCTCAATAACAGCGGAATCATCGCGGTTGTTGAGCGCGTTTGCCTCAACAGTCGTCTCAATAAGCCCCGAAAGGGAGCCTGTGGAGGCGCTTGAGGAGGATGAAGTGCTTGGATTGTAAATAACAACATAGTCGCCGGTGTAGCCGCCGGCAGAATTGGTGTCGATGGTAACGCCGTTATGCAGCAGCCTCTCGCCGCCGTCAACTGTTTCAACGGTCGTCTTGGCTGTCCCGACGGAATTGACGGCAAGAGCGGGAACCGCAAGCGCCGTGAGTGCGATTGTCAGCAGAAGGCTGACGATGGTCTTGAATGTTCTCATTGGTTTCCTCCTGATTTGTAATTATGAATGAACGAGCCGCCGCACATACGGCGAATCGAAATCCAACCTGTTAAATGCCCGAAAGCATATTGTAGAGCGCCGAAACGTCGGAGAAGGTTATGCTGCCGTCGCCATCGCAGTCCGCGTTGATAAGCCCTTGGGCGGTAAGCACCTTTCCGCTTGTGATGGCAGAATAGAGCGTCCCAACGTCTCCAAATGTGACGACGCCGTCGCAGTTGACGTCCCCGATAAATGTGGCGGAGCCGCCGACATAGCTGTAAACGGCCGTGATGGTGAGGTCGCCCGTGACATTGTCAAATGCGGAGTCCCAACCGACAAACTCATAATCGGCTCTTGTCGGGTCTGCGGGAGAAGTTGCGCTGCCGCCGTAATCCACCGTTTGAGTTGAAAGCACCGTGCCGTCCCAATCAACAAATGTAACCGTATATGTGTTTACGGAATATGTTGCGGTGATGGTTGCATCAGCGACAACATTGACATAGCTGCCGCTCCATCCCGTGAACGTATAGCCCGTTCTTGTCGGGTCTGCGGGAGAAGCTGCGCTGCCGCCGTAATCCACCGTTTGAGTTGAAAGCACCGTGCCGTCCCAATCAACAAATGTAACCGTATAGGTGGTTACTGCTTCCTCAACCTTTTTGAACAGCGCAAGGTATCCGCAGTAGCCGCTTGTGCCGATATATGTGGCGTCATACGCCTGAAAATACTTGTGCGTGCCGTTGTCAAACATGGCGATGAACTTGCCGCTTGTGTTTGCGCGCTGAAGGGTAATGCCCTCGGTATGATCAGACGGAACCCACACGGCGGCGGAGGTGCTCATCGAAAGCCCGTTCGAGGTGCTTGTGGCATACACATAGCTGCCGTTTTGTGAAACGCGATAGCCAATGCTGTATGTTGTGAAGGAAAAGACGTTTTCAGCCTGAGGAGCAACAATGTACGTTCCGCCCGATGCGGGGGTGTAAAGCTGCGAAGTAACGTCAGTATAGCCAAGCGAATCCGACACTCCGCCCACAGCGGAGGAAAGCGCGCAGTACGCCGAGCCGTCATAATAGGTGATTATGTATTCGCCCGCGCTCATATCGGACGCGGAGCTTACCAAGCGATAGAGGTCTCCCGTTGGGACGTCGGATGAAACGGTGACGGCGCAGGTGCCTGTGAATGTGGCGGTCGTGCCGTTTTCGTATGTGTTTACAACGCGGAAGGTTATTGTTGCAGCGCCGCCCGCAGCGCCCGTCACAAGACCGTTTGAATCAACAGTCGCAACAGATGTGTTGCTGCTTGTCCATGTGGCGGTGTAGCTGTTGGCGGTCGCGGGGGTCAGCGTGCCTGTCAGCTGCCGCTTCATGCCAAGGTTTATTGTTGCGGATGAAGGGTCAACCGCAACGGCGGTAACATCGTTGTGCAAAAGACCTGCGTTGGGCAAAACCCAGTCGCTTGTAACCGTCTGTACAGAATCCGGATTGGAGGGATAGCTGTCCGTTGCGCTTACAACAACGGGGTACGCGTTGGGGGACACCAGAGAGTCGTAATTGCCCCAGCGGCTCTTCATCGTGGAAATGGCTTCCGCCACAGTCGCACCCGTAAACATTTTGTCATAGAATGCCGCTTCATAGCGATAATCGCCCGTGAAGGATACGCTTTGCGAATAGCCGTATACAACCGCCGCACCCTTTGCGGTAAGGTTGACGCCGAACACACTTGTTTTCATCCCCTCACAGATAGCCATCCACACAAGACAGTTTTGAAAGCTGCCCGTGCTGTGATAGCGGATGAAACGCCCGTCAATGCCATATGTGCCGCTGCCGAAGTTGAGCGCATAGTTGTTGTTGTAGTCGCTGCTTGATATGCCCGTGCTTGAGCTGAGGCACAGATAGGACGTGCTGTAATAGCTTGAGCCGTGACTGTCAAATATTATGACGCCGTTGTTGGGGAATGCGGCGCAGATTGCCGTTGCGGTTGCTGCGGAATTGAGAAGGGTTGTTACCGTCCCGCCCGTGTAGCTGCCGATATCGGCAATTTCGTTTGTGTATTGGTCTGTGAAGGATGAGTCGGAGTCGTACATCGGCCCGATAAGCAGAACGTTGAGAGTGGAGGAGGTGTTTGCCCTTGCAGTCATCTCCGAAGCGATATCCGAGACGGCGGCTGCAATGTAAGATTCGTGCTTAACGTTCCTAACGCGGTAATCATAGGCGTTTGCGCAGTTGTCCACGCGAAACTCAAATCCGTTGGCGTCCTTTAGGACGACAGTGCCCGCATCTATCAGCGGATTGTTCAGCGCGGCTTTGTAAACCGCCAGCACAGTTTCCGATGGAGCGGCGCGCCGTTGCTCCATATCCGCCTCAACCGCTTCAAGCGAAGCCCATGCCTCATCCATAAGACGGTAGGCGCGATCATCCGCACCTTCACCCGCGCCGAAGGCAAGCGCTGCGGCGGGGATAATCGCTGCAAGCATCACAATTGCGAGAGCCGCAGATAAAAACCTTTTAGCAATATTCATACAGAATGCCTCCGATATTAATTAATTAACACGAGGATACCGTTTGTCCAATGGGCAATTGGTATGATATCACAATATCAATATATTGTCCATTAAAACATGGCATGAAATACGGTATATTTTTCATTTTTCGTAACAATTGTGCCACAATTCAAATATTAATCGGTATCAAAGTCACAATCACGGCACATTGCCGACCGTTAATGTGTGACGGGCAATCCACCGCGATTTTCATACGGCAAAGGGGGAGGGACAAACAAAACACAATCGAAAACACGGCAAAAACAAAAACGTCCTTCCGTGCGGCAAATGCGGCAGGAAAGACGTTATCGGCTGTTGAAACAGAATTTTTATCGGGCAAACCGAATGCTTAATCGGTTTGCGAACCGTTGAAGTAAAAAACGGATTTACGGCTCAACGGGAGCATCCGTGCCGTCGGACACAGTCGTTGGGGGCGCGTAGCTGAACTGTCCGCCATAAAGCGGGGGCAGGGTTCTGTCGTTTGCATCGGTTATGTTGAGGGCAAAATTGATAAGCTCAACAGAGTCTATGCCATTCGCCTCAAAATCAGCGGTTTGAAAAACAACCGACCAATACGCACACTTGCCCGCGCACACGTTGGTGGAGAAGCCGGAGCTTACAGCACAGCCGTTCACCTCAGGATTGTCCCATGCAACGTGAATATCACTTTCTGTTGAATTAACAATATAGCACTTGACAAGATATCCTGAAAAATTGTCGGCGTCAACGCCAATGATTATGAATTTGATATTGTCGTCAAGTATCACGGTATCGCCCTCCGCCGCGCCGCGCACGGGATAAACGACCGTCTCGGCGGTCATGCCCGTGGGATAAACCGTATGAGTTTCTTCATATAAAGTTGTCCACACATCGGCGTCGCCAACCCAAAGGGTAAAAGTCAGCTCATCGATATTGTCAATGCCGAAGTCGCTGAATGAATCCTCGTCGAAGTCAAGCGTAAAGCTGCCCGTTTCACCTGCGGCAACGTCCTTGTTGAGGGTCGATTCGTGTTCATACATCATAATACCGTCAACGGAAATATCCTCCAGCACAAATTTAAGCGTTTTGTCCGAGGTCTTGTTGACGCAGCTTACGTTGGCGGCGACGCCGTATGTCCCATCGGACGTAACGTTGTTGACAACAAAGCTGAAATCCGTTTCATCCGCAACAATCTCGTCCGCTATGGTGTATGTAGGCGGCGGAGACGTTGGGGATACAACGGTTTTCTTTTCACCGCAGGCGCAGAGGCATAATGCTAACGCTGCGGAAAGTATAAGCGCAGTGGCTTTGTAAACGTTCATATTCAAATACTCCTTTCAAAGGGTCGGTAAAATTGTACCATATTGCATCGCCTAATTAAAGAGATAAAAAACTGAAATTTACAAATCGTTTACATCTTCATCTTCAATGTCACACATTTTTGACAAAAAGGGTTTGAACATTAACGTGTTTTATGATAATATGTTAGGAATGATAAAAAGTGATGCGTAACGCTGCTTATGTCCAAGGAGGCTTTGTTTGAAAAAATTTCGCACGATAATAATATATGTGGTTATTGCCGCAGTGCTCATCGCCCTTATAGCGGGCGGGCAGCGGCTGTTCAAGGATGAACCGACTGTATATTCCCTGTATGAGTTCACAGCCCTTGTCGAGCAGGGCATGCGCGAGGCGGAGGCTTCAAAGGCATCCGCTGATACAACGGATGATACGTCCGCTGATACGTCCGCGGATACAACGGCGGATACCTCGGTCGAGGTTTCTCAAAACACAATAATATACGCCGTCCAGATAACTGAAGAAACGCTTTATGGCATTTACACAACCGAATATGCCAACAGTGAGGCGGGCGGCAGCCAAAAGCTTGAGGCGGACGCTTTCAAAACAAAGGTCGAGCGCTTTGAAAAGGGCAAGACATACGATTTTGAGGTGACAGTCACATCGGGCGCCGATTTCAGAGACGAGATGGCAAGGATAGTATCCACCGTAACGGGCAAGGACGCCAACACCGTCACAATAAACGATTACGGCTTCAAATACATACAGAATGCAACCCCGCAGACGTCTTGGTTCTGGGTGGTGCTTCCCTATGTGCTGCTGATAGGCGGCTTTATCGTGGTGTATGTGCTTGTCGCAAGGGCGCAGGGCGGCGGCAAGCAGGCGATGAACTTTGGCAATAGCAACGCAAGAACAGGCGTTGACAGCAAAAGCAAAAAAACATTCGACGACGTTCAGGGCGCCGATGAAGAAAAGCAAGAGCTTCAGGAGATAGTCGATTTTCTGCGTTCGCCTCAAAGCTTCACGGCGATGGGTGCGCGCATACCCAAGGGCATTCTGCTGATTGGACCTCCGGGCACGGGCAAAACGCTGCTTGCAAAGGCGGTTGCGGGGGAGGCGAACGTTCCCTTCTTCTCAATCAGCGGCTCAGACTTTGTTGAGCTTTATGTCGGCGTCGGCGCAAGCCGTGTCAGGGATCTTTTCAAAACTGCAAAGCGCATCGCGCCCGCGATAATATTTATCGACGAGATAGACGCCGTTGGACGTCAGCGCGGAGCGGGTCTCGGCGGCGGGCATGACGAGCGTGAGCAGACGCTGAATCAGCTTCTTGTCGAAATGGACGGCTTCACCGAAAATCAGGGCATTATCGTGATTGCCGCCACAAACCGTCCCGACATACTTGATCCCGCACTGCTGCGTCCGGGCAGGTTTGACAGGCAGGTCACGATCAACTATCCCGATGTTAAGGGACGTGAAGCTATACTAAATCTCCATGCCAAAAACAAGCCCATAGGCGATTCCGTCAACATGGCGACGCTTGCCAAGCTTACAGCGGGCTTTACGGGAGCCGACCTTGAAAATGTGCTTAACGAGGCTGCAATTCTTGCGGCACGCGGCAAGCTCAAAAAGATCGGGATGTCGCAGGTGGAGGAGGCTATCAAGCGTGTTATCGCGGGGCCGGAAAAAAAGAGCCGCGTAGTGTCCGAATCCGACAAGCGTATCACCGCAAACCATGAGGTTGGTCACGCGGTTGTGGCGCGTTGCCTCAAAAACTGTGACCCCGTACATGAGCTTTCAATAATTCAGCGCGGACGTGCGGCGGGATACACAATCACTCTGCCGGAGAACGATATCGCGCACATGACACGCAACAAGCTTTACGACATGATAGCCGGACTGTTGGGCGGCAGGGTTGCGGAGAGTCTGCGCCTTGAGGATATCAGCACGGGTGCGGAAAACGACCTTAAGCGTGCCAGCGAGCTTGCCCGCCGCATGGTGGTTGAGTTTGGCATGAGCGATGTTATCGGGCCTGTTTATCTTGCGGGTGAAACCGAGGTGTTCATCGCAAAGGAGTGGGGGCATCAGCGCAACTATTCCGAGCAGATTGCCGCAACCATAGACGCGGAGGTTCGCCGCATACTTGAAAATCAATACCAGCGCGCTAAGGAAGCTATCGAGAACAACGCGGCTGCTTTTGACCGCATAGTTGAAGCGCTGCTTACAAATGAGCATATTTCCGGCACGGAGTTCAACCGTCTGTTTGACGGCGTATCCGATTGGCAGGATAAGCCCGATGCAAGCGTTAATGATACAAAAGAGAATGACGCTTTGCAAAAAGACGTCAAAGCCAATGCCGAAACGGACTCAAGCGCCGAGGCGGAATCCAAGGCCGACGCTGGGGATAAGCCCAAATCCGAAGGCTGACGGTTAGAATAACGGATAGGATAACGTCTATGTTTGACCTGCACGTCCATTCGTATTATTCAGACGGCAGTCTGTCGCCCGAAAGCATAGTAGAGAAAGCCCACGCAAACGGGCTTTCTCTTATTGCACTTACAGATCACAACACAACGGACGGCATTGAACGTGCGCTTGTCTGCGCAAAAAGACTCGGTCAGCCGTTTTTGACGGGCGTGGAGCTTGAAGCGGATTATGATGAGCAGCTTCACCTGTTGGGGCTGGGCGTTGATTCAAAAAACAAAGCGCTTGCCATTGCTTTTGAAAAGCAGACAAAGCTTCGCAACGAAAGAAACGATTCTATTATATGGCTTTTGAAGCAAAACGGCATGGACATAACCGCTGCTTTTCAAAAGAGCCGGGGATGCACCAACCGTGCGCATATCGCCGCCGCGCTTGTTAAGCTGGGCTATGCAAAAAGCACGGATGACGCGTTCGCACGTCTTATCGGCAAAACGGCAAAATATTATGTGCCCGCCGCAAAGCACCTCTCAATTGAAGAAACAATGAGCTTAATTCGCACGGCGGGCGGCGTTGCGGTGTTTGCGCATCCCGTCAACATGAGCGGCGGACAGCAGGAGCTTACGCGGCAGCTTTGCGCGCTGGGGCTTTGGGGCGTGGAGGCGTATTACGGGCATTCAACGCCGGACGAGATTGCACGGTTTTGCAAAATGGCTTCGCGCCTTGGGCTGCATATCACCTGCGGCAGCGATTTTCACGGCGACTCCCGCCCAAATGTGGAGATAGGCTGTTCGTGGCGCGACGCGGACTGTCTGCGCTATTCCGAAATCGCATTAAAAACGCTTTTTGCGGTGTAAAGACAAACCGACGCCTATAATATATCAACAATATATTATAGCTGACCCATTCAAATGTCTCCACTTTTGTCCGTATCCATAATTATTAACGCGCAAAAGCGCACCAACCATGGTAAAATTCAATATTACGCATACGAGTGGCATAACAACGGCAAAAAAATGGCAGAATAATAAAAATAGTACTTTATTTTTGTGAAAGTCTCTGTTATAATACAATCACTATGGTAGAAGTGCCTATTTCGCTTAGGCTCTCTGCACAATTATTAGGAGGATATACACCATGAAGAAGTTTTTGGCAATCGCTATGGTTCTTCTGATGGCTGTTGCCGTATTCGCAGGCTGCAACGGCAAAACTGAAGATCCCGGCACAAGTGTAACCGACATCCCCAACAACATGACGTCAACGGATGGCAAATACGAGATCGCTTTCGTTACAGACGTTGGTCAGCTGATGGACAAGTCCTTTAACCAGGGCACTTGGGAAGGCTGCAAGAAGTATGCTTACGACAACAACCTCTCATACAAATACTATCAGCCCGCTAACGGCGATCAGGCAACTGACGACGACCGCGTAGGCGCGATGAACGCTGCTTGCGACGGCGGTGCAAAGATTGTTGTTTGCGCCGGCTTCCTTCAGGCAAGCGCTCTCACAACGGCTGCTATCGCTCATCCCGATGTTAACTTCATTTTCATCGATGGTTGGGCGCTTACAGACACCGAAGGCAACGTTCTCAACAATGTTACCGGTATCGCATATGCTGAGCAGCAGTCCGGCTACCTCGCAGGTTACGCGGTAGTTATGGAAGGCTACACGAAGCTCGGCTTCTGCGGCGGTGGCGGTGGCGACAACCCCGCTTGCTGCCGTTATGGCTACGGCTTTGTTCAGGGCGCTGAGGCGGCTGCTGCCGTTAAGAACGTCAACATTGAAATGAACTATTCCTGGCAGTACGGCTCAAGCTTCTCCGCTTCTCCCGAGCTGCAGACAATGGCAAGCGGTTGGTATGCCGCGGGCACAGAGATCATTTTCTGCTGCGGCGGTTCAATGTTCTCCTCCGTATCCGCTGCTGCCGCTGAGTACGACGCGAAGGTTGTCGGCGTTGACGTTGACCAGAGCTTCGAGTCCGACACAGTCGTAACATCCGCTCTCAAGGGTCTGTCCGCATCCGTTATCTGGGCTATCGGTCATCAGTATGATGGCACATGGGCCGAGATCAGCGGCAAGAACATCAGCCTCGGCGCTGCCGATGACGCTGTTGGTCTGCCCACCGCAACATGGAGCCTCAAGAACTGGACAGTTGCCGACTACGAAGCGCTGTACAAGCAGATCAAAGACGGCACCGTTGTTGTAAGCCCCGATTATCCCACAGACATGACAACCGCAGAACTTGCCCATGTCACAGTAACCGTTATCTAAAACTGCGTAACAAAAAGCGGGGGCAACACCCCGCTTTTTTTGTACCGTTTTTTTCCATACGTCAAAAAAGGACAAATTTCATTAAACATCAGTTTTTTGCCTTGCAAAATGAGTATATAGTCATTATAATATAATAAATGTTTTGTACGCTTTGTACAGTTTTGCCGCAGGTCTTGCCGTGTGGGGACAACAGCAATTGCGCGCATGGCTTGCGAACACATACAAGAAGGAGGTCTATGGATGGAGCAGACAACCCCTTATGTCATAGAAATGCTTAACATTACCAAGGAATTTCCGGGTATAAAGGCAAATGACGACATTACGCTGCAGCTCAAAAAAGGTGAGATCCATGCGCTGCTCGGTGAGAACGGCGCGGGCAAATCCACCCTTATGAGCGTCCTGTTCGGGCTTTATCAGCCGGAGCAGGGCATAATTAAAAAGGATGGCGTCGTTGTAAAAATTAACGATCCAAACGACGCGACCGCCCTGCACATCGGCATGGTTCATCAGCATTTCAAGCTGATCGACGTATTCACCGTGCTCGACAATATCATTCTCGGGGCGGAGGATACAAAGCTGGGCTTTCTTCAAAAAAAGACGGCACGCGAAAAGGTCATGTCGCTTTCAGGCCAATATGGCTTGATGATAGACCCGGACGCCAAAATTGAGGATATCTCCGTTGGTATGCAGCAGCGCACAGAAATACTCAAGATGCTGTATCGTGATAACGAGATACTTATTTTTGACGAGCCGACAGCTGTTCTTACCCCGCAGGAGATTGAGGAGCTGATGCAGATAATGCGCAGCCTTGCCGCCGAGGGCAAGAGCATACTTTTCATATCCCACAAGCTCAACGAGATTATGGAGGTATCGGACCGCGTAACGGTGCTGCGAAAGGGCAAGTGCATAGGCACCGTCAACACCTGCGACACCACCAAGGAGGAGCTTTCGCGCATGATGGTTGGGCGTCCCGTTCAGCTTGTTGTCGACAAGTGCGAAGCCACCCCGGGCGACACGGTGCTCAGCATAAAAGACCTTGTGGTTCCCTCAAAAATTCACAAGAAAAACGCCGTAAAGGATGTTTCGTTCGACGTGCGAAAGGGCGAGATCGTATGCATAGCGGGCATTGACGGCAACGGTCAGACGGAGTTTGTGGAGGCGCTCACGGGGCTTGAAAAATCCTCAAGCGGCACGATAACCCTCTGCGATCACGATATCACACGCGCTTCAATCCGCAGCCGCAGCAAAACGGGCATGAGCCATATACCCGAGGATAGGCACAAGCATGGTCTTATACTCGATTTTACGCTTGAGCAGAATCTTGTGCTGCAGCGCTATTATGAGCCGCAGTTTCAAAAGGCGGGCTTCATAAATTTCCCGGCAATAAGGCAATATGCCAACGGCCTTATCGAAAGATTCGATATCCGCTCAGGTCAGGGCGCCGTAACAAAGGTGCGCTCAATGTCAGGCGGCAATCAGCAAAAAGCGATAGTTGCGCGTGAAATTGACAGGGAGCTTCCGCTGATTGTGGCGGTTCAGCCCACGCGTGGTCTTGACGTCGGCGCGATTGAATACATCCACAGTCAGCTTGTGGCGCAGCGTGACGCGGGCAAGGCGGTGCTGCTTGTATCTCTGGAGCTTGACGAGGTTATGAATCTGTCCGACAGAATACTTGTTATGTTCGAGGGCGAAATCGTCGGCGAGCTTGACCCAAAAAATACAACCGTAGAGGAGCTTGGGCTTTACATGGCGGGCGCAAAACGGCAGAAGGAGGTTGATGCAGTATGAACGATAAATTCCAAGACTTTTTGAAAAAGGACGGTACGCGTTCGGTATTCTCAACCATTATTTCAATACTGATCGGGCTTATCGTCGGTTCGCTGCTGATACTGATTGTCGGTCTTACAAGCGCGGAGCTTGGCGCGAAAAGCGCGTGGGACGGGATCAGGCTGATATTCTTGGGGCTGTTCAGCACAGGACGCAACGCGTTAGGCGCGCTAACCTTCGGCTTCAATTCCACAAGCATAGGCAATATGCTGTTCCGCGCAACTCCGCTTATAATGTGCGGACTTTCCGTTGCGGTGGCTTTCAAAACAGGTCTGTTCAACATCGGCGCTTCTGGTCAGTATCTTGCGGGAACCACGGCGACGCTGTTTCTTGCGCTGCAAATCCCGTCGGACGTAGTACCCACTTGGCTCCTCTGGATAATAGCGTTTGTGGGCGGCCTGCTTGCAGGTGCGCTTTGGGGCGCGATACCGGGCATTCTTAAGGCAACTCTCAACATAAACGAGGTGCTTGCCTGTATAATGACAAACTGGATAGCCGCAAACCTCACCACATGGATATTCTCCGAGAGCAATCTCAAAAATGTGGTTGAGGGCACAAAAACCGCATACATCTACAAAACAACCTACAACGGCGTTGCAACCCCAAAGCTGGGGCTGGACAAGCTTTTTCCAAATTCGCAGGTTAACGGCGGCATAATTATTGCAATAGTCATTGCTGTTCTTATGTACATAATACTCACCAAAACAACGTTTGGCTTTGAGCTTCGCGCCTGCGGCTCCAACCGTCACGCCGCAAAATACGCGGGCATAAAGGACAAGCGCAGCATAGTGCTTTCAATGGCAATCGCGGGCGCGCTTGCGGGCGGCGCGGCGGCGCTCTACTACCTTTCGGGCAATACGGAGTTCTATTGGTCAACATACCAATCGCTTCCCGCGGCGGGGTTCAACGGCATTGCCGTTGCGCTGCTTGGCGCAAGCAACCCAATAGCCACGGTGTTTACGGGCATGTTTATGTCAACGCTGGATATTTCAGGACTGCAGCTTGCAAACCTCACGGCATATAACGAGTACATAACGGACGTCATAATAGCTGTTATCGTATATCTGTCCGCGTTTGCGCTGATGATTAAAATGCTGATATCCAAAATCGGCACAAGAAAGCGCGGCGTGGTCAACGCTCCATCACCGGTTAAGGCGATAGACGGCATTGCCGCCGATGTCGCCGCTGAAGACGCTGCGGCGGGGGCCGAGCATACGGAAGCACAAAGCGAAGGCGCCAAGCTTCAACCAATTGACCCGACAGACGGGAAGGGGGCGAATGAGTAATGTCGTTTTTGATCAGTAAAACATTGATATACGCCATCCCTCTGATGATAGTCGCGCTTGCAGGCGTTTTCGCGGAGCGAAGCGGTATTATCAACCTTGCGCTTGAGGGCATTATGATAATCGGCGCGTTTATCGGCGTGCTGGTGGTGCGCATAATGCAGGAGAACGAGGTGTTTGTCCGCATAGTATCCGAGGGCATGACCCAAAACTGGGGGCAGATGCAGCTGTTCATGTTTATCGCGCTGCTGATTTCCGTCGCCGGGGGCGCAATATTCTCACTGCTGCTGGCGTTTGCGTCAATCAACCTCAAGGCGGATCAAACCATCGGCGGCACCGCGCTCAACATGATGGCTCCCGCGCTTGTGCTGTTCTTTGTTCGTCTTATCGCAAAGCAGAACGAGCTGCGCATGGCAACGGGCGACGCTGCGTCATGGTTCATGATTAAAAAAGGAATGCTGGGCATAAGCTCAGACACAAGCAACTTTTTTGTGGATACATTCCTTGACAAGGTCTACCTTACGACCTATTTCTGTATAATACTGTTTGTTGTGCTTTCAATAATTCTATACAAAACACGCTTTGGGCTGAGGCTGCGTTCCTGCGGCGAAAATCCGCAGGCGGCGGATTCGTTGGGCATAAACGTTGTAAAAATGCGCTATACAGGCGTGCTGATTTCGGGTGCGCTTGCAGGCACGGGCGGCTTTGTATACGCGCTTACCACGGCAAACTGTATCTCAAACGGAGACGTCGCAGGGTTCGGATTCCTTGCTCTGGCGGTTATGATATTCGGTAACTGGAAGCCCCTCAACATAGCGGGCGCCGCGCTGCTGTTCGGTCTTTTCAAGTGCATAGCGGCTTCGTATTCCACTCTGGATATCAACGGCAACGGGCAATACCTGCTTATGCAGCTAAGCAACGATCCCGTGTGGGGCAAGGTGCTTAACGCAAACTTCTATCGTCTGCTGCCATACCTGATTTCGCTTCTGGTGCTGGCGTTTACCTCCAAAAAATCAAGAGCGCCAAAGGCGGAGGGTATTCCATACGACAAGGGGTCGCGCTGATTGTGTTATCCCGACAGGGCGGTTTTCGTCCCGTCACCAATATAAAGGAGGTTTATTATGCAGGTTAAATTCTATGTGTGCAGGCATTGCGGCAATATAATCGCTTATGCAAAGTCAAGCGGAGTTCCCGTAATGTGCTGCGGTGAGGAAATGGTTAAGCTGACGCCAAATACTGTTGACGCCGCTCACGAAAAGCATATTCCCGTTGTCACGGTCGAAGGCAATCGCGTACACGTTGCGATAGGCAGCGCTGCGCATCCCATGACCGAGGCGCATCTTATCGAATGGGTGGTTCTGCAAACAAAGCAGGGCAACCAGCGCAAGGCTTTGACGGCGGGCGGCAAGCCCGAGGTCTGCTTCTGCATCTGTGAGGGAGACAAAGTCGAGGCGGCATACGCCTACTGCAATCTGCACGGTCTTTGGATGACAAATGTCTGACAGCTTACACTAAAGCGGTCATCCGCAAAGAATGCGCGATGAAATCAAATTCGTCCTCACTCGCCTTGACGCGTGGGGACGGATTTTTTTGCGCCGCACGCCTAAAAAACGGCTGTGCGCTCCACGTAAAACAAATTCGGTAAATCAATGAAAAACACTTGTAATCATTGCTGTAAAAATGGTACAATTATCAAACGACATATACTCTTAATAATTGAGGGAGGTTTAAGAATGAAACGCACGATTAAGAAAACTGTCGCATTGCTGCTGACGGTCATGTTTACACTTACGGCGACAGCCGCGCTTGTTCCCGCATTTGCGGATAACAACGCAGCCGCGGAGCTTGCATTGCGCGAAGACGCGCTGAAGCAGCTTGCGGACAGCACCGTTACCAACGCCAAGGAGTCAAACGCCGACAAAAAGGGCGGCGCAGACGATGATGAAATAATCACAATAATCGTCAAGGTTGAGGGCGAGCCGCTGCTTGCCGTTTCGGATGCTTCCGATGCGCGTGCGGAGGTTATTACTCAGCTTATGCTTGCCAACCAAAGGGCTGTCGAAAAGCAGATTAACACCGTTAACGGTGCTGAAATCGACGTTCTTTTCAACTACACAATGCTGTTTAACGGCTTCTCCTTTAAGGGGAAAGCGGGGCTTATCGATGAGATACTCAACATCAAGGGAGTTGAGGACTGCTATCGCAGTATGTCGTGGAGCTTGCCCGAGGCTGTTGACGAGGGCGGCGAGCCCACAAAGGTTGCCACAAGCGCGGGCGTTATAAACGCCGATGATATGTGGAGCGCAGGCTATATCGGCACGGGTACGGCGATTGCCGTAATCGACACGGGCATAAAAATCGACCATACCAATTTTGCGACCGCCCCATCGGGAGCAAGATACACAACCGATGCCATACAATCCGTAATATCAGCCAACAATTTGCACTGTGAGGAGCTTTACAGCGGCACGCTGACGGCGCAGACGCTGTATTACAGCGCAAAGATACCCTTCCGCTTCAATTACGTTACCGGGACGAACAATGTTGCGCATTCCACAGCAGGAAGCGACCATGGCACTCACGTTTCAAGCATTGCGGCGGGCAACGATTCAACGGTTAAGGGCATTGCGTACAACGCCCAGATAATAACAATGCAGGTGTTTGACAACGGGGACGGCGAATGGAGCGTCATTCTTGCCGCACTTGAGGACGCAGCCTGCCTTGCTGTTGACTGCGTTAACATGAGCCTCGGTTCGCCCTGCGGCTTTACAACGGGCGCGGAGGATTATGAGCGTGCGTTTACATTGCTTTACAACGCGGGAGTCAATCTTTCCGTCTCTGCGGGCAACAGCGGCACAATATCCGACGGCAACGCGTTCAGCGGCTATCAGCTTGCTTCAAATCCCGATAACGGTATTGTCGGGGAGCCTTCCACGCTTTACGGTTCAATGTCAGTCGCAGCCTGCGACAACAACCTTGCGGGCGCAGTGGCATACTTCTCCTCATGGGGTACAACCTCCGACCTTTGTCTCAAGCCTGAGATAATGGCTCCGGGCGTCTCGATATATGCGGCGACAGACCCAAGCTATTCCTACTCAAGCTACGGCACAAAAAGCGGCACATCAATGTCCGCTCCCGAGATTGCAGGCTGTGTCGCACTTGTATCACAGTATGTAAAAGCAACGTATCCCACGCTTTCACAGACGCAGCGCATGGAGCTTGTGAACACGCTGCTTCTCAGCACGGCGCGTCCGCGTATGTCAAGCGGAACTCTGCCGTATTCGCCCCGCGTACAGGGTGCGGGTCTTGTGGATGTTAACGCCGCGATGACCACCCCCGTTTATGTTGAGGTTGAGGGCAACGACCGCCCGCAGCTTGAGATAGGCGACGACCCCGAGTACACAGGGCAGTTCACCCTCCGCTTTGAACTTGTAAATCGCACTAACACCGCCGTCTCCTACACCGTCAGTGCAAATGTTCAAACTGAAAATGCAGGGACACGCACAATAAACGGCACGTCAACATATGTTATGGGCGAGGCTCCGTATTCTCTCACCGCAAATTCCGTTATCGGCGGCGACACAAGAGTTACCGTCCCCGCAAACGGCAGAAAAACAGTTACCGTCACAATAGATATGAGCAGCTACGCCTCGTTTTTGAACGAGCGGTTCCCAAACGGCATATATGTTGAGGGCTATGTCACGCTTTCGGGCGGAGTCAATCTTTCAGTGCCGTATCTGGGCTTTTATGGCGACTGGGATGCTCCTTCGGTAATCGACCGCACGTTCTATTGGGATATCATCGCGGGTGGCGTTTCGTGGTCTTCTCATGCGCTGCCAAACGTGGCGGGCTCGTCAACCGCAAGCGGCTCTTATCTTGAGCTTGGCGCAAATCCTTATATCCAAACCAACAATTTTCTTGCGGACCGCATAAGCATAAGTCCCAATGGCGATGGCAAATATGACGCTGTGGACGTGATATACACAGGTCTTTTGAGAAACTGCCGAAGTCTCACATACACCGTTTCAAATGCCGACACAGACGAGGTTTTGAAGCAGGAGGTCTATAACTATATATGGAAGGGCGTCAACGTTGACGCAGGCTATCTGCCCGCGGGCGCATATGATGATTACGCCGTGTTCACGGGATGGGACGGCGGCGCGCTTAACAATGGCGACACAGCAATAATCACCATTGACGCCGCTCTTGACCACGAGGGCTTTAATCCTGCCGCAAATGAGTGCGCAAGCTGGAGCTTCCCCGTTACGGTAGATACCGCCCCGCCGGAATTTGTGTATTGGCGTATTGAAAACAACACGCTTCTGCTTTACGCAACGGATGCACATTATCTTGCTTATGTCGGCGTATATTCCAATTCGTCTTACACAACAAAGATAGCGGAGCAGGCGGTTACGGAAACCTCTCGCGGTGCGCTTTCAATGCTTTCGTTCAGTATCGGCTCCGCTTCAACCGTTTATGTGCAGCTTGCGGACTATGCCTGCAACACCAACCGCATGGCGCTTTCGGGTGAGGGCGGTTCGCTTGAGCCAATTGAGCTTGCGGGCGTGTCAATCGACTCCTCCGCCGTTACGGTATATGAGGGCAGCACTCAGCTTGTAAACCTCATCCGCAACCCTGCGGACGCAAACAACTTCAGCGTTGAATGGACAACGGACAACGCAGCGATTGCCACCGTTCGCGGCAACATTTCGAACGCTGCGGTAACAGGCGTTATGGAGGGCAGAACCACTCTGCGCGTTACGGCGACCGACAGAAGCACGGGCGTTGCTTACACAGCTTCCGCTGCCGTGACGGTATTGGACTATCCTTCCATATCAGAGGCAATCAATGCCGCGGGGACAAACATTGCATTCACCACGGCAGGCACATATCAATGGGTAATTGATATGAGCGAAACGGGCAGAATCTCCGCAAAAAGCAGCAACGCGGGCAATTCAGACACAACCTGCACTGTGGAATCCGCTTCCGCTGCGCTTTCGGCGGGGGATACCGTCACGTTTGACTGGAGGGTGTCAAGCGAAAGCAATTACGACTTCCTCACATTCTATGTAAATGGCGCGATGGTCAGCAGAATATCGGGCACATCGTCGTCAAACTGGGCAAAATACACATACAATGTCACGGCGGACGGCAGCTACACATTCCGCTGGGTTTACTCAAAGGACGTCAGCGTTGACAACGGCAGCGACACGGGCTGGATTGACGAATTCAGCATCGTTCGCGCCTTCATTATGGGGGACGTTAACGGGGACGGACAGGTCACATCCGCGGATGCTCTGCTGGTGATTCGCTATGCGCTCGGCACAACCACGCTTACCGATGAGCAGCGGCTTCATGCCGATGTTAACGGCGACGGCAAGATTGACAACACAGACGCCCTGCTGATAATGCGGCTTGCTCTGGGCATAATAGGCTCACTGTGAACAATCGTCAGAGGCAATTTGCCGTGTCGGACTCCGCTTGTCGGTAAAAAAACATAATACCAGCTATAAAACGAACCTCCGCCGTCAAAGCTTCAATACATTGACGGCGGAGGCTGCAAATTATTAATGATTGGCGCGGATGCACTACCCTTCGTATTTAAGCAGTCCAAGCTCAATCCCTGTGTAAAAATGGGTCAGAATCTCAATATAGCCGCTGCCCGTCTTTGCCATGGCATTTGCCCCGTATTGGCTCATGCCCACACCGTGTCCAAAGCCCACGCACTCAATAACCACATTGCCGTTGACTATTGATATATCAAAGTTGGCACTTTTGAGCTTTAACGTCATTCTGAACTGCGTGCCCGTAACCACCGTGTCGCCAAGCTGCACAAGCTGCACCCTGCCGCTGTCGTTTCTTCCCCAAACGGATATAACAGCGTCCGAAACGTCTGCCGGCATATGCGCCTCCGAAAAGCGGCTGTTGATAAGCTCCGCAAGCTCCGCATAGTCAAACTCAGTCACGGTTGTCATTGAAGCGTTTCCCTCACAGCTGTCTACCGAAACAAGATATGGCAGAGCCATTGCAAACACCGCTTCGCTTGCCTCGGTCGATTCTCCGCTTGAGGCGTGGTATACCGCGCTTATCAGCTTGCCGTTGTAAAGCGCCACGACGCCGCGTGTGGAGGAGACGGCTTTTCTGACCTTTGCGATATTTGGTTCATACTCGTCTCCCCATGCGGTGCGCAGCTCCGCGTCAGTGAGATAGGCTTGGCAGCAGGTGTAATCGTCGCAGAGGTCGCAGGAATATGCGCTTGCGGTTTTGCAGCGCGCTTCACCCAAAACGTGCAGCGCCGCAAACGTTCTTGCCGCCACTGCCTGCGCCTTTAACGCCTCAAGCTCATAGGAGGCGGGCATTTCGGCGGAGACGACGCCCACGATGTATTCTTCAAGAGCAATTTCCGTTGGAACCCCGTCTATGCTGACGTGTATAGCTTCGCTGTCAAGTGAAACATATTTCACATTGTCGTATGCGCTTGCCAATGACAATGCGGAGTCCGACGGCGACACGGTTTGCTCCGCAAGGGTATAGTCGTCCCAACCTTGCGGCTCGTAACCGTAAAGCTCACTATATGCATTCGCCTTGCCGCATCCGCGAATGCACAGCACCGCAAGCGATGCAGTAACGGCGATAAATATCACCCAAGCTATTCCGCGCCGAGTGCCTTCAGACACACGCGGAAGCTCCCCGCTGCAGCGGATCGAACCGCCGCGGCGTCTGTATCTTTTTTTGAATCCCGTATACCTGTCCATATTTCGATACTATTCACCGCTTCGATTCCGTATGCGTGTAAATATAATTTTACAATGGTTTACACCGATTGCCTAATATGCTAAAATAGCAGTGTAATTAAAGCGTTTCCGCCTAAAGAGTGCAAAAACCCTTGGGCGGCGTTGCCACGTTATCTTTACGGGGCGTGAAAGGAGATTTAACAATGATTCGCATAAGCACAGACAGCACAAGCGACTTGACGGATGAACTGTACAAACGTTATAATATTTCGATTCTTCCGCTATATATACGTCTTGGCGGCAAGGAGTATATCGACGGTGAGGACATTAACACCCATCTGATGTTTGAGCTTGTTAAAAAGCACAATTCGCTGCCCGCAACGGCGGCGCACGGCGCAACCGACTATGAGGAGTATTTTAACGGCATTCGCAGCGAAAGTCCCGGGTGTGAGATAATCCACATATCAATATCCTCCGATTTTTCAACCAGTCACAACAGCGCAATGCTTGCGGCTGAAAATATGCAGGGGGTTTACGTTGTGGATTCGCGCAACCTGTCCTCCGGCGTGGGTCATGTTGTGATTGAAGCGGCGGAGCGCGCAGAGCGCGGCATGGCTGCCGCCGACATAATTCAAGAGCTTGAAGCGCAGATAATCCCAAATGTTGAAACAAGCTTTGTGCTTGACACGCTTGACTACATGGTCAAGGGCGGCAGGTGCAGTATGGTTACGGCTCTGGGCGCAAACCTTTTAAGGCTTCGTCCTTGCGTTCAGGTTATAGACGGCAAGATGAAGGTCGTCAAAAAGTATCGCGGAGCATTTGATCGTGTGCTTAAGCAATACATTCGTGAAAGGCTTGAAGGACGCGATGACATAGTGCCGCACAGGATTTTTGTTACCCATGCGGATTGCTCAAAGCAGCTTATTGACTCCTGCGTTGACGAGGTCAATCAGGCGATGCACTTTGACGAGGTGCTTAAAACCACCTCGGGCTGCACAATTTCCTGCCATTGCGGGCCCAATTGCTTGGGCATACTGTTCATAAGGTCTAAGTAACTGCGCATCCTATATAAGCGAAAGTCGCTTACAAGCATAAAACGGTAATTTACCGAAAGGAGCACTCATTATGAAGGAATTCCTTGAATCCATGGGAATCATGGGGGTTATGGAGGTTCATTGCAACCTGTCGCCCGCAGAGCTTACGGAGCGTGCGCTGTCACGCGGCGAGGGCAAGCTTTCAAACACGGGCGCGCTCGTCATCAAAACAGGCAAGTATACAGGCAGGTCGCCTAATGACCGCTTTATTGTGGACTCTCCGGACGTGCATGACAAGGTAGATTGGGGCAAGATTAATATGCCCATAACCCGTGAGAGGGCGGACGGCATATACGGCAAAATGTGTGCCTATATGCAAAACCGTGAGGCATTTATTGTTGACGCTTATGTCGGTGCGGATGAAAATTATCATCTGCCGATTCGCGTAATCTGCGAAAACGCTTCCTCCGCTCTTTTTGCAACGCAGGCGTTCGTTCGCCCCTCCAAGCAGCAGCTTGAGACATTCGTTCCCAAGTTCACCGTGCTTTGCGCACCGGGCTTTAAGTGCGTTCCGCAGATTGACGGCACAAATTCCGAAGCGGCGATTATTCTCGATTTTGAGTATTCCCGCGTGACAATCGCCTGCTCCATGTATTCGGGCGAGATTAAAAAGGGTATGTTCTCCGTTATGAATTTTCTTATGCCGCAGCAGGGCGTTTTCCCCATGCACTGCTCCGCAAACATTGGGCATGATGGCGATTCCGCGCTGTTCTTCGGGCTTTCGGGCACGGGCAAAACAACTCTGTCCGCCGACCCAAAGCGTATGCTTATTGGCGATGACGAGCACGGCTGGTCCGACAACGGTGTTTTCAATTTTGAGGGCGGATGCTATGCAAAGTGCATTAATCTGTCGCATGAGAACGAGCCGCAGATATGGGACGCCATTCGCTTTGGCGCATTGGTTGAAAACGTCATAATGGATGAAAAAACTCGTGAGCTTGACTATAACGATGGCAGCATAACCGAAAATACACGCGTTGCCTATCCTGTTGAATACATTCCCAACTGTGTTATTCCGGGCGTCGGCGGTCACCCCAAAACGGTTATATTCCTCACGGCGGACGCATTCGGCGTGCTGCCTCCAATCTCCAAGCTGGATAAGAACATGGCGATGTATCATTTTGTATCCGGCTACACAAGCAAGCTGGCGGGTACGGAGCGCGGCATTAAGGAGCCGGAGGCGACCTTCTCAACGCTTTTCGGCGCCCCCTTCTTCCTCATGCATCCTTCCGTGTATGCCGAGATGCTCGGTGCGCGCATGGATGAGCATGAGGCGAACGCGTTCCTTATCAACACGGGTTGGTCGGGCGGCCCCTATGGCGTCGGCTCCCGTATGAAAATTCGCTACACCCGTGCCATGGTCACCGCCGCGCTGACAGGCGCACTGAACGATGTTGAATATTATCGCCATCCCGTTTTCAATGTGTGGGTTCCAAAGACCTGTCCCGATGTGCCTGATGAGGTGCTTAATCCCCGTGAAATGTGGGCGGATAAGCAGGCGTATGACGTTTCTGCAAAGGACCTTGCGGCGCGCTTTGTGAAGAACTTCAAAAAGTACAGCCACATGCCCCAAAACATTGTTGACGCGGGACCCAAGGCGGAGTGAACAACGGGCTTAAATAGGTCAAGCTGATTTTTACAAACGCATAAAGCAAAGCTTACGGGCTGCGGCGGATAATATAGCTGCAGCCCCACTTTTTTAGCTTGACATTGCTTTTCGGCAAAACCAAAGGGGACGCATAAAGGCGTCCCCCTTGAAATAATGACGTTTTTCGCCATGTTTGATTGATTATTCAGGCTCGATAAGCCCCAAATTGCCATCGTTTCGCTTGTACAGCACGTTGATTGAATCGGTTTCGGCATTGCTGAACACAAAGAATGAATGCCCCAACAGATCCATCTGAAGCACGGCCTCATCAACGCTCATGGGCTTGATGCTGAACCGTTTAACCTTGACGATATGCGGACTGTCGTCCTCGTCCTCGTCATATCCTTCGGGAAGCTGCTCGCCGGTGAAAGCCTCGGCTCTGAGGTTCTTCTCAAGCTTTGTTCTGTGACGGATGATTTGCCTCTCAAGCTTTGTGATTACGTTGTCGATGCTGGCATACATATCGCCCGTGACCTCCTCCCCGCGGATAATGCCGCCGGGATAGGGAATCGTCACCTCAACGATGTGCCGATTGCGCTCAACCGCCATAGTAACCTGAGCTTCTGTGTCTGCGGAGAAGTACCTGTCGAGCTTGGACATCTTTTTGATTGCAAGATCTCTGAGATATTCCGAGATTTCGATGTTTTTACCGGTAATTGAAACACGCATAACTTCCAACTCCTTTCCGTTTTGACTGAACGGACGCCCCGCATTTTGATGTGCGTTGCAATTGCCCGCTCTCAGTATTGGATATATTATACCATGGACGAAGTAAAGTATCAATATCTTTTTTGTAAGCATTGTGTCAAATCAAAAAACTATTTGGCACAAATATCTACCTCACGGGCATCACGCTCATAACGTCGTCAAAGGATACAGGCTCCACAACAGTGCCGTTTACGGTTATGCTGTACACAAGGTCGTCAAAATAATCCGCACTGTCAAAGCACATTATTGTCGCGGTGGTCACAAATGCCTGCGTTACCATGTCGTCCGCGTTGGGCGGCGTAACCGTGATGCTTGCAGACACGACAATACCGTCATTTTGACAATTATCCAGCGCAACCGTATATCCGCCTGTGTTGACGGTGGTTAAAACAACAACCACAAATGAGGTTTTAAAGCTTTCCTCCGTGTAGACATTTTTTGTGCTTTCGGACAAATCCCCGAATATGCTTTCAAATTCGGCATAATCGGTTATCACAATATAGCCCGAGCCAACGCTGTCTTTGCCGCAGACGCAGTTTACAATATCGTAATAGAGAGGGTCGCACGCTTCACGAACATCAGGTATTTCTTCTGTGGAGTCGGGCGATGGTGAAAAAACTATCGCGTCTCCGTCCGAGGGAGAAAAGGGCTGCTTGCCCGAAGACGGCTCCTCAACAGTGCCGCAGGCGGCAAAGCAGAGCGCAAGCGCCGCCGCCAAAACGATAACCAAAAGTCTTTTCATATAAAACCTGAACCTCCTTAAAGGAAATTATTGAACTCTCTGCATATATAACGTTGAAAAAGCCCCGACGGTTCCCCCGCTTGACGCTTCCTCCGCAAAAGCACGCATAACATTATACAGCCTTTGCGCACGTTGTGTAAACACAAAATATTTACTTGCCAAAGGGTGTAAAAGCATTATAATTAAGTATGCAAACGGCATTACTGCGAAGGGAGCTTTTTCCATGAAGCGTATTTGTTTGATCGCCACAGGGGGCACTATCGCCTGCGTGCCTACGGAAAAGGGGCTTTCACCGGAGCTGACCGCAGACGAGCTTGTTAGGCTTTCGGGCTGCGAAACAGACGACACGGAGGTCTCATGCACGGATTTATTCAGCATGGATTCTTCAAACATCCAGCCGGAGGAATGGTGCGTAATCGCGGAGGCAATTCGTGAAAAGGTCTCCAACTGCGATGGTATAGTGCTTACCCACGGCACGGATACTATGGCGTATACGGCGTCAATGCTTTCATTCATGCTGGTGGGCGTGCCCGTGCCCGTGGTTCTTACGGGCGCACAGTATCCTGCGGTGTATCCAAATTCAGACGGCAGGCGCAACCTGTGCGACGCCGTAACGGCGGCAACGCATCTTTCAAACGGGGTGTACATCTGCTTTGGCGGCTCGGTCATGCTTGGCTGCCGCGCAGTCAAAACAAGAACCACGTCGCTCAATGCGTTTGAATCAATAAACTATCCTTATATAGCCTCCGTAACGGACGGCAGATATGTTGAGCTGCATGAGCATCGTTCCGCCGTGGGCTTCAGCTTCTCCACCAATATTGAGCCGAAGGTCGCGTTGGTAAAGCTCATCCCGGGTATGAGCCCCGCACTGCTGGACTGTCTTGCGGACTGCGGGATGAAGGGCGTTGCCGTGGAGGCTTTCGGGCTGGGCGGGATGCACAATTTCAGACGTGACCATACCGAAAGCATACGCAGGCTTATGGCGGCGGGCATACCTGTTGTTTTAACCTCCCAATGCCTGTATGAGCAAAGCAGCCCCGATATATATGAGGTCAGCCGTCCGCTCTCACAGCTGGGGATAATCTCCGCGCATGATATGACGACTGAGGCGGCAATCACAAAGCTGATGTGGGCGCTTGGCAGGGCGCACGATGTTGAAAGCGTTCGCGCAATAATGAATATGGACGTTGCGGGCGAGCTTACAACGTCAAAATAAAAAAGGCTATATTTATCGAGGTATAATTGAATGATAAAACGATTGATAATCTGCTCCGATGCATCCTTCGGCATAAATGCTGCGGATGATGGCGCGATGGTGTTCGCACAGACATTCGAGCATCCTTTTATGGAAGCCGTGCGTGCGGCGGCGGCGGATTCAATGGACGACATATATCGGTGCGCGGACGATTTTGACGCTCTCAATTCAAAAATAGCGCACAGGCTTCTTGCCGCTCCCGCGGATACGGTTTTGTATGTCACGCTTGGCTGCATTGGCGCGGGCACGCTTGCGGCGATAAAATCCGATCCCTTGTTTGAAGGCGTAAGGCTAAAGGTTTTGCCCGCGCTTGGCTTTGCTCAGCGTGCTGCGGCGGCAGCGGCAGAGCGTGGGCTGCTTTCGGATATCGAAAATATGACGATATGCCCCGCAAACGCCCTTGTGTCCGCCGACCCAACCGTTACGCTTGCCGTGACGGAGATAAGCACCCCGCTTGCGGCGGGCGAGGTCAAGCTCACTCTTTCGGAATATTATTCGGATGAGTGCGATATACTGTTTGCCTTGCCAAATATAGACGGCTATACGGTTGAAAGGCTTAAGCTGTTTGAGCTTGACCGTCAGCCCGCGTATGACGCGGCAGCGGTTGTGATTTTGCCGCCAAGGGCGGAGGATGCGCTTACGCGTCACGATACGGAGGGGCTGATGCGCATAATGCGTCGGCTGAGAGCGCCGGGCGGCTGTCCGTGGGACGCCGAGCAAACGCATGAATCACTCAAAACCAATCTGATTGAGGAGGCGTATGAGGTTATAGACGCAATCGACCGTGCCGATGAGGACGCCATGTGCGAGGAGCTGGGCGACCTTCTGCTGCAAATCGCATTCCACGCGGTTATCGAGGAGGAGCGCGACGGCTTTTCGATGCGGGACGTGTCAACGGGCATAGTCAACAAGCTGATATACCGTCACCCGCATATATTCGCGGACGTAACGGTAAATAATTCGGATGAGGTGCTGCAAAATTGGGAGAAGCTCAAGCAAAAAGAAAAGCATCAGTCCACTGTTGCCGACGCCATGCACGCGGTTCCCCGGGCGTTCCCCGCGCTTATGCGCGCATACAAGGTGCAAAAAAAAGCAGCTCATGTGGGCTTCGATTGGGACGGAGCGGCTTTGGCGCTTGACAAGGTTTACGAGGAGGCGGGCGAGGTGCGCGAGGCTGTTGCCGAGGGTGTGCGCGCCCATATAGAGGACGAGGTGGGGGATCTGTTTTTTGCGGCGGTCAACGTGGCGCGCCTGCTAAAGATAGATCCGGAGCTTGCGCTTTCGGCGGCGACAGACAAATTTGAAAAGCGTTTTGAGCTTATGGAGCGGCAGATTTTGCTTGAGGGTAAAAAACCTGAGGATATGACGCTTGCAGAAATGGACGTTTTCTGGGAACGTGTCAAAAAGGAACTTTCCTAAGCGTCAATCAAGGGACTTTCTGTTAAATATATCAGAAAAAGTATTGCTATTTCGGTTTTTTATGCTACAATACCTCTTGTCGCACAGGGCGAAGGGATGCCTTAGCGAATACTTAAATTAATTTTTTTATTCGGAGGATTATAGAATGAACAAGGCACAGCTTATCAACGAAGTAGCCGCAAAGTGCGGTCTTCCCAAGAAGGACGCGGACGCCGCCGTCAACGCGGTGTTTGATTCCGTCATCTCCACCCTCAAGTGCGGTGAAAAGGTCCAGATCGTCGGCTTCGGTTGCTTTGAGGTTCGTGAGCGCCCTGCCCGCAAGGGTCGTAACCCAATGACGGGTGAGGCTATCGATATCGCGGCTACCCGTGGCGCGGCTTTCAAGCCGGGCAAAACCCTTAAAGAGGCAATGGATAAATAATTTGCATATTTTAACGCTTACGCTTGCTTTTGCAGGCGTTTGCTGTTACAATAGCCGTACCAAATCATAGGAGGTAAACTATGGCTTATCATATTACCGATGCTTGCATCTGCTGCGGCGCTTGCGCTGCGGAATGTCCTGTCGGCGCCATCAAAGAGGGCGACGGCAAGTATGAAATCAACCCCGATGAGTGCATCGACTGCGGCACCTGCGCCGCTACCTGCCCCGTTGGCGCACCTGAGGCTGAGTAATTCTCACTTAACCAACTGACTTAATCGACTTTTTTTGAAGAACGCCGCCGTATCAGCGGCGTTTTTTGCGCAAATTTTTTGTAAATGACAATTAATTTCAGACAAGCATGACTTTTACGGTTCAAATTATCAACATAAATATGGATAAAAAATACTTGAAACAATATTCCACGCATGGTATAATCTTCAAGTATCTATTTATTAGTATGGTCTCATGCCTTTATTGTGTCCGCTGCGGTCATGGGGGTTATGCGGATGCATGGCGTATATCATGTTGAAAATGCGGAGGCAAAACCGGTGGCATTGTTCAAAAAAAAGTCGCCCGACTCAACTGCTGTTCATCCACAGGATCTCGACCAAATGTCGCGTGAAGAGGCTGACAGGGGCAAGGGGCTAAAGGCAATGTTCGCTGTCAGGCGGACGGGGAGCGCACTTATTATCACAAAGGCAATGAAGCGGGCAATAGCCGCTCTTATCGCCTTGCTTTTGCTGCTGATGGGGCTTAGCTATATGATAGCTGCGCTAATAATCCGCTCAGGCAGCTTTATTATCAGCGTAATGGACGACATTGACGACGAATATTCCCTCTCACTTTCCGAAACCCCCGATTTTACAAATCCCACAACGGTTCTTAGGGCAACACCCATTGTCGATATGGACAACATCACATACGAATGGATAGGCGACGACTTTGACGGCGACGTCAACGGCGTTGATACCATAAACGGTTCTCACAATGGCGAGAACTATGTCGCGTACACATTCTATCTCAAAAGCGCCGGCACAAAGCCGCTCACCTACGAGGGTGAGATTGAGATCGTGGGCGTTGCAAAGGGTATTGACGCTGCGGTTCGCATAATGGTATACAAAAACGGTATCCCAACAATATATGCCCTTCCAAGGGAGGATGGCACTATGGAGACCTTCTGTGTGGATCAAAGCTTCGTGTCGGAGGATGTTGTTATGCACACCATGACAGAGGGGCTTGCGCCGGGCGAGATGGACAAGTACACAATCGTTGTGTGGCTCGAGGGGGAGGATCCGGAGTGCGTCAACGCCGTGCTGGGCGGCATAATGAAGATGAAGATGGATTTTAAGGTCATATTGGTTGACGACTAAAAAGATTATTCGCCGTAATCGGCGGTTAATATATACCCGGCGCGGTGGGTAACCGCGTGAAGCACGCGCCAACAGGCGCGCAAACCACACGGGACCGCGTAAAAATTACAACGCTTTCCCAAAAATTATTATAAGGAGAAGGAAAATGAAAAAGAACATCCGCAGAACCATGATGCTGTCCTCTCTTGCTATGCTCATCGTTGCCGTCCTTGCTCTCGGCACCGCGACATATGCTTGGTTTACAGCTTCAAACAAGGGCTACATCTCAAATATCCAGTTTCAGGCAACGTCCGCAGACGGCATTCAGCTTTCAACAAATGGCGAAAACTGGACTTCAAACCTTGACTTCAGTGATTTTAACATCACAAACACAGTACTCAGCGCCGTTTCAACAACGGGCGCGGTTAACTCAAACGGCCATTTCGATATGTATGCCGCTTCCCTTAACCCCGAGACAGGGCTGTTCAGCACACAGGGTACGACAAGCGGTTATTACATGCTCACATTCTACATCTACAACTCCGGCACATCGGATATCACTGTTTTCCTTAACAATGAGTCCGACGTTGCAGACGGCACGGTTGATAAGAACACTGCCGATGCAACTCGTATCGGCGTTGTAAAGTGGGCTGCCATGGCTGATTACAGCGACAATTCCGCCACAATGCAAGAGAACCTTGCCGCGCTTACGGGCGACAACTCCGCAATCAGTTTCATTTATGAGCCGGGCACGACTGTTGTTCCCTACTATGGCGTAAACGGCGTTGCTGCCGGACTTAACCCTGTTGATCCTTCAACCACACCCCACATAATTATGCAGGGTCAGACGGGCGTTCCCGCAACCGCAACCACGGTTCAGACGCAACTCACAAACACAACCACCTCCCTCGGCACGATTGGCGCCGGCAAGGTGGCTCATGTTGAGCTTTATATCTGGATCGAAGGTCAGGATATCAACTGCAACAACGGCGTTGCTTCCGGTGATGTTGTTATCAACCTCACATTCGAGAAGTACGGTGCGTAATTAAAATTTAACTCACAGATAAAAGCCAAAGGGCGTCCGCAGCCAAACAATATGCGGACGCGGACGCCCACGGTTTTTTGAAAGACAGGTGCAAATCGGCAAAAACGTCAAGCACCAAGCAGTATGGATACACCTATGAAAGGAGCATTCCATGGAGATGGACGAGGGCGACTCCACCGCCGAAAGGAAAGCCGCAGGCAAGGATGAATCCCGTGAAAACAGGGGTTCCCGCGCACGCGCCGTTATTTCAACCGTGCTGTGCGTTGTGTTCCTGCTTTTGGCGATAACGTGTACTGTCACCATTTTTGCATCTAAAGCAACGGGCAATCCGCAGCTGTTCGGATACACTCTGATGAGCGTTCAATCCGACTCAATGGAGCCCGAAATTTTGGTTGGAGATCTTATCATCGGCAAAAGCGTAACCGCTGATACAGTGCACGACATAGTCGAGGGGGAAATTATTTCCTTTTATATGATCGAGCAAAGCACGGGCGCGATGATAACAAACACCCATAAGGTTATCAGCCTTAAGGAGCTTACAGGCGGCGCGGTGATATTTACCACGCACGGCGTTAACCCAAATATTCCCGACGATGCTGTTGAGGAGGTCTGGTCAAACGATGTAATCTCCGTATACACGGGCACAAGGCTCAAGGGCATGGGCAAGGTTATGGACTTTTTGCAGCAGCCTTTGGGGTTTGGGCTTTGCGTTCTTCTTCCGGTAGCAGTTTTCTTCCTTTTCTGCCTGATTGATTTTATCAAAAAGTTCTCCAACTACAAGGCGGAGGTCGCAACCGAAAAGGCAGCCGAGGCGGTTGAAAAGGCAAAAGAAGCAGACCTTTCCGACGAGGCGAAAAAGCGCATAGCGGAGGAATATCTGGCAAAGCTCAACGCAGATACGGCGTCTGCCGAAAATGCGTCAGAAAACAAATGTCAGCCTGAAAAGGATGACTCTGAATCCGAATAATACGCGGGGGGTTCCCTCCTGCTAAAGCGATATATCGGCTGTGCCGAGGGGCATATCCGTGACTCAATGCGGTTTATACCGCTAAATAACATTGGGGAGAGTACGAAATGAACACTGGCAAATTCCTGTTTGAGTTCTTTGGGCAGTTCTTTGAGGGGCTGTGGACAATACTCAAGGGCATATTCAACGGCATCGTCATGTGCTTCAACTTTGGCGATTATGCCGCGATAATCCGCGAGTATACGGGGCTGCAAAAGGGCGCCGTAAGCTGGGTCGTAGCCATTCTTTCAATCATCGTGTTGATCGCGCTGTTCGCCGCAATAGTATTTGCCATCGTAATGGGCATTCGCAAGCTTGTTAAGGTCAAGCGCACCATTGACGACCAAGCCGATCTTATAGGCGAGGTGCAGTCTCTCAACCGTGAGGTTATGCGTCTCAACCTTGAAAAAGACAAGATTCTCTCCATGAAGGTATCCCAGATAGGGCTTAATCCCAATGAGATATCCGAGCTGACGGGCGAGGAGCTTGAGCAGCTCAACAAAACCGATGAAGACGCCGAAAAGCAAAACAGTCGTTTCTATCGTCTTACAAAGGTTGATGAAGAATGGGCGGATTACACCCCGCCGGAATACGACAACGATATTACCCTGCCCGAGATATGCGAACGATTCCGCAACTATTGCTGTTCGCGCATGGGGCTTTTCTACGAGCCAAAGATTATACGTCTTTTCCTTGCGTCGTTCGCGTCAACCCGTCTTATAATACTTCAGGGTATTTCGGGCACGGGCAAAACGTCGCTTCCGTATGCGTGGGGCAAATTCCTTCAGAATGACGCCGTAATAGTATCCGTTCAGCCCTCATGGCGCGACCGTTCAGAGCTTTTCGGCTATTTTAATGAGTTTACAAAGCGCTACAACGAGACAGAGCTTCTCAAAAAAATGTACGAGGCAACCTACAACGACAACGTGTATGTCGCCATACTGGATGAAATGAACATTGCCCGTGTTGAATATTATTTTGCCGAGATGCTTTCAATCCTTGAGATGCCGAGCCGCGCCGAGTGGATTGTTGACCTTGTGCCCAGCGTATGGCCAAGCGACCCCAAGCACCTCAACGAGGGCAAGCTGCATCTGCCCGACAACATGTGGTATGTCGGCACCTGCAACAACGACGACTCAACGTTCGCCGTTACCGATAAGGTCTATGACCGTGCTATGCCTATCGACATTAACTCCAAGGGCAAGCAGTTTGACGCCCCGTACACATTGAATCTCACGCTTAGCTACAAGCACCTTGAGGGTATGCTTGACGTTGCCAAGGATGAATTTAAGGTTTCGGACGAAAGCCTGCACAAGGTTGAGCAGCTTGACGATTATGTTATCGAGCATTTCCGTCTGGCGTTCGGCAACCGTATTGTTAAGCAGCTGCGTGAATTCGTGCCTGCATATGTCGGCTGCGGCGGCACCGAGCTTGAAGGGCTTGATTACGTTCTTGCCAAAAAGGTGCTTCGCAAGTTTGAAAGTCTTAACCTCAGCTTCATTAGAGATGAGGTCGATGGGCTTATATCCTATCTCGACGAGCTGTTCGGTGAGGGCGTAATGTACGAGTGCATTGAGTATCTGCGTCGTTTGCAGAGGCTCATTTGATAATTATCATTTGATGATTATCGTGCGGAAGATAAACTTCTGATGAAAAACGGGCGAGGTTATACTGCGTGTTTTGAGTTGATTTTAGCGTAAGGAACGTATTATGGAAGTTCAAGATTACTACTACCGAGCGTATACCGAGATGCTTGAGTGCGTCCGTACCACCAAAGAGTACGGGCAGTTCAAGGACGCTCTGAAGGCTGCCGACAAGGGCATGGACACTCACACGGGCACCGTGTCGCATCGAGAGATCGACATGGACTGGGTTGAGGCTATTGAGGATACCCTCATCTACATTGACCGCGCCATTCGTGAGCAGCGTCGTTTCATTGAACAAACCGAGGAGGTTGTGCCAATCGAAAAGGCACGCCGAATAACGGTTGAATCCGTTCGCCATCTTGCGCAGCATACAAACCTCATCGCACGCGTTGAGGAGGATACCGTCACGCCGGAAAGCATCCTCAATATATATCGAGAAGAAAGCTTCGCAATTTACGAAAATCGCTTTATCCGCACATTGCTTGATAACTGCATTCGCTTTGTTGAAACCCGCTACAAGGCAATTAAAAGCGTAAACGAGGTGTTTTTCTCACAGCTTTCAATGGCGCGTGAGGTAAAGTTCCGTCAAGAATGGATGGATTACGACTTCAAGTTTTCCTCCAAATATGAAGAACGCCTTTCATTCGATATAAACGCGGACGTATCAACGCTTTCAAACTTTGAACGTATTGTGCGTATTCGCCGCATACTTATGGATTTCCGTTCAACTCCGCTTATGCGTGAGGTTGAAAAGTCCGAAATAGTCCGTCCGCCTATCATCCGCACCAATTTGATGACCAAAAACATCAACTATCGCCGTGCGCTTGACCTTTGGACATTTATCGAAACATACAACAAAGACGGCTATCGGTTCATCGCTGCTGAAGCAACAGGCGTGATGAGCAAAGAGATGAAGGACGGGCTGTACAACATATTCGATATGGCGTCGTCCGTGGTTCGCTTCACCCTCAATCCGGTGCTTAAGTCTCGTCTTCAAGAAAATTTTGAGAGAGAGAATCGCCGCCGCGCTGAAGAGGCGGAACGCCTTGAGAAAAAGCGCAGGGATGAAGAGCAGGCAAGGCTTGAAGCTGCCGTTGCCGCCGAGCGCGCCAAATATGAGGCGATTATTGACGACCTCAAGCGCAAGCATGAAGAGGCAATTGCCGACCTCAAGCAAAAGCATGAGGCGGCCCTTGCGGAGGAACGCCGTCTCAAGGAAGAAGCCGTTGCGTATGAGCGCGCCGAGCGTGAGCGTCAGGTCGCTTATGAAAAGGCGGAGCGCGAAAAAGAGGTTGCATACGAGCGCGCCGAGCGCGAACGTCAGGTTGCCTATGAAAAGGCGGAGCGTGTTAAAGAAGTTGCGTTTGAGCGCGCCGAGCGCGACCGCATCGTGGGGCTTGTCAAGGCGGCCGCCGCAGAGGAGCTTGAGGCGGAGCGTCAGGCGCACGCCGAGGATGTTGAGGCGGAGCGCGTAAAGGGTGAGGAAGCGCTTGCGGCGGAGCATCAGGCGCGAATTGACGAGCTTGAAGAAGCAAAGCGCGTTGCCGCGGAGGAGCTGGCGGCGGAGCAGGCGCAATGCGCCAAGACCGTTGCTTTGGAGCAAAAGCAGGCGGCGGAGCGTATAAGCGCTGCCGTTCAGGACGCCGAAAACAAAGTCAACGCCGAGAAAAAGCGTTCCGCAGACGAGGCGGACAAGCTGCGTGAGGAGCACAAGGCGGCTATCAATAAAGAGCGTTACGCCTATGAAATCGCAACCGCTGCCGCTGCTGAAAAGCATCAAAAGCAGGTTGACGAGATTAACACACGGTCGGAGCAGCAGCTTGCCAAAACTCGTGACGTTTACGAAAAGCGTATTGCCGCCGACAAAAAAGAGAATAACGAGCTGCAGGAGCGTATGCAGAAGCAGTTCACCTCAGAGATTGTCGCGCTTACCGCATCGCGTGACGACATACGACAAAAATCCGAAAAACAGATTTCCGAGCTTACCGAAAAGCTTGATTCAGAGCTTGCGTCACAGCGCGACGATTATGAGCGCCGCATGGCGACTGCAAGAAATTCCCATAACGATGAGATTACTAAGCTGTCCCGACAGAACGAGCGGCAGATCTCCGCCATGAAGGATAATCAAACCAAGGAGCTTGAGCGTGTCGAAAAGAAATATTCAAGCGCCGATGCAAAGCGCGAAGCCACGCTGAAGCGCACGGTTGACGACTATGCGGCACGCGTGAGCGCCTCCGACAAATCCCATTCGGATGCCATAAAGCAGTTGACAGACGCGTCCGAACGTCGAATTGCCTCTAAGGATGCTGAAATTGACCGCATTACGCGTGAAGCAGAAAAAAAGCTTTCAATGCAGAAGGAACGCCTCAGTATCGAAAACGCCTCCGCGCTTGACGCGGCGCGCCGTGATAAGGAGCGCAGTCTTGCGGCGGCAAACGCCGATAAGGAGCGCAGCCTTGAAGAAGCGCGTGCCGACGCCGCCCGCAAAGACAAAGAAAACTCCGCAATGCTGCGCCGTATGGAGGCGCTCATGTCGCAGGAGAGGCAAAGGGCTTCCCGCAGAGAGAGCAAGCTGCAAAGCCGTATAGACGCGTTGACGACACAGGTTGAAAGGCTTGGCAAGTCAAACGAGCGCGCAAGAAAAAAGCGTGCGGCACGCGGCGACGCCGATGCAGGCGCGGATACGCAGGGCGAAAATGCCGTGGGGCAAAACAAAGGCAACGAATAACTCGGTGGTAAAAAACCTTCAATCAATCCATAGATTACCGCTTTTGCGGTGGAAGGGAGGCAGCAAATGACAAAAAAGAGTATCACGCGATACTTCATATTGATGTTGACGCTTATGCTTATGCTTGTGTCGGCAATAGTGGCGTGGTTCATCACATATAATCACGGCAGCGTAGACGGCGTAGATATGGTGTCGCCTCCCGCTATTTCCACTCACCTAAACACATCAAGCGCGTTCTACAACGGGCAGTCGCTTGAGGGGTATCAGGCGGTGCTTACGCCCGTCAGCGGCATTGGCACAAAGGATGCAAACGGTCACGTGCTGCTTTATGCACCCGTTATCACACCGTTTACGCAGGGTGTTCCCATGAGCGGAACTTGGCAGCAGGTCACGACTATGGGCGCTGTGTTTGACGAGGATAATCACACGGCACTTGTCAGCTATATCGATTATTACGCGGTGATACGCGCAACCATGGGCGGAAAGCTGGCGCTTGGCGGCAACAGCACCGTCTCCCCGCTTTCAACCGCCTACACAGGCGAAAGCGCCGATAAAAAAAGCCCCTATGGTGATTTTTCAATCGACAATATCGCAGGCGCGGTGCGCGTGGCGTTTATAGTATGCGTACCAACGGGTGATGTCAGCTGTGATGAAATACTGTTCAACGATTTCGGGGATCTTTACTATGTTGACTCCGAAGGGCAGGACGTCATGGTTCCGTATACCGAGCAGCTGGGGCTGATATGGATTCCAAATCCCAATTACAGCGTCAGCGTCACATACGATGCTCACAATCTGCCGACCTCCGCTACATTCACCCCGTCGGGCACCGCGGAGGGGACGTATTCCTATTATAACGGTTCAAGTGTTGTCAGCTATGGCGCGGGGGTGAACTACACCTCTCAGCTTAACCACAACAACTATTTTGTGATAACAAACAGTCTCTGGCATAACCTCGGCAACGATTCCTACAACGTGTGCGTTAAAATTCGCATATGGATAGAGGGGACAGACCGTGAGGCGAACACAGTGCTGTCGGGCGGCATGTTCGACACGGAGATTGAGTTTCTCACCATACAGGAGGGTTCATGATAAGGCATAATAAAAAGCTGTGGATTATCATCGCGTCCGTTACGCTTGCGGTTTTGCTTGCGGCGGTGGGCGTTTTCGCGTGGTATATGAACCTCTCGACAGACGTGATAAACACCTCCACGCTTCAGGTTCAGACAGCGGAGTTTCTTGAGATACGCGTCGGCGAAACGGGCGAGTACTCCAACGCCGTTGATCTCTCATACGAAAATCTCAGCATGATAGACCTTACGGGGGACGGCAACACGCTGATTCGTCCCGCGCTTGTTCAGCAGTATGACTCAGCTGTCGGCGTTTCCGTTGCGGAGCCGTGGCTTGACGAGTCCGCCGTGTGGGACAGCAATCCCACAGCGGGTGAGTCATACATCCGTGAAACGCTTTATATCCGCTCAAATAAGCATATGGCGGTTTATCTCGGCAGCGGAAGCGCAGTCACGCCAAACGCTCAGACATTGACGGGGCTTTCCGCAAGCGATACCGCCAACAACAAAAGCCTTTACGGTTCATTCTCACGCGACTGCATAGCGGGCGCCGCACGGGTGTCGTTTGTTTCCACAGGAAGCGACCCGCAAACCATTTTCGTGTGGGAGCCAAATTCTCAGTATCAGCTAAGCTATGTCGCAAACGCGCAGCAGAATGAATCAAACTGGCAGATGAACGTTACAAGCGGCACGCCGCAGACGCCGCATTACTATTACACGGCGGCAAAGGTCAGAACAAACCTTGAGGATGCGAATATCGCTGTGATAGGCGATGCGATATTGGCTTCGATAACCGCTGCGAATCCGCCTGTGGGCGATGCGCTTGACGCGCACATTATCGACCTTGCATACAACAGCGAAACGGGCTTTTACGAAGGCGCGGTGACTGTCTGCATATGGATAGAGGGCTGCGACCGTGAGGCGCGGCGTGCGCTTGCGGGCGGTGTTATTGACGTTACTCTCTGCCTTTACGGGTTTGAGACAGTATCCGGCGGCGATTGAGAAGGGGGACGGCAGCGATGAAAAAGCAACCAAAAAGATTCATACTCGCCATTGTCGCCATCGTTGAGGTGATGGGGCTTGCCGTGCTTGGCGTTTACGCTTGGATTGAGGGCGGCATGTCTCCTCAGCTTGTCGGCAGCGATATCAGCATAACCAACTCTCCGGGGCTTACGATGCTTCTCAATAACGACCCTGCGGAGGTCATCAATATTAACGACTTTATCAGCGACCCGTCGGTTGCGTTCTTCCTTGCGGAGGCGTCAAGTGCGGACGGTTCAACGATTTTCATTCGTGATAATGAGAAAAACACCGAGAATGGCGACCCATACGGCATATATGTCAGGCAAGCCAACGACAATGACAAGAACAGCACATACATAACATTCAATTTTGAATTGAAGGTCGATGCGGAGTTTCAAACAGCAACGGCGCGCCCCGTGTGGCTGGACGCTTCCCAATGCTATATTCGAGGGACCGCGGACGATCCTACAACGGCGATAGTGCCCGTTCGCGTTTCGCTTACATACAGCATTGACGGCGGCACGTCAACAACCTATATCTTTGCAGAAAACTGGGACAGCGAAAGCGATGGAGAGATGGACGATCCCCATTCCGCAACGCGCACTCTGCCTGTCGCGTCCTGCAACGCAGAAACGGGCGTGCCCATATACAATGCCGCGGGGCAGTATGTGCAGAGCTTTGGCAGCTATTCAAGCTCGGCCAATCCGCTTTTCAGCATAGCGGGCGACTCAACGGTTTCGATAACCGTCTGTATCTGGCTTGAGGGGGCGGATCCGCTTTGCATCGACGAAGCCGATATTGCGGGAACAACATTCTTCCTCTCGCTGTTTTTCAAAACCTATGACGATCCGGGTGCATGATGACAAATTGCGGCAGAAAGCTTGATATCGTCCGACACATTTGCGTGCTTGTCGCCGTGCTGATGCTTACGGCAGTCGGCGGGTACGGATGGTTTCGCGCACGCGTATATCAGGGCAGCGCGATGCAGTATGAAAAGACAATCAAGATAGGTTCAAACGATTCGGAGCTTCGCACCTATGTCGGGGTGAAGGACGCCGAAACGGATTCTATCGAATATCTGCCCATGTTCTCGCTTGACAGCGATAATCAGTATGTGGCGCTTACGCGTCAGGACTGTCTGGAGCTTACCGATTATCTGCTTCCGGGCGAAAGACAGTATTTCTATACGGATATCATAAACAACTCATCGGGCGACACATATGTCAGCCTTTATCTTGAAGATGTTTTCTATGATACCGTGCTAAACAATTATCTTTATGTTGCGGTGACAAGCCCCACGGTTTCACTAAGCAACTATTCAAGCATTGCTCTTGACGCAACGGCGGAGTTCGGCGCGGAGGGCAGGGCGATGATGAAGGTAACAAGCCTTCCGCTTGCAAGGCATCTGTTTGTGGGAGCAAACTCCACAGTCCGTGTGTATTGGTACATATATATCGATACCGAGGCGGGCAACGAGTGCATAGGCTCCTCGGTTTACATCGACTTTATGCGGTTGATGTTCAACAGCTGACGGAGGTTCCCGCATGAAGAAGGCTCTTAAAATAATCTGGCGCGTGTTCTCAATTGTGCTGGTGGTTGCCGTGCTTACGATAATGACTGTCGTGATAGTACAGCGATTCAAGGGCAAGGAGCCTCAGCTTTTCGGATATAGAATCAACTATGTCACAACGGGGAGCATGAGTCCGGAAATACTTGCCGGGGACGTTATCCTCTGTAAGGATATCGACGCCTGCAACGTTAAAAACGGTGATATAATCACCTATTCCAACGATGGCAGGATTGCGGGCTTAAAGGTTGGGCAGACGGTTTGCCATAAGGTAATTGAGGAGCCATATGTTGATGATGACGGAGTGTGGCATATTCTCACCAAGGGGACCGCAAACTCGGTTGAGGATCCGGAGCTGACGGGCGATCAGGTGATAGGCAAATTTGTGAGAAAGCTCAAGGTGCTTGCGGCATTTTACAAGGTTTTCCTCACAAAATGGGGTCTGCTGATAATAATTATCCCGCTTATGGCGGTGCTGGGGATTGAAATATATCGGCTGACCGCAAAGCGGAATGACGCGGATGGCGAAAAGTCCTCCAAAAAAGAAATTACAGGCGAGACGGGTGGAACGGATGGAACGGATGAATCGTAATAAACTGTCTAAATGGTCTGAAAGGCTAAAAAACACGGGACGCGCAGCGGCGTCGGCCGCCGATAGGCTGCTTTGCGGCGTGCGCAGTACCGTTTCGGGTATCAAGCACAAAAGGCTTGCAATAATACTCACCTCCATAGTGGCGGCGCTGCTGCTTTCGGGCGTGATTACAGTCGCGTGGTTCACATCCGTTCAGCAGGCAACGAACGGACAGCTTGAGGTCGGCGCGATGCAGGTTCATGTCGATATCTACAAGTACGAAAATCAAACTCTTTACGAGATCGACATGGTAACCGTGGTTGGCGACAACAACCAAACCGAGGAGGTTGAAAACGGCATTCACACAGGCCGCGACACCGCAAAGGTGCAGGGCATTGTTGACAATACAAATTGGTCGGCAGGCTCCGTGGACGCCCGCTACATAGCTATTACCAACGGCGGTACTATCGACGTCAAATCCTATCTCATGCTTGACAGCGTTCTCGGCAACGCATTTGATGAGGATATGCTTAACTATTTCTATTTCCGCATATCCCCGATAACAGTCAACAGCGCACTCGCCGGGGATCCGGAGGCTGCGCTTATCGACTTTGCGGAAAACACATATAATGCTTCCACAGCGGAAAATATTGCGACAGACCCGTTAAGCTACACGCTTGTTACAATGGGCGCAAACTCCAAAATCGGTGAGATAGGCGCAGGCTCGATAAAATACTATGTTCTCGAGTATTGCTGCTACAACTATCCAACGTATTACATTCCCGATGCACGGGACGTAAATCTTAACATTATCGACCTTAACGATTTTGAGGTTAGGGTTGACGCAACGGTTACAACAAAGCAAAAGAATGCGCCCGAAAATGACAACGAATCGGGCGGAAACACCGTGTATGTTGACAGCTCCGCCGCGTTTATTCAGGCGGTTAACGCAGCCGCAAACAACGATACCATATTCCTGATGGCAGACGTTGAGGTAACGTCGCTTACAATTTTGCAAAGGGTCAACCTCAATCTAAACGGGCATACCCTCACGGTGCAGGGCAATCTTGCCTATGACGCAGCATCGTCGGGCAGCTGTTCACTTGTTATAACGGGCAGCTCAATGCTTTATGTGTGGGGGGATTTGATAATCGATATGCCAAACACATCGTTTGAGCTTATCGGTTCGGGCAGCGTTGCAAGCGTGTCAAACGCAAGCATAATACTTGGGCATTATGACGCTGCGCAGAATCAGGTCACAGGTGGCGACTTTTATGTGAACTGCCTGAGAGATTATGACCATGTGAATTACGGCTATACGCAGACGGCAGCGCAGGTATGGGTTTGGACGGGCGCGGCGTCGGCGGATTATGCCGATATGGAGATAGCGTCCGAAACAGGCGTGATGATTAATTCCAACTCAAAGACAGGCACGCTTCACGCGGCAAGCGGGGCGTATGACATTGCCATATATAACTATGGTGAAATTGAGAATATTGACCTTGCATCCATGGCGTCCTCAGGCGGGGGCGCGGAGCAAATCTATATATTGAACTGCAACCGTTTCACAAACACGGGAGAGGGACTGTACGCAGTTACAATGCCCGCATGGGCGGTCGGCCGTTACACAAGCGCCAACGGGATTAACGGGGTTCCGCTCAATCCGTCCCGCAACTCCAATGCACGCGCCATAAACGCCGCGGGCGCGACAACGGGCTGGCACGTCACAGGCGCAAATTACTTCTTTGACGTCGATATTGAAAGCGGCTTCAGCGGCGAATCGCAGGTTATCCGCAATGCGGGGCGCGATTATACCGTAATTTTGCTTGTGGATACCGATCGTGTCGGCACGCTGCTTGATTCATATTTTACAGACAGCGATAACTCCGCTTTCCTTGGTGAAAGATACAATATCGCAAAGCTCACCATATGGACGTTTGATACGGGCAAGGTTCAATCGAGTGACTTCACCTATATCAAAACCAACCTTACAACGCTTTCATCGCTTGATCTTACATATGCGGTTATGCTGGGCGGCGCAATTCCGTCCTCGGCACTGCAGGGACTTGCTTCGCTGACGGAGCTGGCTCTGCCACTTTCCGAAACGTCTGTCGGAGCAAGCGCCTTCTACGGAACAAGCATTGAATTCCTGACCATATCAAACACGATAACCTCAATAGGCAGCAACGCGTTTGTGGTTGCCTCGGGCAGGTCGATTTATGTCACTTGGGATTCCACAATCCCCGTAACCACAACGGTTTTGAACGGCTTCAACGTCAATCAAACCGTACTGTTCATGTACGAGTATCTGCTGGGCGATTTCCGCACGGCTTACTCACAGTGGGCATATCACGCATATGAGCGCTATGATTTCTTTGAGCCAAACACAAACGGCTTCTACAAAATACTTACGGGCAGCACGGCGCAGCTTGTGTATTACAGAGGGTCATTAAACGACAGCATGATACCTGCGTCAGTCTATTACAGCGCGCAGCAATACGACATAACCACGCTGGGGGAACATTGCTTCAGGCTTTCGATATCCCTTGAGCCAACCGTTTATATAAACACGGTTATCCCCATTGTATGCACCCGTATTGAGGACGGTGCGTTCTATGGTGCAAAGCTCACATCTCTTTCGCTCAACTATGTTGAGGCGATAGGCGCAAATGCGTTCAGAAACGCCGTTATCAAAACCTCCGCGGCACGTCCCGCCAACTTTGCGGGGATGCAAAGTCTGGGCGGCTACGCTTTCTATGGCGTTGTGCTGGGCAATCCCTCAGAGGCAGGCTTCACGCTTGAAACATTCGCGCAGAACTCCGCCGGCACGGGCGGCACGCTTGACCTTTCGGGCGCGTACACTCCGGACGCTTCCGCCCTAAGGTCCGTCAACGCGTGGGGGGCAGTCATCAAGCTGAATAATCTTGTAACGATTGACAATTCTATCGTTCTTAACGCCAAGCTATACGGCTGCACGCTTGATATGAACGGCTGCCAAACGATTGTCTCCGATACCTTCAACGGGATTTTCTCGACTATCACCCAAAGCTACAATCACATTGACGCAAGAAACATCAGGTATCTGGGCGGCAGAGCGTTTGCTAACAACAATCTTAACACAGTTATGATTGGCATAAGCACGGATGTGTACGCTGCACAGGCGCTTGTGGATGGCGAATGCTCATATGGTCAGGTTGCAGGGCAAACATACACAAGAGGAATATTCGACAAAGGATGCGACATAACAAGCCTCACACTGAACGGATGGCTGCCGAGCAGCACGGATTCCTCAAAGCCATATTCACTGCTGGGCGCATGCGATGGCTCAGTAAATTACGGCACGGTCAATTTGACAACGCCCTCGGGGATTATACCTGAAAGGCTGTTCTACTGCGCTAATGAAACAACGTGCGTAAATACAATCGGTAATCTTGTGATTGATTCGTCAACAACAAGCATCGGGGCGTGCGCTTTTTACAAGGTTGTAATTGGCAACACAACGCTTGATATGCATAATGTTTCCAACATAGCTCAATATGCGTTTGCGTATGCCAAGCTGCAAAGTGTAACGGAAATAACAATTTCCTCAAGCGGCGCGTGCTCAATTGGCAACTATGCGTTCTACTATGCCAAGCTGGATGTACTTGCTTCACTTAATATGGACGCGGTTGTGTCAATTGGCAACTATGCGTTCTACTATGCCAAGCTGGATGCGCTTACTTCACTTGATATAGACGCGGCTGCGTCAATTGGCTCATATGCCTTTAGCCATGTGTCATTTGCCGCACTTGCCGATATTTCATTTGCGGATAATGTGTCGATAGGAGCATCAGCGTTTAGCTTGTCAACGTTTTCGCTGCTTACCACGCTTGATATTTCGGGCGGGGCAACAATAGGCAGTTATGCCTTCAACAGCATCACTTCACCGCTGCTTTATTCAATCAACGTTGAAAACGCTGTTTCGGTGGGTGATAACGCATTCTATGCCGCCGCCGCCGATTCACTTGTGTCATTGAATATCAGCGGAGCCCTTGCAATCGGCGCAAATTCGTTCGCGCTTATTGCAAACAACAGCACACAGCTCTCGGCAATGGATGCAACAGCCGCGCTGACTATTGGCGCAAACACGTTCGCAGGGCTTAATATCGCAAGCCTGACGGTTGGCAACAGCAGCTATGCGGCAAACAGCTCATCAACATTCAGCTATGCAAGAGAAATGCTTGTTGTCACAGGTCAAACCACACATATCGGCAGTCTGTGCATCACGGGTGCGCTTCCGCAAACTTCAAACCAGTATGTGCTCGGCGCATATTCCGACGGCAGGCTTTTGCTTGATAACGTGATTATTTCTTCGGGCTGCACAAATATCCCGCAATACGCATTTGCAACACGCAACACCAATGCCGGGTCGGATGCTTTCGGGGTTGTGATAGGCAACATTACCGTGGAGGGTGCGATGACGATAGGCGCGTATGCCTTCCAGTATTCCACTATTAACGGGGACGCCGATTTTGGCGGGACTACATCGATCGGCACCCTTGCGTTCAAAAACGTATACGTCAACGCAGCTTACACATTGTGGAGCTTTAACAGCGTGGCGTCGATGTGTACCGCCGGCGGTGAATTTCAATATATGAAGAGCGGCACGGCAAACAACACCACAACGGGGACGCTTACCATGAGCTTTGCATGCAACGGTCTTGTCATAACGTCTCCAGGTCTGTTCCAAAGCAATCTTGCAGTCAAAACGATTTTATTCGGCTCACTCAGCAGCATGACAGGCTCAAATACATTCTTTGATGCGGCAACGAACCTTACCTCAGTATACATCAGCGGCACAACGGTTCCTTCACTGTCGTCACAGTCGCTCCCGCCCGCGGGCAATGGCGGTGAAACCGGTCTTACCTTCTATGTTCCGAACGAGCTGCTTTCGCAGTATGCCTCCACAGGCTCGTGGATCGGTCTATACGCCAATGGATATATTGTCGGCAGTCCCAACGCAAACGTATCAACAAATTGGCAGTATCGCTTCATCGGAAGCACCGGCACAATTGCCCTTATCAAGTATCTGGGCAGCGCCACATCGTTGGTGTTGCCATCATCCATCACTGTTGACAGCGTTGCGTATCCCGTAACCGAGGTAATGGCGGGGACTTTCAACGGCAACACAACTACTCGTGTCGTGCAGATACCCGAGTCGGTCGTGTTCATTGCTCCGGAAGCATTTACCAACTCTGTTGTTAAGGATTTCGTAATAATCGGAACCAATCCCGTGTATACCGTTTCGTCCTCCGCAGATTATCTGCTGCTTGCAAACGGAGGAACAACCCTTGTGTACTTCTGCGGTGCGCGCACGCAAACAACCCTGACAATACCAAGTACGATTACAACCATTGCCGGCGGCGCTTTCGGTGACGCCGTAAATCTTTCTGCAATAACCATGAGCAGCGTTACGCTTATTGACGGCGATGCGTTTGGCGGCAGCGGGATTACAACATTCAACCTTTATGGGGCGACTCCGCCAATACTGCTGTCGGATAATATATTTGGAAACACACGCACCAACAGCCAAACGGCGGACGGCTACTATTATGTTGACAATGGCTCGATAACTATCAACGTTCCGCAGGATTCTCTTGCGGCGTATACCAATGCGCTCAACTTCCACCGGTACATACTGTGCATCAACGGGGTCAATGTGTCGGGCTATGTCGCGCCGATTGCTTCAATGTATTCCTCAGGGGATTTCTCGTTTATACTCAATGACGATGGCACGGCGACGCTTGTCGGCTACAACGGCTATGGCGGCAGCGTGGCGATACCCCAAACCGTTGTCGGCAGTCGCGGCACAATCTACACGGTTTCGTCAATTGATACCGCAATGCTTGACAATATCGCCTATGTAACCGACTATTCGGTTGAAAAGAGCAACGGCTATTTCTCCGTTGATGAGAATGGCATACTCTACTCGGCTGACGGCAAAACGCTTGTGCGATTCCCCGCCAACAGCGACTTAACTGAGCTTTCTGTTGCGGAAGCGGTCACGCGCATTGAAGCGCACGCTTTCAAGGATGCAAAGCAGCTTGTTAAGCTGTTCATACCCACCTCAGCGCTTCGCAACATGGGCGAAAGTCCGTTTGCAGGCTGCTCCGACAAGCTTGAGCTTTATGGCGGCGCGGCGCCGAATCCCATCACAACATACGAGGTTCCCGACGCCATTCTGCCCGATCAGTCATTTACAGGTCGTGAGGATGATGAGGACGAAGGCGAATCCGACGGCAGACGCAAGGACTGAGCCGTTTGGCAGACGCGCTGAAGTAATCAATCGTGCGCGAACCAAGCTGCATCGCAAAAAACCGGTAAGCAACAAACAAAAATCAACGCATGCGCACGAAAGTAAAAACGTGAGTATGCGTTTTTTATGCCGTGCATATTATCCCAAAAACTTTGCCTGCAATCAGACGTATATCTCCTAAATATGCGTGACAAAAGTGAAAGGGTTTGGTATAATCAAACTGAAAAATAACCGCATAAGCGGATTGGAGGTAACACGGATGAATAGAGAATGGTCGCTTGACGCGTTGTATTTGGGGTATGACGATCCACGCTTTAAAGCGGATTTCGACAGGACGGCCGAGGTCTGCGCGGAGATGAACACACTTGCCGCCGCGCTTGGCGAAAAGCCCGTAGGAGAAACACTTTCCGAAGCTCTGCACATGATAGAGAGGACGGAGGAGCTGTTTACTCGGCTTTTCATCTTCTGCAGTCTCAAGCAAAGCTGCAACACAAAGGATGCGGATGCCGCGTCAATAATGGGGCAGCTCATGGGGCGCATCAGCAGCACAACAAAAGCACGCACAGCGTTTAATAAGTATGTTGCAGCAATCAAAAACATTGACGAAGTCATTGCCGCGGACGAATTCCTCACCGAATACAGCTATATGCTGCACGGCATAGTTGACGACAGCAAATACCTTCTCAGCGAAGAGGCGGAGGAGATAATGTCGCTTTACAACATTTCCGGCGGCAGTGCGTGGAGCGATCTTCAGTCGTCGCTTACTTCAACCGTAACGGCAGATTTTCGCGGAGAAAAGCTCAATCTTTCAGCAATACGCAACAAGGCGTATGATCCCGATGGTGAGGTTCGCCATGAAGCATACGAATCCGAGCTTGCCTGTTATGACAAGATAAAGGATTCTGTTGCGGCTTCGCTCAACAATATCAAGCTTCAGGTAATAAATGAGTGCAAGCTGCGTGGGTTTGAGTCCCCGCTTGAGCAGACGCTGCACAACGCCCATATGAAGCGCGAAACGCTTGATGCGCTTATGGAGGCTATGCAGGAGTTTATGCCGCAGTTCCGTGAATACCTTGCCGCAAAGGGCGCAGCGCTGGGTCACAATAACGGCTGCCCGTGGTATGATATGTTCGCCCCGATGGGCAAAAACGAAAAGGTTTACACCACAGAGGACGCCCGCGACTATCTGCTCAACATATTTGGCGGCTTTGATAAGGACTTGCACGATATGGTAAAGCGTGCGTTTGACGAGTCGTGGATTGACTTCTATCCGCACGAGGGTAAGGTTGGCGGGGCTTTCTGCTGCGGGATACTGCCCATTCATCAAAGCAGAGTGCTGACAAACTTCGATGGTTCGTTCAGCGACGTCGTCACGCTTGCCCATGAGCTTGGTCACGCCTTCCACAATCTCAACATTGACAATCATCGCATTCTTAACAGTGATTATTCAATGCCCGTTGCAGAAACAGCCTCAACGTTCAACGAGCATGTTGTTATGGACGCCGCGATTGCTTCCGCAAAGGATCCGCAGGTGAGATTGGCTTTGATTGAGAGTCAGCTTATGGACACAACTCAGATAATATGCGACATCTATTCCCGCTATCTGTTTGAGACTGCCGTGTTTGAGAACCGTGAGACTTCGTTCATGTTCCCCGACACGCTTTGCGAAATGATGCTTGACGCACAGCGCAAGGCATATGGCGATGGGCTTGACCCAAATTGCCTGCATCCCTATATGTGGCTTTGCAAGAGTCATTATTACAGCAGCGGCACATCGTTCTATAACTTCCCGTATGCGTTCGGCGGGCTTTTCGCACGTGGGCTGTACGCAAAATATCTTGAGGAGGGAGAAGCATTCCTTCCCAAATACAAGCAGCTGCTTAACGCAACAACGGTTATGAGCGTTGAAGATACCGCCCGTATCGCAGGCATTGACCTTACGGATAAAGAATTCTGGCGTATGAGCCTTGCCTCATATCGCGCCAGGATTGATGATTTTATTGAGCTTGTAAAGGAATAAAGCCTTACGGATGGTTGACATGCGGCGGTTGCTTTCGCCGCGCAAAAACCACATTGATAATAGATGCCGCGCAAGCACATTGTGTATGCGCGGCATTTGATTTTTAAGTGTGAGGGACAAAGCCCGACAGTTTTTTCTGTCACGGCGAAAGGTTCGCTATCACAGCAGCAAAGCACAGGCATGGCGCAAATTTTCAAATATTTTAGCCAAACACAGTAAAAAGCAGTCTAAAGCAATTGACGCAAGGTGCGCTTTTGTAATATAATGAAAAGATACAGCAATTGTTCAGACGGAGGACAAAAGTGGTAACGCTGCTTTCAAAGCTTTTTATCAAACGACGCGGAGACGTTAAGGATCCGAGTGTGCGCCGCGCATACGGCGTATTATGCGGGCTGTTGGGCGTGTTTTTTAACGTGCTGCTTTTCACGGGCAAATTTATCGCAGGCACGCTTGCAAAATCGGTATCAATAACGGCGGACGCTTTCAACAACCTTTCGGACGCCGGCAGCAGCATTGTAACATTGCTGGGGTTCAAGATTGCGGGGCAAAAGCCCGACCCGACTCATCCGTTTGGGCACGGCAGGATGGAATACATATCCGGGCTTGTCGTGGCGATGATTATTGTAGTGATGGGCTTTGAGCTTTTGGTATCGTCCGTCAAAAAGATAATTACGCCCGTTCCAATTGAGTTTTCTTGGCTCAGCGCGGCAATACTTGTTGCGTCAATACTGATAAAAGCATACATGGCGTTTTACAACCGCAACACAGGCAGGCGGATTGATTCCGTTGCAATGAAGGCGATTTCGCTTGATTCGCTTACCGACTGCATCGCAACGTTCACGGTATTGGGTTCGCTTCTGATGTCACGCTTTTTTAACGTGAACATTGACGGATGGTGCGGAGCCGCCGTGTCCCTTTTCATACTATATTCAGGGCTTTCAGCGGCAAAGGATACAATAAACCCTCTGCTTGGCAACCCGCCCGAAAAAGAGTTTGTAAGTGAGATAACATCAACGGTTTTGGCGCATCCCGAGGTGATAGGCGTACACGATCTGATTGTGCACGACTATGGACCGGGGCGCATGATGCTTTCACTCCACGCAGAGGTGTCGGCAGACGGTGAGATTCTTGTTCTGCATGACGTCATTGATAATATCGAGCGCGAGCTGCGCTCAAAATTCGGCTGTGACGCAGTTATCCACATGGACCCCGTGGTGCGCGACAACGCCCTTTCCGATTCGCTGAAGCAGCGTGTTATAGCGCTTGTCCGCGACATTGACCCGTGCATAAGCATACATGATTTTCGCGTGGTGGCGGGCCCAACGCATACAAACCTGATTTTTGACGTGGTGCTGCCATATAAATTCAGGCTTTCGGACGCTGAGGTGTGCAAATTGCTTCACGTTGAAATTGAGGCGATGGACGGGGGCAAATATTTTGCCGTGATAACAATAGACAAGGCTTACGCCTGAAACGTAATGCAAAAATGTGATGATAATACAAGCCGCGTGACGCGAGGTCTTCGAAAATAATGCTTTTCGATTATACCTGCGCCACGCGGCTTAACGTTCAAAAGGACTATTCAATCAACATACAATAATGAATGTCACTTCATTATGCGTCTGCACTCAAGATAATAACGCTTTTCATGCGCTTCGCCCATTGAAAAGGTTTTGCGCGGCAGTGCGCCGTCAAAAACAACCGTGCGGAAAAATGCGGATTTGTCCATGGGGGGCAGCAAAAAACCGATGTTGCGGTATTTGGAGCCAAGGTCGTTAACAACGTCTGCGCCGTGAATGTAGTCGATAGTCGCACCCTCAAAGGATTTGAGTATGGCGTCAATAGCCGATTGCAGCGTGCCAACCTCAAGCTGTGCGGACGGATGCTTAACGGCAATGTAACCGACCTTGCCCTGCATAACTATGGGTATCAGATGCGCGCCCGCGGTCATAGCACGGTTTATGTTGCGCTCACAATTCTTTTGGCTGGTAAACAGCTTTATTTCAACGCCGCCGGGATTTTGCGCGGAGAGCTTTGACTGAAGCGCCGCAAGAAATTTCGGAACGGATACGTTGAATATCACACGATGAATAGGCTCAAAAACTATGCCAGCATCGTGTACGTTCTCAAGCTCGACAAGCGCGAAGCGTGCGGGATGATCCGTGCGCTGTTCCTCGGGAAGGGTCGCCTTGATCTTCTCCCAGTTTGCCTTTGCGGTGGCAAAGCTGTGATTGCCGTCGCCCATTGCAAAAAGCAGGGGAGCCATTTCACGACCGTATTTATTGGGATTGACAAGCGCGGATATGGCGTTTATCGCAGACACAACGTCGTTTTCATCGTTGACAAACCAGCCCTCAACGTGACCGCCGTGCTGCATAAGCTCAAAATCGTAAAGCTTTTCTGCGCTCATCACCTTTTCAACAAGCGGTTCAATAACTGTGCGCTTGTCGTCGTCAATCAGCACAAGTATATGCGGCAGCTCAAGCGGCGCACCGTCACGAATCCTCAGGCGCGGGGGAATGCGCTCAACAATGGTGCCCTCAGTGGCACGAATAAGCGTTGTCGAACCCTTGTTGTAGTCATAGCAGTCCAGGTCAAGTGCCACAATAAGCCCGTTGCGTGTTTTGCCGTCAACCGTGCGGCGCGTAACCACAAAGCCCTCGCCAAGCTCCGAAAGAGTGCCGTTTGCCATGTAATCATCCATCGCCTTGCGGATGGCAACGATTCGCTCCGCCTCACCGGGCTTGTCAAGATAGATTTCGGGAAGCGTTATACGCAGAGTAGAGGGAGCATCGCCGACAACAGCCTCCACAGCATCCCAATAAGCGGGCTGGGAGGTAAACTGATCGCAAGCGACCACCGCCCATTTTGTCAAATCGACGCCCTTAGCGGGAAAAAGTATTTCAGGCACGCACACGCCCACGTTGTTTTGAAATTTAGCGTTCATAAACCAACCTCCGTTGAATTATTCATATGCGTTTGATGAAACCTCATCAATCAGATTATAACCCGTTGCGCTTGGCTTTTCAAGTGCGGCAACCGTCTCAAAAAAGTATATAGACGACAAGCTATTCGGAGTCACCCTTTTTGGGACTTCAACGTATTATACCTTAGACGGAGACAGCCGACTCTGTAACTTTGAATTCAAGGAGGTTCAATAACATGTGTAATTCCTGCTTCGGCAATGACTGCAACAACTGGTGGTGGATAATCATTCTCTTGCTGCTGTTCAACAACAATGGCTGCTGCGAAAACAGCTGTGAGAACAACGGCTGCAACAACTGGTGGTGGATCATAATCCTTCTGCTTTTGGGCAACAACTGTGGCTGTGAGTCAAACGGCAGCTCCTGCGGCTGCAACAACAACTCCTGCGGCTGCAACAACAACTCCTGCGGTGGAAACTCCTGCGGCTGCTAATCAAAAAAACGGAGGGGGCATAAGCCGCCCCCTCCGCTAAAAACTGTATCGCACAGCTGCCCGTCAGTCCTCATCAGGCTCCTCGGGCAGTATTCCGTTGTGAAAAACCTCTTGAACGTCGTCATTGTCGTCAAACATATCCAACAGACGGTTCAGCTTGTCAACAATTTCACCATCCGCAACGTCAACAGTGTTTGACGGAATCATGCTGATTTCAGATGAAAGGAACGACAGCCCCATGCCCTCAAGCGCCTCACGCACAGCGTAATAGTCGTTGGGAGCGGTGTAAATCTCAAAACAGTCGTCCTGCGGAACAAAATCCTCCGCGCCAACCTCAAGCGCGTTCATCATAAGCTCGTCCTCATCAACAGAGGATGTACGCTCGATAACGATAAGACCCTTTTTGTCAAACATCCATGAAACACAACCGCTGTTGCCCATGCCGTTGCCGTACTTGTCAAATATGTGGCGTATCTCCGCCGCCGTGCGATTGCGGTTGTCGGTAACAACCTGAACGATAAGAGCGATACCGCCGGGGCCATAGCCCTCGTATGAGCCCTCTTCGTAGTTGACGCTGCCCGCGTCGCCCGCCGCTTTTTTAACGGAGCGGGAGATGTTGTCGTTTGGCATATTGGCAGCCTTTGCCTTTGCGATAACGTCACGCAGCTTTGAGTTGTTCATGGGGTCGGCGCCGCCCTCTTTAACGGCGATAGCGATCTCACGGCCGATCTTCGTAAACACCTTGCCACGCTGATTATCGGTCTTTTCCTTCTTGTTCTTGATGTTTGCCCATTTGGAATGTCCTGACATAAAAACCTCCTATATGTCAAAGCGTGCATTATTACGCACATTAGTTTATCAAAGTATAATGTCAACCCTCAGGCTGATACGGATAGCACACGGCAACCACCCTCGAACGAGACATCCCCAGGTTGTAGTCGTAATCGCCAAGGCAGGTGATAAGCGTCAGTCTGTCGTCACCGCCAACCCACATAACCTCATCCGGAACCTCCGCATAGTTGTATGTGTTGATTGAAGCAACGATGTAGAATCTGTATTCGCCGTTTTCAAGCTCAACACCCACCCTGTCTCCAATAGCAAGACCGTTGTGAAGCACCGAAAAAAGACCTACTTGCCCGCCATAGCGGTTGTGCCCGGCGATTATACAGTTGCCGGACGTATTGGGAGCTGCGCCGTACATATACCAGCCGGCAACCGTTGCGGAAGGTATGGTGTCCATAATGTCGCCTGCCGTAACGCCAACGGGCTGCACCGCGCAAATTATATCGTGACCGTAAAACACAACATTTACGGGCGCGATGGGCTGCACTTGGGGGGTAGGCGAGGGTGACGGCGTGGGCGAGGGTGATACAAGAGGGTCGTGCGCCGTTGAAATAACGGGGGTGTCCTGCACAATAACAACAACTATCTCGTCATTGTCGGGAGTGGGAGGGAATGTTGCCGCCACGGTTGAATCACCGCCGAACAGATTGTTCAAAAAGCTGTTAAAGCCAATCGACCTGTCCCGCAAAATGATAAATATACCGACAAGCACCAAAACAGCAGCGGCGCAATAAAGCGCAATGTTAAAACGTCTGTTGCGCTTGCGCTGCTCAGGCGTAAGAGGGGTGTGCGCACCGCGGCGCTTTGCTTTGGAGCCGCAGCTTACATCGGCAGACGAAGCGCCGTTCTCTTTGCCGCAGGGGCTTTCAGCAGCGCTGTCTTCGGTTGTCGGAACATTCTTATCCATACTATCGCCTATTATAGCAAATAAAATTGGTGTTGGCAACAAAAATAAAGTATGTTATAATCAAACTCGATTCGAAATTTGAAAGGTCTTTGCCCCGTTCTGTTAGGAGGACATGATTTATGGATGTTAAACTGAGTATCTGTCAGGCGATTTGCAGCGCGTGCGGCGTTTCATCGTGTGACGAGATTGCACAATGGCTTGAAACGCCCCCCACTCCTGAAAAGGGCGATATTGCCGTGCCGTGCTTCAAGCTTGCAAAAGCCATGCGCAAGGCGCCGCCGGCAATCGCCGCGGAGCTGTGTGAAAAGCTCGGTTCGATTGAAGGCGTGGTGCGTGTTGACGCCGTCGGCGGATATCTCAACTTTTTTCTGGACAGAAGCTCCGAGGCAAAAACCGTTGTTGCGCGTGTGCTTTCCCAAGGGGATTCCTATGCGGCAAGCGATGAGGGCGCAGGCAAAAACATCTGCATAGACTATTCATCCATCAATATATGCAAACCGTTTGCCATACACCATCTCACCACAACGGTGCTGGGGCATTCGCTAAAGCGCATATTCGATCATCTTGGCTATCATACCATCAGCATAAACCATTTGGGCGATTGGGGTACGCAGTTTGGCAAAATGCTTGTCGCTTTTCAAAAATGGGGAGACCGCAAAACTGTTGAGAACGGTTCGCCCGTTCGTGAGCTTGTAAAGCTATACGTCCGTTTCCATGAGGAGGCGGAGAAGGACCCGTCCCTCAACGATGAGGCGCGCGCGGCGTTCCGCAAGATTGAGCTGCACGACCCTCAGTCTTGGGAGCTGTTCGAGTGGTTTAAGGACGTCACCCTCAAGGACGTTGCAAAGGTGTATGACCTTCTCGGCGTCAAATTTGACAGCTACAACGGTGAAGCCTTCTATGAGGATAAAATGCCCGCCGTTATTAAAGAGCTTGCGGACAAGGGCGTTACAACCGTTGACAACGGCTGCACGCTTGTTGACCTGTCAAAGTATGATATGCCGCCCTGCCTCATTGTCAAAAGCAATGGCGGCACGATTTACCCCACACGCGACATAACGGCGGCGATATATCGCAAAAACACTTACGATTTCTACAAAAATCTGTATGTAGTCGCCTATCAGCAAAATTTGCACTTCCGCCAGTTTTTCAAGGTGCTTGAGCTTATGGGCTATGACTGGGCAAAGGACTGCGTGCATGTTAACTTCGGTATGATAAGCATGGCGGACGCCACGTTTTCAACGCGCAAGGGCAACGCCATTTACCTTGAGGATGTGCTTAACGCATCAATTGATAAAACACGCGCCATTATGCAAGAAAAATCCCCCGATCTCCCCAATATGGACGAGGTCGCCCGTCAGGTTGGCGTCGGCGCGGTGGTATGGGGGCCGCTGTACAGCAGCCGCATAAAGGATTTTACATTCTCGTGGGATAAGGCGCTCAATTTTGAGGGCGAGACGGCGCCATACGCACAGTATACCCATGCCCGCTGCTGCTCCGTTTTGCGCAAGGCGGGCGGCTATGATCTCAAAAATGCAGACTGGGCAAAGCTTGAGGATGCAAGCTGCGCCGCGCTTATAAAGGCGATTGCCGCGCTTCCGGAGGCTGTCAAGTCGGCGGCGGAAAAATACGAGCCGTATCTTATCAGCCGCGCCGTGATAGATATTTGCTCATGCTTCAACAAGTTCTACTTTGACAACCGCATTATGGACGACGACGCGGGCACGCGCAGCGCACGTCTTGCCGTTACGGACGCGGCACGTCAGGCAATCAAAACGGGGCTTTTCCTTGTGGGCATTGAGGCGCCCGAGAGGATGTAGCTGTTGAATGCCTTCAATATAACAGCGTAATATAAATCAACATAAAATAGTTAACAAAACGAAAGGAAGCACACGATGGTTATAACCGACGAGTACCGCCAGCAGCTGGCGGCAACCATTGCTGCCCTCAAGCAGGCGGGTGAATCTCTTTAACCTTGCCGAATTGCAGGACGAAAAAAACAAGTTAGAGGACGACATGGCATGCGAGGGCTTTTGGGACAACGTTGACAACGCCAACAAAGTAAATCAGCGAATTAAGTCGATAGCAACAAAGCTCGACAAGTATTCCAAGCTGGATTCACAGTGCGAGGATTTTGAAACCCTGCTTGACATGGCGGACGAGGATGAGGACGATTCCCTTGCGGATGAGGTCGCGGATGAATATCGCAAGCTGTCCGCAGCCGTTGAGGAGTTTAGGCTTGCCGCGCTGCTCACCGGTCCATACGATTCGGCAAATGCTGTGCTTTCGCTGCACGCGGGCGCAGGCGGAACGGAAGCGCAGGATTGGGTGAGTATGCTCTATCGGATGTACGTTCGCTATTGTGAGCGCACGGGCTACACTGTTAAAACCCTTGACCTGCTTGACGGAGATGAGGCGGGCATTAAGTCCGTCACGTTTGAAATTGACGGTGAAAACGCATATGGCTATCTCAAGGCGGAGAAGGGCGTGCACAGGCTTGTGCGCATATCTCCGTTTGACTCGGCGGCGCGTCGTCACACATCGTTTGCCTCACTTGACGTCACACCCATATTTGACGATGCGGACAACTCGGTTGAGATTGACCCGGACGATATCCGCATAGACACATACCGCTCAGGCGGCGCAGGCGGGCAGAACGTCAACAAGGTCAGCTCGGCTATCCGCATAACGCATTTTCCCACGGGGATTGTTGTGCAGTGCCAGAATGAGCGCAGTCAGCTTCAAAATAAAGAGATGGCAATGCGTATGCTTAAGGGCAAGCTGCTTGAAATAAAAGAGCGTGAGCGCATGGATAAGATGGCGGACATAAAAGGAGAGCTTAAAAAGATCGAATGGGGAAGCCAGATAAGGTCGTATGTTTTTCAGCCCTACACATTGGTTAAGGATCATCGCACGGGCTGCGAAACGGGCAATATCCAAGCCGTGATGGACGGCGAGATAGATAACTTTATCCATGCCTATCTCATCAAAATGTAACGAGGGCATTACAAGGCTGCCCGTATAGGCGGAGACGGTAAAATATTTACGCAGAGCATAACCGCGTATCAGCGCCCCAAGGTGCGATCACGCGGTTATTTTTTGCCTCGGGCGGATACCTCATGCCACATAAAAATGCCGTCACAACGGCAAAAATGACCTGTGCTTTTGTCAGGTGCATCAAAAAACAGTCCGTTTTGTCACCCTAAAGACTTCCATGTAAAAAGTCTTTGCACTGCGCGAATTTTGTGATATAATCAAGTATCATGGTTAACATGGGGGAGAATTCGAATATGAGCATATGCTCGGCTGTTCTCAGCGCAACGCCCAACATCAGGGGCGAGGGCGATCCAAAGCAGCTTTCACCGTTGGTTCTGGCGTATATAGGGGATACCGTATACGACCTTTATGTACGAACAAGGCTCGTTTCCTCCACAACGATGACCGCGCATGGCATGCACGTTGCAGCGGCAAAGCGCGTGTGCGCCGCCGCGCAGTCCGCAGCGTTTCAAAAGGTTGGAGATATGCTGACCGAAGACGAGATGGCGGTGTTTCGGCGCGGGCGCAACGCGCACATGGGTACGATTCCCAAAAATGCCTCGATCGGCGACTATCGCGCCGCAACAGGGCTGGAGGCTGTGCTTGGATGGCTCTATCTCACAGGGCAGGATGACAGGCTAACCGATATAATGACAATTGTTGCGGCTGAATAAACAGACCGCATTGTAAAGGAAGGATATTTAATGGACGGTAAGGATTATTCAAGGGGCACCCGCGGAGAGGGAGACATTGTTGGTTTTCGTGAGGGGCAACCCGTTTTCAGAAACAGACGATACAATGACTATAACCGCGACGGCGTTTCAAACGGGCGCGGCGACAGAATAGACGGCAAGCGAGCCGGCGGCGGCAATTATAACCGCAAGCCGTATGACAAGGCAGACAACGGCGGCGCGGAGCGCAAGCCATACAATCGTGACGCATCAGACGGCAAAACCGAAGATCGCAGACAGGGCGGCGGCT
>CAYXRF010000007.1:0-26350 GCA_964467585.1 uncultured Oscillospiraceae bacterium | reverse complement strand
GCAGACGCACCGAGGGCGGCAGCTTTGAACGCAAGCCGTATGACCGCAAGCCGTACGACCGCAAGCCGTATGACAAAGCCGACAACGGCGGCGCGGAGCGCAAGCCGTACAATCGTGACGCATCAGACGGCAAAACCGAAGATCGCAGACAGGGCGGCGGCTATGGCAGACGCACCGAGGGCGGCAGCTTTGAACGCAAGCCGTATGACCGCAAGCCGTATGACCGCAAGCCGTACGACCGCAAGCCGTATGACAAAGCCGACAACGGCGGCGCGGAGCGCAAGCCGTACAATCGTGACGAGGATGAGGGCTTCAAGTCCTATGTCGCTCCCGCTGTTGCGGGCGATGACGCCGCAAACGATGCTGCGGAGCTTCCAAGCATCATTATGGGCCGCAATCCCGTAAAAGAGGCTATCAAGAGCGGGCGCAGCATTGATCGAATACTTGTCAATAAAGAGCATGACGGTTCGCTGAACGAGATACTTGATCTTGCGCATGAACGCAAGCTTGTTGTGCGTGATGTTGAGCGCAAAAAGCTGGACGAATTGTGTATGCCGTTCGGTCACAACAACAAAACGGGCAACCATCAGGGTATTGTGGCGTATGTTCCGGAGATCGAGTATTGTGAGATGTCCGATATTCTGGATTATGCCAAGCAAAAGAACGAGGCGCCGTTCATAATTTTGTTAGACGGCGTGGAGGATCCACACAATCTGGGTTCAATTATCCGCAGTGCGGAATGCGCGGGCGCACATGGCGTGGTGATAACCAAGCGCCGTTCCTCTCCTGTTACGGCGGCGGTTGCAAAGGCGTCGGCGGGCGCAACTGAGCATATGCGCATAGCAAAGGTTGTCAATCTTGTCGCCGCTATTGAGCAGCTTAAGGCGCAGGGCATATGGATAACCGGCGCCGACATGGGCGGAGAGTCCATTTACGGTGCGGCGATGAAGGGAGCGTTCGCGCTTGTCGTTGGCGCGGAGGGCGGCGGACTTTCCCGTCTTGTGAGGGAAAAGTGCGATTATGTCGTCAGCATTCCCCTTAAGGGGAGCATTGAGTCGCTCAACGCTTCCGTTGCGGCGGCAATAATAATGTTTGAAAAGGTACGTCAGGAGAGCGTGTGAACGAGGCTGAAATTTTCGGTCGCTATAATACTGCCGACTTTGAGGCGATGACCGATGAGGAGCTTGTGGAGCTTGCCAAAATAGCGGACTGCGGGGCTTCGGACGAGCTTTATCACCGCTACAAGCGCATGGTTCGCGGGAGGGCGCGCCCGTACTTTCTTATGGGCGCCGACAGAGAGGACTTGGTGCAGGAGGGCATGGTTGGCTTTTACAAAGCCATACGCGACTATGACCACAGCAAAAACTCCTCCTTTCATCCGTTCGCGGAGCTGTGCGTGACCCGTCAACTCCTCACGGCAATCAAATCCGCCTCGCGGGACAAGCATATACCTCTCAACAGGTATGAATCCCTTTATCGTCCCGCATTTGACGACGATTCCGACAAACGTCTTATGGACGTAATCGCCGCCAAAACATCCCAAAGCCCTGAGGAGCTTTTGCTTCGTCAGGAGACAGCAGCAGCTATCGAAAAGGTGCTTTCAACATCGCTTTCGCCGCTTGAACGCGATGTGCTGACGCGATACCTTTGCAGCATGACATACAACGATATCGCCGCGGAGGTTGGAAGAAGCGTAAAGTCTGTTGACAACGCCCTTCAGCGTATCAAAAAAAAGCTTGAACGCTATTTGAACGACAATCAGTCATAGACGTGTAAAATATATAATCGGTTATGTGTAACCAAACGGAGGAGTTATGCGTGTTACATATGAAGAGAGGTACTCCGATATGGGCGGCTCCGGATTTAACGAGAAGCTTATCGCAGATAAGTACGACCAATATGCTTCCACATTGTTCAGGGTGTGTGCGGTGCAGTTGGGCAGTTCTTCTGACGCCGAGGACGTTGTTCAGGATGTGTTCCTGAAGTATATGTCGGTTATGCCAATTTTTAACGATGCGGAGCATGAAAAGGCATGGTTCTTGCGCGTTGCGATAAACCGCTGTCACGACAAACGTCGTTCCAAGTTTTACCGTGACACCGTTTCGCTCGACTCGATAGTGCAGTTTGCCAAAACCGAGGGGCAGGGCTATGTGCTTGAGGAGCTGACCAAGCTGCCTGAAAAATTCCGTGTGCCGCTTGTTCTTCATTATGTTGAGGGCTATTCCGTTAAGGAAGTCGCAGAAATACTGGAGCTTACGGAGTCCGCTGTTAAGGTTCGCCTTCACAGGGCAAGAGAAAAGCTCAAGATTGAGATTGAGGAGGCTTATGCTTATGTATGAGCAGGAGATTTATGAAGCGGTTCGTTTGATAACGCCGCCACCATCTCTCCGTGACAAGGTGCTTGGCAGCGCAAAGCGTTGCTGTGAGCATCGTGAGAGGGTCGTATCAAAACGGGATAAGACCCGCAGTACGCTGTTTGAACGTCCGTTTTGCGCAATTCCTGAAGGTGCGTATTCAAACCCCGATTACTTCAAAAACACCCCTGACACGCTGTTCCTGTCCGATCTTATGGATTATTGGCTCTGTCCCACTCAAAAGTTACAGTTTGTGTACAACTGAGAGCGGGCGGGCGCACGGACGCCGCCGCCGCATTCGATGCACAAGAGTATGTGTTGCGTTATGCGGCGCAAAAAGCCTTGGGCGGTTACCGATTGGTTGATTTGTTCTTGATTTAGATATGTATCCCTCCTCCACACAAAAGGCGTCGGGCAAAACCGAACGCCTTTTGCTTTGCAAAAAAACATCCGATCGGCACATCAAAAGACTTATTGATTAAGCGTCCGATTCAGCAATTTAAATACAACAAAAAAACCATCGCATCTAAAGTGTTTTCGTGTTTAATTCTTATTTATCAGAAACGGTGTAGAAGGTTGCCTTGCCATTTCCGTGGCGTTCAACAACACCTTCTTCAATTAGCTTTTTCAAAGCATTTTCAACCGATGCTTTTTCGATTGACGGAACGATCTCCATTATCTCACGCTTGGTAAACTTGCCGATTTTCTCATTTACTGCTTTTTTGACAAGTTCAATCGCAGGCAGCTTTTCGTCCATCAGGTTAATACGGCTTTCAAAATCACGATAAGCGGAGAGTACAATGCCGAGAATATACTTGATAAACGGTGTTGCATCGTTTTTGCCCTCATGCCATTCGCGGTCGCTTTGCTCCAATACATCATAGTATTTTGATTTGGTCTTTTCAATCTTACTCTCAATACTGATATAACGTCCCACTATATAACCGCAGCGATACAAAAGCAATGTTGTCAGCAGCCGTGACATTCTTCCGTTGCCGTCGTTAAACGGATGGATACAGAGGAAATCGATAATAAATGTCGGAATGAGAACAAGAGGATCAACCACACAGGAATCAATAACGTTGTTAAAGCTCTCACAGATTGTGTCGATTGCATCGGGCGTTTCATAAGGAGCGGCAGGCATAAAACGAACACGCTGCTTGCCGTCTGCGTCTGTTTCGGTAATGAAATTCTGCGTGGATTTGAATCTGCCGCCGATGGATTTTTCTGAATACCTATATAGGTCGCGGTGCAGCTGCAAAATATATGACGCACGAATCGGAATATATTCGTAACTCTCATGAATGGTGTTCAGAACATCACGATACCCCATGATTTCTTCTTCATCACGGTTGCGTGGCGTTGTCTTTTTAGCACATAGCTGCTGAATTCGCGTGCTCGTTGTAACGATTCCTTCGATTTTATTAGATGCCTCAGTGCTTTGTATCTTTGCAGTCCGGGTCAATTTATCAAGGACGGCAGGCTTTTGTCTCAGATACAATTCCTGCTTGCCCTTAAACTCATGAATCTGTGCGACAAGTCCCAGTATCTCACTGTCCCACTGCCTATTCGCAAGCGCTGAATAATCAAAAGCTCTCATTTGCCTGCCTCCGTATTGTTTCGCCTAATTTTAGCATATATTTAGGCGATTGTCAACTGCGTATCAGACCATATACGCATATTATTTGCTTGTATTAGGCGTATTACTCATATGATAGGCGAATGAGCAATGCCGGTTTTGAACCGCACATCGCCCGAATGCAGCGCTCCGCCGTCTTTCAGGCTATACAGGCAAATCGCTGCTTTGATTTTGCAGTACCAATGGTTTAAGCTAATGAACATTCCGAAGATGGTGCTTTGCACCTTGCTTTGCACCCAATGAAGACATTCGCTGCGCTCAAATATGAAGTGAAGTCGCCCTCGTTCTTCATCAGTCCCTCAGGTGTTAATTCATTAAAAAAACCACCTCCGAAGAAGTGGTTTTTCTGGCTGGGGAACTAGGATTCGAACCTAGACAATACGAGTCAGAGTCGTAGGTGCTACCATTACACAATTCCCCAAAGATCCCATCGTGCCGTTCACCCCGTATATAATACCCGCCGTTAAAGCAGGCAAAGGGCAATGCGTGAGACGCGGGTACCCCAAGGCCATAAAAGGCGGGGGCGCCTTTGCTGTTCATCGACAAAACCCGAAAGAGTAAAATGAGGGTTTATAGACGAAGTGTGACGCACACCACAGGATATTGGTGGGATTAGTTGGAATCGAACCAACGACCTCTACGATGTCAACGTAGCGCTCTAACCAGCTGAGCTACAACCCCACGGGATTCAGTACGTCTTATTATACACATCTGCCGATGAATTGCAAGAGCTTTTTTTAAGAAAATTTTGCCTTGCGTTCGCCACAACAAGCGTAAAAAATATCAGCGCCGCAAGTGACAAGCTTAAAAGACGACAATATGTGCGGATGATATATATTTTTGTTGACACATTGCATGGGGATATGTTATTATATACTCAGATTCATTCTAAAGGAGGGGTTTTTATGCCAATTTGTCCAAATTGCGGAGTCACGGTGACGGGAGCGTACTGTCCATCCTGCGGGCGCGCCATGAACGCGCAGCAGCAGCCACAGCAGCAGCCACAGCAGCAGCCACAGCAGCCGCCACAGCAGCAGCCACAGCAACAGAACAACCCATACTATGCCGCGCCGGCGCCGTACAGCGCGCCTAACCCTGAAGCTTCGCTGCCCGAGCAGTATAAGCCTCTCAGCATGTGGGCGTATTGGGGGCTTTCGTTGCTTTATTCACTGCCACTGGTCGGGTTTATAATGCTGATTGTCCATTCGTGCGATAAATCAAACATAAACCGCAAAAACTTTGCCTGCTCATACTGGTGCTGGTACATAGTCATCGCCGCCATTGCCTTAGTGATACTGGTGCTTTCACTGGCGGGCGTCGCCTCATTGGGCGTGCTCAACCATTAACAGCTTAGCGGCAGCTCATAATTTTCAATAAGACTGACAACAAATGCCTCCGCGGTCTTTTTACGGGACTGTCGGAGGCATTTTTTATTCGGCAAAAAATGGCTTACGCGCCGTCATATTTGACAAATTTCAGACTGCCTTTTTAAGCCTTGGGCGACACGACTCCGCTGAAGCTCCGCCCATAGGTCGCCGCCCGGCGGTCGCCGCTTTGCTGACGGACTGTCGAAGAATGCCAAGCTCCACTCACTTCACCGTTCGCGTCGTACACGTTTGTCCGCCGCGTCATTCTCCTCCGACGCGTCATTCGTCCCCGATGTGCCGTGCGCATAGTGGCAACAATCCCTCATGGCGCACTCGGCGCACCCGCAGCCGCAGGAGGAGCCGCCCTTTTTGCGCCTGCAAACGTACAATACAGCTATCGCGGCGATTGCCGCCACAACAACAGCCAACACTGCAATGGTTTGCCAATTCATACAATCTACCTCTCTTTCGTTAAAAAACTATGCTTTGGCAACGCCTAAGTTTCAACATAAAAGCGTTTATTTGACTGCGGCGTCAACTGCGCGCATGCTAAGATGATTTTCGTCATACCTGTTTTTGCGCACAAGCATATAAACAAGAAAGCCAAGCACGGAAAAGGCAACGGCAGTCCAAACCGTAAAGCCGTGTCCCGTAAACAGCATACCAAGCTGATATACAATAAGCGATATAGCGTATGCAAAGCCGCACATATAGCCGATCGCGCCAAGCGTCCATTTTGCATTGTTCATCTCACGCTTGATAGCGCCCATCGCCGCAAAGCAAGGCGCGCACAGCAGATTAAATATTAGGAATGAATAAGCCGCAAGACCGCTTCCGCCAAAAAACTCCTGCCCGATAACCGCAAGCCCCGTTCCGCCGCTTTCGGCAAGCTCCAAAGCAAGGTCCGCGCTTGCCATGCTTGAAAGGGAGCCGAACACGCCGACAACCTCCTCCTTTGCCACAAGCCCAAGCACAGTCGCAACGGCGGCCTGCCATTTTCCAAAGCCGAGAGGGATAAAAATATATGCAATGCCGTGACCAATCACATTCAATATTGACATTGACTCATCGCCCTCGGCAATGTAATGGAATCCGCCCGCAAAGCTGAGGGAATTCAGCAGCCATATCAGCACGCTTGCTGCAACAATCACCGTTCCCGCACGCTTGATAAAGCTCCAACCACGCTCCCATGTGGCGCGAAGCACATTTCTCACAACAGGAGCGTGATATGCGGGAAGCTCCATAACAAAGGGAGCGGGGTCGCCCGCAAACGGCTTTGTCTTTTTGAGAATAATGCCGGAGACAATCACCGCAGCCACGCCGATAAAGTATGCTGATGCCGCAACCCATGCGCTCCCGCCGAACAAAGCGCCCGCGATAAGCCCCACGATAGGCATTTTTGCGCCGCAGGGTATGAAGCAGGTCGTCATGATTGTCATCTTGCGATCCCTGTCCTGCTCGATTGTTCTGCTTGCCATAATTCCGGGGACGCCGCATCCGGATGAAATCAGCATGGGGATAAAGCTTTTGCCGCTAAGTCCGAACTTGCGGAATATCCTGTCCATAATAAACGCCACGCGTGCCATGTACCCCACGTCCTCAAGTATTGAAAGAAGAACAAACAGTATAAGCATCTGCGGCACAAAGCCAAGCACCGCGCCCACGCCGCCGATAACTCCGTCGGCTATCAGGCTTACAAGCCACGGCGCAACGCTCCAACCGCTTAAAAGAGAAGTCACAGCGGGAATTATCCACTCTCCAAAAAGCGTATCGTTCATAAATCCAACCGAAAGATTGCCTATTGACCCGATTGATATGTAATACACTCCCCACATCACCAGCGCGAATATGGGCAGCGCGAGCCAACGGTTTGTAACTATCCTGTCGATTTTGTCAGAGGTCGTCATGCTGTGACGCGGAGCCTTCTTTTTGACCGCCCTTTCAACGACACGGCTGATGTACGCATAGCGTTGATTTGTGATAATAGACTCCGCATCGTCCTCAAGCTCCTTTTCACAATCACGAATGTGACTTTCGATATGCTCCTTCAGCTCATCGTCAAGCTTTAGCTCCTCAAGCACCTTTTCATCACGCTCAAACACCTTTATGGCATACCAACGCAGGCTGTTGCCGCCAACCCTGATTTCGATTGATTCCTCAATGTGCGCAAGCGCGTGCTCGACTCCGCCCGTAAAAACATGGGGAAGCTCAGCCCTTGCGTATTTGCTTTGGGCGGCGGCAATCGCCATGTCAGCCGCTTCCATATTGCCCTCCCCTTTAAGCGCACTTATGGAGATTGCCGCGCAGCCCATTGCCTCGGCAAGCCTGTTAATGTCAATTTTGTCGCCGTTTTTGCGAACAACGTCCATCATGTTCACCGCCATAACAACGGGCAGCCCAAGCTCGATAAGCTGTGTTGTAAGATACAGATTTCGCTCGATGTTCGTACCGTCAACTATGTTCAGTATAACGTCGGGCTTTTGCCTCACAAGATATTCACGCGCCACAACCTCCTCAAGCGTGTAGGGAGAAAGGGAGTATATGCCGGGCAGATCCTGTATTGTAACGTCCTTATGCCCCTTTAGCTTGCCCTCCTTTTTTTCCACCGTGACGCCGGGCCAGTTGCCAACATACTGATTTGCACCCGTCAGCGCGTTAAAAAGCGTTGTTTTTCCACAATTCGGATTGCCCGCAAGTGCGATATTGATACCCATTTTTTGTTTATCCTCCTTTAATTACTGTTAATTAGACACGTCTAACCGATTCGCCAAAAAAATTGAAGTCTCACCGTTTTTCAAGGCAAACGGTATGCTATTCGACTTCGATCATCACAGCGTCTGCTTTGCGGACAGAAAGCTCATAGCCGCGAACATTCAGCTCCATGGGGTCGCCAAGAGGCGCAACCTTGCGCACAAGTATCTCAACGTCCTTTGTAATGCCCATATCCATTATGCGCCGCTTGACAGCCCCTTCGCCGTGCAGCCTAACCACCTTGCAGGCTTCGCCAACACCAACATCCCTCAAAGTTTTCATTAAAACTACCTCCTTCAGATATAAATTCGATTCGCCATTGCTTTGTCAAGGGCAATTCTGCTGTCCTTCACCTGAAGAATCAGGTTGCCCGCCGTTTCACAAACAACGGTGACAGTCCCATCCACAACAAACCCAAGCTCCGCAAGATGCCGACGAAAATCATCGCGGCCGGTAATCCTGCGAATAGTCACAACGTCCCCCGTTCTTGCCATTGTCAGCGGCATAAGCTAAGCACCTCCGATCATAATCATTGTTAGACACCTCTAACCTCAGTCCCCAAAAATTTCGACCGGCATTTACCGATCGATCCGCGGAGCATTAAGTTAGTGTTATCTAACCAACGGGAAGTTTAACATATCTAACTAAGCGTGTAAACCCCCTTTTTCAATAAAAAATCGTATATCTTGCAAAAACGGTTAGAATATGTTAACCTATGTCAATGTAATTGAAGGGACGGCGCAAACAATGAAAATACACAGATCCTCTGAGGACTATCTTGAAGCGATGCTTATGATGCAGGAAAAGCACGGTTACATCCGTTCGCTGGACATTGCGGAGCATATGGGCGTGACTAAGCCCTCGGTAAGCTATGCGACAAAGCGTCTGAAAGAGGGCGGATACATCAAAATGGATTCAGACAGCCTCATTACGCTTACCTACTCGGGCATGGAGATTGCGCGCAGGATATACTCTCGGCATAAGCTGCTGACAGATTTTTTCATGCGGATTGGCGTTGACGCGCAGACCGCTCGGGAGGACGCCTGTAAAATTGAGCATGACATAAGCGATGAGACGTTTGACGCCATATGCCGCCATGCGCGGTTGCAAGCCGCGCCGAATACAAAGCAAGGCTAAACGTTATTCACCATGTGGCGAGGGCGCATCCGCCGATTTTTACAGAAAATTGGCAGGTCTGCTCGAACAATGCCGCAAACGCTTTACAAAACGCAAAACGTGAGAGATTGTTCATTAATTTGCCGCAAATGTTAACAGAACTTTTCTTGCTTTCTTATACGGGTTATAGTATCATCCAATTTGGGCATGCGCTGTGTGAGTATGCCAAGATAGGTGAATGATGAAAAAAGCGGTTCAGACCGAGTTTGACAAATATATGCAGACGCTTTCAGCGGAAGAAAACGCTGTTGTTTCCGATTTTTTTGCGGATGTAAGGGTGCATCTTGCGCTCCCGAGGGACGAAAAGGACAGGATGCTTGCCGATTATGAGGCGGCGATACTCTACTATGCATCGGTCGGCACGCCTGTTTCCGCTGCGCTTGAAAGGCTTGCGGTCAAAAATATCGGTGGCTTTTATGCCCGTCCCGCCGTGCTGTGGTTTGCGCTTGACGACGCCGCAAAGGTGTATCCCCTTTCGATGGAGCATGGCAGGATGGCGGTGTTTCGCCTGAGCATACGGCTCAAAAAAGAGGTCGTGCCTCAGCTTTTGCAGATTGCGCTCACTTTTGTTATCAAAAGGTTTCCATGCTTTGCAACAACTCTCAAGAAGGGCTTTTTCTGGCATTATCTGGATACCGCAAAGCGCAGATTTTCAATAGAGACGGAGGCGGACATTCCCTGCCGTCCCATGCCCATATCGCACAGCGGCTCACAGTCGTTCCGCGTGGTGTACTTTAACAATCGCATAAGTGCGGAGTTTTTTCATGTGCTGACGGACGGCTCGGGCGGCATGGTGTTTTTGAAGACGCTTGTTGCGGAATATTTGCGCCTTGCGGGGGATATTCAGGCAATACCCGAGGGCATACCCAACATAAACGAGATACCCACCGCCAAGGAGACGGCTAACGAGTTTTTGAGGGCGGATCGCTCTATAAAGGGCTCAGGCTTTACGGATCGCTCCGCAACGCAGATGACGGGGCTGCTCTCGCGCAGACGTCCGTGCAGGGTGCTGCACTTCAACATGGATGCGGAGCTGCTGAGCAACGCCGCAAAGCAGCGCGGCGCAACTATAACCGCATATATGCTTTCGCTGCTGTTCATAGCGGGAAAGACCGCGACAGACGTTCAAAGCGGGGAAGAAAACATTCAGGTTCCCGTCAATATGCGCAAGTTCTATCCATCCTCCACATTGAGAAATTTTTCGCTCTACTGCGGTGTGCGCCTTCCCTTGGAGAGTATAGGAGATCCGTCAAGCATGATACCCAACATTACGGAGCAGCTTCAGCGCAAGGCTTCGCGTGAGGCGATGGGCGAGATGATGGCGTCAACCGAAAAAATGGTCAGCATGGTGCGCTATGTTCCGCTGATAATCAAAGCTCCCGTTGCAAAGGTGATATACGGCTTTTTGGGCGACAAGCTGTTTTGCAACACTCTTTCAAACCTTGGGGTTGTAAAGCTGCCTGATGAAATGGCGCGCCATATCGAAAGCATGGATTTTGTGCTTGGAACGGCAATAACCAATCGTGTGAGCTGTTCAATGGTGACGTTTGGAGGGGTCGCGGTGCTGTCCATTGCAAAGATGACGGCCGATCCCACGTTTGAAGAAAAGCTGTACGAGCTTTTGACGGCGGACGGCATTCCTGTCGAGGCGGAGGGGAGCGAGCTTCATGCGAATTAATCTGGTATATCCCGAAAAAAAGGAGCAGCGAACACAGCGGCGCGATGTGCTGAGATGGCTGAAGGGACCGTTCCTGTTCACTGCGTATATTTGCCCGCTTCTCAATATATTTACGGGCGGCAAGGCGTGGAGCGTTATTGTGCTGTGGTCGCTTTACATGGCGTGGACGCTTGTTATATCACCTGATCTTGTGGAGTATAACAGAATAAGCCAGTCAATAAAAACGGTAGCTTATTCGTGCATAATGCTTGTTTTAATAGATATATTTCTCGTCCCGGGCTGGGCGTGGGGGGTTGTGCCGATAGTATGCTTTTCGGGGCTTACGCTGTGCGCGCTGCTGTTCTATACCGACCTCACAACGCAAAGGCAAAATATGTTTCCCATGCTTTTGCTTTCCGCCGCATCATTCATAGTTGCCGTAACGGGGCTTTGCATTTGGCATGACGCCAACAGATGGGCGTTGGTTGTTATGGGCGCATTCTCACTTGCCCTTGTAGCTTCGGTGTTTTTTATACTCGGCTCAGACTTCAAGCGTGAAATGCTTATGCGCTTTCACACAAAGTAAAACGCTTTGACCTGTTTGCCGTATTAATAAAAATAGCTTCATATCGTTTTACGGACACAAAGCAAAATCATCAACATCACAATATCACAAAAAAGCCAATGCCGCTATTCGCTCATTATGCGGCTGATAATGTCGTCCACCGCGGTGGAAACCTCAGGCTTGCCCTCAAGGTCTTTAATTATCTGATCACATCCGTACATAACTGTGGAATAATGCTTGCCTCCGAAAAACTTGCCGATCTCCGGATAGGAGCTGTCGGTAAGCGTGCGGGATATGTACATTGCAATCTGCCGAGGGAAGGCTATGCGCTTTTCACGGCGGGCGGATAGCAGCTCCTCCATTGTAAGATCAAAATAGTTTGCCACAACCTGTGCGATAAGCTCAAGCGATATAGCGGGCTTTTGCCCTCCGGGCGTAAAGTCCTTCAGCACGCTTTCCGCAAAGGGGAGAGTAATAGGCTTTTTTGAAAAATCGGCGTACGCCACAACACGGTTAAAGCTGCCCTCAAGCTCACGAATGTTGGAGTTGACCCTGTCCGCTATGAACGAAAGCACATCCTCCGTGATGTCGATATTGTCACGCGCAGCCTTGCGGCGAAGTATGGCAATCCTCGTCTCAATATCGGGCGGCTGAATGTCAGTCAAAAGCCCCCACATAAAGCGTGCGCGCAGACGCTCCTCAAGCACCGGAATGTCCTTGGGAGGCTTATCGGAGGTTATTACAATCTGCTTGCCCGCGTCGCGCAGGGCGTTGAATGTGTGAAAAAACTCCATCTCGGTGGATTCCTTGCCGGCGATGAACTGAATATCGTCAACCAGAAGCAAATCAACCTTGCGATATTTGTCGCGCAGCTGCTGCCTTGTGTTGGTTTGTATGGCGTTGATAACGTCGTTCGTAAATGTTTCGCTTGTAATGCTGAGTATGTTGAACTCAGGATGCGTGCCGTGCAGCCAATTGCCGATAGCGTGCAGCAGATGGGTTTTGCCAAGCCCCACGCCCCCGTATATATAAAGAGGGTTGTACGCAACGGAAGGATTTTCCGCAACAGCCAATGCGGCGGCGTGCGCAAAACGATTGGACTCACCGGTAACAAATGTGTCGAACGTATAGCGCGACTGAAGATTGACGCATTCCCCGTTGGGATGAGTGTCGTCACGCTTTTGCCTTTCGGGCGCCGCCTCACCCTCCGCGGGCAATATAAAGCTGATTGTCAGATTGGTGTTGTTGGCGGTGTTGACGCTCCCCGTAATAAGCTCAGTGTAGAAATTGCGCAGCGTATTTAGATAAAGGTCGTTCTGAACCATAAGCACAAGCGAATTGCCCTCAACAGATATGGGTTGAATATCCTTAACCCATGTGTTGAAGCTTGTCGGCGTCATCTCGTTTTTAAGGATCTCAAGAGCCCTTGTCCAAACCACCTGTGCGGATAACATTGCAATCCCCCCTAATGCTCATATGCCACGTTTGGAGCGAAAAACAAGAAATCGGAGCCGTCGGCCCCGCCTCCTGTCGCTGTTATAATAACAAATTCGCGGGGGAAAAACAATAACACACAATCGACTTTTTTCGTAGGTTTGTATCCTGATTCGTGTTTTGGTACAATATGTTGTGTGCGGCGGGCAATTATTTATAAATTGCAATATGTAAATTAAAAAGTGACAACTGACGCTCCTCCGCAAAGCGTGCAGCGGGAGGGATGCCGCCATACGATTTTTGCAACAGCAGAGAAATACGCACACAGCACTTCCCGAAAGCATTTGGCGATGTAAATAAAATTCAATGCCACGGGTACAAAAATGGTTAATGTTTCCTCGAAAATACCGAAAATTAGTATGGTGTTTGTTGACGATTTGTGCTATGATTAGGATGTATGTTTATACGCTTGCGGAATCGCGGCAGAATCGTTCGCCGCCCCGCAAATGCGTCACATAATATAATTAGGAGGAAAAGTTATGTCAAAAAGCGTTACAAAATCCATCGCGCTTTTTGCGGCGGTCATAATGACGCTTGCGCTGCTGCCCCTTTCGGCAATGGCAACGCTGCGCCCTGAGATTGCCCGTGGCGTTGGTGATACGGAAACGCTTGCAGGCTGGGATTTTGAGTCTCAGACGGCAATAGCAAGCACAGCTTCCGTAAGCAACGTCGGCGCAGCTCTCATTCGTGAAAGCGATCAGACCTTCTCATATGTTGGAGGAAACAGCAGCAGCTACGGCCTTAATTCCACCAACTGGAACGACGCGACTGCGGAGTCGCCCAAGTATTACGGGGTTACCGTCAACACGGAGGGCTTTGATACCCTTACGGTTTCGGCGGATTTCCGCGCATCCAATACGGGGCCCGCGAACATCAGCGTTCAATACAGCATTGACGGCACGACCTACACCACGGTGGAAGGCTCCGCTATAGTGCTTGTTGGCGCAACGTGGAGCAGCGCAATGGCTTCCATCGCCCTGCCCGCGGAGTGCAGCAACGCGGCCGCTCTTTCAATTCGCTTTGCTGTGACGGATACAGTCAGCGCAAACGGCGGCACAACTGCTTCCAGCGGCACGCTTCGAATTGACAACATTGTTGTCTCCGGCGTCAACAACGGCGGCGGCGCAGAGCCCACACCGGAACCCACACCGGAGCCCAACGTCACCATCGCGGCAGCCTTGGAGGCAAGCACCGGCACAACCGACATTTGCGTCATTGGTATCGTTACATTTATCGACGGACGCAACGTCTACATTCAGGACGCCACCGCGGGCATTGACCTTTATCTCAACAGCGGCTCGGTACCCACCGCGCTTGCGCTTGGCGATCAGGTAATGGCTGTCGGTACGCGTGCGGCATACTATGGTCTGCCGGAGCTTTCGGGCATAGACGGCGCTTCCGAAACGGCGTTTGCCATACTTTCAAGCGGAAACGCGCTCCCGTGTGAAACGGTCACAATCGCGGAGCTGCTTGCCGCTCCGGAAGCCTACATGTGTGAGCGCATTGAGATTGTCGGCGCGACAATCGGCGCTGTCAACACGGCAGGCTCCACGCCTATCACACAGGACGAGAGCAGTATCAACATATATAAGATTCCCGCGACAGACGCCATCGAGGGTGATACCATAAATGTTACGGCAGTCGTATCCACATTCAACGGTGCGCAGCTTCGCGTTGCGTCTGCTGATGACGTAAAGGTTATCGTACCCATTCCCGATCCTATTGACCCTGCGGATTATCCGGACTACACCACAATCGAGCAGGTTCTTGCAATGACGACAACCGGCACAACCGTTACCGTTGTCGGTCAGGTTACATACCTGTTCGGCAATTACGGCTCAATCAACAGCATACTGCTTGGCGATGTTGTTGATAACGAGATAATCGGTCTGCAGGTATACGACTATACCAACACCGCTCTGTATGAGGTCGGTGCGATAGTCGCCGTCACCGGCACGGTGGGCGATTACGGTCTTGTTCGTCAGCTTTCAAGCGTCACGGCAGTCGTCGCTCTTGACGACGCCGAGCCTATGGCGGCGCAGGAGGTTACAATTGCCGAAATCACCGCAAATATCACAGCCTATGTTTCCGAGTATGTCGTCATAAAGGACGCAACACTCGGCGCATACAACTCCAACGGCTCAACTACCGTAACGGACGCCACGGGCAGCCTGCCCATTTATCGTGCGGCGACCTATCCGGACGGGGTTGTTGAGGGCGATGTTGTGGATGTTTACGGCTGCGCTTCGCGCTACAACGCAACGGTTCAGCTCAGAAACGGAGCAACAACCGATTACGTTCAGCAGACGCTTTCTTACATCACAATAGCGGAGGCTCTTGCCGCCGAAACGGGCGCGACAGGTCTTACCGTTCGCGGCGTTGTAACATTTGTCGATGGGCGCAACGTCTACATTCAGGACGCCACGGGCGCTATTGACATTTATCTCACAGCCGCTTCCGAAACCGTTGCGATAGGCGATATGGTTGAGGTTACGGGCACGCGTGCGGCATACAACGGTCTGCCCGAGCTTTCGGGAGTTGACCCGACAAACGCCGAGGTATTTTCGATAATATCCAACGGCAACGCACTTCCTCTTGAAACGGTTGAAATTGCCGCTCTGCTTGCCGCTCCCGCGGATTATATGTGCAAGCGCGTCAAGATTGAAGGCGGCATACTGGGCGCAATCAACACGTCCGGCTCTACAACCCTCACACAGGGCGAATCCACCGTTAACATCTATCGCATTCCCGAGACGGATTTTGTCGAGGGTGACTGCGTTGACGTCACGGCGATAGTCTCCTGCTACAATGCTCCTCAGCTTCGCGTTGCGGATGCGGAAGGCATAAGAGAGCACGTTGTGTTCACAGACCCAATCGAGGACGGCGGCTCCTATTTCACAGAGGGCGTTCTGTCCATCCCCGAGGTTCTTGCGCTTGCCGATTCAACCGAGTGCACATTCATAGGTCAGCTTGTGTACCGCTTCGGCAATTATGATTCCAACAACTCCGCCATACTTGAGGATATTGTCAGCGGCGAGATAGTCGGCATTCAGATGTATAACTCTCTTGACGACTATCAGCTTGGCGACGTTCTTCTCATCACCGCAACAAAAACCACATACGGCGGTGTTCCTCAGGTGCAGAGCGCAACCTCCGTTCAGATGCTTTACAATGCGGAGCGCATTGCCGCGCAGCCCTTCAGCGATTTCAGCGAGGTGCTTGCGAACAAGGCGGATTTGCTCAGCGAGTATATCATTGTTTATGACGTAACGCTCGGCGCATATAACGATAACGGCACAACCTACGTTACAGACTGCAACGGCGCCCAGATGGGCATATATCGCGCCGTTCCGTACACTGCTTACAGCGTTACGGCGGGCGAGATTGTTGACCTTGCGGTTTGCCTCAGCAAGTATTCCTCAACAGACCAGCTCAGGGGCGGCGAGTACTATGGCGAAAATAAAGCTCCCACAATCACTCTGCCCACATTCCTTGCGGCCGAGGTCGGCGTGGATTACAACGTTGCAATCGTTGTAAACGATGATTACGGTATTGCCTCCGTTGTGATGACATACACCATCGGCGGCGTGGATACCGATGTTGAAATGGTTTTCAACACCACCAACTACAAGTATCAGGCAACAATCCCCGGCACGGCTATCGTTACAGGCACAAGCGAGATAGCGCTCAGCTTCCTTGCAACCGATACCAACGGGCTTGCAACCGGCGATAACGCTGTTGTCACGGTTAACGACCTTCCCCAGATAGTCGAGGTCAGTCCTTTGGCGAACAGCGCCACATATGAGGACAAGCACCCCGTTATCAGCGTAACGTTTGCCAACGCGGGCGAAGCTCCCACGGCGGAGATTACAATTGAGGGCGTTGATGGCACAACCGCAATCGAAGGCAGCGTTGCAACATTCAGCTATGCCGACGACCTTGCGGACGCCAAATACACAGCAACCGTTGTGATCACCCGTGCGGACTCCGTATCCGTAAGCTACAGCTGGACGTTCACCGTTGGCGAGCCTACATACGGCTTCTATTTCGGTCAGCTTCACAGCCACACTGCGGAGTATTCCGACGGCACAGGCACGCTTCAGGATGTTTACAACTATGTGATGAGCCTGCCCGAAAGTGAAAATATCGACTTTGTCGCTATTACCGATCACTCCAACTACTTTGACACCTCCTCCAATCTTGCCAACTTTGACGAGGTTGAGAGCGGCACGCAGGCGGCAAACGGTCACTCAAAGTGGTATAACTACACCACCACGATAGACGGCTTCAACACACTTCAGGACAATGTCATATTCATTGGCGGTTTTGAAATGACGTGGAGCGGTCAGTACGGTCATATGAACACATTCAACTCCGTTGGCATTGCAAGCCGTCAGAACAGCACCTACACGGTGCAGGGCGGCGCGGGGCTTGTTGCGTATTACGATATGATCAAAAACTACCCCGATACAATCCATCAGTTCAACCACCCCGGAACCACGTTCGGTAACTTTGATAACTTCGGCTATTATGACGCAGGCGCGGATCAGCTCATCACAATGGTTGAGGTTGGCAACGGCGAGGGCGCGGTCGGCGGTTCCGCCTATTGGCCCAGCTATGAGCAATACACGCTTGCCCTTGATATGGGCTGGCATGTCGCTCCCACAAACAATCAGGATAACCACAAGGGCAAGTGGGGCAACTCCAACACCGCACGCGATGTTATCATCACCGACAACTTCACTGAAGAGGGCATATACGAGGCAATGCGCAACATGACCATGTATGCCACAGAGGATAAAAACCTTGAGATCTACTACTCTCTTAACGATCAGATCATGGGTTCGATTATTCCCGATGATGATGAAAACCCTGTTGAAGCTGTAAACATCTATGTATCCATCAGCGATCCCGATGGCGAGGCAATCGGCAAGGTATCCGTCATCGTAAACGGCGGCATCACCGCTTACAGTCAGGAATACACCGCGTCAAGCGCCATATTCGAGGTTACTCTCCCCGCTGATTATTCCTATTACTACATCCGTGTAGACCAGACGGACGGCGACATTGCCGTTACCGCTCCCGTTTGGGTGGGTGAGGTCTCCAAGGTTGGTATCAACAGCGTATCAACAGAGACGATTATCCCCGTCAAGGATGAAGAAATGACATTCAGCACTTCCATGTACGACTATGAGCAGACTGAGTTCGTTGTCTCCAACGTAACATACAGCCTCACAATCGGTCAGAATGCGGCAGTCGTGCTTGACGTTATCGAAAATGCAGGGACAATCGCCGTCAACAGCGAGCTTGTGCTCACATACAACTTCACCCCCACCGCGCTTGGCGAGCAGACATTCACTGTCACCGTTGTGGGCTATCTGGGGGAGACTCAGATGCAGTTTGCCTACAATTATGAGTTTGAAGTGCTTGATCCCTCCGAGCTTATCGACATAGGCATTGATTACGGTCACATCAACTTCTATGTAAGCGGCAACTACGCGGGCAGTGACGCGGCGTTTATCGAGCTTTGCGCACAGAACGCCATTCGCACCAACTACATCCACGCGGGCGAGCTTACATACGACAACATAAAGGATTATGCCATGCTGGTGCTTACCGTTCCTTACAACGGATGGGCAAGCGTTGGCGAAGCAAACCTTTATACCGAGGCTGAAATAGCGGCCGTTGCCGAATATGCCGCAAACGGCGGCAACATCGTGCTTTGCTCCAAGTCCGACAGAGGCAATCCCGAAAGTGTGGCGGAGCAGGCATACACCATTTCAAACGGGCTGCTTTCAGCAATCGGCACTGATACAACCATTGCCAACGGTATTGTTGTAGACAACGTTGAAAAGGCAAACGAGGCTTACCGTCTCTACCTCACAAGCGAGGATAACTACAACTACACATGGAATGATGAACCCGTATGGCTGCTTGAGGATGTGCTTGAAACCACCAACAACAGCTTCAGCTGCTACAACGGCGCTCCCGTTATAGCGGGCGCAAACGCCATCCCCGTAATAGTCGGCTACTCCACCACATGGGGCGCAAGCTACACGGACAACTTTGGCGGTTCATCCAGCTATGTTCCCGTTTATGAGACGGATACCGTTGTTGTTCCTATGGGCGACGTCACGGTAATGACTCTTGAAACGCTTGACGCGGGCGGCTGGCTTATCACCAGCGGCGTAACATTCTTCTCAACATTCGAGGTTCAGGTTGAGGTTGAAAACGCAACAACGCTTCAGAACAGCAACTTCCAGTTGGTAATGAACATTATCAACAAAATAATCCCCGAGCCCGAAATCACCCCCATTGCAGACGTTAACGCCGCAGACGAGGGTATTAAGTTCACGGTTGAGGGTTATGTCACATCCAACGCCTCCGGATACGATCAGGATACAGCGTTCTTTGACTGCATCTATGTTCAGGACGACACAGCGGGCATCAACCTGTTCCCCGTTGCGGGCGACTTCCACATCGGTCAGTATGTTCGCGTAACCGGCGTAACCGGCTCCTATAATGGCGAGCGCGAGCTGCTTGTCACTGATATTGAGGTTGTCGGCGGTGTTGAGGAGCAGATTGTCGAACCCACTGAGCTGACTGCGGCAGAGGCTATGAGCATGCAATACACAGGCACGCTTGTAAAGGTCAACGGCACGGTCGAGTCCCTTGGCTATGCTACGGACGGCACGCTTGAAACAATCATGGTTAACGACGGCACAGGCTCCGCACGCGTATTCATCGACGGCTATATAATGAGCGAATACGAGATCGACATTCATGTGGGCGACACGGTGTCCGCAATCGGTCTTGCTTCCATAACCGTTGATACCGAGGATCCCAACGGCGGTTATATTGCTCGTATCCGCGTTAGAAACCGCACGGAGATTGTTGCGACAACACCCGTTATCTCCTATAACGATGTAAACGGCGATGGCAGCATCGACATGCAGGACGCTCTTATCATCGCCCGTCATTGCTTGGGGATACAGGAGTATCCTGCCGAGTATATAGCGCGCATGGATATCGATGGCAATGGTGAGATTGCAATTGCAGACGCACTGCTGCTTATGCGTTATGTTCTCAGCACGGTTGGCTGATAATCACACAACAAGTACAGGGCCGTCTCCCTTAATCGGGGGGCGGCCCCATTTATCGGGGAGTATAAGCGCATGAAGGCTCAACGTATAAAAAAACCTTTTAACAAAAAGCAATTCTTTATCAGCGCTGCGGTGATTGCCGTGTGTGTTGTTTTGCTTGCGGCGGCGATTGCCGTTGCAAATCGGGGCGGAACAAGGCAGTATAACGATAATTATTATATCGACTATGAGCTTGTTCGAGTCACACAGGTGCTGTTTGACAACTACACTGTTGACGATGACGCGGAGGCGGCGCTGCGCGGCAGTCAGTCGCTTAACGTGGTGGTGCTTACAGGGCAGTACAAGGGCGATATTGTTATGGTCAACAACTATCTCGGACCAATGCACGAAAAGCTTGCCGAGGCGGGCACGGTAATGACCGCCACAATCACCACAACGGTTTCTGAAAACAGCTATCAGCTTGCGCTTATCAATTATGATTACACATGGCTGCTTGTGATAATGCTTGCACTTTTCATAGCTGCGGTTGCGATAATCGGCAGATGGAAGGGCGTAATGAGCCTGATAGGGCTTGCCGTCACGCTTGTTTCAATTGTGTTTGTGCTTATACCGCTTTGGCTCAAGGGCTATTCGGCAGTGCCGCTTACAATGGGGCTTTGCGTGTTTGTTACGGTGATATGCTTTACACTGCTTGGCGGCGTGTGCAAAAAAACACTCTCGGCAATGATAGGCACAGCTCTCGGCGTGCTGATTGCGGGATTGTTCTCATGGATATGCAGCGTTTACGCGGGAGTATCGGGCATGACTATGAGCGAGGCGGAGTGGCTGCTTGACGAGTCGCAGTATCTGGGCATATCCCTCAACGTGCGCGGACTTTTTGTGGCGGGGATACTAATTTCCGCTTTGGGTGCGGTAATGGACGTCTCAATGAGCATATCCTCCGCGATAACAGAGCTGCATGAGGTCAATCCCTCAATGGGGGCAAAACAGCTTTTCCGTTCGGGCATGAATATCGGGCGCGACATGATAGGCACAATGACAAACACATTGATACTTGCCTTTGCAGGTTCGTCACTCAATCTGATGATAATAATGTTCGCTGCGGGTATGCAGCCGTATCAGCTATTTAACAATGATGATACCATAATGGAGGTTATCCGCGCCATAGCGGGCAGCCTCGGTCTGGTGCTTACCGTGCCGCTTACGGCAATCGTATCGGCAATGTTCACAGCGGGACGCGGCAAGAGGATACCAACGGAGACGGGGGCTGAAGTCAAAACAAACGATTGAACATCTAAGCTTCAGCTTCTACCACCCAAGTATGTAGCCAAGCGCTATGCCAATCGCGGCGGAAGCGGCGATTATCCAAAGCGGATGCAGCTTTTTCAGCGGCTTGAGGTTTGTAACAACCATAAGTGCGGCAAACATAATTACTTCAGGCAGACGCACAACCTGCGTCAGTGAGGAAAAGCCGCTCCACGCCGAAAAATTGAAGAGCGTTACACCGATAACGCTCCACGCGGCGGCGGCTATAAGCCCCGCCACCGCGGGACGAAGTCCTGAGAACGCGCTCTCGACAAGTACGCTGCTGCGATACTTTTCAAGGGCGCGGCTTACTATCAGTATTATTATGAAGGAGGGCGCAACAAGCGAAGCGGTTGCGGTCACAGCAGTTGTAATGGCAAGCAAATGTCCCACAGCGCCATCGCCAAACGTGCCTAAGCCCGCCATATAGCCCGCGTATGTCGCCATATTCACACCCAACGGACCGGGCGTGGATTCCGAAACGGCAACCATCTGGCTCAACATATCGCTTGTAAGCCATTCATACTTGTCGGCAAGGTCTGTCAAAAATGGCAGCGTTGCAAGCCCTCCGCCAACGGCGAACAGCCCAATCTTAAAAAATTCATATATGAGGATAAGATAAATCATTTATCCGTCCTCCCACGCTTTCGGAATATCAGATAACGGGCAATACCCACAAGCGCCGCGCCGATAACAATAAACACGGGTGACACGCCGAAAAAAGCGACAATAACAAACGCAAGCACGCAAAGCAGATAGCCAAGCCAATCCTTAAGCTTTTCACGAACAAGCTTTATCACTGTGTTAAGTATCAAAACGCCAACGGCAACGCGTATGCCGTGCAACGCATATTTAACAACCCTTATTTCCGCAAAGTTCTGCAAAAGCGCCGCAATGACGCAAATTATCACAAGCGAGGGCAAAACTACCCCCGCCGTGGCTACAAACGCGCCAAGCACGCCGCGCTTCTTTTTGCCCACAAAGGTGGCGGTGTTGACGGCGATAACTCCGGGGGTGCATTGCCCAATTGCAAAATAGTCGAGCAGCTCCTCCTTTGTAATCCATCCCGTTTTGTCAACGCATTCCGTTTCAAGCATGGGCAGCATTGCATAGCCGCCGCCAAATGTAAACGCACCTATGCGGATAAACGCCGTAAAAAGCTTCCAAAGGGAGGGCGGGGAAGAGCACAACGGATTTTCCGCGCCGCCGTCCGCGCCGCAGTCCGCAGCTTCGGTTGATACATCGTCCGTTCCATTTACGGGCAAAGCCGTATCAACGTCGTCAACAATTGTCTTTTTATCGTGGTTGATTATATGTTTTTTAGTCATTATTCAACAATACTCCCGCTGACATAGGCAAGATAGCCCTCCATACCGTCGCGGCAGCTCACGCTAATCCGCGATATAAAAAGCATATCCATTGCTTCCGCCAGTATGTATGCTCCATAAAGTATTACATCATGGCGCTTTATTAACAGAGGATTCTCCTTGCGCGCAGCTCCCATGTCGATTAACGAAAAAATCAGCCGTTCAACGTCCTCCCTTTGAATAAAAGAGGATTGAACCGCCTCGGCGTCAAACTCGGTAAGCCCGATATTTAGAGCCGCAAGTGTGGTAATCGTGCCGCCGACGCCCGTAACACGGTCTATCCTGATACGGGGGAGAGCGACAACCCCCCTCATGTAATCAATAATTGCCTGCCGCTGCAAAAGCGGATTGGTATCGCAGTCCGCCGCGCCGATTGTCGCTCTTGCGATATCGCCGCCGCGCACACAGCCAACGGGGTAGCTTCTGCCAAAGGATGCGGTAACAATCTGCATTGACGCACCGCCGATATCTATAACCCCTCCGCCTGCGTCGTGTCCCAAGGCGCCGACAAAGGCATATTTTGCCTCACGTTCGCCCGAAAGCACATCGACTTTTACGCCGCACTCACGTTCAACCTCCGCCGCGAACTGCGCACCGTTTGCCGCATCGCGCACCGCGGAGGTTGCGTATGCCACAGGCTCAAGCCCGTGAGAGCGCGCTTCAAACGCAAGCGTGCGAATTACATCGATGCTTTTCGCCATGCTTTCGCAGGAAAGAGCGCCGGAAGCCGCCAAGCCGCTGCCAAGGCGCGTTGTATACACGCGCTTGTCGCCCAAGCCCTCCATATATCGAACGGAGTTGCTGCCAATATCAATTATTGCATATTTTCTCAAAGTCATTATCCGTCAATTGCCGTCGGGGTTGATTATTATGTCGTTGGGGTCAACATAACCCAAATATTCCCGTGCGTAAAGCAAAAGCCCTTCCATACTGTTGACATATTCAAGCTGCCCCTGAAGCCTTTCAAGCTCACGCTCAAGCGACTCCTGCTCCTCCGTCAGAGAGTTGTTTTTATCGCTTATCTCCGCAAGCTTTCTTTCCTGCCCCCTCAACACAGCAAGAATCGCCGCGGTGTAAGCCAAAACCAAAGCTATACAGACAAGCGCTGTTATAAGCTTGCCGCGCTTGCTTTTGAAGAACCGCTTTACGGGAGCGGAGTCTATGCCCGAATTGCGTCTGCCGTCCGTGTATTCCATGATAAGCCCTCGTTTCACAGACATTTTGAGGCAAAAGTCTCAACATATTCATTATGCACATTTTGAGTAATATTTCAAGAGCCAATTATCGCAGCTTGAAAATCAATATATAAACCAACAGATTCATAAATTTGTGTAAAATCTGCACATATCGACCCAATAAACGGTTGAAATTCTGCATTTTCAGGTTATTATATAACCAATACAGACCGAATCGAGGGCGGATCATGGGCTTAGTTAAGCAAGCAAAGGGATGGTATATAGCCGTATCAATACTGATAATACTGTTGGGGATTGCGCTTATCGCGCTTCCGTCAAGTGCGCTGAAGGTTCTCAGCGTGATAACGGGCGTGCTGATGATAATCGGCGGCATGGTCAGGGTACTCAGCTTTTTCACACGCGATACATATGCGCTTGCATTCCAATTTGATCTTGCGCTGGGTATAATCATGCTGATAGTTGGTCTGCTGCTTGTTCTGATACCAAACGGAGTGCTTCGCTTTTTCGATATAATTGTCGGAGTATTCGTGCTGATAGACGGTGCGTTCAAAATTCAAACCGCAATCGATGCAAGATGGTTCGGGCTTTCGTGCTGGTGGATGATTATCATAACCGCTATAATCACAATGGCGTGCGGAATTGTGCTGATTGTAGTTCCGTTCAGTGCGGTGAAGCTGCTGATGATATTTGCGGGCGCCGCGCTTGTGATTGACGGCGCGCAGAATCTTTTCAACGTTTTATACACAGTAAGAATACACACAAAGAGGAATTGATGAGCGACAGAACACTCAACAAACACAATGAGGACGTCAAAACCAAAGACGGAATGACGTCAAGGATACTAACCGTACCCAATATTTTGTCTGCAATTCGCCTGATGATGATACCCGCGATAGTCTATCTATACGCAGGCTGCGGAAGGTATCGCGCAGCGCTTATTCTGCTTGCCATATCGGGGCTTACCGATGTGGCGGACGGCTTTATTGCAAGGAAATTCAATCAGATTACACGATTGGGCAAGGTGCTTGATCCCATAGCCGACAAGCTGACGCAGGCGGCGGTGGTTTTGTGCATTGCCATAACAAGCATATCCATGAGATATGTGCTTGCCGTGCTGCTTATAAAAGAGATACTGATGATAGCGATGGGGCTGTTTGTGCTCAAAAAAACAGGTGAGATTCACAGCGCAAGGTGGTATGGCAAGCTTAGCACAGGCATTCTGTATGTTAGCATGGGCTTGCATTTGCTGCTTCCCGGTATGCCGTCGTTGGCGTCATACATAATATCGGGCGTATGCATAACCTCAATTTTGCTGTCACTCCTTCTATACGCAATGCGGTATGTCATGCTTTTAAGAGAGCACAAGGGCGCCTCCGTTCTCCAATGGACTGTTATTGACTGGCGTACGGTGCTTGTAGCACTTTTTGTTGCGGTGATAGTCGCGTGCCTTCTTCTGTTTAAAATAACACCACAGGATATCGTTACATACACTCCGCATAATCCCATGATAGCTGTGGCGGTAATACTGCTGCTGTATGTGCTTAAAAGTCTTACTGTGATTACAAGCGTGCGGCTGATACAGCTTGCCGTCGGCATAATGTTCCCCCTGCCCTATGCCCTTTTGCTGAACCTCGTCGGGCTTGTTATAACGTTTACCATACCCTATTTTATAGGAAAAAGAAACGGCAAGGCTAAGGTGCAGCGCATAACCGAAAATTATCCGCTCATGGGCAGAATTAACGATTTCGGCAGAAACGGTGCTTTCATGTCGTCCCTGTATGTGCGCGGCACCGGTATTCTGCCGCTTGATCCCGTAAGTATGTACTTTGGCGCCGCGGGCGTGCCATACTTCCGCTACCTGCTTGGCAGTATTGTGGGCAGTATCCCCATGCTTGTCGTTCGCACAGCATTTGGCGTGAGCGCCGATGATCCCGCGTCCGCAGGCTTTATCGTCTCCGCCGTAATATACGCGCTGGCAATCGCCGCTTCAGGAGCGTTCTGCCTTGTGGTCTATAAAAAAATTAAGACCTCAAAATCCCATGCCGCTCAAAACGACGAAGCCCCCGCTAATGACGGCGATAAGCCGGAGATGCGTTAGGTACGATAGGTACGTTAGGTACGTTAGGTACGTTAGGGAACGCTTTTTTAAAAAAGCATTCCCTAAAACCCTTTGAAAAACAAATGGCAGGTATATCAAAAAACCATTTCAAACAAAGAAAAAGCCAATAATTAAAGCCGCATATTTGCGCTGTTGAGCAAATATGCGGCTTAAAAAAAATCAATAGATTAGATTTAAGCAGTTGTAATTAACAACGGTTTATATTTGCGGGTCAAGGGACGCAGTCCCTTGCAGGGGCTTGGGGACGGAGTCCCCAA
>CAYXRF010000006.1:76382-109176 GCA_964467585.1 uncultured Oscillospiraceae bacterium | reverse complement strand
CATATCCCATTCCAGCGGCTCAATAATGGCGGCGTGGCTCCGTTCCACATAGTACCGTCGCTCAATTCTATGTTTGATCTTCGAGCCTTCTCTTCCTGAACCGCCTTAAACTGCTAAGTAATGGCAGCATTCATTCGAGTTGATAAAATCTTGAAAGGCAGCATTCTTGACATTGGCGGCGATGGCAGTATCGCCGCCATATATTAACCGAATCACTTTTGAATGCTGTTTGCGGCAGCCTTTGATGAAAGCATATACAGAGGTATCGCCGTAAGCTGCGCCACAACGGAGACAACGACCATGGCGGGGATACTGACGTCGTACAGCACGCCCAGCAACCAGCTTCCCAGGAACCAGAACACACCGAAGGAGCACTCAAATATGCCGTAACCGGTTGCTCTGCTCTGCTTTGGCACCATGCGGGTCACCGCCGCCTTCAGAATGGATTCCTGTGCGCCCATGCCCACCCCCCAGAGGGCAATGCCGAGCAGCAGCATCGGAATGAAGTTAAACGCAAACACAAAGACGGCAAAGGGTGCGGAGATCAGAGTGGACCACACCAGCGCGCGAACGCCCTTTTTGTCGTACATCATGCCAAAAATCAGTGCCGCTGCGGCGTCCACAAGCATGGCTCCTGCGTATAGCAGCGGCAGCGTTCCGCTGTTTACAAGGGATGTTGTTTCCGCCAGACCTGATGCAAGAGCGGCATAGGTCTTGGAGACGTGCATTATTATTATTGAGTAGTCGATAAAACCGAAGGCAAATAGGCTGATGCCCGCGATATAGAGGATGAACTCTTTTTTCAGCTTGAACGGAATGTACTCCTTGGGCTCCGGCTCAAAGTGTTCGGGATTTGGAAATTTTGCCCGAGTCACCAGCAGCAGAACAATTGTTATTGCTCCGGGGACAGCCAGCACGGCAAAGCAGGTGGCATAGACTTGAAAGGTTGTGCCCGTCTGCTTAAACAGCATCACCAGATAAAGCAGCACGGGACCTAAAAATGCACCGATCTGGTCAAGAACCTCCTGAATACCAAAGCTCTTGCCCACTCCCTCTTGTGACGCCGCAAAAGACATGATGGTATCCTTTGCAGGCTTTTTGATTGCCTTGCCCATGCGCTGAATTACAAGCAGTGCGCAGGCTGCAATCCAGCCGTGCTCGCCCACAAGCGCCAGCGCGGGAACAGCCAGAACATCCAGTATGTAGCCCACAATGGTCATGGGCCAATAGCGTTTGGTTTTGTCGGTGAGCTTTCCGAACACATAGCGCATGGAATAACCTATCAGCTCGCCAAGTCCCGATACAAAGCCGATGGTTCCTGCCGATGCGCCCAGCAGCGCAAGATACGCACCTCGAATACTGGAAGCACCCTCGTGGGTCATATCCGAAAAAAGACTGACAATCCCAAACAATATGATAAACAGCATCGCCCGTGAAAGATGCTTCTTTTTATTTTCCATCGTTTGCGCCACCCTTCACAAGCGCTGTCATTTCGGGAAATTCCGCCTTGCTTTCCCCTTTACAACGCTGATAAATAATTTCAAGTATTCGTGCAAATTCGTTTTTGTCTCCTTCGGCAAGCGGAAGCAAAAGCCATTCGTAAAATTGCGCTTCAATCTGAGCCTTGGAATTTTTTAGCCCTTCCGCCTTCTCCGTGGCAAACAGCAGCTGACTTCGCCCGTCTGATGGATTCTCCCGTCGGGTCAGATAGCCTTTCGCTTCCAAATTTGCCGTCTGTCGAGCCACAGCCCCCTTGTCCAGACCGGTGATACGACACACAGCCGCCTGCGTTACACCCGGATTCTTCCTTATGGTGTGAATCACATCAAACTCCGCAGTGCCAATGCCATCCTCACGCAGCGTGCGGACGGTAAACCTGCTGACCTCCCGTGCGATTTTTGTGATTTGCCTTTTTGTGACGTCCATATTAACCTCCACATAAAGATAGATGCAGCATCAACCAATTTCAATCAGATGATACTACATCTATTTTGTTTGTCAAGGAGTGTTTCTACTTTTCTTCCGTCTCCTCAGCAATATCAAGCGCCGTTCCGCACCTCGGACAATAGGCGTCTTCAGCGCCGCAGGCAGCTCCGCATTTATTGCACTTGTGTTCCATCACGCCGCCGCAGGAACGACAATAGACGGAAGGCTTCTGCCGCGTGCCGCACGCCGTGCAGCGGGACAGCCGTCCTCTTGCGATAAGAAAAGCGGCGACGGCCAACAGGTTAGCCGCAAGTCCGAGAATCGACCATAGCGCCCTGTTCATACCTGCCTGTGCCGCCGCCTTGTAAAGCCATGCCGCGACCATCAGCCAATACTATTATGAGAAAGAGACACGGACAGGCGATAAGCTGACAGAGGAAATAATATGGTAATTACAATAATCAACGGCTTGTGTATGGCAATCGTCGACAGCGTCCCCGGCGTATCGGGCGGGACGGTCGCATTTATTCTGGGCCTTTATGACCGATTTATTTGTTCGCTCCACGACTTGTTCGGTAAAGAGTGGAAAGCGCGGAAAGCGGCAGCAGGATATTTACTGCAGCTTTTTGTGGGCTGGGGTCCGGGAATGTGTGCCTGCGTGCTGCTCCTGTCCAACCTTTAGCTTGTTTTTTGTCGCCAACTGAGGGTGTTGAGGTGTGGGCGGGTCGCCAACTATGCTGTTGCGGGTGGTACGTCTGCGCTGCCCGCGTATTTTCGGGCGCGATGCAAATTAGGTAATATATTTCTGATAAATATTTGTCATTCGTTCATATGGGTGTATAATCATTAGTGGATAAATGGGTCGTTGGGCGGCTGATGGCGCTTGACGGTCGGAATAATAAGGAGGTCTATCGCTGTTATGGTATCAAAAGTAACCATTGACGAGAACCGCTGCAAGGGCTGCGGGCTTTGTGTTCGTGCGTGTCCCAAAAAGATTGTTGCGATCTCGAAAACCAAGCTCAACGAGAAGGGCTATCATCCCGCCGAGGTGACCGACATGAGCGCCTGCATCGCCTGCGCGTCCTGTGCGCGCACCTGTCCCGATGCGGTCATCACTGTTGAAAAAGAGTAAGGAGGACTTCATACAATGGCAAAAAAACTGATGAAGGGCTGCGAGGCTATCGCGGAGGCCGCTATACAGGCGGGCTGTCGCTTCTTCTTTGGCTACCCCATTACTCCGCAGAATGATATTCCGGAGTATATGTCTGCGCGCTTGCCCAAGGTGGGCGGGTGCTTCCTTCAGGCTGAAAGCGAAGTTGCCGCAATCAACATGGTTTACGGCGCTTCCGGCGCGGGAGCGCGTGTTATGACAAGCTCGTCCAGCCCGGGAGTTTCGCTCAAGCAGGAGGGTATCAGCTACATCGCGGGCGCGGAGCTTCCCTGCGTCATCTGCAATATGATGCGCGGCGGTCCCGGTCTGGGTTCGATTCAACCCTCTCAGGGGGATTATTTTCAGGCGACACGCGGCGGCGGTCACGGCGATTATCACATGATAGTCCTTGCCCCCTCCTCCGTTCAGGAGGCTGTTGACCTCATGCACAACGCGTTTGACCTTGCGGATATCTACCGCACTCCCGTCATGCTGCTTGCGGACGGCATTATCGGTCAGATGATGGAGCCTGTTGAGTTCCACGAAAATGCCGAGCAGCGCGAGCTTCCTGATAAGCCCTGGGCAACCACCGGCTGGTCACCCGCAAGCAATCGTCCGCGCTCCGTTGTCAATTCACTCTATATTGAGGTGGATGAGCTGCAGGAGATGAACGATCGTCTTCAGGCACGTTACGCCATAATTGAAGACAAAGAGGTTCTGGTTGAAAAATACAATACCGATGGTGCGGAGCTGATAATCTGCGCTTACGGCACTGTGGCACGCATATGCAAGTCCGCTATTGACCTCTGCACCGCCGCCGGTGTTAAGGTCGGGCTGCTTCGTCCCATCACCGTTTGGCCCTTCCCCAAGCGTGAGCTTGCCGAGGTTATGGCACAGCAAAGCGTTAAGCGTGAGCTTACCGTTGAAATCAGCGCGGGACAGATGCATGAGGACGTTCGCTTGGTTGTTAACGGCTCCAAGCCTGTTGACTTCTATGGCAAGCCCGGCAGCTATGTTCCCACCACTGAAGAAATATTCGACTACATCATGAAAACGAGGGAGGCGTAAAATATGACCACCGTATTTAAGAAAACTCCCGTTCTTACGGATACCGTTATGCACTATTGCCCCGGCTGCGGTCACGGCATAGTTCATCGCCTTGTCGCCGAGGTCATTGACGAGCTGGGCATTCAGGGCAAAACAATAGGCTTTGTGCCCGTTGGCTGTGCCGTGTTCGGCTACAAATACTTCAATATTGACTGCGTTGAGGCAGCGCACGGGCGCGCTCCCGCCGCCGCCACAGGCTGCAAGCGCGTACACCCCGAAAACGTCGTGTTCACCTATCAGGGCGATGGCGACCTTGCCTCCATCGGCGCTGCGGAAATCGTTCACGCCGCTCACCGCGGTGAAAAAATCACCACTATTTTCATCAATAACGCCATTTACGGCATGACGGGCGGACAGATGGCGCCTACAACTCTTGTTGGGCAAAAAACCACCACAAGCCCCTATGGGCGTGACCCTGAGCATTGCGGCAAGCCCCTTCGTATCGCCGAGATGATCGCAACTATCGAGGGCGCCGCGTTCGTTGAGCGCGTTTCCGTTGACAGCCCCGCAAACATCATCAAAGCAAAAGCCGCTATCAAAAAAGCGTTCCAGTGCCAGATCGACAGGAAAGGCTTCTCTCTGGTTGAAGTGCTGTCCTCCTGTCCCACTAACTGGGGCAAAAGCCCCGCTGAGGCTATGGATTGGATCAAGTCCGACATGATCCCCTATTATCCCCTCGGCGTCAAAAAGGAGGTTTAAGCTATGCTTTGGACTAATATTTTCGCAGGCTTCGGCGGGCAGGGCGTGCTGCTGATTGGTCAGCTTCTTGCCTATGCCGGTATGTATGAGGGCAAAAACGTCAGTTGGCTCCCCTCCTATGGACCCGAAATGCGCGGAGGCACCGCAAGCTGCGGCGTCGTCGTTTCCGATGCGCCCGTCGCTTCCCCCTGCATCAGTATGGCAAACTGCGTTGTGGTAATGAACCGCCCCTCCCTCGATAAGTTCGAAAAAAACGTTCTGCCCGGCGGCAAGCTGTTTATCAATAGCTCCATTGTTGATAAAAAAGCTGAGCGCACCGATATTGACGTCTATTACGTCCCCTGCAATGAGATTGCCGACGACCTCCACAACCCCAAGGTCGGCAATATGGTTATGCTCGGCGCCTATATCGAGGCAACTCGCGCTGTTGAACCCAAAAGCGTTATTGACGCGCTGCTCTATAAGCTCGGTGAGAAAAAAGCCCACCTTATCCCCCTCAATGAGGAGGCTATCGCCCGCGGCGCCGCCAGCATCAGAAAGTAAGTGCGTTTTTTTGGGGGCTCCGCCCCCAATCCCCCGCAAGGGACCGCGTCCCTTGACCCGCAATGATAAATCGTTGCTTGTGCGCAATCGCACAGCATAATTCAATTGATTTTTTTCAAAGCCGCATATTTGCGCTGTTGCGCAAATATGCGGCTAAATTATTGGGTAAATATTTTTGTTGATATAGTTTTTTGTGTGTGCGCCAATTGTTTTTTCAAAGGGTTTTAGGGAACGCTTTTTTGAAAAAAGCGTTATTTTTGGAGCCTTCAGCTGTTGGTCAGGGTGTGAGGGCTTATACCTTTGAAATAGTTTAATGTGGTGGGTGAGCAAAGGTTATGCCTTTGATGTGGGGTTTGCAGGCGGAGGGTGAGCTTGCGGAGGTTGACGCCTTTTAAGTTGTCTGGCAACAGACAAGCCGCGGAATTTATGCATCCCCCCACAGATTTTGCCGCGCTGCGCTTGCAAAAAAAATATGGTGAGGGGCAAAGGTTAAAGCCATTGCCGTGGTGTTCGCGGGGGGTGGGCTGGTGAATACGGCTTGCGGAGGGTGCGGGTGCGGAGGGTGCGGGTGCGGAGGGTGAGCTTGCGGAGGTTGACGCCTTTTAAGTTGTCTGGCAACAGACAAGCCGCGGAATTTATGCATCCCCCCACAGATTTTGCTGCGCGTCGCTTGCAAAAATAAATATGGTGAGTGGCAAAGGTTATACCTTTGCCGTGGCGTTTGCGGGGGGTAGGCTGGTGAATACGGCTTGCGGAGGTTGAAGCCTTTTAAGTTGTTTGGCAACAGACAAGCTGCGGAATTTATGCATCCCCCCACAGATTTTGCTGCGCGTCGCTTGCAAAATCAGCTCCCCCGAGGGGGAGCCAACCTCGCTGACCGCTCGGGTTCGCTTCGCTCACAGGGGGGAGCCCTCCGCTTCCGCTCCGGGTTCGCTTCGCTCACGCCGCCTACTAAGCTTGACGTTGGTTAGCTCTATGCGCGTTAAAAAGACGCACATAGAGCTTTAGTTTGTTTTTTGTCGTCAACTGAGGGTGTTGTGGGTGGACGGTCGCCAACTAAGGGTGTTTGGTTTATGCGGGTCGCCAACTATGTTTGTTTAAGTGTAATAATTATTGATATTCTATTTGTTTTTCAAAGGGTTTTAGGGAACGCTTTTTTGAAAAAAGCGTTCCCTAACGTACCTAACGTACCTAACGTACCCTAACGTACCCGCACGTCAGACAAGCCCGTACTCGCCGAGGACGTCAATGAGCTTGAGCTTTGCTTCAACGCGCATATCGCAGAGCGGCAGGCGGCAGGCGCCGACGTCGCAGCCCATAAGTCGGAGGGCTTCCTTAACGGGGATGGGGTTAACGTCAGAAAACAGTGCGGAAATCAGTTTAAGCAAATATAGCTGAAGCTCGCGTGCGCCGTCAAAGTCGCCGCGCATCCACCTGTCGCACAGCATATGCGATTCACGCGGGAGGATATTTGACACAACGGAGATAACGCCGACGCCGCCGAGGGCAAGAATAGGCAGTGTCTGGTCGTCATTGCCGGAATAGATGGACAACGCGTCTTGACACAGCGCCGCAGTTTGCGCAATGCGCGATATGTCCCCGGACGCCGCTTTGATGGCGGCAATGCGTTCGTGCGCGGAGAGCAGCAGCGCGGTTTCGGGCGCGATAGTCATGCCCGTGCGTGAGGGCACATCGTACATAATAATGGGGATATGTACGCTTTCGGCAATAGTGGTGAAATGACGTATAAGTCCCGCCTGGGATGTTTTATTGTAATAGGGTGTAACGATAAGCAGGGCGGATGCGCCGACGTCCTCCGCCGCCTTGGAAAGGCGAACGGCGTGAGCGGTGTCATTGCTGCCCGTGCCGGCGATAATCGGCACGCCGCTTTTTTCGGCGCAGCGCACGGCGGTGGTGAACAGCGTCTGCTTTTCGGCGTCGGAAAGGGTTGAGCCCTCGCCCGTTGTGCCGCAGATAACAAGCGCGTCAGTCTGATTTTCGGTCTGATAAGCGACAAGCCTTTTGAACGCTTCAATATTCAGCGCACCATCGGCGTCAAAGGGCGTGACAAGCGCGGTGCCGCTTCCGCGAAATATAACCGGTTTTGACATTTTGCCTCCTTATAGTCGTTGTTGGATAAATTCTTGAGAAACAAGCAGCTCCGCAAGCAGCACGGCGCCGCCCGCTGCCCCGCGCATTGTGTTGTGCGAAAGGCCCGTAAAGCTGACGGACGCCTTGCCCGTTGCACGCAGCTGCCCAACGCTTATCGCCATGCCGCCGTCCGCGTTGCGGTCAAGCGCGGGCTGGGGACGGTTCGGCTCGTCAAAATATCTGATGAATTGACTCGGTGCGCTTGGCAGAGCAAGCCCGCCCGCAGTGCGCCACGCTTCAAGTATCGTTTGTCTGTCAATATTGCGTTCAAATTCCGCAAATACGGAGGCTGTATGCCCATCGCTGACAGGCACACGAAAGCACTTGGCGTGGAACTCAATGCCTTCCGCAGGGATTATTTCATCGTCTGAAACAGCTCCCAGCAGCTTAAGCGGCTCAATCTCACTCTTTGCCTCCTCACCGGATATGTAGGGGATCACGTTGTCGATTATTTCCGGATAATTGTCAAGCGTCCTGCCCGCACCGGAAACCGCCTGATAGGTTGATATGAATGCCCGTTTAAGTCCAAATATGTTGTGCAGGGGAAATAAAAGGGGCAGATAGCTCTGAACCGAGCAGTTGGATTTGACTGCGATAAATCCGTTTTTTGTGCCCAAGCGTCTGCGCTGAGCAGGTATCACGTCAATGTGACGCGGATTGACCTCCGGTATCACCATTGGCACATCGGGCACAAGCCTGTTTGCCGAATTGTTTGAAACCACGGGGCATTCGCACCGCGCAAGCGCGTATTCAAGCGCGGCGGTCTCATGCGCGGGCAAGCTCACCGCGCAAAAAACAAAATCGCAGCGCTCCGCAATGCGTTCGGCGTCATGCGCGCAAAGCAGCGGCATGCCCGCAGCGGCAGGCGGAACAGCGTCTGTTGCTATTCCCTTCTGCAAAAGCGCGTCCGCATACGTCAGTCCCGCCGAACGCGGACTTGCCGCCAATGCCGATATCTCGAACCACGGATGGTCTTTAAGCAATTGTACAAACCGACGTCCAACCATGCCGGTTGCGCCGATAACTCCCGCCTTCAGCTTTGACATATTTTGCGCCTCCCGATAATGCTGCGATTGATTTTATGCGCACCGACAGCGCGTGATTACCGCGCACAAAAACTGATTTAATAAAAGGGGCGGACGGTATCGAGGTGCAGTTTGAAAGGGCTTATAATCCGTATTTCGCAAGCAGCGCGGCAAGTGAGCCGTCCTGCTGCATCTCGTAAATCATAATGTTCGCAAGCTGAGTAAAGGCAGGCTCGTCAGAGGATGAAACAATGCAGTAATCAACCGTGCCAAGTATTGTGTCATGTGTAAAAAATGAGTAATTGCTTGAATATTTGCGCATGAATGCGCCCTGCATAACAACGCCGTCAATATCTCCGCGCACAAGTGCGGAGAGCATATCGTCATATGCGCCGTAATACTTAATATCAATAATGGTTGATTCATCCGCAACGGGCGCATCGTGACCGAGAAGCTTGTCGATAAGCCCCTGCTCCTGCACGGCGGAAAGCACACTCTGGTATGATTTGAAAACGGTTTGCGACGCCGTACTCTGAACGCAGCCCAGCTTCATTTCGGTGAGGTCGCGGGACGTAAGCGAATTGTCAAGGGTGAGAACATACACGTTGTCTGTGTAATACGGATAGGAATAGGAGTAGCTTGCGCTCTGTCCGTTGGGCAAAAGCGCAATCGCAACGTCAACAGAGCCGTCCGATATTTTTGTTGAAACTGTTTTTGACGAGCAAACAACAAGCTTGAGAGGATCGTCCGCATTGGGAAGAATCCGCTTTGCAAGCAGCTCCGCAAGCTCTGTTTCAATCCCGCGCCCGTTGAGACAAAAGCCAACGACATCGTTGCGAACGCCGACAATAAGAATGCCCCGATTTTCAACACGATTGATTTCAACGGAGTTCATAATCTGTGTTTCGGGCTTTAGCACGACTGCGGCGATAATTATGGCGACAACAACGGCAGCGGCGATCGCTCCCCTGCGCCACCAACGGCCCTCATGCCCGCGAAAGGTGATATTCAGCTTTGGCATAGCGCGCTTTTGACCGACGCTGTCGGACGGCTGCCGCTTTAGCCTATACTTATTGCCAAACCTCATAAGCGTATTATAACAATTTGTCCATTCGTTGACAAGAGCCCATATTCAGCGTTATAATATGTTGAGTTTATATGTGCGGACGAGAATCGCCCGCGTAATCTGAAGGGGATACTGATGAAAGTTCTTACAACCGCGCAGCTTAGGGAGCTGTATCTTCGTTTCTTTGCGGAAAGAGGTCACGCCGTGATTTCCTCCGCTTCACTTGTGCCCGAAAACGACCCCACCGCCCTGTTTACAATGGCGGGCATGCATCCGTTGGTTCCTTATCTGCTGGGGCAAAAGCACCCCGCGGGCGTTCGCATTGCGGACGTTCAAAAATGTGTTCGCACGGGTGATATTGACGAGGTTGGCGACGCAAGTCACTGCACTTTTTTTGAGATGCTGGGCAACTGGTCGCTGGGCGATTATTTCAAGCCGCAGGCAATCGCGTGGTCTTGGGAGTTCCTCACGGGCGCGGACTGGCTGGGCATTGACCCTTCAAAGCTGTATTTCACCTGCTTTGCGGGGGACGAATCCGCTCCGCGTGATATGGAGGCTTACAACGCTTGGATAAATGCGGGCGCTTTGCCGTCTCACATATTCTTTTTGCCTAAGGAGCATAACTGGTGGGGACCCGCCGGCGTTACCGGTCCGTGCGGTCCGGATACCGAAATGTTCATAGACACGGGCAAGGCGCCGTGCGGCGATGGCTGCTTCCCCGGCTGTCATTGCGGCAAATACCTTGAGATATGGAACGACGTCTTTATGCAGTATAACAAAACGGCAGACGGCAAATATATCCCGCTTGAGCAAAAAAACGTTGATACGGGCATGGGCTTGGAGCGCACCGTGGCAACCCTTCAGGGGGTTGAAAGCGTGTATGATACCGACGCCTTCACGGGGATTTTGGCAAGGATTTCCGAGCTTTCGGGCAAAAGCTATAATGACGAAGCGGAGACAAAAAAGGCATTCCGCATAATTGCCGACCATATGCGCACGGCAACGTTTATGCTTGGCGATCAGCGCGGCGTCACACCCTCAAACGTTGATCAGGGCTACATACTGCGCCGAATAATCCGCCGCGCTCTGCGCTATGCAATGCAGCTGGGCATGCCCGAGCAGTCCCTTTCAAAGGTTGCGCAGGCGGTTATCGACACATACGGCAGCGTATATAACGAGCTTATTGAAAATCACGATCGCATAATTCAGGAGCTTGACGCGGAGGAAATGCGTTTTCAGCGCACGCTTGTTCACGGTATGCGCGAATTTGCAAGGATAAAGGACAGCTTTGCCGATGGCGTAATCGATGGCAAAAACGCATTCCGTCTGTTTGACACGTTCGGCTTTCCTATCGAATTTACCGTTGAGATGGCAAATGAAAACGGGCTGACCGTTGATGTGGCGGGATTTAACGCGGCGTTTGCGGAGCATCAGGCAAAAAGCAAGGCGGGCGCGGAGCAAAAGTTTAAGGGCGGTCTGGCGGACGCTTCCGATCAAACGGCAAGGCTGCACACCGCAACGCATCTTATGCAGGCGGCGCTTCGCAAGGTGCTCAATGACGAAAACGTGTCTCAAAAGGGCTCCAATATAACGGCGGAAAGGCTCAGGTTTGATTTTTCGTTCCCACGAAAGGTCACTCCGGAGGAGCTTCGTGAGGTTGAACGTCTTGTTAATGAGGCTATCGCGGCGGATGTTGAAATAACCTGTGAGGAGATGACTGTTCCCGAGGCGCGTGCAAAGGGTGCGATAGGTCTGTTTGGCGACAAATACGGAGAGCGTGTCAAGGTTTACACAATGGGCGAATACTCCTGTGAGATATGCGGCGGGCCGCACGCCAACCGCACGGGTGAGCTGGGCGTGTTCAAAATAAAGAAGGAAGAAGCATCCTCCGCAGGCGTCAGGCGCATAAAGGCGGTTTTGGAATAAGCGCCCGAGAAGCGGGCAAAAACGGTGCAATATGCAATAGAACAAAATCCATTGAGGAGGTCATCTGATGGCGAACGACGGAACATGGCTTGAATACGAATGGCGTCTGGACGGCGCCGAGGCGCTGTTCGGCGTGGAGCTTGCGCTCTACCGCGACGCTCCGGACGCGGCTTCTCCGCTGCTTTGCTATTTCTGCTGCGGAACCGCCGACGATACTCCCCTTACGGAATCCGACCTTCGCAGAATCGGCGCGCTTGCTTCAAAATGCGTTAAGCAAACGGGCAAGCCCGCCGCGGGATTTGTGCAAACGGGCGGTATGCGTCAGTATTATTTCTATCTGCCCTCCAAGGCGGAGTACGAAAAGCTCAAGGAAATCGCCGCGAGGGAAAAGAAATACGTCTGTCGCGTGGGCGGCAAGCGTGAGGACGACTGGTCAACCTACTTCAAGCTGCTGTATCCCGACGCGGCAAAGTATCAGACCGTGCGCAACCGTGAGATGATCCGCAAAATGAGCGACTGCGGGGACGCCGTAACCTCCCCGCGCAGGCTAAATCTGCACCTGTTTTTCCGCACCGAGCTTTTGCGTCTGCAGTTTGAAGAAACCGCACGGCAGGCGGGCTATGCAATTGGCGACAGCGAGGACAGAAGCGAAAGTGAGCTGCCCCACGGCGTTGCGCTGCATCGCATATCCACGCTGCAAAAAAAGGACGTTGACGCGGTTACAATCCGCGCCATACGCCTTGCGGAAAAATTCGGCGGCAGGCTCGTTTATTGGGATTGCGCCATAGTTCCGCGCTCAGTTTCAAAAAGATAGGCAGTACTATGTCAAAATATAATGGCTGGTTGATTGTCAACCGTTTTCTTTACACAAACAAGTTTTCCGAGCTTTACGATTGGCTTTATAACGCCGCGTCCCGTCAGGATGTGGCGTTGACAATTTTTACCAACGATGAGCTTGCGTTCAACATAGGCGTTAATTCTGCGTGGCAATATGGCGACAAGCCTGATTTTGTTTTGTTTTACGATAAAGACATTCGTCTTGCGGAGCAGCTTGAGTCAAACGGGCTGAGGCTTTTTAACAGCTCACGTTCGATTGAGCTTTGCGATGACAAATCGCTTATGCATGAGGAGCTTAAGGGCGTTGTGCCAATGCCCGACACCTACTGCGCTCCCTTCACATACGAAAACATTGGCTACGGCGACGCCGCATTCGTTGACGATATGTTTTTGCGTCTGGGCAGTCCTCTTGTTATAAAAGAGGTTTTCGGGTCGTTCGGTCAGCAGGTCTATCTTGTGGATTCTCCCGAAAGCGCAAGAAAAAAGCTGCGTGAGATAGGCGGCAAGCGCGTGCTTTTTCAAAGGTTTGTCAAAAACAGCTTTGGGCGCGACCTGCGGCTTAACGTGGTTGGAGGCAGTGTTATCGCGGCAATGTATCGCTTTAACGAGCATGGCGATTTTCGCGCAAACATAACCAACGGGGGCAGTATGCGCCCCTATGCGCCCACGGCGGAGGAGGAGGCTATTGCCTGCGCCGCCGCAAAAAAGCTCGGTCTGGATTTTTGCGGAGTGGACATTCTGTTTGGTGACGATGGCAGCCCAACGCTTTGCGAGGTCAACTCAAATGCCCATTTCAAAAGCATTTTTCAGGCGACAGGCGTAAACGCCGCCGATGCTATAATATCGCATATAGTATCCGTTTTGGATGGTGCGCCGCAATGACAGGGTATTTGCTTTACACTGCCGCCGATGCAAAGCGCAACGAATTTTTGATAGAAAGATACATTCAGGCGGCACGGCAGGCGGGCGTGACTCTCTGTGTTGTGATAACGGACGCCGCGGACGCGTGCGCCGCGCTTTGCGGAATAAATTCCCAAAGCTTTGTAATCAACCGCACGCGTGATTTTGCGCTTGCGAAAAAGCTTTTTAACGCAGGCGCGTATGTTTCAAACAGTCCCCGCGTGTGCGAAACCGCCAACGATAAATTGAAAACATATGTGGCGCTTAAAAATATCGTGCCCATGCTGCCCACAATTGCCGCCGACAGCCCCATAGAGTCGGCTGACGGCATACAGTATCCATGCGTTGTAAAGCCCGTTTCGGGTCACGGCGGGCAGGGCGTCGCGCTTATTCACGATGAAAATGAGCTTGATGAGTATTTTATTGCACAATCGGGAGCGGCGCGTGATACTCTTGGGCTTGAGTGTGGCTTTGACCTCCTCTTGATGCGCTCACGCTATATTATTCAGCCGCTTGCAAAAGAAACGGGGCGCGACCTGCGCGTGTACGTCATAGGCGGCAAGCCCGTTGCCGCCATGCAGCGTGAATCAAGCATTGATTTTCGCAGCAACTATTCTCTCGGCGGCAATGCGTATTTTCGCTCCGTTGACGAATTGACGAGAGGCGAGCGTGCGATTGTCAACGCCGTATCGGGTGAGCTTAATCCCGATTATATCGGTGTGGATATCATCTATGACGTGCAAAACGGAGTCCGCACACCCATACTTAACGAAATTGAAGACCCTGTCGGTGCGCGTATGCTCTACAACAACACCGATATCGACCCTGCGCAGCTGCATCTGCAATGCGTGCTGAATAATCTGCGCAAGGGCAATCGGCGCTGACGGGACGGCTGCGCAGATAAACAGCGTCACAAAAAAGTTGAAAGGCAAAGCGTACCCGATGGAATCCACAACGATAAAGGCATACGCAAAAATCAATCTCACGCTTGAGGTTTTGGGCAGGCGTGCGGACGGCTTTCACGAGTTGCGCGGCGTAATGCAAAGCGTCAGCCTTTTTGATACGGTGTGTGTTGAAAAAGCGGACGCCGTTACGGTTGCTTCCAACGTGGCTTTGCCTGAGAACAACACGCTTTTTCGTGCGGCGCAGGCATTTTTGACGGACAGCGGGCGGGGCGCGGCGATTGCCGTAACCAAGCGCATACCCTCCGAGGCGGGCATGGGCGGCGCCTCCGCAGACGCCGCGGCGGTGATTCGTGCGCTGTGCCTGCTCTATCCCGATATGTCGTCAACCGTGGATATTATGCGCGTGGGGCTTTCTGTCGGCGCGGACGTGCCATTCTGTCTTTTCGGAGGGTGCGCACTTGCCGAGGGCATTGGCGAAAGGCTTACGCCTATACCCTCCCTGCCGCTTAATTTGCTTATTGTTAAAGGTAAAACAGGCATTTCAACCGCAAGGCTTTTTCAATATTTTGACGACGTCAATTTTGACGACGGCAATTTTGACGACGTCAATTTTGACGACGTCAGCGCCGCGTCCGACGCAAACGAGTACAGGCTTGCCGACGCGGCGATAGTCGCTTCAATGCACGGGGACGCCGCCGCGCTTGCCGCGGCAATGCACAACGGGCTTCAGCCCGCCGCCGAACGCCTCTCTCCCGAAATTGCCGTAATCGCCGCCAAGCTGCGCGAATGCGGGGCAATCGGCGTTTCAATGACGGGCAGCGGCTCCGCGGTTGTCGGCGTGTTTTCAACTCTGCGGCAGGCGCAGCTTGCAAAGCCCGCATTCTGCGAATATCCCTTCGCGGAGGTTTGCACAACCGTTTCAACAGGCGTGGAGCCGCTTTAGCTTAAGGATTCCGTCCGCAAAATCAAATTGTATTTTTTAAAAGACTGAAAAAACGTCTTATCGACATAACAAGCTGCCGATAAGACGTTTTAATTTGTTGATTCAAGCTGTGCGATAAATGCCGCTTAATACGCGCATGGGCGCACGCTTAGCCGATTGTTGCAACCATGACCGCCTTGATTGTGTGCATGCGATTTTCCGCCTCGTCAAACACCTTGGAGTTGGGGGAACGGAACACCTCATCGGATACCTCCATCTCTTTGATGCCGAACTTGTCGAAAATATCCTTGCCGACAGAGGTTTCAAGGTCGTGGAAGCTGGGCAGGCAGTGCAGGAAGATAACGTCCGGATTGTTCGTCATGTGCAGCATTTCCATTGTGACGCGATACGGCTCAAGCAGGGCGATCCTTTCAGCGAACTGAGCCTCCTCACCCATGGACACCCACACGTCAGTGTAGATTGCATCCGCGCCGTCAACATCCTGAATGTTTTCGGAAAACTCAATCTGTGCGCCGGTTTTCTCGGCAAGCTCCTGCATTTCCGCAACAAGCGCGGGATCGGGGAAAAGCTGCTTGGGGGCAATGCCTACAAAGTGCATACCGAGCTTTGCGGAAATAACCATGAGGGAATTGCCCATGTTGTTGCGGGCGTCGCCAACGTACACAAGCTTAACCTTGTTGAGGGGCTTTTTGATGCACTCACGGATGGTCATAACGTCCGCAAGCACCTGCGTGGGATGGAATTGATCGGTAAGACCGTTCCAAACGGGCACGCCGGAGAATTTTGCAAGAAGGTTGACAACCTCCTGCTTGAAGCCGCGGTACTCTATGCCGTCATAAAAGCGGCCCAGCACCTTGGCAGTATCCTCAAGGGACTCCTTCTTGCCCATCTGACTGTTGGACAGGAACGTCACGTTTGCACCCTCGTCATACGCGGCGACCTCAAAGGCGCAGCGCGTGCGAGTGGAGCTCTTGTCAAAAAGCAGAACGATATTCTTGCCTGCAAGCAGATTGTTGCGAATGCCTGCACGCTTTTTCCTCTTGAGATCGTCCGCCAAATCCAGCAGGAACAGAATCTCCTCAGGTGTGAAATCTTTAAGCGTCAACAGATGACGTCCGTGAAGATTAGTGGGCATAAGAAATCTCCTTTACACATAGTAAATTTTTGCCGAAATGATTATATCAAACCATTTGCCGTTTGAAAAGAGAGAACCGCTGTGCTTTTGCAATATACTTTAACGAGGTTCGCTTTTTGATAAAAAATTGACACGATTACCGTCCCGACATATTTCAACACTCTTTGGCTTTTTCTAACAAATGCTCTTGCAAAGCTCTGTACACAATGATACAATATACAGAGATTTTACAAGGGGGGGCAGGCAGTGATGAACAGCGAATTTCATAACAATGTTGAGGAGTTCGCCCCCTTGTATGAGCCGCTCACAGTTCACAATTCGTCACGCAAAAAGCGTCTGAGCACGCTGCTTACAATGTGCGGCATTTTCGTTGCCGCCGCCGTCGCCGCGCTGATTGCCATATTTGCCATTGACGTCCGTGCAACCGTTATCACCCGCGATGCGCATGGGGCGACCGTTGCGCTTGACGTGCACAAGCTTGCCTCCTCCGCGGAGGAGCTTTGCTTCAAGCTTTACAACAGTGAGGATTCAAAGTGCGTCCAAACGGGATTTGCTCCCGCAAAGGACGGTCGTTTGGTTTTTGAGGGGCTAAAGTCCGACACCGCCTATCATCTTTTGATATTTGTTGCATATGACGAGGACGTCGGCGCACGCGTCGGGCGGCTTTCATTCCGCACCGCATTTGACGGCATAGGCGATTCAGACGATGAGCCCGCAACAACCGCCGTCCCCACCGATATGCCGACTGCCGCGCCGACAGAAGCGCCGACTGAAGCGCCGACTGAAGCTCCGACAGAGACTCCGACAGAGACTCCGACAGAGACTCCGACAGAGACGCCGACAGAGACGCCGACAGAGACGCCGACCGCAACGCCGACCGCAACGCCGGCAGAGACTCCGACAGAGACGCCCACCGCAACGGCAACGGCAACACCGCGTCCAACGGCAACTCCGCGTCCAACCGCAACGCCGACTCCGCGTCCCACGCCGACTCCGACTCCCACGCCGACTCCGACTCCCACGCCGACTCCCACGCCAACTCCCACTCCCACGCCGACGCCGACTGCCGTTCCGTCGGATACGCCTTCCTATACGCCTGTGGAGGTTATTGAGTGGATGGTGTATTATCCCGGCACGTTCACCACGTCAAACGCAACCACATACGGCTTGCGTGTTGCATTTATACCTCACGATGCGCTTAATTTATCCGTTACGTTCAGTGTTGACGGCTCAACGGTATTCAGCGTGCCAAATTCCCTGATTGAAAATTATTCTGACGGCGACGCCTATTATGTCGATACCGATCAGTTCCAAGTCACCGCAATTGGGACGCACAGCGCCTCATACAGGATAAGCTATACTCTCGGCGGCTCCGCAACATCCTCAAGCGGCAGCATATCGTTCAACGTTGGCGGGATACGGCTGGGCTCCATTTCCGCAACAATAAGCGCCGATCTGTCATCCTATCGCCTGCAGGCAAGCGGGCAGGGCTACACAATACAGGGCGCCGCATATCCCTCCATTTCCGCCATTTATTTGTTGGCAATGGCGGATGATATGAGCGAGCCGGAGATTACTTCTGTCACAGAATACACATACAACAGCTCTAACGGAGCTCTTTCAATAGATATCAGCCAGGCGCTTTTGCCCGCCTCAACAAGCGCAAACATTGTGTACACCATAAGGGTGGTATACACATGGGGATGCCCCGATGGGTCGGGAGGCGTCAGCTACACCCTCAGCACAACCGCCGAATCGTCCGTTACGGTTCATGTGCCGGACGGCAAAACTCTGTATTTCTCGGGTAGTATATGTTTCAGGAGGTCAGTATGAACAAGAAAAACCGTTCCAAAGTCATTTCCCGCGTGATAATCATCGTGATACTTGCTGTGCTGCTGCTGTTTTTGTTCAATCCAAGCCGGATACCGTTCTTAAGCGATGAAACAAGCGCGCAGGTCAGCAGCCTGCTTGAAAGCACATTCCTGCAAACCGACGCAGCGGACGGGTACGCGCTTTTTTCCGTGCCAAAGCTGATAACCATAATTGCAATCGTGGCTGTCGTGTGGCTTGCCGCAACATTGCTCAAGCTGATAATAGGGCTTATCTGCCAAAAGCAGGATCGGCGGCGCACGGTTGCGGAGCTGCTGCTCAGTCTTGTCAAGTATATTGCCGTGATAGTCGGCGTGATTTGGACGCTTACCGTTGCGGGCGTAAATATTATCGTTCTGCTTGCGGGGATAGGCGTGATAGGTCTTGCCCTCACGTTTGGCGCACAGAGCCTTATTGAGGACGTTATCACGGGCATATTCATAATTTTCGAGGGGCAGTACAAGGTTGGGGATATTATTGTGCTTGACAGCTTCCGAGGCGTTGTGCGTCACATATCCGTACGCACCACCACAATTGAGGATGCGGGCGGCAACCTCAAGATTGTCAACAACTCAGACATTCGCAACCTGCAAAATCGCTCCGTAAACGCCTCTGTTGCAATATGCGATATTGGCGTGCCGTATGAAATGCCGATTGAAAAGGTTGAGGAGATACTCAAGCGTGAGCTGCCCGCGATTGTTGAACGCAATCCGGAGCTGTTTTTGAGCGCGCCGCGCTATGCGGGCGTGCAGGAGCTTGGCGCTTCCGCCGTTGTTGTGCGCATACTTGCCGATGTTGACGAGCAAAGCATTTTTGCCGCACAGCGCGCACTCAATCGTGAGCTAAAGGTCATCTGCGAAAACAACGATATAAGCATCCCCTATCAGCAGGTTGTGCTGCACAGCGCGGACGGCGGCTCAAAGCAGCAATAACTCATTTTGATGTTAAAAAATCAGCCTATATAATAAAGGAGGGGGATGCTTTTCCCCCTCCTTTGCTGCATAAAAGGCTTTCGCAGCCGTTCTCACGCACCGTTGGATGAAGCCTCCAGCAGCGCAAGCCTTATTTCAAGCTCATAAACCTTTTCCGCAAGCAGCGAAAAATTTCGGTTAAGACAGTCCTGATTCTTTTTAACCCAGTCCTCATAACGCTTTTTGTCGGCGTCCGCGTCCCGCTCCGCAGGCAAATAGATGTGATAAAGCGATTGCATATCCATTTAAAGTTACCCTCCTTATTCCGTTCTGCCGCGCAGCGAAAGCGCAAGCTCCGCCCCGCCCGTCAGACTGAAGCGCCCGCCCGCCTCGTTATACAGCTTGACGCAAAGCGTTCGTCCCTCATTTTTAAGAGGAATTTCAAGCACCTCTGATGTGGTGAAGGGCAGCAGACGGCGATATGTGTCCGCGCATTCGCCTATGGAGATATCCGCAAGCACCGCGCAGTCACGCGTCAGCGCCGTCCCGCGAAGGTACAGCTCCCGCAGCGCCTTGACGGCGGACTTGTCGCCCATGTCGGTAAGCGGAGTGCGCCAGTGCGCCGCAATCGGCACGCCGTCATATGTGTCCCCGCTGTTAAAAAGATAGACATAGCGTGCGGAATTTACAAGCAGCAGGTCATCCCCATCGGACAGTATATCGCTCACTTCAAACCCTCCGCGCAGCATATAACGCCTTTCCGCAAGGTCATATTCCACAAGATGAGCTTCTCCGCCTATCAAAACAGAAAAATACAGGCTGTCGCCCACCACTGCGGAAACGGAGCGCGACGCGTCGGCGGAAGCCATTATAAGCGACACCCGACGCATATCGGGCATTGGCGCGGCGTCAACGCCGTTGTAATAATGCAGCCCGTCCGAATTAACAAAATATATCACGTCGCCGTAAATTACGACGGAGCTTTGCGGCGTGGCGCGTGTTTGCGCCTCGATACGCTCAATCGTAAAGTTGGAAGGTCTGTCGCCTATCAGCCTGTAAAGCGAACGCTTTTTGAATATCAGCAGCTGATTGGACATTGCCGCGACTGCGGTTATTGGGTCTCCGCCCGTTTCACCGATTTCAACATGACCGCCCTCCACAGCGGGAGAAGCCTCCACATATCCCCAGCTTTCGATTGTGCGATCCCCTCCGGGAAGCTGCGAATAGTAAAGCCGATTGGGATTTTGCGCGTCCCCCGCCGCAAAAAGCCTGCCGCGATACATTGCCGGATAGTTAATTGCAATGTTTGAGCAGCCCTCCTCCGAGCCAAAATCAGTTACCTCCGTGCCGTCAAATTTGACGGGCGTATGTGCGCCGTCAGCAATTATCAGATAGTCTGTCATGCCTATGCGCGTGGTAACGGCAAAATAGCCCGCCGCGGAGGGTGCGCCCGCATAGGTGTAACGGCTTGTCCACTCCGCGCTTTCCGCGTCATATGAATAGATTGTGTTGCCCGTTATCACAACGGGAATGTCGCCGCCCGCCGTGCGCAAAAGCAGCAGGCGGTCAATGCTTTGAGCGCCCGGAATGGGCGTTGGGATATGCCTTTGATAGCCGCGTGCAACGGCAAGCTCCCCGCGAGAGGCGTCCATGTTGATTGCATCGGGGCTGTATTTTGAAGAAAGCAAATTTTCGCATACGGACTGGTCAATCCCCACAAAGCCTTCAATTGTATAGGTTTTTAATGCCATAGGGCTTGTACCTCCTCACCAACGGTTGATTATTTTGAAGCTGTCCGTTTCGCCAAGGTTAGTTCTCAGCCTTGCCTTAGCCGCCTCGTACATCCCCATATAAAGGTCGCTTCCGCGCTGGGTGGCAACGTCCCCCGCCATGCGCTCCCTGCCCACAACATATGTGACAATAAGCGGGTGCAGCGCGGGATCAAGCTCGCTTACGTCATTGGAGGATGAAAGCACGGCAGGCTCACAGCGATAGGTTATTTTTGCGTCCGCGTCATAAGGCACGGTTATGCTTCCGCTTTCTTCACCCGCGTTGAACCGCACTGCGCGCCCGTATTGCTCAACCTTAAGCACGCGGACGCAGGTACGCGCAAGGTCGGCGGCGTAAATAACTCCGCAGCCGGGATGCACTGCGTCTGTGCGGAAAAAGCCCACGGCGTGCGCTATATCGCTTTGAGCGTCGTTGGCATAGCGGGTAAGCCTTTCACGAAAAATGTCCAGCGTCTGCGCGTCATGCCCTCTGTCAAGCTGACTCAGCGCGGCAACAAGAATATCGTTAAGCGTCATATAAGCTCCCCCCTTTTCCCATTGTGTGAAAGTCTTTCGGCAGAGGCGGCAGCCATCTGCTTTGCCCGCTGCGTGGCGCGGATATGCTCCGCCAAAATTTGCGGCACGGCAACCGGCACACCGCGCTGCACACGGTAGTTAACTGAGTTTATGCACCCCTCCCACGCTCTGTCGGGGCAGGTCTTTTCAATAGTAATTGTTTCGGTAATTGTAGATTCGGTTTTCATAATGCTCCTTTCCGTAATTCAAGAGGACGATAATCATTCCCCCTGTGAAATGCGGCTTCGCTGTTGCAATATTTTTGATTTTGCGCTATCATGCGCAGGAAGGAATTTTGATTTTTGGGGGACGGAATGAAAAACGCAAGGCTGAAGGGAATTGTCTGCGTCGTTGCGGCGTCAATGTGCTATGGCATTACGCCTGTTTTGACTAACGCCGCGCTCAAGGGCGGTCTGCCCGAGGCTTTTCTGATCCGTGTTTTGGGCTATGCCCCCGCCGCGCTTGCGGTCAACGCCTCCGCCGCCATCACAAACGAGAGCTTAGTCTGCCTTTCAATGCTGCTTGCCTGCGTCATTTCCCTCATACTCTGTCTGATAAGCAAAAAATCACTGCGCGTGACCTCCCGTCAGGCAATTCAAATGGCAGTATTCGGCGGCGGCTGCTTCACTGCGACAATGCTTTTGATAACATACGCCTACCTTTTTATACCCGCGGGTACTACAATCGTTTTGAATTTTACCTATCCGCTATTGGTTGCGGCAGCGTCTGCAATCTTTTTTAAGGAGCGCATGAGCATCCCCATGATAATCGCAATATTTGCCGCGATAGTGGGCGTGGGTATGATTTCGGGCTTTTCGGGCGGAGAAGCCCTTGGCGGCAATCCCGCAATCGGCGTACCGTTGGCGCTTGCCTCCGCGGCGGCTTACGCCTGCTATTTTATCGCGGGACGCAGAGCGTCTTACACAAATGTTGACACATCTGTCGCAAATGTTTACATAACAGGCGCCGCCGCTTTGCTTGCATTTATAATTGCCGCCGCAACAGGCAGGCTGGAGCTTCCCAAAAGCCTTTTCATCTGGATAATACTGCTTGCAGAGGGTGTGTTGGGCTACATGGTTGCGCTTCGCCTGCTGCTGACGGGAATACGGCTGTTGGGCTCCACAGCCGCATCCGCGCTTAACACGCTTGAGCCGGTGTTTGTATCGGTGACAAGCCTTATAGTTTTTGGTGAGCCTATGGGGCCGATAAAGATCATCGGCGCGTCACTGGTGCTTGCCGCCGCCGTTGTGTGCATATTGGGCAGCCGCAAAAGCAAATCGGCATAGCGCAGACTCAAAGCCCCACAGGTCGATTATTCCGTTTTGCCGCTGCTTTTCAGCGTAACGGCGTCAAACGCTCCGTTGGATGCAAGCGCCACAACAACCGCGTTAATAAACGCCATTGCAATGCCGCTCCAGCTGAACCCATCCGTAAACAGCATCGCGCCAATCATCACCGCAAGCGCGATCACATAGCTTACCACCCGTGTGGGTATTTTGACGATAAACGGCAAGCCCTTCAAAAACTGTGTTATCACCGTTGTGGCAAGCACCGCTCCCGAATACGTCATAAGCATCTGCCATGTAAAAAATCCGTCCATTGATAATCCTCCAATTAATAGCTTTGTTTTGATTCATTTTTTCTCATCTCGATTGTCGAGACATACAAAGACAAGGTTACGCTTTGCGCCTCCGCTTAAAAAAGCGTCATATCAGCGGAGGGTTTAAAGCAGCCCCGCGTGCGCCGCAACAAACGCTTTTACGCCCGCAAGCGTCAGCCTTCCGCATTTGCCGTCCGCCGCGCCGCAAAAATAGCCAAGCGCGTTAAGAGACTTCTGCAGGTGGCTTATCATCTCCCCCTGTATCATGGGAGACGTGATACAAAGCACAAGCGGCTCGTCGCGGAATTCATCGTTGTATTCCAGCTTTCGGGTCACAAGTCCGCGATGCGTCCAAGGACGGTCGCAAACACGGGTTACACAAACGCCATAGCGTATGCCCCGCGCCTCCACCGCCAGCGGTTCGCCGTCTGTGCCAAACCCACATATGAAGCCGACATGAGTCATTCGACCATCGCCGTTTCGGTAAAAAACCGCTTCACCTATTTCATATGCACGTTCAATCGATGTAATCCCACCCTTTTCGGTGCACCAAGCTTGATAGCAGTAGTTTGCGTTGACGTCCGTGCCGAGAAAGCAGTCCAGCAGCCCCTGACAGTCCGTGACGCGCACACGCTTTATCGTCCAGTTTTCGGTCGCAATGTCAAACGCTTCACGCGTCCAGCCTTTTTTGCCGTAAAAGCTTGAAAATCTCTCGTTCAAAAGCGCTTCCGTGGCAACCGCTCCCGTTGTTCCCCAAAGGTATTCCCACGGCTCACAGCCGCATTCCTCCGCGTCAAGCGGCAGCCTTGCGCCCTCTGGTATGCTTTCGCGTCTTGCGTGCGAAAGGGCAAATTTTATAAAATCACTTGCAAGTTTCATAACTTTTTTTCCTATCTGTACAGAATATGCTCATTCCGCCTGCGGCGTTGCCTCAAGCGCGTTAATCTGACTTCGCAGGGCGCTGCGCTCCACGCACGATGCAAGATAATCCGTGTCGCTCAGCTCTCCCTCAAAAAATTTGAGGGTCTTGTAGTCCGTCTCCGCAAGCCTTGCCTTAAGACAGGCTATGCGCTCCGCATTGGTTTTTGCGCCGAGAGCCGCGTGCGCCGCAATCTCCGCCTCGTTCATGCTCACAAGCCGACCGTTTATCAGTTTGTTCATTCCGCTTTCCTCCCCTGAAGAATAATTCTTGTGCCGACTGTAAAAACAGCCGAAACTCCAAGCGTCAATTTCAATCCCGTGTATTTGGCAGCGTTAAAATTGAACATTGCGCTTTGAACCGCCGTACCGTGGTTCGATATCCCTCCGACCGTCTCCTCGCCGCCATTGTCACGCGTTACCTTGACCGTGCCCGCCACAGGCTTGTGAAGCGTTAGCTCCGCAAGGCGCGTCATGCTGCCTCCAATGGAATTGAAAAGTGAGTTAAACGTTAGATAATTTGTTGTGTCGCCGTTTATAAACAGCTTAACGCTGTTGTCTTCGTCCGGCAAATTACCCAAAATTGTAAGCCGCAGCTCGTCATAATCAAGGGACGTGTATTCAACCTCGGACGCCTCCGCGGCAAGCGTGACGTCGCTTGCGGTCTGCCAATCGCACTTGTGCAGGGCAGTGTACGTTCCGCCGCTTGTTACGGGATTTGCGCTGTCCGCCGTCGGTGAGCTGTCAAATGTGAGAATGCTCTGCTTTCCGTTTATCTCCGCATAATAGCCGCCCAGATACGCAAGCAGGTCGTTCAAATTGACGGGGGAATTTGCGGGGACGTCCGCAAACTGACGGGTCATGCTTCGCGTTGCGGTGACGCTGCCGCCGTCGCCGTCCGTGCGCAAAAGCTGAGTCCACATAGTGGAGTCAAGCGACTGTCCGCTTGAATCGGGAATGCAGATGTAGACAGTCCCCGCCGATGTGTCAACATATAGCTGTCCCACAATATCCGTTGAAGCTGAGGAGGGCGCGCCCGCGCCGTGAAGATACACAAGTGTACCGTCCGCTATTGCCGAAAGCATTGTGTTGAACTGTGAGGTGCGGGAGGCTTCCGCGCCGACCCTTGCGGCTTCCGCGCCCACCCTTGCGGCTTCCGCGCCGACCCTTGCGGCTTCCGCCGCCGCCCTATTCGCTTCTGCGGAGACTCTTGAGGATTCCGCCTGCGTCCGCGCCGCTTCGCCCGTCTGCACTTGACCTATCAATCCCGTAAGCAGCGGATATTCGGGAAAAGCCGTTATGGAGTCCTCGTTCAATATCGCTTTGCGGCATTCAAAATTGAACCGTGCGGAGGTTACAAGCAGGTCATAATCCACGCGCTCGGCAGGATTATCCTGAGAGGAAGAAAGCACCTGAAGCTCACATTCCACAAAGCCCGGGGCGAACGATGCGGGCAGCAGGTCGATTGTTATCACATTGCCGCTTATGGATATGCCGCCGTCCGCGCTGTCGCTGTCCTGAACGGCAGTCCCGCGGGAGTGCGAAAACACAGCCGTAACATACTTGCCCGCGCAGCTCACCGCCGTGCCGTCATCCGTCAAAGAAACAACAACACGATTGCCCGTGTCGCCGTCAACAACGCTGAAGGGACGGTTCGACACGCTCCGCTTGAGGTCAAGCGCAACGCTGAAACACTTCAGTAGGGCATTTGCTGCCATATCGCACCTCCCTGCCCGCCTCCGCCCGACACAACCGCAAAGTATGTCGCGCATATTTCCGCATAATCATTGCGATTTAGATTGTATTGAAGCTGCCAGCGACACATCCTCCATTTGCGTTCGTTGCTTGTAAAAACAAGATAACGTTCACCGGGGGTGAGAGCTTCAAAAAACTGACAGTATTGACTGTATGTCAAAGAGCTTTCAAGATACGAATAATCGCCCTCGTACCACACGCCGTCAAAGTATGCGCCGTTGGAATTGTGTCCGTAGCCCGTGCCTGAGGATGAGGATGAGGATGAGGACGAGGATGAGGAGCCGCCGGATGAGCCGCCGCCCGAATGAAGCGCGGAGGAAAGCGATATCTGAAGCTGCTGCATCTGGTTAACGGCGTCATACAGATATTTGGAAAGGCTTTCCGCATAATCGCCCTCAAGATCGGCAATGTCGCTTTCAATATCGTCATATTCTCTTGATTTCATTGAGGAAAGATAGCTTGAGCCGCCCATCCCGCGTGAATACGCGTCCGCGTCAAGCTCCGCCATGTTGGTTTCGCCCTGAGCGCGCCGCCTTTCCACAGCCGCATCGATTGAAGGACGCAGAAATGCCTCAAGCAGCTCATAAAGCTCATCAAGCGAGGGGAAGCCCGTCACGCCGTATGCGGAAAGCGAATTGAAAAGCCGCTCGTAAAAATCCGCAAGCCCTGCGTCAAGGTCATAGCCTTCGCTGCTGCCGCCGTTGTCGCCGCTGCCGCCGCTGTCGCCGCTGCCGCCGCTGTCGCTGTCGGTTTGATTCTCGTCATACTGCTCATCGTTATCGCCGTTGTCGTTATCGCCATTATCGGCGCCGCCCTTGGGAGAATCATATGCGGGAAGCCCCTCACGCGGGGGAATGTCTGCGCGGGGCGGGTATTCCGCGCCATGCTGCGGAGGAAGAAGCTCCGCCCCCTTTGAGGGCCGTGCCTGCGCGCCGCGCTGTGTGCTTGCCGTGACGGCGGCGCCGGCGGCGGGGCTTTGCAAAGCATTGTCCGCGCTGAAGTCCGCGCCAACCCTTTCAGCACGCGGCTCGGTATATGCACGGCTCAGGCTGAAAGTTGACGTCTGCGCCTTTCGTTTGTTTTTTATAATTGACATTGATTTTTTCCTTTCATTGGGGATTTTTTTTGAAAAGAAGCGGCTGCTTCCCAACAATGGCGAATGCGCGTACAGCCGCGCACTCGCCGTCGCGCCGCAATTCTAAAAAAAATTAGGAAACCGTATGCTCGATCTTAACAAGCCAAAGGTCGTTCAGCACAACGCAGGTGTAAGCCGTGACCTTTGCGCCCACGGTCGCCCTCTGGTCAAGAGGGTCTGCCGCGCCGCTGCTGCCGTGGGGCTTGATTATCAGCTGCACAGCGCCCTTGCCGTCAATATCAACCACGCCGTATGCGTCCTTGCCAAAAACAAGAGTTGCGTGAACGCACGGAGCCGCCTTGGTTGAAGCGTCCGCCGCGCCCGCGTCGTCTGTCCAGACTATCGCGTTTGCCGCAAGAGTTGCTGCGGCGGAGAGCTTGACGGTTTTTGTTGCAGCCGTGTATGATCCGGATGATGCAAGCGTGTACTCGGTTGCGCCTATCTTCAGCTTGTTGCCGCCCGTGGAGAGATACGCCGCCTCCGCAGCGGTGGGAGCGTTTTTCAAAACGAACTCCGCACTTGAGCTTGTGTTGGCGTTGACTGCGTTAAGAACCGTCTGCTCATACGTTTTTGCCTCGGTGCTTTCAACAAAAACAACTCCGAAAAGCTGACCGATTTCACCCGAATAGATGGCTTCGGCATTGCTGTATGTTGAAACGCTTTTCCAAAGCTCGTCATTTTGCAGGTCATATGTTGCCTCGGGAGAACAAATGCAGACAAAATGGGGCTTTCTGCCCTCCTCACAGAAGGGGCGTGCCTTGTTCTTTTTAAGCGTGCGAACAGCCTTTCTAATCTCCTCAACAGTCAGCTTGTGTGAGGAAGTAAGCGTGTTGCGCGCCGACTGACTGCCCGCGTACTGCACGTTGGATGTGGCGCACATAGCGTCGCGGGTGATCCACTCCACAACGGTGCCTATCTGCTCGCCAAGCAGCTCTGCGGAATCGTTTATCACAGAGTCATACGCGGTGAGGTCAAGCAGGTCTGTAACCTCCACATATGCGCCGTACTGCTTTACGGAAGCGGTAACTTCGCTTTGCGAAAGCGTCTGCCCATCGGGTGTTTCACCCTCGGTAAGCCCCGCGACGGCTGCGGCGGGGTCAAAAAGCTCCCAGCGGCGGAAGTTTACCGTGTTGCCGTTGTTGCGGGGGATTGGACGCTTTTGACCGAACTCCGCGTGAACAAAGCGTGTCTTTGCGCTTTCAAGCAGTTGACGGTCATAAAAGGTTGAGGGGAATTTTGCGGACGAAGCCGCGGTGGAAAGCTTGTTGATAACTGTGTTTGCCATATGGAATTTCCTTTCTTTTTCGATTGATAATCGCAAGACTAAATATTAGTTGTACGCAGGTAAAACAATAATCACCTGCGGCGGCTGTCGCCATGCGCTCACAGACGCACCCTTCGCCCGTCCGACGTGGCTTTTTGAAGCTGACGCTTCAGCGCCTTGAACTGCTCGTCCGAAAGCTCGGTGTAGTCGGTGGCAGGCGCCTCTGTCGAACCGCTTTTTATAGGAAGGGGACGCTTTTTTTGCGAGCCCTCAAGCGTTATCGGCAGTGCGCTCAATCCGTTTTGCCCAACGGGGGAAGGGGAATTTGCCGCCGCCAAAGTATCGGCAGCCGTCTTATCGGGCGCCGTCTCAAAAGACGCCGTCTCACAAGACGCCGTCTCATCGGCGGAATCCTCGGCGGAATCCCAAGCCTTGATGATAAGCTCCGCAAGCCTATCCTCACTCAGCCCCGTTGAAGCGCCAAGCCTGTCCAGCAGCGCCCTGCCGACAGTCTCCGCCGCGCTTCGCGTGCCACCTTCCGCAGAAGACCCTTCCGCAGAATATCCTTCCGCAGAATACCCTTCCGCAGAAGATCCTTCCGCAGAAGATGCTTTGGCAGAAGATCCTTTGGCAGACGGCATTTTAACCTCGGGCTTTGCGGGGGAGCCGCCCCCGCCGCCCGCGCAAAGCTTGGTCGATGTGCCGCCAAGCTCCTTGAGAAGCTGATTGATGCTGCGCTTCTTCATTTAAAAAACTCCTTTGCGTTTCACGGCTTTCGCGCAGAGTGCGCGCCGTGCGTCCACCTTGTTTGGGCGGGACAGCTCCCAATAAAATAAATGACGGATTAAGCGATGGGGACTTCGCGGCAGTTGGTTTGCCGCCGCGATGGTCAACGCTTTTCCCGTCGTTATTATTATAACACGAACGTATGTTCCATGTCAACATAATGGAGAATAAATATTTTTAATATCTCCAATATGGAGAATTTTAGCCCGCAGAAAGTCTCCGCCCGCTTGACAAAGCACACCTTGCGTATTTTTCTCTCAATCATTTTTGAATAACGCGCGCGCGTGCTTGGCATAATATGCTCATGGATAAGAAAAAGCGGTACAGATCAAAAGCGCAGCGGATGGCGATGGAAGCCGCTGCCGCATACACCGCCGCCGACATTACAGGCGGCGGTGAGCTTGAGGGCGCAGCGCTTACGGGCGCGGGAACCCTCACGCCATCGGATGTGTTGGGCAGCTACACGGGATTAGCCATTGAGGGCACTCCGTTTGAGCTGCTTGACATGGTTTACCTTGAGGACGAACGCCCCGTTCAGGACGCGGACGACCTCTAAAACGACATATCGAAACACATTCCGCTTGCGCCCGCCGTGCTTTTTAAATAACTCGGCGGGCAATTTTTTGCACCTCAATTCATGGTATTATTTTGCGGCGTTGACACGCCCTTTGCGTTTGGATATAATGGAAGCTGACGTTTGCTTCGGCGCGGCTTAGCGTCCGCAGGCAGCTTATTTAACGCATGAAAGGAATTTCCTTTAATGGCAGAATTGTTTGAAAATATTGCCACGATAGGTTGGCAGCAGCCCGTAATGTGGCTGATAGGCGCTATACTCATCTACCTTGCCATACGTCACGATATGGAGCCTTCGCTGCTGCTGCCCATGGGCTTTGGCGCGATACTTGTCAACCTTCCGCTTTCCACCGTGATATCAATGGGCGGGGAGCGCGGGATATTGCAGCTTTTGTTTGACAGCGGCATAGCTAACGAGCTTTTTCCTCTTGTGCTTTTTATCGGCATAGGCGCGATGATAGACTTTGGACAGCTGCTTACCAATCCCAAGCTGATGCTTTTCGGGGCGGCGGCACAGTTCGGCATATTCTTCACACTGTGTGTGGCGTCCCTTTTGGGGTTTGAGCTGAAGGATGCGGCTTCGATAGCCATAATCGGTGCGGCGGACGGTCCGACCTCGATATTCGTTGCAAACTATTTCGCTTCAAATTATATCGGTGCGATAACCGTTGCGGCATATTCCTACATGGCGCTTGTGCCGATAGTGCAGCCGCCGATTATAAAGCTGCTTACCACCCGCAGGGAGAGGCTTATCCGCATGGAATATTCACGCACGGACGTTTCAAAAACCACACGGATAGTTTTTCCCATACTTGTCACGCTGATAGCGGGCGTGCTTGCCCCAAGCTCCGCCGCGCTGATAGGCTTTTTGATGTTTGGCAACCTTATACGAGAATGCGGCGTGCTAAATTCCCTTTCCGAAACAGCACAAAAGGTGCTTGCAAATTTGGTTACGATATTCCTTGGGCTTACCGTTGCCGCAAAGATGACGGCGGAGGCTTTCCTCATGCCGCAAACGCTTATGATACTTGCCTTAGGACTTGTGGCGTTTGTATTTGACACAGTGGGCGGGGTGGTTTTTGCAAAGGTGCTCAACCTTTTCACAAAGAAAAAGGTCAACCCCATGATAGGCGCCGCGGGCATTTCAGCCTTTCCCATGTCGGCGCGTGTGGTGCATAAGATGGGACTTAAGGAAGATAACCAAAACTTCCTGCTGATGCACGCGGCGGGCGCAAACGTTTCCGGTCAGATTGCCTCGGTAATAGCGGGCGGACTGATACTTTCATATTTCGGAGGCTTGGTATGACGGCTTTAACGGTTTTTTTAAGCATTGGCTCATTTTTTGCCACCATCGGCGGTTGGTTCGATTTTGAAAAATTTCTGTTCGTGCTGCCGTATGCCGGCAAGGGCTGGCTTGGCGTGTTTGTGGTCATCATCATTATAATGATCTGCATATTCGTTATGAATCTTGTTTCAAAGCAGGCGGCAAAGCGAAAAGCAGCAAAGACCTCCAACGATGAGGACTCCTCCGCGCAGGTTTAACCGCTCCCCACGCGGCGCACCCGATTTTACGTTGGATTTTCTAAAATTTTCAGGAGGCATTACGCGATGATTACCGAACGGATTATCAAAAAAAGCGATATGCCCGTCTCCCGCTGGAGCGGCGGGGCAACCACACAGATTGCCATTTATCCGTATGACGCCGATTATTCGGAGCGTGCGTTTATTTGGCGCGCAAGCACCGCCACGATAGACGCGGATACGTCCGACTTCACAGCTTTGCCCGATTATTGGCGTATTATCGCGTCTGTCGAGGGTGAAATGACCCTTTTTCATGATGACGAGGCGGCAAACGTAATTCTTCCGCAAAAAACCGTCCACTCCTTTGACGGCGCGGCACGCACGCGCTGCATTGGCGGCGGCACGGATATCAATCTTATGCTTCAAAAGGATGCAGCCGCGGGCAGCATAGAGCTTTTGAAGGACGGCGACACACGCCGAATAGTGCTGACTCAAGGCTGCTTTGCGCTTTTGTATCAATTTGGCGGCGATGCAAGGCTGTATCACGGCGAGGGGGAGCTTAAAATTTTAGCTTCGGGCGACAGTGCGCTGTTTATCGCGCTTGTCGCCTGCCCCTGTGCGAACGAATTTTAACGGATAATGACGGTTCCATTTCCTTTACCTCATTTTTTCATTTACTTTACACTGTTGCGATTGCAAAAAACCATTCGTTCCGTTACAATACGATTGGAGGATTTTGCTTATGTTCGGATATGTTGCTCCACAGCTTTCAAGCCTAACGCTTGAGGACAAGGATATCTATCAGGCTTTTTATTGTGGGCTTTGCCGTGCGATAGGCGGCTACGGGCTTTCATCGCGTATGTCGCTGACATACGACGGCACGTTTATGGCGGCTTTGCTGACCTCGGTTCAAAGCTCTGAGCTGTGCGTGCCATACACAAAAAAGGGATGCGTAATGCATCCGCTTCAGGGAAAGCGCCCAAGCGTAAACGGCTCGGATGTGTTGGATTACTGCGCCGCCGTCTGCGTGATGCTCTGCCGCGACAAGCTTCGTGACGATGTGCGTGACGGACGCGCCGCAAGGGGGATGCTTATACCTCTTGTTGCGGGCGGGCGGAGGAAGGCGGCAAAAAAATATCCTGATGCTGCCGCAATAATTTCCGATGGGTTGGAGGAGCTTTATGCGCTTGAGGACGGGGGCTGCACATCGTTTGACGCCGCACCCACGCGCTTTGGCAAGCTTATGGCGGATGTTATCACCGCCTATCCCATAGACGAGGATAAAAAGCTGCCTCTGTATGAGCTTGCAAAAGCCATAGGCTGCTTCATATATGTATGCGACGCGTGGGACGACCGCGAGAGCGACAAGCGCCGTGGGCTGTACAACGTTTTCAACATAACAGAACATGATGCGCGGTTCGCGGAGGCTCTGCTCGATATGTATTGCAACAGTGCGGAAATGGCATACGACCTGCTGGATACAAAGCTTTGCGAATCACTGCTTGACAATATTATATATAACGGGCTGAGAGCGGCGGCGCGAGACGTTCTGGAGCCGCCAAAGCGCGACTCCTCAAATGAAGGGAGCTTTAGATGAACCCATATGAAGTGCTGGGCGTCTCCCCAACGGCGTCCGACGAGGACGTCCGTGCGGCATACCTCAAGCTTGTTAAAAAATATCACCCCGACAGGTATCAGGACTCCGTGCTTAAAAAGCAGGCGGAGGACAAGATGAAGCAGATCAACGCTGCCTATGATACCATAAATGAAGCAAAAAAGAACGGGGATTCCGCATACGACAATT
>CAYXRF010000006.1:0-76282 GCA_964467585.1 uncultured Oscillospiraceae bacterium | reverse complement strand
CCTCTTACGGAGGTTCCTCTTACGGAGGTTCCTCTTACGGAGGTTCCTCTTACGGAGGTTCCTCTTACGGCTCAAATTACAAGGGAGAGTATGCGGCGGAGTTTGCCAAGGTGCGCAGCTTTTTGAGCAGCAGTGCGCCGGAGGCGGCGGCGGCGGTGCTTGACGCCATACCCTTGCACAACGCGGAGTGGTATTTTTTGTACGGAATGTGCTATTACAGAAGCGGACAGTTCGCCAAGGCGTATGAGTTTGTTTCACGCGCCGCAAGCATGGACCCGAACAACTTTGAATACCGCAGTGCGCTTTCTTCAATGCGCGGCAGGCGCAGCTCACAAAGCGCAAACACATCAACACCCAATCTGCGCTATTGCTCGCTTTGCTCAACTCTGATGCTTGCAAACCTCTGCTGTGGGCTGTGCGGGCGCGGCTGCGGCGGATAGCAGTTGACGTATATATAGGATTAGTATAGGATAGGATCGGATAACGGTTGACGTGGATTTTTCGCACAGCTGCGCCTATGCGGAGGTGCGGGCGCGCCGGATAAGCGCGGGATGATGTATATCTCACCATATTTCAACGGGGGGTGATTGCATAAAAAAGGTTTCATACGGTGCGCTTGCGGGTGCGGCGCTGATGGGCGCGACCGTGTCCGCGCTTATGCTTTTTATCGCTTCGCTTACAAAAAGCGCGGCGCTTTCCGTGATATGCCTTTTTGTCGCCTCTTTAATGACGTGGATTCCCGTGCGTGAGGAGCATGGGATTGCGGTTGCTGCGCTTCAGTTTGTTGTCGTCTCACTTTTTGCCTATTTGGTATGCGGAAGCTCACCGTACACATATCTTTACATTCTGTTTTTCGGACATTACGCAATCGGCAAGCTCGTTATCGAACGATATCTGCGCGACAAAATAATGATGAGCATAGTCAAGCTGCTGTACTTCAATGCTTTTGCCGCCGCGGGGGTTGCGCTTTGCGTTTATGCTGTGGGGATTGACGTTTTAACGCTTGTTCCCGCCATACCTCTTTTTGCGCTGCTGATTGTCTGTGAGGTTGGCTTTGTGGCGTTTGACCTGCTGTTCGGGCTTGTGTGCGGTCTGTTCGATACCCATCTGAGAAGAATCCTCCTGCCAAGAAAATAGGGCAAGCGTAAACCGTTTATTTGTTTCTTTGATATAGCAAATCCCCCACGCCTGCTTGAGGCGCGGGAGAAAGATAAACTATTGTATGCGGTTAGAAAATGCTTTGGCGCAAAGCAAAATTTCATCTATGCGCCGATGCGAATGCAAGGGACGTCTCACCTCAGGCACAGGCGCATAACCAGCAGGGCGTCGGTTGTGTCGATAACGCCGTCGCCGTTAAAGTCCGCAAGCGCCGCCGCTTCGTCCGAAAGCAATGTTATGTTAAGCGCGTGGCGCATTATCAAAAGAGCGTCAAGGGATGTGATAAAACCATCCATATTGACGTCGCCCGTCAGCACCTGAGGGCTTTGCAATGTGAGCTTTACTTCGTCAACATATGCGCAGTCGTCGCCCGCCGCAACGGAATAGTCCTTTTGATAGCCCCACACAAAGCTGTACGCACCATCGGACGGCGCTGTGAAGGTATATTCCGCCCATGCGACCTCACCGCTTTGCGTCAGAATTACACTGCCGTTGACGCTGAATCTCAAAATGTCATAATTGCCCTCTGAGCTTACGCGATAACGGAAGGAAAGCGTGTCCCCCGCCTCCATGGCAATGCCCGAAAGCGTCAGGGAGGATGTGGTGCTGTCCGTGCCGCTGTTGCCGGAAATCGCATAGGTCAGCCCGTTAAGACTTGCGCCGTACCAGCCGTAGGCGGCGTCTGTGGTGAAGTGCAGCTTGCCGCCCGCTACATTAAGCGCCGCGTCAAGCGTTATCGCTTCGGAGGGAAGCCATTGCCTGTCAAGCCACGAAACCCTTCCCGCCAGCCAGCTTTTAAGCGTTGCCGTGCCAAGTGCGGAATCGTTGCCCCATTTGGCGTCGTTCGCCGCCGCGGCCGTGTTTAGATAAGCCGCCTGTTCGTCAATCATAGTGAACATATCGTCTATCAGCGTATGACGATATTGTGTGTATTTGGCGATAACCGCGTCTCTAAACGCAGGATAGCTGTTGTAAAGCGTTTGAAACCACGGGCAGGAGCTGTTTATAACCATAAATCCCGCAGTGCCCGACCCGCTTGGGCAGTCCGTGCCGTCATTATTGGAGCTTGCGTTGTCCCACGAGGCGTTGCCGTATGCAAAGTCAAAATCCCAAAGGGCTGTCATGTAAAGCGTGTTATCGTCCGCTTGCTTGTACATATAGCAGCTTGTTTTCAAATTTCCGTCAATGTTCTTTGATAGCTCCTGCATAATTAAAAAATCAACCCACGAATCGGAATCAACATAATTGAAGCAATCATCCGTGCCGCCCATTATGGCGCTGTGGACGTCCTGCATATAGCCCTCCAGATAATCAAGCATCTGTGTTGCAAGCGCGGAATCCTCAGGCTCGGGAGCTTTAAGCGTGAATACATCCGCATTGGGATTTGACTGGAAGGGAGCGTTGAACCACAGGTCGTTTGAATAATCAACCTTGTCGCCCGCATCCTTTTCAACAAGATAGCCGCCCGTCAGATTGTCGGCGGACGCCTCGTCAATGTCAATCTTTGTGCCCTCAATATCGATTCTTTCAACAAGAATATATATTCCGTTGTATACACCGTTGAGGTACACATCCACAAACTCACATTTGGGCGTGTATTCAATGCCGTCCAGCGCAAGACCGCTTTTGTAGGTGATAAAATTGCGCATAAGCGACGGGTCGGAATAGCTTGCCACAATCGCATACTTTTTTGTGCGGGGGATGTCCAGCAGCGACGCCTTTGAAGAAAGCTTTATGGAATAAGGCTTTTTTGGCTGACCCCATGAGGTGTTGCCACGTCCCTTTATCTCCCCCGTGCCGGAATAGCTGCCGCTTGCAAACTGATTTGAGCCAAGGGTGAGGTTGAACGAGGCGGAAACATAGTTCTCCTTATCAACAGAAGAAAAGCTGCCGTCAATTGAAATTTCAAGACGAGGCAGACTGTTTGCCGATGCAAAAATATTGACGGACTCCAGCGTGCTTACCGTCACCGCCGCGCCCGTGCGAAATGTGTAGGAAAATGAACAGCTCGAAGCTGACACGGTCACGCTTGCATTGCTGTCATTTGGAAAAAAGCTTGAATATTCCTCACAGTATGTAAATCCGTCTGTAATTATCGCCTTAAGCGTAAGCGTAACCGTCTCCGCAGGCGTAAAATAGCCGTCCGACACAACGCCGCGCACCGTGTTGCGTCCGTCCTGCCAAACAAGGGTTACTCCGTCTCCTGAATTTGGCACAACAGTGTAAAGCTCGGAATCCGCCGCAAGCGTTATTCCCCGCGCCGCCATAGGCGTAAGCGGCAGCAGCGTCATAATAAGTGTAATAATTATAGAAATACTTATTGTTAACAAGCGTTTCATACAGCACCTCCGCATTGTCGCAAATTTTCTTTTAGCAGACAACCTTTTTTATTGTAATTTACAGAGTGGCGAATGTCAATGAGTATGGCGCATTTTGTTTGGGCAAATAGGGGGGGCATGGCATAATGCACAAGCGGATGCTTTTGCGAATTGCCGCCGGAGGTGCCTTATGCGGCGCCGAGATTCATTTTGGCACGAAATCACATTGATAAATACAAACTTAAGGCAAAACTTGTCGATTTTTTTCAATAAAAAAGTCTTAAGGGCTTGACTGCCGCATAGCTTCATGGTATACTTTGCCCATGGTGCGCCGCTGTTAGCGTTAAATCGCACACGGCGGCGTATACATTTTTTCGGGGAGGCGCTTTGTTTATGGAAAACGCGTATGTAAATCAACAGCCAATGCCCATGGCTCCTGCCGCACAGCTTGCGACTAACAGATGCATGTGGAAGGTAATCCTTCTGTCGCTCATCACCTTCGGTATTTACGGCATTTGGTTCTTCACAAAGCTCGGCAACGATCTGAACACCGTGTGCACTCGTTATGACAACAAAAAAACGATGAACTTCTGTCTTGTCACATTCGTATTCTCTTGGCTGACACTCGGCATCGTTCCCCTTGTTTGGATGCACAGGATTTCCGCGCGCTGCGGCAAAGAGCTTGCGCGCAGGGGCATCGCTTACAAGTTCGGCGCGGGCAGCTTCTGGGGATGGAACGTATTCGGCGCACTTATCGTCGTTGGCCCGTTCGTTTACACTCACAAGCTCTGCAAGGCTATGAACCTCATGTGCGAGAGCTACAATCAGATTGGCTGATTAACTAAATTACCGCAATAATTTGAAGTGGAGCGTCGAACTTTTCGGCGTTCCGTTTTGTTTGCTAAAAAGCAGCTCAAGATGTGCTTACCAACGTATATGCGCCAATGCGAAGCGGCAGGCACATTCAAGAGAAATAAATGGCAGAAATTCGTCAAAAATGGCGGCGTGTACGTCATTTTTGACTCATTGCAGAAAAATGTCTCCGACAGTCCGTAAAACGACCGAGGAGGCATTTTTTCTGAAGACCTCCACCATTACGGTATTATCCGAACCAAGCGGTTTTCGGGCATACCATAAAGCTTAGGCAGAGGGCATAAAGCCCCCTGCCATTTTCTTTTTACTCCTCCTTCTCGTCGGGAGGCTTATCATAGATTGTAACCTCGGTCTCGACCGTATTCTGCGCGGGTACTTCGGGAAGTCCGGCAAGGCTCGTCAGTATCGAGAGCAGAGCCGCAAGCCCCGCAATCGACAGCACCGACAACCAGTTTACGTCGGACAAAAGAGCCGATGTACCGCAAGCCGCAATAGCCGCCTGTGCGAAGGTTCGGAGGGCGCGGATCCCCGCAGCCTTAAACCATTCCTTAGTAAAAATCTTCATAGTGACTAACTCCTCTCTATCTTACTTTCTACTTCGTCGAGGCGGTGCTGATTTGACTTGCTCCGTTCCTCGACCACATACATTCTCTCAATGAGATTGTTGTGTTTCTGCACCTTTTCTTCCAAGGCTTTCAGCCGGAAGTTTACGAGCTTGTTTGCCGCCAATATGCCCCCGAGGGAACCGACGGCAGTACCGGCGAACGCTATCAGCGCGACTAAGACCTCTGAGTTCATTCGACTATAGGTGATAATCCTTTTATAACCCATTTCCTTCGCAATTCTCGCTGCTTTTGCGTAAAGAAACGAACATACGTCTTACCTATCGTGATATTCGAGTAGAAGGAGGCGTACCCGCCATCGTTGATAAAGAAACCTTCGAGACCGTTCAAAGGAGACTTATTGCAAACGGAGAAGCCCCGGCAAGAGGAAAAGCCAAAGTCGAATATCTACTCTCCCAAAAGATGTTTTGCGGTCATTGCGGTTCCCTGATGGTCGGGGAAACGGGATGGGGACGCGGAGGAAAGATCTATAACTACTATTCATGCAGCAAGCGCAAGAGGTTCAATTCTTGCGATAAAAAGCCGCTCCCGAAGGACTTTATCGAGCGTGCCGTGGTGGAAGATACTTTATCCCTGTTCACCCCTGAACGTATAGAATGGCTTGCGGACATGGCAATAAAGCAAAATAGAGAGGACATAGAGAGCGACAAGATCATACCTCCGTTGAAAGAAGAGCTGAAAGACCTCGAAAAGAAAACGACCAACCTTTTGAAGTTGGCTGAAACGGGTGTAGAGTCCGACGCGCTTGCCGCACGTTTGAAAGAGCTTGAAGCCCAAAAGAAAGACCTCCGTTATCGCATTGCGAACGCGGAGGATGACTATATCGTTTTGGAGAAGCCTCATGTCGTTTGGTTCCTTACGCGGTTCAGCCACGGGGACATTAACGACGAAGATTTTAGGCGCAGCGTGATAGATCATTATGTGAACTCCGTTACAGTTTGGGACGAACCCGACGGAGGTTACAGGATAACAATTCTATACAATATTATCAGCAACAACCAAAAAACCCTTAAACTATCAGTAAAAAATGACGGTTCGGATTTGAACGGTCAACTACCTGGAAAAACAATTGTTTTCCATGACTCAATCGGAGCGTCGAACTTTTCGGCGTTCCGTTTTGTATGCCTATCAGCAAGTGTTGCAAAATATGTCGGAACGTGGTAAAATAGCCGAAGTGATGTTCAAGCGTAATCCGCGATGCTTCGCGTTTTAATACAGGCGGCGGGGGCTTTTGCGCCCGATTGTGCCGCGCTTCGTTTGTTCTTGTCGTTTTTTTGCTCGCCTATGCGGTTATTCGTGCCGCATTTGTGATAAAATGTGCTATTTTGCTTGGTATGGAGGTTCAAAAAATGGCAAAGCTATATTTTCGTTATGGCGCGATGAGCTCGTCTAAAACGGCGCAGGCGATCATGGTTAAATATAACTATGGCGAACGGGGGCAGAGGGCGCTTCTTGTAAAGCCCGCTATTGACACGCGGGACGGGGCGCACACGGTTAAATCCCGCTGTGGGCTGACGGATGAATGCGTTCTGTTTTCTGAAATGCCGCTGGACGATATACGCGCTCACGCATATGACTGCGTGATAATTGACGAAGCGCAGTTCCTTTCAAGGGATGAGGTAATGCTTCTTGTCGAGCTGGTTGACGTGTTCAACGTCCCCATAATTTGCTACGGTCTGCGCACGGATTTTAGAGGCGAATTCTTTGAGGGGAGCCTTTGGCTGATGGCTTTTGCCGATACCATTGAGGAGATTAAGACTATCTGCTGGTGCGGCAGAAAGGCGATTATGAACGCACGTCTTGACTGCAAGGGCGGCGTAACACGCGTTGGTGAGCAGGTGGTTTTGGGCGCGGACGACAAATACATTGGGCTGTGCAGAAAGCATTGGAGCGAAGGCAAGATTAAAAGGGACAGCCTATGAGGTTTTACATTGCGACAGGGCTTTCAAACACAGCCAACGCCCGCACATTGGCGGCGGTGCTGCGCGCACGCGGGCATGAGCAGGCATACGACTGGACAACGCACGGCGACATAAGACGTGAGGGCGACGCCCGCATGAGCGAGGTGGCGTTCAACGAGCTTCGCGCCGTGAGGGACGCCGAGCTTGTTGTTGTGCTTCTGCCGGGGGGGCGGGGCACGCATACCGAGCTTGGCGGTGCAATTGCCACGCGTTCAAACAAGCGGATACTGCTTTGGAGCGCCACGGGAGACGAATTTCTTTTTAACGAAAATACCTGCACGTTCTATTTTCATCCCTGTGTGGAAAGAGTAGTTTGCTCATTTGAAGAGCTTATGGACAGGCTTGACAAAGCCCGTGATTGCATGAGCAAAAGCATTGTGGCAAGGTGCGCACAATGCACAACGCACGATACATGACGTATCACACGGTTCTTGAAGCTCCTTTTTGCAAACGGTGAATCGGATTTTGTGTTTTTACGCTGTGCCAAGGTATAAATTGAGGGGGAAGGATTGACCCTTCCCCCCTTTGAAAAAATTATGGCGCTACATCGCTGCGGCAATCCAAAATAAACTGCCACGTCTCACACGCATGGCTGCGCATGTCCTCGGCTGTTGTGTCGTATGTGTTGCAGGATGCATTGTCTCCATCGGTGTATACCTCGACAATGCCGCTGAATGTATAGTCGCCATTGCTTCCAACACAGGGATCAAATGTTATGCCTGTGCCGAGGCGCTTTTCATCATGCGCGGATTCATCGGCAAACTGACAGGCAATACCGGTGATTGCCGAAAGCTCGACCTCATCAACACCCACATACACAACATAGCGATTCTCATCAATGTACGGTGTGATCCGAGTGCCGATCTCACGTCCCTGGTCTGCGGAAAGAATCACAATCGTGGGGTCTTCCGAAAGGATACGGTCAATTATGACGTCGCCGGACAGAGCTTCGTCATAAAGCACGCTGAAATCGCCAATCACGGCGTCATTTTCAGCAAACATGGATGCATCGGGCTTGCTGTGTGACAGCGCAAGCATACTAATGGGTATTGCCAGTATCAGCACGGCAGCTATCCCGATAATCAGAAAAGTTAAGGCTTTTTTGACATATTACTACCTCCGTATTATATAACACTGCAAAAACTCTAATACTTACAAAACAGCTATACAAAGCAAAAACGTTTCAACAAGCGCACGGCATATGCGTTGATACACATACGGCGCCGCGCCGCAGCCTCAAACCTATAAACAAACCTCCAATACATAATATGCACAAAAGTCTCGATATTGAAATACTCTCTCAAACAATTGAAGTGCTTCCACATGCGGTTGGCAACAAATAATCGAAATGCCGACAATAGGATTATAATATAGTGCATACGGAAGCACAAGTGTTTTTTCAAAATAAATGATATGCGAATTTTGTCGATATGCAATACATCAACAGGTATTATAGGTATGGGTCGAGGGGTTGACGCTGATTCACTTTTGCTGTATATTATAATTTGGATGAATTTTGCGCGGAGGGCTTTCCCTATGATTGATATACATTGCCACATTATGCCCGGGGTGGACGATGGGGCGTCCGACTTTGCCGAAACGGTAAGTATGGCGGATACCGCTCGTATTTGCGGAGTTACCGATATTATAGTCACGCCGCACTGCAACGTCCCAAATTCGTACGCCAACTATTATGGCGATGAGTATCGCGGGGCTTTTTCTGCGCTTGAAGCTATCTTAAAGGAGCACGGCGTCAAAATGACGCTGCATCAGGGCATGGAGGTGTTTGCCACCAACGACATTGCCGCACTTTATGAGCGCGGGGATGTGATAACCCTTGCAGGCTCGCGCTATATGCTTGTTGAGTTTGATTTTGACGACGATGCATGGCGGGTGAAGGACGTGCTGGAGTCCCTTTCGGCAAAGGGCGTTGTGCCTATAATTGCTCATCCCGAACGCTATTTTATGGTTCAGGACGACCCTCAGTTTGCAATCGACTGGGTGGGGATGGGCTGTCTTTTGCAGCTTAACCGCACAAGCATAATCGGGCGCATGAACGAAAGCTCAACAGTTGTTGCTCACGAGCTTCTTTCCGCACGCGCCGCTCATTTTGTTGCGACCGATTCTCACGGTGTTTTTTCACGCACGACAGAGCTGTTCGACGCCTATGACCTCATTGCAGAAAACTATTCGGAGCGATGGGCACATATTTTAATGGAAGAAAACCCTCGGCGCGTTATCGAAAACAAGCGTGTTAAACGGCTTCCGCCCGAGGATGACGGGTATGACCAATGACGGTTAAAAAAACAGGCAAGCATAAGACAATGCGTGATATGCTGTGCGAAGCTAAGTGGATATACGGCTATGCACGCGGATATCGTCCCGCCATACTTTTCTATCTTATTGTTGGGCTGCTTTCCGTGGCGCTGGGGCTTGCCTCGTCCGTTGTGTCAAAATATCTTATTGACGCCGTCACAGGTCACAAAACCACCATTATCGCATATGCCGCCGCCGCTTTTGTGGGCATGGGCGTTTTCAGGGCGGTGACAAACGCGCTGACCTCCCGCATATCCGCAAAGATTGAGATTCGTGTACTTAACGAAATTCGTGCGGACGTTTTTGACAAAATACTTATGACGGATTGGGAGTCCATATCCGCCTTCCATTCAGGGGACGTGCTTAACCGTCTCAACAACGATATTTCATCTGTTGCATCGTCAATTATCGGATTTATCCCAACTCTTATAACAAAGCTGCTTCAATTTGTGCTCACATTTGTGATAATCGCCATATACGATCCGACAATGGCGCTTATCGTTGCGGTCGGCATTCCGCTTTCGGTGCTTGCTTCACGCTATATTATGAAAAAGCTGAGGCAATACAATCGAGAGCAGCGGATGGCGCAGAGCGAGCTGACCGCCTTTAATGAGGAGACTCTGTGCAATATTCAGCCTATAAAGGCGTTTTCGCTGACGGAGCATTTTATGCAAAGGCTGCGTGAGGTGCAGGCGGCTTACAAGCTGATTTCACTGAAGCTGAACAAGTTTTCGGTTTTGACAACGCTGATATACACCCTTTTGGGGCTTGTCGTGTCATACGGCTGCTATGCGTGGGGCGTGTACAGGCTTTGGGCGGGCGCATACACATTTGGCACAATGACGATGTTTTTGCAGCTTTCGTCCTACTTTTCGTCCTCATTTTCGTCCATTGTGGGGCTTGTGCCCTCCGGAATCGGCGCGCTTACAGCCGCAAGCAGACTGATGGAAATTGTTGAGCTTCCCAAGGAGGCGCCATCGGACGCCGAAGCCATGCGCAAATTTGGCGCCTCGGGGGTTGCCGTCAGTGTCCGCGGGGGTGCTTTTGCCTATCGCGGTGAACAGGACGTGCTTAAAAATGTTAATATCCATGCCGACGCGGGGGAGGCGATAGCCCTTGTCGGCCCCTCCGGACTTGGCAAAACAACTATGCTGAGGGTGCTGCTGGGGCTTGTTTCTCTTAGTGAGGGCAGAGCGGAGGTTTTAAATGGAGATGGCGAAACGCTTGAAATATCGTCCGCAACGCGCAGGCTGTTTGCATATGTGTCCCAAAGCAACACCCTCTTTTCGGGCAGCATTCGTGACAATCTGCTGATTGTGCGTCCTGATGCATCAGACGAAATTTTGATTTCCGCATTAAAAGACGCTTGCGCATGGGATTTTGTATCCGAGCTGCGTGAGGGCATTGCTTCATCGCTGGGCGAACAGGGTGCGGGGCTTTCGCAAGGGCAGATTCAGCGGCTTACAATCGCGCGCGCACTGCTTTGCGACACTCCCGTGCTGCTGCTGGACGAGGCGACCTCCGCGCTTGACCTTGATACCGAGCGCAGGCTTATAGCCAATTTGCAGGCGGGCAAGCTTAATCGAACGATAATACTTACAACGCATCGTCAGAGCCTGCTTTCGCTGTGCAATCGTGTTTACGAGATAAAAGACAAAACGGCATATGAGGCTGCGGACGCGCCCAAGATTTGAGTGCGGATTTGCATCTGTTTAGGCTGCGGCACGGCGGCAATATTCCGTCCTTTACAAAAATTTTACCGACCGCGCTGTTGCTATTTTTGTCAAAGCACGGTAATATAATTGATTGAACATAATATGCTCATGAGGGAGTAGTTTCTTGCGTGTTTATTTCGCGCATGGCTCGTGTCAACATACACGGTGGGGAGACTCATCTGGCACGGGCGGGGCGTTACCTTAACCGGACTCATGTGTGGCGTGGCTTATTTGCCATTGTCACGCGTGAGCATTTTTGTTTATAAACAACTTTGAAAGAGGTTCCGAAAAATGAGGTATTACACTTCCGACGCATCCGATGTGCTTGACGCATTAGGCAGCTCAAGGGACGGGCTTACCGACCCTCAGGCGGCGCTCTGTGAGCAGCGCTTTGGCAAAAACAAGCTCAGGCAGGCAAAAAAGAAGCCGCTGATACTGCTTTTTCTTCAGCAGCTTAAAGACCCAATGCTAATAATTTTGATGGTTGCGGCGGTTGTGTCCGGCGTGACGGCGGCAATCCAAAACGAGAGTCTTGCGGATGTGATAATAATCGGCGTTGTCGTGCTTGCCAACGCTCTATTGGGCATGATACAGGAATCCAAGGCGGAAAAAGCAATCGAGGCGCTTCAGCAAATGACGACTTCAACAAGCAGGGTTCTGCGCGGAGGCGTTGTGCGTCATATTAAAAGTGAGGATATAGTTCCGGGCGACGTGGTTTTGCTTGAGGCGGGAGACGCCATTCCTGCCGATGGGCGAATTATCGAGTGCGCGTCCCTCAAGGTGGAGGAAGCCGCGCTCACGGGCGAAAGCGTGCCCGTCACAAAGCAGACGGATGCACTTAGCGCCCCCGAGGGGCTTGACGTGCCGCTTGGCGACCGCAAAAGCATGGTGTACATGGGCGGCACGGTGGTTTACGGACGCGGCGCCGCCGTTATCGCGGCAACGGGCATGGATACCGAGATGGGCAAGATTGCCACCGCGCTTACCGAGGCGAAGGAGGGTCAAACTCCTCTGCAAAAAAAGCTGTCGCAGCTTAGCAAAATACTTACCTATCTTGTGCTGGGCGTGTGCGTTGTGATGTTTGTCGTCAGCCTTTTGCGCGCAGATACGATAAACGTCAATGTTATTCTCAACACGTTTATGATAGCCGTAAGCCTTGCCGTTGCGGCAATCCCCGAAGGGCTTGCAACGGTTGTAACAATTTCCCTTTCAATAGGCGTCACAAAAATGTCCAAGCGCAGTGCGGTTATTCGCAAGCTCACCGCGGTGGAAACCCTCGGGTGCGCACAGGTTATCTGCAGCGACAAAACAGGCACGCTGACGCAAAACAGGATGACGGTTACGGACGCCGCTTCGCGGGACGAGTCGCTGCTTGCAACGGCAATGACGCTTTGCTCCGATGCGGAGCCGGACGAAACGGGCGCCGCCGTGGGGGAGCCGACCGAGTGTGCGCTTGTAAATTACGCCACGCGGCTGGGGCTTGAAAAGCCCGCGCTCAAGCTTGAATATCCGCGTGTGGGCGAAGCCCCGTTTGACAGTATGCGCAAGCTGATGAGCACCGTCCACGCCAACAACGGCAAGTATATCCAGTTCACAAAGGGTGCGCCCGATGAGCTTATACGTCTTTGCACACGCTATTTTGACGGCAAAAAAGACGTCCCAATGACGGATGAAATCCGCGCCGAGATTCTTGCAGACAACAAACGCATGGCGGATAACGCACTGCGCGCACTTGCCGCGGCATACCGCACATATGACGCTGAGCCAACGGATTTTTCCGCCGATGCGCTTGAACAGGATCTCACATTTATCGGTATAACGGGTATGATTGACCCGATACGTCCTGAGGCAAAGGAGGCCGTCCGCCGCTGCCGTGAGGCGGGCATCCGTCCCATAATGATAACAGGCGACCACAAGGATACCGCCGTGGCAATCGCAAAGCAGCTTGGCATAATAAGCGATGCTTCTCAGGCGATAACGGGCGCGGAGCTGTCGCTTATGTCCGATGAGGAGCTTGACGCACGTCTGACGGATATCGGCGTATACGCACGCGTTCAGCCCGAGCACAAGGTGCGCATTGTTGAAGCGTGGCAGCGCCGCAACATGATTGCCGCCATGACGGGGGACGGCGTTAACGATGCGCCTTCCATTAAAACAGCAGATATTGGCGTGGGCATGGGCATAACGGGCACGGACGTAACCAAAAATGTTGCGGATATGGTGCTTGCGGACGACAACTTTGCCACCATTGTAACGGCGGTGGAGGAGGGCAGGCGCATATATGACAACATCCGCAAGGCGATACAGTTTTTGCTTGCATCCAACGCAAGCGAGGTGCTTGCCGTTTTCACTTCCGTGATGCTTGGGTTTACAATACTTCAGCCCGTTCATCTTCTTTGGATTAATCTGATAACCGATTGTCTGCCCGCCGTTTCACTAAGTATGGAAAAAGCGGGCGCGGACATTATGAAGCAGCCGCCGCGCTCCTCAGATGAGGGCATATTTGCGCGTGGGCTTGGCGCCGACATTGCCTATCAGGGCATTTTGGTTACGGTGCTGACGCTTGCCGCATATTTTATCGGGCACTTTATGGAAAGCGGAGTATGGAGCTGCGCCCAGTCCGCAGACGGAGTGACAATGGCTTTTCTCACAATGAGCCTTGCGGAGCTTTTTCACAGCCTCAATATGCGTTCACAGCGCGAAAGCATATTTACGCTAAAGACGGTCAATTGGTGGCTTTACGGCTCTATCGGGCTTTCGCTTTTGTTGACAATAGCCGTTGTGACAATCCCGCCTCTGCGCTCCGCGTTTGGCTTTGAGCCGATTTCTATTGCGGAGCTATGCGTTGCCGCCGCCCTCGGCTTTGCCGTAATACCGGTTGTGGAGCTTGTCAAGCTTGTGCAGCGCCGCATAAAGCGCTCCCGCGCAAAAAGCGTGTAAATGTCTCCGCAGCCCCCGGTGATTGCCGCGCCGCCGCTGATATTCAACAAATATATTGACGCGGCGGCAAAAAAACACTTGACTTAATCTGCGTGGGATGATAAAATCCCACACGCAATCGAATATCCGCCGTAGACAGCAGGCGTCGGTTTTCCGACTCAATTTCCTGCCGAGGTGAAGTCAATCGGGCGCCGCGCAGATTTGCGTTGCGTTAAGTGCGAATTTTCATCCCCATCGTCTTTTGTGCGGCATGGGGATATTTTATTGCAATTTCTGTTAAAGGAGGAATTCCAAATGGCAAACGCTTCAGTTATTCGTCAGAAGGCGGAATTGGTCGACAGTCTTGTTGAAAAGCTTCAGAAGGCACAATCGGTCATCATTTTTGATTATCGCGGGCTTACGGTCAGCGAAGTCACCGCTCTTCGTGCGGAGATGCGCAAGGCGGGCAATGAGTACGTTGTTCTCAAAAACTCAATGGTTGAGCGCGCAGTTCGTCAGGAGGGTATCCACGAGTCCATCCATGAGATGCTCAAGGGACCTTCCGCTTTTGCGTTCGGTTACGACGACCCCGTTTCTCCCGCTAAAATCCTTAAGGATGCTGTCAAAAAGTACAAAAAGTGCGAGATCAAGGGCGGTATCGTAAACGGCAAGGTTACAAGTGCCGCGGGTATCGACGCTCTTGCGGAGCTGCCCCCCAGAGAGGTGCTCATCGCTCGTATGCTCGGCAGTATGCTCTCTCCAATCAGCGGTCTTGCGATCGTTCTCGATCAGATCGCCAAAGCCAAAGGCGGCGAAACAGCTCCCGCCGAGGTCGTTGCCGAGTAATCGGCGCACGCCCAAGGCTCAGGGCTTGATGAGCCAAATTAATTAATTATTTAATAGGAGGATTCAATCATGTTTAACAAGGAGCAGTTTATTGCCGACGTTAAGGCTATGACGGTTCTTGAGCTCGCTGAGCTCGTTAAGGCTCTTGAGGAGGAGTTCGGCGTATCCGCCGCCGCGTCCGCCGTTGCGGTTGCAGGCCCCGCCGCCGCCGCTGAGGAAGTAGAAGAAAAGACAGAGTTCGACGTAGTTCTTAAGAGCTTCGGCGCAGAGAAGATCAAGGTTATCAAGGTTGCTCGTGAGCAGCTCGGTCTTGGTCTTAAAGAGGCGAAGGAGCTTGTTGACGGCGCACCCAGCACTCTTAAAGAGGGCATTTCCAAGGATGACGCTGATAAGCTTGCCGAGGCGTTCAAGGCCGCGGGCGCGGAGATTGAGATCAAGTAATCTCACCGCACTTCAAAAAAGCTTTCACAAAGGGTCGGGGCAAATTCTGCCGCGACCCTTTTTCTGTCCAAAAAACCTATTAAAATCAGGGCTTTCACAGCAAAGGCACACGCCGTCATTTTTTTGAAGGCTTGCCGTCTGCCCCCGCGCAGGGCTTAAACGTTATTCGCTTGGGCATACGTCATGCTCAACGCCATACGGATCGCATAGGTGAGCGGAATCGGCTTTCTTTTTTGCCCAGACATTTTTCTTGCTCCAAACAAAATCGGCGGAGTCGGCAAGCGCGCTCTTTCGGGCGGCGATCACAATCGTCTGCCCGCGTGCGATAAAAGTGCCATGCGGAAAAGCAAAAACCTCATATCCGTAATCGGAATATATAAACCAACCCGATATGTCGGCGTCATCACCGTTGTTAAATATCGCAACGGTCTGATCCGTCTTTGAGGCGTAAAGCAGCGTCACATCGGCGGCGGCGGCAGTACGCTTAGGGGACGTTATCGAAAGTCCGCCGTCCCGCCCGATTGAAAGCAGTATGCCGACGTCATAATCCTGTGTGACATAATATTCCGCGGACGTCAGCTTGTTTTTAACCTTGCTGCTTGCCGAATCGGAATCAACGGAGGTATCGGTTGAAAAAATGGCTATTGACGGCGACACGGCTGCGGCAAAATCCTTTGATGTGGCGTCGCTGTTGCCGTGATTGCCAACCTTCAAAACATCAGCGGAAACATCCGCGCCCGTATCAAGCAGCGTAAGCTCCTCGTCAAACTGCATATCTCCCGTGAAAAGCACGCTCCTGCCGTTTACGCAGAGACGCAGAACAAGCGAATTGTCATTGTCGTCAACCGTATTGAGCCGAGAGGGAGCAAGCGCGGTGAATACAGCGTCGCCCGAGGCGGTGACGGTATCCCCAACGTTAAGTATTGTGCGCGGAACGGAATAGTCAACCGCTGTTTCGGCGGCGGCGGAATCGTCCAGCGCAAACGCGGGAGAATAAATCATCCCGACAGAATATTTTGCAAGTATGCTTTCCAGCCCACCTATGTGGTCGCTGTGGCAGTGTGAAATAAACACCGCTTCAACGCTTGAAACGCCAAGCGTCTCAAGAGCGGCGTACACCTGCGCAAAGCTTTCCTCCGTGCCTGTGTCGATAATATAGGCAAGCCCGTCAATGCTGACTATGGCGCAATCCGCTTTGCCCACGTTTACAAAAAGCACAGCGGCGTCATGCGCGCCGCCAATATCACCCTCAGGTCTGCGGGAGCCGCCGGAGGAGCATCCCATAAGCAGCGCTGCGGCGGCAAGCAGCAAAATAAAAACGGTTCGCTTCATACTGTAAATCAGCCCTCCCCAAGCATCGGCTTTCGATAATGCCGATTATATCATCTGCGCAGGCAAGTATCCAGCAAAATAATTATGACATAAGTCGGAGGTTTGTCACATTTCCCGCGGATTTTATATTGTTTTTGCCGAAAACGGTGATATAATAGCAGTTACTCATCTTTGGGAGGAAGCATAATGAACTCCTTAAAAATACTTGCGATAGCGCTTGTTGTTGCTTTTACACTTGCGCTTGTACCGGCAACCGTTACCACCGCGCAGACGGGCGAAGTCCCCGCTTACGCGTATGACGTCGGCTACACGGGCACCTACTACACCGACAATGGCTATAATGTCAACACTTTGTTGTCACAAAGCGGCACAACGCTTTTTAACAATCTGCAGACCCTTATGACCAACACTCACACAACTATCACCACATACGCCCAGATTCGCTATCTTTACGAATATTCCGATGCGGATCTCAACAACAGCGGCAACATAATCCTCTGCTATTCGGGCGCGTCTGTCGACGGCACATGGGATGCGGGCGTCACGTTCAATCGTGAGCACGTATGGCCCAAGTCTCTCGGCACATTTTATGAAAGCAACGCCGGCGCGGACCTGCATCATCTGCGTCCGGAGGATCCGACTGTCAATTCCACCCGCAGCAACTACATAATGGCGTGGATAGACACCGCCACAAAGGAGATTACATACAACAGCACAGGCATACAAAGCTACATAAACACCTCCGCGGGCACATTCGAGCCGCGTGACGAGTTTAAGGGCGATGTTGCCCGTATCTACTTCTATGTTGCCTGCCGTTGGGGTGAGGATCTTACCGCTCCTGTTGACGACGACACATTCGCCACCCTGCTTGAGTGGAATTTGCTTGATCCCGTTGACGAATGGGAGATGGCGAGGAACAATTATGTTGAAACCATTGAGGGCAACCGCAATGTGTTTATCGACTATCCTGAGTTTGGCAGGCTGATTTACGGCAGCAGCACCAACGGCTTTAACTACACCATACTCACCTCGGGCGACTACACCTATTGTGTATCCGGAAGCAGCGCAACCATACTTTCCTACACGGGCAGCGCAACAACGCTTTCAATCCCCTCCACGCTTGGCGGATACAGCGTTACGGCTATCGGCGCGGCGGCGTTTGCCAACAACAGCACGCTCACAACCGTGACCATCCCCTCAAGCGTAACCACAATCGGCACATACGCATTCTTTAACGACACTTCCCTTGCCACGGTTTACGTTGGCAGCGGCGTCACAACGTTTGATCGCCGTGCGTTCCGCGACTGCACGTCTCTTACCAAAATGTATTTCTATGGCGCAGCTCCCACGTTCAACGATGAGGGCAGCGACCAGATTATGATATCCGGTTCCGACAACGGCACGGCTCCCACAGGCTTTAAAATCTATTATGTAAGCGGACAGAGCGGCTGGACAAGCGGCACATGGACAAGCACGGGCGGCACATACGCCTACACAACCGCAACGTGGACGGGCACGGGCGAGGTTACCCCCACGCCCACGGCAACCCCGGAGGCGGGCACAACCGCAACCCCCACGCCCACGGCAACGCCCACCGCAACGCCTACCGCAACGCCCTCCGAGGGTGATTTTGTGCTTGTTACAAGCATTGACGACGTCACCACGGGCTATTATGTGCTTTATGGTGTAAACAGCAACAGCACGGGCGCAATGAACAACACCTGCACATCGGGCAGGATGGGCGCCACCGCCGTCACAATATCGGGCGACACGGTTGTAGATCCCGATTCAAGTGTGATTTGGTACCTTGAGGAGCAATCAACAGACGGCAGATTCAGCCTTTACAGCCCCGCAAGCAGCAAGTACTGCATGATTTCAACAGACAGCACAAGCGGCTTCAGCGTAGGCGATTCCGCAGCCAACTACTTTGACATTACGGCGGCGTCAACAACAGGCTCCTATTATATGACGACAACCCTTTCGGGCTCCACCCGTATGATAAGCATCTACCAGAGCGACTTCCGCCCCTACAACTCCGCAAATTGGCACGACCTGTATCTGTATAAGCAGGTTGAAACCACGACTCCCACGGCGACCCCGACGGCGACCCCCACGGCGACCCCCACGGCGACCCCGACGGCGACCCCGACGGCGACCCCCACGGCGACCCCCACGGCGACCCCCACGGCGACCCCCACGACCACGCCGACATACACCGTCACATTTGAGGATTGGGACGGCACGGTGCTTTCCACTCAGACGGTATCCTATGGCGAAAGCGCAGTGGCTCCCTCAAATCCCTCAAGAACGGGCTATACATTTACGGGATGGAGCGGCAGCTATACAGGCGTAACAAGCAGCCGCACAATCACCGCAACATATGCGATAAACAGCTATACGCTGACGGTAAACTATCGCTACACCAACGGCAGCACGGCGGCGGCGACATACACGTCATCCTATAATTACGGCGCAAGCTACAGCGTAACAAGCCCCGTTATCACAGGATATACCGCCAATCAGAATGTCGTCTCCGGCACAATGGGCGCACAAAGCACAACGATAAACGTTGTTTACAGCGTCAACAGCTATACGCTGACAATCAATTATGTTTATGCGGACGGCAGCACGGCGGCAGACGCATACACAGCCTCCGTTAATTACGGCGCAGATTACAGCGTAACAAGCCCCGTTATAACGGGATTTACAGCGGATAACACCGTTGTATCCGGCACAATGGGCGCATCGAATGTTGCCTTCACTGTGACGTACACGGCAAACCCCGTTACCGCTTTGCTGGGCGACGTCAACTGCGATGGGTATGTTACATTCGCGGATGTGACTCTGCTTTACTCATCAATTGCCGGGTCTGTGACCGTCAGTGAACAGGGCATGATTAACGCCGACTTCAACGGCGACGGCAGCGTAACATACAGCGACGTCAGCGCGCTTTACAACGCCATCGCGGCAATAGGTCAATAAAAATACGCAGGCTAAAAATCAACAAACGGGCGACCCTCAAAAAATGGGGGCCGCCCTTTGTGTCAGTAAAATTTTTGAATGAATTGACGTTATGCTTTTTTTCAGCACCTTGAAGCTTTGCCGCGCAGCGCGGAATCCGCATTGACGACATTGCCGGCGCTTTGCTCCACAACAGCGCACCGCTTTTTTTCAAGCCGCCGCCTTCGCAAAAGCGAAAACGGCCATGCGATTATCAGCCCCATGTATCCAACCACGCCGTATACGGCTGCATAGGGCAGTGCGGATTCGCCGTAAAAAAGCAGCGCGGCGGGGATAAACAGCGCGGCCGTAATCAGCGGAAGCTGCCACGCAAAGCCGCACAGCGTGCCTATCGTAATCGCGGCAATAAAGCAGCAAACAGGAAAAACCATTATCGGCAAAGCAACATACATATACCCCGTCGCCGCATAGGGATCGTCTATCAATAAGCCGACAAGAGGCAGCGAATAGAACACTGCGCTCAGTATCAGTACTCCGAAGATTAGGGATCTGTCTTTCATATTTGCGGATACTCCTTAATATAGTTGGATAGAGACTTTAGCGTAAAATAAAGTCCGTACAGAGAGTATCCCCGAAATGTCGTCCAAAAAAACACGATGAATAAAATATGTCAATTTTTATCGCAAAGTATTGACGCGACAGGGCGGTAGTGGTAAAATAAGTCATCAGCGGCGCAAAAATTTGCGTTCGCAAAAATTTGGGAGGCATAATATGGAAAGCAACCACAAGATTCTCGGGATGGAAAACAACATTGCATATGGTCTTTGCTACCTTATCCCCATAATTTCGATCGTAGTGCTCGCAACCGACAAGGAGCTTACGCGTGACAACAAGCTGCGTATGTGGGAGTCTATTATCGGCGTGATCGCGTACGTTGCACTGTATGTCATTGCAGCAATACTCTTTTTCGTGCCCGTACTTCCTTGGATTATCGATGTGTTCGCCTATTTGGTAACGATTTACATTGTTGTTGTCGCCATACTCAATTTTGTCGGCAAGGATACTCATGTGCTTGTTGCGGATAAGCTTGCCGCTAAAATCGTTAAGTAATCAACCTAAAAGCAATAATTTAAGCTGCTTTGGCTTTTGCCCGAGCAGCTTTTTTTATACGGAAACGAATGCTGATAAAAAAACGGGCGGAAGCATACCCACGGCGGGATTTTAGCCCGCGTCCGTATCGGTGTCCGTATCATTTGACGCAGACGCGGCTTGAGACTTGACCGCACCATACTTATCAAGCATTGTCAAAAGACGGCGGCACAGCTCATCGCTGCATACATTTGCGCTGCGCGTCAGCTTGCGCACCGCATATTTATCAACAAAGGTAAAGGTGAACAGATATCCGTCCGTAAACGCGGCGGCAGGCTCAATAGAATAGCCCGTGATGCACGAAAGCGAAAGCACCGCGTCAGCCGTCTTCCCGCCATAGGGAAAAAGACAGTAGAACATACCGGTGCCTTCGTCAATCGCAAAATAGTCGCTTATCACAAGAGTGCGTGTAAAACCACGCTTAGCAAGCAGAGAATCAAGCTGCTTCATGCGCTTTTCACGCGAACGCTTCGCGGCATTTTGACGCAGACGGCGCACAACCCATAGCGCAAGGACAATGACTGCCGCCGCCGCACCCGCGGCAACCACAAAAACAACCATGAACCTTGCAAAGCTGCCCATGCTTTTGGGAAGAAGCTCAAGTATGGAGTTTAAGCCAAATTCAGTCATTGACCTTTTTCAGAACAATTTCGGGCTTTGAAAACAGCTCCGAAAACTCATCACTGCTGATTGTCAGCACGTTATTTTCCATGCTGAAGCTGCAAATTATAGGATCGTCCGCATCATCGCCCGTCAGCGTCAGCACATCGCCCTCAACCGAGTAGTCAAAATAGTAACGCTGATTGGACACGCCCCCGATTGAAAACAAAAAGCTGCCCGTATTGTCGCGCTCAAATGTGAATGTCACCTCGACAATCGCACCCGAGGTTGATATTGAAGCCCGCCATGTGCCGATAGGCCGTTCATTCGTGCAGGAGCACAGCAAAAAAAGCGTTGCGCACAGCAAAAGCAGCGTTGCGCACATCAATAACACAGCGGCAAATTTTTTCATAGCAGCCCTCCGCCAAACCTTCTGACATTAAGTATATCATACATGGCGATAATGTCAAACAAAATTAGATTTGGGGAGGGCGTTGGCGGGGGAGCGTGGGATTTGTCAAGTTAGCTTGCCTGCGTCGCCATCATGCTTTTTGCCTGCTCCTTGCCATCGAACATAAGCAGCTCCAAGCCAACCTGAGGCGTGACCATGCCCGTTTCAACCAGACGGAAAACGGTGTCATTGTGCGATATTGCAGAAAAACCATTCTCCTTTTGCACCTTTACGGTAACGCGCAGAGCCACGGGCATTGACGAAAGCGCCATCACGGAGCGTGCCGAAGCTTCAATTTGTGCCGCGCCTTCCGCGTCCGCGTGCAAAAGCCTGTCGCGCATACAGCGCAGTCCAAGAGTGAACTGTCTTTCAATTTCAAGCTCCTGTTCAACTGCTGCGCGAAAAGCGGAGTGTATCCCGCGTGCCGCCATGCGGCTTCTCTTGCTGGATTTGTCCTGAAGCGCGGATATCGCCGTGCCCGCCGTCACGCCGTAATTTGTCATTCCGCGTGACCACTCGTTGGAGCCTGATTCCTCCTTTATCGCATCACGCATAGCGCTGATGTACTCAATAAGATATGCGGGCAGGGGCGCGGTTGCAAACCACGTTACACCGTTTAGATTGTCGCCGCGATGCACCTCCTTTGACCAATCGCGCAGGTCGTCCGCGTCAAAGCCCGAAGCCCCCGTGATAAGCAGCTTGTTGTGGGATGCAAGCATTGCGTTCTTCATCACAATTTGGTCAAGCTTGTCGGAATATCGCTGACTCGTTTCAAACATATCAACAAAGCCATAGCCCAAGCAGCTTCCCTTGCGCGGAAAAAGAGTTGTTATCACAAACGGATACATTCCGTGGGCGTAATAGCCATCGGGAGCGGCGTCGCGGCTGTCCTCAAGAAGCTGACCTCCCGCAACCCTTATCATGTGAACGGAATGTGAATCGGTGCGCGGATCGTACACGCGCTGCCAACACTCGATAAGCAGTATGCAGCGGTCATAGCGCGGCGTAAGCAGCCCGTCCTCGGTTGTGTCCATTAGAAAGCCGTCCTCCGTAATTGAATCCGCCTTGTCGGGATAATGCTGCCTGAACCAATCGCGTGTGCGGTGGGTAAATTTAAAAATTGCCCTGCCCTCCTGAATATCAAGAGAGAGCGGGTCAAACATGACGGAGGCGTTGTCCACATGGCGGATATACGCACCGCCCGTGCCCGCGTTTGCCTCGGGGTCAAAGCCGATTTCCTGCACGGCGTATCCGCCCACAAGCAGGTCGTGGGTAAGCAGCGCATACTCGTCATCATAATGGCAGCGCTGATGATTTTCGCGCACAATGTGCGTCATAGCCTCCGCAAGCTCCTCATAATCCTGCCTGTCCGCAGTGATTATCGCGTCGGGCATGCTGTCGTTTAGGTCGGCGCGCACATTTTCAATTGTGCTTTGGATAACGGGCGTCACGGGGCGCGGCTCGGAAGCCTCCGTCTGCGGCACGTCATACCAGTGGTCGCCCCTGTAAATACGTTCGCACTTGGCAAGCCGCGCACGTTCCTGCGCGTATGCGTCATAATATTCACGATAGAGAGAATAAACGCTTTCGATATTGATAGGCTCTTTTTTCATTTTAAACTCCTTTTAGGTTGATAGATATCCGCAGCGGGCGGGGGATGAGGTTGAAAACGGATCATATGCCGCGTGTCGGACGGTCTGTGCCGCAACAGACGCCATGGGACGGCTCATCAGCGCATAGCGCAGAGCTTCGGGGGCGTGGTCGTCGCCGTCGGCAGCGTCCTCACGGTTGTGTGCGTCATACTGAAGCAGAGGCAAAGTGCGGATAAGGTTCTGACAGTCCGAAAAGCATTGCCAGCGCGGGGAGCCGTCGGGCTGCGCCGCCATATAATCGCGCACGCGCTGCCAGCCCGCCACGCGTGAATTGTCGGCGGGAATCACCGGGCAGCCGCTCTTGGCAAAAAGCTCCGCTATCGTTTCGCCCTCGTAGCCGCCCTTGGAGGAAAGCATCGCGCCCCGATTTTGCCAGATGTCCGGGGAAGCAACGGTGTAGGATATGTCCTCACCCTCCGAAAGCTCAACAATTCGCCGTGCAACCTCCTCCGCACGAGTTTGACGCACATACAGCTCACGATATGTGTATACACGTCCATCGCAGTCAACCGCGTGCCAAAGCACACAGCAGGGATCGTTGTAGCCCCAATCCATCGAGCGGAAGCGCTTCCACCACGCGGGGGGAGAAAACGGAGTGCAAACGTGCCTCTCGCGTGAAAACTCACGAAAATACTGCCCCGCGTGAACGTCCCAATCACCCTCAAGATGTGCGCGGCGCATATCCTCCGGCAGCGCCATAAGCTGACGCACATAGCCCGGGTCGGCGTTTAGCAGCGCCTTGTTATCCCACACGCGCGCGGGGATAAAAACGTAATCCTCCGCTTTTTCATTTTCGTTATACTGCCTGTCGATAAAAAGACGCTTCACCCACGCGTGCCCCACGTTGCCCGGATTGCAGGTGTAATACATACGCGGGGTAAAATCCCCGCTTGACGTGCGGTTGCAGGTGGTTAAAAACTGTTGCTGCTCCTCGGTAAAATGCGTCGCCTCCTCCATGCCGATAACAGCATACTCCTGCCCCTGATACTGGTAAACATCCGCCGCCGTGTCGCAATAGCCAAGCTTTATGCGGCTGCCTGTGGGAAAGCGGAACGCACGTTCGACAGAGTTGTAGCTTGCCGCACCATAAAGCTCACGCTGAAGCGGCAAAAGATGATTTTCGCGCAGCTCCGGCAGCGTGCGGCGCAGAAGAAGAATGTTGAGGTCTTTATTATTGAGCGCAAGCAGCACCAGCTTTCGGCGCATCGCCCAGCTTTTGCCGCCGCCTCGCGCACCGCCATACGCGGTATGCCGCGCACGGGAAAGAAAAAATTGTTCCTGCCGTGGATTTGGAACACCGTTAAGATATAGGCGCATATTGCTCCTTTCGTTCGAAAAAATAGTGGGTGGGCTTGACTGCGGAACGGGGCGAGGGCGCTCAAGCCCATCCCCCGTGCCGCAATCAGTTTTTTGCGTTGACCCTATATTATTTTATTGGCACGTTTTTATCGTGCATATTACTATTATACACGAACGAATGTTCTAATGTCAAGTGTATTTAGAACATTTGTTTTGTTATTTTTATCACATGGTTTTCCTGTGAATAAAAGGATGAGTACCATAAATGCGACTGCAATGTATTTTCCGTAATAATTAACGGCGGCGTAACTAAACTGACCGCATTAATAATTGACGCGGCAGCATAAAAATGATATAATAAATAGAACGTATGTTTGTTAATGGAGGTGACAAATGGATACTTACAATACCGAGACGGCTGATGAAGCCGCACCCTTGCAGACTTCCGCACGGCGCACTGTTCGTGAACGATACAGCACGCGCATGAGACGGCTTTCGCAAACCGCTCTCAACTGCTTGGAGAGTATATTGACGGACGACACGGCGAAGGCGGCGGACAGGATAGCCGCTGCAAAGCTGGCGTTGGACGCCGCTTCAAAGCAAGCGTCCCCAACGCGCACGGCAGGCGCGGAGGACGGTGCGCTTACTGTGGTTTTTGAGGGAATGCCAACGGGCTATGCGGATTGAGCGCTGCTGCCTTTTCAAGCCCTTTAAGCTGATTTTATAGATCCCATCTGTGTTTTTTACGCACCCTGGGTAACATGAATTACAATGTCCACGCCATCGGAGCGATCGGTTTGCGCAACCTCAACCTTCATACCGCTGTCGCGCAGCTGATCACAGGCGGAATTGACGCTGTTCATAAACAGGCGATAATCACGAAAAACACGCACAACACGGGGGCGCGGCTTTGCGCCCTCCTTTTGTTCGTCAAACGCACGATTGAGTATGGCGTCCACAAGCTTTTCAGTCTCTTTAACGGAAAGTCCGCCCGCCGTGACCTTTTCAATCGTCTCCTTGCGCTGCTCATCGTCCGTCAGGCGCAGCAGTGCGCGAGTGTGACGCTCCGTCAGCGCATTTTCTTCAACAAGGCGGCGCATTTCGCGGGAAAGGCGCAGAAGGCGCAGCTTGTTGGCAATAAAGCTCTGGCTCTTGCCAATCCGCAGCGCAAGCTCGTCCTGAGTTACGTTGAGCTTTGAAAGCAGAGCTGCGTAGCACTCCGCCTCCTCAAAAAAGTGAAGGTCCTCACGCTGAAGGTTCTCAACAATTGCCATAAGAGCGGAATCGGCGTCGTCAAGCGCACCGTCAACAATGCACGGAACGGTCTCCATACCAAGCGAACGCACTGCGCGCAAACGCCTTTCGCCCGCGATAAGCTCATAGCCGTCCGACATTTTGCGAACCACAAGCGGCTGAATCAGACCCACCTGAGAAATTGAGGCGGCAAGCTCCGCTATGCCCTCGTCGTCAAACGTGCGGCGGGGCTGATGCGGGTTGGGGCGGATGGCGGAAACGGGTATGCTTTCCAGCCGCTTCATGTCCGCGGCGGCGGAATCGACAGCATCCTTTTTTTCTTTTCGTGCAAACAGCGCCACGGCAAATTACCTCTTTCAGTTTGATATATCTATTGGTTCGGTATAGGGAAATATTTCCCTGCACCACTGCCAAAGAAAGCGTCTATTCGACAATAGAACGCATAAAATCCGCTGCACACGGGGTTTTATGCACGCGGAGCGCACAGCCCCTGTGGATACGTCTCCGCCTTTACAAGAGTGAAAAACGCGGGGAAGCGCAGCTCCAAATTTATAAGGCAAACGCTTAAAAAAATCGCCGCTTTACACAAGAGGACTTTTTGAAGCCGTGCCCGCCTTGCGCGGATAGACCTTTGGCGTGTCGCCCGTTTTAACCGCACGGATGACGTTTCTTTCTCCCCATTGCGCATTATAGCTTATCACGGAAGCTTCGCTTCGCAGCTCCTTCAGCGCACCCGCCGCCTGCGTAAGCTCCGCTTGAGCGTTTGGACCCTTGTACATAAGCGACACGCCGCCCTTTTTAACAAAAGGAACGGTCAATTCAACAAGCACGTTTGCGGGAGCAACGGCGCGTGAGAGGGCAACGTCAAAAGCGGCGCGCAGTGTCGGCTCGCGTGCGGCGTCCTCCGCCCGCGCATGGATGCAGTCAACCTCCACAAGCCCCAATGCGTCGCAAAGCTCTCTCAAAAATGTCACGCGCTTTCCAAGCGAATCAATCAGCACAAGCCGAATATCGGGACGTACAATTTTTAGCGGAATACCGGGGAAGCCCGCGCCCGTGCCGACGTCAACGCAAAACGCCCCCTCGGGTATAAGCGCCGCGGGAAGTATGCTGTCCGCAAAATGCTTTGTCGCCACCTCATCTGGAGCGGTTATCCGCGTGAGATTGACGCGTGCGTTGCGCCCCACAAGCATTTGATAGTATAGAAGAAAGCGTTCTGTCGCCGCCTGCGAAAGGCAGGGCAGCACAGCTTTTAGTTGAGCCTCACTCATAGTTTCGGTTGCGCAAACGTAAGTTTCCATTTCATTTCCTTGCTTTTTCAGCCACAAGCAGCACGGCGATATCCGCGGGAGAAACCCCCGATATGCGTGACGCCTGCCCAAGAGTTGAGGGACGGATTGCCGAAAGCTTTTGGATCGCCTCTATCCTTAGCCCCTTTATGGCGTGATAGTCTATATCCTCGGGCAATGAGGCGTTCTCCAGTGCGGCGGCTCGCCGTATCTGCTCATTCTGCTTTTGAATATAGCCGCCGTAATAGGCTGAAAGCTCGACCTCGTGCGCGCACTCATCGTCAAGCGGAGGCAAAAAATCACACAGTGCGGCAAGCTCCGTATAGCCAACGCCACCGCGCTTGAGCAATGAAGCAACGCTTACGCTGTTAACAGTGCGTGATGTTCCGTGTGAATCAAGCAATCGGTTCAATTCTTCGCTTGGACGTATAGTCCTGTCAACAGCAATTATTGCCCGGGAAATATTTTCACGCTTGCTTTCAAGCCGCGAACGCCTCTCGTCGGATATAAGCCCCGTACGGTATGCCTTGTCGGTCAAGCGCAAATCGGCGTTGTCCTGCCTAAGCACAAGCCTGTACTCGGCGCGGCTTGTCATCATGCGATACGGCTCGGCGGTGCCCTTAACGGTAAGGTCGTCCACAAGAACGCCAATGTAGGCGTCGGCGCGCCCCAAATAGAACGGCTCATCCCCTCGGACATACAGCGCGGCGTTTATCCCCGCGTAAAGTCCCTGCGCCGCAGCCTCCTCATAGCCGGAGCTGCCGCATATCTGTCCCGCAAAGAACAGTCCGCCGACAGACCTTGCCATAAGATTGCCGTTTAGGTCGGTTGGGTGGATGCAGTCGTACTCGATAGCATACCCATACCTCATTATAACACAGTTTTCCATGCCCGCAACAGTGTGAAGCATAGCCTCCTGCACATCCCGCGGCAAGCTGGTGGAAAGCCCCTGAACGTACATCTCACGGGTTGAAAGTCCCTCAGGCTCGATAAAAAGCTGATGCCTGTCCTTGTCCGCAAAGCGAACAATTTTGTCCTCAATAGACGGACAATAGCGTGTGCCCGTTGCGGCAATCTCCCCCGAATACATGGGAGAGCGATGGATATTCGCTTTTATGACGTCATGTGTGCGGCTGTTGGTGTATGTAAGATAGCAGCGCGCCTGATCGCGTGAGACGTCTCCCGACAAAAAAGAAAAGTGCGGGGGAGGGACGTCACCCTCCTGCGGCTGCATTTTTGAAAGATCGCAGGAGCGCAGAAGCACACGCGGCGGAGTGCCTGTTTTGAAGCGCTGAAGCTGCAAGCCAAGCCCCCTAAGCGAATCTGAAAGCGCGGAGGCGTTCATCATGCCGCATGGTCCCTGAAAACGGTTGTATTCCCCAATGTGAATGCGGCTGTTCAGATAAACACCCGAAGCTATAACGACAGCTCGAACGGCGTATGTCGCACCGCAAGCGGTTGTAATTCCGCACACATTGCCATTGCTCGTTTGTATTGAAACACACTCGTCCTGCCGTAATGTAAGCCTCGGCTGTGATTCAAGCGTCAGCTTCATCCTCTCATGATAGCGCCGCTTGTCAATTTGGGCGCGCAGCGAATGCACGGCGGGGCCCTTGCCCGTGTTAAGCATCCTCATCTGAATAAAGCAGTCGTCCGCCGCAAGCCCCATCTCACCGCCCAAAGCGTCAATCTCACGCACCAAATGTCCCTTCGAGGTTCCCCCAATTGAGGGATTGCAGGGCATCATCGCCACGGAATCAAGGTCAACGCAAAGGCAAAGCGTGTTCATGCCCATGCGTGAGCAGGCAAGCGCGGCTTCACAGCCCGCGTGTCCCGCACCAATTATCGCAATATCAAATTGTTCAGAGCTATAAATCATTTACCCACACAGAATTTGGAGAATATGGCGTCAATCACATCCTCCGATACATTTTTGCCCGTTATCGCGCCTATACTTTCAAGCGCATCGCGTATATCCGCCGCCTTGCATTCAAGCAGGTCAACCTCCGCGCAGTCCCAAAGGGCGCTTGCTGCGGCCTTAAGTGCGGCGATGTGACGGACGTTGGTTACAATCGGCAGCTCCCCCTCGGGCATAAGCCTGTGGGCGATGCTGCTTTTAAGCGCGTCAAGCCCGCTTCCGTCAGCCGCGCTTGTGCAAATGGCGGGAAGCGTGCAAAATTTGCCGTCCGAATCAACAAAAAGCCTTTGCGGCAAATCATTTTTTGTTATGACGGCAATAGACGGCACGGAGCGGATTGCCGCTTTCACCTGCTCGTCATCGGGCGAAAGCTCCTGTGAGCCGTCAAAAACAGCAAGCACAAGGCTTGCAAACTGAGCCTCACAAAGCGCACGCTCAATGCCCAACGCCTCGGCTTCGCTTTCGGCAAAGCGTATGCCCGCCGTGTCAACAAGCACGGTCGGCACCCCGCCAAATGAGGTTGACTCCTCAATGGTGTCACGGGTTGTGCCGCGCTCCTTTGCAACAATAGCGCGGTCGCGGCACAAAAGTGCGTTCATAAGGGAGCTTTTGCCCGCGTTGGGACGCCCTATCAGCACAACCCTTGCGCCATCGCGCAGAATACGGCAGCATTCGCCGTCCTTTACCAAAGCTTCAATATCGTCCCTTACGGATACAACGGCGTTGTCAATATTGGAAATTTCGGTTTGCTCGTCCATCTCATCCGGAAAGTCGATTGTCGCGTCAATAAGCGAAGCGATTGCAATAAGCCTGTTGTAGAGGGCGTCAAGCTTTTTGCTCAAGCCGCCCCGAAGCTGCTCGGAGGCAGCCTTTCGCGCAAGCTCCGTGGATGCGCAAATCACGTCCATAACAGCCTCGGCGCGGCACAAATCCATTTTTCCGTTAAGGAATGCCCGTTTGGTAAATTCTCCCGCTTGAGCGGGACGCAATTTTTCACCTCCCGCCGAAAACTCGCCAAGCGTTGCAAGCACCGCGTTAACAACCGCGTAGGAGCCGTGAACTGTCAGCTCAACGCAGTCCTCACCCGTGTAGGAGTGCGGCGCTTCAAAAAACACTGCCGTGCATTCGTCAATAAACTCACCGTCACTGCCCGTAAAATGCCCGTATGAGCATACTCTGTGGGCAAGCCGTCCCGAAAAATACCGTTGCACCGCCTGCCGTGCGATACCTCCGCTTATCCTTATAACTGCCAACGCACCGCCCACAGGTGTGGACAGTGCGAATATTGCAGTCTGATTATCAGATGTATACATTGTTTTTTGTGCGCCCCTTTGCCTTTGCGTTACTCCGCCTTGCGGGGACGACGCTTAAGCGTCACAACGACGCGCCTGTTCGGCTCCTCACCCTCGCTGTGAGTTGTGACATACGGATTGTTTTGCAGCGTGGCGTGCAATATCCTGCGCTCATATGGATTCATTGGTTCAAGTGCGCGGGGTCTGCCCGTCGCTTTTACCTGAGACGCAACGCGCTTTGCAAGATGACGCAGAGTCTCCTCACGCTTTTCACGATAGTCCTCAGTGTTAAGAGTGACACGCGTGTAGCCTGTGCTTTTGCGGTCGCGGTTAACAACAAGAGATGTGAGGTACTGCATGGCGTCAAGCGTTTCCCCGCGATGCCCGATAAGCACGCCCATCGTCTCACTTTCAATTCGCAGACGCAGACAATCCTCCTCACAGGCGGCAAGCACCTTGCCCTCAACACCCATTTTTTCAATAAGACCACGCACAAAATCCGCTGCGGGCAGACCTTGCGCCGCTTCTTCAGAGTAGTTGATTATGCGCTGCGGCTCCTGCTCCTCACCCTCATACGCATCATCACCGCCGTCACCCTCCGCACGCACGGCGGGCTTGGGCTGCGGCGCTCTGTTGGGACGCGGGGACTGAGGTCTTGTCTGACGCGGCTGAGCGGGCTGCGCATTTGACTTTTCAGTGGAAGCGACATTCGACAAAGCGGCCGAAGCGTTGACGCCAACTTCTGTATTTGCCTGCCGAACGGCTTCCTTGGCGGCGGGAGCTTTTTCAGAATTTGCGGCGGGCGTGGGCTTTTTATCCCGCGGCGCATCGCTTGCTTCTGTCGTTTGGGGCTTTGGCGCCCTGTCGCTTATATCGCGGCGATCGTTTTTTGCTCTGCGGTCGCGGCTGTCGTCTGTGCGACTGTCGCCCGTGCGGCTGTCGCCCGTGCGATTATCCGTCCTGCGGTTGTCCGTTCTGCGGTCGTTGCCCCTGCGGTCGTTGCCCCTGCGGGAGTCATATTCACGCGAATCCCCACGGCGGTCGTTCTTTTGGGTGAGATAGTCAGGTATCTCGTATTCCTCGGGCGGCTTCCGGGTAAGACGGACTATCGCCGGCCTTGCGCCAATGCCCAGTATGCCCTTTGTCTCCTGTTGGATTATCTCAATGGAAACCTCGTCTATCGAGATGCCCATCTGCTGAAGTCCGCGAAACACTGCCTCGTCAACAGATTTTGCCGTTATATCTAAGGTGTTCATTTAATGATGACCTCCTGCTTTTTTGCTTTCCTGTCGAATACGTAGTTGATTATCAACGTTGAAATTAGCTGGAACAGACCGCTGACCGTCCAATAGAAAGCGAATGCGCTTGTTGAAGAAATACATACCCATATGCTGATAAGCGGCATAAAGTACATCATGTATTTCATGGACTTGTTCGGGTCGTTCTTTTGTGCCTTGTCGTCCTGCGCCTTTGCGCCCGAAGCGGATTTGGTGCGGCGCTGGGTAAGCAGCATTGTGAGGAACTGCAGTCCCGCCGCAAGCACGGGCAGTATGAAAAGCCCGTTCGCCATGGGATTGCTGTGCGTCCCCTGAACCTTTTTGATGTATCTGTTCATCAAAGAGTCGTACACCCGCTTGCCCGTCAAAGCATCTTCAGATGCAGGCTCCGCCGTTGCTTCGGCGGTTGTGTCCGCGGTTGTGCCCGCGGTTGTGCCCGCGGTTGCGTCCGCTGTCGGCTCCGTGGTCGGCTCTGCGGTTGCCTCGTCAGTCGGCTCCGTGGTCGGCTCTGCCGTTGTACCCAAAATCAAATCGATAGAGGCGGAATCAACCCCGCTTCCAATAGTGTCAGGTATCAATATCATGCCGGAGCGGTCGTTTGAGCAGGAAGAGCACGAGCTGCCGCTTCCCTCATCGCCATAGGCTCCGGAGGCAAGACCGCACTCAATAAGCGTGTTCCAAATTTGCTCCCCCGTGACAGTTTCGCCGTTGGCGTTGGTGTAGCCCTTTTCAAGCAGAGGCATATTTGCAAGCTTTTTTGCCTTAAGGCTCTGCATCGCGCTTGCCTCGGGAACAACGCCCGCGAACATGCTGTCCGCCTGCCACACGTTGTGTACCCAAAGGAATTTGAAGCTGTCAAACGTCTGCATCGCGGCGTCGTCGTCCTCAAGCGTTTCAGTCTGAGCGGCGGCGGCCGTCTCGTACATCAGCTGGATAGTCTCCTCGTTGCCCCAGCAGCGAAAAGCGTCAAGAAAGCAGAAAAATAGCGGAAGCGTCAGCAAAAGCGGCAGGCAGCTTGACCACATGCTTACCCCGTTTTTCTTCATCAGCTTGTTTTGCTCCTGCTGAAGCTTCTGCGGATTGTCCTCGTATCTTTTTTTGAGCGCGTCAAGCTCGGGCTGAATGGCAGCGGTTTTAATCTGCGTCTTACGGTTTTTGATGTCCGGAAACAGCTGGATGAGCCTCAGCACCAAAGTGGCGGCGATTATTGTCAGCACATAGTTGCTGTTGAATACGGAGTGGAGCCACTTGAGCAGATAGTAAAACCATTCGGTCAGGAAAAAATTCATTCCGTTCCCCTTTCAAGTTTGGTTTTTGATGCGTGGCGGCCGCATAGGCGACCTTTTGGAGGCACGGGATCGTATCCCCCGCGTGAAAAAGGATTGCAGCGCAAAAGCCTCCACATGGCAAGCAGCGCGCCCAAAAAAGCGCCATGCGTGTTTATGGCTTCAATTGCGTATGCGGAGCAACTGGGGGTATAGCGACAGCAAGGCGCCCTATCAGAAGTGTAAAAACGATAGGCGCGAATCAAATATATCAGAAAGCGTTTAACGGCATTGCCGACAAATTTCATAAGCTGTCCCTGCTTTGCCGGATGGGGATAGCCCCATTATCCGACAGGCGAACCGCCAAGCTCGGCTTCGCTGACGCCGACAGGCGGTCGATAGGCTTGCGACCCCCTAAACGAGGTGCGCCTTGTGCAACAAATATTGCACGGTATTGCAAATTGAGGAGTAGCTTTCAGCGGTTATTGGAGCGCGTGCGATAAAAATGAGCCGATAGCCGAACGGTATCTTCGGCAGGAGAGGCGTTACGGCCTCTCTCAATCTGCGCTTCACATGGTTGCGCTGAACGGCGTTGCCAATCTTTTTGCCAACGGAAAAGCCAATCCGCTTGTCGGGCTTTTTCGTTGAAACAGCAATAAGCACCAATGTACGACTTCCGACGGACTTACCCGCACGGTATACACGGCGGAACTCCTTGTTCCTTTTGAGGGAATAGCAACGCTTCACTATGTTGAGCCGTTCCACGGTGCAAAATTTAGATATAATATACCGAGCGTTGGTATATGAAAGCTTTGCGCTCATTTCGTCCCGTTCACCGTGACAACAGGAATGAACGCAGTAAAAAACAAAGGCAAAAAAGCGTTCCGACGGCGGACGCCGCAATAAAAAAACAGTATCGCAATATGCGTCCGCCGAACCTATTAACTGTTTGACGTTATGCGGAAAGCTTTTTTCTGCCCTTTGCGCGCCTGCGTGCAAGGACGTTCCTGCCGTTGGCAGTGGACATGCGCTGGCGGAAGCCGTGCACCTTGCTTCTGTGCCGTACTTTGGGCTGGTATGTCATCTTCATGGATGTACACCTCTTTCCTGTAATTATGACGCCGCGGGATGCGCCCATAAAGGCACCCGCAAAGGTAAAATCCCACAGTGTCACAGCTAACAATTATATTTGATTTGGCATGGGCTTGTCAAGCGGGAATTTTGAGAAAACACATCAAAATCACCAATCTTTTAATATATTTTGACGCGGACAGCCGCGCAGCGGGGTAACCTCTTACCCTCAACACCCTTAATTGGCGACCTGCCCACCAGCAGCAACCTTTGTTCGCGACCTGCCCACCCGCAACAGCATAGTTGGCGACCCGCCCACGCAAAACCAACGGCGCGGGCGGCGGTGTCGCGTGTGTGCGGCGGGCGCGGCAAGCGCGGGCGCGGCGGCGGCTTGCCCACCCGCAACAACCTTAGTTGGCGACCTGCCCTTCCTCAACGCCCTCAGTTGGCGACCTGCCCACACATAACAATCTCAGTTGGCGACAAAAAACAAGCTAAAGCTCTATGTGCGTCTTTTTAACGCGCATAGAGCTAACCAACGTCAAGCTTAGTTGGCAACCGTTCGTGCCAAACAACCTTAGTTGGCGACCCGTCCACCCTCAGCACCCTTAGTTGGCGACAAAAAACAAACTAAAGCTCTATGTGCGTCTTTTTAACGCGCATAGAGCTAACCAACTTCAAGCTTAGTAGGCGGCGTGAGCGAAGCGAACCCGGAGCGGAAGCGGAGGGCTCCCCCCGCGGGGGAGCTGATTTTGCAAGCGAAGCGCGGCAAAATCTGTGGGGGGATGCATAAATTCCGCAGCTTGTCTGTTGCCAGACAGCTTAAAAGGCGTCAACACCGCAAGCCGTATTCACACCTCCGCTCACGCAAACCCACGGTAAAAGCTTTTACTTTCTCTCTCCCCACATTTCCACAAGCGAAGCGCGGCAAAATCTGTGGGGGGATGCATAAATTCCGCAGCTTGTCTGTCGCCAAGCCCCTTAGAAGGCGGCAACACCGCAAGCTCACCCTGCGCACCCGCAACCCCCTCAAGCCGTATTCACCAGCCTAACTCCGCGAACGCCACGGCAATGGCATAGCCTTTGCCCGTCATCAAAATAATAACTTTGCAAGCGCGGCGGGCGCGGTGCGCGCGTGGGCGCGGACGGCGCGGGCTTGCCGAGTTTTGATAACTCGCAAGATTGATTGGCGCGGTGCGCGCGTGGGCGCGGGCGGCGCGGAATGTGGCGCAAGCCCCTCCCCTCGGCAACAACACCGGCTCCCGACGATCCCTTTTGCAATCCCGTTATAGGGCGCACCCCCCCGCACGCCCATCCCCGCAAGCGCAAAATATGTCCGCCGCCAACAATAACAAACTCATCTGTGAACCACCCCCCCGCACGCCCATCCCCCGCAAGCGCAAAATATGTCCGCCGCCAACAATAACAAACTCATCTGTGAACCACCCCCCCGCACGCCCCAAAAAAATTAATTGGGCTTGCGCTGTGTGACCTTTTCATGGTAATATACTTACATCAAGCGGGTTGCACCGCAACAAACGGGGGTAGATTTGTGAAAAGGTATGTTGTAGTTTTTATCGTTATTGCTATGGCGCTGACCTTCGGCGCGTGCGGCGCGCAGAAAAAGCTGCTTGGCAAATGGCAAACCGAGGTCAATATTGAAAGCTATGAGGTTCCGATCACATTTGAGTTTGACGAGGGAGGCGAGGGCAAGCTTACCATTTCGATATGGGGCTATGAAGAATCCAACGCTTTCAAGTACAGCGTAAGCGGCAGCAAGCTGACAATCAAAACTGACGACGACGAATACACCGTTGAGTTCAGTATTTCCGGGGACGAGCTTACTCTTACAAGTGATGAATTTGTGAGCGACTTTGGCGATGATGTGCTTGTTTTTGCCCGTGTGGACGGCTGAAATTGACGCGGTGAAGCAAGAAATTATCAAGCGGAAAGCAGAACGGTGACGCATGGACGAACTTAAAATTGTCAAAATCAAGCACATTCCTCAGCTCAAGGAGGAAGCCGCCGCTTGGTTTCACTCCAAATGGGGAGTGCCTGTCGAGGCATATATTGAAAGCATGGATGCGTCGATTTCGGGTGATAAAATACAAGAATGGTATTTGTGCCTTGACGGGGACAAAATAATTGCCGGCATGGGTGAGATTGAAAATGATTTTCATGACCGCAGGGATCTCACGCCAAATATTTGCGCTGTTTATACCGAGCAAGCGTATAGGCGGCGCGGAATTGCCGGCAGGCTTTTGAATTTTGTTGTTGAGGACAACAAGCAGAGGGGAATTTCCCCGCTGTATCTGGTGACCGATCACATAGGCTTTTATGAAAGATACGGTTGGGAATTCTATTGCATGGTTCAGGGCGACGGAGAACCGACTATGACGCGGATGTATATCCACAGATGATTTTTTGAGCTTGTCGGCTGTGCCCGCATTCAGGCTTTGCGGCGGCGCATACACGGCAGGTGCGGATACGCTGTGCGTGATTCCTTGTCAAGCCCGACATAAAGGGTGATGGTTCACGGGGCTTTTTATTCGCGTCACATTCAAACCATGCGGGGGGTACAAGCCGCGGGGTGCTTTTTGGCAGTCTTTTTTTTAACAAAACCCTTCGCCGCGCTTGACATACGGGCAAAGCTGAAGCATAATAAAACAGTTATTCTGTAAGGGGAGGCGTATTATGGACGAAAACGCCGTAACGCATAATTTTATTGAGGAATACATCGCGGAGGATTACAAGGCGTACCCCGTTGTTAAAACCCGTTTTCCTCCCGAGCCCAACGGCTATCTGCACATTGGGCACGTCAAGGCGATGTGGGTTGATTTTTCGATGGCGGAGGAGTTTGGCGGCAGCTGCAACCTTCGTTTTGACGACACGAACCCCGTCAAGGAGGAGGCTGAGTATGTTGAGGCTATCAAAAAGGATATCCGTTGGATGGGCTTTAACTGGGATAAGCTTTGCTTTGGCAGCGATTATTTTGACGAGTGCTTTGAGCTTGCCGTCAAGCTGATCAAAAAGGGTGCGGCATATGTCTGCGACCTTGACAAGGACGAGATACGCGAGTATCGCGGCACGCTGACAGAGGCGGGCAAAAACAGCCCCTATCGTGACCGCTCCGTTGAACAAAATCTTGAGCTTTTCATGCGTATGCGCAACGGGGAATTTCCCGATGGTGCGCGCACGCTTCGCGCCAAAATCGATATGGCGTCTCCAAACATCAACATGCGCGACCCTGCTCTGTATAGGATACTGCACCGCGCACATCATCAGACGGGCGACAAATGGTGCATCTATCCCATGTACGATTTCGCGCATCCCATTCAGGACGCGCTGGAGGGCGTAACTCATTCCCTCTGTTCGCTTGAATATGAGGCGCATCGTCCGCTTTACAACTGGGTTGTGGAGCAATGTGGCTTTGAGCATAAGCCCCGCCAGATAGAGTTTGCGCGACTGAATATCACAAACACGGTGATGAGCAAGCGATATCTGCGGATGATGGTTGAAAATCACGCCGTGTCCGGCTGGGACGACCCGCGTATGCCCACGCTTTGCGCCATGCGCCGCAGAGGCTATCCCGCCGCCGCCATACGCGATTTTCTTGCCCGCGCAGGCGTGGCAAAGGCGGATTCCGTTGTGGACGCCGCTATGCTTGAGCATTGTGTGCGTGAAAATCTCAATGTCAACGCTTTGCGCGCTATGGCGGTTGTGGACCCTGTCAAGCTGATTATCGACAATTGGGCTGACGGTGTGTTTGAGGATGTTTCAATTGAGAATCTGCCCGTTGACGGCGCCGCGGACATGGGCTGTCACACAACGCCCTTTGGCAAGGAGTGTTATATTGAGCGGGACGACTTTATGATAGATCCGCCCAAAAAATTCTTCCGTCTCAAGCCCGAAGGCGAGGTGCGCCTAAAGGGTGCTTATATCGTCAAATGCACGGGCTATGAAACGGACGAAAACGGCAAGGTTACGGCTGTTCATGCCGAATATGACCCTGCCGGCCACAGCGGGGAATGTTCGCGCAAGGTTAAGGGTACGATCCATTGGGTATCCGCCGCGCACGCCGTACCCGCTGAAATGCGTCTGTATGAGCCGCTTTTTGCCGCCGAAGCAGTCGATATGGAGCATCTGCTTGAAAGCATTGATCCCAATTCGATAAAGATAATGCACGGCTATGTCGAGCCGTTTCTTGCCAACGCTGTGGCGGGCGCACCGTATCAGTTTATGCGCGTGGGGTATTTTACGGCGGACGCCGATTCCTCTCCGAACCGCTTGGTGTTCAACCGCACGGTGGGCTTGAAGGACAGCTACAAGGCTTGACCTGAGGCTTCAAAAAAAAATCGATTACAAAAACGGAACGGCGTTGAACCGTTCCGTTTGTTTTTGCGTAAATTGCAGTATGCAAATAAGCTTATTTAAGCTTGTTTGCCTGCGCCATAACCTCATCTGCAAAGTTATCCTCACGCTTTTGCAGACCCTCGCCCATCTCATAGCGAACGAAGCGAACAACATCAAAGCGACCGTTAATCATCTCTTTGACGGACTCATCAGGGGACTTAACGAACGGCTGCTCAAGCAGACAGACCTCTTTGAAGTATTTTTCAATACGTCCCTCAACCATCTTTTCGATGATAGCGGCAGGCTTGGGCTTGGGCTCGTTCAACGCCTGAGCGCGGAGAATCTCCTTCTCGTGCTCAAGGTCCTCAAGATTGCACTCCTCACGGCGCACACAGGAGGGCTTTGCGGCCGCACTCTGCATTGCAACATCGTGAACGGCAACCTTGTCGTCATCGTTTGTAACCTGAAGCAGAACGCCAATCTTGCCGCCCATGTGGACATAGCTGTCAACAACGCCCTCAATGCGCTCAAAGCGGCGAACGGTGATCTTCTCACCAATTTTGGCAACGGCTGTGTTGATCATATCGGCAACCGTCATTGTCTCATCCATGGAATAGGGCTGAAGCATAAGCGCCTCAACACTTTCGGGCGCCTTCTTTGCAATGTGCTTTGCAATGGAAGCGACAAGCGTGTTGAAGTTGTCTGTCTTGGCAACAAAGTCTGTCTCACAGTTGACCTCAACGATAACGCCGACGCCGCACTCGCTGCACACAAAGCAGTCCACCAGACCCTCCGCAGCTATGCGGCCGGCCTTTTTTGCGCTTGCGGCAAGACTTTTTTCACGAAGCAGATCCAATGCCTTTTCGATATCGCCATCGCACTCTGTAAGTGCCTTTTTGCAGTCCATCATGCCCGCGCCGCTGCGCTCGCGCAGAGCCATTACGTCTTTTGCGGTGAATGCCATAATATTACCTCCGAAAAATTAAAAATCGTTGTTATCGTGCTCGTCTTCCGCCTTTTCAATTGAGGCGTCAACAGCGGATTCCGTCATTTGCTCACCCTGCTTGCCCTCAAGCACGGCGTCCGCCATCTTGGAAGCGATGAGCTTGACGGCACGAATGGCGTCGTCGTTGCCGGGAATGACGTAATCAACATCGTCAGGGTCGCAGTTGGTATCGACTATCGCAACGATGGGGATACCGAGGCAGCGCGCCTCCTGAACGGCGATATGCTCCTTGCGGGGATCAACAACGAACATGCAGGTGGGCAGCTTTTTCATATCCTTTATGCCGCCAAGGTTCTTTTCGAGCTTTTCCTGCTCTGCCTTGAGCTTTATGACTTCCTTTTTGGGAAGGAGCTCAAAGTCACCGTTCTCATCCATCTTTTCAATCTCACGAAGCTTTGCGATACGGCTCTGGATGGTCTTGAAGTTTGTCAGCAGACCGCCGAGCCAACGCTGATTAACATAGAACATCTCGCAGCGCTTTGCTTCCTGCTCAAGGCTCTCCTGCGCCTGCTTTTTTGTGCCGACAAACAGCACTGTGCCGTTTTCCATAGCGACGTCACGAACGTAGTTGTATGCGTCGTCAATCTTTTTAACGGTTTTTTGCAGGTCGATAATGTAGATCCCGTTGCGCTCGGTAAAAATGTACTCACGCATTTTCGGGTTCCAACGACGGGTCTGATGACCAAAGTGTACGCCGGCTTCAAGAAGCTGCTTCATAGAAATAACTGACATAAAAAAACCTCCCGTTTTCTAAAAATTCCACCCCATGCGTCAGCTCCCATTCGGTACCGCTGTAAGCGGACGGGCCGAGGGATCAGCACAGGTGAGTACTATGTCAGCGTGCATTATAGCACGCGTGAATCTGCGGCGCAAGGGTTTTTTCAAGTATATTATGAAAAAAAACAAGAATTTGCCTTCGCTTCGCAGCCAACTGCCAACCGCAAAATAAAAAAACGCACTTCCGCGCAGAAAAAGCGCGCAGGTGCGTTTGAAGCAACAGTGTTAAATTCGCTTTTGTTGAAGCGGGCATAAAACGCCCCCTTCAAAAACACGGATTACGCAGCGTAAGCGTTGTTGGCAATCTTCACAAGCTCGTTAAAAGCGTTCATGTCGTTGATAGCCAAATCCGCAAGAACCTTGCGGTTAACATCGACGCCCGCCAGCTTAAGCCCGTGGATAAGCTTGGAATAGTTGGTGCCGCAAATGCGCGCACCGGCGTTGATACGGGCGATCCAAAGGCGGCGATACTCACGCTTCTTGAGCTTTCTGCCGACATAAGCGTAGGAAAGCGACTTCATAACCTGCTGACTTGCGGCACGATAGAGCTTGCTCTTTGCGCCCCAATAGCCCTTCGCCAGCTTAAAAACCTTGCGGCGCTTCTTTGCCGCCGATACTGCTCTCTTTATCCTTGCCATCTTAATCGTCCTCCATTATCTCTTATACGGTATCAGCATGCCGATCTTCTTTTGCTCTTCTTCAGCAATGAAGCCGGTCTGGCGCAGGTTGCGCTTGCGCTTGGTGGATTTTTTGTTCAGGATGTGGCTCTTGTACGCCTTACCCCTTTTGATCTTGCCGCTTTTGGTAAAGCTGAAACGCTTTGCGGCGCCCCTGTGGGTTTTAATCTTAGGCATGGGAATTCCTCCATCAGTAAATTATTTGTTGGTTTTTGGATTAAGGAACATATACATATTCCTGCCCTCCTGCTTGGCGGGACGGTCGATAACGCCGTTTTCGCTGACAAGCTCAAAGAAGGTATTCATAACGTCGCGGCCGATCTCGCCATGAGCAGCCTGCCTGCCGCGGAAACGAATGGAAATCTTAACCTTGTTGCCGTCTTGCAGGAATCTGTTGCACGCCTTGGCTTTAACCTCAAGATCGTGCACATCGATGGTCGCAGAAAGCTGGACTTCCTTCATCTCAATAACGGTTTGGTTGCGGCGCTGCTCACGCTCACGCTTTGCCTGATCGAACCGATACTTGCCGTAATCCATGATTTTGCACACAGGCGGCGTCGCCGTGGGCGCAATCTTTACAAGGTCAAGGTCCCTTTCATCCGCAATACGCTGCGCGACGACTGTCTGCACAACGCCCATCTGTTCGCCGTTCTCGTCGATAAGGCGGACCTCTTTATCACGGATCTGCTCGTTGATCATCAATTCTTGGACTGCGATGGTGTTTCACCTCCGATAAAATTTACCTGAACGCAAAAGCGCGGCAACAAAAAAACGAACGCTGCCCTTTTACAGGAAAGCGTCCGCACTTGCTCTGCCATGACGCCGACCGCCACACCGCAAAAACACGGCGCACCGGAACGACCATTGCTTTTTGATACTGCGCCTGCGACGAAACGCGGCGAGTGAGAAGCGGACAGCTTCTGCTTCAAGCACTGGTATTATATGCGCTGCCGCACGGTTTGTCAACCGTTATTTTGCCGTCACAAAATATATTTTCACTCGCAATATCTATCACGGAGAAAAGATAAAAATCAAAAAATTAGCGGTGGATAAACAAACTTGTTTGTATTATACTGCAAACAGGGAGTGTATCGTATCCCACAGGGCATATAGGGAGTCATGTTACACGATGTACCACACAAACAAATAAAATGCGAGGTATTGTTATGTTAACAAAAAAGCTTACCAAATCTCTAATCGTTGCCACGCTGTTATTTGCTTTTACGGCGTCCTGCTGCCTCAGCGGCGGCAGTGCTGAAAGCGAGTGTGAAATCAATAATAATTATTTGAGCGTTGTGTTGAGCGTTTGCTGTGAGGAGCTTCCCGCGGATGGCTGCGCGGCGGATACGTCCTCAATAACCTATGCGTATGACACATATGACGCCGAGCCGACCTATGGTCCAAGAGACTATCGCATGATTGACGACAACACTCTTGGCGTACTGGACGTTGAAAGCGGACGGATAAACGTCTCCCATTCCGTGTTACATGACATGGACGCATGACGGCGTCCGAGATTTTTCGCAGCGTACTGCTTTGATAATCAAACCGGTACTGTTGTTCATAAATAAGAAGGGATGTATAAAATGAAACAATGTGTCTCTATGCTTGCGGCGCTGCTTGTGCTGTTTACGCTGTGCGCGTGTGAGCCGATGGAGCCGACGCCGACTGCGGAGCCTTCCGCTTCCGCCGGTGAAGCGGCTTCCACCGATATACCCGCTGCGTCCGACACGCCTGTCGAACCTAATGCTTTTGCCTGTACGGAGGCATTTGTAATGCCCTATTCGCAATTTATCACCGAGGAGCAGCTGGCGGCATATTCTTCGTTGGATGATGATACCGACGGATGGAAGCGCTACAGATACCCCGCGTGGACTGTTTCGGGCGGAATGCTCTGCTATATCGGCACGGTTGACAATAAGCTGCATGTCGTAGACGCGCAAACAGGCGTCGAGACGCTTACCTTGGACGCCTCGCCCCATGAAATAGCGGGCTATGTAACATATGGCGGAGACATTATGTATGCGCTTACACGTTCCCAAGAGGGGCAGGCTATTGTCAATGCCTTTGATACCACCGGCACGATACTTTGGACTTTGCAGGTGCCGCCCGAGCTTTATGAAATTGAGCCGGATCCAAACGCCACGGATAACCCGTATCTGGGTGGCGTCAGCATCTGCATGGTTGACTCAAAGCCCTTCCTGAGGGTGTATGTCAACAATATTACGTCCATTTATTAAGAAATATCCTATGAAAGCTCTGCATTCATTAAAAAGACTCCTCCATGCACCGTTGCGCATGGCGTTGACGGGGGCTGTGTGATTACGTTCCCAACGGGCTTGTCGGTGACGCTTTCGGAAATACCCGAGGCTGAGGTACTGATCGCGGTTGACCGGGATGGGTTCATATACACATATGAAATTGACACGCATATGTATTTGCTGCGTTATTCGGAGGGCAGTATTTGCGCAAGCTGCAATGCCCTTGATTACGCCTGTCGGGTCGAAACAATGTATCCTGTAATTTATGGCGGCGACGGCTGCCTCTATCTTGTCGATTTTGGCAGCCACGGCTATCTGCTTGTGCGAATCCCACTTAAATAATACCTGCATACGGATTATGGGCGGACTTTGTTTTCTGCCCATAATCCATACATCTGCTGTGTAACATTAGTTAAACGTCAATACCTTTCCGCCTTATGCGGCAAAGCCGCGCACGCTCCCAAAAAAGCAGACAGGTGAGCACCAAAACAGCCCCTCCGCTTAATAAGAGGGTTGCCGACCTTGCCCAAACAAAACAATCGCAGTTGGCAACTTGCCCAAACAAAACAATCGCAGTTGGCAACTTGCCCAAACAAAACAACCGCAGTTGGCGACTTGCCCAAACAAAACAATCGCAGTTGGCGACTTGCCCAACCAAAACAATCGCAGTTGGCAACCCAAAACAAACTGAGGGTGATGGGGGAGGGCCGGTCGCCAACTAAGGATGGGGGTTGGCGTAATTTATGTCTGTTTTAACGTAATAGATGTAAAACATTAAAATATATTTTACTCTTTTATTCAACGTCAAACATGGGTGCGCACGGGCGGGCGCTGTTCGCCGCTGCGGTGCATAATCATCTCCGCCGCGATACTGACGGCAATCTCCTCGGGGGTTTCGCCGCCGATTGGCAGCCCGATGGGCGAATGCACTCTGTCGCAGTCCGCGTCCGAAAAGCCCTCCGCGACAAGCCTTTGGCGCGTTGCGGCAACCTTATGACGGCTGCCGATGCAACCGATATATGTCGCCTCGGTGCGCAAAATCTGCGAAAGCACCTCATAATCCGCATGATGCGCGGGAGTCATTATCACGACATAATCGTTTTTACATACGCTCACATAGTCTGATATATGTTGATAATCACACAGCAGTATTTGAGACGCTTTGGGGAAATATTTGGGAGAAATCACATCAGGACGGTTATCCAGCACTATGACACGGAAGTCAACGCTGCTGAGAACCGGAACAAGAGCGCGTCCGACGTGTCCGCCGCCGAACAGATAGACGACTCCGCTTGACGAAATCGGCTCAACATAATAGAAAGTTTCTCCCTTTACACATCCCCCCGAATGAGTAAAACAGCCCTCAAGCATCCGCACGTCCACAAATTTTTCGTGGGAAGAAGCTTGCCCGCCGACAGCCGTTCCGTCAACTCCGCCGTCAGCCGTTCCGTCAACTCCGCCGACAGCCGTTCCGTCAACTCCGCCGACAGCCGTTCCGTCAACTCCGCCGTCAGCCGTTCCGTCAACTCCGCCGACAGCCGTTCCGTCAACTTCGCCGTCAGCCGCGTGGGTGATGCCGCCGTCAGCGCCGCATTGCTCATTTTGAAAGCGCAGTCCGTTTTGTCTGTCATAAAGCGCAGCGCCGTCAATTATGGGGTTGCCGCCGCCGCTTACGCGGCGAATAATCCACGCGTCAACATTGTTTTTCATAAGCTGCTTGCAGGCGGCAAGCATTGCATATGACTGCGGGCTTGCGCCGCGATAGTATTCAAAATACACAGTCACGCTGCCGCCGCATATCATTCCGATATCCGCAACCTCGTTTTTGTGCAGGCAATAGCTTGCCGTGAATGATGTTTTGTCGCGCAGCGCCCGCATTGCCGTTGAAGCTGCGTTCAGTTCAACCGCTCCGCCGCCTATCGTGCCAAGCGTGCGCCCGTCCGAAAACACCGCCATGTGCGCGCCCGCGCCACGCGGAGACGAGCCTGAGGAGGCAAGTATGCCGCAAAGCACAACATCCCCGCCCGCCTCAAGCTCGCAAAGCATCGCGTCTGTCAAAGCTTCAAAACCGTACATCAGCCCAACGAATTGGCAGTCAGCGCTTCAAACTGCTGCTGCGAAAGCTCACAATGATAGAAAAGTGAATAGTATTTTGCACATTCGGTGTAAAGGTCGTAGTCCGCCGCTTCGGGATACAGCACCTTTGCCATCCACAGCATGCCGAGTATCCTCTGCACGGAGGGAGGGAAGCCCATCCAGTTGTACGGTCCAAACGGCACTTCACAATAATTGCCGTTCTGTATAGCTTCAAGCGTCATCCATGTTTCGTCCTCCGCAACGTGTGCATACACGCTTTGCGGCGCAAAGATGATGTAATCGGGATTCCAAAGCAAAATCTGCTCCATGTCAACCTCGTTGCCCGTTCCCTTTGAGGAGGGTTCATCCACAACGGCGACATTGTTTGAAAGCAGGTCTATAACCTCGGAGTGGTAGCTGCCGCAGGCGATTACGTTATGCCCCTCATCGCCCGTGATATAAAGCAAATCAACCTTATCCACGCTGTTGGCAATGCTGACGGTGCGGTTGTAAACATCGGTGCAGTATTGGGCAAGCTCGTTCGCCTTGTCCGCACAGTTGAGCAGCTCGCCAAGCGTTATGTAAGCTTCGCCCATTGTGGCGGTGGTCATTGTGATGTGAACAAAGGGGATGCCCGTTTGCTCCGTAAGGGAGGTCATGTCGTCCGCTATGCCGTCCTTCGCCTCACCAACGTCAATCACAACCTCCGGTGCGGCGGCAAGAAGCTCCTCAAGGTTAAGCTCTCCCTTTCCACCGTAAAGCTGCCCCAGAACGGGAAGCTGATAGTACTGAGTATCCAAAAATTGCTCCGCCGTTTCGTCCCAAGCAGAAGCGATGCCCACAAGCTTTTCGGGCGCAAGCGCAAACACGGTTATCTGTGCAAGAGGCCCGGATACTGCAATTTTTGAGACGTCAACGGGCAGCTCCACCGAGCGGCCTGTTGAATCGGTGAATGTGCGCGTTGCCGCGGGAGCTTCGGCGGGCGTGGTATCCTTGCAGCCTGCAAAAGCAAGCGCGCCAAGCACAAACAGTGCCGCCAGAAGGAATGCGAGTGTTCTTTTAAGCTTCATAGTTTTTATAAACCTCCGTTTAATTTTTTGACGTCAATTATTATTATGCCGAGCTTTCTCACGCCCCGCACAACAAACGGAAAATCCTTTTTGCCCGTTGCCTCAACACGGGAACGAACCTCCGAAACGCTTACGCAGTCCGTTCTTCCGTAAAATTTGAAGAATGTGCTTGCGTCCGCCATGTCGCGGAAGGGCTGATCAAGGCTCAGCGTTATCGCTTGAGCTTTGCAAGGTATGCCGCGCTCCGCAAGCGTTGAAAGGGACTCCTCATATGTGTTGACGGCAGGGTCTGCCGCTTTCAGCGAAAACAGATGGGCGTCGTCGTTGCGCTTTACCATAATCAGACTTTTGTTGACGTGGACGCGTGCAAAATCCAGACATTCATCAAGCTTTCCAAATCGGCAGAACACTGCCGAGTCAAATTTTTGCCGTGCGGGCAATGAAAACACGTCCGTAAGCATTGTTTGCATATTGCTCGGGCAATTATTTATTGATGCGATTGCCATAAGCGAAAGATCCGCCGCATACACGCGTGAAGAAGCATCCGCCCTTGCCAATGCCATCGCAAGGTCGCCCGTGCCGCAGCCCGCGTCAATTATGCTGCCCGCGGGAGGGATTCCGCGCATAACGGCTTTTGCAAGCGGAGTATAAAAGCCTTCGCCCCCGTATTCCGCCGCGTCACGCATAAAGCGTATTGTGTCCGTTGTCCATTCGTATCTGCCCAAATTTATCCCTCCTGTTCTGTGGCGGAAATCAGCACGCTTCGCCCGTTAATTTCCGCAAGCTCCGCCGAAACTCCGTACAGCCTTTGTATAAGCTCCGCGGTAATCACGTCCTTTGGCGCTCCGTGCGCGGCAACCGTCCCTTCCGAAAGCGCTATAACGTCGTCGGCATAATCCAAAGCCTGCTGCGGGTCGTGTGTGGAAAACACAACGGTGCGTCCCTGCCGCGAAAGTGCGCGAATGGTGCGCATAAGCAGCATTCGATTGCCAAAATCCAAGCCCGAGGTCGGCTCGTCCATTATTATGACGGACGTGAGCTGCGCCAGCGCACGGGCGATAAGCACAAGCTGACGTTCGCCGCCGCTCAAGCGCAGATAGCCCCTGTCCCGCAGATTCAACACGCCCAGCTCGTCAAGCGCGCATTCAGCCGCCTCGATATCCGCGTGCGCGGGGGAGGAATAGGACTTTATGCTGCCCGCACGTCCCATAAGCACCATGTCAAGCACGGTGTAGTTGAATACGGGATTGTGCGCCTGCGGGACGTATGCCGCAAGCCTTGAAAGTGTGCGTGCGGGAAGTGCTTGAATATCGGAGCCGCAAAGCAAAATTTTACCCGTAAAGCCCCTGTTGATCCCCAGAATGCACCCGAAAAGAGTGCTCTTTCCGCTTCCGTTTTTGCCGAGAAGCGCACACAGCCGCCCCTCCTCAACCGAAAGCTCAACTCCCTTCAGCACCTGCGTATCGCGGTATGCAAACCGCAAGTCCCGCGTCTCCAAAGCGGCAAAGCCGTGTGTGCCTTCAATATCCGCCGCGCCGCTCATAAGCTCGTCTCCTTTCTCATTATAAGATAAAGAAAGAAGGGTGCGCCGACAAATGCCGTCAATATGCCGATTGGTATTTCAACCGCAAGCAGGTTACGCGAAATATTGTCCACCGCAAGCAAAAATAATGCCCCGAAAAGCATACTTGCGGGCATAAGCCTGCGATAGTCGTTGCCCACAAGCATCCTGCAAATGTGGGGGACAACAAGCCCCACCCAGCCAATCATGCCGCTTACGGACACGCTTGCCGCTGTGATAAGTGTTGAGCAAGCCACCACCACAAGCCTAAGCCCGTTTGCGTTGACGCCAAGCGTTCGCGCCTCGTCATCGCCCAAGGAAAGCAGATTTATGCGCCATCTAAGCACAATAAGAGGCACAAGCCCGATTGCCATCGGTATTGCACACATCAACACATTTTCAGACTTAACTCCCGAAAGACTGCCCATAAGCCAATAGGTTATTGCGGGGAGCTGATTTGTTGGGTCTGCAACCAGCTTTATGTATGAGGTTCCCGCCGAAAACAGTGAGCTTATCATTATGCCCGCCAAAATTAGGCTTACGACACGCTTGCCGGGCGCTCTCTGCCCCACAAAATAGACGGCGAACACGGTAAACAGGCTAAAAGCGAATGCAAGCACAGTTATCATTTGGGAGCCAAGCCCCATGAGTATGGCAAGCGCCGCGCCGAATGCCGCGCCGCTCGTTGCGCCAAGCAGGTCGGGCGACGCCATGGGGTTTTGAAACACGCCCTGATATGCCGCGCCCGAGGTTGAAAGGCAGCAGCCCACAAGACACGCCGTCGCCACCCGTGGAAGCCTTATGTTGACCACAGCCGCGTACATTGAAGCAGTCCATGTTTTTGCTATACGCAGAAAGGGAAAAAGACTGCTTAAAAGAATCCGTATTACCTGAAGAAGCGGCACGGGATAACGTCCGAATGTAAGCGACACCACAAAAAGACACACAAGCAGCGCCGCAAGCAAAGCAATCACCCACGTTTGACTTGCCTTGCGAAAGCGCCGTGACGTATTGTGCGTATCCTGCGGAGCTGACACAGTCCGCGGAGCTTTTTTTATCTGCATAATGCAAGTCGGCGCATAAGCAAAGCCGTTATCCTCCGTTAAGAATATCGGTATTATAGCCTATGCACGGCAAAAATGCAATAACCAATCAGCATATCATATAATAAATATGGATGCGCGCGCGCACAATCGGCAAAACAGGGGAGTGGGTATTGCAAACGCCTACAAAATATGCGATAATCGCCATAATACAATCAAGGGGGTACTCGGTATGTATATTCTGAATCGTCCTTTCATCAAAAGCAGAGCAAAAAGCATCCTCGGCGGCTCGAATTATTGGACGCTTGTAGGCGTGTGCGTTATTGTCGGACTGCTTGCGGGGCTTGGCAGCGTTTTTACATTGCGGCTAAACTCGTTTAACGGTGACGATATCAGGTATGGCGTTTACGCTTTCCGCTCGGGAGCTGCATACTCCATGAGATACGCTCTGCTTTCACTTGTTCTGACACTTGTGGGGTGTGCGTACACATTTTTAGTGGCAAATGTGCTAACTCTCGGCAGGGCAAGCGCGATGCTCAAGCTTTATCGAGGCATATTCACCTCCGTGGATGAGGTTTTTGTGGGCTTTAAGGGCGGCAGATACGGCAAAAGCGTCGGCACAATGGCATTGACAACCCTGTTTACCGCGCTTGGCTTAATCTGCTTTATAATACCGGGGATTATTGTTGCATATGGGCTTTCAATGGCGCCATACATACTGCTTGAAAACCCCAATATGAAGCCCATGGACGTGATTCGCCGCTCTTGGCAGATAACAAAAGGGCATAAGGGAGATCTGTTTGTCGTGTCGCTTTCATTCATTGGATGGAATCTGCTGACGGCTATGACATTTGGGATACTGGGCATATTCTATGTAACTCCCTATATTGCGCTTACTGACGCGGGCTGCTATGACGCGCTTACCGGTGGAAATCAGCCCAATGCCAATCAAAATTATTGGCAGCCCCCGCAGCAGGATCGCCCGTTCGGTATGTGACGCCGCGCCCGCTCAGGCGGCGACCCGTTCAAACCAAACCCTCAGTTGGCGACCTGCCCGCCCTCATCACCCTTAGTTGGCGACCCGTCCACCCGTAACAGCATAGTTGGCGACCTGTCCACACGCAACAGCATAGTTGGCGACCAGCCCACCCGCGACAAACTTAGTTGGCGACAAAAAACAAACTAAAGCTCTATGTGCGTCTTTTTAACGCGCATAGAGCTAACCAACTTCAAGCTTAGTAGGCGGCGTGAGCGAAGCGAACCCGGAGCGGAAGCGGAGGGCTCCCCCCGCGGGGGAGCTGATTTTGCAAGCGAAGCGCGGCAAAATCTGTGGGGGGATGCATAAATTCCGCGGCTTGTCCGTTACCAGACAACTTAAAAGGCGTCAACCTCCGCAAGCTCACCCTCCGTCCCCGCAACACCCGCAAGCCCAACAGACACCCACGCAAATCCCACATAAAAGGCATAACCTTTGCCCGTCACCAAAATAAAAACTTTCCAAGCGCAGCGCCGCAAAATCTGTGGGGGGATGCATAAATTCCGCGGCTTGTCTGTCGCCAAGCCCCTTAAAAGGTGCAAACCCTCACAACCTCACCCATCGCCCCCGCAAATCCCACGGTAATGTGCTTTATCCCATCGCCACATTTATACTGCGGGCATCACAAATTTTTGCAGCTTGCCCTTACCAAACACCTCTCCCCGAATTTACAATCTGCAAATACAGTGCCGCAAGATCCGCAAAATCTATAATACCGTCCCCCGTGACGTCCGCGCGCGACAAGCCGTCCTCGCTGAGCGGCGCGCCGCCGACAATCGCCATATACAGCATGGCAACGTCCCCAAAGCCGATTACGCCGTCACCGTTAACATCCCCAACAATATAGATGTTTTCGGTATACACGGCGTTGACGGTATAATCCTGTGTTATCGCCACGCCTGTCAGGTCGATATCCCAATAGGGTTCTGTCTGATCGTATCCCGCCTTTGCGGGCACGTCGGGAATTTCCGCAAGCGTTTCGCCCACAACCACGGCATATTCTGCAACAAGCGCACCGTTAAGCGTAATAGCTGACTGTATGTGTGGGCGGCTGCCAGCTGCCAACGTATTGATTGCCGCTAAGCTCGGCATAAGGATAATCCGAATTGCCCTGCATAGTCCAAGGCTTGCTGAAATTAAAACCAACATAGTTAGACTGCACACGAAGAAGTGCGTTTGTAAGCGCAACAACATTGGTTACGTTTTCCGTACCGTCTCCGCCGATAGTGTCGATTGCGATTGTCGCTCCGCAAATATCAAGATAATAGCAATTGCTGACATATGCGCTTGCAGCTGTGCCGCTTGTTTTGATATGCCCCGCCACGCCGCCTGTACAAAAACCCGTGCCGCTGACCGCACCTGTGTTAAAGCAGTCGTTGATAACTGCTTTTATGTTATTTGCTGCGTAATTTCGCCCCGCCACGCAGCCTGTACAAAAACCCGTGCCGCAAACCGTGCCTGTGTTGTAACAGACGGACGCCGTGCCGTTATTGTTTTGCCCCACCACGCCGCTCCTCATTTGCGTCCCCGTATGGCATTCTCAATATAATATATCATCTTTTTTGTTCTTCGAGCTTCCCTTTTTGCTGATTGTATGGTAATATATTTGTGGGTTGGTGTGTATTTGCGCCGCCCTTTGTTGGGGTACGTTTTTTACGCGCTCCGTTCAAACATAAAAGTGAGAGAGGAAGAAAGCTTGTTATGAAAAAATTCTTCGCAATCGCCATTGCTATTGTTATGGTGATGTCTCTTGTCCCCGTGATTTCACTTGCGGGCGATCATGACGTTGTTTACACAGGCTCCACCGTGGATCTTACGGCGGCTTCTGTGGAGGATGCGTTCTACTATTACATTGCCGTCAGCGAAGGCTCCGGTATGTACTCAGGTCAGTGGATTTCCGGCTATGATGAGCGCTATATCGCTCCTTACAGCACAACAAACTCTCAGGCGTGTTACTCTGTAACATGGCCGGGTGGCGTTATTGCTGCCGTCAATCTCCAGATTGACAATGAGGAGCAAACGAGCGATCAGTGCAATGTTGTCTGCAATCCGTACTACAACGGCAACTCGGGCGGATTTCCGCACGGCGAAACGGGCAGGATGTATGCCAATATCGGTATGTATCTCACAAGCCAAACCCATGGCGGGCTTCAGGTGGGCGGCAATCTCATCCGTCTGCGCTATCGTCTGATTGCAATCCCTTATGAGCGTGATTGCTTGCGGGATGAAAACGGCTATTATCTTGAAATGACGCTTGAATGCATTGAGTCCACATATCTTGACGCCTCTGCCGAATTTGGCTATGGTCTGCACGATGTTACGGTTCACAGCGGCAAAGGGTATGTTACTCCGCTTGAAAATCCTCCCTCCGGCGGCACTCTCACAATAAACTATCTGTATGAGGACGGCACTGCTGCCGCGGATACAGTTGTTGCGCGTCTTGAGGAGAATGAGGCTTACAGCGTTGTTTCTCCCTTTGTTCCGATGTTCACTCCCGATGTGGAGGTTGTTGAGGGCGCTATGCAAAACGAGGACATTACCGTTGACGTTACATATGTCCCGCAAACCGAATTCCCCATTACCTACACGGGCGATACTGTTGACGGCACATCGCTTGAGGTGGGGGATACATTCTATTGGACGTTCAATGTTTCGCAGGGCTCAGCTATGTACAGCGGGCACTGGCTGATTGATTTTGACGAGGATTATCTTGCGCCCACGGCAATTACGGGCACTTGGGGCGCGGGCATTATCGCCGCCGTAAATCAAACGATTGAAGACGGCACGCAGTGGAGCGACCTGCCCAACTTTGTGTTCAACATGGATTACATTGGCGGCACGGGTATGTTCCCCAAGGGTGAGGACGGCAATCATTACACAATGATCGGTATGTACCTCACAACATTCACCTGCTATGGCATGCAGATGGGCGGTTCTATCGCACGCGTGACATATCAGCTTATCGCAACTCCGCCCGTCAATCTTATGCAGACTGACGAAACGGGCAATTATCTTGAAATGCCCATTACTGTGCTTGAAAGCACCTATCTGCATTGGACGGAGCTTCCCACGGGCGAACCCACGCTTGAGGGCATTCCGCACTCCGACATAACTGTTGAAAACGGTCGTGTATATCTTGCAGCAGGCTCCGCCGTCAGCATCTACACAGTCACATTCGTTGGCAATAACGGCGTTGTTCTCAGCACGCAGCAGGTAATTGAAGGTCACGCCGCTGTTGCTCCCGAGGCGGAAGAATATCTTGAAGGGCTGTTCCGCTTCTTTGGATGGAGCGTTGATTTCTCCGTTATAACGGGCGATTTGCAGGTCTACGCCGTGTATTATCAGCTTGGCGATCTCAACAACGACTGTCACGTCGGCACTGACGACGCGCTGCTTGCACTGCGCGCCGCTATGGGCACAATGACGCCGGACGAATATCAGCTGTTTGTTGGCGACCTCAACGACAACGGCGTTGTCGGCAACGATGATACGCTTCAGATTCTTCGCTATGCACTGGATCTTGTAGACCCTCTCGTCTGACAATTCGCATTTGCTAAGCAAGCCGCGTGTTCAATTGAGCACGCGGCTTTTATATGCCCAATCGTTCATCATCATTTTACCTGCGCGGGACTTCCATTTCTTAATATCTCATGCTATAATAAAAATGGATTAATGTACGATTGCGTAACAGGGTCTAATTTTGATAATAAGAGGTAATGTGCGTGAGAAGATGTACGGTTGGCGGACAGGCCGTTATGGAAGGCGTTATGATGCGTTCGGACGAGGGCATTGCTATGGCGGTGCGGCGCTCCGACGGCAAGATAGTCAAAAATTATCGCAGGTATAAGAGCAAAGCGCAAAGGGGAACCTTTTTGGGGCTGCCGATTGTTCGCGGCGTGGTTGCCTTTGTTGAATCGCTTACCGTGGGCATGAACACCACCACAAAATCTGCTGAGCTGTACGGCGAAGACCTTGCGGATGAGGAGCCCTCCCGTTTTGAAAAATGGCTGTCCGAAAAGCTTCATATAGACGTGATGGATGTCGTTATGGGCATTGGGATTTTTCTCGGCGTGATTCTTGCCGTCGGCTTGTTCATGTTTTTGCCGCAGCTTATTTCCTCATTGATATTCGGCAAGGCGGATTCCTCCCACATATGGCGTTCGCTTGTGGAGGGCGGGCTGCGCGTGCTGATTTACGTTGGCTATCTGTTTTTCTGCTCCGCTATAAAGGACGTGCGCAGGGTGTTTATGTACCACGGCGCGGAGCATAAAACAATCGCCTGCTATGAGGCTGACCGCGAACCGCTCACTCCTCAAAATGCAATCAAATATTCGCGTCTGCATCCGCGCTGCGGCACAAACTATCTGTTTTTGGTTATGGCCGTTTCAATAATCGTACTTACGCTTGTTGATGTGCTTATACGCGATGTAATAGGTTTTTCGATTGACAACAAGGTGCTGGAGTTTCTTTTTCGCTTTGGATACCGCATACTTTGCCTGCCGTTTATCGCGGGCATAAGCTATGAGGTGCTTCGCGCCGCCGCCGCGCATGACAATTGGCTCACAAAAATCATCCGCGCCCCCGGCATGGCGCTGCAATACATCACCACAAAGGAGCCTACCGAGGATATGCTTGAGGTTGCGATAGCTTCCTTTTATCTTGCGATGGGTGAGGACGACCCGCTTGCTTCCTCCGCACAGGAGGATGATGGCGCAGAAGAATCCGCGGACGCTCCTTCCGCAGAAGAATCCGCAGAAGAATCCGCGGACGCCGACCCCACGGATACCGTTGCGTGAACAGCTCCGCCGAAACAATCGGTCATGCCGTAACCAACGCGGCGCGTGCGCTTTTGCCCGCTGCGGGTGAGGACGCCTCGTTTGAGGCGCGCTGCCTTGTGGCGTTTGTGATGGGGAAATCACGCATTGACGTGTCGGAATATTCCCAAATATTTCCCGGGAAATACTCCGAAGCACTTATTTTAGCCGTCAACAGCCGTCTTACAGGCGAACCGCTTCAATATATATTGGGCGAATGGCAGTTTATGGGGCTGCCCATCACGCTGCGCCGCTGCTGCCTAATTCCGCGGCAGGATACCGAGACGCTTGCGGAAGCGGCGATTAGCCTTGCGCGCCTGCACGGCTTTAAAACCTGCTTGGACGTCTGCACGGGAAGCGGCTGTGTTGCTGCTGCAATCGCAAAAAACACCGCTATGCGCGTAACCGCCTCCGACATAAGCGCGGACTGCGCTGCCGTTGCGCGGATAAACGCGGAGCGCAACGGGGTTTGCGTTGAGGTTGTTGCCACGGATCTGTTTTTGGGGCTTGGACGGTTTGACCTGATAACTGCAAATCCGCCATACATCAAAACGGGGGATATCCCCACGCTTCAGGCGGAGGTTTTGAAAGAGCCTGTCGCCGCGCTTGACGGTGGGGAGGACGGGCTTTGCTTTTACAGGCGCATGGCAAACGAAGCTCCCGACCATATCCAAAAAAACGGTGCGATAGCAATGGAGGTTGGCGCGAATCAGGGCGATGCAGTGCGCAAATTGTTTGAAAACATTGGCTTTTCCGTTGAGACGGTTCGGGATCTCTGCGGGATAGAAAGGGTTGTAATTGCAAAGGCTTTTCAATAATTCAAAATCAATAATTCACCGCGCAGGCGCCTTGCGGCTTGCTGCGCTTGCATTCGCTTTGGCATTTTTTTGCGCTTTTCAAACGGGCTGCTCTTTTATTCAGACGGATAGGAACGCCGCTTCCGCCGTGCCAAGCGTGTTGGCGTCCGTTACCCCCACGGCTTTTGCAACGCAATCCGTTTTGACTCCCACGCCTTCGCCTTCATCGGGCGCCACGCAACAGCCTTCCCCAACGCAAGAACCTTCCGCCGAGCCGACAGCATCTCCCGCCCCAACGGCGCAAACCGCAACGCTTGGCTTTGCGGGCGACCTGCTGCTTATGACGGGACAGATCAACACGGCGCACGACAGCGCAACGGATACATACGATTTTACGGACAGCTTCCGCTATATGCGCGGAGCGTTCGAAAGCGTTGATAATATGCTTATCAATTTTGAGGGTACTCTTGCGGGGGCGGAAGCAGGCTACACCGAGCCGCGCCCCACAGCGCCGCCCGCCACGGAGGACAATCCCAACCCACGCCGCCCTATGCAGCGGTTCAATTGCCCCGACGCGATTGTTCCAAACCTTATGGCTTTGGGAGTGGACGGTTTTTCCACAGCAAACAATCATTGTGTTGATAAGGGTGTGGACGGCATTTTGCGCACAATTGCCACAATGGATAGCTATGGCGCATTCCACACGGGTACTTACGCCTCCGCGGATGATGCGAATATTGCCGATATTATCGAAATCAACGGTATTCGGATTGGTTTTGTTTCAATGACCCATTCCGTCAACGGCTTTGACGGCAGTCTCAGCGCGGAACAGGCGCGCTACATGGTTAATCGTCTTTATAATGACGCAGTGATTGAGTCGCGCATTGCCCTTTGCCGCGAACAGGGCGCTGAGTTTGTTGTAGTGTGCGTTCATTGGGGTGAGGAATATCAGTTTTTGCCTAATGACGTGCAAACACGCTATACCGCACGTCTTATCGAATGGGGGGCGGACATGATTGTCGGCTGTCATCCCCATGTTATTCAGCCTATCGAATGGGTCAGCGGCACGCGGGACGGCAAAAGCGTTGTTGTGCCCGTGGCGTATTCTCTCGGCAACCTTGTGTCCAATATTTCACGCGGAAATTACGGTGTGGACGTTGGGATACTCTTTCGTGCCACTCTTGAAAGGCAATCGGACGGCACGGTGATCGTGACGACTATCGGCTACACACCTCTTTTGGATATTGCGCACACGGTTTCCGATGGGCGATATCTGCACGAGGTTTACCCCTATACCGAGGATACGAGCGCTCTTGCAAGCGATGTTGCAAGCGGTCTTTCGCGTGCGCTGGCGCTTTGTGTCGAAGTTATCGGACAGGAAATTCCTTTAATTCCCGCACATATCGGAGGATAAAAAATGCTTGAAAAGCTTGAAAAAATTAAGGCACGCTATAACGAACTTTCCGATATGCTTTCGCGTCCGGAGGTAATTGCCGACCAAAATCTTTTTCGTGACGCGGCACGAGAGCATTCCGCCCTTGCCGAAATTGTTTCAACCTTTGAGCAATACCGTGCGGCGGCTTCAACCGCCGATGAATGCCGCGCCATGCTTGTTGAATCGGACGATGCGGAGCTTCGTACGCTTGCGCATGAGGAGCTTAAGGCGGCGGAGGACGCTGCCGCGCAAACGCTTGAGCAGCTTAAAATAATGCTGCTGCCAAAGGATAAAAACGATGAACGCTCCGTCATGATTGAAATCCGTGCGGGCATTGGCGGGGACGAGGCTGCGCTTTTCGGCGCGGTGCTTTACAGGATGTATCAGCGCTATGCGGAGCGCCACGGCTTTCGTTTTGAGGTTGTGGATGAGAATATCACCGAAATTGGCGGCGTGAAGGAGGCTGTTTTCAGCGTGTTCGGCAAGGCGGCATACTCCCGTCTCAAGTTTGAAAGCGGCGTGCATCGCGTTCAGCGCGTGCCCGAGACGGAATCGCAGGGTCGCATTCACACCTCCGCCGCAACCGTTGCGGTTCTGCCCGAGGCTGACGATGTTGACATTGACATTAATCCCTCCGACCTGCGCGTTGACGTTTTTCGCTCCAGCGGCGCGGGCGGTCAGCACGTCAACAAAACCTCAAGCGCGATACGCATAACTCATCTTCCCACGGGGATTGTTGTGCAAAGTCAGGACGAGCGGAGCCAAATTCAAAACCGTGAAAAGGCAATGCGCGTGCTTAAAACACGTCTGTATGACCTTTACAGCTCCCGTGCGCATGACGCCGAGGCGGAAAAGCGCAAGAGTCAGGTTGGCAGCGGAGACAGGAGTGAACGTATCCGCACATATAATTTTCCGCAGGGACGTGTTACCGACCATAGAATCGGTTTGACGCTCTACAAATTGGAATCTTTTGTTGACGGCGATATGGATGAGATGATTGACGCGCTTATTCTTGATGAACGCGTACGCCTTATTGAAGGTGATAAATAGATGAAAACACAGGTATTTAACGCTATTACGCAAAGAGAAAACGGTACGAATTTAGGCGGACGCATAATCCGCGAGGGTGGTTTGGTCGCTTTTCCGACCGAAACCGTTTACGGGCTTGGCGCAAACGGGCTTGATGGGCAAGCCGTCAGCCGCATATTCGAGGCGAAGGGACGTCCCTCCGACAATCCGCTTATACTTCACGTTGCAAAAAAAAGTGACGTCAAACCGCTTTGGCGTCACGTTCCCGATATGGCGCGCAGGCTTATGGATGCATTTTGGCCCGGGCCTCTCACTCTTATATTTTTGCGGAGCGATATTGTTCCCGATGAGGTTACTGCGGGACTTGACACCGTTGCCGTGCGTATGCCCGATAATAAAACGGCTCTTGCGCTGATTCGCGCTGCGGGTGTGCCTATCGCCGCGCCGAGCGCAAACCTCTCCGGGCGTCCCAGCCCCACAACTGCCGCCCACGTTCTTGCCGATTTGGATGGCAAAATTGACATTCTGCTTGATGGGGGACAATGCCGCGTTGGCGTTGAGTCCACAGTTTTAACGCTTGTTGGCAAGCCTACAATTCTGCGTCCCGGCGGCGTCACGCGGGAAATGCTTGAACAGATTGTCGGAGGCGTTGAGGTAAGCTGCGCTTGCCTTAATCCTCTTGCCGAAGGCGAAACGGCTTCCTCTCCCGGCATGAAATACCGTCATTATGCGCCAAACGCACAGGTTATCGTTGCAAACGGCAGTCCACGCGAAGCGGCGCGCATTATCAACCGCGAATATGACCGTGAAACCGCCAACGGCAATCGCTGTGTTATACTTGGCACGGAGCAAACTCGTGGTTGCTATCGCGGCAAAACCTGTGATATAATCGGTGACAGGGATGCTCCTTCAACGCTTTGCGCCTCCCTTTTTGCGGCGCTTCGGCAATTTTCGGATTCTGCGGACGTAATTTTTGCGGAGGGTATTTCCACAGACGCGCAAGGACTTGCCTACATGAACCGTCTTTTGAGGTCTGCAGGCTTTAATGTGCTTGACCGATAGACCTATTTTTGATTGAAAGGAGCTTTGACAATATGCAAATTATTGTTGGATGCGACCACGGCGGCTTTGCTTTGAAGCAGCAGCTTATTCCGTATATTGAACAGCTTGGTTACAGTGTGCATGATATAGGTTGTTTTTCGACCGAAAGCGTTGATTATCCCGATATCGCATTCCCTCTTGCAAGCGAGGTTGCGGCGGGCAAATATTCCCACGGGATAATAATCTGCGGCACGGGGATTGGCGTTTCAATCTGCTGCAACAGATTTCCCGAGGTGCGCTGTGCGCTTTGCGGCGATGTGGTATCCGCAAGTCTTACGCGGCGTCATAATGATTCAAATATTCTTGCGATGGGCGGGCGCATAATTGGGGTTGAAACCGCAAAGGCGATTGTCGAAACGTGGCTTTCCACCGAATACGAGGGCGGAAGGCATCAGTCGCGGCTTGACAAAATCGCTTCTTATACTGAAAAGCTTTGATTTTTTAGGCACAAGCCGCTTTTGGCAAGTGCCTTTTTTAACGAATAATGCAGCGAGCAATAGACGCGTGTGCTTCATCCGCAAAATTATTCGTCAATATAAACTATTATATATGTGAGGTAAAGATAATGAACGAATTTTCAAATGTTACGGTTATCGACCATCCTTTGGTACAGCACAAGCTCTCTTTATTGAGGGATAAAAACACAGGCACAAAGGATTTTCGCTGTCTGCTTCAGGAGCTTTCAACTCTTTTGGCATATGAGGTAACGAGGGACCTCAAATTGGACGATGTTCAGATTGAAACTCCTATTGCAACCACAACTGCGCATATGCTTGTTTCGTGCAAGCTTGGCGTTGTGCCTATTTTGCGTGCGGGGCTTGGCATGGCGGATGGCATTATGGCGCTGATTCCAACCGCAAAGATGGGACATATCGGGCTTTATCGTGACCCTGAAACGCTTAAGCCTGTCAGCTATTATTGCAAGCTGCCCGCCGATATTGAGGACAGAGAAATTATTGTTGTTGACCCCATGCTTGCAACCGGCGGCTCGGCTTGCGAGGGCATACGCATTGTGAAGGAGCGCGGGGCGCGCTCTGTGCGGCTGATGAATCTTGTATCCGTGCCGGAGGGCATTCGCGCCGTTTACGCGGCACATCCGGACGTGCAAATTTACACCGCAGCCATTGACCAAGGTCTAAATGAGCATGGCTATATCGTGCCCGGCTTGGGCGATGCGGGCGACAGGCTTTTCGGCACAAAATAAGCTGCCGATTGGCACAAAAATGTCTATTATTGCAACAAAAAACCCTCCTCACAAAAAAACCGTGGGGAGGGGTAATCATATTTTTACTTTTAGAATGCGAAGTTGCCGTTTTTGAAAACGTCGATCATTTTGCCGTCATGGGTCGTCCCCACAATTGAAAGATCGGCAGTGCCAACCATAAAGTCAATATGGGTGTTGCTTTCCGCATTTATTCCGTGCTCCCAAAGCTCGTCAAGCTCCATTTTTTCTCCGCCCTTAATTGAGGAGGGATAAGCCTCACCAAATGCAAAATGACAGGAGGCGTTTTCGTCAAAAAGCGTGTTGTAGAAAAGAATTTTGCTGTTTGAAATCGGTGAATCATTCGGCACGAGAGCAATCTCACCCAGATAGTGAGAGCCTTCATCCGTGTCGACAGCCTTTTTCAGCACGTCCTCACAGGTATCCGCCGTGACGTCAACAATTCGTCCTTTTTTAAATTTGAAGCGAATTCCCGTTACAAGGTTCCCATTCAACACCAATGGGAGTGCGGCATAAAGCACGCCGTTAACACCGTCGCGCTTTGGAGCGCAAAATACCTCCTCCGTGGGCATATTGGCATTGAACGCCACGCCCTGTGGAGTTGTGTCGCCGCCCGCCTTCCAAACGTGATTTTCGGGCATTTCAACGGTTAAATCCGTGCCCAAGCTGTTTGTGTAGCGAAGGAACTTAAAATTGTACGCGTTCATTTTTTCAACGTGTTTTTTAAGCGTGGCACAGTGATTTTTCCATTCCGCAACAGCGTCCTTGCCCTCGGTTATGCGGACGGACTTAAAAATTTCACTCCAGAGACGTTCAATCGCTTCATCCTCCGAAAGCTCGGGAAAAACACGCTTTGCCCATGCGGGAACAGGCACGGAAGCAACGCACCATGCAGTCTCGTTGTTTGTCATGCGGCGATAAAACGGCTTGTAATCACGCCCAACTGCATTGTCTCTGCGGCGTATGCGCTCCGGATCAACACCCTTCAGGCACTCCGGATCGGAGCCGGAAACCGAAATACAGCACGCGTTCATTTCCGCAAGCTTGTTGTATTTGTCTGCATCCCAGCTGCGTGTTATGTCAAAAAGAGAATCCTCACCATGCAAATAAAAAAGCCTTGTAAGGGTATCGTCTCTCCAATTAAAAACAACCTCGCTTGCGCCGCAATCGTATGCCGCCTTGGCAAGCAGCCTGCCAAAAGCTGCTCCCTCAATTGGACAATTGATCATGACAGGTTGATTTTTTTGCACGTTCACACCAGTTTCAACGATAAGACGCGCATATTGCTCAAGCATTTTTGTATCCATATTTCTCCTTAATCGACGCCTGTAAGTATGCGCACAGGCAGCACAAGATAGTAAAAGCTCTCTCCGGAGGTTGGTTCGATAACGCATGGCGTAACGCTGTTGTTGAGGCTCAGCGCAACACAATCGTCCTCAATCACGCGAAGAGCATCCATAAAATAGCGTCCGTTAAAGGCAATTTCAAGCTCGCTTCCCGTGAGGTTAAGGTCAACCTCCTCATTAACCTTGCCGTTTTCGCTGTTTGCGTTGATTGTCAGCATATCGCGCCCGAAAGTCATTTTAATAAGACTGTTTTTGGATTCTCGCGCCATAAGCATTGCCGTTTCCACCGCTGAAAGCATCTCCGCACGGCTGATAACAACGTGTGTACAGAATATTTTTGGAAGGATATTCGAATAACTGATAAATTCACCGTCTAAAAGACGTGATGTAATTATCGTCCCACCGACAATGAATTTTATCTGCTTTTTCATCAATATCATTTGTATGGCGTCTTCCGCGTCAGGCAAAATGTTTGAAATCTCTTTCAAGGCGGCTGCGGGAACAACAATCCTTCGCGAAATTCCGTCCTCCGCGCCGATATGCTCGGTTCGCTTGGCAAGCCGATAGCCGTCCAGCGCCACCATGCTTAACCAACCGTCACCCAAAAACTCACACAAAACACCTGTAAGAATCGGCTTGACAGCTTCGGTTGAGGCGGCAAAGGCTGTTTGCTTAATCATGCTTTTAAGCAGCGACGGCTTTATGGAAAGCCTCAGCTCATCATTGTCACTTTCCATCTTGGGATAATCGGTTGGGTCAAGAAACTGCAAATTGCCCTTGATTCTGCCGCATTTGATGAACATTGTCATCTTTTCAGACGAAAAATCAATGGTTTCGCCATCCATTCGACGTATCAAATCCGTTGTGAGCCTGCCCGGAATTATCGCCGTGCCATCCTCCTCCACAACTGCGGGAATGGATGTTTCAATAAGAAGGGAGAGGTCGAAGCATTTGAGATAAAGCTCGTTGCCCGACGCCTTGATGTAGATGCCCTCCAGCAGCGAAACGGAGCTGCTTGAAGGCAACGCCTTTGAAACCGCCGCAACGGCCTCCTTCATCTCTGAAGTGTTAACAAAAAACTTCATGGTTAAAATTCCTCCTCGATGGTATCGGTTTGATGAAAATGTTGGGTATGCATACAACATCTTCATCATTATTAAAACAGTAGTAGCAGTAGGGGTTGTGGAAACTGCGGATAACCCGTTTTTGTGCTTGTTTCACATGTAAAAATGCTGTGGATAAGGCTGTTGGCATTTTGTGGATAACCGTCAAAGTTATCCACACTTTCCAAGTTATCCGAGTTATACTTATCCACAAGCAAGTTATCCACACGGATAATGTGGAAAAAATAGACTCTCAAAAAAAGTTATCCACATTATCCACAGGTTTTATCCACAGTTATCCACAGTATGTGGAAAGACACAATTACGAAAAACAGAATATCGACATTGCATCACGCGACAAACTATTCTTCATAACCGCACGGAATAAATTGCTTTATTAAGGTTGCAACACGCTCGGGCTTTTCCTCATGGGCAAGATGCCCCGCGTTACGCACCTCAAAATATTTGCAGGAGGGGAGAGCGGCGCGGAAAATATCGCTCATCTCCGTGGGATGCCATTTATCCTCATTGCCCCAAAGCAAAAGCGTTTCGCACTTGACGTCGCGCAAGGTGTGAATTACGGCGTCATCATCAAAATTGTAAAGGCAGGTGCGGATAATCCCACGCGTGTCCGGCTCTGAAGCGGGACGGTAATACTCAGTCAAAAGTGCGTCCGTAATGTTTGTGAGGTCAAAGAAGCAGCCCGTAAGCATCTTTTCAACTGTTTTGTAGTTGTAAAGACGGCAGGCAAGCCCCCCGAAAAGACCGCTCTCAATCATGCGAACCGACATAGGCATATCGGGTGTGATACCGCCGGGGGACATCAGCACAAGGCGATTGATTCTTTCGGGATATTTACGCGCAAAAAACAGCGCATAGCCTGCACCCATCGAAAAAGCGTATATGTGCGCACAGTCAATCCCCAAAGCCTCCATAAAGCGGGCGATAAAATCGGCATATTCCTCCATTGTGTAACCAAAAACATATGGTTTGTCGGAATAGCCAAAGCCAACCAGATCCAGCGCGGTGACGCGGAAGTTTGAAGAAAGCTTGGTTATGAGGTCTCTGAATGTGTAAAGCGACTGCCCGACGGTGTGGATAAGCAAAATATCCTCACCCTTGCCGGCTTGGATGTAATGCACCTTTGCGGTCTCATATTTTGTGGATATTGTGCGGATGGAATTTTGCTTTTCGATAGCGTCAGCCTCTGCCGAAGAAGCCTTTGCCTCGGATGCTTCCATGGCGTCCCTGTCGTTTTGCAGGCGGCCACAAAGAGCCGTGTATTCGGACTGAAGCTTTTCACGCAGTGCCTGCTGAGCGTTTGTTTCAGCCTGTGCGGCGGCAAAAACTGTGTTTTCCGCTTCAAAAGAGGCGCGAGTGACAGAATTTGAGGCGTCCGCCTCGGTCATAATGCCGAGTGAAATTTCCATCTCGGTTTTTGCGGCGTCAACACGCTGCTTAAGCTCCTCAACCTCTTTTTGTGAGGCTTCAAAGTACAGCTCCGCATCCAAAAGGGCGGTCTTGCTGCTGAAAAGCGTTTGCTCCAATGTGCCGACAGCATCTGCGGAAGCGGATTTTGCCGAGGACGCCTCTGCCGAAGTGCTTTCGGCCGAAAGCAGACGCGCACGAATATCGTTAAATTCCGCAAGCGCGGCGGCTGCGGCGGACTTTGCTTCATCAAGGCGAAGGGTCAGCGCGGAAAGCGTTTCGGTTGAACGGGTATACTCCGCGTCCGCAGCGTCACGCCTTTCTGTCTCGGCATTAAGCTCCGCGGCGGCGGAATCTGCGGCGCTTTGCGCGTCACTCTCCCGTGCGTCTGCTGCGGCGGACTTTTGACGAAGCAACGCCAGCTTGTCTGCGTTTGCGTTTGAAGTCAATGCATATGAATCCGCACTTTCGCGGCAGGCGGCGGCGTCCGCACGCTGCTTTGTAAGATTTTTTTGCGCTGTTGCAACGTTTTTTGATGCGTCCGCAACGCGCTTTGCGCAAACCTTGCTTTCTGCTGAAAGCGCTGTGGATTGTGTGGAAAGCGTGCTGACTTCTTGCGTCAAGGCTTCCTCACGGCGGCGCGCCTCATCAGAAGCGACAGACGCGCTTTCAGACAGGGCGCGAGCCTCCGCAACGGATGAATTGACTTCCACAGTGCGGTCGCCAAGCCTTGCGACGTTTTCCTGCTCAAGCGTAAGCGCGTTCTGCGCCTGCTCAACCGCAACGCGGCATTCGTTCAGGCGGCGCGCCGCTTCGTCTGAAGCGTTTTCGGCGGCAACCTTTTGCTGCTCAACCGTCTTAAAAGCGGCAAGACGGCTGTTATATTCAGAATTTTTGCCGTCATAATCCGCCTGCGTGGCGTTGTATGCGGCAATTCGCTCATCAAGTGAAGGAGTAAGCGCCTCTTGTTTTTTTGTGAGACGGCTAAGAAGCGTGTCAGCCTCCGAAAGCTCTGCGTGCTTGGCGGCGGCAGCGGCGTCTGTCGCTTCAAAAGCGGCGGCGGCTGCGACAGCCTCACGGCGGAGGGAATCAGCGGAAGAACGTACGGCGGCGGCGGACGATTTGTCACGGGTGACGGCGCGCACCTCCGCACGGTCAACAGGAAGCTCGCTTGGCAGCACAACGGTGACATATTCGCCAATATGCTCGGAATTGATGAACTTTTTAACCTCAAGAGAAAGACTCACGGGAACCCCCTTATATCGAAAGCCCGCAAAAGCAGGCGAAGCGATGAAAATTACGGCAAACCCAAAATGACTTGCGCAAGCAAAGCCCCATACAGGTATGCCTAATCTTAATTGTACCTGTTTTTGAGAGTATATGCAAGAGTTTTTTGCCCATATTGTTGTATTGTTTACAGAAAGGTCAAAAAGCTATCATCTTAATTCATAAATATGACAAGTAATAATACAGAATCTTTACATTGGTTCGGCGCTCAATTTGGTGACATTAACGACTGTTGCGGAATATTGTTACAGTATCAACGTCATAAAGGAGCAATATATGTTGATTGTGATGAAATTTGGCGGCTCGTCGCTTGCCACAAATGAAAAGACGGAGCACGCGGCACGGATTGCCGCTGCACGCGCTGCCGAGGGGCATAGGGTGGTGGTTGTGGTATCCGCACGCGGCAACACCACAAACGAGCTTGTGCGTCTTGCAAAAAGCGTGACCGACAACCCTCAGCCGAGAGAAAATGACGTTTTGCTTTCAACAGGTGAACAGGCGTCCATGTCGCTTATGGCAATGGAGCTGCAAAAGCTTGGGCAAAAGGCGGTGTCGCTTTGCGGGTGGCAGGCGGGAATAAGAACCGATGACAGATACGGCGAAGCCACAATAACCGAGGTGGATGCGGAGCGCATTCTGCTGGAGCTTGGAAGGGGAAATATTGTGGTTGTTGCGGGATTTCAGGGCGTAAATTCACGCGAGGACATAACCACGCTTGGGCGCGGCGGCTCGGATACCACCGCTATCGCCCTTGCCGCCGCTCTTGAAGCGGACGCGTGCTATATATATACAGATGTACGTGGCGTGTATTCTGCCGACCCGCGCCACGTTCCGGACGCTGTGATGCACAGCGAAATTTCGTATGATGAAATGATGGAAATGAGCACCCTCGGCGCAAAGGTGCTTCACAACAGATCCGTAAGCATGGCAAAGCGCAGCGGCGTTGCTTTTGAGGTGCGCTCAAGTGTTGAAAATTTGGCGGGAACTACGGTTCATTCTCTTGCGGCGGCAAAGCCCGTAAGCGGCATAGTTTTGACGGACGCAGTATCAATGGTGACGGTTTGCGGCGTGGGAACGGGCGCGGATACGGGACGTTTGTTCGAGCTTCTTGCCAAAAATGAAATTCCGCTTGATGTTATAATTCGCTCTCAGCGTGCTGACGAACAAACCGGAACCGTAAGCTTTTCTGTTGCGGACAGCATATGCGCAAAGGCTGTTAAGCTGATTTCTGAAGGTGAAGCGGGATTTTCTTCCGTTGCGGTTGAAAGTGGTCTGGCAACGCTTTCCGCTGTTGGCTCAGGGCTTGCGGACAGCTGTGCCGTTGTTTCAAAAATGCTTTGCGAATTGAACGCATTGGGGATTGTGTCGCGCTATATCACAACGGGAGAAATACGAATCTCGGTAATAATTCCGACCGGCGAAGCGCAAAAGGCTGAAAAGCGTCTTAACGATGCATTTTTTCTACAGCAAAAAAGTTGAAATATAGGGAATATCGGTTGATTGAAATGAACGGCGCGGAACGTTTTTCACGCCGCTTTATATTCCCCGCAGTGTGATGGGAAAGTGTCAGGAATGTTTCATGTGAAACATTCCTGACTGTTGATACAAAGCCGTCAGATTTGTCGTCACAATAAATTCCGCAATGCTGTTTCACGTGAAACAATAAAAAATTGCCGAAGCGCATATTAATACTTGCGCTTGCCGCCCGCATGGCATATAATAAAAGCATACCGTGCCGATTGTGGAGGTTCATATGGCTAAAATCATTGCAATTGCAAATCAAAAGGGCGGAGTGGGCAAAACAACCACCGCCGTGAATCTTGCGGCGTGCGTTGCGCAGACGGGCAAGCACGTTCTTCTTGTGGATATCGACCCGCAGGGCAACGCAACAAGCGGGATGGGCGTTGATAAAAATGCTTGTCCGCACAGCATTTATGACGTGCTGATAAATGACGTGCCAACCGTGGATGCGGTTCATCCCACGCGGATTGAAACGCTGGATCTGCTTCCCTCCCGCATAGAGCTTGCGGGCGCGGAGGTGGAGCTTGTCAGCATGATGGCGCGTGAACGCAAGCTGAAGTCAGCGCTTAAAACCGTGGACAAGCAATATGATTACATATTCATAGATTGCCCGCCATCGTTGGGGCTGCTCACGCTAAACGCGCTTACGGCGGCAAACACTCTGCTTGTGCCGATTCAATGCGAATATTACGCGTTGGAGGGGCTTGCACAGCTTATGAACACGGTAAAATTGGTGAGAATGCATCTTAACGATGATATTGAGGTTGAGGGTGTGGTTATGACGATGTATGACGCACGCACCAACCTTTCCGCACAGGTTGTACGCGAGGTCAAAAAGTTTTTCAAAAACAAGGTGTACGACACGATTATTCCTCGTTCAATTCGATTGGGAGAGGCTCCCAGCTTTGGAATGCCCATAACGCTGTATGACGCCAAATGTGCAGGAGCAAAGGCGTATATAAATCTTGCGAAGGAGCTTTTGGAACGTGACAACTGAAAAAACTAACTCAAAGGGGCTTGGGAAAGGGCTTGGCAAGGGGCTTGACGCTCTGCTTGGCGGTTATTCACCTCAGGAACATGACGCGGTGACACAGGTTTCAATCAATCTGGTGGACAACAATCCGTCACAGCCGCGAAAGCAGTTTGACGATGACAAGCTGCAGGAGCTTGCGCATTCGTTGGAGCAGCACGGCATAATCCAACCGCTGATAGTCACGCCAAATGGAGACCGCTACACAATAATAGCGGGCGAAAGGCGATATCGTGCGGCGCGGCTTGCGGGCTTTACCGAGGTTCCTGTAATCGTTCGTGAAATGGACGATCGGCAGATAATGGAGGTGTCTCTTATCGAAAATATTCAAAGAGAAAACCTTAATCCAATTGAAGAAGCATCCGCAATACGCTTTTTGATGCAGCAGCACGACTTGACGCAGGAGGAGGTTGCGAAAAGGCTTTCAAAAAGCAGACCTGCAATCGCAAATTCCGTCAGGCTGCTTTCGCTGCCCAACGATGTTCAGGATTATCTGCGGGAGGGCAAATTGCAGGCGGGTCACGCGCGCGCACTTGCGGGCATACCCGAACGTGAGCTGCTTGAGAAAACGGCAAAAAAATGTGTCGACTCCGGGTGGTCTGTCAGAGAAACCGAGGAGCAGGTAAAAAAAGCGGTCACTTTGCTTGAGCTGCACACGCGTCCACGCAAGAGCAAGCGTCTTTCAACCGATTTGGCGGAGGCACGCTCCAAGCTGCGCGAAAAGCTGGGAACAAAGGTTGACATTCAGGGCACGGACGAGAGGGGCAAAATAATTATCGATTATTTTGACAAAGAGGGGCTGCTTGCCATTTACGATATCATTATGGGTGTTGATGAGTGAATGAGCGGGTCGAGGATCTTCAATATAAGGGACTTCGCATAATTCAACCCGAAAGCGGATTTCGCTTTGGCACAGATTCAGTTTTGCTTGCGGGGTTTGCAAAGGTTTCGCGGAGTGAAAGGTTTGTCGATCTGTGCGCGGGCACGGGCGTGCTTTCAATTTTGATAAACGGAAGGACGCAGGCGCGTGGCATGGCGGTGGAAATTCAGCCGCAGCTTTGCGACATGGCGCGGCGCTCATTTCTGCTAAACGGACAGGAGCTTGAGACGGCGCCGCTTGATGTGCGCACGGCTTTTATGACGCTTGGCGAAGGGGCTTTTGACGTTGCGGTCAGCAACCCTCCGTACCACAAGGTCTCAAGCGGGGCGGCCTCAAAAAAGGGCGCGGAGGGGTATTCGGGCGCGGCAACGCATGAGGTGTATATTACCGATCGTGAGCTGTGCAAAAGCGCGTCACGGCTTTTGAAATTTGGAGGCAGATTCTATCTCAGCTATCCCACGTCACGGCTGGCGGATATAATTGACGCGCTGCGCGCCAACGGGCTTGAACCAAAGCGAATACGTCCCGTTGCGTCCGTGCCGTCAAAATTGCCCTATCTTGTGCTTATTGAGGCAAAAAAAGGGGCATACTCGGGGCTTGTGCTTGAAAACACTTTGGTGATTGCCAACGCGGACGGAACCTATACGGATGAGGTTAACGCCATATATCACAGAATCGGTTCCGAGCGGCGGATTGAATCAACAACTGAGGGAAACCCTATATAATAGGAAGAAACAGCATGAATTTTGAAATTGACGTCAAACCGCTTGAAGCGGGATTATACCTTTGCGCAACGCCGATAGGCAACATGGGCGACATAACCATGCGCGCTGTCGCCGTGCTTGCTTCCGTCAGCGCAGTCTACTGTGAGGATACCCGCAACTCGGGGCTTTTGCTTGAAAGGCTCGGGATAAAAAAGCCTCTTTCAAGCTGTCATGAGCATAACGAAAACAGTGCGGCGGAAAGGATAATTGAACGCATACGCGGCGGGGAGGCGGTGGCGTACATTTCCGATGCGGGTATGCCCGCAATATCCGACCCGGGTGAACGTCTGGTTTGCGCCTGCATTGAAGCGGGGGTGCATTTTGAGGTGATTCCGGGCGCGTCCGCGTTTGTTGCGGCGGCGGTGCTTTCGGGTCTTTCCACAAAGGAATTATATTTTGTTGGCTTTTTGCCGCGGGAGGGCAAGCAGAGAAAGCAAGCGCTTGCCAATTTTAAAAGAATTTCCGCAACGATAATATTGTACGAAAGCCCATATCGGGTCGCCGCAACGCTTGAAGAATTGGCTTTGTTGCTGGGCGGTCAAAGGCGTGCGGCGGTTTCGCGGGAGATTACAAAGCTTTTTGAGGAGACCGCACGCGGGACGCTCGGCACGCTTGCGGAAAAATTTGCCGATTCGCCTCCAAAGGGCGAATGCGTGATTTCAATTGAGGGCGCGGCGGACTCGGAAGGCGATGGCAGTGAGGGCTTGGACGCAATGCTTACGCGTCTTTTGAACGGGGGCATGTCCGTTAAGGATGCGGCGAAGCAGGCGTCATTTGTGTTGGACGTGCCAAAAAACACAGCATACGCACGCGCTTCAATTTTGAAGGAGGGCGGTTCGGATAATGACGCTTGACGAATTTCAAATGCTTGCGGACAGGGCGGCGGAGGCAATGCCGGCGGAGCTGCTGAAGGGGCTTACGGGCGGCATGGTGATTTCTCCGCGTGCAAAGCTTCATCCCAAAAGTGAGGTCGAACGTCCGCTTTTTATAATGGGTGAATACACGGCGGGGCAGTCGGTTGGGCGGTACATAACGCTTTATTACGGGTCGTTCATGCGCGTGTACGGGGACGCGCCGTGGGAATTTATGCTTGCGCAGATAGACAAGGTGCAGCGGCACGAGCTGCGCCATCATATTGAGTCGCTTTCGGGCGAGCGTGACCTTGAGGTTGAGGACGAGGTACGACTTTCGGAATATGTTGAGGGGCTTTTTGCGCAAAGGCAGGGTGAAAAAATGTGAAGCCGCTTGAATATCGCGTTACACAGGAGAATGACGGCGCCACGATAAAGCACATACTGCAATGCGTTTTCAAAATGTCTGAATCGCATATTTCAAGGCTAAAAAAAAGGGAAAACGGCATACTGCAAAACGGTCGCAGGGTGTATGTAACTGCGCGGGCTTCGGTTGGGGACGTCATTTTGGCGGAGATTGAGGACGACAGCGATACGGTTAAGCTTGCACCAATAGATATACCTCTACAAATTGCATATGAGGATGAGTGGCTTGCGGCGATTGACAAGCCTGCGGGCATGACGGTTCATCCGGAGCGCAAGGGCGCGGGCGGGTCGGTGGAGAATGCGCTTTCCGCTCACTTTGGAGCGGGAGAGTTTTGCCACACAGTCAACCGTCTTGACAGGGGGACGAGCGGTCTTTTGATTGCGGCCAAGTGCGGCTATATGCATGAGCGGATGCAAAAGCTGCTTCACACGGGTGAGTTTTTGCGTCAATACAGGGCGATTGCAATGGGGCGAATTGAATCGCGCACGGGTGAAATTGAGCTTCCGCTTTCGCACGTTGAGGGCAGTCATTATATGATGAAGGTCGATGCGGCGGGGGCGTATTCGCTTACAAAATATGAGGTGGAAGCCTATCTTTTAATTGAAAATGAGGGCGTAAAAACGGAGCTGACGCTTGTGCGGCTTTTGCCGCAAACGGGCAGAATGCATCAGCTGCGCGTCCACATGGCGGCGATATCGCATCCTCTTCTGGGAGATTGGCTTTACGGAGAGGAATCAAAGCTTATCGACCACGCGGCGCTGCACTCATGCAGCATTTTTTTCAAGCATCCTATAACGGGCGAAGCAGTTTTTATTGAGGCGCCATTCCATTCGGACATTCAAACGATTTTGAACAGCTGCACATCGGCTGAATAAAACATCCGTAAGCGACAGAAACTTCTGTATATCGTTCCGAAAAATTTCGGTTATTGGGAGGGTTCATGTTAGCGAAACGGGCGAGGGCATTTTTGCTTGCGTTGATATTCGTGGCGTCGGCACTAACGCCGATGTCGGCGTATGCCGCTATAAAGTACGGCGACAGCGGGCAGCAGGTTATCACATTGCAAAAAAAGCTGAAGCAATGGGGATATTATTACGGTTCAATTGACGGAGTGTTCGGGCCGCAGACGCTTGCGGCTGTAAAGCGCTTTCAAACGCAGAACGGCTTGACGGCAGACGGGATTGTCGGCAGCAAAACGGCAGCGGCGCTTGGGATGAGCGTTGATTCCTCAAGCAGCAGCTCAACGTCAACTTCCGGCAACGTATACCTGCTTGCACGGATAATATACGGAGAGGGCAGGAACGAACCATACAAGGGGCAGGTGGCGATAGGCGCGGTGGTGCTTAATCGAATTGACAGCCCGTCCTTTCCAAACACTATGGCGGGCGTGATTTACCAAAGCGGAGCGTTTGACGCGGTGAGCGATGGGCAGATCAATCTTGCGCCGGACGCAACCGCCATGCGCGCCGCAAGGGACGCGCTTAACGGGTGGGACCCAACAAACGGGTGTCTGTTTTATTACAATCCTGCAACGGCGACAAGCCGCTGGATGCTTTCACGTCCCGTGCTGCTGATGATTGGCAATCACGCATTTTGTTAATATGAAAAAGAGAAAATTTAAGGTTTATAAGGGGAAGCAGCCCCAAAAAAAGCAGGAGCAGGCGTTGACCGCAAAAAAGGTGCTGCTGCCCGCGATACTCGGCGGCGCGCTTGTGCTTGCGCTTTGCTGGGGCGTAACCGCAACGGTTATGGCGGCGGAGATTTCCGCGCAGTCAAAATCGGCGCAGACGGATGTGGAAAGTCTTACCCTTGGTGTTGAAACACGCTATCGCAGAGGGTATGAGGACTTAACCGAGGGCGTGTGCGAAATGCAGACCACGCTTTCAAAGCTGATGGTATCCGCTTCTCCCGCACAGCTTGTGCTTGGGCTTTCGGAGCTTGAAAGCACGGCGGCGTCATGCGCCTCGATATTGAGTCAGCTTCCCGCCTCATACGGAGAGGGCTATGCGCTCAACCGATTTTTAGTGCAAATAAGCGATTATGCGCACACTCTTTCACGCAAGGTGCTTAACGACAAGCCGCTTTCGGATGAGGACATGGCGCAGCTTTTGACGCTTTGCGAATCATGCGCGGAGCTTTCAACGCGTCTAAAGGAGAGTGCGGACGCTGGCGAAACGCCGCTTGAAGCGCTCAACTTTGACAGCTTCTATACTGAGGAGGAAAACAGCACGGAGCCGCAGTATCCTTCGCTTATTTACGATGGACCTTTTTCCGACAGCACAGAAAAGGCAACGCCGCAGGGGCTTACGGGCGAAAATGTTGACGAAAGCACGGCGCTTGCAGCGGCGGAAAAAATCACGGGGGCAAAGCTTACCTCCTGCGGGCTGTCGGAGGGCAGCATCCCATGCTATGTTTTTGAGGGAAGCTTTGAAGACAACCGTGCAATAGATATCAGCATAACTGTTGCGGGCGGGCGTCCGCTTTGGTACATGAGCAGCGCGACCCAATCTCAGGAGCAAACCCCGGATGAGAATGAGCAGGCGGCGTGCAGCGATGTGGGCAAAAAGTGGCTTGACGAGAACGGTTTTGATTCCATGACGCCAACCTACATACAGTTTTATGACGGCGCTGTGCTGATTTCTTACGCTTATGAGCAGGATAATGTTACGGTGTATAACGACCTTGTAAAGGTTTGGGTAGACCGTGCAACGCTTACGGTTATCGGGTGCGATGCGCGCAACTACTTTTTCAGCCACGTCAGGCGAAATATAGCGGTGCCGACAATAACAATGGATGAGGCGGAGGGCTATGTTTCGTCACGCATTGAGATAACCACGCGCCGACTTGCGCTGATTCCGCTTTCTCCAACGGCGGAGGCGCTGTGCTATGAGTTCACAGGCACGGCGGATAATGGTACATATATTATATACATCAACGCAGAAACGGGAGCGGAGGAACAGATATTCCGCGTAATAGACGATGAGAACGGGCGCAGCGTGGTGTGAGGGGAGACCATGGATAATGTACAATGTGATTCGCCATAGGCAAACAAAAAATAACCGTCGCCCTTCAACAGCAGGCTTGCCTGTTGGCTTGGGGCGGCGGCAAAAGGTCAATCAAAGTCAATCGGGATAAATCAGAGTGAATCAACGTCACTCGGGGTTAATCAATGTCAACAAAAGTCGCTTAGCCTGCTATCTGCGAAATCCCCATATATACGATTGAAATTGAGGAATCCTGCAAAGGAGAGGACGCAGTGTCGCAGTTAGTGTCACACATAACATAAACAAATTGCCCTGCGGAGATTGCTATCGTGCCGTCTGTTGTCAAAGCGGGGTTGACGGAAAGCGCAAGTATACGCGTGGGGTCGGTATATTCAGCGTCAAAAACATAAACCACCCACTTGGCGTTGGTTTCTCCGCCGTTAATTTTGAAGGAATATTCACCGCTTCTGTCGCAGGCAAAATAGGCAAAGCCGCGATTGTCAAAGCATTGAGCGCAGGTGAAAAGCTTGCCCTTGTAGGGGGATGTTTCGGCGGGAGCGGGCGTCATGTTTGGGTCGGCGGTGACGGTGGGCTGCAAGGAGGCGTCCACGTCAACAATGGGGTCGCCGCCGGTTGTTCCCGCGGTGGAATTGCAGGCGCAAAGCATGGCGGCAAAAGTCATAATAACAAGCGCAAGGGCGGCGAATTGAAGGAGTTTCTTCATATTATATAATTGTAATCTCCTGTAAATAATATTATACTTGCCGACGCAAACAAAACCAATCGCAGTCGGACAAGCCCATTATATCATCAATTTGTGAATAATCCATGAACATTGATAAAAACAATGATAAAATAAATTCGCTGCGGATTCTCCTCAAGCGCAGATGATTTAAGAATATATTTGTCAGCATTTATTCAAAATAGAGGATATTTTATACATAAATGTGTCGCAAGAGTGAAATGACGACACATTTCTTCAAAAAATGTGGCAAAAATTCAAAAATATATATAGACAAACCTCACAAAGACTGATATAATATACGCACTTGGGAGAATATCCCGCATCAAACAGGAGGAAAACATAATGTCTAGACGCATCTTCAAGACACTCAGCACCGTGCTCGCAGTGCTCATGCTGGTTGCGGCATTTTCGCCGGCAGCTCTTGCAAAGCCCATTTCAAGCGCAGCTGTTGAGTCTCGCGCACTCAAGCTCATGGATACCACATGGGCAGAGCTTGACAAGGTCGAGGCGCAGATGATGGCGCTCGGCGCTTCAAGCGAAGAAGTCACCATGGCCGTTTATAAAGCAGCCCTCACCTCAAACCGTATCGACAAAGGCAGTATTTCTGACTTGGACGACAACGGTTTTTCTTTTAAGGTTAAGGGAATGGCTTGCGGCTATGACTACAAGATCCGCAACACACCCTTCCAGTCCTCTGTAAATGCCGAGGTTGTTGACGGCGTTGTCAGCAAGATTACCTCCGTTAAAAATGGCGTCGGCAGCGCAAACGTTCTGCTTGTTGCTCCTTGGTATGCAAGCGACACCAGCTTCACCGCTCAGTACAAAACAGAAGCTCAGTCTATCGCAACCGCAACGGGCGGCACATACACACTGATTAAGGATTCCAACGCGACAGGCCCCGCAATCACAGCGGCATATCTTGACAAGGGCGTTGTCATATACGACTCTCACGGAGCGGCGTACAACAGCACCTCTTACCTCTGCCTCACAACCAGCACCGGCCTCACCACAACCGATTACAACAACGGTTGGGCATACAACGGCGGTTCATGGTACGGCATTGACGGTCGCTATGTTAAAAATCACGTTACAGGCACTCTTTCCAACTGTCTTGTTTGGATGGCTATCTGCGAAGGAATGAAGCTTTCCGGCGGCGGCGTAACAGGCACAGGTCTGTTGGCGGCGGGCGCGGGCTGCGTATACGGCTATTCTCAGTCCGTATCCTTCACGGGCGATTACAAATACGAAGCAAAGTTCTGGACAGAGATGAAGAACGGCTCCACGGTTAAGGCAGCTATCAAGGTTATGAAGGACACCTACGGCGTACCCGATCCCGTTTCCGGCGGCGATGCTTACCCGATCGTTATGTCCCCCTTGGATGCTTATCCCTCCAATCCCGATGGCGCACAGACTGTTTACTGCGATCTGGCATTGTTTGGCGGCACCACAACCGAGCCGGTTGCGATAACCTCCGCAACGCTTGCCGCCGTTAACGTTGTTGTCGGCGCAACCGCAACCGCTTCCCTCACCGTGCAGCCCACAAGCAACACGGATTACACAGTCAGCTATTCAAGCTCCAAAACATCCGTTGCAACGGTTAATTCAAGCACCGGCGTCGTTACGGGCGTTGCCGGGGGCACCGCGACATTGACTGCAACTATCCATGATAACGTTGCCA
>CAYXRF010000005.1:3893-111298 GCA_964467585.1 uncultured Oscillospiraceae bacterium | reverse complement strand
GGCAGTGCCGCCGCCAGCCCGGGGAACTAAAAAACAATTCACAGGATTGTTTTTTACCGCGCTGTGGCGCGGCCGTTCCCTTCGATTCCCATACCCGCTTTATAAAACAAAGCAGTCCGCAAATGCGGACTGCTTTGTTTGGAGCGGGTGATGGGAATCGAACCCACATTATCGGCTTGGGAAGCCGACGCTCTGCCACTGAGCTACACCCGCGCACTAAATATTTTGACGCCGACAGCATCTATCGGCATCGACTATTTTATAGGACTGTTTTGAGTTTGTCAAGCCCTCTTTTTTAGGGATGATTACGGCTGTTCGTGCGTTTGTATGCAAAAAAACTGATGACAAAGCCGCACTGTCATGGTAGAATATAATGTATAATAATTTTCTCGGAGAAAGGAACGCTTTTGAACGGCATCGCAGAGGAGCTGAATCGTTTTGTCAACGGCACGTCCGCGCACGCGTACCGTGCTTTGGGTGCGCATTTTGAGGCGGACGGTTGGCGTCTGCGCGTGTTTGCGCCCAATGCGGCGCGGGTGTGCGCCACGGGCGATTTTTGCGGCTGGGCGGAGGGCGTGCCTATGGCGCGGGGAGAGTCGGGCATTTGGGAATGTCTTTTGACTGACGCAAAGCATGGCGACAGATACAAATTTGCGGTGACTTCCCGCTCGGGAAGCACAGTTCTAAAGTGCGACCCATTCGCATTCAAATCAGAGCTTAGACCCAACACTGCCTCCGTGCTTTGGCATGACGAAAAAGCCTTCGGCTGGTCTGACGGCAATTATCTTAGCGCGCGCGACGCGCTTTGCGGGCAGTATCCGCGCCGTCCCATGTGCATATATGAGGCGCATCTCGGCTCTTGGCAAAGGGGACTTTCGTTTGTGGACGCTTCCGTTCGGCTTGTGCGTTACTGCCGCGACATGGGCTACACGCACATCGAGCTTATGCCGCTTTCGGAGCATCCCTTGGACGACAGCTGGGGCTATCAGACCTCCGGCTACTATTCGATAACGGCAAGATACGGCACGCCGAACGAGCTTAAGCTTTTTATTGACCGTGCTCACGCGGAGGGCATAGGCGTGATACTGGACTGGGTTCCCGCCCATTTCGTAAAGGACGATTTCGGTCTGCGTCAGTTTGACGGCGAAGCGCTGTTTGAGTCCGATGAGCCTCTGCGTGCGGAAATGCCTCTTTGGGGCACTCTGCTGTTCGATTTTTCCAAACCGCATACGCGGAGCTTTTTGCTTTCAAACGCTGTGTTTTTTGCTGAAGAATTTCATGTTGACGGGCTAAGGTTCGACGCTGTGAGCTGTATGCTCTATCATGATTTTTGCAAGACCGCATGGCTGCCCGACCCAACGGACGGGGGGAATGTCAACCGCTCCGCCGTCGATTTTATCCGCGCCGCAAACCAAACGCTGCACACGCTTTTTCCCTCTCTGCTTACATTTGCGGAGGAGTCAAGCGCTTTTCCTTTGGTTACGCGCTCTGTTTCTGCGGGCGGGCTGGGCTTTGACCTCAAATGGAATATGGGGTTTATGAACGACACCCTTCGCTATTTTGAGCTTGACAGCATTGACCGTGCGCATCATCACAGCCTGTTGACTTTTCCCATGACATTCGCTTTTTCCGAAAAATATGTGCTTCCTTTTTCGCACGATGAGATGGTTTGCGGCAAGCGTTCTCTTATGCAGAGGATGCACGGCAACCAAGCGGCACAGTTTGCGCAGCTTAGGCTGCTGTATTGCCTTCAATACGCCATGCCCGGCAAAAAGCTGCTGTTTATGGGCGCGGAATTCGGACAATATATCGAATGGGCGTTTGCACAATCGCTTGACTGGTTTTTGCTGGATTATCCCGCTCATGCCGCCGTGCAGGATTTTGTGCGTTCGCTTAATTATTTCTATCGAGGTCATTCGGCGCTTTGGCGCGACGACGCCGCATGGAGCGGCTTTACATGGCTTGCCGCGGACGACGCTTCCTCAAGCGTTACAGCGTTTTTGCGCTGCGACCCCGCAAACGGGGAGCTGCTTCTGTGCGTGTGCAATTTTACTCCCGTTGAGCGCCAAAGCTATCGCGTGCCGTTCGGTGCGGACTGCGATATTACAAGCGTCTGCTGTGCTTTTTCCACATTGGGCAGGGTGGGTGAGCCGATATTTCCACAGCGGGACGAGCAGGGCGGGCTATACGCCGATATCCCTCTTTATGGCTATGAGGGGGCGTATTACACCGTTACAAAACCAAACACAACCTAAAAAGGAGGATATAACAATGCCAAAGAAGAAGGTAGTTGCGATGCTGCTTGCGGGCGGGCAGGGCAGTCGCTTGGGTGTGCTTACAAAAAGCATGGCAAAGCCTGCCGTACCGTTTGGCGGGAAATACCGCATAATTGATTTTCCGCTTTCAAACTGCGTCAATTCGGACATCGACACCGTCGGCGTGCTTACCCAGTATGAGCCGCTTGCGCTCAACGCGTACTTGGGCAGCGGGCAGCCGTGGGATCTTGACCGCAAGAACGGTGGCGTGTTCGTTTTGCCTCCCTATGTTTCCGCCGGCTCCACCGGCAGCTGGTACTCCGGCACGGCTAACGCCGTCTATCAAAACATTCCGTTTATCGAGCAGTACGACCCGGAATATGTGCTGATACTTTCGGGCGACCACATCTACAAGATGAACTATGCGGAGATGCTGCGCTTTCACATCAAAAAAAATGCGGACGCGACAATCGCCGTGCTTACCGTGCCGCTTTGTGAGGCTCCGCGCTTCGGCATAATGAACACGGACGACACGGACGCTATAATTGAGTTTGAAGAAAAGCCCAAGCATCCCAAAAGCAACAAGGCTTCGATGGGCATATATATCTTCAAATGGTCAATATTGAGAGAATATCTAAAAAACGATGATATGGATGAGACCTCTCAGCACGATTTTGGCAAAAACGTGATACCCACCCTTATTAAAACGGGGCGGCGGCTGTACGCGTGGGCCTTTTCGGGCTATTGGAAGGACGTTGGTACCATCGCAAGCCTTTGGGAGGCAAATATGGATTTGCTGGGACGGCGTCCCGCATTTGACCTTTACGATAAGGAATGGCGAATTTACAGCAAAAGTCCCGCTATGCCCCCGCATTACGCGGGCATTGACGCGGACATTGCCGACAGCATGGTTACTGAGGGCTGCGTGGTTTACGGGCGCGTGCGCAACAGCGTTCTGTATTCGGGCGTGACGGTTGAAAGCGGCGCGGTGGTTGAGGATTCGATAGTTATGCCCAACGCTGTTGTAGGCAAGAATGCCGTTGTTAAAAAGGCAATAATAGGCGAGGGCGCGCAGATAGGCGCGGGCGCGATAATCGGCGGCGAAAGAACCGCCGACGACGGCGAATACGACACTTCCCTTACGGGAGACATAACGCTTGTTGCCAACACCGTTACGGTTATGGCGGGCGCAAGGATGCCTGTCGGCATGATTGCCAACGGAACTGTCGGAGGTGCAAAATGATTGATAACGCATTCGGGCTTATATACACGGGTGAGGCTAATATGCAGCTGCGTGAGCTGACCTTTTCCCGCTCAGTCGCCGCCGTCCCCTTTGGGGGCAGATATCGTGCGATTGACTTTATGCTTTCGGATTTGGTCAACACGGGCATAACAAACGTTGGCGTGATAGCGCAGAGAAATTATCATTCTCTTATGGATCATCTTGAAAGCGGCAAGGAGTGGGACCTGCACCGCAAGCGCGATGGGCTTTTTATACTGCCGCCCTTTGTTACGCACGACAACACGGGCGTCTATAAGGGAACTGTTGACGCGATACGCTCATGCTTGGGCTATATAAGGCGCAGCAGTCAGCGCTATGTAATACTTACCGGAAGTCACACCATATACAACTGTACCTATTCGGATATGCTGCGTCAGCATATTGAAACGGGTGCGGACGTCACAATAATGTATAATGTAGAAACGGATTTTGACAAGGCAAACCAATATGACGACCTGCGGCTTACCGTTGAAGCGGACGGACGCGTTACCGACCTTTCGCTTAATCCCAGTATGCCGCCGACGCAAAATTGCAGCTGCGACGCCTTTATTATGGAAAAAACCATGCTTGAATATCTTGTGGAGGAGGCAGCGGCGCACGCTGAGTATGACTTTATGCAGGACGTGTTGGTTAAAAACACTCAGCGCGTAAAAATGTACGGCTGGCGTTACGACGGCTATGTGGCGCGGCTCAATTCAATCGCGTGCTATTATCGTCACAATATGGCGGTGCTTCAAAAATCCGTTTCGGACGATCTTTTTAATCATGAGCATCCCATATACACAAAGGTTAAGGATGAGGTTCCCGCCAAATATGTCGGGGGCGGCAGGGCTGTTAACTGCGTGGTTGCGGACGGCTGCATAATTGAAGGTCATGTTGAAAACTCCGTTCTGTTCAGGGGCGTGCACGTCTCTCCCGATGCTGTTATAAAAAACTGCATTCTGATGCAGGCGTCGGATATTGGGGAAGGCTCCGTGCTTGAATACATGATACTCGACAAGGGCGTTACAATAAAGAACGGGCGCAGACTTTCGGGTCACAGCTCGTATCCTATTATTCTTCGTAAGGGGTCCGTTGTATGAAAATACTCTTTGCGGCAAGCGAATGCATTCCTTTTATTAAAACGGGAGGGCTTGCCGATGTTGTCGGGACGCTTCCAAAGGCGATTGCTGCGGCGGGGCATGATGTTCGCGTGATACTGCCTAAGCACAGGCGCATACCCGAAAGCTTTCGTTTTGCAATGACTCACGTGTTTGACACGCGCATTGCCCTTGGCTGGCGAAGTCAGTATTTGGGTGTGGATTCGCTTTTGATTGACGGCGTAACCTATTATTTTGTTGATAACGAATACTATTTCGGGCAGGACTATGTTTACGGCTCGGGAGATTTTGAGTCGGAACGCTTTTGCTTTTTTTGTACGGCTGTGTTGGAGACTCTGCCACATATAGGGTTTTTTCCTGATATACTGCACTGCAACGATTGGCAGACGGGCTTTATCCCCATGCTGATTAGCACTCAGTATAAAATTCTTCCCGATTACAGAAAAATCAAAACGGTGTTTACAATACACAACCTCCGCTTTCAGGGCGTTTGCCCACAATCGCTTGTGGGCGATGTATTAAGCGTGGGGCAGGATGCTCTTTCTTCCATTGAATACGGCGGGGGCGCTTCCGCGATGAAGGCGGCAATACTTTACGCGGACAGGATTACAACCGTAAGCCCCACCTATGCCAAAGAGATTTTGACAAAGGAGTATGGTGAAACGCTTGACGGCGTTCTGCGCGAAAGGGCAAACGACATGAGCGGCATACTAAACGGCATAGACAATTCGCTTTTGAATCCGTGGACGGATAAGGCGATTGAATGCCGCTACTCCAAAAACAACCCCTATGGCACAAACGGGGATGGCGGCAAGCTGCGCTGCCGTGAGCGGCTCATATCGGAAATGGGCTTTGCGGACAGCAGTCTGCCCGTGGTGGCGGTTATATCCAGACTTACCGATCAAAAGGGCGTTGACCTTATAGCGGACGCGCTGCCCAAGCTTATGGCAAGCGGCGTTAGCATGGTTGTGCTGGGCATGGGCGACAAACGGTACGAAAGCCTTTTCTCCCTCTGTCAGGAAAAATATGCGGGGCGTTTTGCCTTTAGGATGGAGATGAACGATGCGCTTGCGCGGCGCATATACGCGGGTGCGGACATCTTTTTGATGCCCTCCGCTTTTGAACCCTGCGGTCTTTCACAGCTTATGGCGCTGCGCTACGGGTGTGTTCCCGTTGTGCGGGAAACGGGCGGGCTTGCGGACACCGTTCAGGCATACAACAAGTATGACGACACGGGCAACGGTTTTTCGTTTGCCAACTACTCTGCGGATGAAATGCTTGCTGTTGCCCAAATGGCTTTGGAGCTTTACAAAACCGACAGGGCGGCGTGGCTGCGGCTTGTGCGCCGCGCTATGGCGTGCGACAACGGGTGGGCGGCGTCCGCCGCAAAATACATTCAGCTTTACGAAGTGCTGATACACGGCTGAAGCTGAGCGGCGCGCCGTGCTTCTTACGTTTTTTGTGGCGTCACGGGCAAAAACGTCCTCCGCGTATTAAAAAACGTGGCGCCGAATACAGGGGGCGATATTTTTGATATATCTTGACAACGCCGCAACGAGCTTTCCCAAGGCTCCGAACGTCGGTTTTGAAATGGCACGCTATATTGAGGACGTGGGTGCGAACATCAACCGTGCCTCATATCGAGCGGCAATTGAGGCGGGAGAGGTCGCTTTTTTGCTGAGAGAAAGTCTTTCAAAGCAGTTTTCGCACAGCTGCGGCGCGGATACGGTGGTTTTTACATCGGGCGCGACGGCGGCGCTTAATCAGGTGCTTTGTGGCTTTTTATCACGCGGCGACCACGTTGTTGTATCCGCTTCGGAGCATAATGCGGTTATGCGTCCATTAACACGGCTTGAAAAGGAATGGGGCGTCAGCTTTTCGGTTATACCCGCAGACGGAGACGGCGCGACAGACCCATCGGATATCAAAAAAGCGATCCGCCCAAACACAAGGCTGATGCTTATAAACCATGCCTCAAACGTTAGCGGCATGATATTTCCGCTTGAACGTGCGGCGGAGGTGTGCGCTGACGCGGGGGTGCCTCTTGCGGTGGACGCCGCGCAGTCCGCGGGGCATATTCCTGTCAATTTTGACGCACTGGGGCTTTCCGCACTTGTGGTTCCCGCTCACAAGGGGCTTATGGCGCCGCAGGGCATTGGGGCGCTGCTTATGACAAGGCGGTTCGCGTGCGCACTTCGTCCTCTTATATGCGGAGGCACGGGCAGCGCTTCCGACAGCTTGGAGCAGCCCGATATTCTGCCCGACAAATTTGAGTCGGGCACGCAGAATATTCCCGCAATGTATGGCTTTTTGCAGGCTATGCGCCATATCGCAGGCAGGGATGCGAGGGAGTTTCGTCAGCGCGAAACGGAGCTTGTCGGCACGCTTATGCAGGGGCTGAGGGCTATGCCCGTGAGGGTTGTTGGCAGCGGCAGCGCCGCGCTGCACACGGGGATTGTGTCCGTTGATTTTCGTGAGATGGACAACTCCGCCGCCGCATACGCGCTTGAATGTGAAAACGGCATACTCACGCGCTGCGGTCTGCACTGCGCGCCATGCGCACACAGAGCTTTGGGAACCTTTCCGCAGGGGACCGTGCGATTTTCCGTTGGAGAATACACCACGGAGGATGAAATCGCCCAAACCGTTCGAGCCGTCCGTTCGCTTTGTGAAGCGCAAAAGCTTGGCTGAGGCTGTTTTTTGTCTCAAGCCCTGCAAAAGCAATTTGCGGTTGAAGCCTTGTCTTTAACGTCGCAAGCACCCAATTATTACAATATGGAACGCGAGGTGTAGTTGAAACATGTATAATATCGATGCAAGGGGCAAGCAGTGCCCGATTCCGGTTATATTGACAAAAAAGGCCATTGACGCAGGCGAAACGCTTGTTGTGACGGCTGTTGACAACAGCATTGCAGTTGAAAATCTCACGCGGCTTGCCGCTTCAATGGGATATTCGTGCAAAACGGAGGGCAGCGATGGCAATTTTGCCGTGACGCTCACAAAAAACGGCTCTTGCGATGCTTGCGGCGGCGCGGCGGACAATCCCGATTTGGGCAATAACGGCATTGACTCCGTCTCGGCGGAGGCTGCGGCGAAGTGCGGTCAATTCAACTGCGGCTATGCGGTGTTTGTGGGCAAGGATTATGTCGGCGCGGGCGCGGACGAGCCGCGCTGTGAGCTTGGCAAAAGCCTTATGCGGATGGCGCTGTATGCGCTTGCGGAGGGCGAGGGCATACCTTCTTATCTGCTTTTTATGAACTCGGGCGTTTTTATTTGCGCGGGGGGCGACGACGACGCCGCCGCAAGCGTTAAAAAGCTGGTTGAACGGGGCGTTACCGTGCTTGTGTGCGGAACCTGCCTCAATTATTACGGACTTACGGACAAGCTGAGGGTCGGAACAGTCAGCAATATGTACGACATTTTGGAGGCTATGAAATCGGTTTCCAATGTGATAACGCTGTGACTGCCGATATCACGTCCGCGGGTGATACTATTTATGCGCTGTTTGCGTTTGACTCCACACATCAGGCGATTGCCGCCGAAAGGCTGCTTACCCCGCTTGGCGGCAGGGTGTGTCCTGTTTTGAGGGAGATAACCGCAAGCTGCGGCGTTGCGATACGCATTGATACGGCGTTTGCGGGCGCGGCAAAAAAGCTGCTGCGCGGCGCTTCCGTTGGCGGGTGGCGGCTTTACGGTGTGCGTCAGAGGGGATGCAATGTCGTTTCTGTGCGTGAGCTTGTATGATTCTTTTTAATGACGTATTAAAAAGACCGACAGAATTTTTTTCTTGTCGAGCAAACGGAGGTTAACATCAGATGAAAATCACTTTGCGCGGCGTTTGCGCCGCATTACTGTGCGCTGTGTTGGCAGTGCTGCCCTGCTTTGTGGGGGCGGGCGCTTCACAGTTTACGGCAGCTGCTCCCGCCGCCGTAAACAGCGGTGTGCTGGGGCTTGATACCGACATATCCAACGGCTGCACGGGCGATTATGTTGTGATATACAACCCTTCGGTTTCCGCGTCGTCCGCGCTTTCAACAGGCGATATGTCATCTCTTATACAGCATGACATAGACGATACGCAGACTGAAGCAGGCGAAAGCTGCGGCGACAACGACATTGTGACGGACGTTGACGCTTCTCTGCTTATTCAAAGCAAAGGGAAATTTTCATCAAGCGGGGTTCGCACTGAGTATTCCGTGGGGGATGTTCACACATTTTCTTTAAGCTATTGCAACCCTCTCGGCACGGATACGGATATCGAATTTAAGGTGCTTGCAAAGGGCGAATACTGCTATGTTTGGACTCCCTCGGGGACGGACGACGTACTGCATCCTTTGGATGGCATTGACGGTACCTACGCGCAGACGGCGTGCGACAAATTTGACGCAAGCTATCCTCTGCTTTCACAGTATTTCGGGGCATACACGGTATCAAGCGGCGGGGATGCGCGAATCAATCTGATGTATTACAACATTGAGGACGGCTGGACGGAGGGCAGCACATATGTGTTGGGCTTTTTCTCTCCGCAGGACTGCTATGACAACCGCGTGGCTATGCTTTCGCTGGATACATATCCCGGTGTGCAGTACACAAACGCTGCGGGAGAGGTTGTGGACAGGTTTGAACGCACCTGGTGTACGGCGGTGCATGAGTATCAGCATCTTATCAACTTTTTAACGGTTGGCAATATGGAGGTTTGGCTTAACGAGTGTATGAGCGCGGCCGCGGAGGAAATTTGCTTTCCCGGCAGCAGCATTGTGCGGCGGATACCGGGCTGGGTAAGCACGGATATTGTTGGGCAGCAGCTTGAAAATGACCCGCCCTGCGAATACGAGTACAATCCCGAATATGCCGTACACAACGGTGCTTCAATGTATGCGTGGGATGATTCAGGCGACAACGCAATCGCGCTGTACGGCAGACCTCTCTGTTTGCACAATATCTGTACTCACGCTTCGGCAACTCTGTTTTTAAGTCCATTATGAATAATTACGGCACGAACGGGGCGGCGATGCTTTCCGCCGTGACGGGAGTTTCGGCTGCGGAGCTTGTGCGCTGCTTCCGCGTTGCGCTTGTTGCCAACGACCGCGAGAGCTATGACGGCATATACGGCTTTTCGATGCAGCAGGGCTATGACGCTTCGCAGTATTATAATGTTGAAAATCTTTACAGCTGGCTTTCGCCCGTTGTGTTTACGGGCGATTCGTGCACGCTTGGCGGCGGCGGCGCCGTTGCGGTCAAGCCCGTGGGCGGCACATATTATCCGCCCGAAAATGCGGACAGCGGGCTTGTCTATATCGGTGTTAAGCTGAATGTGGGTCTTATGGGCGACGTTGACGACGACGGCGATATTGACACCTCGGACGCTTTGCTTGCGCTTCGCTACGGCATACGGCTTATGGAGCTTGACGATTTTGCCGTGATTCGCGGCAACGTCAACGCGGAGGGCGATCTTACAAGCGCGGATGCGCTTTTGATACTGCGCTTCTCACTGGGGCTTATAGCGGGGTTCTGACAAAAATGAGACGGCTGCTCTCTTGTTTGATAACGGTTGTTGTTGTGTTTGCGGCGGCTATGCCCTCGGTGTGTGCCGAGGGTGAGCCTTGCTGTTGCTTTGCCTGCGCGGACGACAGCCTATTGTCGTCTGTCTTTTCAATAAAGTCCACCTCAAGCAGTCCCGATGTGATGGTGTTTTGTCCGTTTGACGATGACGACAGCTGCGCGTATGCGGATATTGGGCGCGCCATCGCCGCAAATACGGGCGGTAACGCCGATATTTTTGTTGGGCAATGCGCCAACGCCTTCGCTTTGCGCCGCGCTGACGATTACGGCATTGTTTTGATTGACGGCATGGGCATTTTGCTTGACGGGCAGGTCTATATGCTTATTTCCAGCGCCGAGGGGCTTATATATGACGATTACGCCTGCGGAAGAGCGGTTGATATGGGCGGCGCCACGGCGATTTGTGCCGATTTCTTTTCGGCATACTGCACCCGTTTTTGCAACAGTCTTGTTTATCTTTCGTTTGATTTTTCAATGTCAACAGACGAATTTAGCCGTGCGCTGACAGGCGGGGGCTGCGCGGAGGTGGTGGGCTATAACGGCTGCTTTGCGTGGGAATGGGGCTTGGCTTTTTGCGCCGCGCTGTTTCAGACGCTTTGCGCGGGCGGGGAGCTGGGCGGCGCGTATGCTGACGCCGTTTCGGCAAACGGCATTCTTGACCCTCTTACGGGCGCAAGCGCGTATATCGTTGGGACAGACGTATATCCGTCCCCCTTTGCATCGGATGAATACACCGTTACCTCCGCATGGACTCTGCCCGTTGAAGCTTTGTACGCATCCCCAACGTCTATTGCGCTTTCGCCCTCTGAATGTCGGCTTTTTGTTGGTGAAACGGCAATTTTTAGTGCCTGTGTTGAACCGTTGGAGGCATACGGCTTTAGTATTTCGTGGCAAAGCACGGATACCGCGACAGCAATAGTTGACAGCTTTGGCGTTGTGACGGCGGTTGAGGTCGGGCAGGCGAATGTGGTTTGCACCGCCTCTTTCACAGACAGTCTCGGCACGGTTCAGACGCTTTGCGCCTCCGCTTCCGTAAGCGTTTGCGTGCCAAACGGGGAATATTACAGGCTTGTGCCATTTCCCACGGACGGCGACCGTCTTGCGATTGTAGGCACTCTTGCGCACTTTGCGCTAAATGTTGAGGGCGAAACGCTTTCCTCTTTGCGGGCGGAGATATGCGGGGATATTTTTACATCCGAAACCCCTCCTGCGGAATGGCTTTTTGCTTTTGCCGACAATGGCTTCACCATTGCTTGCGGGCTGCAATATCTCGGCGTTGACGCGTTGGGGGCGCTTGTGTACGGCGATGCTCCCACAATATGGAATTATGACGGAACCGACCTTTTTACAACCGATTCAAGCGGCGTGACGCGCTATATCTGCTGCCAAACGGCAGGCGAAGCGCGATTCACAACAATTGAAACGGGCGGCAATCAAATCAGGCTGTATCGCGTTGCGGGGCTGATTATGGGCGACATGGACGGTGACGGAAGCGTAACCTCCTCGGACGCGCTCACCCTTTTGAGAATTACTCTGGGGCTTGTGGAGCCATCCGATTTTCAGCGGAGAAGAACCGACATTAACGCGGACGGCTGCGCAAGCACTGCGGATGTTCTGCTTGCCTTAAGGCTTGCTATGGGAGCATAAAATTTAGCCCGCCATATTTGATTGGCAAATTTAATGCTTCACTCATGCCGAAAGCTCTTTTAACCCGATATAATAAAAAGTCCCAAATGACGTACATAACGCCATTCGGGACTTTTGTTTTCTGTATTTTGCTTTAGCTATGACACCGTTTTACGGACGATTATTTATCTGAGCGACATTGCCATCCTCATTATCAGCAGCGCGGCGGCGTGTGTTGTCATCATTATTATTAACCTCCGTTTGCTTTTGCCCGCGCCATAATCGGGTGAAATTTTTTCTTATTGTCGGACAGCGCGGCGTCAGGAGGGGCGCACGCCGTCCGACAGGAATACCCCGCTGATTATTCCGCGGATAATATAATTTTGTAAAGAGCAGAAACATCGTTAAAGCCCAGCGCGCCGTCGCCATCGGCGTCCGCGTTGACAATACCCTGCTCGCCTATTGTACCTGTGCCGACAATCGCCGCGTACAGCACTGTTATATCCGCAAAGGTTACCGTTCCGTCACAGTTGACGTCGCCCAACACGGTAACGGCAATCTCCGCCTCGATAACCTGCACGTTATCAACATAGCCGATATTTGTATATTCGCCGCTGCAATTGTAATCATCGCGTCCCACATTCCACACAAACTCATATTCGCCGTCACGCGGAGCAACAAATGTAAAGCTCGTCCATGTGTTTTCATGACCGCTTACGCCAAGCGATTGGTTGTAAATGCCGGACAATGCTCCGTCAATTTTTGAACAGTAGAATCCCAAGCTGCCGCCCTCGGGGTCGATATCCGCCTTGTAATCAAAGCTGAGTGAATCACCCTCGCCCATTGTTACAACAAGCGTAAGCGTGCTGCTGCCCGATGGGTCGTTTTCGGTGGTGCTGCGGGCATAGTCGTTTTCAACCGCAAACGCGTATCCGCTTGTGGTAAATGTGAGCGTGCCGCCCGAAACGTTAAGTACGTCGTCAAGCGTCAGCGGCGCCGCTGTCTTCATCACGTTATCAACATAGCCGATATTTGTATATTCGCCGCTGCAGATGAATATCCGCATTGCCCGCAACCGCAACAAAAAAAAGTACATTGCCGCCAAATTTGCGGCGTCCGTCAGGATGGAAAAATATCTGCGCAAGCATTGTGAGTGGAATGAAGACCGCATGAATTATTATTTCAAAATATTTCCATCCTTTGTTGGCGAGGGCGATTCGCGCACCAGCGTATGCATTGCACATATGCTGCTTATGAAATACGAGTTTGAGGAGCTAAAGCCCATGGAGCAGATTGCCAAGGAGCTTAAATCGCTTTCAAACATTGCAAAGCGTCATACCGTGCTGGACAACCTCATTTCCGCCGATTATGACCTGACTACGGACTGCTATGAGACCTTTGACGAATTTCTTCCCTATGTTGAGAGGCTGCCCATCACGCGTGAGGAAAAATGGAGGGTGGTTCAGCTTTATATGAATTTTGACGACTGTGCGGACGAGCTCACCGCGCTTCTTTCCCCGATTGTCAATACAATCGTTCAAATATTGCCCGATTATTCAGACTTTCTGGACGAATGCTCCGCTGAGGTCAACGAGGTGGGGCTTGTCAGATACATACGCTCCTGCGGAATCGGCGTGCCTGTGGAGGGTTACGCTTACACCCTGCGGCTTTACCTTTCAATCATGTTTCCGCACGGCGTGACTCAGTGGGTGATAGACGAAACAATGACCCATACCGTCACGGCGGGCGCGGCAATACCCATGCTGATACGGTTCAACACGCTTAACAGTGGGGAGACAGGTGCGGTTCAGTGCCTTAAGGCACTTTCGGACTCAACCCGCTTTGATATGCTTTGTGAGATGTGCGGCTCCGTGACGCACGTTCAGGCGCTTGCGGACAAGTACAGTCTGTCTATCCCAACGATTTATCACCACATATCAAGGCTTGAAACCACGGGCTTTATAACCGCCATAAACGGCAAAAACGGTCATTTTGAGTACACAATGAATAAAGATAACGTCAAGGCTTTTTTGGATCGAATGTACAGTATGCTGCTGCACGTTGCTCCGCGCTGACAGCTTCAAAACGGTGCTTGACAAAATTTTGTTTAGGGAGATTTTCAAATTATGCAAAGACCTCGTAATGTTGTTGCCATCGCGCTTGCGGCGCTGATGCTTGTTCAGCTTGCAGTGCTTTCGGGCTGCGCATGGGGCAAGGACGCTTCAGGCGCATCGGAGACGCCCGTCTCAACCGAGGGGCTGATTACGCCCGCGCCGACCGCCGCTCCTTTGGATATGTCCGTTTACTCAATCGACGCCGAAAATGGACTTTATGACGTCTATCCGCTTTGCGCGGCGGAAGGCATGGAGCTTGTGTGCTGCGGCTTTCGTGCCAATGGTCTGCTTGCGCTTTTGCACGCGTCAACAGACGGCTCAAGCGTTAGGGCAGGCGTGATTAGCCTTTCAAGCGGGGAGTACACAATGCTTGCGGAGGTTTTTTCGGAGGATGCAGAGTTTACAACCTCCCCGCAGGCATACCAATTGACCTCTGTTGAACCATTTTCGTTTGTTTTTTTTGATGTGTTTTATAAGCTGTGCGACGACGGCACAAGCTGCAAATACGATGTTCCCGACGGGGCAAGCTATGGCGCCACACTGATATCGGATGGACGTCTGTTTGTTTTTGACTCGTTAACAGGTGAGCTGCTTACAATCGACACCACCGACCCTGCCGCCCACTCGGTGCGTGTTGCAAGCGTGGGCTATCAATATCTGTATGCGCGTATGACCTCCGTAACAAGCGACGGGAGCTATGCCTCGTTCTCCGCAGTTGACATTTACGGCGGAGATGTGTCTTTTATCCTCGATATAAAGTCGTCTTCCGTTGCGCTGCAAAATGCGGGAAGGCTTTATTTTGACGAATACAACGGCGAATTTTACGCGATGGATATTCAAACGGAGTGGGATGAAAACGCCGTCTGCCAAAGCACAATGACGCTTCGCAGATCCGCTTCAATGCTTGATTGTGATGTTGAGCAAAGCGTTTTTCAATTGGACGACGCGCTTGTGCTTGAGGTTTTTACCTCTCCCGAATACGGCAGATTTACATTTTGCGATGACAACGGCGAAAACGAGTATCGCCTTTATGCCGCCGATTATTCCGGCGCGGACTGCCGCTGCGTGGACGTTGACTATATGTCGCTTAACACAGCGCTGGGCGGATACCTGGCGTCCCCTGCCCTCGACCGATTTTCATGCGGGGGCGCGAATGGCGGCGATGTAATTGTGCCGCTGACGCTTGGCTTTTCAACCAAGGCGCTTATACTTTGGCGTTGGGATGAAAGCGTGGGCGCGGAAGCTCCGCAGATATCCGCCTCAAGCTTTGTTGGCAACATTGCCGACAATCCCCGCACGCAGACGGACTATGGCGAAGTTTCCGCTTACGCCGCCGAGATTGAAAAAAAGTATGGCGTTACGGTGCTGCTGGGCGCGGACACGGCGATTGACCTTGATCCGTTCAGCGCGGAGCCTCTCACCGATACCGAAAAAATGCTTGCCGTGCTTCAAATTCTTGACGACAATCTCGGCATGTATCCCGAAGGCTTTTTTGACGCGCTGTGCAGCGGATACCTTTCCACGGTTGCTTTTCTGATGGTTGGGCCGATTAGGGGCAGCTCCCCCAACGTGGTGAGCACGCCCACCGCGTTTACTCTTGAGCGTGGCTATGTGCGTATTGTGGCAATTGACGCTTCAACAGCGGGTGCGGAATTTGTGATATATCACGAGATTTCGCATATTATTGACTCAAAATTGAACAGTGCTTATGCCGAAGCTCATGGTATCACGGTGGATTGGAGCGAATCCGGCTGGATGCAGCTCAATCCCACGGGCTTCAACTATTATAATGCGTATAACAGTCCCGAAGGCTTCCCTTAGAACCGTACCCGACACCAAATCTCGTGGTGCAGGATATTAATGATCTTCTTGCTGCGGTTTCGTTTGCCGATAAAATAATTTTTGGTCGCACCAACTACAGCAAAGCAGTCACCGCCTATACAAAGCATAAGGCGTTTTATAACGAACAAGCGCAGGTCGTGATTGCCTTCTGCGAAGATCATGGAATCGCGTATCACATAAAGGAAGGTACAATCACAGAATAACTCGGTTACAAAGAGAATAAAAACCTGCCGAACACACATCGGCAGGCTGTATCTCTCTTTTAACGATAATCATCAAACGCTATTCTAAATATTAAATGAAAGGAAATGGCACAATGAATTACAACCTAAAAAACGAAAATATTGAGGATTACAATGAAAGTGAGAGCAATTCTTTTCCGAAGTATACCTCTCAACTTATCAATTGGGCTAACCAGAACGCACAGGGTACACGTCCAGTTGTTGTCGGACAGATGTCAGAGCTTTTTCCGGAGTTTATGAGTTCCGGTGAAGAAATGACTATTGAAGGATGGAAACGCTGGTATACAGAAAGATACCCAGAAGCCTTTGAAAAGGCGACAGAAAAAATCTATGCTCAAGTACAGAATCTACGCAGCGCAATACCGCTTATTGATAAGGAAATGGTAGAACGTTGGGTCGAGGATTTGGTTATCAATAAAACTTTTAACGGACTCTACGTTCAGAAGGCAATACTTGCGTCTTTGGCTGAAAAGAAAGGAACTACATATCGCCTCTCAACTCCAGAAGAAGAAGCAAAAGGTATAGATGGATTTGTCAGAAATGTGCCGTATTCTGTTAAACCTGACACCTATAAGACAATGAGCCGCCTTTCAGAGACAATTGAAGTGAAAATGATTTATTATACAAAAACAAAAACAGGTCTAAAGATTTATGTTGAGGAGTGAAAGGAGATCGTTATGCCACAAACAACTAAGGAATGGGTGCTGAACTATACCATGAACAGATGGGGCTTAAATAAAAAGAGAAATCTCGGTCCAACATCTGACAGTATACGAATTTGTAAACCTGAATCAAAGAGAGATTGGAGTCGTTACTATTATGACAATATAAGAACTTCGGGGCAAATTGATGAATTGGGACGTTCGCTTTATCGTCACATTATTACTGAAATACCCAGAGAAGAAAGGTTTCATCCGAATCTTTTATCATCTATCACTGAAGAGGATTGTATAGCCTATATGCACTATATGGCTATTGATACACCATATGATGGCTACGCGAGGGAGCGTGGCTTGATATGAATCCATCGCTGATTATTGGAGGTATTCCGTTTTATGACGCTCCGAGCGAGATAGAAGGCTCTCCGTATTGGGTGGACTTATGGACCGATGTGAATGGCTATAAAATTGGTATTCAAGTCAAGCCTTCAACTTACAAATCCGCAAATATCTCCATCTATATGGGGAAAGCTCGTTCTTCAGAAGAAAAGGGTCACAAGGAGTTCCTTCGAGATTTTGGTGGGAAAGTATTTGTGGTTATGCCTGTTAACGGTGTTATTTCTATAGAAATTGAAAGACAGGTTGTGGTAGAAAGAGATTTGCTACTAAAGCTCCCTCCAAGAGATATTGCCCCATAAAGAATGCGACCTGTGAATAGTATTCATAGGTCGCTGCTCTTTATTCATATATACAGGTTACAGCAGAAGAGTTTTTGTTAATAGATGCGATACGGTCTATCTTGATGGCAGTTTCTTGTTTCGTCTTTACGTCAAATCCATGTGGAACATTTTTGTAGCAGCGCTCCCGCTTTTCGGATATTAACCCATCAATAAACTCAAGATGTCGACTAATGCGAGAATCGATTATTTTATTCAAATCGTCCGCTGATACATCAATGTTTGAAATTGCGAGCTCCGAAATTTCCTTGTCAAATTCGATTCCTATACTGTTGCGATTGGCAGCCATACAAGCTAAACTTGTAGTTCCAAGTCCAGCAAAAGGATCAAGAACGGTATCGCCTTCAGCTGAATACATATTTACCAATCGGTAAGGGATTTCAAACGGATATGCTGCGCTTCGTTCTCTGCTCGACTTAGAGACTGAAATGATTTGTGAAGTTCCTTTAATTTCCCACAAATCTGAAAACCAAACATTTCTTTCTTCCCAGAAAAAAGCACTCTTTTGTCTTAGTTCTTTCCCGGCGCCTTTGAATTCTCTTTTACCGCCTTTCCTGAAGACCAAGATATATTCATGTTCATATGTCACATATGCGCCAGCTGGGTACATTCCAGAACCCATAAACTTATTTGGCGCGTTTGATTGCTTTCGCCAGTGAATATCCGGAAGAACACTATAACCTTTTCCAAGAAAATAGTTTATTATCTGAGTGTGGTTGGAGAAAAGTTGAAAATTTCCATTAATTGTCCTTGTAGCGTCTCCTATGTTAACACAAATAAAACCGTTGTCAGCAAGGACACGATCACATTCATTCCAAGTGTAGTTTAATAGTTTATGCATCTTTTGAAAGGCGCCTATACCATCATTACTGCTTAAGCAATCCTTTATGGATGGGTCTTGCGTTTCGAACATCTTATCCCACATTTCAATCATAGGATATGGTGGAGAGGTGACAATCAGTTGCATAGACCCATTTGATATTTCAGGCATGTTTTTGCTATCAGTATTAATTATTCTATGTTCTGTCATACTTTTTCCTCTCTGTTGTTGGCAATCCAGAGGTCGACTTCTGACTTTTTGAATTTCCAGAGCCTTCCGACCTTATGAGCTGGCATATCTGAACGTTTTATCCAATTACGTATAGTGTCTTTGCTGACTCCAATGTATTCGGCTATTTCCGGCAAGCCTATCCAGTTTTCATTCTGAAAATAAGAATCCATATAGCCACCTCCATTTTTATTCTATGATTATACCACAACAAACATGATATTGCAAGATTAACTATGAATAAATATAAATTGCAATGAATATCAGGGATCTAAATATTGGTTAATTTTGAACCTTTTAATTTTTGCAAACATTTTAATTATTCGCTCACGATCATTTTTGCAGGGTAAGCAGCCACCATATCACAGCGGCAAACATCACAATTCCATAAAGCAAAACAGGGCTTCCGACGTCAGCAATTGACCACGAAAGCCCTTATTTCAAGCATTATTCGGCGCATTTGCGCCGGAGAGGGCTTTTTCTATTGTATCAAAATCTGCATTTACATAGATCCCGCCTGCAAGACCGGCGTTTTCCTGCGGGAAATTGCCAAGCGGCTGCTGACCGGACTTGAGCCGCAGATACCGGATTTGCAGGAGCGCATAGACCACATCTTTCGCAAGCAGCTATACGGCATCGCCATCACGGAGCTGACGAGCCTGCTCTCCCGACGCAGTGTGTACTGCAGTAAATACCCTAACAGCCAGTTTTCGGTCACGCAGTTCAAGAATACCGAAGGGAACATCCGCTTTCGCAATATAAAGCACAAATGGGCAAGGGGAAAGTGTGTTTTTTGCGGGGCAAGCCAAGCGCAATATCAGTGTGATGATTCGCGCGAAAATTACGCCTATGAATGGATCCATACCCTCAAGCCGAAGGAGATTTTTAATATGAAATTCGATGTGATTATAAGCAATCCTGCTGGTAATTATGCACTAACAGCTTAAAAACATAGGTATCATGCGGGTTTGCGGGTTATTGACCCGTTTCTTTTTTGCTCAAAATCGAATAGTGATTACATAGCGCGTCTGTTTTTGCCTGGGATTCAGGCTGGACAGACGCGCTTTTTCTATTTCTGGGAGGAGGTGAACTTTTATGGCGGTCTTTCGCGTTGAGAAGACGCGGGATTAACGAGTTTGATCTCAATGTGTTTTTCTCGGCTAACGGCAAGGGCTCTGAAGCACGATTCACCTATGAAAATGAAGTGCAAAAGTGGCTTGACCTAATACGCGGTTCCTACCTGCCAAGCAGTGTGGACGACTTGAAGCTGGGTCAGGACAAGCGGCCGCCCATGCCGTACTCGGACGCCAGACTGCAGAGTGTGCTGTCGCACACAATGTGGTTTCTTCCAAGCGTGGCTTCCTGTCAGGCAATGGCAAACCTGCTTGCCCAACGGCAAAACAGTTTCTACAATCTGAAATATAAAGTCGTTGTCTGTGCCGGCGCTAAAGCCGGCGTGGGGCTTGACGCGCTTGCTCCCGTTCAGGCTGCGATGGGCGATCCTTTAACAACAAATACCATCACGCTTTCCTGCGGAAAGCTGACCACAGGCGTTACCATTCGCCCGTGGACGGGCATCTTCATGCTGCGCAATCTGAAAAGCCCGGAGACCTATTTTCAAGCGGCATTTCGCGTGCAATCACCGTGGGAGGTCAAGGATGACAGCGGCGAACGCGTCATCATGAAGCAGGAGTGCTACGTTTTTGACTTTGCGCTCGACCGCGCTCTGCGGCAGATTTCCGATTACAGCTGCCGCCTCGATGTGAACGAAGGCAACCCCGAAAAGAAAGTGGCGGAGTTCATCAGCTTTCTGCCTGTTCTCGCCTATGACGGGGCGAAGATGATACAGATCAACGCGCAGGACATTCTGGATATCGCCATGGCCGGTACATCTGCCACACTGCTTGCCAAGCGTTGGGAATCGGCGTTGCTCGTCAATGTGGATAATGATACGCTCACCCGTCTTATGAATAACAAGGACGCGTTGGACGCGCTGATGAATATTGAGGGCTTCCGCAGTCTCAATTCCGACATTGAAACCATCATTAACAAGACCGATGCTGTCAAGAAGGCGAAGAATGACGGCGACGACAAGCAGACTCCCAAGGAGAAAGAGAAGCTTACCGAGGATGAAAAAGAATACAAATCCAAGCGCAAGCAGATACAGGAGAAGCTCATCAAGTTTGCTACCCGCGTGCCTGTGTTCATGTACCTCACCGATTGCCGTGAGCGTTCTCTCAAAGACGTCATCACTCAGCTTGAACCGAGCCTGTTCAAAAAGGTCACCGGTATTGGCGTGAAGGATTTTGAGCTGCTTTGCTCCATAGGTGTGTTTAATTCAAATCTGATGAATGACGCCATATTCAAATTCAAACGCTATGAGGACTCCAGCTTGTCCTATACCGGCATTGATAAGCACAGGGGCAACGATATTGGCGGCTGGGATACAGTGATACGCCGTGAGGAATATGAGCGTCTGTTCTTCAACCAGCAGTCCGCCATGGAGCAAGCCGAAGTTGTACAAGAGCAGGAAATCGTGGAATCCCCTGTCTTGCAGGTCAAAATGTCAACTGCGCCTATTGCGCTGAAGCTGCCGCCGGTTGCGCAAGACCACGTAATTGACAAGCCTGATACCTCAAAGGCTTTGGCTTCTGCGCCGACACAAGAGCCCATGGAGCAGGAGTCTGACCTTTCGGTTGTGGATGTTGGGACTGCAATCATGCATAAGGTATTTGGCGAAGGCACGGTCACATGGATTGATAAAGCGCAGAAGCATATCCGCGTTGCTTTCCGCGTGGGAGAGAAAACCTTTGTCTTCCCCGATGCATTTATGCAGGGCTTCCTAAAGCTGTGAAATGCATAGAGCTGCGGCGCCCTCCGCGCTGTCGTAATTTTTGCCCGTGATGTATTTATTTTGGCAAGCGTGCGCGGGGAACGGACGACCTTGTCCCTCAGCTCTGTGACGTTTACACCCTCAAAAGCCTTGAGCCCGTCCTCCGCCGTCTTTGCCTTTGCCTCGGCAGCGGAAAGCTTGTCCGTCTGCCTTTGATAGTCGGCTATGGTGCGGTAGTTCTCTGCCGGCGCCTTATCAAGGGCTGTCCTTTGTCGGCGGGAACGGTAATCCCGTACTCCGTCAACAGCTCGTGGATGCTCTGCATTGTAATATCCTCCTAAAATGATTTAGTAAACCGCACTTTCTGCGGCTTGGGATTCGAAGTATATAAAAAGTGCCGTACCGGTTTGGTACGACACCATTTATTGTGGTTGCCCTATTCAAAATTGCTTGTTAATCACAGCAAAGCCCTAATCCTGTCATACGTCACTGTTTCTGTGCTGATTGAGCCGTCAGGCATATCGATATCAACTTCGTATGCAACGCCGGACTCGTAAATTTCAACAATCGATGCAAAAAGCCCCGTGTCAAGACACACCCTGTCATACAGCTGTGGCAACAGCACAGGTTTTGTGTCGCTTGCTAACATATGCCGTCACCAGTTTAACCTCTCCGTTTTGATAATACCTAATCCATGCGGTAGTGACATATGCCTGCTTTCCGTTCAGTCCGGTAAGAAGTAATTCAACGGAATACTTTGTGCCATATCTGTTCGCAGGCATACTCTTTGCGGAAAAATACTTCAGCTGTTGCTCTATGTCGTTTATCAAAGCATCAGCATTGCTAAGGTTATTGCCTAACGCTTGCTCAAAGGCTTTGACCTTATCCAAAGCTTTGCGTGGATTGAGCGCATAGGATGTGAATTTTTCACGGGGAATGCTGATTCCTTTATCACCCATAATAGCGATTATACTATCGTTTGGCAGAATTTCAACTGTTTTTTCTTTCCCCTCAGCGTGATTCTCATTGAGTTGTGCAACGGCAGTAGGCGTTTCAGTCATCAATGGTGCGTTGCTAAGTGTTTCAGAATCCGCATCCTGCGTTGGAGTCTTGCTTTGCGGCGTTGCGTATTCAGCCTTGGTTCTGTCGGAATAGGCTGTATAGCAGCCGCTTGTTTCCATACTCCCCAGCCCATCAGCATACACTCTGTCCGGCCGTATTTTCTGCCCGACCGCTTTTGAAAAACGCCCGTACTCCTTCAGCGTTTGGCGATAGTCGTTAAGCTCCGCCGCGACTTCATCCGCGGAAAACCCGTTCTCACGCATGGCGGTGACAGTTCTGCGCTGCTCACGCATTTTGCGCTCCAGCCGACGCTGCGTCTGCGTCTGCTCATAATAGCTGTATTCTTTGCCGTTGTAGGTCTTGGGAGACGGCGCAGGCGTGGACTTGAGCCGCCTATGACGGAGGGATCACCCCCGCGGTGGGGAACGAGTGGAGGAATGGCAAGCGGTGGATGGTGAGACGGGATCACCCCCGCGTGCGCGGGGAACAGGCTGCAAACAAATGGGAATGGCGCGGAGTGCAGGAATCACCCCCGCGTGCGCGGGGAACAGTCTCTCGTGTCATTCTTTATATTGAACAACTCGGGATCACCCCCGCGTGCGCGGGGAACAGGCAGTAGAAGAAAATCTACTCAAAATCAAGGAAGGATCACCCCCGCGTGCGCGGGGAACAGCTTCATCCCACACGCCCGTTACGGTCAATCCTGGGATCACCCCCGCGTGCGCGGGGAACAGCCAGTATATGACAGAACTCAAGCGGATGTTGACGGATCACCCCCGCGTGCGCGGGGAACAGAAAGCCTGTTGTGTTAAAGTGGCAACTCGATTAGGATCACCCCCGCGTGCGCGGGGAACAGAAAGCCTGTTGTGTTAAAGTGGCAACTCGATTAGGATCACCCCCGCGTGCGCGGGGAACAGTTGCGGCAAACACCGCAGGAAACCCTCTTGTGGGGATCACCCCCGCGTGCGCGGGGAACAGTGCCGTTGGTCTGCTTGAGCCATGTCGCACCCGGGATCACCCCCGCGTGCGCGGGGAACAGGCTGTGCCGCTCGGAGTCGTCCAAGTGTTCATAGGATCACCCCCGCGTGCGCGGGGAACAGGCTATTTGTGCCAACACCGGCACGGCGGCACGAGGATCACCCCCGCGTGCGCGGGGAACAGCCACGGTTTCAGGACTGTGTAATGCTCTTGGTAGGATCACCCCCGCGTGCGCGGGGAACAGCTTCGTGCGTTGCTTTTGCATGGTCTTAAATCGGGATCACCCCCGCGTGCGCGGGGAACAGGGCTATCAAGTGTATATGTGCCGCTCTGCCGAGGGATCACCCCCGCGTGCGCGGGGAACAGCGTTGCCGTTCTGATTTCTATTTCTTTTTCTGAGGATCACCCCCGCGTGCGCGGGGAACAGCGGCGATAAAGTAACGGCGCGAATCGACCACAAGGATCACCCCCGCGTGCGCGGGGAACAGACTAACGCCACACTGTAGTGACGAGATATTTGAGGATCACCCCCGCGTGCGCGGGGAACAGGGCTGTTATCTGCTCCACCACCGGCGGCGGGGCGGATCACCCCCGCGTGCGCGGGGAACAGCGCCCATTCCCCCACGGGTACACCCTCCACCAGGGATCACCCCCGCGTGCGCGGGGAACAGTTAACCTTGGCTCCCACCGCAAGATTTGATAGAGGATCACCCCCGCGTGCGCGGGGAACAGCCCTGCGGCGGGTTGTCGGTGTAGTTCTCGGGGGGATCACCCCCGCGTGCGCGGGGAACAGATTTCGGCTATGCGGATAAGCAGGAGGTCGTACGGATCACCCCCGCGTGCGCGGGGAACAGGCTGCAAACAAATGGGAATGGCGCGGAGTGCAGGAATCACCCCCGCGTGCGCGGGAAACAGCGATTGCTGTTGAGGATATTCCTGTTGGTGACAGGATCACCCCCGCGTGCGCGGGGAACAGCTGTAGCTTGCTCAAGCCCTGTGTCAATGTCTGGGATCACCCCCGCGTGCGCGGGGAACAGCGCTGATAAGACTGCGGTAATCAATGCAATCGGGGATCACCCCCGCGTGCGCGGGGAACAGTCCCTCAGACGATGGTTGCCAATGTGATTGAGAGGATCACCCCCGCGTGCGCGGGGAACAGCTACCGTGCAGCAGCTGGACTTGATAGCCAAGCGGATCACCCCCGCGTGCGCGGGGAACAGTCTGATTGCCCTTGTTGCTCTTGCCCTCGTCCAGGATCACCCCCGCGTGCGCGGGGAACAGTGGCAACCATCATCTGAGGGACTTGCACCGTAAAGGATCACCCCCGCGTGCGCGGGGAACAGAAGTGATGCGAACACTCAAAAACGCAGGAAGGGGGATCACCCCCGCGTGCGCGGGGAACAGTCCTCCACCGATTTTTTGCAAGCAAAAGGCGGGGGATCACCCCCGCGTGCGCGGGGAACAGCTTCATCCCACACGCCCGTTACGGTCAATCCTGGGATCACCCCCGCGTGCGCGGGGAACAGACATATATCGTATTTTGAACAATGTGCGATTGAGGATCACCCCCGCGTGCGCGGGGAACAGGCGTTCATAACATTTCCTTTCCTGCGCTTTTAGGGATCACCCCCGCGTGCGCGGGGAACAGATTTGGTTTGTACGTCTGACTAATTTTCCCCTGGGATCACCCCCGCGTGCGCGGGGAACAGTACGTTTCGGTACAGCGGCTGCTGCTGTTGCTGGGATCACCCCCGCGTGCGCGGGGAACAGGAATTCTATCAAATGTCCGTTCGCTTATCGGAGGGATCACCCCCGCGTGCGCGGGGAACAGTTAACCTTGGCTCCCACCGCAAGATTTGATAGAGGATCACCCCCGCGTGCGCGGGGAACAGCCAGTATATGACAGAACTCAAGCGGATGTTGACGGATCACCCCCGCGTGCGCGGGGAACAGAAAGCCTGTTGTGTTAAAGTGGCAACTCGATTAGGATCACCCCCGCGTGCGCGGGGAACAGTTGCGGCAAACACCGCAGGAAACCCTCTTGTGGGGATCACCCCCGCGTGCGCGGGGAACAGCTTTATTGTTTCCATTGGTTTAGCTCCTTTCTGGGATCACCCCCGCGTGCGCGGGGAACAGTACAGGGCAAAATAAAAGCCCCTCGCGGGGCTGGGATCACCCCCGCGTGCGCGGGGAACAGTTGACACCTGTTATTATTATAACCGCTCAGCCGGGATCACCCCCGCGTGCGCGGGGAACAGCGTCCGAGCCGGAAGACATTGCCGCCGCGCTTGGGATCACCCCCGCGTGCGCGGGGAACAGGGCAAACTCGTCAATAATAATATAAATATCCGGGGATCACCCCCGCGTGCGCGGGGAACAGACAAACTCTCTTACTTTGATGGCAGACAGAAAGGGATCACCCCCGCGTGCGCGGGGAACAGGGCTATCAAGTGTATATGTGCCGCTCTGCCGAGGGATCACCCCCGCGTGCGCGGGGAACAGCGTTGCCGTTCTGATTTCTATTTCTTTTTCTGAGGATCACCCCCGCGTGCGCGGGGAACAGGTATCTCTGATTTCCTCTTCATTATATCAGGTAGGATCACCCCCGCGTGCGCGGGGAACAGCAGAAGCACTACGAACCAGGGCGGCATGAAATAGGATCACCCCCGCGTGCGCGGGGAACAGCCTGTTTTGGTGTGGTGGTGCTGGTTGATTCTAGGATCACCCCCGCGTGCGCGGGGAACAGACAATGAAAAAAATCCAATGGACAGAGGACGAGGGATCACCCCCGCGTGCGCGGGGAACAGATATAGGCGTAAAGCTCGCTCAATAATGTTGTGGGATCACCCCCGCGTGCGCGGGGAACAGGAAGCAGCGGAAGCCTTTGAGATGGCGGCGCCAGGATCACCCCCGCGTGCGCGGGGAACAGAAAACAGGAGGAAAAGAACAATGAAATACACAGGGATCACCCCCGCGTGCGCGGGGAACAGAAGTCTGCCGGATGCAGCGGGCGCCCGGAGGCGGGATCACCCCCGCGTGCGCGGGGAACAGGTTTGAATAGAATTAAAAATGCAAAAAGAATTGGGATCACCCCCGCGTGCGCGGGGAACAGACGGCTTGTAGCGCGTTATACGGCATGGCGGGAGGATCACCCCCGCGTGCGCGGGGAACAGCCTACGCGGTGAAAAGAAAAGCCCGTAACGGGAGGATCACCCCCGCGTGCGCGGGGAACAGTAAAACGGCGTGGGACGGCGACAGGTGCGGATAGGATCACCCCCGCGTGCGCGGGGAACAGCCCGTCGCTGGTGTGGGTACTGGCGGCGGCTTAGGATCACCCCCGCGTGCGCGGGGAACAGCCGAACGGCGCGTATCCGGTCGCTATTGCTGCAGGATCACCCCCGCGTGCGCGGGGAACAGGAAAACGCCCGGAGGAAGCGCGGCGGCAGCCTGGGATCACCCCCGCGTGCGCGGGGAACAGGAGGACATGGAAGCCATGACAGCTATACAGGCAGGATCACCCCCGCGTGCGCGGGGAACAGTTAGGCCGCATACAAACTCGGAAATGTACATTAGGATCACCCCCGCGTGCGCGGGGAACAGCGAACGCGCAGGAATTGGCACCAACGGCGGCTAGGATCACCCCCGCGTGCGCGGGGAACAGTCGGGTGTGGTGTCTATGCTCATGCACTCGCCGGGATCACCCCCGCGTGCGCGGGGAACAGAGCAGGACGAACTAAACGAAGCGCGAGAAGAACGGATCACCCCCGCGTGCGCGGGGAACAGCTGTCGGTTAAGTCGCGCTCGCCTCCCGTGGCGGGATCACCCCCGCGTGCGCGGGGAACAGGTGCGCTATGCTCTGGCTAACCTCATAATCATGGGATCACCCCCGCGTGCGCGGGGAACAGTGTGGGTGCTGGCGGCGGCTTTAGTTTGTTGCCGGATCACCCCCGCGTGCGCGGGGAACAGTCCCTTCGTGGTGCCTCGCAGGACGCGCCCATCGGATCACCCCCGCGTGCGCGGGGAACAGCATTCTGTGTCATTTTCTCTTTCCTCCTTTTAAGGATCACCCCCGCGTGCGCGGGGAACAGGCATGACGGGCGGAAAGGATGAGACGATGGATAGGATCACCCCCGCGTGCGCGGGGAACAGCAACGCAAAGCGCCGGGGTTAACCTCCCTGGCGGGATCACCCCCGCGTGCGCGGGGAACAGGCATGGTATACCTCTTTCGCGGAGCTGTGGGGCGGATCACCCCCGCGTGCGCGGGGAACAGTCCAGCGGCACGATAAAACAGGCCGAAAAAGTAGGATCACCCCCGCGTGCGCGGGGAACAGGCTTAGGTAGCTTGGGTATCATACTCTGCAAGCGGATCACCCCCGCGTGCGCGGGGAACAGCAGGCGCCCGCCCAGGAGGTCATCGCATGATAAGGATCACCCCCGCGTGCGCGGGGAACAGATAATCAACGGCATCGACGCAATTGAAAACGGGGGATCACCCCCGCGTGCGCGGGGAACAGACTTAAATTTCCCCCATTATACGCCATTTTTAATCATTGTTCAATAGCTTTTCAATCAGTTTTTCATAAACAAGATATGTCGTGATGCAGTCCGCCAAGCTTCTGTGCGCCTGCTCCACGTCAACGCCGAAGTTCCGCGCAAGTGTCTCTAATTTGAAATCCGTTATCTCATCAACGTACCTCCGCGCCAACACATACAGGTCATAGCATTTGTTATCCATCGGGGTCATCCCCAGCCTTTCGTATGCGCGGTTTATAAAGCCAACGTCAAAGGCAGCGTTATAGCACACGATTTTATCCGCAGCGACAAATTTTTTCAGCGCCGTCATGCCGTTTTTAAGCGTCAATCCCTTTCTTTCAAGCAAAGCGTTTGTTATGCCCGTAAGCTCGGTTATGCCTTGCGGGACGCCGCCTTGCGATATAATCAATGCTTCAAATGTTTCAGCGGCAACGCCTCCGCGTACCCTTTGCGCACCAAGCTCAATAATTTCATCAGAGCTTTTATTAAGCCCTGTGGTTTCAATATCGATAACGCAATAGTCACGCGGATATTTGCTGTTAAACTGTTTTGCAGACGTAATTTGCCTTGCCTTGTGATAGTTTGATGCGTGACTGCTTTGCTGCGTGTCGGCATATGCACTGATTTTGGGCTTAGTCGGTCTCATCATTAGCTTCAAGCCATCAAAATCAATTGGCTCCCACTCGCATTGATGAACACGAAAGCCCATGCGCTGTTCGTTATTTGTGCTGAAAACCATTACGGCACGTCCGTCTTTTATGTTTTCACACACGCGCTGCCACAGCAGGTCGCGGACGCCTGCGCTGACCTGCCCCGCGTATACTCCAACGGATATCTCCTGAAGCCACTTTGTAATATCGCCGCGCAGTGCGGGCGGACAGTTTGAAAGTGAAAGCACAACCAACGCTATTCCTCCAATATATCTCCGTAACCAATCTCCCGAGGCTCATCTGTCCAATTCACTCCGCCCGTAACCGCACCCATCTTTTCATCCCAAAGCTGAAGCAGCTCCGCTTCGGGAGACGCCTCATCCACGCGCAACAGCTTGTGTATGTCATCGACCATACGCTTCAGAATATGCCCATTTACAAATGAATCTCTGAGCTGTGTTCTGACTTCTCTGCCGATATCATCGGGTTTCGCCGCTGCTGCATTGAACGCAATCGGTATCGTTGTTTCTGTCTTGTAGAGATCGGCAATATCGTACACAAACGAGCGTTCATGCCCGACATGCACAAATCCCAGCCCCGCAGAGCATCCCAGCGCCACAATCACGCTGTGCGCAAGCCCATATAGACAAACGTTTGCGGCGGAAAGCGCCTTGTTGACTTCAGTGCCGCTTTCAAAATCGTCAACGTCATAATCACGCTTATCCCACGCGACGCCTGTTTTTTTTGACATGGCGCGATATGCGCTTCTTATCCTTGCGCCCTCCCTGCCGCGAAGCTGCTGCATTGTGCAGCTTGAAACATCCTCATCGGGAAAACGCATTTGATACATTTGACGTGCCACGTTCAGCCGTGAACGCATATTTGAGGAAAGCTGTGCCTGCTGTTCAAGCAGCTTTGAGGAATGGGTGAGAGGGCGTCCGTGCGCGTAATAGCGAACGCCCTGCTCTCCGACCCATATTACGCTGACTCCGCAGTCGCTCAATAGCTCTATCGCCCTGTGCGTCAGGCTTGTGCCCGGCCCAAGCATAAGCACGCTGAGCGTTGCCGCAGGGATATAGACCGTCCCGCGTGCATCGCAAAGCGTTATGGCACTGTCCGAACGATTTACAACAGCCCTTTCCGCATACAAAAAGGTCAATCGCTCGCGCATCTGCGCCAATGCTTTTATATCGGGCTTTTGCACCCCGGGCAGCTCTGCTTTGTCAGACATTTTTAGGCTTTGGAGATGCGATTGTCAACAGTCCGCATCCATAGGCTTTTTCTCGCCCTATACCGCAAAACAGTGTTTCACGAAAACGTTCGGCGTCGGCAACCGTAAGCGTCCCCTCAAATGTTGCGGTTCGCAGGCAGACCTCACCTTTTTCACCCTTTTTGAATTTGAACCAACGGGTATCAACAACATCGAAGTAATCCTCCGAAAGCGTGAAGCCGCAGCGCTCTGCACGGTCGCAAAGCCACTTTTTTTGTTGATCCTGTGTAACGTGGGCGTGCAGCTTGCCGCGCTGACCCTTAACGGACGGGTCGCTTCTGACGGGATTGGCGCAAAGTCTGAACTGCCAGACCTGTCCTGCGGCAATCCTCTCGGCAAGTGCATCACAGCATTTTGTTTCCCAAAGCTCTTTTTTGCCAAACTGTGCCGCAAGCTCGGTAAAATCAGGCGTATCCTCGCTTAAAACCAACAGATAGCAGCTGTCCTGAAGATAGTCGATTCGCCATAATCTGCGCGTCCGCTCGCCGTGAAAGCCGTTTTCGATCGCCCCGTGAATTTTTGAAGGCGACAGCAGTGCCTGCGCTGTTTCACGGCGCGAAACGTCAAGCTCAATTCTTGTCAAATACATATCATTCCTCCAAATCCTGCATTGGATCATGTAGAGTTGGTACGGGCGCCGCCGCAAAATAGGTTTTCATCTCCATAACGCCTCTAAAGCCGAACTGCCTTTTCTCCTGATTGAATGAAATTGGCAGGTCTCTTTGCATTATGCCGCCGACGTCCGCCGCATCAACGGTTATTCTTGCGGAGGCGATGTTTTCAACCAACGGTGGCTCGCTTTTAAGGGCGTCTGTCAACGTTTTTTCGCGGACGCCCAGCACCAGTTTTCCGCTTGGCGGGCAGGAGCGTCTTCCGAGAAAAAGAGGGTACGCAGGCTTGCGGAGCGCATCTTCAAGCTGTGAAAGCATATCAGCGTCTCCCTCAATACCGACAAGAAACACGGCGTCGCACAGATAATATCGATATGTAACGTATGCGCGTTTGCTGTCGGTGGGATGCCTTGCGGTGTGAAAATCACGCAGCAATCTGCCGTCCCTGTCTGTTCTGACTCCAAAGCGCAGTGCGGAGAGCGCACTTATATCCTCATCCCTGCGCATACCCAGCGCAGCGGCAAGCATACCTATCACTCCGCTTTTTGAAGGCGTTCTCTCGGTGCCGCGTCGCTCGAACCGCGCATCTATGCCCCATGCCTGCATTGGCGCGGCAATTCGCAGCAGCAGCGTGCTCATGAGTTTTGTCCATCCTTGGCAATAAATTCTGCAAGAGTATCAAGAAGCTCCGCAAAAGGCATAGGTGTGGCGATTTCTTTCGGCAAATCTCCCGTTGCAAGACTGAGGCAGGGCCTTTCGGCAAATGTTTTGTATGTTTGCTCCGCGTATGCCGCAAGCTTTTTGACAGACGCCTCCGCATAGCCGTTATCGCTTGGCGGTACGGGCTTTTCAAACGCACCCACAAGGTTTAGCGGCTGATCGCGTCTGACGGTGACAAGCACTGCGTCCGGAAGCGTCCTGTTGGCAAATGTGTTTTGCTTGCCCGTTGGCATTGTGCATATAAACGCCTTAACAAACGCTTTTGCAGCCGCTGCGGTGTCGTCCTTTGTGTGTGCGTAAAGCTGATGTACGGCAATCGTTGCATAACGGTACAGAGTTGATGAGTTGAACTCAACCGTGCCGATATGCGCCGCGCCTGCGTTATCCTTTGGCGAAAGGTCGTCCACCGCAGTAAAATAGTCGTATTCGTTTTCAACACGATGAGTTGAAATTGCGTGAGCAACCTGCGAACAGGCGTCCGTGTTGAGGGAAGGGTCGTCCGCTACCATTCTTCCGAAAAGTGCAACATCTATCCCCGGATTTTTGTTCAATGCTGCCTGGGCTGCTTTTTTGTCCGGCTCCACATCGGACATTGCAAGCTCCGCCAAAGCGGATACCTGTGCCGCGCTTATGAAAAACAGTGCGTCCGTGCCTATCTCCTCGTTTTTGATTTTAAGTCCCGCAAGCTCAAAAAGCTTCTGCGCCTTCTTTGCGGCGTCCCCCGCATATCCAAGCTCCTTGATTTTTTCGGCAAGGAGTGGGACTATCTTTTTTGTTCTGAATGACTGCTCCTCCCCCGAAAGAGTATCTCTGAAGCTTCGGCGCATTGACTGCTTCCATGCCTGAGAGGATACCCTCGCCCTGACTACTCCGCCGTAATATGCGGTCTTGGGGCTGCCTGTGTCATCGCGGTTAACACAGCTGGGCGGAATGGTTTGGATTGCGTGGACGTCTACATACAAGCGTTCTGAATTGTTCATTGTTTTTCCTTTCCGTTCTCAATTATTTATAATTTTTGACTGCAATTTCTTAATTTGAGTCCGCAGTGTCGCCGACAGGCTCATCCTCACTGCGATCGCTTCTGTAATAATCCCTGCCCCAGTTTAGCCTAACTCCGTTGCGAAGCTCCGGGAACTGATAGCGATACAAATCCACGGCAAAGGATGGATAATCAAGCGGAATGCCGTTAGCGCTCATCAGCTTGATTGCGCCCCTCGCGTGGTTGGCAAGCTCGGATATGCCTCCTGAGGTGGCAATTGCGTCAAAGCGATGCTTGACCCTGTTTTCATCACCCATTGGGGCAACAAGGCGGCGCAGAGCAACGCCGAGACGATCCCCCTCACGATTCACTGATTCTGTTTTGGGATCCTTTCCCTGCTGATGGAGAGCATAGAGAGTCAATGCGGTATACACCGCCCATTCGGAATAGGACGGCTCCGCCGCTTTGCCCATCAGCTGCTCGGGAAGCTTATCGAACACCACTCCCCAAAGCTGTGGATCCTCCCCCGGCGTTTTGCCCACGCCGTGCCGCAGCTTGGCAAGCAGCGCTTTTGTCGCCGCCTCGGAGCCTGCGTACTGCAGCTCATGCAGTCTGTACGCCACATAGCTTTTGATTGCTGTCTGATTGTCTGTCATTGTTTTCAGCACCTCCTATACTGTTAAACACTTTATGGATGTAAAATAGATAAACCTGTTGTATGCCTCGGACGCCGTGTACCTTCGCTCCACATCAGCCTTGCCCTTCTTTTCTTTTTCGGTGCGTCCAACAAACGCGTGCGCACCCGTCTCGCTAACAAGCTCTCTGCCAACCTCGCGTGTGATTTTTTGCGCCGTCAGCGCCCACTCCATACACAGCTTGTCCTTCGCGCCGCCGTCCCTTTCGGGATCGATACGTTCAAGCCATTGCCTGAACGGCTCGTCCATGCGATAGTATGCTTCGCCCATTGCCCTTTGCTTTTTGCCGTTGGGGTCTGCCGCACCTCCGCACTTTACAAGCTCCGCCGCCAATATGCCTGCCTGCCTTGCAAGCTTTTCAGCTGCCGAAACGGAATCCTGTATGCGCGGCGTCCAATCGACCCCAAGCTCCGTCAACAGATTGAGATTGAAGCTCAGCTCGTCGCTGAATGAGTCCGCCGCGAAAAAATCCTTATCTCCATACTTGAGCGATACTGTAACAAACCGCATCACACCTGTTTTGATGTATCCGCGGCACATCAATGTGGAAACCCATTCAACCACGCCGGGACGTTTTTTGTTGCCGGTCTGTGCGGCAATTGAAGCAAAGTCACGCCACAGCCTGCGCTCCGGGTCGTGTCGGCAAGGCACATATATCGGGGGATCCGTCTCCTTTTTGGCAGCGTTTCGCCACAGCGTCATCTGCTCCGCAAGGGCGTTTTCCTTTTGAAAAAAGTCTCCCCCCACCACTCCGTAGCCGCAGATTCTGTCGTCCCTGCGCTGCAGCAAAAGTCTGCGCGACTGAAGCGTCAAAAGCTCCGCCTGATTGTTTGGAAGGGGGATTTCCACACGCTCCCCGCGCCTTGGGGGACGCTCCCAAATGGGTGATTCCGCATCCCAAAGCTTGTTGCCGTCGCGCAGCATAACAAGGTTAAGCATCAATGTTTCAAACAGATTCTCACCGCAGGCATATATAAGCCCCAGCTTGCCAAGCCATCCTGCGCCCGGAGTTCCGTCGCCGTCAGTCTCCTGCTTTTTGACGGCTGTGTCATCAAACCCGTTGACATACAAAAGCCATCTCGCCGCCTCGTCATAGTCAAGCTCATTCTTTTCTTTGCCGGTTCGAGACGCAAAAAGCCTTATCTTATTGTTGCTTTCCGAAAGCTCACCATTGAGCTTTGCCGCCGTGTAGCAGGTGGCTTTGGTCATTTCCGCAACCTGAAAGAACGGCGTCGTCGGGTGAAAAAGATAGAATCGCTCCTCATACTGCGAAAGATAGCTTTCGATCGGCTCCATTGGAAAGGCTTTAAGCTGCCACACCTCTCTCCACCTTTCAATAACATCCTGCAGCTCGATATCGCTTTCCGCTTCATCTTCATTAAGCGGAAAATATTCGCCGCAAGCGTCATAGCGTGCAAGCACAACGTGCAGCACCGCAAGCATAAGACGAAGCACCGCCACATCCTGAAGCGGCGATTCGCCCGCAAGCCGTGTGTACTCGTTGGCGTGGCGCAGTGCCTCAATAAGCGACAGCTTATCCCTGCAGCCATCGCTGCGCATAAGCAGTATCCACGGCTCTTTCAGCAAGCAAAAGTCCTTTTCGTTCATTCGTTTTCCTCCTTTTTACATTCCAATCCCACATATCTGTCATAGTGTATACAATAACCGTTGAGCGTTGCGGAAAGCTCACCGTCAAGTATCAAAAAAAGCTGTCCCGAAAGCCATGGGGATTTTTGCCAGCGTGTCGGCACTTGGCACAGCCGCTCCTCAAGCTGAGATATGGTGCGTTCGATATTCCACGGCAGGCACAGCGGCCGCGGCAGGCGCACGCACTGCCCTGCAACAGCCTTTGCCTGTGCGCTCGTCAACGGCAGATCGGGATCAAGCGGAATCTGTTCATGCCACGGCAAAAATCCTATGCGCCCTTCGACAGACTGCAGCATAATAACCTCGATTGATTCATCACCGTCGCGCACCGCCGCGTCCGCACGCTGCTCGCTGCAGGGGACGTCGCTGTTCAAAATGCCCGTTATTGAACCGTTTGGCTTGTTAGAGGGCTTGCAAAGCTCAAATGTTTCGGCCGCTCGACTTCTGCGTGCATCCTCCATCAGCTGCCTGTTATAGGCGTCCTCATAGCCGTCGGGCAGATTATCGGGCATATAGCTAAAATCGTATGTTAAATCAACAAGTTTAGGTATATCTTCGGGAATACTAATTTGATACGGAAGAATTGCCCGCGTCCTCATCAGCAGGCAGCGACCGTATACGCTTTCGGAGCCGCCGTCGTCCTGCGAAATCACGGCGCATACAGGGGAAGAAACCAAGCTCGGGCGCGTGCGTTCGTGCCTGTGCAGCCTGCCTATGCGCTGCAAAAGCATATCCATTGGGCAAAGGGCCGTTACCATCAGGTCAAAATCAATGTCCAGTGATTGTTCAAGCACCTGTGTGCCAACGACTATGCGCAGCCGCGGACGCGTTGACGACGCCTTGCCAAGCTCTCGTATAAGCTCCTTTTCAGTTTTTGTTCTGTCCTCCGTAAGAAAACGTGCGTGGATCAGACGGACTGCTTCCCTTCCGAAGCTTTCACACAGTTCACAATATATTTGTTGCGATTTTGCAACTGTGTTGACGATCACTCCCGCGCACCCACCGCTTGAAAGTCTTATTTGCAGGAATGGGATAAGCTGTGCGCTGTCAAGCCGCAGAGCCTCAACCGACTTGTTTTGCCCATCAAACGGCACGGGATGCTCACACACAATGCCATCCTCAACACAGGTTATCTTAGGATATCCGTTAATTTGAGAAGTTGAGTCGGCAATAGCTTTGACCTTTTTGCCCATGTAGGCGGCAATCAGCGAATCGCGTTTGCCGCGTGGAAGCGTAGCGGACATTATCACAACGGGAACGCCATATGCGCCAAGCCATGACAGCGCCCGCGTCAGATAGCAGTTCATGTACGCGTCATAGGCGTGACATTCGTCTATCACAACCATTTTATCCGCCAGCCCCAAATGACGCAGCATGACGTGCTTTTGCTTCAAAGCCATAAGCAGAAGCTGATCGATAGTGCCAACGACATAATCCGCCAAAAGTGACTTTTTACCACCCTCGAACCATGTATTTGTGACTGCTCCGTCCTCCGCGCCATCGTCATTTATGCCGACGCCCTCCATCGGCAGGTCTGTATAATCATCGTTAAACTGAGCCTTGCCGTGCGCAAGCTTCACTGTATATCTGTCATACGGCATAAGGCCTTGCGTCCACGAAAGAATACGTGAAAACACTGCGTTTGCCGTTGCCTGAGTTGGCAGCGCAAAGAACATCCCACTGCGCCCCGTTCGATTTTCAATTATTTCAGCCGCGACAAGCGCAGCTTCTGTTTTGCCCATGCCCATAGGCGCCTCGATAACAACAAGCGATGGTGCGATATTTGCGCCGACACATTCACGCACAACATTTTGCATCATATTTGGAGTGTAGCCGAAGCGTTCTTCATACAGCTGCTGATAACGCCATGCATCGTCAGGCGGCGTTGGCGACTGAAGCGAAAAAGCCCTCCACCCGCTTTCGGCACGCAGCGCAAGCTCCTCCTCGGATGGCGTTATGCCGAATTGAAAATAGGGGAATGCCTTTTCGTTGCTTGAAATCCAGTCAGCCATTATCAGCAGAGCGGAAAGAAGCATCTGAGCAGGTTGGTTTGGCGACGGCACTTCCTCAATGCGGGTGAACCCCGAAAGGCTAAGCGCCATTTCCACAGTCTGAGCCTGCGCTTTGTCCCACACGCTGTTCAGGCTGTAATGTGCGCTGTATGCGGAAATTGTGTTGTATGGGTCAAAATCGATTGGCTTGCCGTGATGCGCACCGATTATGGCGGCGGCATTGCCATTGCAGCCCAGCTTTATCAAAAGCTTTTCGCCCATAAGCGCGTGCGGCGTTCTGCCTGCGTTTGCAAAGCGGCTGTTCTCCCAAAGTACAAAGCCTGCGTTCTTAATAATCTCCGCCATAGCAGCATCGCTGTCGCATGGTGGGAATGTTGCCTGTTTGCTTTGAAACAGAGGCGTTGCCTTTCCGATATCGTGTACTGCGGCAAGAAAAATTAAAAGACGCTCCGCACTGTCGATACTGCAATTGCAATCGTTTGCAATCAACCTCCTAAGTGCATCCGAAAGTCTAAACCGCCAAAGCTTTTTTGCGATTGCCGCACAGTCTTTGAGATGCACGTCCAGCGGCAGCCACAGCATATCGCCGTTGTGTGCTTTTTTTGCCCATAAGCTGCCGGTAAGCGTTTTTGTCACGCTAAAGCTTACCCCCCATTGCAAATTCGCCTTGGCTTTTTTAAGTTAACAATACCTATTTTTTTGCGCTATTGCAGGCGCTATGGTATGCAGACCCGCATGAGATATTATCTATGATTTGATTATAATGCCAAATTTTGCGTTTGTAAAGTCATAGCCACGCAATATGCGTCGGTTTATGTCGAAAAAAAATTATTTCTGCCCGCAATGAATTTATTTTGGCAAGCGTGCGCAAAAATTTGCGCCGCGCCTGTCCCGCTCGGCGCCTGTCGCGCTCGGGGGGCTTGTCAATCGCTGTTAAATTGCTTTTGGGTGTCAGCGTTTGCCCTCAATTTTGTCTCTGCCGAGGTCAACGGGCAGTATCCATTTGTCTGACAAAAGCCTTACAAGGCAGAAAATGCTCTTTGGCAAGTCCTCCGCAAGCAGCATTATCAGATACACAAGCAAAAAATCGAGCTTGAGAACAAGCCCCAGCACAATCGTTAGGGGGATTGCCAAAAGATAATAATCCAACGCTTCAATAATCAGACCCGTTTTGGTATCCCCTCCCGCTCTGAATATGCCTACGATTGTCATATACGGGATGTTTCTCAAGCCGACCTCAAGCCCGTAAATAATCATAAGCATTTCCGCTATGTGGGATGAGGCGTCGGTTATGTCAAAAAGACTGAGTATAGGCTTGCGAAGCAGTATCAGCGCACCGCCCGTGAGCAGACCGAGTATGGGAACAAGCAATGTGTATCGCCTTGCGTCAAGCTTTGCCCGCTCATAATTGCCCTCCCCCACGGACTTGCCGACAATAACATTGCACGCGTTGCAAACGCCCACAAATGATACGAACACTATGCTTTCAACCGTTCTAAACACGGTAAGCGCCGTGTAGTTGCCCGCGCCCATGCGCCCGTACACCGCGTCATACACGGTCATGCCTATCACCCACAGAGTCTCGTTAAAAAGCACGGGCGCAGCGCGGCGCACAAATTCTTTAACAAATGCTTTGGGAAAATTGAATACATCCCGCAGGCGGGAAACAATTATGTTGTCGCTTTTAATTGAAAACAACAGCAGCAGCACAGGATTGAGCAGTGCGGAAATAAGCGTGGCGCAGGCGGCGCCGCGAATGCCCATTGCGGGAAAGCCGAGCTTGCCGAATATCAGTATGTAATTGAGCAGGGCGTTCATGCCCACGGCGGCAAAGCTGACGAACATGGGCAGCTTAACGCGTTCGGTACAGCGCAGCGCGGTGCTCATTGTTTGGCTCATAGCAATTCCGACGTATGAAAAGCAGGCGATTCGCAAATATTCCGCACCGTCTGCAATCATCTGAGGATTGTCCGTGAGTATGCTCATCACCTGACGCGGTATGACGCAGCACACAACGGCAAGAATCGAAGCGAACACGGTTGTGCAGACGAGAACAAAGCCATAAGCACGCTTTAGCCCTGCTGTGTCGTTCGCCCCCCAATATTGCGCAAGAAATACCGCCCCGCCCGATGCAAAGCCAAATATAACAATGCCTGCAAAAAAGGATATGCGGCCCGCGCTGCCCACGGCGGCGATTGCCGAATCCCCAAGCTTGCCTACCATAAGCGTATCCACAAGCTGAAATGAGTTGGTAAGCAGGTTTTGCAGCGCGATGGGTATGGCAAGCGGCAGCATAACACGCCAAAATTGGCGTTCCGACAACGATTTGAAAATATTGACAAGCTTTTTCATATTCAGCTATTCTATCATCAAACAGGAATAAAAGATAGCGGCTATGATTGGATATTTTTATTTTGCACTTGCGCGCCTCGCATTGCTTTTGTCAATTTGTGAGCAAATCCGATTGTTTGCCCTCGGCATATAACATTATTCACCCAAATGATGAATAGTATCAGATATGGCGCGGCGCGGCGGTTCGCGCCCGACACATTTTTTAGGAGGCTTCATCAATGAAGAATATCAAAAGTTTTTTCTCGAAGCTCACACGAAGCGTTACGCCGCGAGGTCTTGCCGTTGGCATTGCCTGTGTGGCGGTGATTGTGCTGTGCCTCTGCCTTATACCCTCCTGCGGGGGCAATAACGGAGAGAATCAAGCCACCGAAACTCCCGTGTCCGCAACAACAACTCCCATAGCGGAGGAAACGCCCTCCGCGCAGGCAACGTTTAGGCGCGCAACGCTTTACTACCTTTCGGATGAGGGATATATCGTGCCCGTAACAAAGCTTATCCCGTGGGAGGAGGGCATTGCCAAGGCGTGCTTGAGCTATATCAGCTCCACGCCCGACAACGACGCAGCGGCGACGGCGATGGGACTTTGCACCGTGATACCGGCGGGAGTGCAGCTTGAGCTTTCAATCTCCGCGGAGGGCAACGCCACGCTAAACCTTATCGGTCTGCCCGATATGGGCTCCGCCGCGATGGAAAATGCGCTTGTAGCGGCTGTTGTTAACACGCTGACGGAGTTTCCCACAATCAGCACGGTATCAATACTGATAGACGGAAAATCGGCGGAAGCTCTTCCGCACGGCACGCGCCTTCCCAACGGCAGCGCCGCCTACCCTCTAAACGTTGAAAACGGCGACGTCGCCACAAGCGGCACAGCGTTTGCAATGCGGCTTTACTTCCCGACCGCAAGCGGGGCTTACAACGTGCCCATAACCCGATACATCACAAGCGCACCCACTCTTTACTCCTGCGTTTCGGGTCTGGTAAACGGCGGCAACAGCGATATGCTTTTGAACTGCTTCCCCACAGGCACTCTGCTTCTGGGCGCTGCGATTGAAAACGGAGTTCTTACGGTCAATTTTTCGGAGGACTTCAAGCAGGTGGAGGCGGTTGACGGGCTTTTCGCTCTTGCCTATGAGACGCTGTATCTGACAGCCTCCGATGTGTGTGAATTTACATCGCTTATAATACAGGTTAACGGAGTTGTGTATTCTCCCGAATCGGTTTCTGTTCCGCTTTATATAAACGACTGATTTTTGCCTTGCGCAAAGCTCGGGCGCAGCCCCGATATCACAAAAAAGGAACGGCGTCACGACGTTCCTTTTTTGTGCTGTAACTCAAGTATGCAATTATGGATGATTAGGAGGCATCCCATGAAGAATACTTATCATTTGCTGAGCGGACATTCGCCTTGCCCTTTCAACACCATGATGTTAGCATGTTTAACTTTGGGTGTCAACCCGAAAAAGACGGCAATTTGTTAACATTTAGTAAACAGTTTTTTTAATTATCGCCCGCACCGCCTGACAATTTTTGCACTGCCTGTTATTGTGAGCAAAATTTTGTCGCCGACCTTTCATCGCTTTTTGTAAAATACGCCCTCGACAATTTGCGCAAAACATGATAGCATACTGTTCGCCAATGTTTTTTGCGGAGGTTGAAAAAATGACGGGCAGACGGTCGCATATAATCGCAAGCATAATGCTTATCGGAGCAGCGTTCATATGGGGTGTTTCGTTTGTTATGATGAAAAACTCATTGGACGCCATGCCGCCCAATCTAATACTTGCCATTCGTTTCAGCGTGGGTGCGCTGGGACTTTCATTCGCGTTGATAAAATATCGTCGTGAGCTTTCATGGCGCGTGGTTGCATACGGCGCACTGACAGGATTTTTTCTTTATGCGGGCTTCACTTCGCAAACATATGGGCTTCAATATACCACAGTCGGTAAAAACGCTTTCATAACGGGAGTGTATGTTGTGATTGTTCCTGTTTTTGCATGGCTGATACTAAAAAAACGTCCAAAGCCAATGCTTGTAATCGCCGCGCTGCTTTGTTTTGCTGGGCTGGAGCTTGTTTCGCTTGGCGGGGAAACCGGCGCGGCGGCGGAAAAATCGCTTTCGATTTTCGGCGCCACGCTTTCAGGCGGAAGCTTGGAGCTTTTTGGGGACGGGCTTACTCTTGTTTCGGGCATATTCTTTGCGCTTCACATTGTTTTTGTTGACAAGTATGCCGAAAAAAACGTCAATATGCTTGTGCTGACCTGCCTGCAATTCACATTTTGCGCTATCTATTCGTGGACAAACACGCTTCTGACCGAAACAATGCCAAGCTTTGCCACCCTGCCCACATCGGTTTGGCTCTCGATCGCATATGTCGCGCTGCTTGCAACTCTGCTTGCGCAGACGCTTCAAAACATAGGCATAAAGCATGCGCAGTCGTCCTACGCGTCCTTGCTTTTGTGCCTTGAGGCGCCCTTCGGCAGCCTTGCAGCGATTGTAATACTCCACGAAAAACCAACGATATCAACAATAATCGGCTTTGTTGTAATCTGCGCGGCCATGGTTTTGGCTCAGCTTGAGCCAAAGAAAAAGACGTCTCAAGCGCTGTAAATGTCGTTTCGAAGCGCGGAAGCCGTGGGGATCTGTCGGCGGACACTGTCAACCTCGTCAAGGTCTATGTCTGCGGAAAGCACACCCTCGGCGTCCCCCGCCGCTCCAATAACTTTTCCCCACGGGTTGACGATAATCGAGTTTGCATAGCTGACATAGCTTTGGTTTTTATCCCGCGCAGGGGCGCACCCAAGCATGAAAAGCTGATAATCGACCGACCGCGCACGAAAAAGCAGCTCCCAGTGCAGCGGCCCGGTCGTCATATTGAAAGCTGCGGGCACAACTATCGCCCGCGCACCGCGCTTTGCCATCGCCCTGAACAGCTCCGGAAAGCGCAGGTCAAAGCAGATACACACGCCAATCTTGCCAAACGGAGTATCAAATACTGTGATTTCATCCCCGCGTGAAAGCGTTTCGGACTCTTTGAAGCTCTGCCCGTTCTCAATCTCAATATCAAAAAGATGCAGCTTGCGATGCCTTGCAACGCACGCGCCTGTGCCGTCAAAAACGAAGCAGGTATTGTATATTTTGCCGTCCTCCGCTTGAGGCATACTGCCGCCGATTATTATTTTGCCCGTTCTTGCGGCGGCGGCGGCAAGCATTTGGGTCGTTCTTCCGCCCGAGGGCTCGGCATTTTTTACGAATGCGGCGTTGCTGTACGGGCAGGCGAACATCTCGGGCAGCACAATTAAATCATTGCCCGCGCTTGCGGCTTTGTCGATAAATTTATCCGCCGCTGCAAGATTTTTTTCAACATCGTCCGTTACCCGCAGCTGAATCAGCGCTGCGGAAAGCATACTCGGCATTAAAGTAATTTCCCTTCACTCGGTTTGTTTTTTTGTCGACACGCCTTTTTTTGTGATTCTTTGCTATGGCATATGATCAGATATTTCGAGCCATCAAAATTTCCGAAACGCTTTCGCCATTTTTCAGGTGCAGCGCATCCGGGCGTATGCCATACTCGGAAAATCCGAATTTTTCGTACATTCTTTTGGCGCGTGAATTGCCCTCGACATATTCAAGCTCCATTCGTGTGCAGCCCATATTGCCCGCGTGACGTATCATCTCCGCCATAAAATGCGAACCAACGCCCAAGCTCCAAAAATCCTCCAGCACGCTTATGGCAATTGAGCACCTGTGGCGTGTTTTTCTTAGCGCCTTGCATTCGATATGACAGTTGCCAATGATTCTACCTTCAGCTTCGGCAAGAATCATCATATCCCTTTCGGAATTGTTTATCACGCTGAAGAACCTGCGCTCCTCTTCAACCGTCATGCTTTCGCATTCATCAGGATAGCGCAGCACAAATTCCGTCTCACCGCAAATCGTGCGCAGATACTCAAGCATGCTTGCGGCATCCGTTTCATTTGGGCTTCTCAAAACACATTTTCGTCCGTCTCTCAAATTAAATTCAACATTTTCAAAGAGCATTATGCACCTCTTATTGATGTACTGTTTTTGACGCTTCAGATCGAGGCATTGACTGCGGACTGCGCTGAACGGGGGTTACTGTCCATCATTTTCAATCGCTCGAGGAGACTGTCGTCCGACTCAATATAACCCGTATTCACGCCATTTGTCAACACTCGTTTTAACGTGTGCCTAAAACGGCGGAGGTTATTTTTGCCGATTATCCACATAAAAATCGTATGCGGTTGTTTGTAAATCGGCGTATAAAAAACCGTCCGTTATTTGCAAACGGACGGTTGTTTATCATCTTATATAAGGATACTTTTGCGCATCGGCATATTACCGCACTGCGGCAAATTATGCCTTATGTCAGTTGCCGAACTTTGTGCCGTTAAAGCGCACGCCCGGGCCCATTGTTGCGGAAAGAACGAGACTTTTAATGTATGTTCCCTTTGCAGCTGCGGGCTTTGCCTTGATAATGGCGTCCATGAGGGTGTTAAGATTTTCAGTAATCTTCTCCTGCCCGAAGGAAGCCTTGCCGATTGGGCAATGGACGATATTGGTTTTGTCAACACGATACTCGACCTTACCGGCTTTGATATCCTTGACCGCCTTTGCGACGTCCATAGTAACCGTGCCGCTCTTGGGGTTAGGCATCAAGCCCTTTGGGCCAAGAACACGACCGATACGTCCGACCACTCCCATCATATCGGGAGTAGCAACGCAAACGTCAAAGCCAAACCAGTTTTCGGTCTGAATCTTTTTAACGGTATCCTCATCGCCTACAAAATCAGCGCCCGCCTCCTGCGCCTCACGCGCCTTGTCGCCCTTTGCGAAAACAAGCACGCGTATCACACGACCTGTGCCGTGGGGAAGAACCACCGCGCCGCGAACCTGCTGGTCTGCGTGACGGGAATCAACGCCCAAACGGATGTGCGCCTCGATTGTCTCATCGAACTTTGCCTTTGCGGTTGCAAGAACCGTTGAAATGCCCTCGTCCGGATCATAGAGCTTTTGCTTTTCGATAGTTTTGAAGCTATCGCTGTACTTTTTACCATGCTTCATAAATAATTATCCTCCCTGTGGTAATAGCGGCTGCCGCCTCCCACATTTTGTCCAATCAGTCAACCACAACAACGCCCATGCTGCGCGCTGTGCCGGCTATCATGCTCATAGCTGCTTCAACTGAAGCGGCGTTGAGGTCGGGCATCTTGAGCTCCGCAATTTCACGAACCTGTGCGGTTGTGATATTGGCGACCTTTGTCTTGTTGGGTACGCCGGAGCCGCTTTCAATACCGCACGCCTTTTTGATAAGAACGGATGCGGGCGGAGTCTTTGTGATAAAGGTGAACGAACGATCCTGATAGACGGTGATGACTACGGGGATTATAAGCCCCGCCTGCTTTGAGGTGCGCTCGTTGAACTCTTTACAAAAGCCCATGATGTTTACGCCGTGCTGACCCAGAGCGGGACCGACGGGCGGTGCGGGTGTTGCTTTGCCCGCGGGGATCTGCAGCTTGACAAAGCCTGTTATCTTCTTTGCCATTTGAAAAATTCCTCCTAAATATAATGTGGTGCGAGCGGAGCGCGGACGCCTTTTTCATGTGACGCCGTTGATCCTCCCACTATGCGATCCCCCAAATAGTAATGGGGGTAACATACGGGTTTACATTGGTTGCGTGGCTTTTACAGCTTTTGAACCTCGATAAAGTCAAGCTCAATCGGAGTATCCTTGCCAAACAGGGATATCAGCAGCTTGACGCGCTGAGTCTCCGGATTGACGGACTGCACAACACCGATAAAGTTTGCAAAGGGATCGGATACAACGCGAACGCTTTCACCGACCTCAATTTCGAGCTTGAGGTGCATACGCTCAACACCCATCGCGGTGACTTCTTCATCGGTGAGGGGTATGGGCTTGCTGCCGGGGCCGACAAAGCCGGTTACGCCGCGCGTGTTGCGAACGACATACCACGTTTTGTCTGTCATAATCATTTTAACCATGACATAGCCCGGATAAACCTTGCGGAGATACGTCTTGGGCTTTTTAGAACCCTCCTTCGGCTCCGTAACCGTTTCGGTAGGGTACTTCACCTCAAGTATGAGATCCTGAAGACCACGATTTTCGATAGTCTTCTCAAGGTCTTCCTTGACCTTGTTCTCATAGCCCGAATAGGTGTGCGCAACATACCAACGCGGCTCGACAGGAGTGTCGTCCCCGTAATGCGTCCTGACCTCGTCGTCTTGCTGAGGCTGTGCCTCCGCATCGACGCTGATATTATCTTTTTGAAGCTCGTCTGCCATCGTCAACCCAAATCCTGTCAATTACCGAGGCTTCCGAGAACTTCAAAGCCCTTCATAAAGCCAAGGTCAAGCAGACCGATTATGAGCGCCATGAGCGCGCAGAAAGCGACGACCGCAAGGCAATAATTGAGAAGCTCTTTCTTGGTGGGCCAAGTGAGCTGCTTTACCTCGGCGGAAACCTCTTTGCAGAATTTGCCGAATCTCTTGAAAACGTTGGGCTTTTTTGCCGCAGTATCATTAGCCATTTTTCTTTACCGCCTTACTTAGCTTCCCTATGGAGAGTGTGCTTGCGGCAGAAGCGACAATACTTGTTGAACTCAAGACGATCGGGATCGTTCTTCTTGTTCTTCATTGTGTCGTAGTTCCTCTGCTTGCACTCGGTGCAAGCCAATGTGATCTTAACGCGCATGGTGATATCCTCCTTAAATTGGCGGCGGTGCTGCCCGCGCCCAGCCATATATCGAAAACCCGACATACAAGCTAAATAATACCCCCAAACGGGGGCACTTGACTACTTTAACATATGAAAGCGCATCTGTCAACACAATTTTTAACCCGCAAGCATTATATATTTGCTGCAAAATGCTTATGGTATATAGGAAAACCCATCCGCCACAACATGTTGTGCCATAAGCGCTTTCAAACCACAGCGTATAAAAAAAGCCGCATCTAAGCGACCCTCCCCCGACGGGATGCAGCCCCCGCTGCCGCCCGCCGAAGGATAACAGAAACAAAAAACTTATTTATCGCCGGTATGCCGGGCGCCGTGTACGTCAGCCTCGGATTTGGTTAATCCACGCGGCAAGAGCGTCCAGGTCCTCCCCGCGAACCTTGCCCGTGCTGTAAAGCGCCTGAACAAGCTCCGTAATGGTTGCGCCCTCGCTGCCGTCAAACAGATTGATTTTTGTGAAGGCGACATACTCCGCACGCGTAACGGCGGGGATGTACTCAAAGCTGCGAATCTTTTTGCCAACCATTTCAATGAAGCCCTTCATATGAAGACGATTGACAAATGTCTGCACGGTTTGGTATGTCCACTTGTTTTCGCCAATGTTGTGCCAAATATCCTTAATGGTAATCGGCTCCTTGGCATTCCAGATTTGCACCATTACCTCCAATTCGGCGGCAGATACATCCTTAATAATCATAATATTTCTCCTCTGGTTGATTTAATGTTATATTACATTATCACAAAATGAATTGCAACTATTTTTTCACATTATTTACCATTTTTATGATACCTTTTATATAATTTTGACGTCGAAGCGACATTTTGATAAAATCTGTACATATTTGTGTCACAATTTTAGTATGTATGAGTCGTTTTTTTGAAGCGCACGCCGAGTGGCAATGCCGGCAATATAACACGGGCTGCCGCGGCGATTGCCGCAACAGCCCTTGCTTTCTTCACCCGCCGCGCCGGTTTTTCTGTGCCTTGGGCGCGGCGGATATTTTTAAGTTTGCCGATTTAATTCAATCAGTCCGCAAGCTCGCCCTGAACCCTGCCCTGCTTTTCAACAGCGGGAACAACGGCGACAACAGGTGTATAGCCGATAGCGATTGAAACATCGCAAGCGGAGCCTGCCGCGGAGGTGGGGCCTTCGCCCGAACCAATCCAGTTGCCAACGCCAACGGCGTCGATTATAAGGGTATACTGGTCGAAGCAGTCAAAGTGACGGAACGCGATCATGACGTCCTGTCCGGCATATGCCGTAACATTGATGACATGCTCGGTCAAGTCCGCAGTATCCATGGTGGTTTCGTATATCACGGTGAAGGCAGACGTGTTTGTGCTGCCCGCGGGAGCGATAAGAACCTGATAATGCTCGGCAATATCAGCGCCCGCGCCCGTGTTGCGGCTGGATACCCAGAAGCTCAGATACTTGTTGTTGCCATCGTTGGCGATTGAGAAATCGGGGGAGATAATCCAGTTATCGGGATAGAGAATCTCTTGATTCCACGAATAGCTTACGATGGTTTTGCTGCCGTCATAATACTGACCGCTGGTCTGATACTCAAGAACCCAGTTGTTGCCGTCGCCGTCAGCGTCAAGCGTTGACCAATCAACAGCGCCCTCAAAGTTCTCATACCAATCAACCGTGTCAACGGAAGCAGCGGGAAGCTCGTACTCCCAAACGAATGTGCCGGCAAGCAGTATGCCGCCGCCGCATGCGCCAAGGCTCTGGTATTCGCCGGAGGAGCACTTAGCAACTATAACAGAGCTGTCCGCATACATGGTTGCGCTTGCGGGGAGAGAATCCCAATAGAAGTAACCGTTGCGCACGCAGCCGCTCTGGATGTAGAACTGACCCGCATTGTTTACGGGAACAACGCCCAAGTCGGCAATATCCACGGCGGTGCCTGTGGTGATATCGAGCCTTCCAAGATAACCGTAAGCATCGACAATGTAGCAGGTTCCGTCAAGGTCAAAGTCAATGGCGATGATGCCGTACTGTGCCTGACATACCAATGTGGTGGTAAGGGTTGCGGGATCAAGGGAATAGAGGTTGCCCGCGCCCGTTACGATGTAAAGGGTGTCAGTTGTGCGGTCATAGCACATTTCTGTTACGGAGTAATCGGTTGTGCCGATGTTGCCGAGGCTCTGTATGGAACCCCATGAGCTGATTACGGTTGCGTCATAGCGATACAGATTGTTGTTGCCGTCAATACCGTAAACATATGTGCCGGTGTAGCAGCCCGCCTTGTAATTGTGAGAATCGGTGCTGGTGCCGCCCGCATAATACAGGTTGTTGGTTGCAACTTCAGAAATGGCGACGCGCAGCCAAGCCTGGTTGGTGAGGTTGGTGCCATAGCCGTAATACTGAACATCGGGGAGAGAGAAGCCGCTGCCGGTGTAGCTGCTCCAGCCGCCTTCAACAGCGGTAAGAGTTGTGCCGTCCCAGTAGTATACGCCCTCATTGCCGGCATAGTCGGCAACGCAGATGTAGCAGCCTTCTTCAACAGCAAGAGTGATGCTTGTGACGGCCGCACGCTCGTCTTCGAACACGCCGGTCTCCTCAATGCAGGTCTCCATGTAGACTTCTTCAGCCGTGCCGCCCGCGTTCCAAGAACCGGCATACGCGACATAATGATCGTCTGTGATGTTGAATGTTATAGTGCCTTCGCCCGCGACAACGTCGGAAACAACGGGAGCGGTAACGTCAACATAGATGGGGATAAGCCACTCGCCGTGCGCGTTCGCCTCGTTGGTGTAGGGGTTGGTGGTAACGGAGCCGTCGTTTGAAAGCTCTGCAACAACGCGGATGATAAGGTTGCGGCCTTCATACTGAGCGGCGTTCCAAGAGGGCATAATCAGCTGATTTACGCCGCACTGGTAATAAGCCTCAAGACTGTCGTAATAGAAGCCCTTGCGAACCTCCTCGGCGTCTGTGAAGGTGTTGAGCAGCTCGCCTGTGTCGGCGTCGTAAAGCTCATAAGCCATGTACTGAGCGTTTCTCATAAGGCCGACATACAGAGTGTCCGCAGTTTCCATAAAGCCGTCGCCGTTAGGAGAAACAGCGTTGCGATCCTCAAGGTAGTAGGACATATCCTCGGTTTCAACATAGGGGTTGATACCAAGACCGAATATGGTGCTGCCCTTTGAGGAGCCGATTGTGTTGGCATAGGGCTGAGACGCAAGGCTGAAATCATCGTAATAGTAGCCAACGTCAAGCATCGGGGAGTAGTTCCAATCGCCATAGAAGCCAAGGAACGGGATGTTAAGATCCGCACCGGTCAACTCTGTCTCGGCAAGGGTCATGAGTGAAAGAGCTGCGCGCTGGAGCAGCAGGGAGTCTGTCATGTCGACATTGCCGTCATGGTTGACGTCTGCAAGAGCGGGGCTCTCCAGTTCGGATGTCTTAAGAACGTAACGCATAACAAGCAGAGCGTCCGTGCCGTCAACATTGCCGTCACCGTTAACATCGCCCATTATGCCCTGAGCGGCATAAAGCTCAACGAAGCCCTCAAAATAGGCGCCGCTGGTATAGTAATAGTTGATGTAATCCGCCATGTCCGCGCTGAAGGCGATATTGATCTCAACATCAACGCTTTCGCCCGCGGGTACATACGCCGTAAGACCGTTTTCAAACTCGCAATACTCGGTGATATCCCAGCTTGTCTGGCTGAAACCGACAACAAGGTTGCCGTCAAGGTCGTATGCAAGACCGACAAGGTCGTCAAGAACAACGGTGGGGACTATGTCATAGGCAAGGTCGGTATCACCGAAGTTGTTGATTGTGAAGGCAAGAACGAACTCGCCCGTCTTTTCGGGATCATCGCCAAGCTCCAGCTTGGGACGAACGCTGCCCTCAACTGAGAGGTAAGCTGTGGTTGTGACCGCGCCCTCAAGATCCATGAGTCCCGCGCCCTGCTTGCGGACGGAGGCATAGGAGCCTGCGCTGTCAACAATGGGGTTCGCCGTGCTCATGAGGATGGAATCAACAAGAACCTGCTTCTCTGCGGAGGAGGAGTTGGGGAACATATCGTCAACATATTCGGTGACGATAAGCATACCGCCGGCAACGTGCGGGCACGCCATTGATGTGCCGTTCCATGCCTGATAATACGCACCGCTGAAGCTGGGGGATGTTGCGGAATAGATATTGCCGCCGGGAGCAGCGATTTCGGGCTTGATGTGCAGATCGCTCGTTGTGCCCCAGCTGCTGAAGGATGAGGGCTGACCGCCGCCGGGAACCGCTACGAGCTCCTGCGTGTCGGAAATGAACATGGTGTTGGCTTCACCCGCGATCATCGCCTGACCTGCATCCTGAGAGATGAACACGTAGGGGATGGTGATGGAGGCGTCCGTAGCCATGTTGATATTGCCTGTGGTGTTGTTGTAGATGATTGCCGCAACAGCGCCGTTCGCCTGGGCGTTCTGACCCTTTTCGACGAATGTGATGTCGCCGCGGGAGATAAGAGCAACCTTGCCGTTGACGTCGATGCCTGTGTAATCGTCAACATCGCCGTAACCGGGAACTGCAACAAACTCAATATCCTGACCGCCGAGAGCAGTGTGGAGAATCGCGGCGTTGGCTGTGTTCTCCGTGTAGGAGTACATAACGTCGTTATACTCGATGTAGTAGCCGAGGCTCATTGTGTTGTCAACAGAGGCAACAGAGAGGGACTCCGGCCATGTGGAGGGGGAACCAACCGTGCCGTAATCGGGGTTGATGGCAAGCTGATAGTTGTTCCACGCATTGTTGTAAGCCGCGCTGTAATCGTTGCCAGCCGCCATAGCAAGGTTTACACCCGCGTTGACGAGGTTTTCAAATACAGCGGCATAGCTCGCATCATAGTATGCGGTAAAGCCGCACGCGGAACCGAGGGAGAGGTTAGCGGAGCCAACGCCCAGCACAACGCAGTCCTCAAGAGCGGGAAGGATGTCGCTCCAAGACGCTCCGCCGGTGGATGCGAATACCTGCATCGCAGCAATCTGAGCATCCTTTGCGATACCGACGATCTCACCGCCGTTACCGGCAGCGATACCGGCAACGTGTGTGCCGTGATCGTTATAGGTGTGCGCAACCTGATAGGTGTCCGTAACGTAATTCCAGCGGAAGGGAACCTTTGCGCTGTAATATACGCGGGCCGCCGTCATGTTGGCAGCGCCTGTGCCCTGAAGATTGCCCTCGGCGATGATAGCCGCGATATCTTCCTGTGTGAAGTGAGCATTTTCGGGATTGACGCTGAAAGCGGGATGGTTGCACATAAGGCCCGTGTCGATGATGGCGACGATTTCGCCCTCACCTGTGTAATCCAAATCCCAAGCTGCAATCGCGCCGACCATGTCCGCGCTGTTGTACAGCTGAATGTCCGGACAATTCCACTCCATTGAGACGAAAGCGCGAACGCCGTCAATCTTGTTCAGCTGCTCGACAAGACGATACTCGCCGTCAAAGGAGAAGCCGTTGAACAGGAGGGTGTAATTGTGGCTGACCTCAACATCGATGCCGAGAGTGGTCTCGATCGTTTTGATAGCGGTCGCCTGCTCTGTCTCAAGCTTCTGAGTGTAAGCATTGGTGTCTTTATAGTCATCATATACTTCCATTGCAGGAGCTGATTTGAGCTCAACCATGATCGTTACGACCTGGTCGGCAGCAATTTCGTCAACAGCCGAGGTCTCAGCCGCCGCGAAGGTCTTGCCGTTTCTGATACCGTCGGTATTAACGGAAACGGCTGTCTTTGCCTCCAAAGTGCCGCTGTACTGACCGTTGGGCTCAATAGCCAGCGCGCTGATGCACGCGGGCAGAACCATCATCAGAACAACGAGACCTGCAAGGAGACGCTTTACGGTGTTCTTCATTTCTTCGTTACCCCCTATAAAATAGTATTTGGGTCGTATTGCGCCCGCACTCGTGGGAGCAGAACATCAACACCCGCGACACGGATACTCAATCCATTATAGTATAATGTTAAAGAATGAATATGTCAAGCCGTCAATATGCGCCGCAAAGAAAAATCTGTACGCTTTTGCGTTGGGTAATTTTGGTAAACCGCCCTCCCCTTTTGCGCCTGCCGCCCGAGCCTTTTATTTTGCGCGGGGGGCTTTGGGATAAAAATCTAACCGAGCAATCACGGCCGCGGGCTTGCGGGGACGCCGCGTTGGCGTTTGCTGAATTTTTAAAATTGGTAATATACTTTTTTCTGCCGTTGACAAGGTACTACCTTTCGGGTTATAATGGCAAGGCGTTTTGCGGAGGACGCATGCGCCTAAAATCCGAAAGGGGGATGGGCATATGCTTTCTGTTGCTGAGGCAAAGCGCAAAAAACGTGCAGTCGGCGCGACGTGGGCTTTGCTTTTCCTTTTTTCATTTCAACCGAGGAATCTTAATTCTTCGGTTTTTTATTTGCCAAAAACAGTGCGAAAGGAAGTTGAAAACAAGTGTTAAAGGGCAGAAATCTGATTGCTCCCGTCGATTTTTCAATGGAGGAGATATCCTCTATACTCGACCTTGCGGACAAAATTATCGACAATCCCGAGGCGTATTCGCAAAAAGCGCGGGGCAAGATACTCGCAAGTCTTTTTTATGAGCCGTCAACGCGCACAAAGTTCTCTTTTGACGCCGCCATGCTGCGCTTGGGGGGCAGCGTGATTGGCTTTTCGGACCCAACCACGTCCAGCACCGCCAAGGGTGAAACGGTTGCGGACAGTGCAAAAACGGTTTCGCAGTATGCGGACGTTATAGCTGTGCGTCATCCCAAGGAGGGCACGGCAAAGCTGATGAGCCGCTATGCCGATTGTCCCGTAATTAACGCGGGGGACGGCGGGCATATGCACCCGACTCAGACGCTTACGGATCTTTTGACAATCCGCCGTCTTGAGGGCAGGCTTGACAACCTTACTATTGGCGTATGCGGCGACCTCAAGTTTGGGCGCACGATACACTCGCTTGTAACCTGTCTTGCAAGGTGCAGCGGTATGCGCTTTGTGTTCATCTCTCCTCAGGAGCTGAAGGTTCCCGATTATGTCAAGGCTTGTCTTAAGGCTGCGAACGTCCCCTATCGTGAAACAGACGACCTTGAGGGCAGCATACCCGAGCTTGACATCCTTTACATGTCAAGGGTGCAAAGAGAGCGGTTCGTCAGTGAGGAGGAATATCTGCGGCTGAAGGATTTTTTCATACTCACCGCAGAGAAAATGCGGCTTGCGAAGCCCAACATGATAGTGCTGCATCCGCTGCCCCGCGTTAACGAAATTGCGGTAGAGGTGGATTGCGACCCGCGCGCGGCATACTTCCGTCAGGTAAAATTTGGTATGTATGTGCGCATGGCGTTGATACTAAAGCTGCTTGGTATTGAATAAACGGAGGACAAAGGGCTATGATAAACGTTTCAAAAATCAAAAAGGGCGTTGTGCTTGATCACATAAAGGCAAACCACGGCTACAAAATATTTCAGCAGCTTGGGCTTGACCGCTTGGAGGATACCGTTGTGCTTATGCGCAACGTTGACAGCGTGAAGATGGGCAAAAAGGATCTCATAAAGATTGAGACGGACGTGCATCTCAATCTTGACGTGCTGGGGCTTATCGACCCGGGCGTAACCGTCAATTATGTTGAAAACGGGGAGCTGTGCGGCAAGGTCAGCCTTTCGCTGCCCCAACAGGTGACGGGAATACTCACCTGCAAAAACCCCCGATGCATCACCAATCAGCAGAAGGTTTCGGACGTCTGCTTCCGTCTTGTGGATCCCGAAACAAAGGAATACGCCTGCGAATACTGCGAAGCGCGGACACACCTGTGATGCGCACACGGCTTACAAACGGCATCGCCGTGGATTATCGCGGCGAACGTCCATGCGATATTGTCATTGAAAACGGGCGGATAAGCGCGGACACGCTTTCTGCCGTTGACAGCACAATCGACATTGCGGGGCTTACGCTTATGCCCGCGCTGGTGGATACCCATTGCCATCTGCGCGACCCCGGTCAGACGCAAAAGGAGACTATCGAGACGGGGCTGCGCGCCGCCTGCGCGGGCGGCTATTCCGCCGTGTGTGCAATGGCAAACACCGTTCCCGTTGTTGATACCCCCTCCGCCGTCTTGTATAATGAAGAAAAGGCTGCAGCGCGGGGGCTGTGCCGTCTTATTCAGGCGGCTGCGGCAGGGAAAGGCCTTTCGGACGAAATTGCCTCCGACTATGCCGCGCTGTCGCGTGTGACGCCGATTATATCCAACGATGGCAATACAATACAGTCCGAAAGCTTTATGGAAGCTCTGCTTGCGGCTTCCGCACGATACGGATTTATCGTAAGCACTCATTGTATGCCCGAGGCGGAGATTGTTGAAAGGGATTTGGCGCTTGTTCGGCGCGTTGGCGGGCGGCTGCACGTTGGGCATATCAGTCTTGAAAAGACGGCTCGGCTTATTCGGGCGGCAAAGCGGGAAGGTCTGCCCGTCACATGCGAGGTTATGCCTCATCATATATTCGGATGGGACAACGGCTACGCGGTCAACCCGCCCATGCGCACTCACGAGGATGCGCTTGCGCTGGCGGATGCAATCAGGGACGGCACGGTGGACTGTCTTGCCACCGACCACGCGCCGCATACCGATGCGGACAAGCTGCGCGGCGCGGCGGGCATATCCACGTTTGACCATGCGCTGGGTATGTTCGTGAGTGTTTTTTCAAACAACGGGCTGCCGCTAAGTCTGCTTTCACGGCTTGCATCAAAAAATCCCGCAAGGCTTCTGGGCTTAAGCTGCGGAACGCTTGAAGCGGGCATGAACGCCGACATGATGGTTTTTGACCCCGATGAGCAATGGATCGTCAAAAAAAGTGAGATGCTTTCGCGCTCTCACAACACCCCCTTTGAAGGGCGAATGCTGCGGGGACGCGTCAAAATGATGATAATCGGAGGGAGAATCGTTTATGATAATGGAACGTTTGTATAATGAAGCGGTTAAAAAGACGCCGATATGCGTGGGATTGGATACCATCCCGGCTTATCTGCCGCTCTGTCTTGCGGGACTTCCCACGGAGCAGGGCGTGTTTGAGTTCAACCGTGCGATAATAGACGCCACACGCGACATTGCCTGCTGCTACAAGCTTCAGATAGCGTGTTATGAGTCAATGGGCTTGGCGGGGCTTGCGGCGTTTGCCAAAACGCTTGCATATGTGCGTGAGGGCGGCAGCATTGCAATAACGGACGCAAAGCGCGGCGACGTCTCGTCCACGGCGCGTCAATATGCGATCGCCCATTTTACGGGGGAGTTCGAAACCGATTTGCTTACCGTAAACGCCTACATGGGTGAGGACGCCGTTTCTCCCTATTATGATTATCTTAAAAAAGGCAAGGGAATATTTGTGCTTGTTAAAACATCAAACCCCCAAAGCGGAGATTTTCAAGACCTTGAGGTTGAAGGCAAGCCGCTGTATCTTTCCGTTGCGCATCGTGCTTCGGACTGGGGCGGTTCGTTTGTGGACGGCAGCGGATTTTCCGCGATAGGCGCTGTTGCGGGCTGCACATATCCGCAGGAATTCGAAAGCATCCGTCAGTGTATGCCGCACACATTCTTTCTTATCCCCGGCTATGGCGCACAGGGCGGCACGGGACGCGATGTCGCACTGTTTTTCAAAAACGGCATCTGCGGCGTTGTCAACTCCTCACGCGGGATAATCTGCGCCCACAAGGGCAAAACCGAGGGTGCGGACTTTGCTGAGTTTGCACGCGCCGCCGCCATTGCAATGAAAGAGGACATTTTGCAATGGCTGTGATTGTAAAAAACGAGAGTGTGGCGCGGGGCGTATATCTTATGCGTCTTGAGGGGCTTGAGGGCGTTAACGGCTATTATGCGTCCGCTGACGGTTTTTCTTCCTCCGCATCATCCGTTTTTAACGGCTGCGGCGGAGGCCCCGCGCTTGTTCGCGGCGCGGCGGGACGATTCGTTCAGGTGCATATGCCCGATGGTTCAATGCCGCTTCCGCGTCCAATAAGTCTTTTTGACGCGGACTGTGACGGAATTGAGCTTGCTTATCGCATTGTCGGCAGGGGAACCGCACTTATGAGCCGCATGAGGGCGGGCGATTCTGTCCGCGTGACGGGCGCATTGGGCAACGGCTTTCCGCTTGTGCGTGAAAACGTTGTGCTGATTGGCGGAGGGCTGGGCGTTGCGCCTCTTCATCTGCTTGCACGGTCGCTGCGCCGATACTCTCCCAACTCAAAAATAACCGTTGCGCTTGGGTTTGGCGAATGTGATTTTTTGCTTGACACATATAAGGAATTTGCGGATGACATTATTGTCGATATTGGCGGATTTATTACCGATAGGGTGGATTTTGACCGGGACGCAGTGTATTACGCCTGCGGTCCCGCGCCCATGATGCGTGCCGCTGCTGTTTGTGCGCATAAATACAATAAACGTCTTTTTGTATCGTTTGAAAGTCGTATGGCGTGCGGCGTGGGCGCATGCTATTCGTGCAGCATAAAAACTCGGCTTGGCAACAGAAGGGTCTGTAAGGACGGGCCTGTGTTTGAAGCTTGGGACATATACGGTGATATTTACGGTTGGGAGGGCAAATGTGATGAGTGAAGCGGAAGTATTGGGCGAAAAGCGCCGCACCGTTGCGAGCGCGGGGCTTGAAACCGTGCTTTGCGGCGTAACGCTGAAAAATCCCGTTATCGCCGCCTCCGGCACGTTTGGCTTTGGCGCGGAGTATGCGGAGCTGTTCGATGTTTCACGCCTGGGCGGCATAGTGGGCAAGGGGCTTACGCTTTCAGGCTCATCGGGCAACAGCGGCGTGCGCGTGTGGGAAACGGCTTCCGGAATACTTAACAGCATAGGGCTTGAAAATCCGTCTGTCGCACATTTTGTCGCGCATGAAAGCATTGCCATGCGGCGTCTGGGCACGGCGGTTATTGCCAATTTGGGCGGGCATTGCGAAAGCGATTATATCGAGGGCGCGGCACTTTTGAACGATGCGGATATTGACCTGCTGGAGCTTAACATATCCTGTCCCAACGTAAAAAACGGCGGCATGGCGTTTGGAATGCAGCCCGAAGCCGCTGCTGATATCACGCGCTTGGTAAAGGCGGAAACACGTTTTCCTCTGATTGTAAAGCTCACGCCGAACGCCTCCGATATTGTGAGGACGGCGCTTGCCGTGCAGTATGCGGGCGCGGACGCTGTCAGCCTTGTCAACACATTTCTTGGCATGGCGATAGACGTCAACTCCCGCAGACCCGTTTTTGACAACGTTTACGCGGGGCTTTCGGGCGCGGCGATTATGCCCATCGCGCTGCGCATGGTGCATTCCGTCTGCCGCTCCGTTTCCATCCCCGTGGTTGGCATGGGCGGCATATCCTCCGCAAACGACGCTTTGGCGTTTATAATGGCGGGCGCAGCTGCCGTTCAGGTTGGCTCCGCCACTTTTTCAAAGCCCGATATTATGACGGACATAATTGACGGCATGGAGAGCTTCTGTGCCGAGCAGGGCATTAAGTCCTTGTGTGAAATTCGCGGTGCGGTATAGCTTTTTTGTATCCGCAAGCTAAAAAACCGAAAGGAAGCATAAATAATGAATCAGTCTGAAAACATTCGTATACTCAAATCCTGCGGAGCTTTTCTGGAAGGGCATTTTTTGCTGTCGTCAGGCAGACATTCCGCCGGCTACTGCCAATGCGCTCAGCTTTTGAAAAACCCTGCTCTTGCCGCGAATGTAATCGCTTCAATAGCGGAGCAGGTCGCCCCGCTTAACATTAAAACCGTGTGCGGCCCCGCTATGGGCGGCATAATAGTTTCGTACGAGCTGGCGCGTCAGCTTGGGGTTGAAAGCATTTTTACCGAGCGCAAGGATAACGAGATGTGTCTGCGCAGGGGCTTTGTAATAGAACCGGGCGAACGCGTGCTTATTTCGGAGGACGTTGTAACCACGGGCAAATCCACAATGGAAACTGTGCGTGTGCTTGAGGCTTTGGGCGCCAACGTGGTGGGCGTCGCCGCGATAGCGGATCGCCGTGCCGACGAGTGTGAGCTGACTCTGCCCGTTTTTGCAGCCGTCAGACTGAATATCGAGTCCTATTCTCCCGATGACTGCCCTCTGTGCAAAAGTGGGGAAATCCCCCTTGTAAAGCCCGGAAGCAGAAAGAGCTGAAGACAGTCGGGGCGTCTGAATAATTGCTTGAGACGCCTCATTTTTTTGTTTGAGTCACGCACTCTTGTGCTTACTGCGCCGCTTCAAATTGTGAATAATACAGCCGCGCATACACGCCGTTCTTCTTCAAAAGCTGCTCATGCGTGCCGCGCTCGGCAATGCGTCCTCCGTCAAGCACGGCTATGAGGTCTGCATTTTGTATTGTTGAAAGCCTGTGCGCTATCACAAAGCAGGTTTTGTCCGCCATAAGACGACGCATAGCGGATTGTATTCGCTGCTCTGTGCGGGTGTCCACGTTTGAGGTCGCCTCGTCAAGTATAAGCATATGCGAATCCACAAGCATGGCGCGGGCGATTGTTAAAAGCTGCTTCTGTCCCTTTGATATGTTTGTGGCATTGTCGGTTAAAACGGTGTCGTAACCCTCCGGCAGGCGGGAAATAAACCCGTGCGCGTGCGCTGCGCGGGCTGCCGACTCAACCTCCTCCCGCGTGGCATTTTCCTTTCCGTATGCTATGTTTTCAAATATTGTGCCCGAAAACAGCCATGTGTCCTGAAGCACCATCGTATATGCGCGGCGCAGGCTTTTGCGCGTCAGCTTTTTTATGTTGCCGCCGTCAACCGTTATGCTGCCGCTGTCCGCATCGTAAAAACGCATAAGCAGATTGATTATTGTGGTTTTGCCCGCGCCCGTGGGCCCGACTATTGCAATGAGCTGTCCGCGCTTTGCGGAAAGTGAAAGCTCCCGTATTATGGGCGTGTTGGGATCGTATCCGAATGTGACGGAGCTTAGACGCACGTCTCCGCGCACGTCTCCGCGCACGTTTTCAAGCTCCTTTGCGGATTTTGCGTCGGGCTTTTCAGCAGGCGCATCCATAAGCCTGAACACCCTCTCCGCCGCCGCAAGCGCGGACTGAATGTCTCCAAATATATTTGCCGTCTCGTTAATAGGGCCCGAAAACTTGCGCGAATACAGCACAAACGAGGATATTTGCCCCAGCCCGATATTGCCTGTGATGAACATCAGCGCGCCAAACACGCTTACCAGCGCAAGCGAAAGGTTGTTTATAAAGTTGACGGACGGCCCCATCAGCGTGCCGCAATATTCCGCCTTGGTATAGGCGTCCACCGCCTCTTTATTCTTTTTTTCAAACGCGGACAGCACCGCATCCTCCATATTGTAGGCGCGTGTGGTCTTTTGCCCGCCCGTCATCTCCTCCGCAAAGCCGTTAAGCTCTCCCAGCTTGGCGCTGCGCTTTCTGTAAAGAGGGCGAATGCGTCTTGATATGTAACGGGTCAAAAAGACGGAAAGCGGCACGGTTACGCAAAAAACAAGCACCAGCTCAGGCTTGATTCTCAGCATCATTACAAGGGAGCCTATTACCATTATTGCACTTTTAAATATCTGAAGCAGATCGTTGGATATTGAAGCGTTAATATTATCCACATCATAGGATATTACGCTGATTATGTCCCCCGTTTGACGAGTGTCGTAAAAATCGACAGGCAGCTCTCCCAAATGACGAAAAAGATCCCGTCTAAGCTCAAACGACACCTTGCGGCTGACGCGTATCATTATGTATGACAGCGCATACGAAAGCACGCCCGACACGGCATAAAGCCCCAGCATCAGACCAAAGTATTTGAATACCAAAGCAAAATTTGTTGAGCCGAGCCCCATTGCATCAATCGCCTTGCCCGAAAGCGCGGGCCCGAACAAAGCAAGCACGTTTGAAGCCACAACCAGCGCAAAAGCGGGAATCAGCAGCCATCCGCAGCGCTTGACGTATACCCACAGACGGCGATAAACATAGCGTCTGTCAGCCTTTTTAACGGCAACGCCAAATGATTCTCCGTTACGTGGCATATGCTTCCCCTCCCATCTGCGTGTTGGCAATGTCACGATATTCCGCACAGCTTTCAATCAGCTGCGCGTGCGTGCCCATGCCCGTTACGCGTCCATCGTCAATCATAATTATGACGTCAGCGTGCATTATGGAGCTTACGCGTTGGGCAATAAGCACCTTTGTTGTGTTTGGCAGCCCGTTTCTTATGGCGCGATTCAATTGAGCGTCCGTGGCGTAATCCAACGCGCTTGATGCGTCGTCAAGTATAAGAATATCCGGTGCGCCCGCCACTGCGCGTGCGATAAGTATCCGCTGTCGCTGTCCGCCGCTTATGTTTGTGCCATGCGCTGTGAGCATATGCGACGCTCCGTCCTCATACTCCGAAACGATGTTTTCCGCCTGCGCTATGCTTATCGCCCTTGCCGTTTCAAAATCGGAAAGCTCTCTGCCGAACGAAATGTTGTCACGAACGGAAGCCGCCATAATAAAATCATTTTGGAAGGCAACGCCGAACATCCCCGCAAGCTCCTTTTTGGGTATGGAGCGCACATCGCGTCCGTTTATGCGAACGCAACCGCTGTCCGGGTCGTAAAAGCGTATAAGCAGGTTGGCAATGGTAGTTTTTCCGCCGCCCGTCGCGCCGATTATTCCAAGCGTTTGCCCTCTTTTTAATGCGAAGCTGACGTGAGCAATATCGGGTTCAATTTTGTTGTATGAAAAGCAGACGTCCTCAAATTCAATATGATAATCAGATTCTTCACGGTTGTTCGCGCTGCCGTCCGACAGTATCGGCAGCCCGTCAGGCTCGTTCAACACCTCCGAAATCCTGTTGGCGGAAGCCACGCCGCGTGAGCATACAACGAACACACGCGTAATGCCAATCATGGCGTTTAATATAATCACAAAATAGGAAAGAAAAGCGATTATCGTGCCAATTTCCGTAAGTCCCGAATCGACTCTGAATGCGCCCGCAAGCACCACGAACGAAAGCCCGATATTCAAAACAAGCGTTGAGGTTGGGTTTGTCACCGCCATTATTGCGCCCGCCTTGCGCTCCGCGGCATTGTGACGCGTGTTGACGTCATTGAATCTTTGCCGCTCATATTCGGTTTTTGAAAGCGCCTTTATCACGCGCACGCCGAGTGCGTTTTCCTGCACGACGCAGACCAGTCTGTCGAGTATTTTTTGACATTTTTGATAGAGCGGCACGCTGAATTTTGTAACCAGCCACACGGTCACGGCGATTAGCGGCAGCATTGCCGCCAGCACAAGCGTTAAAACGGGATCGAGGGTGATCGTTATCACAATTCCGCCGATAAGCAAGATCGGTCCTCTTATGCCGATTCTTTGCACGCGCACAAGCATATCGTTGACATAATAGGTATCCGAGGTCAGTCTTGATATAAGCGTCGGCAATGTGTATCTGTCTGTTTGCGCCGAAGAAAGCCGCGTTACGCGGTCAAAAAGGTCATGCCTCAGCTTTAGCGTTACCTTGCCCGAATTTTTTGTGGCAAGGCGGTTTGCCGTCAGATTGACAACGGCGGACGCCACGGCAAACCCCACCATTATGCCGCCGTAGGCAAACACCATTGCGCGTGAGCCTGTGGGCGCAACGTCGTCAATTATTTTTTCAAGCATATAGGGAATCATCAGGTCAAGCATTGCCGCGACAAATTTCAGCAGCAGTCCAAGCGTCATAAGCCACGAATGAGGCTTTATGTATTGCATCAAACTTTTCAAAGCACTTTACCCGTCTCAATTATTATTGTCTATATGATAGCAAACCTTTTGAAAAAGTCAACCGCGGTTATTTCCGCCAAGCCGCAAAAAAACTCATGAAATTTGAAAATGCTTTTTTTACCGACTAATAAGAATTTTAAAACGGCATATGCTATTGATATGAGTATGATTAATAACAGAAAAAAATCGAAACGGTTTTTGACGTATGTGCTGTTCATTGGCGGTTCGCTTATCGTCGGCACGGCGGCGGGGCTTTTTACACGCACTGCCGTTCAGCAGTACATGAGCGGCGTACAGCCCCCGCTTTCGCCGCCCGCTTGGGTTTTTCCCATTGTCTGGACAATTCTTTATGCGCTGATGGGCATTTCCGCCGCATGCGTGTGGAACGCTGCCCCACGCGGCAACAAGCGTGCGCTTGTGCCGTTTTATATCCAGCTTGCGCTTAACTTCTTTTGGCCGATACTCTTTTTTTCACTCGATCTCAAGATCGCCGCTCTGGTTTTGCTTGTGCTGCTTCTGGCAACGGTCGTTTGGATGTGCGTTGAGTTCTTTCGCGTCAAACCGCTTGCCGGATGGCTCCAAATACCGTATGCGCTGTGGCTCTGCTTTGCTGTCTATCTGAACGCGTATTCCATTTTTATCTGACGCGGCGGGGGAGAAGTTAGCCCAAGCATTAATAGTTTGTTATACGATTGGTATGGGATGGGCGAGAGGGGCGGGCGGTACGAGAGGTACGAGAGGTACGAGAGGTACGAGAGGTACGAGAGGTACGAGAGGTACGTTTGGGGACTCCGTCCCCAAGCCCCCGCAAAGGACTGCGTCCCTTGACCCGCATATAAACCGTTGTTGACTGTAACTGCATAAAAAGCTGATTAGTTGGTTTTTTAAAGCCGCATATTTGCGCTGTTGCGCAAATATGCGGCTAAAGTTATAGATTTTACATTGTATGTAATAGTTTTTTGTATGCCTGCCATTTGTTATTCACAGGGTTTTAGTGACTGCTTTTTTTGAAAAAGCGTTAATTTTGGCTCCTTCGGCTGTTGCTCAGGGTGCAATGGCCTATACCTTTGAAAAAATATGATTGGGACGGGCAAAGGTTATGCCTTTGATGTGTGGTTTTGCGGGAGCGAGGGACGGACTTGCGGAGGTTGAAGCCTTTTAAGTTGTTTGGCGACAGACAAGCCGCGGAATTTATGCATCCCCCCACAGATTTTGCCGCGCTGCGCGTGCAAAATCAGCTCCCCCGCGGGGGGAGCCCTCCGCTTCCGCTCCGGGTTCGCTTCGCTCACGCCGCCTACTAAGCTTGACGTTGGTTAGCTCTATGCGCGTTAAAAAGACGCACATAGAGCTTTAGCTTGTTTTTTGTCGCCAACTAAGGCTGTTGAGGGTGGGTAGGCAAGTCTGTTGGGGACCATATGCCGGCGTTATACTTGGCATTGAGTATACGGAAAACGCTTTTATTGAGGCGTGCATCGGATATGGTTCCTTGGGCATAGGCTTGTGTGAGCGCGCTCATAACGGAGGTCTGAATGGAATAGTTGGCGCCGCAGAGTATAATATCGCCTCCTGCAAGAATGAACTGAACGGCGGCGACGTCGGGGGAGTATTGCGAAAGCAGCCCCTGCATACGAAAATCGTCCGATATGACAAGCCCGTCAAAGCCCATTTCGCCGCGCAGTACGCCGCTGATTATTGTGTTGGACATACTGGCGATATCAACGCTGTCAAGTGCGGGATAAAGTATGTGTGAAACAAGCACGCCGTCCACGTCATGTGAAATAGCGGCGGTAAATGGCACAAGGTCATAGCTGTAAAGCTCGGCGATAGTTTTGGTGATAACGGGTGTGGCGTCGTGGGAATCATCAGTTGTGCCGCCATGCCCGGGAAAATACTTGCATACGGCAAGGCATCCGCCGTAATGAAGCCCGTCAATTATAGCGCCGCCGACAGTCGATGCGGTTTCTGCATTGGAGGATATTATCCGCGTGCCAAGAAATGTGTCAAGCGGATACTCGGCTATGTCAAGAACGGGGGCAAGGTCCATTGTTATGCCGATTGAGCGCAGAGTCTCGGCAATGTACGCAAATTGGTCGAACGCCACTTGAGCGTCCATACCCCCAAGCTCCATTGGCGACAGCAAAGGCTCGTCCCATGTGAAGCGATGCACGCGCCCACCCTCAACATCAATTGAATATAAACGCGGTACGCCGCATGAATTGGTTGCGTCAAGCTGATTTATAAGCGCCTGCGCGTTGGCAAACCCGCCATCGGCGGAGTCACGATTGATGTTTGCCCCGTACAGAATAATATTCCCTATTTGATATGTGTTTATAATACTGATAAATTCCTGCGGAATTGTTGTTTTGCCGCTAAATCCAAACATTGCAAGCTGACCTATGCGCTGTTCGGCGGACATACCGTTGATGTATTCCCAAATGAGGTCGTCAACGGTTGGTTCACAGGTGGAAAGGGGAACCGACTGCAGCGGCGCGGATGTTTCAAGGCAATCGGGGTCGGCGGGCGCGGAATTATCCGCCGAAAGCGGCGCTTGTGTCGGTGCGGCGGTTATCTGCGGCGGCAGAGTGGGGCGCACGAACCCTCCAAATGAGGCGCAGCAGCAGAAAACAAGCGAGCACGCCGCCAAAGTAATGGAAAGCAGTATGCGTTTTAGCGGAAAGCGATTCATTCGCGCCACCTCCGTTTAAGCGAAGCGGCGGGGCGCGGAACGGTTTGCGGAGCTTTGTTTATCAATGCCACGCCGGAGACCTGATAGGTGGATGTGATACTGACGTATGCGCCGCTGAGGAAGCCGCAGCCGTTGGCGGGAGTTTCAACATAATACCATCCGCCGATAGCCACCCATATGGTAATGGAGGTGCCGGCGGGAAGGTTGGTTATAAGCCCCGCGCTTGAAAAGGGCGCCGTCCGCAGATTGACGCTTGAGATAGTTGTCGCCGAATGCACGGTGAAAACGGCGTCGGCAGGCGAAGGAAACATTGTGATTTCAACATTATCCTTGTTGATGTAGCCAAAATGCCCATCCCATATGGCTTGATAATAGCCGCCGTAAATACCGATAATGTCGATATGCTCGTTTGCCGAAACCGTGCCGATTGTGTTATATGCGGTTGAGCCCCCAACATAAAAGCTTGCGGAAGCTGTGCAAACGCCGTATGCAAGTATCGTGTCGGAGGTTGAAAGAGGACTTTCGGGGTTTGCCTCCGTAATGTCAATGAGGTCAAAATTTGCATAGTAGAATTGAAGAATCTGTCTGTAATCCCAATTCAGCACCTCCGGGTCGGCATACACGTTTGCCCCAAGCTGCGAAAGCCCCACGCCGTGACCGTGACGGCAGAAATACAGCTCGTAACCGCTTGATACCTCTCTGCCCCAGTACATCTCATAATTGGACATGAACACATGGTGGTTGGACGTGGTGTAATAGTTGCCGCTGTAATCCAAATCCGAAAGCGTGTAGGTTGAAAGCTGTGTCGCGGCAAAGTCAATCTCCCTCACGGCGGTGTTGCCGTCGGGATAGCCGACTGTCGCTTTTACGTATACGCGCTGCATATTGCGCTCCGTCCCCTCAACGGGATCATACGCGTACATTTCGTCAATGCTGATAACCGAATTGGGCGCATAGGTAAGCGCGTCGCGTATCTTGCAGAGAATAAAATCACAGAATTTATTGTCTTCAGGCGCACTGCCGAATGTTATACTGATAGTTTCACGACGGTTGGTAATATACTCAAATTCGTAATCGTCAAGCCTCACGCCATATGCGGCGTCGTAATTGGAGCCCCCGAAGGCGTGAGACGGCAGGGCGGTCTCCCCCCCGTCGGTCGCTCCGTAAAACGTGGGAATTATCCTGTCCGCGTATGAAAGCGCCACCCCCGCAACGTCAACACAATACTGAAGTGTTGTAAGGCGGTTTGCGTTGGTGCTGTATCCTCGGTAGGATTGGCAGGATGTGGCGGAGCCGAAGCCATCCTGAGTGCTGTAATACACATCATTGGTGTTGATATAGCTCATTCCATAGCATTTTGCGGCGACCGCCTGTGCGCGGAGTGCGGCGGGCTCGAATGCGTAATTCATCTCATATGACACTATGCCATAGCAGTAATGTGCAAGCGGCACATTGTTTACCATGCGCAAAACGCCATCGCTTTTGGATGAAAAAATGAAATTGCCGAGATAGCTTTTGCCCTTCGTGGAGGACGAGGCGCATTCATAAAGAACGGCATATCCCGCATCGTGGTTGAGATACACGCGCTTCAGCTCAAGCAGCGCGGCGTGAGCGATTGTTGTGCCGGAGGAATTTTTGGCGTATGCCTCACCGTTATACGTTGTGACGGTGAGCACATAGGGGGCGGAAGCGGTTCCGTTAAGTGAAATCCTATCCGTGCCGATGTAATAATTGCCGTAAAGCTTGAGCTTTACTGTGCCCGTGCTGCCCGTGGTGATAAGCACCTTGATAAAGCTGAAATCCAAATCCGTTGTGGGCGTTTTGACGCCGCACTCGTCTGCTTCAGTATGTGCATCATCAATACTGCTCACCTTGAGTGCGCCTTCCGCAAAAGCGGATATTGGCAGCAGCAGCACCGCCATAATAAGTGCGGCAAGCCTCAGGGCAATCCTTCCTGGTTTTTTGATAATAAACATAGTGTTATTCTCCGTTATATTGGTTTAGACCGCACTGCCGCAAAAGCGGGGACGCGGTGCTTTGTGCTTTTTATACGCCAAAGGGAGGTTGCACCTGCGTGGGGTCGGCGCATTGACGGGCGGGAATGCCCCGGGGCAAAAGCAAAAGCCGTATAGCCTCAGACGAAAGCGCAAGACCGAATGCGGCGGGCACGAACGGGCTGCTTGCGGGGGCGTTCGCCTTCGTATCAGGGTCGGGCGCCGCCATAGCGGGGATGATTGGCGTTTCGGTTGAATACGCAACGGTCAGAGCTTCAACCCCAAGCTTGCGAAGCTCACGGCGCATAACGCGTGACAGAGGGTCTTTTGTTGTGGAATAGATATCCCCCAGACGCACTGCGGTTGGGTCGATGCGATTGCCCGCGCCCATTGAAGAAAGCACGGCGACGCCTCTTAGCCTTGCGCCGAGAATCAGCGCCAGCTTGGCGGTTACGTTGTCAACCGCGTCGATAACAATATCGGCGTCGGGCGGTATAAGCCCCTCGGCATTTTCGGCGGATATAAACGTGTTGACGCATTGAACGCAACAGTCCGACACAGCCTCGATTCGCTTTTTCATGGCGAACGTTTTTTCAACGCCGACGGTAGATTTTTCGGCGCAAGCCTGACGGTTGAGGTTGCTTTGCTTTACACGCGCAGCGTCGACAAGAGTGATTCGGCCGACGCCCGCACGCGCAAGCGATTCCGCCGCGTAGGAGCCGACGCCGCCAACGCCGAAAATCGCAACGTGGGCCGCCGCAAATATTGCCTCGGACGCCTCTCCGTACAGCATCGCGCTGCGATAAAAGCTTTCCTTCACACCCGTTCACCTCATGCGTAAACTATCCTAAATACCATTGTAGCAAAAAAGCGATTCAAATGCAAGAAAAAAACTGTAAACGTCAAAACCGTTTTTTATTAGGGGCGCAAAAACAGTCGCCTTTGATATTTGCTTGTGCAAATACCCGCTAGGTTAAAATTGGTTCAACAAAAAAGCGGCGCAAACCAACTGCGCCGCTAAAAACGGTTGTATCATAAATATGATGTAAAGCAAAACCGATTCAGGCGGTGCTGCCCGCCCTCCGACACATTAAAAGCATCGGCAGAATACTTTACTCGTCCTCGTCAACCTTTTTTTTGCGGATGGCGGCAATGTCACGCACAAGCTCGGAGAGACCCAAAATCGTGCCGGCAAAGAAAACGCCCATTCCGAAGTAGAGAAGGAAATACATGAAGTATTCGGTCTTTACCGCAAAAATAATCGCCACGATGAACATAACCAGCAGAACGAACGCCGCAACGCACTTCATTACAAAGGGGATGAGCCCTTCACGCTTCATATACAGTGAGAATCCGCTCGGAGCCTGAGGAGCGGGAGGCGCATACTGGGGCTGGGGAGCGTACTGCGGCTGCTGTTGATACTGCGGCTGCTGCTGATACTGCGGCTGCGCCTGCTGCTGAGGCCGGTATTGCGGCTGTGCCTGCTGCGGCTGTGCCTGCTGCGGCTGTGCCTGTGTCACGCGGGAACCGCATCCGTCACAGAACATGGAACCATCCGGAAGAACCTTGCCACAAGATGGACATATCATAATAACTACCTCCATAATAGAATTCTGCGTATATTATATCATGGTACTTTCGGCTTGTAAACACCTTTTTTCCAAATATAAACAGGTAAAAGCACGAAGGCTTTTCCTCCGCGCACGGCGCCGCCGGGCTTGCGTATTGACGCCTGCCGCAGATTATGCGGCGCAGTAATCTAACAAAAGCGCAACAGCCAAAATATCGCGTGCATAATATTGATTATATTTTTTGCTTCCGTAATGTCCGCGTCAAACTGAAACACCTGATTTATATAGTCGCGGAGTAATATTTTTCGTATTTCGTGTTCATGATGGAATATGTATTTTCTGGTGATAACTGTCATGCAATTTTCTGTTTATTTAGATGTTATTTTTATTGTTACGATTTATATCGCGTGTGCTAATATTCGTTCAGATTGATGGAGGGCAACCATGTCCGACAATGCTGCCTCAGGCTTCTGCTCCGATCCCTTTCTGTCCGTGGTCGTACCTATCTACAATGTTGAAAGGTGGATTCCGGATTGCCTTGATTCGCTGTTGACACAGGATGTTCCCGCCGACAGCTATGAGATAATGTGCGTTAATGATGGCTCGCCCGACAATTCCCGCGAGGTCGTATTGAGGTATGCCGCGCTGCACCCCAATATTCGTCTGATATCGCCATGAGTTGATTGATAATGCAGAAGAATATAACGATTTATTCAGATTTTGGTTTAGACTTAAGCTCAGCCACGCTGTTGAGGGCTGTGTATTCAGCGCGATGATGCTTCCGCGCCAAGCTTTTAATTCAAAGCTTGCAAGGCTTAAAGCGCTAAAGCTCTATCCCTATCGCATCACCCGCAGAAATCTCAAGCTGCATGACAAGCCCACATTCAAGCTAAAGCTTATTGCGCTTTCAAAGCTGCTTTTGTGCTTTGAGCCGTATGCCCGATTCTATGCGCTGATTCTGCGCGGAGTACAGCGCTGATTTGGTTCGTTTTTATGCGGCGCGGGGGATTTTTCCTTTTGATAACTTTTGCGCATTGTCATCATTAATTTCATCATCCTTTGTTCACGTATTATTGCTCGGAAGTCTTCTCGCAAGGTTTACATAACGACTCGCTTGTGTTACAATCGCATATATACTCCCTTTGGAGGCAAAATGAAACCTTCCGTTGATGTAATAATGCCCGTTTACAATACCGAGCGCTGCCTTCGCGGGGCGGTCGATTCCGTTTTGGCGCAAAGCTATCCCAACATAAATCTTATTCTTGTAGACGACGGTTCGCCCGACGGCTGTCCCGCGATATGCGATGAGCTTGCCTTGGCGCATGATAATATTGCCGTGATACATCAGCAAAACGGAGGACTGTCCGCCGCAAGAAATGCGGGGCTTGAAGCCGCTTCAAGCGACGCCGTTCTTTTTTTGGACAGCGACGACCGCCTTATACCAACCGCTGTCAGCGACCTTGCGGCTATTTTTTCCGATGATATTGATGCGGTTCTGCCCTCCTGCTGCACTTCGGTTTTTGAGGACGGAAGCACTTCGTTGTTGCGGCTTTTTCCAATGGAAATGGCTTTTTCCGATCCGCAGGAATTTGGCGAACGCGTTATTATCGGCAAGGGACGTGCGTGGCGCGCCACCAGTGTGCTGTACAGGCGCCGCACAATTGGCGACATACGATTTCCCTTGGGCAAAATTTCTGAGGATGTGATTTTTAATCTCACCTTTTTGAAGCGTGCAAAGCGTATTGCCTTTTTGGACGAGCCAACGCTTTTGAACCTTCAGCGGGCAGGCAGTATATCGCACACATTCCAGCCCGGGTTTGAATCCACAATCGCCTATATAGACGACACGGCGCGTGCGTTTGTGTCGGCTGAGCACACTTGCTATGCGGACACGCTGCTTGCGCGCAACACCATTGTGTTTGCCGTATCGGTGTTTTCCAAAGGCAATCTCTGCACGCTTGGCGAAAAAAAGCTGTATGTAAAAAGACTTTTCTCTGATAAAGCTGTGCTTTTGGCGGCGCGAAATCACCGAGGCTTGCCCTTCTTTGACTCCCGCATCAAAACGCTTTTCATGCGTGTGATGTTTATTCTGCTCAAGCATAAAATGGTAAGCTCCGCTTCGTTGGCGGCAAGGTTTGCCGCAAGGAGGCTGTCGCTTTGAAAATACTTATACTTTCCAACACCCCGTGGGCGCTCAACAACAGCTTTGGCAGCACCTTTTCAAACTTTTTTGGCGGCATTGACGGCATTGAAATTGCCAACATATATTGCCGCTATGGGGAGCCGGACGACTCTATTGTGTCTCGATACTTTCAGATAACTGAAAAATCGCTTATCGCAAATCTTAAAAACAAAAATACACCCTCCGGGAAGGAGATTTTTGCGCAGCAGGGACAGTCCGATCAGCTTGAAGGCTCCGACGCAAAACACTTTGAACGTGCGCGAAAGGTGCGTCTGCGGGTGTTCTTCTGGGCGCGTGAGCTTATATGGAAGCTTGGGCGGTGGAAAAGTCCTCAGCTTGACGAATTTGTGGATTCCTTCAAGCCCGACCTGATATTTCAGCCCATATACGATTCGTTCTATCTTGACGATATAGCGATTTATCTCAAAAAACACACGGGTGCGCCCATGGTGGGCTTTATCGGGGACGACCTCTACACATGGAAGCAATTTCAGCTCTCTCCTCTTTTTTGGATCGACAGGCTGTTCAAGCGCGCAAAGGTTCGCAAGGTTGTGCGTCTTCTTGACAAGCTCTATGTGATGACCGAAACACAAAAAAAGGAATACGACAGTGCGTTGGGCGTTGATTGCGGACTGCTGGTTAAAAACGGAGATTTTTCGGGTTCGCCTCTGCTTAAAACAGAATTTAACAGCCCGCTGAAGCTTGTTTTTACAGGCAACATAAGCGCAGGGCGTTGGAAGCAGCTTGCGCGAATAGGGTGCGCGCTTGAAAAAATTAACGTCGACGGCAAAAAAGCCATACTCGACGTCTACACTCTCACCCCCATGACGCGGGCAATGCGCCGCGCACTGACCGTGCCGAGCATTTCGCTTTGCGGCGGCATAGGCGCGGGCGAGGTTGCCCGCGTGCAGAACGACGCCGACATTCTTGTTCATGTTGAAGCGTTTGAGCTGAAATATCGGCTTGCGGTTCGGCTCTCTTTTTCAACCAAGGTTATTGACTATCTCACACGGGGGAGATGTGTTTTTGCCGTTGGCCCCGCCGACGTGGGTTCGATTGAGCATCTTGCCGTGCATAATGCCGCGCTATGCGCCACTAACAAAAAAGACATATACGAAAAGCTGAATTCCGTGGTCTGTGATACCTCTGTTTTGAACGATTACGCCGTCTCCGGATGGGAATGCGGCAGGCTGTGCCATAATTCGCATGAGGTTCAAGGCGCCATGATGAATGATTTCAACACAATAATCAAAAACTGCAAGCACGGGGAGTGACCGCTTAGCTTTGCGCCTGCCGTCTTTAATAACACGGGGCAAATTTTGCGTCACAATAATATATTTTACTAACTATATTGCATTGCATTATAGTGTGTGGTACTATCTATTCATAAACGAAAGGAAGTGACTTGATGGAACAGGCGATTAATTCTCAGCTCAAGCGTGGCGCACTGGAAATGTGCGTATTATGTCTTTTGCGTGCGCACGACCGTTACGGATACGAGCTTACGGACGCTATATCCAAGGAGCTTGACGTTGCGGCGGGCACGCTGTATCTGATACTTAAGCGGCTTAAGGCGGACGGGCAGGTTGACACATATCTTGTGGAATCGAGCGATGGGCCTGCGCGGAAGTACTATCGTTTGACGGATACGGGGCGTGCGACCGCCGAAAGCAGTCTTGCCGAGTGGCGGGCGTTTGTTCAAAAGGTTGACAGACTCACCAAAAATGTTCATTAACAGGCGGTTTATTATCATGATGAAGTCAAGAAAGATGGAGCAAATTCAGTCGGCGCTTGCGCAGACGTTAAACATTACGCGTATTGAAGCGCTGCCCGAGTGCATAAATCCATTTGGTGAAGGTTCAGGCTGCTGCGGATTTGCAAGCATGAGATAATTATCACGAAGGGCACAATATACGACAGGTGTATTAAAAAAAGGAGGCAAACAATGACTAAATCGGAATACATGGAGCAGCTTGAGGCTGCGCTTTCAGAATTTGACGCGGTATCGCGTGCGGAGATTGTTGCGGAGTGCGTACGCACATTCAGTGAGGGGGCGCTTGGCGGGCTTTCGGATGACGAGATTATCGCAGAATTGGGGACGGTTGACGAATGTGTTGAGGCGATGCGGGATCTTACGAGCCGTCCTGCCGCGCCGCAAGGCGATGGTACGGAGTTTAAAATTTGCCACACGGGGGAGTATCCCATGCAATGTGTGCTTAACGTCAAGCTGTGTGCGGACGTCCGCGTAATCGCGTCCGACATATCGGAGCCGTCAATCAATGTTGAGGGGCCGCAGAGGTTTATCGACAATGTTGCGATTGACGCCATTGGCGACACGATAACCATATACGAGCGTGAGCATTTGACGTCACGTTTTCATTTATTCTCCGTCAACAAAACTTGCCGTGTCAACATTGCCGTTCCCCTTCGCATGAAAAGCATATCCGTTGACCTTGACGCAGGAGATTTTACGTCACAAAACGTTCAGACGGACAGCCTCACCGTGCTTACACGCGGCGGCGACACGCACACATACGGGCTTGTTGCCGACGAGTTCACCTGCCGCTCCGGCGGCGGCGACCACAAGCTTGAAAGCATTGCTGTCAACCGTCTTTCTCTCAAAACGGGCGGCGGCGACCTTTCGCTTTGTGATGTTAACGCTTCGGTTATCTCTGCCGAAACGGGCGGTGGGGAAATCAGCTTTTGCGGCGTAAACACCGCGTGTGGGGAGATGAAAACAGGCGGCGGCGATATTGCCGCAAAAGATTTTTGCGCGCATACCTCAAAGCTATATACCGGCGGCGGGGATATTTCGCTTGACTGCGGCGACGCCGATGCTATGCAGCTGACCACCGGCGGCGGTGACGTTTCTGTTCGCGCCGGCGTTGTTGCCGGACTCTCCGTCAAAACAGGCGGCGGCGATATCTGCGCCGCGCTTGCCGACAGCGCAAGCATCAGCCTGACCACAGGCTCCGGCGATGTTGACCTCTCACTCTCCGCTTGCTGCGGCGCCGTTATTTCAAGACTTACCGGCGGCGGCGAAAGCACCGTTTGCAGCGCCGGACGTTTATCCACCTATTCCGGCAGGTTTGACGCCACTGTCGGCGACGGCAAAACCGAAATATCCGTTAAGGCCGGCAGCGGCGACCTTAAAATCACGCTTTGACGTCCTCCCGTTAGGGGACGATGGGTACGTTAGGGTACGTTAGGGTACGTTAGGGAACGCTTTTTTCAAAAAAGCGTTCCCTAAAACCCTTTGAAAAAACAAATAGAATATGAATAATTATAACACTTAATCAAACTCAGTTGGCGACCGTCCAAACAAAACACCCTTAGTTGGCGACCCGCCCAAACCAAACACCCTTAGTTGGCGGCAAAAAACAAACTAAAGCTCTATGTGCGTCTTTTTAACGCGCATAGAGCTAACCAACTTCAAACTTAGTAGGCGGCGTGAGCGAAGCGAACCCGGAGCGGAAGCGGAGGGCTCCCCTCGGGGGGAGCTGATTTTGCAAGCGCAGCGCGGCAAAATCTGTGGGGGGATGCATAAATTCCGCGGCTTGTCTGTTGGCAAGCAACTTAAAAGGTATAAGCCCTCGCAAGCCGTACTTAATCACGCAAACTTAACCCACGGCAAAGGCATAACCTTTGCCCGTCACCACATTGAATTCTTTCAAAGGTAAAAGCCTTCACACCCTTAGCAACAGCCGAAGACTTCTCAATATCGCTTTTTTCAAAAAAGCGTTCCCTAAAACCCTTTGAAAAAACAAATAGAATATGAATAATTATAAAAAGCAATTGGCATACACACAAAAAACTATATCAAGCAAAAATATTTGCCCAAAATTTTAGCCGCATATTTGCGCTGTTGCGCAAATATGCGGCTTTGAAAAATCGATTGAATTATGCTGTGCGATTATGGACAAGCAACGGTTTATATTTGCGGGTCAAGGGACGCAGTCCATTGCAGGGGCTTGGGGACAGAGTCCCCAAACGTACTTATCGTACCAAACGTACTTATCGTACCGAACGTACTTATCGTACCAAACGTACCTATCGTACCTATCGTACCAACCGTCCCTGTCGTTGTCGCCAACCGTACGGCTCTGTTGCTCAGTCCTCCTTGCGGCGGAAGCAGAGAATAGCGACGCCGCCGACCATAGCCGCACCGCCGAGGATGGCGATTGAAATCGCGCCGGTCACGGGGGGGTTAGGATTGGCGCTGACGATAACAATGCGTCCTGCCGCTTCGGCATAGGAGGCGCAATTGTCCTGTATTGTGCTGATATAATCGATAAGCGCATCCTCAAGGTTAACGCCGATAAGCACGCCGGACTCCAGATAATTTGTGGCAAGCAGCGCATATGTATCGCCGCCCGCGGCAAGGAAGTCGTTAGTTGCCATTGTGTAGGTTGCATTGGGATCAAGCGCCTGACCGTTTATCTTAACGTTTTTGACACGGCTGCCGGGGTTTGTGGGGGCGGCATATTCGCCCTCATAGGCGTTGTAGGTGTGGATTTCAAACGTGATGCCCGCAACCTGTGGGAATGCACCGCTTGCCTCGGGGCAGGAGAACGTACCCGCCTCAAGTATATAGAGAACCTCAGCGCCGGTAAGGTCAACGGTTGCGACCATATTGCCGAAGGGGAACACGGTGAACAGATCATAGCGGGTGATATCGCCGATAGCAACGTCCGCGCGGATACCGCCGCCGTTAGTCAGCGCAAAGTCGGCTCCGGGAGCGGCGGCAAGTATGGCATCCGCCGCCAAGTCGCCAAGGTTTGTTTCCTGTGTGCGGACATATGCGCGTGTGCCGTTGAGCAGAACGTCTGTATGCCCGACAACCTCAGCGTAAATCTCCATCATGTCGTCATAATATGACTGAACAAGATCGGTAATATCCTGATTATAGCCGTAGAAGTCAACAACCTCGTTGCCCTCGGCGTCTGTGGAGATGTTGCAGAGGTCACGATAGTGAACAAGCCCCGCCTCAAGCTCAGCGCCGTCATATGTGACAACGCCGACGTTGTGAGTATATTCGCCCGTGGAAGCAACAAGAGTGCCGTTTACAAGGTGCTGCTGACCGTCGTCATTGAGCACGCTGTGGCTGTGACCGTCGATGCAGAGATCAATATCGGTGACCTCGGCAAGAACATCGGTGGAGCGATAAGGCTCACTGGAGGGATCATCACCAAGGTGGGAAAGGCAAATGATGATATCCGCGCCCGCCGCGTTAAGCTCGTCGCACTGCGCCTGAGCTATATCGGCAAGGCTGTCGTCGTTGAAGCTGACGCCAATGACGTTGTTGGGGTTGGTTTTGGTTGCTGTTTCCGGTGTGGCAAGACCGAACACGCCAACGGTATAGCTGCCAACGCTGATAAGCATGTTGTCGTCAAACACAAGGGAACCGTCCGCTTCATAGGTGACGTTAGCGGCAAGAACGGGGAAATCCATTGAAGCCGAAAGCTCAATAAGATGCTGATAGCCATAGTTGAAGTCATGATTGCCGGGCGCCATGGCGGCATAACCGACCTGATTCATTACGTCAACAACGGATGCGCCCTGTGTGGCGGTTGCGATGGGCAGACCGTGCAGAGTGTCGCCCGCGTCAAAAATGAGAACATCCGCGCCCGCGTCTGTGTACAGATCCGCAAGGTAAGCAACGGCGGACATACCCATTGACGAGCCGTCCTCTTTAATTCTGCCGTGAGAATCGTTGGTGTGAAGTATCACGAGCTGACCCGTAAGGTCTGTGCTCTCATCGGGAAGATCGACCGCAAACGCGCTGCCGACAAGCGATAGCGCAAGCGCGATCACAACAAGGATCGCGGCAAACCTGAAGCCCTTTTTCATAATGTTCCTCCTGTAAATGAATTGTTCGCTGCTTTTTGCGCGCAAACATATACTTATTGTATCACACGCGCACCCGTTTGTCATCAAAAAAAATCGGGAATCCAAAAATAAAATGTTGCCAATTTCAGCTTTTACGCACAGCGGGTCAATGTGTGCGTTAAAAAACAGCCGCGGCGTGATTATCAAAATTGTGAAAGCTCCGCCGTCATATCCGGCAGACGCACTCTGCCCCACGCGGTGGGCGCCCACATTACTGTGAAGCCCTCTGCGGGAACGGTTTTTTTGAGATGAAGTCCCGTTACGATATCCAGATTTGACGCCGTCCCAAACTCGTTTATGCTGAAAAATACATACTTTAGCAGATAGTCGCCCTCGGCAAGACTGCTTATGTCAAGCCTGAAAACAGCTTCGCCCGTTTCGCCCTGTGCGCCGCTGTAAAAGGGAGCGATCATTGCCGTTGCAACGGCTGTGTTGTCGATTGCCGAAACCTCTATGCGCAGTGCCGCGTCACGAACCTCGGCGGTGTTTATCCAGCGTATGCGCACGCCCATAGATGCGTTTGAATTGAAGCACACGCTGTTATTGTCCGCATATTCGGAATAGACAACCCGCATACGCTGATTTTGGAGCCATTTGGAGCGGCGTGCGGAAAAATCGTCTATATAAGGCTCCGCACTGCGATTCATATCCGAATACAGATCTATCGCCTGCTCCACACCCCCGTTAAACACCACATGCCCGTGGTCAAGAACAACGCAGCGGCTGCAAAGCTGACGTATTGTATTCATATTGTGACTGACATAGAGTATTGTTTTGCCCTGCGCGTTGGCGGCGTCGCCCATCTTGCCCAAGCATTTTTGCTGAAACTTCATGTCGCCAACCGCCAGAACCTCATCCATAAGCATAATTTCGCTGTCAAGATGCGCGGCAACGGAAAACGCAAGCTTAACGTACATTCCGGATGAATAGCGTTTTACGGGCGTGTCGATAAACTGCTGCATTTCTGCAAAGGCAATTATCTCGTCCAGCTTGCGGTCAATCTCTTTTTTTGTCATACCGAGTATGGCGCCGTTCATATAAACGTTTTCGCGCCCCGTAAGCTCTTGATGAAAGCCCGTGCCGACCTCAAGCATGCTCGCTATGCGTCCGTCAAATGATATCGTACCCTCCGTGGGGGCGGTAACGCGTGAAATCAGCTTCAAAAGGGTGGATTTGCCCGCGCCGTTATGCCCGATTATGCCAAGCGCTTCGCCCTTTTTTACATCAAATGAGACGTCGCGGAGCGCCCAGAAGCGTTCACCCCTGCGCGCACTCGCCGTGTCGCCTATACGGGTGTTGGGGTCTTCCTTGCCACGCGCCCTTGCCCACCATGACTGGATATCGCCGCGAAGCGTGCCTCCGCCTATCGCGCCCAGCCGATATTCCTTGCCTACGCCGTCAATTTTTATAGCCGTGTACTTGCTCATTACGCTTCCCCCCGTCAGACCGTATCCATAAAGGTTTTTTCAACCCGATTGAACAGCAGAGTGCCGAGAGCGAACACAAGCAGCGTGACGCCCCAGCTTATGGCATAGGACTTCCATTCAATCGTGCCATAGCCCAGAAAGCCGTATCGGAATATGTTGATTATCGGAGTGACGGGATTGCACATATACAGAAAATGCCACTTCCCGCCCACCGTCAGCGCATTTATGCGGAACATATCATATGCGACAGGCGTTGCGTACATCCAAAGCGAAACGCCGAACGAAACAAGCATATTCAAATCCCTGTATTTTGTGGTGAGTGAGGATATTATTACGCCAAAGCCCATGCTGAGTATTGCAAGCTGTAAAATAAGCAGCGGGAGCATCAGCATATACAGGTTTGGATGTATGGATGCGGGAATCAATGCGTAATACAGTATGAAAAGGACAAGGAAGCAAAGCTGTATCCCAAGCATTATCAGGTTTGAAAGCACGGTTGATATAGGCACGACAAGCCGAGGAAAATAGACCTTGCCGAGTATAGCACTGTTGGATATAAACGTTGTTGAGGTTTTTGTAAGACAGTTTGAAAAATACGTCCAGATTATTGTGCCGCAATAGTAGAATACGAAGCCCGGCACGCCCTCGGCGCCAAGCCCCGCCATCTCTCCGAAAAACAGTGAGAAAACAACGGTGGTTAAAAAGGGCTGAATAATTGCCCACAGCGGCCCCAATATCGTCTGCTTATATAATGAAACGAAGTCACGCTTTACAAACAGAAAAATAAGATCCCTGTATTGCGCAACCTCACGAAAATTAAACCGCAGACCGCGTGAATTTGAGCGCACAACGTGCTCAAATCCTTCCGCCCCGACGTCGCCCTTGACCTTTCTCACTGATTGCCCCCATATATCGATATGCGTTGTATTTTATCACCATGCGCTGTGTTCGTCAAGCTTTTGCCCGTACTGCGGCATTTTTCAAAAAAGCGCCGATATTCCGCCGATAATTGCCGTTACGCGCATTCCTTCAAAAAAAGCAAGACCGTCCCTCCGCAAACAGTGCGCGTAGGACGGTCTTTATGTGTCAGCCTATTGTTTTTCAGTTAATTAAAGGTTTGTTGCCTGAAAAAAATCCCGAGCAAAATCAGCTTTCCTTCCTCCTGCGGATTACGGCAATGCCCGCGCCCGCGGCGACTGCCAAAATACCAAGCCCTACAAAGCTAACGGCGCCTGTTACGGGCGGCGTGGGGGCAAGCTCCTGCGGCAGCCCCTGTTTTTTATCCCAAAATCAGTGAAGCTATTCCGTATGTCGCAAGGGAAGCCACATATGCGACAACCATCTGATAGCACACGGAGAACGCAGCCCATTTGAAGCTGCCCATCTCTCTGCGCAGAGTTGCGGTTGCGCCCACGCAAGGCACATACAGCAGCACAAAAACGAGGAATGAAAGCGCGGAGGCGGCGGAAAAGCCGTTTGTGCCGCTCATCGCGGTAAACGCCGCGGCGGTGCTGCTGATTGTGAATCCGTACAGTATGCTGAGTGTTGAAACAACGCTTTCCTTTGCGACAAAGCCCGTAAGCAGCGCGACTGCCGCCATCCATGTGCCAAAGCCAAGCGGAGTGAATATCGGCGCGATAAATCCGCCTATCTTGCCAAGCATACTTGAGCCGACCTCCGCGTCCGAAAGCAGATGAAGCGAAAAGTCAAACCGCATGAGAAACCAAATTACAACGCTCATGGCAAGAATAAGCGTGCCCGCATTTGTGATAAAGTGCTTTACCCTCTCCCAAACGTGCAGCAGAGTATCCTTCAGCTTTGGCAGACGATATGGCGGAAGCTCTATCATGAATGCTGCGTCGTTGCCCTTGAAAAGCGTTTTGCGGAACAGCAGTCCCGAAAGTATGCCGAGTATTATGCCCACCAGATACAGACCGATTATCACAACAATCGAGCCTTTGCCAAAGAACGCTCCCGCGATAAGTCCAAACACGGGCAGCTTTGCGGAGCAGCTCATAAACGGTATCAGCAGTATGGTGCCGCGCTTGTCCTTTATATTCTCCATAGTGCGCGTACCCATTATGGCGGGCACGGAGCAGCCGAAGCCCATCAAAAGGGGTATGAAGCTTTTGCCCGAAAGCCCGAATCGGCGCATGGGCTTGTCCATAATAAAGGCGATTCTGCTCATGTAGCCGCTGTCCTCCAAAATAGAAAGGCACAGGAACAGCACGGCAATCTGAGGAAGGAACGACAGCACGCCCCCCACTCCCGCCAATATGCCGTCGCACACAAGCGAAACAAACCATGCGGGCGCCAGTGCGGAGGTAAGCGCGGAGGACACAAGCGGTGTGAGCCAATCAAACAGCAGCCATTGCATACCGTCCTGCATAAGCGCGCCAATGGTGCTGAACGTAAGAGTAAACACCAACGCCATTATGCCGATAAATATAGGTATCGCGGCATATTTGTTGGTGAGAACCTTGTCGATTTTATCCGATACGGAGGGCTTGTCACCGTTTGGACTGCGCGTATAGCAGGCGGCGACAACCGCGGCGATATACCGGTAGCGGCTGTCCGCAAGCAGCGCCATGTTGTCCGTGTAGGGGTTGCCCGACGCCGTGGCATACTCGTTTACAATCTCTTTAACCTGCGCGTCAACCTCCGGCGGCAGCGCAAGCCTTTTTTCAACCGGCGCGTCGCCCTCAAGCAGCTTCATTGCCGCCCAATGCGTGGGCAATCCCGCCGTGGGCGCGAAAGGCTCTATAAGCGTGTCAAGCCTGTGGTGAATCCCGTGCGTGAAATCATCGTAAAGATGATCCGGCTCAAGCTTGTAGCCCTCATGAAGCTGGGCATGCGCGGCGGTGATAAGCTGCTGCGCCTGAACGATAAGCTCCTTTATGCCGCGCCCCAGTCGCGCGGAAATCGGCACAACGGGTATACCAAGCTCATATGACAGCTTTTTGCAGTCGATGCTGTCGCCCCGCTTTTCAACCTCGTCCATCATGTTGAGGGCGATAATCATTGGCCGCTCAAGCTCAAGAAGCTGCACCGTAAGATACAGGTTGCGCTCAAGGTTTGAAGCGTCCACAATGTTTACGATTACCACGGGCTTTTCATCCACTATAAATCGACGTGCGACAATTTCTTCCATAGTGTAGGGTGAAAGCGAATATATGCCCGGAAGATCCACCAGTGTCATCTCATGACCGAGAGTGCAAAGCCCATCGCCGCAGCGATCCCCCGTTTTAACCTTGCCCTCCTTTTTTTCAACCGTGACGCCGGGAAAATTGCCCACATACTCCCGCGCTCCCGTCATGGCATTAAAAAGGGTTGTCTTGCCGCAATTGGGATTGCCCGCAAGCGCAAGCTTAACAGGCTCGTCCGGAAAAAGCTCCTTGGGGCAGGCACGGCTTTTAAATTTTAGCTTGGCGCCTCGGTTGGGGCAGCTTGCGCAGGCGCCCCCGCCCGGCTTTAGCATCTGCTCGGTTATGCGTGCGGCGCGTGCGTGCTCCGATGAGTCCTCCGTTTCGGTGTGCTTAACCTCCTCAAGCAGGGTGCGCCCCTCCTTCAAAAAGTTGCGGACGGCAGTCTGCTTTTTTTCAATCGCGTCCTTCGCCTCATCGTCCGTCATTATCTCTATCTGACCCGCGTCCTCTGTGCGAAGCGAAAGCCAATAGCCCCTAAGCCCCAGCTCAAGCGGGTCGCCCATAGGCGCAGCCTTTTTTAGAGTGATAAGCGTTGCGGGCGTGATGCCCATGTCGAACAGACGACGCCTGAGCCCCTCGTCCGCGGTGCGTATGCGCTTGACATACGCGGAGGAGCCCATCGGCAGCTCCGCAAGCGTGCGTTCAGCAGTTTCCATCAGGTTTTCCTTTCAGCAATGTGATACGTCATCTTTCAACACCTGACTGAAGCAAAATGTAGCTTTTGCCGTCAATGCTGAAATAGGCGTCATACAGACCGCTGTCGCCGCCATTGGCAAAGCATATCAGCATGCCTGCGCGTCTGTCGATATCGTTTGCACCGCTCATCACATATGTGCAGTCCGTCCCCTCGGCAAAGTAAAGATCGCCGTTCGGCTCACAGACGTAAGCCAAGCGGTCTTCAATCGCTGCCATGGACGTTACGGAAGACGCAAGCTTTTTAACCGTTTTGCCATTGATTGAGTATAACACTCCTCCATCCGAAAGGCAGTAGGCGTATTTGCCGCTTTTTGTCACGGCAAACACTTTGACGCTGACATTTTTTGCAAGCCGAACGGTTTTTCCGTTAATGGTCGTGCGATAAAGCTCCGTTCCGCTTTGCCAGTAAATGCTGTTGTCTGCGCGAACAATCTGATAATCCGCTGCGCTTGTAACAAGCTTTTCGATATCGCCATTTTTGTCGATGTATGCAATATCGTAAAGATAGGTGGATTGGTCTGTTAAGCTGCGTGAGCGTGCCATCCAAAGCCCATCGGTAAATGTGGCACAGTCGTTTATATATGTGTATAGGGTTACTGTGGAAATGCTGTAAACGTCTGTTTTTTCGGTGAAGCCGAAGCCTCCGCCCAAATCGGTTTTGCTTTTGTCGCTAAGCCGATACAGCACATTCTGCCCGCCCTCGTCAAATGTGACCTCTGAAAGGTCGCGGGTGAAGTTGAAGGATGATGTTGACGTCACGCTGTCGGATATGAGGGTTGCGGCGCCGTCATGCTCAACGCAAAAGCTGTTGTCGGCGGTGCTCATATAGTAAATCGTCTGCCCGTCATCCGATATTGCCATTGAGGTTGTTTGTGCGTAATAGTCGGTTATGGTGTTTCCGTCCCATATGCGGGTTTGGTCGGCGGAAGCGTCATTGGGGATTGTTGTGTACATCACACGCTTGCTGTTTGGCGATATGCTTATCTGGCGGATAGCTTCCATGCCGCTGTCGATAACAGAGGAGGTTCGCGTGTCCGCAAAATAGCATCTAAGCTCGTTTCCAATCAGATAGACGCACAGTCGCCCGTCAAATGATATTTCAGCCGTGGTGACGCCGTCTCCCAAAAAATCAATGCCGTTTTCAGATACGAAATAAAGCGTTGTGTCGTATGTCCACGCAAGCGTGGTGCGCCCGCGTGCGGAGGCGTCAAGGTATGCCTTGCCGTCAACATCGCCCTCAATCAGTGTGTTATTAAGAACAAACCTTGACGTGTTGTTTGCTTTGTCATACACTCTGGCGATATTGTCGCACACAAAGCCGCCGTCGCCGCTTGCCCCGCGTTTGACGCAGGAAACAAGCGAAAGTGCAAAAATCATTGTAAGCGTCAGCGCGGCGGCACGAAAAAGCCGTTGCTTGAAGCTGCTTTTCATATGGTTAAACGCCTCCTTTTATTCGGAATAGAGTTTTATGCCCTTCAGCGCAAGCTTAAAGCCTGTGCCGTCCGGTGATATGTAAAGGTCATAAACGTTGTTGCCGTTGTCGTCTGAATAGGGGGCGGTGTAGAAATAGCACACGCCGGGAGCCGTCTGAATGTAATACACGCTGCTGCCGCAGGGCGTTGAGCCCTTGTCGCCGTCAATGCAATAGAGGTCTCCCGTAACGGAATAATTTGTCAGCACAAGACATTTGCCGTCGTCTGTGGTGATGCAGTAAGCGGCGTTGCTCATAATGCCGTATGCGCTGCCCAGATTTTTGATAAGGTACAGCCCCGCGTCACGCCCGATGCAATATATATTGGAAAAATCTACCGAATTGCAGTACATATATACATCGGACTGAAGCAGCTTTGCCGTCTTGGGACTGTCGATATCCAGCACATAAAGCTCATCGTCAATCAGACAGAGCGCACGGGCGTTATCCTCCGAAACGCTGAATTGATATGCGCCCACCGCAAGCGATGTGCAGGCACAGGAGCGTGCGACATACCAGATATCGTATGTGTCGCGTGCGGAGGAATCATCGGAGGAGGCTTGAGTGAAGCTGTAAAATATGCCGCCGAACAGCGAATCACAGTCCCTCACATAGGACATACGGTCGCTGCCGCCCTGAGTGCTTTTGCAGCTGCCCGCGGTTGAAAAAACGGAGGCGCCCGCAACAAGCGTCTTTGCGCTTTTGCCGTCAACGCTGTAATAGGTGACGTCGTTCATGTCAAACGTGACCTCCGTGAGATCGCGGTTGAACTCAAAAATATTTGCGGCGGAGGCGCCGAGCTTTTTATCCCTTTTGTCGGTGCTTCTGTAAAAATCCCCGCTTGAAACCTGAGTATAATACCAGAAATCAGCGTTGTCGCCCACGCCAACCGCATATGCGTCGCGTGAACGCAGTGTGATGTTTTTGCCCGTTGAGGAGCAGGTGTACATGCCAAAGCTGCCATCGGAAGCCTTGACAGTGTAGCCGACTGTCTGCCCATCGGGAGAAATAACTATCGAGGGGATAGAAACGGAATTGTCGGGGCTGACGTCCGTCACCTCTCCTGTTTGATTATCATAAATATGAAGCTGTGTCGCCGTGGTGTAAACGATGTAGCGCGAATCCATTGAAAGCAGCGCACGGTCAACACCCGAGGGATGAATCATTATTATGCCGCTTTCGCTTATGCGGTAAAGCCCCGTGCCTGCGCGGGCGATTGCCGTTGAGCCGTCAACGGTTAAAAATGCGTCCACGCTGCCCGCAAGGCTGTTTTCAAGCAGAGCTGCGTCATATGTGAAAAAGGTTGAGCCGCCGCACTCGTAATAGTTGATTGTGTGCGCGGCAACCCCGCGCTCGTTTCGCGCGAGGGCAATGTCCCAAATCACCGCCGCCGCAAGCAGCGCGATAAGCAGCGCGCCCGCCGCAGCGCATATTATCACAACAGTTTTCTTATTCAGCTTTTTCATCAAAAATCCGTGCCATCCTTTGCATTTATCTCCAGAGTGATTATACAGCATATACCCCCGTTATGTCAAAGGGATTGAAAACGGGCAGAGTGTGGAATGTGACGGAGTATGTGCCAATGGGCGGGCGCGGGCGGGCAGAGGTTATCCTTCCTCCCGTCCGCCCGCAGCGTTTTTTCCTCCCGTTGGTTTTTTAGTCGCCGTGCGTAAAAATGTACGGCGACAATTTTTTATGCCTCGTTTTTTTCGCAATCCAAGCGCTGATTGTCGCCGCGCATACCCTCCGCCTTTATCGGTTTAAGCACCTCTTTGTTAAGACGTGTCAAAAACAGAGCGCATACGCAAAGCGAAACGCACTCCGCGATGGGAAAAGACCACCACACGGCGTTTACGCTGCCCGTGGCAAGCGCAAGCATCACCGCCGCCGGCAAAAGTGCGCCGAGCTGACGCAGAAGGGATATCACCATGCTGTAAAATCCGCGTCCCACCGCCTGAAACAGCACGGACGAGGTTATGCAGAATGCCGCGATGGGAAAATGCAGCGAAATTATTCTGAAAGCGGGAACGGCGTTCCTTCCTATCGCTCCGCTTTCGTCAAAAACCGAAGCGATATTTTGCGGAAAGATTTGGAAGCACGCAAGTCCAATCAGCATAACGCCTATGCAGACGAGCAATGTTGTTTTCCACACGCGCTGCAAACGGTCGATATTGCGCGCTCCAAAGTTGTATGCCATTATTGACATGGCAGCGTTGGTTATGCCTATCAGCGGCATGAACACCAGTGATTGCGTCTTGTAATATATCCCCATAACTCCGACGCTCATTTCGCTAAGCAATATCCTTGAAAGCACAAGGTTCATGCCCACGTTCATAACCGAGCCTATCGCCTGCATTATCACGGCGGGCAGACCCACGCGATAAATTTCTTTTATAATATGCCAATCGGGACGAAAGCCGCGAAACGAAACCTTGACCTCATGCTTGCCCGCCGCAAGCATCAGCACGGAAACCGCCATGCCAACCATCTGACCTATCACGGTTGCGATTGCCGCTCCCTCAACCCCCATTGCGGGAAAGCCGAGGTACCCGAATATAAGTATCGGATCGAGTACGATGTTGGTTATTGCCGCCGCAAGCTGTGCGACCATTGTTAGCCCCGTTTTGCCCATCGACTGAAGAATCCTCTCGATTCCGCAGTGAAAAAAGCAGCCAAAGCCAAAAATCATGCAGATTCTCAGATAGCCCACACCAAGGCGTATAACCTCAGAATTGCTTGTAAACAGATGAAAAAACGGCTTGACGACAGTCAGCCCCAGCACCAAAAAGACAAGTGCGGATACCGCCTCAAGAAAAAGCCCGTTCACGGCGGCGGCGTTCGCCTCGATGTTCCGACGCTCTCCCAGCCTTCGGGATATCAGCGAATTCATGCCGACGGATGTGCCCACGGCAAATGCAATCATCAAAATCTGAAGCGGAAAGGCAAGCCCCACCGCCGTAAGCGCATCCTCAGAATTTGGCAGATGACCGATATATATGCTGTCAACAATATTGTACAACGCCTGCACCAGCATGGATATGACCATTGGCACCGCCATTGTGAAAAGCAGCTTGCCTATGGGCATTTCGCCCATTTTGTTGCGCGGCGGCAGCTCCGCGGATGAATTATCGCTCATAAAAATAAGTCCTTTCGTATAACCCGCATATGCTATCATAATTAAAATTGATAAGCAAGCATTATATGATAATGGCGCGCGGCGTACGTCGCGGCGCGAGCGCGGCATAAACCAACAACCTTAGTTGGCGACCGCGCAAACCAAAAAACTTAGTTGGCGACCTGCCCACCCGCAACAGCATAGTTGGCGACCTGCCCACACCAAACAAACTTAGTTGGCGACAAAAAACAAACTAAAGCTCTATGTGCGTCTTTTTAACGCGCATAGAGCTAACCAACTTCAAACTTAGTAGGCGGCGTGAGCGAAGCGAACCCGGAGCGGAAGCGGAGGGCTCCCCCCGCGGGGGAGCTGATTTTGCACGCGCAGCGCGGCAAAATCTGTGGGGGGATGTATAAATTCCGCAGCTTGCCTGTCGCAAAGCAACTTAAAAGGCGTCACCCTCCGTAAGCTCACCCATCGCCCACGCAACCCCACGGCAAAGGCATAACCTTTGCCCGTCACCATATTATAATTTTTTGCAAGCGCGGGCGCGAACTTTATATACAGATGGATTTATATCGATAGCTATTGACTTATATATATTTTCGCTATACAATAGTACTGAAATTACTCTTTGGAGGCTTAAACTTTGACACAATCAATATCTGAATCCACGCTGAGGCGGCTGCCCGTTTATCTTCGCTATTTGCGTTCGGTGGAAGGTGAAAGGGTCAACATATCCGCCGCCGCCGTTGCGGCTCACTTTGGTCTTAACGATGTTCAGGTTCGCAAGGACTTGGGTGCGGCAAGCGGCGCGGGCAAGCCCAAAACGGGGTACAATGTTCATCAGCTTATTGAGCGGATTGAATATTGCCTGTGCTGCGGGCAAAATACACGCGCCATACTTGTGGGGGCGGGCAATCTCGGCAAGGCGCTTCTTGCATACTCCGGATTTGAGGATTATGGGATTGAAATTGTTGCCGCGTTTGACTCCAACCCTGAAATAATCGGGTCGAGCATAGCGGGCAAGCCCGTTTTGCCGCTTGTAAAGCTTGAAACCGTCTGCTTCAACGACAGCATTGCGTTGGGCATAATCGCAACGCCCGAGGGCGCCGCGCAGTCCACCTGCGACAGGCTTATTTCCTGCGGAATACGTGCCGTGTGGAACTTTGCTCCAACCTTTTTGAAGGCTCCTCCTTACGCCTTGGTTGAAAATGAAAACCTTGCATCGTCTCTCGCCTTGCTATCTCGTCACATAAGAGACAAAGGGGGGGCGGTATAACGCATGAATTTGCTTCATCTTAAATATGCCGTTGTGATAGCCGATACCAACTCTATGACAAAGGCTGCGGAGCGTCTTTATACCGCCCAGCCCAATCTTTCACGCGCACTGCGTGAGCTTGAGGCAAGCCTCGGCGTAACGCTTTTTACACGCACGTCAAATGGGATATTCCCCACGCCTCAGGGGGATGAGTTTTTGCGCTATGCGCGCAGCCTTATAAAGCAGGCGGATGAGCTTGAGGCGATGATGCGCGGGGAGGACAAACGGGGAATCGAATTTTCTGTTGCGGGTCCACGCGCAAGCTATATTTCCTGTGCGTTTACCGAATTTGTGAGGTCGCAGAGTCTGCCCGAGGGAACCGCTCTTTTTTATAATGAAACAAACCCAAAAAACGTTATCTCGAACGTTGCGGAGGGTGATTATCGTCTTGGCGTTTTGCGTTATCAGGCGCAGTACGACGCCTCATTCAAACGTCTTGCGGAAGAAAAGGGGCTTTCAACCGAGCTTGTTTATGAGTTTGAATATGTGGTTGTCGCCTCTTTGCAAAGCCCTATCGCACAGTTTGAAAATCTGAGTGTGTGCGATTTGAACGACTATATTGAGATCGCACACGCAGACCCGTTTGTGCCCTCGCTTCCTCTTTCCGCCGCAAGAAAAAACGAGCAGACCTGTGACGCAACGCGTCATATTTACGTTTTTGAGCGCGGCAGTCAGATGGATATACTATCCTGCTGCCCCAACACGTTCATGTGGGTTTCTCCCATACCCGAAAGGCTTTTGAAAACGCACGGGCTTTGTCAGCGCAAGGCTTCGGACGGAGGCAGAGTTTACAGAGACGTTTTGATCCGCCGCAAGGATAGTCGTCTTACAAATGCCGATAAAGCGTTTATTGACGCGCTTATGTGCGAAAAACGAGGGCTTACCGTTTGAATCGCATAATGCGATTGGGCAATCGGTATATTTTCCATCGTTCTATATCGATAATGTTATATCGATATTCTTTGTTGGTATTTCATTATTCGTTTTTGATATGCTAATATCAAGCTATCAGAAACAGGAGGTATCCCGTATGAACGCAGTCGCTTATCCGTTTGTGGACAGCACCGAGGCGCTTGCGCGGCGCATTGACGAGGTTCGTTCGGCGCAGCGGCTTTATGCCGCATATTCGCAGGAGCAGGTTGATAAAATTTTTCTTGCCGCCGCCACAGCCGCCGACATGGCGCGTCTGCCCCTTGCCAAGCTTGCCGTTTTTGAAACCGGCATGGGCGTGGTTGAGGATAAGGTAATCAAAAACAACTATGCGGCAGAGTACATTTACAACGCCTATCGCAACGAAAAAACCTGTGGGGTGATTGAGCGGGACGATGTGGCGGGCTATATGCGCATTGCGGAGCCTGTGGGCGTTGTGGCTGCGGTTATCCCCACCACCAATCCCACGTCAACGGCGATATTTAAAACGCTTATCGCTCTTAAAACGAGAAACGGCATTATCGTAAGCCCTCATCCCCGCGCAAAGCAATCAACCATAGCGGCTGCTAAGGTTGTGCTTGAGGCGGCGGTTGCGGCGGGCGCGCCGGAATCAATCATCGCGTGGATAGACGCTCCAAGCCTTGAGATGACAAACCTTCTTATGCACAATGCGGATTTGATACTTGCAACGGGCGGCCCGGGCATGGTGAAGTCCGCTTATTCCTCCGGCAAGCCCGCCATAGGCGTCGGTGCGGGCAATGTTCCCGCCATAATAGACGATTCTGCGGACATTGTGCTTGCCGTCAACTCGATTATCCATTCAAAAACATTTGACAACGGCATGATATGCGCCTCCGAGCAGTCCGTTATAGTGCTTGACGGAGTATATGACGCTGTTCGTGCGGAGTTTGCAAAGCGCGGCTGCTTTTTTCTCAACAGAGAGCAGACCGAAAGGGTTCGCAAAACAATGCTGATTAACGGGGCGCTGAATGCGAACATTGTTGGGCAAAGCGCATACAGAATTGCCGAGATGGCGGGCGTCGAAGCTCCCCAAACGGCAAAGATACTTATCGGAGAGGTTGAAAGCGTTGAGCTTTCGGAAGAATTTGCACACGAAAAGCTTTCTCCCGTGCTTGCTATGTATCGCGCTTGCAGCATTGACGATGCGTTTTGCAAGGCGGAAAGGCTTGTTGAGGACGGCGGCTACGGTCACACCTCGTCAATATATCTCAACGAAATCACCGACGGCAAAAAGCTTGACGAGTTTGCGCGCCGCATGAAAACCTGCCGCATACTGGTTAACACTCCCTCATCGCAGGGCGGCTTGGGAGACCTTTACAACTTTCGTCTTTTGCCCTCGCTTACGCTTGGCTGCGGAAGCTGGGGCGGCAACTCCGTATCCGAAAACGTTGGAATACGTCAGCTTCTCAACATAAAGACGGTTGCCGAAAGGAGGGAGAATATGCTTTGGTTCCGCGTGCCCGAAAAGGTTTATATAAAAAGAGGATGCCTGACGTTTGCGCTTGACGAGCTTGGTCAAACGCTGCATAAGAAAAGGGCGTTTATTGTGACAGACAGCTTTCTTTACTCAAACGGTCACACCCGCGCCATTGAAAAAAAGCTTGACGAAATGGGCATTATGCACACCACGTTTTCAAACGTGGCGCCCGACCCCACGCTTTTGTGCGCAAGGCAGGGCGCGGAGCAGATGAGCGCGTTTGCCCCCGATGTGATAATCGCAGTGGGCGGCGGCTCCGCTATGGACGCCGCAAAGATAATGTGGGTGCTGTATGAGCATCCCGAGGCTGACTTTATGGACATGGCAATGCGCTTTATGGATATACGCAAGAGGGTGTACACATTCCCCAAAATGGGTGAAAAGGCATACTTTGCGGCAATCCCCACCTCCGCGGGCACGGGCAGTGAGGTCACTCCCTTTGCGGTGATAACGGATGAATCCACGGGCGTTAAATATCCCCTTGCGGATTATCAGCTTATGCCGAACATGGCGATAGTTGACGCAAACCTTATGATGAGCGCCCCCAAGGGGCTTACAAGCTCATCGGGCATAGACGCCGTTTCGCACGCGCTTGAGGCGATTGCCTCCATGATGGCAACGGACTACACCGATTCCATGGCGCTTCGCAGTCTGCAAATGGCATTTGAATATCTGCCCCGCGCTTATCAAAGCGCCGTAACGGGCGTACCCGATCCTCTTTCACGCGAAAAGATGGCTAACGCCGCAACAATGGCGGGAATGGCGTTTGCCAATGCCTTCCTCGGCGTGATGCACTCTATGGCTCACAAGCTTGGGGCGTTCCACCACATTCCCCACGGGGTTGCCAACGCGCTAATGATGACGGAGGTGCTGCGGTTCAATTCAAAGGAGGTTCCCGCAAGGATGGGAACATTCCCGCAGTACGATCATCCCCACACGCTTGAGCGCTATGCGGAGGCCGCGGACTGCCTTGGCGTAAAGGGCGACAGCGATGAGCAAAAGCTGGAGGGGCTTATCGGCAGGATAGACGAGCTTAAATCGGCAATCGGCATAAAGCCCTGCATACGCGATTACGTTCCGAACGAGGCGGATTTTATGGCGACGCTTGACGATATGACCGAGCAGGCGTTTGACGACCAATGCACGGCGGCGAACCCGCGCTATCCTCTTATGAGTGAGATAAAGCGGATGTACCTCAACGCCTATTACGGCGAACACACGGATGTATAACGGCATAAAGGAGGGTAACAGAATGAGCATCAATGCCGACAGAATAATCGCCGTAAGAACGGCAAAAACGGTGTATCGTGACGGCGATACCGTGCTAAAGGTGTTTGAGCGCGGCTATTCCAAAGCGAGCATACTCAACGAGGCGCTGAATCAGGCGCGCATTGAGGAAACAGGGCTTCCCGTGCCGAGCATAATCGAGGTTACTTCAATTGAAGGCAAATGGGCTATCCGTTGGCAATATATCGAGGGCAAAACGCTTGCAAGGCTTATGGAAGAAAATCCCGACAGGTGTGAGGAATATATGCGCCGATTGGTTGACATTCAAGCCGATGTGTTCTCCCACGAGGCTCCGCTTCTTAATCGTCTTAAAGAAAAGATGGACAGAAAGCTTGCGGAATGCGACATTGACGCCACGGCAAGGTATGAGCTTCACACAAGGCTGGAAGCAATGCCCTCCTCACGGGCGATATGCCACGGGGACTTCAATCCCTCAAATATTGTAATCCGTCCCGACGGAAGCGCGTGCATACTTGATTGGGCGCACGTTGCAAGCGGAGATCCCGCCGCCGATGGCGCAAGGACATATCTTTTGTTCTGGCTGGACGGCGATATAAACGGCGCGGAGCAGTATCTTGACATTTTTTGTGAAAAAACGGGCATAGATAAGCGCCGCGTGCAAAGGTGGATGCCCATAGTTGCAGCCGCGCAGCAAGCCAACGGACGACCGCAGGAGCGTGAGTTTTTGCTGCAATGGGTCAACGTTGTGGATTACGAGTGAAAAATATGCGGACGGCAGCACACGCCGCGGGGCGGCAAAATAATAACGCCTTGCGGGCGCAACAAAAAAGCTATCAACAATAATGCAGGAGGCAAAAATCATGAAAATCACAGTTTGTATCGGCAGCTCATGCCACATCAAGGGTTCGCGTCAGGTAGTGGAGCAGCTTCAGTATCTTATCGCGGAAAACAATCTCAAGGACAAAATTGACTTGGGCGGCACTTTTTGCATGGGCAAGTGTCAGACGGGCGTCAGCGTGACTGTTGACGGCGAATACTTCTCCGTTTCTCCCGAAACTGCAAAGTCGTTTTTTGAGAACGAGGTTCTCAAGCGTCTGAATTGAGGCGGATATGCTTACGGTTGGGATAAAGGGCAGTCGCTGCCTTACGGTTGACAATACCAACACCGCGTGTGCGCTTTCAAGCGGGGCGCTGCCCGTGTTTGCAACCCCCGCGATGGCTGCGCTTATGGAGGCGACCGCCGCAAAAAGCGTTGCGCCTCTGCTTGAGGACGGCATGACAAGCGTTGGGACAAGGCTGGAGCTTTCGCACATCAGCGCGGACCCCACGGGAGTTACCGTAATATGCGAAAGTGAGCTTACGGAGGTGGACGGGCGTCGGTTGGTTTTTAAAATAACCGTGCGCGACCGCAAGGGTATTGTGGGCGAATGCGTCCACGAGCGTTACATTGTCAATATCGAAAGCTTTATGAAAAGAGCGGAGGCAAAGCGGGCAGGCTGAAAGGGCTTTGCCGTCACGGCATACGGCGTTTGCGTAGGACGAGCCTCGGCTGCTTTTATAAGGCCGCCTAAAAAAAGAGCCGATGCTTATCGGCAAAATAGTTAAAGGAAGGCGTTGATATTTAATGAATGAGTTCATCAAGTTCAAAAAGTCAAGCTGCAAAAACTGTCATAAGTGTATTCGCTATTGTCCCGTTAAGTCAATACGCTTTACGGGCAATCAGGCTAACGTTATAAAGGACGAGTGCATACTCTGCGGCAAGTGCTATGTTGTGTGTCCTCAAAACGCCAAGGAGATTGTGGACGAAACCGAGATAGCAAAGGTGCTGCTTCAGGGCAAAGCGCCCGTTATAGCAAGCATAGCGCCTTCGTTCGCCGCTTATTTTGAGGGCGTGGGCATTGGTGCGCTGCGCGATGCGCTTAAAAAGCTGGGCTTTGCCGACGCGGAGGAAACTGCTTTGGGCGCAACCATAGTCAAGCGCGAATATGAGCGCATATCGCGTGAGGCTTCGCAGGACATTATAATCACCTCCTGCTGTCACACCGTCAATCTTCTTGTTGAAAAATACTATCCCAATCTTGTGGGCTGCCTTGCTCCCGTGGTTACGCCTATGCAGGCGCATTGTCTGGACATAAAGCGCAGGCGACCCGACGCGGCAACGATATTTATAGGTCCCTGCCTTTCCAAAAAGGATGAGGCGAACACCTCCGCGATAGACGCCGCGCTGACATTCGACGAGCTTACCAATATGCTTGCCTCCGCGAATATCACGATTGAAAAGCGCATGGACGCCTGCGAACAAAGTCTTGCACGCAACTTTCCCACAACGGGCGGAATAATCAAAACATTGACGTACAAAAATCCCGATTACACCTACATCACAACGGACGGAGTTGAAAGCTGCCGCGCCGTGCTGGAGGATATCGCGGCGGGAGCTGTGCATCATTGCTTTATCGAGATGAACGCCTGTGTTGGCAGCTGCATAAACGGCCCCATAATGGAAAAAAGGCACAATTCGCCTCTGCGTCACTTCAAGGCGGTTGCGGATTATGCCGGCACGGAGGATTTTGACATTGCTCAGCCCGCGCCCGAATCGCTTATGGACGGGCATAATCCCGTTCCGCTTATCAAAAATATGCCCTCTAAAAAGGAGATTGACGAGATTCTGCGCAAGATGGGCAAGGTCACTCCCGAGGATGAGCTTAACTGCGGCACCTGCGGCTATGACACCTGCCGCGACAAGGCGATTGCCGTATATCAGGGCAAGGCGGAGATTACAATGTGTCTGCCTTACCTTATGGCAAAATCGGAACGCTTTTCAAGCGCGATACTTGACAACACTCCCAACGGCATACTTGTGATAAACGAGGAATTTGAGGTTCAGCAGATTAACACGGCGGCAATGCGTATGCTTCGCGTTAACACGCGTTCCGACGTGCTGGGCGAGCCGCTGATTCGCATAATGAATCCCGCGGACTTCATTTCCGCACTTGAGGATGGCGTGCGGATAACCAACAAGCGCGACTATTACGCCGAGCTTGACAGCTATTTGGAGCTTACGATAACCCACGACAAAATTTCAGGCAGTCTGATAGCCATAATCCGCGACGTCACGTTTGAAGAAAACGCAAGGCGCAGCAAGGAGGATATGTGCCGTCAAACCATAGAAACAGCCGATCGTGTTGTGGATAAGCAGATGCGCATAGTGCAGGAGATTGCAAGCCTGCTGGGGGAGACCGCCGCCGAAACTAAGATTGCTCTTACCAAGCTGAAGGAGTCTGTTTCAGATGAAAACTAACAATCTCTGCGCCGACATTGGCTATCTCAGCATAAATCACGCGGGTGAGCAGCTTTGCGGGGATCATGTTGAGATAGTTGAGCCAAAGGACGGCAATTCCACAATAATTGTGCTTGCGGACGGTCTGGGCAGCGGCGTGAAGGCAAGCATACTTTCCACATTGACCTCAAAAATACTCTCCACAATGCTTGCGGAGGGGCTTAGGCTTGAGGATTCCGTCCAGACTCTTGTTGAAACTCTGCCCGTTTGCAGCGTGCGGCAGGTTGCATATTCAACATTTACAATAATTCGTATTATAAATAACGAGCGTGCCGAGATAATCCAGTATGACAATCCTCAAATAGTTATGCTGCGTGACGGCAAGGCGATCGATCCGGGCTTTAGGGAAAGCTACATCGGCGACAAAAAGATAATCCGAGCCGAAACCGATATCCGTGAGGGCGATGTGTTCATAGCCTTTTCGGACGGGGTGGAGCACGCGGGCGTGGGCGTCAGCTACAATTTTGGCTGGGAGCGCAAGGATATTATTGATTTTATCACCACTTTTTGGGGCGTGGGCTTCACCGCCAAAACGCTTTCCGCCATACTTATTGACGAGACAAACCGTCTTTACGAGGGCGAACCGGGCGATGATGCAACCGTTGTAACCGTGCGCATACGCCGCCGTGAGCCTGTCAATCTGATAATCGGGCCGCCGTCCAATCGTGACGACTGCAAAAAGATGATGTCTCTGTTTTTTGCAAAGGAGGGCAAGCACATAGTTTGCGGCGGCACAACCTCATCCATCGCCGCCGATTATCTGCGCAAGCCGCTTGTGCCGAGTCTTTCATTCCCCGACCCCGATATACCTCCCACGGCGGAAATCGAGGGCGTCGATCTTGTTACCGAGGGCGTTGTCACAATAAACCGAGTGCTTGAATACGCCAAGAATTATATTGAGGATAACTCATCGTTTGAAAAATGGTGCTACAAAAGGGACGGCGCGTCGCTTGTTGCGCGGATGCTGTTTGAGGACGCAACCGACATAAACTTTTTTGTAGGCAAGGCGGTTAATCCTGCCCACCAGAACAGCGACTTGCCCATCACCTTCACAATAAAAATGCAGCTTGTGAAGGAGCTTGCCGAGTGCCTTACGACTATGGGCAAAAAAATTAAGGTCAGCTATTTTTAAGAGGTTGAGTATGAAAAAATTTGACACGAGAGTTCAGTTGATGAAGTACAGGGTTTTGACGGAGGTCGCCCGTCACGCGTGGGACGATACGCTTATCGAGGCTATATCCGAAATACCCAAATCCATTGTTCCGGGCAAAACGCCAACAATTCGCTGCTGCGTTTATAAAGAGCGCGCCATACTTGCGGAGCGCGTGCGTCTTGCCACGGGCGGCGACAAGTCCAACCCCAATGTTATAGAGGTTATTGACATTGCCTGTGACGACTGCCCCGCGGGCGGCTTTACCGTAACGGATTCCTGCCGCGGCTGCTTGGCGCATCGCTGTGAGGAGGCTTGCCCCCGAAATGCAATCACATTTGACGAGCATCAAAAGGCTTCCATCGACAAGTCCAAATGCGTCAACTGCGGCAAATGCGCCGAGGTCTGCCCGTATTCCGCAATAGCAAACAAAAAGCGTCCCTGTGAAAACTCCTGCAAGGTTAAGGCGATACATATGGCGGAGGACGGCAGCGCAAGCGTGGACAACTCAAAGTGCATATCCTGCGGCGCGTGCGTATATCAATGTCCGTTTGGGGCTATATCCGATAAATCGTTTATACTCAACGTTATAGACATGCTTAAGCGCAGTGAGGACAACAGCAAATTCAAGGTTTACGCCGTGGTTGCGCCCTCAATATACAGTCAGTTCGCATACGCAAGGGTTGGACAGGCTATCACCGCCATAAAACGGCTGGGCTTCTATCACGTTGTTGAGGCCGCCTTGGGCGCGGACATGACGGCGTATGCGGAGTGTGCGGAGCTTTACGAAAAGGGCTTTCTCACAAGCAGCTGCTGCCACGCCTTTGTCAGCTATATCGAAAAGCAGTTTCCGCAGCTGCGCGGGCAGGTATCAAGCAACCTTTCGCCAATGGCGGAGATTGCCCGATACATCAAAAAAACAGACCCTGCCGCCAAGGTGGTGTTCATAGGGCCATGCACCGCCAAAAAGATGGAGTTTCAAAAGGCGGAGGTTCATCCCTTTGTGGATTGTGTTCTTACGTTTGAGGAGCTTCAGGCGCTGTTTGACAGCCGCGACATTGATATTTCAACTCTTGAGGAGGACGTGCTTGACAACGCTTCATATTTTGGACGCATATTTGCGCGAAGCGGCGGACTTTCCGATGCTGTGGAGCAGGGGCTGAAGGAACGCGGTCTTACCGATTTTGAGCTGAAAGCCGTTCGCTGCAGCGGTATTGAGGAGTGTCGTATGCAGCTGCTTAAAGCCTCCAAGGGACGCGCCGACGGCAATTTTATCGAGGGAATGGCTTGCGTCGGCGGCTGCATAAACGGTGCGGGCTGCCTTACTCACGGCGACAAAAACAAGGACGATGTTGACGCCTATGGTCGTCTTGCGCTTGAAAAGCACATAAGCGACGCGATCGCGCCGCTTAACGTGTAAGGCTTGAGCATTGATTCACCATACTCAAAGGATTAACGGATAAGCACTTCGGCACAGCAATTTGCTTATCCGTTATTTTTGCTTAAACAAAGCGCGTCAGGCGACAAGCAGCGGTCTGAGCCAAAATATGTATGCAGCTATCAGTCCCGCGTGCAGCGCCATAAACACAGGTATCCCCACCATAAATTTGGCGTGCTTTGTTTTGTGGCGTATAAGCTGCATTGTTATATACATTGCAAAGCTGCCGAAGAAAAAGGCGACAAGCATAAGCGTTGCTTCCGGTGTGCGTGCGTTGGGACGTTTTTTTGCGGCGGACTTGTCATAGCAGGTCAGGCAAACGGCAACAACGGACATAACCCCGAACACAGCGATTAACAGCCAATCACTCCAAATCATATAAAACCCCTCCTAAATAAAATGCCGTCAAACTGATGCTTGACGGCATAATAATATGTTTTTTTGAATGCGTTGTCAATTGCGGAATTAAAAGGATGCAATCGTCAATGCATTTTTTTGTGGCGCTTACTCCTTGCCCTCCGGCAAAGAGTATTTATCCGCATAGCTCATGAACTGTGCGCCAAACTCCGAAGCCTTCTGCGCATCGCCGTGCTTGATTGTTTCGATATAGCTGTGAGCATTGTAGCTGTCGTGAAGCTGAAGCAGGCAAACTGCAATATTTGAACAATGGTCGCTTATGCGCTCCATATTCATCAGCATATCCGAAAGCACAAACCCAAGCTGTATTGTGCATTTGCCCTCCTGAAGGCGGATTATATGACGGCTTCTTATGCGCTCCTGAAGGGTGTCGATAACATCCTCAAGCGGCTCGACATGCCGTGCGGCGGAAATATCCCGCGCCGCATAGGATTCAAACGTAAGCTGAAGAATATCGCGCAGCGCGTGCCGCATAACCGCCATATCCTCCTCTGCCGCGTCGGAAAATTTAAGTCCCTTATCGCGCATCTCCTCAACGGATTCAAGCAGGTTGAGAGCGTGGTCGCCAACTCGCTCACAATCGCCTATGACGTGGAGCATATGGTTGACCTCCTCCGCATCGTCAACGGAAAGTGAGTTTGCGCTGAGCTTGACAAGGTAGGTTCCCAGCATATCCTCATATTCGTCCAGACGCAGCTCCCCGCGCCGTATCGCGGCGGCGGCGTCGTCAGTGTAGCGGGACGGCTCACAAATATCAAGCGCCTGCAAAACAGTCGTCTCCGCAAGCGTCATCATCTGAGCAACGCTTTTTCCGCAAAGCTCTGTCGCAACCGAGGGCGACGCCAAAAATCTCTCGTCAAGGGGAACAACATCGTCCCCGCTTTCGCTGCGCTTATCTGGAATAACAAGCTTTGCAAGGCGGCACAGCAGGTTTGGCATGGGCAAAAACAGCAGGGTTGCAAGCAGATTGAATATTGTGTGGATTATTGCAATGCCAAACTCCGATACCCCTTGATTTACAAAATCAAACTTGAATATGGCGTTTGCGGCGTAAAACAGCGCAAGAAAAACCACCGTGCCTATTGTGTTGAAAAACAGATGCACCATGCCCGCACGCTGCGCGTTGCGGTTTGCGCCGATGCAGGATATAAGCGCGGTGACGCAGGTTCCTATATTGGAGCCGAGAATTATAGGCAGCGCCACGCCGTATGTGATTGGAGCATCCGAGCCGCTTAATGCGGCGGCAAGCGCGATGAGTATTGCCATTGTGGCGGCGGAGCTTTGTATGACGCCGGTGAACACCGCGCCCACAAGCACGCCAAGAAGCGGGTTGCGGAATGCGACAAGCAGATTGGCAAACGTGGGGCTGTCCGCAAGCGGGGCGACGGCGTCCCCCATTGTGGACATTCCAAACATCAAAAGTGCAAAGCTCAACAGGATTTTCCCAACCGTCTTACGCTTTTCTTTTTGTGAAAAGAGCAGCAGCAATATGCCGACAAGCGCAAGTATGGGGGAGAAGGTTGTGGGCTTGAGCAGCCACAAAAAGAACGAATCGCCCTGAATGCCCGTAAGGCTCAGAAGCCACGAGGTGATAGTCGTGCCGATGTTTGCGCCCATTATTATGCCCACGACCTGCTCCAGCTTCATTATGCCGGAATTGACGAAGCCGACGACCATAACAGTGGTTGCGGAGGAGCTTTGCACCACCGCCGTAACTCCCGCGCCGAGAGCGACTGCAAGAAAACGATTTTTGGTAGCCTTTTCAAGCGTGCGCTCAAGCATTCCGCCCGAAAGACGCTCCAGATTGCCGCTCATAAGCTGCATTCCGAAAAGTGAGAAGGAAAGCCCTGCGATAAACAACAGCAGATGCTGCATAAGGTCCATGTTCAAATACTCCTAATATCAACATATATTGGGGGAAATGAATTTGGTATAAGCGATTGATAGCGGTTCAAATCGGACGAACTGCATCCGATTTGAAAGGTTATCAAACCCATGCCCCCCTGCTTGTAATTATAGACGTGTCGGGAGCTTTGTGGAATAGCTTATTGTAAAGATTCTGTAAAGTGAGGTTAACTTTTTGTGTTTTTTTTGACGCGGAACGGCGGAGCATATAGGGTGTTAAATGTGTATGGCGGCGCAAGCGATGTGACGGACAAGGGCGTGCGGCTTATCGGCAAAAACGCAAATAAGCTGCCGCGCTGCCGTATTATTACAGACGAACCGTCTCGTTTGACGAAAGCAAATTGACGTATTTTTCTTTGACGGGCAGACCCGTCAGACGCGTCAGCGCCTCGGAATACAGCTCAAGCTGTGCGCGATACTGCTCCGCAACGGTTTTTGCCGTGTGAGTGCCGTCCACTCTTGTTGTCTTGTGATCTATAAGCACCCACGCGCCATCCTCAGTAAAGCAGCAGTCGATAACTCCCTGAAGCATTATGGGCGCATCCGTATCCGCGCCTATCAGCCTGCTTGCGGGAACAAGTATGTTAAATCGCCTTTCGCGCTCAACACGCTGGGAGGCGACAAGCCGCCTTCCAAGCGGCGAATCGAAAAACTCCGCAACCGAAGCCACGTTTATCTGCTTTGCCTCACGCGGGGTAAAATAGCCCCTTTCGGTAAGCGCGTCAAGCTGCGCTTGTACCGATTGCGAAGTGTGCGGAGCAATGTCAACAAGCTGCATCAGCCTGTGCGTAAGCGTCCCGCGGTCGGCGCCCGAAAGCTGCTGCTCCCCGCGCATAAATTCCGGAGGCAAAAGAGGCTCCGCCACGCGCTCAACAAGCCCCGTTACACTAAGCTTGCTTGGCAGCTCAACGTCCTCTTGATATGGATAGCGGCGCGTGAAAAGCCTGCTGATTGAAGAATAATCGGCAAATGCGGATTCCTGCGCCCAGTCCGAAAGCTGTGAACAGGTCATGCCCTGATTGCTTGCGGCCGCCGCTGCCGCGGACAGCACATCAAGGGATATCTCCCCTCCGCCCACAAGGCGTGAGGTTAATCCGCCCTGCTCCGCTCCATTTGCAAAATAAGCGCCGAGCAGCCAATCTGCATAGCTGTTCGCACGGCTTATTCTTATATCGGACAGCGGACGCGCCTTTGTGCTCAACAGCTTGTCAACGCGCTTTGTCGCCCCAAGCATTATCAGATGCTGTTTGGCACGGGTCATTCCCACATACAGCACGCGCATTTCCTCCGCGACAAGCCGTGACGCCTCCCTTGCCGCTATCGCCCTCTGCATAAATGATTTTGTTTTGACGTCCCCGTCAACCGAGCGGAGCCCCACGCCAAATTCAGTGTCAAAAATGCCGACGTCTCTATTGTAGCTGCGCTTGAACCCGTGGGTAATGCCCCCTATCAGCACAATGGGAAACTCCAGACCCTTGCTTTTGTGTATGCTCATCAGCCTCACCGCGTCTATCGCGGGGGACTGCGCCGTGTCAATCGCGGCATTGTTTTTGACGTTGTCCATGTAAGCAAGAAAGCCGTGCAGCCCTATCATGCCGTGCGCGGCGTACTGCCTTGCTTTTTCGCAAAGCGATTCAAGGTTTGCGCTGCGTGCGGAGCCTCCGTAAAGGGCGGAGCAATATGCGTTAAAGCGTGTTTCATCCAGCAAAGCGCCTATAAATTCGCCAACGCCCACCATTCGGCAGTCTTCACTCCATCGCGCAAGGCAATCAAGCATTGACTTGCATTTGACCCCCCACGTTGGAAGCGAAACGTCCTCTGACGCGGCAATAACGCAGTCAAGCAGCTCCTTACCCTCATAATCGGCACGGATGTGAATAAGCTCCTCATCCGAAAAGCCGAATATCGGACTGCGCATAACCGCAAGCAGTGGGATTTCCTGTCGGCGATTATCAATTACGCGAAGCAGGTCGAGGAACACACGCACCTCCATCGCGTCAAAAAAGCCTGAGGCGGCGTCGGACACGCATGGTATGCCCGCGTCCGAAAGCACGGAAAGCCATCTGCCCGCCACGGCCTTTGCGGCGCGCAGAAGTATTGTAAAGTCGCTCCAGCGCGCCTCACGCGGGACGTCGTTTTCAATCACGCGCTCACTTTTTTTAAGCTCCAGTATGCGGCGCGCAGCATACGCCGCCTCCGCCGCGGCAGCGTCGATATCCTCATCGCCGTTGTCGTTTTTTGCCTTGGTATAATCATCGCCGCCGTCATCGTCATCGTCATCGTCATTGTCTTCAATTTCGTCAGCTATGGGATAAAGCTCCTCCGCGCCGCTGAAGTTGCGTGGGATTTCGATAAGCGCAAGCTCGCATTCGCCCCGCTGCTCCTCACCCTTTCGCCCCGTAACAAGCGCGGCGTTGTCACGATAGTCAATTTCGCCCACCGTGCCTGTCATAAGCTGAGAGAAAAGCGTGTTGACCGCGTTCAAAATCACGCCGCCGCTTCTGTAATTGAAATTTAGATCTACACGGATTTTACCGTCCGCGCCCTTATAGCTTTTATATTTTTCAAGAAATATTGCAGGCTCCGCCATTCTGAAGCGATATATGCTCTGCTTGACGTCCCCTACCATAAAGCGATTGCCGTCCGATATCCGAGTGAGTATCGCCTCCTGTGCGGGGTTAATATCCTGGTATTCGTCAACAAAAACGTATTTGAATTTTTCTCGATATTCACGCGCAATATCATCGTTTTTAAGCGCCTTGAGGGTGAGCTGCTCCATATCGGCAAAATCTATAAGCCCCTCCTCGGTTTTAAGACGGGTATATATCTCCGCAAAGCGCCCGACTATGCGTCTCAGCGCCTGTATGGGCGGCGCAAGCGTTTTTGCAAACTGCGCTTCCTCATCAAGCGTGTGCGCAAAATGTTTTTCCTTCAGCTCTTTATTGATGTAGTTTTTAAACGCTTTGCGGTATGTCTCAACTTCCTGCTTATCCTCGCTCTCCGTGCCCTTTACCCATTTAAGACGGGTATACGTTGTTTGCAACAGCGCGTCATGCCATTCGTCATGAGTTTTTTGAAGCGAAAGCGCAAGCATAAGACTTAAATCGCCGTCCAACGCAGCGCATATGCCCTCCTGAGTATCTGAAAGCTCCGTGCGCAAAGCCCTTGCCCTCTGTGAAAATGAATCAAGCTCCGTTCTGCTAAGCTCAATTTGATAGGCGGAAAGCTTTGCGGCGGCATTGTCAAAGCCATCGCCATATGCGTTTGCCGCCATGTCCAGCCATGCGTTTGGATCGGGCAATGCCACGGCAAAGCTGTAAAGTCCGATAACAAGCTCCCCCAAGCGATTGTCGTCGCCCACCGCCTTCAAAAGAGAGGAAAAGCCCATAATGGGTGTGGTCTCGTTTTCTGCAAACGCCTCCTCAAGACAGGCGTCCAGAGCCTTTGCCGTCAACACTGCTGACTCCACATCGTCCGCCACGCGGGCGGCGGGGTCGATTTCCGCCGCGGAGAAGTTGCGGCGCAGCACGCTTGCGCAAAAGCTGTGAATGGTTGATATGTTTGCCCTGTCGCACGCATCGGCGGCGGCGGCAAGCCTTTGCGCCCTTTCGGGATCGGCGCAGTCGTTGGCAAGAGTATCAAGACGTTTTTGTATCCGCGCCTTCATCTCGGCGGCGGCAGCCTTTGTAAAGGTAACAACCAACAGCTTTTCAACAGGCACGCCCTCGGATATCAGCCTTGCTATGCGCTCGGTTAAAACGGCCGTCTTGCCCGCCCCCGCCGCGGCGGAAACAAGCAGGTCGCCCGTTAGATTAATAGCATCTTTTTGATTTTTTGACCATTCGCGCCCCATGCTTTTTAACCCTGCCCGATCTGATATGCCTGCGGGACGGGGAGCTCAATGCGCATAAGCCGCGCCCTAAGCGCCTCGTCATACGGAAGGCTGTTCGTTATTGTGACTGTCGTGCCCGGACAAAGATAAAGATAAACCCAATGGGCGTCATCGGGCAGCAGACGTATGCAGCCGTGTGAGGCGGGGGAGCCGAGCTGATAAAAGCCCTCCACATCCAGCGTGCGGGAATCCCTTTCAACATATGGTATTGAGTGAAAATATATGCGGTTGACAATCAACGACCAATATTGCGCATAGCATCCGAAGCGCACAAAATAGCCAAAGCGTTTGTAGTCGTCTTTCATTTGAAATGTGCCGACAGGCGTTGGGGTCGCCGTTGTTCCGCAGGAGGCAATCATCTCACGCACAAGCACGGTATACTCGCCGTTTTCATCGCGCTCGTAAATAAACACGGCTTGGTTTGTAAGGTCTATTATGCATTTGAATTTGTTGGCGTCATAATTGAGCCTTTGCTCCTCGGGGTACATGCCCCCCGCCTGAGTGCGGCGGCTGCTTTCGGTAACAGGATATTTATCGCTTTTGTACGGGCCCTCCGGCGCAGGCTCGTCCGCGGGCGTGGGGGAAGCCTCGGGCGCGGAGGTGAACAGCGGTGCGTATGTCGCCTCGACAGACTCCGTCTGCGCCGCCGTTGTCAGCGGAACCACAGATACGCCCCTTTCGGGTATCTCGCTTGTGCGGACGCAGGCGGCGGCAATCGCGCAAACGCATATTATCAGCATATATGCAATCAATTTTTTCATACAGCTATTTTATCATGCAATATGCTTGCAAGCAACCATGTATGGATGTTAAAATAGACATAATATTTTTTGCCCGTGCGCCGATTTGGCAAAATGCCCCTGCGCGCACGGCTGAAAGGACTTGAGATGCTTTTTATATGCTTGGGTATAGTTTTGTTTATTGTGGGTGTTGATCAGCTTACAAAAATACTGCTGTTTCAGAAAAGCGTTGAGGTTATCCCGGGCGTGCTGCGCTTTGAATACCAGTCAAATTACGGCATGGCGTGGGGCTTTTTGGGAGACGTCAAGGGTGCGACAATCGCGCTGACGATTTTTTCGGTCATTGCGGTGGGACTGCTGATATTTGCTTTTATCAAGTGGAGAAAATCAATGCCCCGCTTTATGCAGCTGTCACTTGCGCTTGTTATTTCGGGCGCTGTCGGCAACCTTATCGACAGGGTGTTCATCGGCTATGTGCGCGACTTTATACAGACCGAGTTCATCTCTTTTCCCACTTTCAACGTTGCGGACGCGGCGATAACCATAGGCGGCGTGCTGCTTGCCGCGGCTTTGCTTTTTACAAGCTCCGGCTCACATTTTTTCGATTCTATCTTTGAAAAAAAGAAGGGTGGAAAGCACGGCGGCACGGCTGAAGCTGAGAACGAAACGGATAGTGACAAGGACGGTGATGTTGACGGCAGCGCGGATAGTGACGGCGGCGCGGGCGATGACGGTGAAAGCTGCGCGGACGCGGATGAATCAACGCAAAACGACGTCAAGCCCGTGCAGGCAGCGGACGCGGACAACGGTTCAGACAGTGATGGGAACTGACACGCTTGACTTTTCAACAATCGAGCTTATCGCCGACGCCGACGGCGAACGGCTTGACGGCTATGTTGCCGCGCACACGCAGCTTTCGCGCACGGCGGTACGCAGGCTTATTGAGTGCGGCGATCTCACGCTTAACGGGCGTGAGGCAAAGCCCTCCTCTCGTGTCAAGGCGGGGGATGCTGTCGAGGTTACGCTTCCTCCACCCTCAATTACCGAAATTACGCCGGAGAATATTCCTATTAATATTGTGTATCAGGATACGGCGGTTGCGGTTATCAACAAGCCGCAGGGCATGGTTGTTCATCCTGCTGCGGGCAACCCAAACGGCACTCTTGTAAACGCGCTGATGTTTCACATACACGACCTTTCTGGCGTGGGTGGGGAGCTTCGCCCCGGTATTGTTCACAGGATAGACAAGCTGACCTCGGGATTGCTTGTTGTGGCAAAAAACGACGCCGCGCACGCCGCTCTTTCGGCACAGCTTAAAACCCATTCGGTTTCAAGGATATATTATGCGCTTTGCGTTGGCAATTTTAGGGAGGACAGCGGCACTGTTGACAAGCCGATTGCAAGAAGCCGCGCCGACCGCAAGCGCATGGCGGTTGACCCGTTGGGGCGAAGTGCGATTACGCATTATGAGGTGTTGGAGCGATTTTCGGATTATACGCTGCTGCGCGTAGTGCTTGAAACGGGCAGAACGCACCAGATACGCGTTCACATGGCGTATATTAAGCACCCGATAGTGGGCGACGCCGTTTACGGGCAGGCAAAAAATCGGCTGGGCTTTGACGGGCAGGCGCTGCACGCGGGCGAGCTTAGCTTTTTGCACCCCACAACGGGCGAACGAATGACCTTTTTCGCCCCACTGCCTGATTATTATATTGCCGCTCTTAAAAAGCTTGGCAGCCGCAGGGTTGATGAGCTTGTGTCGGGCAGCGGGCACGCGGAAGGCAGCGGGCACGCGGACGCCTCGTCATAATTACGCAGAGCGCGGAATATCAGACCGTGCGGCGATTATTTCCCGGGAAATATTTTTGTTTTGCGTGGGATTTGTGTGGCTCCAAGCATTTTTTATTTTTTGCGCAGGCGGCGCTGCGTTCGTCCTGCCCATTTAAGCAAATGCAGCAGCATACCCTGAAACGTCCCTTCCTCCCCGTCCGATACAAGCTTCTGTAAATAAAAGTCATAATTTGTCGCAATGTCTTGTTTTCCAAAGTTTCCACAAAGTTATCCACAGAAATAATACCTATTTCACGCCAAAAAGCAGAGTTATCCACAGTTTTGACCGATTGTTGATTGAGTATAATCGCGCTGTGCGGCGCAAAACGGATGCAGGTCAGGCGATAAAACGCCGCGCATTCGCCCTGTTATCGGCGCATACGCGGCGTTGGAATTGTGCTTTATCGGGCAATTATGCCCTGCGGCAATTCAAGTTATCACATTGTCACGCAACTTCCTGCCTTTGGGGAAGCACACAGGGCGGCACAACGAGACTTGCGTGGCTGAATCCGCCGATAATGTAGTCGTCATAGCCCGGCGGGAGAATATCAACTCCGGTGTTCCACGGCGCACCCTCCTTGCGGAAGAAAAACTCCACATAGCAGCCCGAGCTGCCGTCACTGTTGACATAGTCATAGCTGAAGCTGACACTGCCGTCATCCGCAACGGAGAATGTAAACGCATCCGCGGCGCTTGTGTCGCTTGCACTCAGATAGGTTTCAAAAACCCATGCGTCCTTATAGCCAATCACGGGAACGCAATGCCTGTCGTCCGTTGTGTCGTCAATGTACATTGACACTATGGCATAGTTTTCGGATTTGTCAATGTAGTAGACCTCCATATACTTGCCGCTGCTGATAGTTGCAACGCGGAACCACGCATCGTAGAAGGCGTCCTCGCGTCCGCCCCACGATTCGCTCTCCTTCACCCAACCGTACCACCAGCCCGAAAGCGTTTCGTCTGAATTGGCAAACGGATTTACGGGCGGCTCCTCACCGTAATATTCAAAGCCAATGGTAAGCTCGTCGGAGGAAATCGTTATCGTGTCGTCCTCCATATAATAGGTAAAATCAGTTGTCCAGAAATCGGGTATCGTAAGATTCCCGTCTGCCCAAGTGAAGTCAAATTCACTGCCCCCGTTGAAAACGCCTGTGCCATCCGCCTTGAACCATATGTACCAATGCGACATACCGTAATCCTCAAGCTCAGACGTCGAATAATCCACACCATAATAGGAGTATGCCGATATGACATATGCGCCTGTACGCACATCATCGCTTACGGGCTGTGCCGTCGGCTCAACCGGAATGTAGCTCTTGTCAAAAACAAGCACAAGGCTCTCCTCAAGCGAAAGTGTCATAACCCCATCCGCTATGGTAGCGGTTGCGGATTCTCCCTCGACAGTGATTGTCAGCACATCATCCTCAAATGTCCAATTGAACTGAGTTGTCTCATCGAAAAACTGCATGCTGCCGGTGCCGTCCGCAAGCAGCTCAATATAGCCATCGTGCATTTCAACCGTTGTTCCGTCTTCTTCGCCGGACACCATGTAATATTTGCCGAGTATCGCCGTGATAGGATCAACAGGCTTTGTGTCGCTCTTGACAAACGTGTATTTAATACCAACGCCGCCAACGTCTATAACAAGCACATCATCCTTCAGCGTGCCGCTGCAATCCTCACCGTTCATTGTGAGGGTGAACCGCTTGCCGCTGAGCTTCCACGTGATTGAAGTTGTTTCTCCGTTGAGAATTATCGTGCCCTTGCCGTCCTTATCGAGCGTTACACTGCCATCGAACGGAGACGAAAGCCCCAGCCACGAACATGTAGTTCCGTAATATGTGCCGAGCATATCATCGTTGTCGGACTTTTTGCCGACAAATACAACAATCAGCACAACTGCAAGCGCCACAACCAACGCCGCGCCGCCGATAATCAGCAGTATCTTCCAATTAAAGGGCTTTTTCTGCGCCGGCTGTGCGGGAGCGTTGTACCCCTGCGCCGGCTGTGCGGGAGCGTTGTACCCCTGCGCCGGCTGTGCGGGAGCGTTGTACCCCTGCGCGGGAGCGTTGTACCCCTGCGCGGGCTGTGCGGAAGCGTTGTACCCCTGCGCGGGCTGCGCGGGAGCGTTGTACCCCTGCGCGGGCTGC
>CAYXRF010000005.1:1396-3793 GCA_964467585.1 uncultured Oscillospiraceae bacterium | reverse complement strand
CGTTGTACCCCTGCGCGGGCTGCGCGGGAGCGTTGTACCCCTGCGCGGGCTGTGCAGGAGCGTTGTACCCCTGCGCGGGCTGTGCGGGAGCGTTGTACCCCTGCGCGGGCTGCGCGGGAGCGTTGTACCCCTGCGCGGGCTGTGCGGACTGTTGAGCCCGCACGGGTGTGCCGCAATTATCACAGAATTTTACTCCGTCGGATAACTGCGCACCACAATTCATACAAAATGCCATATTAATAACTCCTTTACGGTATAATAATGATTTCAAAAACACGTTGACCCGTCACGCATCCGAAGGCAAGCCCGTCCGCTTGTCTGCCTGTCCGCCGCAAAATCACTCAAGCCGCAGCCGCTTGCCCGCCGCCGACAGTCGCCCGTCATGCGTCCGCAGGTAAGCACGTCCGAAGGTAAGTACGTCCACCCGTCAGCCCGTCCGGAGGTAAGTACGTCCGAAGGTCAGCACGTCAGAAGGTAAGTACGTCCGAAGGTAAGCACGTCCACCCGTCAGCCCGTCCGAAGGTAAGCCCGTCCGAAGGTAAGCACGTCCGAAGGTAAGTACGTCCGAAGGTAAGTCCGTCCGAAGGTAAGTCCGTCCGAAGGTAAGTCCGTCCGAAGGTAAGTCCGTTGCCCGTCAGCCCGTCAAGCTTGTCCGCCCGTCGGCCGCAAAATCACTCAAGCCGCAGCAAAATGTGCATCCCGGACCTCATTATATAATTATAACAAAAGAGGTATCGAAGTGCAAGCGTATAAAAGGAATTTCACTGTTCGAAAATTTGAGGATTGTACGTCTTGCAAATGAATACTCGATTTGCGTTTGTGCACCATGCCCATTGTTATATTATATGTTATGTTTATTTACGTTATTCTGCTGTTTTCATGCGTCATATCATGGCGTTAAATGTTAAGACGTCATGCGGTTTCTTAAAAATTGCCCGATAATTATCAAGCGGAAATACGGGTCGGCGCCTTGACGGATGCAGCCCGCAGAAGTCTCTTTGGGAGAGGATGTGAATTTTGAGAAAAGCTGCGACAGAACAATCAAAAGCCTGATGCGCCAAAGCTCCAATCACATTTGACCGTCCGCTTACTCATCCTCGGGCTTACAATTGTCATTATTGATGAAATACACCTCGTTATCCGTCCATATTCCATCCTCATAGATGAAGGATTTTCTAATCCCCTCATAGGAAAATCCCGATTTCTGCAGCACGCGCTTTGATGCGGGATTGTCCAAATTGACATGCGCTTCAAGTCGGTGCAGATTAAGCTGATCAAACCCAATTTTTATCATGTTTGAAACGCATTCGGTGGCATAACCGCTTCCCCAGTAATTATTATGTATTGTATAACCTATCCTTGCGTACTGAAAGCACTCTCGCCTGTGGGGAGTTATGTCGCAGTATCCTATCGAAAGACCGTCTGAATTCCTAAAAATATTCAGCATATAGCAATAATCCTGCTTTGCTTCGTCAAGACGTCTTTCGAGCAGCCTGTTGAACCATTCGACAGTCATAAAGTCCGTGTCAAATGCGCCATCGTCAAATCTGTTTTTTGAAGGCAGACAGCCCGCAAACCCCTTAACAAAGCACGAATAGTCGGCAGCGGTTATCGGTCGGACGGTCAGTCGTGCGCTTTTACACTCCAATTCGAAAAATTCCATGGCAGAAATCTCCTTTCGGTTGGGGCAAACTGCGTTTGTTCGCAGGTCTTCGCCTTGTCATGCCCATTATACCACGCCAAGAGCATGGTGCGCAACCGAAGCGCCTGCGTATTTCGCTTGCCCGTAAAACCTAAGGCCATAAAAAAACCACCTCCGAAGAAGTGGTTTTTCTGGTGCGGTCGATGGGACTTGAACCCATACGGTCTCCCATACGCCCCTCAAACGTACGCGTCTGCCTGTTCCGCCACGACCGCAAAATCGTATTGCGTTTGATATTATACAACCGACGTATCATGATGTCAATACGAATGATTCATATATTTTGATGGGGTGGCTTCGGCTTGGGTAATTGTCCGTATGAGATAACCGCTTGTATGTTTGTGTGTCGGCGCGGAGAGCCGATTACCGACAATTGTATTAAGCAGCTGTTTTCAAAGGCAAAGGAAAAAATCAGCTTTTCACTTTCTCCGCACAAGCTGAGACATAACTTTGCAACGAATTATTGTATTGACATGTCGTCTTGCAAAATCGCCTTTCGGCGCTTTTACTTCGGTCAATCGCCGCTTTCTTTTTCATCCACAGGATGGAAAGCGGCTCTCTTCTCGCCCCTTCGGGTTCCTTATATAACAAAATCGGCATCCTCGCGGATACCGATTCTTGTTGGTACACCCTTAGGGGCTCGTCTTGCAAAATCGCCTTTCGGCGCTTTTACTTCGGTCAATCGCCGCTTTCTT
>CAYXRF010000005.1:0-1296 GCA_964467585.1 uncultured Oscillospiraceae bacterium | reverse complement strand
CAAAATCGGCATCCTCGCGGATACCGATTCTTGTTGGTACACCCTTAGGGGCTCGAACCCTAGACACCCTGATTAAGAGTCAGGTGCTCTACCAACTGAGCTAAGGGTGCATAAATGCCGCCGCGGACACGCCACATTGGCTAACGAACATATTATACACAGATGTGGCGCAAAATCAAGCCTTGCGGAATATATATTTGATGAATGGCGGAAAAAACCATATTTTGATTGCAACGAGGGCTTGCGGCGTTGGACGAGCTGGCATAGAACCAGCTTACGCAAAGCGATGGGCGGGAAGTACGGGCGAAAAGCGGCGGGTGTGAACTGCAACGCCGTTAGAATCAGATCGTTGTGAAACGGGATTGTTGCGGGCGGCGGATCGTCAACTAAGGGTGTTTGGCTTGAGCGGTCGCCAACTAAGGTTGTTTGGTGTGGCTACTACTAAGGGTGTGAGGCTTATACCTTTTGAGGGGCTTGGCAACAGACAAGCTGCGGAATTTATACATCCCCCCACAGATTTTGCGGCGCTTCGCTTGCAAAATCAGCTCCCCCGCGGGGGGAGCCCTCCGCTTCCGCTCCGGGTTCGCTTCGCTCACGCCGCCTACTAAGCTTGAAGTTGGTTAGCTCTATGCGCGTAAAAAGACGCACATAGAGCTTTAGTTTGTTTTTTGCCGCCAACTATGGGTGCTGAGGAATGGCGGGTCGCCAACTAAGGGTGTTTACGGGAGGGCGGGTCGCCAACTAAGGGTGTTTACGGGAGGGCGGGTCGCCAACTAAGGGACACGGTGCTTTGATATATAAAAAACGTCCCCTTCGGGACGTTTTTTGTTTTGTGGAGGCACCATCCAGAATCGAACTGGAGAATGGCGATTTTGCAGACCGCTGCCTTACCGCTTGGCTATGGTGCCATATTAATCTATAGCTGAGAGAAGGCTGTTATGCGTAAATATCGTTTGGACCGCGCAGGTGAATCCTCATCTCTTGATCATTCCTCATACTATATGGAGAAAAGCTCTGCACATGAACCGGAGCGGTGAGGTGAGACGTAACAATTTTTGCTTCGCTGCGCTTCGCAAAAAATGTTCTGCCTAAATCCCAAAGGGCTTTAGGCAGGGCAAGACCCCCATGCTCTGTCATTCCATTCAATATATGGGTAAACCCATACGATGTTGAATGGAGCGGTGAGACGTAACAATTTTTGCTTCGCAAAAAATGTTTTGCCTAAATCCCTGCGGAATTTAGGCAGGGCAGACCCCCATGCTCTGTCATTCCATTCAATATATGGGTAAACCCATA
>CAYXRF010000004.1:0-124059 GCA_964467585.1 uncultured Oscillospiraceae bacterium | reverse complement strand
CTTAGTAGGCGGCGTGAGCGAAGCGAACCCGGAGCGGAAGCGGAGGGCTCCCCCCGCGGGGGAGCTGATTTTGCAAGCGCAGTGCGGCAAAATCTGTGGGGGGATGCACAAATTCCGCAGCTTGTCTGTTGCCAAGCAACTTAAAAGGCTTCAACTTCCGCAAACTCAACCGACACCCATGCGAACCCCGCTGCAAGGGCGGAGTGTGGTGTGTGACGGCGCGTGGCGGAGCATCATATTCCGCAAGCATCCGTCCGCTGTGTGTGCATCGTTTTATCGTGCAATGTAAAATGTCAATATCAGGTTGAAAAGACGTTTAAAATATGTTAACATGATATTATATAAAGTCGGAGCGCGGCGGGAACGGAGGCGTCTTGAATCAATGGAAATCTCGGATCGGGACAAAAAACGGCATCTGCGGTTCTGGCACACCATGTGGTGGCCCGTACATGCGTTCGCAAGGGTATACTGCAAATTCAAAGCAGAGATCAATTATCAGCCTGAGGGCGCATGCCTTATACTTTGCAATCATTCCACGCCATATGACCCTATACTGCTTGCCGCGGCATTTAAGCCGCATATGTATTATGTTGCAAGTGAGCATGTTCTGCGCGGCGGATTGGGCGCATGGTTTTTGAAACGTTATTTTTCGCTTATCGCAAAACGCAAGGGGATGACTGACGCAGCAACCGCCTCTCAGCTTTTGCGCGCACTTCGCAGAGGAGAACGCGTGATGCTTTTTCCCGAGGGCAACACCTGTTGGGCGGGGCGCACCGCAAAGCTTCATCCATCAATGGCAAAGCTTGTGCGCGTGTGCGGCGTTCCTGTGGTGACGTACAGGCTGTCGGGCGGATTTTTTACCCGTCCGCGCTGGAATAATCATATCAGCCGCGGCGGCATGACCGGGCGGATAGTCAACATATACTCTCCCGAGCAGCTGCGCTGTCTTTCTGACGCAGACGCGCTGAAGCTGATTGACGCAGACCTGTATGAGGACGCATATGCGCCCATCGGTGAGACGCCCATTTTGTACCGCGGCAAACGCCGTGCGGAGGGCATGGAAGCCTCTTTGTTTATATGTCCTCGCTGTGGAGGTGTTGAAACGCTGAGGGGCGTGGGCAATATGCTTGTTTGCAGCTGTGGATTGAAGTTTGGTTACGATTCAACGGGTGTTTTTGACAAGAACGCACCATTTTCCACAATAACGGAATGGGATGATTGGCAGGCGCTGCGCATTGCGGAAACTGCCGCCTCGTGTGGGGATAAGCCGATTCTTTCCGACGCGGGACAGACGCTTTGGCAAAACCGTTCGGGTGAGCTTGTTCAGATTGACAGCGGCGTGATGAAGCTATATCGTGATAAGCTGCTGATAGGCGAAACAGGCTTCAATATTGCCGACATCACGGAAATATCCGTCTGTGGACGCGACTACCTGGTGTTCTCCGCGCATGGTGAAAGCTTTGAGATCACCTCCGACCATCATCGAAGCGGCAGGAAATACTGTCTCTTTATAGATCAATTAAAGATTGGGGGCTAAGAAATGGACTTTTCCGCAGCCAACACAGGACTTTGGAATGTTATCATTCAGCTTGGGATAATCGCCGCCGCGGTGCTTGTCGCCAACATACTGAGGCGCAAGCTGCCGTTTGTACGCAACACGCTTTTGCCCACCGCCGTGCTTGCAGGCTTTATCCTTTTGATACTGCGCTCGGTAGGGTGGCTGAAGCTGGATTCGAATTTTCTTGAAAAGCTGACATATCACGGCATTGCGATAGGCTTTATTGCTATGTCTATGCGCGTTGGCAAAAACGACCGTGAGAAGGGCAGCTTTACCGGTCCCAAGAGCGGCGCATTGATTGCAAGCTGCTATGTCATCCAAGGTATATTGGGGCTTGCTATATCATTGGTGTTGGCATACACGTTTATGCCCGGTCTTTTCAAGGCGTCCGGCATACTGCTTCCCATGGGATACGGTCAAGGTCCGGGGCAGGCGAATAACGTCGGCACAACCTATGAGGGATTGGGCTTTGTGGGCGGACGTTCCTTCGCGCTTGCGATAGCCGCCGCAGGGTATTTGTGCGCGTGCATAGTCGGAGTGATATTCATTAACATTGCCGCCAAGCGCGGCAAAATTAAGCGCGTCAGCTACACAGATATGCAGGAGTACGCAACGGTTGATACCTTTCAGGATAAGGGTGAAATACCCATATCGGAATCCATCGACAGGTTTTCCTTCCAGATTGTACTTGTGCTGCTTGTTTATCTGGCAACATTCCTGATAAGCTGGGGGATAACCTCATTATTTAGCGCATATGCGCCGGGGCTTGCCAAAACGGTTAATTCCCTTCTGTGGGGGTTCAACTTTATAATTGGCAGCGCCATCGCCATGCTTGTAAATGCCACGCTGAGGGGCTTCCGCAAAAGGGGAATAATAAAGCATCAATATCAAAACAACTACCTGCTTTCCAGAATATCGGGCTTTGCGTTTGACATTATGATAGTCGCCGGCATCGCTTCAATCAACATTGAAGACATTTCCGGACTTTGGGTTCCCTTTGTGATTATGGCGGTGCTTGGCGGGGCAGTGACGCTGCTGTATCTTATGTGGATATCAAAAAAGCTATATAAAGACTATTATTATGAGGGTATGCTCTCAATGTACGGCATGATGACCGGCACTATCAGCTCCGGCGTGCTGCTTCTGCGTGAGGTCGATCCCGAGTTCAAGACGCCCGCGGCAAACAATCTTATACTCGGAAGCAGCTTTGCCATTGTGTTTGGCGCTCCCATTTTGCTGCTTGTCGGGATCGCGCCCAATTCCCCCATTATGACTTTTATTACGCTTGGTATACTTGTTGTATATGCCGCTTTGCTGCTGCTGTTCATGCTGAAGGTGGGTACAAAACGCACAAAGAGCGGGAAGTCCGACGCCGAAGCTTGCGATGCTTCCGAGACGTGTGCCGACATTGAAGCGACGAGCGCACAGCCCGACGGCCCCGATGCGGGTGAACAATAGCCGCCCACTTTGTGCAATGCTTCATACCTGAGTTGTCAAACGGGATCCGCATTTTGCGGACCCCGTTTTGATGTTAAACTGATTTTGCTTTGATGCGGTTATCGTTTTTAAACAATAATGACGACAAATCTGCCGCGCTGTATCGGCGTAAAAACGCACGGGTGCGCGTGAGCTGAGTCTCGATTGATGGTGGAGGGATTGCGTTATCAAGCAAAACGGCTCCGACAATCTGCACAGCAGCGCGGAGCCGTATAAGGCGGGAGCTTGTTTATCTTAACGGTGGCAGAAGCAGGACGCCTGTCAGCGTATTTTGTTCTGATCCCCGTTTGGGTACAGCTCGTTAAGTATGTTGAGGCATTCCGCAAACCTCTGATAATGGACGACCTCACGTTCGCGCAGGAAGCGCAGCGGCGCAAGATACTGCTCGCACTCGGTCTGGTTCATAATGTGTTCGTATGCGGCGCGTGCCTTTTGCTCCGCCGCCATATCCTCCGATATATCCGCTATCGGGTCGCCCGTGCAGGCGATATACGAAGCGGTGAACGGCACTCCGTTGGGGTCGCAGGGGAACACGCCGTGGTTGTGCAGCGTGTAATACCCAAGCATGCCCGAAGCCTCCAGCTCGGATATCGTGGCGCCCTCGATTGTCTGCAATATCATTGTGCCGATCATTTCCCAGTGCGCCAGCTCCTCTGTGCCGATATCGTTAAGCGTTGCCCTTACACGGTCATCGGGCATTGAAAATCGTTGGGTAAGATAACGTACCGCTGCGCCAAGCTCACTGTCAGGGCCGCCATACTGTGCCATAAGTGCCTTTGCGATCTTTAGATCCGGCATTGTAATGTTGATGGGAAACTCCAATTTTTTCTGATATATCCACATATTTCTACACTCCTTACTGCTTTTCCCAAGGCCATGCGGAGCATACCCAACAGCCCACGTCGGTTGCCGAGTGTCCAAAGCCTAAAAGCGGACCGTACTGCGTCTCATACTCCTCGATCAGCTCGTTGAGCACAAGAGAGTAGTGGTAATAGTCGCTGCGTGCGTCCTCGTCGGCGGGATGAGTGTCAAGGTAGAGGTTCAGCTCAATGCAGACAAACTGTACCTCGCAGATGCGTGTCTGAAGCTCATTCTGTGTCAATTTCATTCCCTCCTTCAGTATTGACTCACAAGCTCGGGAAACAGCGTCCCGCGGCAAAGCGCCGCATCGGGACAGAACCCGCTTGTGTAAGTCTGGTCTACCGCTGTCACACGGGGCAGCATTACCATACCGCTGCCCTCGTATCCGCAGGCATAAAGCCCCGATTGAACATCGCCTGCGGGTACCGTGACGCTTGCATCGGAGCTTTTAGCCCCGCTATCCGCGCCGCACATACGGCACGATGAATTGCGAACATACATATTCGATACCTCCTTAGGGGTTTGTACATACTATGTTGCAGCTTTCTGTATCGTGACGGTATATACACATCGATATATGCCGATAACAAACATAAAAAAATTCACAAAAATGAATGTAAAATGCTGACTCGGAAAATAATAATCTTAAAATCCGATGAAAGGACTTTGATGAAAATGAGAAAGCTTTTGCCTGTTTTGATTGCCGTCTGCTTGCTTGCGCTGATCGCCGTGGGCATAGGGATATTTTCAAAAGGCAACACCGAAATCGACACGGCGTTTGACAGAGCGGTGCTGGTTTGCAGCGAATCGAATATTGGGCGGCATGATGTGTGAAAATACAGTCGCTGAAAAGAAAAACAAGGACGTGACTATGCCCGACATGGGCAAAGTACTTGCGGGTGAACAGCATCCTGTTGAGCGTGAAACGCGTTATTCCGCCTGCAAGCTTGGCGACAGTCTTGTTAACGAATTGCCTTTATGAACGTCTTGCTGTTTTGCTGAACAGAGTATTTGTGACACGTCCGCCGCATCGGCGCAGACGATGGCTGCGCTGACGCGGCAGGATATGCGCAAACAATTAAATATACTTTGAATCACAATGTTTTTTGCTTGTAATCATTCACCGCTGTGGTTATAATGTTGCGTGGACAATAGCCCGTTTTGTCAAAGTTTAGGCAATGGCGGGTAACTTCTTAACACAACAGGAGGATATTTTACTATGGCAAAGACTGTCACGATCGACGGTAATACCGCTGCCGCGCACGTCGCGTATGCTTTTTCCGACGTAGCAGCAATTTACCCTATCACACCGTCTTCCCCCATGGCGGAGGTTGCGGATGAATGGGCGGCTGCGGGCCGTACAAATCTCTTCGGTCAAAAGGTTCGCATCGCCGAGATGCAGTCCGAGGGCGGCGCGGCAGGCGCTGTTCACGGTTCGCTTGCGGCGGGCGCTCTGACCACAACTTTCACCGCCTCTCAGGGCTTGCTTCTGATGATCCCCAATATGTACAAGATCAGCGGTGAGCAGCTCCCCGGCGTGTTCCATGTTTCCGCGCGCGCACTTGCGGCGCATTCCCTTTCGATATTCGGCGACCACAGCGACGTTATGGCGTGCCGTCAGACGGGCTTTGCCATGCTTGCTTCCGCCTCCGTTCAGGAGGTTATGGATCTTGCTCTTGTAACCCATCTTGCAGCCATCCGTTCGTCCATCCCGTTTATTCACTTCTTTGACGGCTTCCGCACCTCTCATGAGGTTCAGAAGATTGAGCAGATTGATTACGCGGATATGGCTCCTCTTTGCGATTTTGATGCTGTAAAGCATTTCCGTGAGCGCGCTCTTAATCCTGAGCATCCTCATCTTGCAGGCACTGCGCAGAACCCCGACATCTACTTCCAGGGTCGTGAAGCGGCAAACAACTTCTACTCCGCCATTCCCGAAATTGTTGAGTATTATATGACAAAGGTGGGCGACCTTACCGGCCGCAGATACCATCTGTTTGATTATGTCGGCGCGCCCGATGCGGAGCGTGTGCTTGTTATCATGGGCAGCGGCGCGGATGTTGCCGAGGAAGCTATCAACTATATGAATGCGCACGGCGAAAAGGTCGGTCTTGTAAAGGTTCGCCTGTATCGTCCGTTCTCCGCTGAAAAATTTGTTGAGGCTATCCCCGCCTCCTGCAAGCGTCTTGCCATACTTGACAGAACCAAAGAGCCCGGTTCCCTCGGCGAGCCTCTGTATGAGGACGTCGTTACCGCTCTCACCGAAATGGGACGCACCGGTGTTGAGTGCTTTGGCGGCAGATATGGTCTTGGCAGCAAGGAATTCACTCCTTCAATGGTCAAGGCTGTTTATGACAATCTTGCGCTTGCGCAGCCTAAGAACCACTACACAGTGGGCATTGTTGACGATGTAAGCCACACCAGCCTTCCCGTAAACGAAAAGATTGACGCCGCTCCCGCCGGCACAATCCGCTGCCTGTTCTACGGGCTTGGCTCCGACGGCACTGTCGGCGCAAACAAAAACAGCATAAAGATTATCGGCGATCACACCGATATGTACGCTCAGGGCTATTTCGCATACGACTCAAAGAAGTCCGGCGGTCTTACAATAAGCCATCTGCGCTTTGGCAAAACGCCCATTCAAAGCCCGTATCTTATCGACACGGCTGAGTTTGTTGCGTGCCATAACCCCAGCTATGTCACCCGCTATGATATGCTCTCCAGCATAAAAGACGGCGGCGTGTTCCTGCTTAACAGCAATTGGAGCCTTGAGGATATGGAGCGTGAGCTTCCCGCCTCAATGAAGCGCGCCATTGCCGCAAAGCATCTCCGCTTCTACAACATTGACGCTGTTGACCTTGCCCGCAAGGTTGGCATGGGCAACCGCATCAACACAATAATGCAGAGTGCGTTCTTTAAGCTTGCCGAAGTCATTCCCGCCGATGAAGCAATCGGCTATATGAAGGCAGCCGCCAAAAAGAGCTACATGAAAAAGGGCGAGGACGTCGTTCAGAAAAACTACAATGCCATTGATATCGGCATAACCGGTATTTCTGAGGTCAAGTACCCGAGCGCGTGGGCAACAGCGACAGAGGGTGCGGTACCCATGCACATATCCGATGACGAGTACTTTGTTGACTTTATTAAGCCTTGCCTTGAGCAAAAGGGCGATGAGCTGCCCGTTTCAAAGCTTGCTTCGGACGGCTTTGTACCCACAGGCACCACCAAGTATGAAAAGCGCGGCATAGCCGTTGAGGTTCCCGCGTGGATTCCCGATAACTGCATCCAGTGCAATCAGTGTTCGCTTGTCTGCCCGCACGCCTGCATACGTCCGTTTGTTATGGTTGACGGCACAGAGGTTCCGTTTGAGACTAAGAAGGCTGTCGGCGTTGGCGATGGTAAGCAATTCCGCATCCAGGTAAGTCCGCTTGACTGCACAGGCTGCGGCAACTGCGTTGACGTTTGCCCCGCAAAGGTCAAGGCGCTGACTATGGTTCCTCTTACGGACTGCATGGAGGCTGAGCATAAAAACTGGCAGGCTGCACTTGAGCTTCCGATGCTTGATTTGCCCGTCAACAAAGCCACCGTTAAGGGCAGTCAGTATCTCCAGCCCCTGTTTGAGTTCAGCGGCGCGTGCGCGGGCTGCGGCGAAACTCCCTATATCAAGCTTATCACCCAGTTGTTTGGCGATAGGATGATTGTTGCCAACGCAACGGGCTGCTCCTCCATTTACGGCGGTTCCGCTCCCACAGTTCCCTACACGGTCAATGCAAAGGGTCACGGTCCCGCATGGGCAAACTCTCTGTTTGAGGATAATGCCGAATTTGGCTTTGGCATGAATCTTGCCACAGGTCATCGCCGCGAAAGGCTTGCCGACCTTGTTCGTCAGCTTGCAGACGGATGCGATGATTCCGTCAAGGCGGTTTGCAATGCGTGGCTCGACGCTATGAACGACGCCGAGGGCAGCCGCAAGGCGGCGGCTCCGCTGCTTGAGCTTGTTACATCCTGCAAGGATTGCGGATGCGACTGTGACGATCTCTGCCGTGAGATTTACGACCTGCGCGACCTGATGGTTAAAAAGAGCCAGTGGATTTTCGGCGGCGACGGCTGGGCTTATGATATCGGCTATGGCGGACTTGACCACGTGCTTGCACAGGATGAGGACGTCAACGTGCTTGTTATCGACACCGAGGTTTATTCCAACACAGGCGGACAGTCCTCCAAGGCGACGCCTACCGGATCAGTCGCAAAGTTTGCGGCCGCCGGCAAGCGCACCAAAAAGAAGGATCTCGGTCTTATGGCGATGAGCTATGGCTATGTATATGTTGCAAAGGTCTGCATGGGCGCAAACCCCGCACAGCTTATCAAGGCTATCACCGAGGCGGAAGCATACAAGGGTCCGTCCCTTATAATCGCGTACGCCCCCTGCATCAACCACACCATCAAGGCGGGCATGGGCAAGTCTCAGGCAGAAGCTAAGAAGGCTGTTGACGCGGGCTATTGGCCCCTTTACAGGTACAATCCCGATTTGGAGGCGCAGGGCAAGAACCCGTTCTCGCTTGACAGCAAGCCCGCCACAATCTCCTATCGAGACTTCCTTATGGGCGAAGGACGTTATACCGCCCTCAAGCAGCAGTTCCCCGCGCTTGCTGAGGAGCTGTTCACCCGTTCCGAAAAGGAAGCCGCCGAGAAGTACGACTATTATAAGAAGCTGACCGAGATTTAATCTCGCGCAGGAGCTTAACCGCACATTAAATTAATTGTATCCTCGGGCCGCGTCCAATTGAAACGGACGCGGCCCAACGTTGTTTCACAGGTTTAGCTTGGCAAGCGCCTCGCCTAATCGGTTTTGCATATCAGCACTGCGAATTTATTCAAAATATACTTTATTTGGTTGAAAAACTGCTTGCCCAAAACTAAAGCCTATGTTATAATGTTTTGCCAACGCCATACTTACCCCGTATACGGGGTCAATAGACCATAAGGAGGTGAAAAGCGTGAACAAGTATGAAAGTCTGTACGTCATTACGCCCGATCTGAACGATGAGGAAACAAAGGCCTCTGTCGAAAAGTTTGCGGCAATCGTCACCGGTAACGGCGGCGAAATCGAGAAGATTGACGAGTGGGGCAAGCGTCGCCTCGCATATCCCATCGATTATAAGACCGAAGGTTACTACGTTCTTATGCTCTTTGCAGCACCCGCAGAGGTGCCCGCAGAGCTTCAGCGTAACCTGAAGAATGACGAGCGTATCATGCGTTACGTAGTCACACGCAGGGAAGCGTAACTTTTGAAAGGATTCTTTAATGAATAAGCTTACAATCATCGGTAATTTAACCGCGGATCCCGAACTTCGGACGATTCCCTCCGGCATCAATGTATGCACGTTTACCGTTGCGGTAAACCGTCGATTCTCATCCAACAAGGAAGAGCGTCAAACTGATTTCTTCCGCGTCACCGCATGGAGACAGCTTGGCGAAACGTGCAGCAGATACCTTTCAAAGGGCAGAAAGGTCGCCGTTATAGGCGAAGTAACCGCCCGCGCCTTTGAAGGCAAGGATGGTCAGCCGCGTGCCTCGTTGGAGGTTACCGCTGACGATGTTGAATTCCTCAGTCCGCGTGAGCAAGGCGGTATGCTCCCTCATCAGCAGGGCGGCTATGCTTCCTCGCAGGGCACGCCGATCAATCAGCCTCAGGGTCAGGGTTGGGGTTCCAACCGTCAACCCTCCGCAGGCAATATGAACGGCACGTCTCTTGACGATGCACCTGAGGGCTTCACCGAGATTACCGACGCCGATCTACCGTTCTAATCATTCGAAAGGAGATATACTGTCATGGAAGACCGTAAAATGAAGCCCCGTCCCAAAAAGTCCAGGCGCAAGGTGTGCCAGTTCTGTGCGGACAAGGTTGAGAATATCGATTATAAGGATACCGCACGCCTCAGGAAGTTCATCACGGAACGCGGCAAGATTATGCCGCGCCGTATGAGCGGGGTGTGTGCGGAGCACCAGAGGGCGCTCGCATCCGCCATAAAGACAGCGCGTCAGGTGGCTTTGCTGCCCTACGTTGCTGAATAATCAAAATATCACTATCTTAATATGATGTTGGCTGACGCCCTCGATTGCATATCGAAGGCGTCATTATTTGTTAACAGGTTTTTGTGGCTGTTTCGTTGACTTTTTGATATACCGCGTTTATAATCATAGCCAGATAGGGCTTGGGCTTGTTTGGCACAATCCTGCTTCGGAGGTATGGATATGACATCATCTTTCAGAAAAACAGCCGCCATACTGTTGGCGTGCTTAACGCTTTCCGCCGCTTTGTTTGCTGCGGCTCCGGCAGCTTATGCAGGCTCCGTCAAGCCTCTTGTGTATAATGCGCATGACGTTGCAAAGCTGACCGAGTTTTTTTCATACACCAACTATATGAACATCAGTAACGGCGTGACCGTTCACGGCTCCGACTACAACGCGAACGACCCATCCACATGGACCTGCTGCACATGGACAAGCAGCGGGCGGCTTAACACGATTGAAATTGATTCTCTCGGTGTTATTGGCGTGCTTGACCTCAGCGGCTGTGCTGAGCTTACCGCCGTTGATGTTCATTGGGGCATGATAACGGGCGCGGTTGTAACCGGGTGTCCAAAGCTTGTTTCGCTGATTATTGACGGCAACGATGACATTAAGCAGATTGATACAAGCGAAAATCCTTTGCTTGAGGTGCTTAACGTTGGCGCAAATGACATTTCAAGTCTTTCACTTGAGAATAATCCGCTGCTGAAGGTTCTTCGCTGCAAGGAAAATGCGCTCAGCACTCTTGAGCTTTCATGCTGTCCCTTGTTGGAAAAGCTTGACGCCGCCTCAAATATTTTGGCGGAGATCAACGTTGCCTGCTGTCCAAATCTTGTTGAGCTTTCACTCCAGAACAATCTGCTTGAAGCTCTTGACATTTCAAACTGCCCTTCGTTATACATTTTGAGATGCAGCGGCAACCTGCTGACGTCCGTTGAGCTTTCATGCTTTAACGGTGGAGAAAGCTATTCAATGACGGCGATTGGCAACGGCTATGTTGGAACAAGATGCGTGTATATCAATGGCGGCTGGACGCTTGTTGCGCAGGCAAAGCCCCGCGAGGGCGAAACATTCCTCGGCTGGTATGTTAACGATGTTCTTCAGCCCGTGTATGGCTCAAATGCATTGGAGTCGCTTATTCCTTTTGACGGGGAGTCGCAGATTGAGGCACGCTTTACAACCGCTGTAACCCCTGTTGTGCTTGGCGATGTTGATGGCGACGATGATGTTGACACCGTTGACGCATTGCTTCTGATGAGATATACTCTGGGCATTTTTGCCGCAACGGATCAGCTTCTTGCCGCTGGCGACTACAACGGCGATGGTGCGATAAACACGGCGGACGCCCTGCTTATTCTGCAAAGCATACTTTGATGACAGTTGTGCAGCATTCCGGCGACCTTCTGTCTGAGCTGCCGAATGAATTTTTGGCTCGTATGCGGCTTCAGCTTGGCGATTCCGCATGCGAGGATTTTTTGCGTGCGTACAATCGTCCTCCCTCCCGTGGAGTGCGGGTCAACACGCTTAGACTCTCCCCCTCCGCCTTTCAAAGCATTTCACCTTGGGAAATCACGCCGACCGATGTGATTGACGAGGGCTTTATAATTGACAGCTCCGCCGCGATAGGAAAGCATCCGTATCACTGTGCAGGGCTGATTTATTCTCAAGAGCCCTCCGCGATGAGCGTTATCGGCGTCATGGATATTGAAGGCATTGACGAACCGCGCATACTTGATCTGTGCGCCGCACCCGGCGGAAAGGCAAGCGGAGCCGCAGCGCGAATGAACGGACACGGGATAATCATCGCAAATGAGATTGTGCGTTCACGCGCCGCAATGCTTGCAAGAAATTTTGAACGAATGGGGATTGCCAACGCCGCAGTAACAAGCGCGCATCCCGACGCCTTTGCACGGGAGCTTCCCAATTATTTTGATCGTGTGATAGTTGACGCGCCATGCTCGGGAGAGGGTATGTTCCGCAAGGATCCCTCCGCCATAAAGGAATGGTCGCCAGAACACGTTTGCGCCTGCGCCGCAAGGCAGCGTGCAATTCTTAACAGCGCTTCTGAATGCGTTGCCTTAGGGGGCAAGCTTATTTATTCAACCTGCACATTTTCAATTGATGAAAATGAAAGCGTTGTTGAATCTTTTTTAACGGAGCACACAGATTTTTCGCTTGATATGACGGCGCGGCTTTATCCGCACACCTCGGTTGGGGAGGGTCATTTTGTGGCGCGTCTGTCAAAAAACAGCGGTGCGGAGCGCACTTGCGCCCGTGCCTTTTCGCAAAAAGCAGACGCGGCTGCCCGCTCGGCTGTTGATTCGTTTTTTTTGGACACTCTTTCGGAATATCCCCAAGCGCTTACCGCGCACGGAACGCATACTCTCAGGGTGTTTGGCGAATCTGTCTACGCCGTCCCAAATGAAATGCCCGCCGCCATCACGCGCCTAAATCCGCTTGCGGCAGGCGTTGAAATTTGTGCTTTGCGAAAAAACCGTGCGGTTCCATCGCATACATTTTTTATGTCATGCCTTGAGCAACACTATATCAACACATCTGACTTTGCGGTAGGCTCACGCGAACTGACGCTTTTTATGTGCGGCAATACAATCGACGTGCCCGAATCGTGGCATGGTTTCATACCCGTGCGCGTGATTGGGGGGGACGCCGCTTACACTGTCGGCTTTGGAAAAGCGGTGAACGGCACGCTTAAAAATCACCTTCCAAAGGGACTTTATGTTCTGTGATTAATCGTGCTTGAGTATGCGAACAATTTCGCCTATGTACATATCATGAAAATCCCCGTCCGGATAACAGTTTTTAAGTATTTGCTTATCAATTATACCATCCGAGGATAGGGTGTGGCAGCTCAGCTTTCTGCATATTAACACCGTGCTTGCCTCCGCAAAATACGGAGTATTGTCGGAATAAAGCAGCTCCAGCCCGCTGCCTGCGATTTTGTCCTCATCACGACCCGATACCTCTCCCATATGCAGAAGCATATCCCTGTGTGCATCGTGATCAAAAAAGCAGAGCGAATAGCTTTGCTGATCATCAACAAACTGTTTTGTGTAACGGCTTTCGCGTATGAACATGTATGTTACAGGCATATTCCAGATAACGCCCATGCCGCCCCATGAGGCGGTCATTGTGTTGACCTTTTCAGCCGTCCCTGCGGTTATCAGCATCCAATCCCTACCTATCATATTGAACGCATTGCCCGTAAAGTCGCGGACAGCAATTTCTGAAAAACTATTCTCATTCATTTGAGTATTGTCTCCTTGCATTGGTTTTTTTCGTTTGTGACACGCGAACACAGCGAAAACCATTCGCACTCCCCGCAGATGGATTGAAAAGCTTCCGTATTGTTGAGCAGCTTTCGCACGCGTGCAAAATATTCGCCGCAGGCGATTGTACCGCCCTCCGCACATCCTGTTGCATTGAGGTAGCCTTTGTCGATTTTTGCAACCTTTTCTTGGGAAATGCACACCCCTTGGCGACAGTTTGGACAGCTTTCGCACAGAATATCCGCTTCACACGAGAGTATTAAGTCGGAAACTTCTCCGCTGCGAATATTGTCGATAAGTCCGCGCATAGCAACGTTAAACCCATCGGAATAGCCATTTCCGACATAATTTTGTATACATGCGCCATGATGCGGATGAAGCTTCAGCTTGCTCATTTTATATCACCTGAAGCAAATAGAACTTGAGATAATCGGTTTCACGCACGTTCAGCAAAATGGGATGATCGGGCGCCTGCTGACGCGCTTCAATCTGACGCAGACTTACGCCCGCGTCAAGCGCGGATTCCGCAAGCATACGGCGGAACATATCATCGTACATAAAGTGAGAGCAGGAGCAGGTGGCAAGATAGCCCCCACGCGGCAAAAGCTGCATAGCCTTTGTGTTGATCTCACGATATCCGCGATACGCATTTTTTGCCGTCGCTCCGCTTTTTGTGAATGCGGGTGGGTCAAGAATTATTAAGTCGAAATCTCGTTTTTTTGCTGCTTCCATCTCGGTGAGAAGGTCGAACACATCCGCGCAGATAAAATCCATTTTTACGCCGTTGCGCTCGGCATTTTGCCGCGCAAGCTCCACTGCGGACTTTGAAATGTCAACCGCGCACACGCGCTCGGCTCCTCCCAATGCGGCATTAAGCGCGAAAGCGCCCGTATGCGTAAAGCAGTCAAGCACTTTTTTGCCGCCCGCAATTCGCTTAACCGCAAGTCGATTATACTTTTGGTCAAGGAAGAATCCCGTTTTTTGCCCGTTGATATAATCCACGTCATATCTGACGCCATTTTCAACTATCTCTGTATGACCGTTGAGATCATCGGAGAGCCCCTCGTGACGATAAAAGCCCTTGTATTGAGCCATCCCCTCAAGCTCGCGTATGGCAACGTCATTTCTTTCAAAAATGGCGTCAATGCTCTCTCCCATGCCGCGAAGGCATTCCGTTATCAAAGGAAAAATACTATCCTTGCGCATATCAGTGCCAAGGCAAAGCGTTTGAGTTACGAGTATGTTGCAAAAGCGATCCACGGTAAGCCCCGGAAATTGATCCGCCTCTCCGAATATGAGCCGACAGTTTGAAAAATCATCACCCATCACCGTTTTGCGGTAATCAAGGGCATATTTTACCCTGCGCGCATAGAACGCCTCGTCAAAGCGGTCATTCGCATTTTGCGATATTATTCTTACTCGAATTTTACTGTTGTCGTTAACATATCCTGTGCCGCGATAATTGCCCTTGGCGCCCCGCACATCAACAAGATCCCCGTTTGTGTAGCTGCCGTCCACGCGGACGACCTCCTCGCCATATACCCACGGATGCCCGTTTTTAAGGCTTGCCTCAGCCTTTGGCGTAACCGTAAACACGGGATATTCTCTTTGCAGGCTCATTGAAGATTGCTCCATTCGTTTTTTGGAATTTTACCACATACGCCCCCCATGTTACAATACTTGACAAGAAAATGCTTTTATATTTTTGCTGTCGGACGTCTGACGTAAGACTTTGAGGCACAGAATTTTGATTGGATATTGAAATCGTCCTCATATTTACGCTGAAGGGGTTGAGACGGTTTTACGCCTCAGCCCCCTTAAATATTGGCTGTTAACATATTGCTTGCTTAAAAAATCATTTGGTGCGCTTTTTCTTTTTGCCGCGCTCAACCGTTGCGGAAGCATCGCCCATGCTTGTTGCAAGCTGACGGACAATATCCTTTTGCGCCTCGTTCAGACGTTTAGGTATTTCAACGGTGACATTGACATACATATCTCCCTTTCCCGTTGAATTGAGCTTTGTAACGCCCTGACCCTTCAGGCGGAATGTAGTGCCGCTTTGAGTACCCTCCGGCACGGCGTACTTAACGTCCCCCGAAAGGGTAGGCACGACTACCTCCCCGCCGAGAATGGCGGTGGTTATCGGCAGTGTCATATTGAGGTAAATGTCAAAGCCCTCGCGCATGAAGCGTTTATGCGCCTTGACGCGAATGGTGACACGCAGATCTCCTCTGCCGCCGCCGCGCAGGCCGTCGTCGCCCTGATCGGCAATGCGCATCGTCTGACCATCGTCAATGCCCGCGGGCGTTGTGATGCTCATGCTGACCGCCCGCTTAATCCTTCCGCTGCCGCCGCACTCCTCGCAAGGCTCTTTAACCACCTTGCCTGTGCCGCCGCAGGTGGAGCAGGTTTGTGTGGAAGCAAATGTGCCGAACAGCGTATTCTGCGTTGTGCGCACCTGTCCCTTGCCCCCACAGGTTGGGCATACAGAGGCGGTTGTACCCGCCTTTGCGCCGCTTCCGCCGCAAACACGGCAGTTTTCTTCTCTGCGGAATTGAATATCCTTTTTGCAGCCAAATGCGGCTTCCTCAAATGTTATTGTGAGTGTACAGCGAATATCCTCTCCGCGCATGGGCCCTGTTGTGGAGCGCCTTGCAGAACCTCCTCCGCCAAACAGGTCGCCAAATATGTCGCCAAATCCTGAAAACGGTGAACCGCCGTATGACGAATATCCGCCATAGCCGCCCGCGCCGCCCGCCGTGGGATCAAACGCCGCGTGACCATACTGATCGTATTTTTCACGCTTGTCCGCATTGGACAAGACCTCATACGCCTCGTTAACCTCTTTGAATTTTGCCTCCGCGGTGGGATCATTTGGATTTAAGTCCGGATGATATTGCTTTGCCTTTTGACGGAAGGCGGTTTTTATCTCATCCTGACTTGCGCTTTTATTGACGCCCAGCACATCGTAATAGTCTCTCTTTTCTGCCATACGCATTACCCTCTTATAACATTTTAGGGAGCGCTTTCAAGGCTTTGTCATCTCAGCCTTTCAAACTTCAACGGTCAAGACCACAAAACCTTCCGCTTGTAATTGGCAGGTATGCTGTCTTGACCCATATACCGCATAATATCGAATGCGGCGTCACTCCCTTATACATCAGCGGCGGAGGGATTGGCTCCGCCGCATTTCATCCGACAATGATTATTTCTTGTCGTCGTCAACAACTTCGTAATCGGCGTCAACAACACCATCGTCATTTGCCGCAGAACCGCCGTTGGCAGCACCGTTGCCCGCCTCATACTGAGCGCCGCCCGCCGCCTGCGCTTCCTGCGCCTGCTGCTGATAGACCTTGCCGAACACATCGTATGATACCTCGGTAAGCTTCTCTGTCGCTGTTTTAATAGCTTCGGAGTCGTTGCCGCTCATGGCATTCTTTACGTTTTCGATCTCGGCATTGACGCGCTGCTTGTCACCTTCGGGTATCTTGTCGCCCATCTCTTTGAGCGTCTTTTCAGTGGTGTATACCATGCTGTCCGCGTGGTTGCGCTGCTCAATCTCGTCCTTATGCTTTTTATCATCGTCCGCGAACTGCTCCGCATCGCGCACAGCCTTTTTGATATCGTCCTCAGAGAGGTTAGAGGAAGCGGTGATCGTCACCTTTTGCTCGTTGCCTGTGCCGAGATCCTTTGCGGATACATGGACGATGCCATTGCCGTCGATATCGAATGTAACCTCAATCTGGGGCATTCCGCGGGGCGCGGGTGCGATGCCCGTGAGCTGGAACCTGCCGAGTGTTTTATTGTACTGCGCCATTTCACGCTCACCCTGAAGCACATGAACCTCAACGCTGGTCTGACCGTCCGCCGCCGTGGAGAAAACCTGCTTCTTTTGAACGGGGATAGTCGTGTTGCGGTCAACAAGGCGTGTGAACACACCGCCAAGCGTTTCAATGCCCAGGGACAGCGGGGTAACGTCCAGCAACAGAATATCTTTTACTTCGCCGCCAAGTATGCCGCCCTGTATTGCCGCGCCGATAGCCACGCACTCATCGGGGTTTATGCCCTTGAAGGGCTCTTTGCCTGAAATCTTCTTAACAAGCTCCTGAACGGCGGGGATACGAGACGAACCGCCCACCAATATAACCTTGTCGATTTGCTCGGGCTTGAGGTTGGCGTCGCGCAGCGCCTGCTGCATACATACGCGTGTCTTGTCAAGCAAGTCGGAGATAAGGTCGTTGAACTTTGCACGTGTGATTGTCATGTCAAGGTTCTTGGGTCCTGTTGCGTCCGCAGCTATGAACGGCTCGTTGATGTTTGTTGTCAGCGTTGCGGAAAGCTCAATCTTTGCCTTCTCCGACGCGTCCTTCAAACGCTGCCTAGCCATGCGGTCGTTTCTTATATCGATGCCCGTGGAACGCTTGAATTCGTCCGCGATGTAGTTCATCAGACGCTCGTCAAAGTCGTCGCCGCCCAAACGATTGTTGCCGTTTGTAGCAAGCACTTCAAACACACCATCGCCAATCTCAAGCAGCGAAACATCAAATGTGCCGCCGCCAAGGTCGTAAACCAGTATCTTCTGCCTGTGCTCCTTATCCATGCCGTAGGCAAGCGCTGCCGCCGTCGGCTCGTTGATTATACGCAGCACTTCAAGCCCTGCTATACGCCCTGCGTCCTTTGTTGCCTGACGCTGACTGTCGGAAAAATACGCCGGCACGGTGATAACCGCCTGAGTGACCTTTTCTCCAAGATATGCCTCTGCGTCCTGCTTCAGCTTTTGAAGAATCATTGCGGAAATTTCGGGTGGGGTATACTGCTTGCCGTCAAGCGTGCGCTTGTAGGCGGTTCCCATCTCACGCTTTATTGAGCTGACCGTGTTGTCGGGATTTGTAATCGCCTGACGCTTTGCAATCTGACCGACCATACGCTCGCCGTTTCTGAAAGCAACGACAGACGGGGTGGTTCTTGCGCCTTCCGCATTGGGGATAACAACCGGCTCGCCGCCCTCAAGAACGGCAACGCATGAATTTGTTGTACCGAGATCGATACCAATAATCTTAGACATAATATTTTCCTCCATATAGCTAACTTATTATTTATATTTAACGGCTTTTTGCGGCGCGAACCGCCGTCTCAGCCAACGATCATCACTTTTTGTCACGCCTTTTATGCGTTGACCTTTACCATCGTATGACGGATGATCTTGCCCTTCACACGATAGCCCTTTTGCAAAACGGCGGTAATAACGCCGCTTTCTGTCCCCTCAACGGAATCCTGCAGCACCGCGTCATGCAGGTTGGGATCAAACTTGCCCTCGGCGTCTATCTCCTCCAGACCACACTTTGAAAGTGTATCGTTAAGCTGACGGGAGATATTTTTGACGCCCTGCGTGAACGGAGTATCGTCCGCGTTGGCAAGCGCCCTCTCGAAGCTGTCCAGAACGGGAAGCAGCTGCTTCACGGTGTCGCGCACCCCGTCCTCACGACATTCCGCCGCCAATGACGAATTGCGCTTTCGGTAATTGTCAAACTCCGCCTGAAGCCTTTGCGCCTGTCTGACAGCGTCGTCGCGCTCATCCGTGAGCTTCTCAAGCCTTTGCTTGACTTGGTTGAATTCGTCTGAAGTGAGGATTATCTGCTCCGGCGCATCCTGAGCGGTGGTGTTGCCCTTGCGCTTTTGTTTGCCCCCGAAGCTTTCCTTTGCGTACTTGACCTTTGCAGAGCCCTTTGTTTCGCCCTCGGCGCCGTCTCCTGAGGCAAGCTCCGCCTCGTTTTCTATGTCAAGCCCTTCCTCAAGCTCCGCTTCCGGTTCAATCTCAAGCTCGGCTTTGTTCTGCGTATCGGTTCTTTCCAATGAATCGTCCTCACATTCGCCTTCAGTATCCGTGTTTGCCTCGGCGTTATCGCAGACGTCTGTGTTGTCGCCGTCATTATCGATAGCTGCCGCTGCGCCCATGGACGCGTTGGGTCTTTTATTTTTCTTTTTTGCTGCCATATATCCTCCTGCTATCTATCGCCAATCATCTTGTTAAGGATATCGCTCAAGCTCTTGCTCATATACTTCAGCACCGCCATCACCTTTCCGTAATCCATTCGGGTCGGCCCGATAACGCCCATAGTGCCGATATTTTTGCCGCCCGCCTTGTATGTCACAGTAACAACAGAGCAGTCCTGCATCTCGGGATTGTCGTTTTCGGTGCCGATCTTAACGTTCATCTCAACGTCGGATGAGTCGGACAGCACCTTGTAAAGATAATCACCGTTCTCAATCTCCGCCATGAATGATCTTGCCTTGGTGACGTCGCTGTATTCGGGATAATCCAACATATTTGTAACACCGACTATCTCGACGTCCGGTTCGCTCATGTTCTTTTGGATGTTTGTGAGCATATCCGAAACCGCATCAGCCTGTTCGCCAATCTCCGCCCTAAGCATCGGCAGCAGCGTGTAAACCGCATCGTTGAGCCTGTGCCCCTCTAACTTTTCAGTCATGAGCTTTGATATTCGCTCCAGATCCTCCGTCTTTACGGACGGCGGAATGTTGATTATGGAGTTTTTTGCGACGCCCGTGTTTGTGATAACCACCGCTAAAGCCGAACCCTCGGATACAGGTATCAGCGATATGCGGCGCACGCGCATGGACGAAAGCTGAGGCACCAATACTATTGAAGTATAGTTGGTGATATCCGAAAGCACCTTTGCCGTTTGACGGAAAACCTCGTTAACCTCGTGTATTCGTGCGTTGAGGTGACGCTTTATGTAATCCGCCTCGTCATCAGTCAGCTTTGCAGAATCCATTATATGATTAACATATAGCCTGTAAGCCTTTTCTGACGGCACTCTGCCCGCGGAGGTGTGCGGCTGCTCAAGAAAACCAAGCTCCGTAAGGTCGCTCATCTCGTTTCGGATTGTTGCGGGCGAAAGCCCCATGTCGCTGCGCTTTGAAAGCGTGCGGCTGCCGACAGGCGATGCGGTCATAATGTAGTCGTCAATGATAGCTTCAAGTATGCGCATCTTGCGGATATCAAGCAGCGCACCCGCCTTAGGCTCTGCTTCATTTGCGGTTTGAGTATCCGCATGACCGCCATCCGCAGACTGTGCGGACGCAGCTGTCTTTTCTTCAATGGTGACGGACTGCGCGCTTTCGGTCTTGACGATACTGTTGACCTGAGGCTTGTTGTTATCCATGCTTCCACTCCTTTCCCGCGCCCCATTTGGGGAGTTGACTGTCGGATGGTGAATGATTGCTGTTAGCACTCACCACCCTTGAGTGCTAACAGCATAATAACACCACGGAATTAGTATGTCAACAGTCATGGCGAATAACTAAAAATATATTTGTTTTCTTATGGGATTAATTGTCGAAGAAATGTGAGTATGTCACGTGCCGCTGTCGTTTTGCGCCGTTGCGCGAAGCGACGCAAGTATTTTACCTTCAAGACGCGATACCTGCACCTGTGAGATGTTAAGCTCCCGCGCCGTGTCACTTTGGGTTTTGTCGCAGAAATAGCGCAGCCAAATAAGCCTTCTGTCCCTTGGTGAAAGGGTTGAAAGCAGTTCCTTGAGCATCACCCTGTCGGTCGCTTCGGTTTCCATTACCTCCTTGCATGGGATCATGTCCGCACGCGTTTGATCGGAATCATCGCCAAAAACAGGCTCATATATTGAGCAATGCGGCGTGATCGCGTCCAACGCCTCCGCAACCTCCTCCGGCGCAACGGCAAGCTCCAAAGCTATCTCCTCAATGCGCGGGCTTCTTCCAAGCGCTATCGAAAGTCTCTCTGATGCTTTTGCCACATGGTATGCAAGCTCTTTAAGCTGACGGCTTACCTTTACCATACCATCATCGCGCAGAAAGCGTTTAATCTCCCCCGCTATCATCGGTACGGCATATGTTGATAAGCGCGTGCCGAAATCAGCGTTGAAGTTGCGGATTGCCTTAATAAGCCCCAGTGCGCCAATCTGCACCAAGTCGTCGTAATCCTGCCCTCGGTTAATATACCGCCTTGCCACTGAGCGAACAAGCGCAAGGTTCTTTGCAGTCAATATGTCCGCAGCCTCCGTATCACCGTTTTGCGCGGCACAGATAAGCTTCAGAGTTTCGTCATGCTCCATTGGAGCGTATGCAGGCTCACCCATTTATGCCGATCCGCTTTTTAAGCGTTACAGTCGTCCCTTTTCCAACCTCGGACGCCACCTCTACGCTGTCGGTAAACGCCTCCATAACCGAAAAGCCCATTCCGGAGCGTTCCATGTCCGGCATTGAGGTATAAAACGGTCTGCGTGCAAGCTCGATATCGCCTATCCCCCTGCCTTCGTCACGGACGGCGATTGTAACAACATTATCTTCCGCTGAAAGCTCCATGAACACCGTGCCGTGCGAACGTCCGTATCCGTGGATAATGGCGTTTGTAACCGCTTCACTCACTGCGGTTCGCAGGTCTGAAAGCTCCTCAACGGTTGGATCCAACGGCGTTATAAACGCAGCAGTTATGCTCCTTGCAAGCGATTCATTTATTGATATTGCAGGAAAGCTTGTCCAAAGCGTGTTCTTCATATAACTGTTTCCCCCTTAGGATTGTCGCACAGTGTGTATACGCCCGCCATGCGCAATATTCTGTCGATGCTGCGGGACGCGTTGATTATTGCAATGCCGCCCCCGCGTGCGGCAAGAGTGCGATATCTGCCAAGTATTACGCCAAGTCCCGAGCTGTCCATGAACGAGACTTTTTCAAAGTCAAACACCATCCTTTTAACCGTTGCGTCCGCAAGCAGCAGATCAAGCTGCCGCCGAACCTCCGCTGCGGTATGATGATCCATTTCTCCCGCAAATCGCGCCGTCAGCGTCGCGCCCTGCTTCTTCCACGTTATTTTCATGTATAACCTCCGTTTGGTTCGTTAAGCTAACCAATTGTGATGAGATTCATCCTTGACTTTTTTTCTCCTGCCGAGAAAAAGCACTTGATTTGTCGATTGCAAAACTCGTGCATATAGGGTATTATTTACCAAAAAGCTGCAAAGTATTCGGGGTGGACATGGTTATTGTCACTTTTTGTGCAAACGGGTCGAAAATCGACGCGATTATCGGTGGCGGAGCTTCTGAAAGCGTTGGCAGCATTGCCGCGCAAGCATTCCGCGGCGGGCGTGTCGCCGTTATTTGCGACCCCGCAGTGAGAGATCTGTATGGGGCGGCTGTTGTGTCACGGCTGACGGACTCGGGCTTTTTGACCGACCTTATTTCGCTGCGCGGCGGCGAAAACAACAAGACGCTTGAATCAGTATCCTATATTTACGAACGGCTGTACACGCTTGGCATGACGCGTGCAGACGGAATAATTTCTCTTGGCGGCGGTGTGACGGGCGACATTGTCGGCTTTGCCGCCGCAACCTATCTGCGCGGTCTTCCGTATATAAGCGTCCCCACAACGCTTATCGCCCAGACGGACAGCGCTTACGGTGGAAAAACCGGAGTTGACTTTCACCATGGCAAAAACTACATCGGATGCTTCTATCCCCCCAAAGCGGTTGTATGCGATACGGATTATCTTGCTTCGCTGCCCATGCGTGAACGGCTTTCCGGCATGGGAGAGGTTATAAAGTATGGGGCGATTGCCGACCGTGCTTTAATTGATTCGGTTATTTCACACGGCATAAACGTTGATTATTCCGCGCTTGTGCCGCGCTGTGCGGATATAAAAAGAATATATGTTGAGGCAGACCCATTTGACACGGGCGAACGGCATATGCTGAATTTTGGGCATACGTTTGGTCACGCGTATGAAGCGGCGTCTGATTACAGACTTTCGCACGGGCAGGCGGTTGCGTACGGTATGCTTGCGGCTTCTCGTCTTTCAGAGATATTAGGGTATTGTAAAGGCAGAGTATACGATAAAATATTTCAAGCCTGCGTTTCCGTCGGCATGGATGTTGATTGGCAGACGTCTCTGTCGGAGGCGCTGAAGCTGATTTCACGCGATAAAAAATCTGACGGAAGGCATATCGACATGGTTTTGCTGACCGACGTCGCAAAGCCGATACGCGTTCCCGTTTCTGTTGAGGCGGTACTTGCCGCGATGGAAAAAACAGAGTGTTGACAATATTCGACATCAGTGTTATTATGTTATCAATGTTAACTTGTAAAGGAGAGCTATCTGTATGAGATGTGACGGAAAGCGTGTAAAGAACATGCCTCCGATGTATACTGTCGCCGCCCACTTTATGGTCAGACGTTCCGACGCCTGTAACTCAATCGAGCTTAACATTCCTTTGGATCCTATGCACGATTACCTTGTGGACGCACGCGCACGGGGGCTTCAGGTCAGCCATTTGGCGATTGTTATTGCTGCTTTTTTGAGGACGACAGCCGAATATCCGTACCTGAACAGATTTGTTGTAAACAAAACAATTTATGCCCGAAATGAGTTTGCGGTCGGCATGGTGGTTATGAAGCCCGGTGAGCTTGACGGCACAATGAACAAGATGTATCTCAAGCTTGAGGACGATATTATTGAGGTTCAGCGTGTTATCAACGAATATGTTGAGCAAAACCGTGGCTCCGGTGACACCAACTCAACCGACAAGGTGATTTCCACTCTGCTAAAGATACCCGGTCTGTGTAGATTTGGCGTAAATCTTATGAGATGGGCGGATAAGCACGGCTTGCTTCCCCGTTCCATTATAAAGGCAAGCCCTTTCCATACCTCTTTTGTAATTTCCAATTTGGCAAGCATCCGCACCAACCATATATTTCATCATGTGTATGACTTTGGAACAACAAGCATGATACTTACGATGGGCAACACTCGTGAGGTTCCCAGACGCATTGGGGACACCATTGTGCATGAAAGATGTATGCCTATGGGACTTGTGATGGATGAACGAATTTGCTCGGGCAGCTACTATGCTCAGGCGTTCAAGCGTCTGCGTGAATATCTCAAGGATCCAAAGCTGCTTGAATCTCCGCCGAGGGTAATTAATCAAGACGCTTAACAGCATGAAGTTGAATTTTGATATCAGTCAATCGTCTTTGGGAGCATTTGCTCCCTTTTTTGTATAAAGATTCTTGCTTTTGCATATGCTCTTACCATATTTATGAAAGGTCGGGGCTTTGCATGGATCCATATATCGAGGAACGAGTACTTGATATCGCATCATATATTGTTGAAACCGGAGCGACTGTCCGCGCCGCAGCAGGAGTATTTGGCGTTTCAAAATCAACGGTTCATAAGGATATGACCGACAGGCTGCGACAGCTTAACACCGGTTTGGCGCGGGACGTTGCGGCTGTGCTTGAAACCAACAAGGAGGAAAGGCACATACGGGGCGGATACGCCACCTACCTGAAGTATCACGGCGGCGAAAACGTCGGTTAAAACGCTTATATCGTTTTTTTGCGTTCTGCCTGTGAGGGTCGGAGATACAGCGGACAGGCGTCTTTTTGGAGACAATTGCACTCACCGTCCGTTTTGACCGACGCCGCCTCACACAAAACAAGCCGTGCGTCACACAGATCGTTGTATCCCAAGCAATCACCCACGAATGTTGTGTCAACGGGCGCGCTATTTACAATATCGGCTATCACGCATGGGCACGGCGCGGTTGTCTCCGTGCCATTTTGGTATATCGCCGCATAGCCGTTGCCGTTTCTTGCGTCAATAATAACCGCCACGGCGCCGGACTGTGCAGCAACGTGTCGGAGCGCGGCAAGTGAGCATATCGGCATAACGCCTATGCCAAGCGCCATTGCCATTGCGTTTGCGGTTGAAACCCCAATGCGCACGCCCGTAAACGAGCCCGGTCCAACGTCAACTGCTATCAATTCAAGCTCCGATTTTTGTATCCCCGCGTCTGTTATTGCCGAGTCGATAAGCGTCATCAGTGTTTGGGAATGGCTTCTGCCGCTCTCGTCAATTCTGAATGAAAGCAAAACGCCGTCCCGCGAAACAGCAGCGGAAGGATATTTTGCGGATGTGGATATGCCAAGTGTCAGCATACTTTAAGCGCCTCCATTATGGGACTGTATTCATCGCCAATGGCGGTTAACGTAACGGAACGCGGGTCGCGCCCACTGCCCAGAATATGAATCTCCAGCCGATCGGCAGGCAACGCGTCGGGCACGTTTTCGCACCACTCCATGACTATCACGCCGTCACCCGCAACATAATCCTCAAAGCCTATCGCCGTAAGCTCATCGGCGTCTTGAATGCGATACGCGTCAAAGTGTTCAAGCTTGAGTCTGCCTTTATGACTGCGAACGATTGTGAATGTTGGGCTTGAAATATCCGTTATGCCCAGCGCGGAAGCTATCCCCTTGACAAGCGTGGTTTTGCCCGCGCCCAAGTCGCCGTACAGCGCTATGAATGCAGACGGAAACAGCTGTTTGCCGATGCATTCACCTATTGACAGCATATCCCGCTCTGTCGCCGCCGCAAGTATAAGTGTTTTTTTGTTTGCAATTGTGTTCATTTCGTCAATGCTGCTCATGCCCGTTCAAACGTCCCCCGCAGCACAAGCTCCTGTTTATAATCCGCAAGCCTGTCCTCCGCTATCGCCTGTCGAATGCCCTCCATAAGGCGATATGTAAAGCGCAGATTGTGTATTGTTATAAGCTGCGCGGCAAGCATTTCCTCTGCCTTTATAAGATGACGGATATACGCCCTTGTGAAATGCTTGCAGGCGTAACAGTCGCAGTCCTTTTCAATGGGAGAAAAGTCCTCGGCATACTTGGCATTTTTAAGCACTCTGCTGCCTTCGAACGTCATTGCAAGGGCATTTCTTGCGGTGCGCGTCTGCATAACGCAGTCAAACATATCAATCCCCCGCATGGCGCCCTCCACCAGACAATCGGGACTGCCCACGCCCATAAGGTAGCGTGGTTTATCCTGCGGCATATGGGGGCGAAGCGTATCAAGCATATCATACATAACCGACTTTGGTTCGCCAACGGAAAGCCCGCCTATACCATAGCCGCAAAAGTCCATCCCGACAAGCGCCTTTGCGCTTTCAATACGAAGATCCGCAAACATTCCGCCCTGAACAATGCCAAACAGGGCTTGGTCTTTGCGTGTGTGCGCCTGCTTGCACCTTTTTGCCCAGTTGTGCGTGCGCTCCATCGCCTCGACAGTATAGCGATAGTCGCATCCCGCGGGAGCGCATTCGTCAAACGCCATAGCTATGTCCGCGCCCAAGGCTTCTTCAACCTCCATAACGCTTTCAGGCGTGAAAAAATGCCTGCTGCCGTCAATATGAGATCGAAATTCAACCCCATCGTCTTTTATCTTGTTCATAGCGGCAAGGCTAAACACCTGAAACCCTCCGCTGTCTGTCAGCATCGGTCCGTGCCATTGTGAAAACTCATGCAGTCCGCCCGCTTTTTTTACAAGCTCATGTCCCGGACGCAGATACAGGTGATATGTGTTGGAAAGCACCACGCCCGCGCCAACCTCCTTGAGGTCGCGTGGAGTAATCGCCTTTACTGTCGCCTGAGTGCCGACGCACATAAACGTCGGCGTAGCAATGTCCCCGTGAGGAGTGTGCAGTATACCCAGCCTTGCACCCGTTTGGGAGCAGGTTTTTATAAGCTCATAGGTTACCGGTTGTTCCATATGTTCACCTTTTGTCATATTTTTTCATACAAAGAATGTTGCGTCTCCGAAAGAGAAAAAACGGTATTTTTCGTCAACGGCGTGACGATAGACGCGCATGACCTCCTCCCGTGAGCAAAATGCGCTCACGAGCATAAGCAATGTTGATTCCGGTAAATGAAAGTTTGTAATAAGAGCGTCCACTGCCTTGAACTTGTAACCAGGGGTGATGAATATGCTTGTCCATCCGCGCTTTGCGTGAACAATGCCGTTATCATCCGCCGCACTTTCAAGCGTTCTGCATCCGGTAGTGCCAACGGAAATTATTCTGCCTCCGTTTGCCCTTGCGGAGTTGATAATTGAGGCGGACTCCTCCGTCACCTCAAAATACTCCGAATGCATATGATGCTCCTCCACATTTTCCACCGAGACGGGACGGAAGGTACCCAGCCCCACATGAAGCAGCACATCGGCAATAATCACACCCTTTTGACGTATGCGTTCCAACAGGTCATCAGTAAAATGAAGTCCCGCCGTCGGCGCGGCAGCCGAACCGTCGTCCTTTGCATAAACCGTCTGATAGCGTGATTTATCCGCAAGCTTTTCGGTGATGTATGGGGGAAGCGGAACCTCTCCCGCACGGTCAAGAATTTCTTCAAATATGCCGTCATAGTTGAGCCGCACAATGCGGCCGCCATCGTCCGCTTCATCCTCAATTGTAACCGAAAGCTCATCGTTAACAATGAATGTGCGCCCCTTCCGCGCCTTGCGTCCGGGCTTTACAATGCACTCCCACAGATGATCGTCCACACGGCGCAGCAGCAAAAACTCCATCGCACCGCCTGTTTCTTCCCTTACGGCATATAGCCTTGCGGGGATAACACGGGTGATATTGCGAACAAGCACATCGCCCGCGTGAAGATAATCAATAATATCTGAAAAGTGCTTATCCTCAATGGTTTTATCGGCACGATTATAAATCAAAAGCCTTGAGCCGTCACGCCTTTCGGCGGGCGACTGTGCAATAAGCTCCTGCGGCAAATCATAATAGAAATCGGATGTTTTCAAATTGTCACCTGTTATTCGACAACGTCGTAAATCATCGGAAGCTCCTGCGGCTGCGTGTCGCAGACGGATACCGCACTGTCAAGCAGCTCAACCGCCTCATCCAAACGCTTTTCGCTGTTGACATACAATACGGCGTATGGTTCGGAAGCGTCTATGCGGTCTCCGTAACGCTTTTTCATAAGTATGCCGACAGCAGGATCTATCTTGTCCGCCTTGCTCTCTCGTCCCGCGCCGAGCATACAGGAGGCAAGCCCGATATCCTGCGCATCGATATGACCGATATAGCCTGAGCGCTTGGGATAAACAGGTATCAATCTGTTTGCCTTAACAAGCAATTCGGGATCGTCCGCATATCGACCGTCCCCGCCCATGGCTACAAGCATCGCACGCAGCTTTTCAAAGCCTCTGCCCGACGTCAAAGCCTCCGCAAGCTTGGCTTCCGCCTCTTTTGCGTTGTCCGCAAGCCCTGAAAGCTTCAGCATATACGAGCCGAGCGTCATACAGACGCGAACCAAAGGATCAGAAAGAGGAACCTTGCCCGTGAGAACCTCAATTGCCTCCTTCATTTCAAGCCCGTTGCCCACCGCCATACCGAGCGGACGGTTCATATCTGTAATTATTGCGACTGTATTTCTGCCCACGTGTCGCCCGATAGCAACCATCTGGGACGCAAGCTTTTTTGCATCCTCAACCGTGTGCATGAATGCGCCGTTGCCCGTTTTTACGTCAAGTACAATTGCGTCCGCGCCCGCGGCAAGCTTTTTGCTCATTATGCTTGAAGCAATCAACGGTATGCTTTGAACAGTGCCTGTTACATCGCGCAGAGCGTACATAAGCTTATCCGCAGGGTCAAGATTGCCTGACTGTCCTATCACGGCAACTCCCACCTCGCGCACGATTTGCTTGAAACGCTGCATGGACTGTTCAACACAAACACCGGGTACGGACTCAAGCTTGTCAAGCGTGCCGCCGGAATGCGCCAAGCCCCTGCCGCTCATCTTTGCAACGGTGCCGCCGCAGGCTGCCACAAGCGGGGCAATGACAAGCGTTGTTGTGTCCCCAACGCCGCCCGTGGAGTGCTTATCCACCTTCACGCCGGGAAGATCGCTGAGATCCACAACATCCCCCGAGTGCATCATTGCCATTGTAAGCGATGCGGTCTCACGATCGGTCATGCCGCGCCAGCACACCGCCATCATCCATGCGGACATTTGGTAATCGAGTACGCTGCCCGCAACAAGCCCGTCTATAATGAAATGGATTTCTTCATCCGTCATCTCATATCCGTCACGCTTTTTTTCGATCAATTCAGGCATTCTCATAACTGCTCATCGCCATGCGAAGCATTTATCGCACGGCTTCTCCTTTCGGGAAATAGATATTTTATTTTATCACTTATCGGCATGGTTGTGAATAGCATTATTGTATATTATCTTTGTTTTCAGTCTGCAGATTATTCAAAAGTGGGATTGTAAGCCCTCTTTTTTCTGCTTTAAGCTTGAAGTGCTCCGCGTCAATTGCCGCGGAGCAAAGGTTAAGCCCGCTTGTTGCTGCTCAAGCGGGCTTTGGGAGGGAGTAATATGAGGATATTTCAAACGCACTGCCGTTATTGCTGAATGAATGAGATTCTTTGGATCAGATAGTCAAGTATTGAGCACACATCGGAGTTCATACCCATGCCGCCGGGCATCTGTCCGCCCATGCCGCCCGGCATCTGCCCGCCTCCGTTTGGCATTCCGCTTGCGTTAGGCATCTGTGGCATTCCGCTTGCGTCAGGCATCTGCGGCATTCCGCTTGCGTCAGGCATCTGCGGCATTCCGCTTGCGTCAGGTGCAGAGCCTCCGGGAAAACCGCCTGTGCCGCCGGGAAAGCCGCCCGTGCCGCCAATATCGGCGGGAGGCGTACCCATTGGGGCTTGACCTTCGTTTTCACCCGAGGTCTGCGGAAAGCCGCTTGATTCAGGTGAAGGGGATTGTGATGCTCCGCCTTCCAAAATCTGCGTACCGTCACCCGACATACCACCGCCGTGCTGCACGCTTGAAAGGTCGGTCGTGCTTATGCTTATGTTCGCGTCATACTGTTCAACGGTATAGAATGCCGTGGGGTCTGCTTCGACATAGGGGCGAATAATTGCAGATATGCTGTTGACAATGTTTTCCGCATCGGCAAGATATTCCGTAAGGGTGTTGACATACTGATGATACCTTTGCATATACTCGTCAACCGCAAGCAGCTTGCCTATAAGAGGTCTTTGAGCTATCGAAACGTTATACACAGGCTCGTCAATGCTGACGCTTACGCTTGAGCCGTTGTCCTCGCTGAATGCTCCGATTGACATATTGTAATCCCAGCCTATGTATGTCAGCTTTCCGCCGTCATCCAATAAATAGTAATTATGTGCCTTTGAACCGTTGTAGCTGTCATAGTTGCCCATTACAGTGTTAACTGCAAAGGCCTTAAGTGCGCTGTCAACATCAAGCACAGCTTCAAGCGCGTCAACATCGGTTGTTTCGGTGTTAAGCACCGAAATCATATCGCGTATGCTTTCGCCCTCGTCATCATTGCCGCTTGAGCATGTAAAGCCGCTTGCGTCATCGTTTGAGGTCAGCGTGCAGTTTTCGGAGCTTGCCTTATAAAGGGAAGCCTCGGCGTTTGCGCACCTTGCTGTAAAGCTGTCGTCATAAGCTTCAATCGCAAGATAGAAGCCGAACAGCTCACCGTTTATATAAAGACGGCTGTACGCAACGAATGGGGTTATGCAGCCAAGCTTAGCGTTTGCAAGATAGGTCAGATATTCACGCATATAGGACGGGTCGCAGAAGCTGCCGTTGAGCACAAGCATATCCAGCCCGTTAATCGTTTGACCCTTTGTGTATTCATCCGTTTTGACCTTAAAGCCGTATCTGTCGGAATCGCTTTGCGCTATTGTGGTAAGCGATGAAAACCCCTTGGTGCGGAAACCCACGTTTTCAACCGTTGTGCCGTTTACCGTGATATTTGCGCTGTGATATTCTTCCGCAACGGCATTTGTGCAGATATCCTGCCAATCATCATCCGAAATGTCAATACAAATGTCTATCACATCACCCTGACCGAACGTGGAACCGTAATACATATCCGGGTCGGCAAGGTAGGCAATCGCTTGAGGGTCAAGTGCTGCGGCATCGTTGTCGGCATTGCTGCATCCGACAAGGAACAATGACGCGGCAGCTGTCGCGGCGGCGATGAAAATCGATATAAAGCGCATCGACTTTTTATACTGCAAAGGAGTTTCCCCTTTCATCTTTTCAACTTGCCTAATTATAGCCGTCAACTATGGCAAAAGTATGTTTATCAGATGAATTTACTCGCACAGAATTTTTTTGGGGCATACAAATGGTGCGGAGCAAAAGCCCCGCACCGAAATACCGAATAATAATTGTTTGCTGAAAGGTAATCTGACGAGAAAATTACTCGTCCTCTTCTTCTTCCTTTTTGGCACTGTCGATAATCTTCTGAGCGACATTGGCGGGAACGTCTTCATAGCGGACGAACTCGCTGCGGAACGAACCCCTGCCCTGCGTCATGGAGCGAAGATCGGTTGCATACTTGAACATCTCGGAAAGAGGAGCCTCTGCAATGACCTCGGTACCCTCCGTGGTGGGATTTGTGCCGATAAGACGACCGCGGCGGCGTGAAATATCGCCCATGATATCGCCCATGTAGTCGATGGGGACGAGAATATCATAGCGATAGATCGGCTCGATAAGCACAGGACTTGCCTTCACGCAAGCCGCTTTGTAGGAAAGACGGGCTGCGCTCTTAAACGCGACCTCTTTTGAATCAACGGGGTGATACTTGCCATCGTACAGCGTTGCCCTAACGCCCTTCATCGGATAGCCCGCAAGCACGCCCTTTTTCATCGCCTCAATAAGCCCTTTTTCAACGGCGGGGATGAACTGATTGGGGACTACGCCGCCGACAACCGCGTCAACAAACTCAAAATCCGCATCGGCAAGCGGCTCAAACTTAATCTGAACAACACCGAACTGACCTGCGCCGCCGGATTGCTTTTTATGCTTGCCTTCAGCAGAGGCGGCTGCACGAATGGTTTCACGGTAGGGAATGCGAGGATCGGACAGCGCTGCTTCAACCTTGAACTTGTTGCGAAGCTTTGCGCAGATTACATCAATGTGCATCTCACCCAAGCCGCAGACGAGCACATCGCCCGTTTCGGCGTTGCGGTCAATGCGCATGGTGGGATCCTCATCGGTAAGACGATTGAGTCCCGCAAAGACCTTGTCTTCCTCACCGGACTTTTTGGCGGTTACAGCAAGATAAATGCAGGGCTGGGGGAAGTCTATCGGTGCAAACTTTACAGGCTCTGTTGCATCGGTGAGAGTATCACCCGTGCCGGTGAATTGCAGCTTTGCCATTGCGCCGATATCGCCCTCGCCGATTTTATCAACGTTGATAAGGTTTTTGCCGCGCATCATGTAAACGGTGCCGCTCTTTTCAAGCTTTTCTGCATTTGCGTTGTAGGGGGCGACGTCCGCTGAAATAGAACCGCTGTATACCTTGATGATTGATATTTTGCCGACGAAAGGATCCGCGACGGTTTTCATCACCTGAGCGGCAAGCTTGCCGCCGAAGCGAACGATTGTCTCCTCACCCGTTTTTGCATTGACGGCGGGACGGGCAGGGCAAAGATCCGCGGTGGGCATATACTTTACGATATTGTTCATCAGCGTATAAACGCCGATGTTGGGCTGCGCCGCACAGCAGCAAACGGGCGTGAGCATACCGCTGATTATACCAAGACCGATACCCTTGACAAGGTCATCATGTGAAAGATCCATCTCCTCAAGGTAGGTCATCAAAAGCTCCTCATCACATTCGGCGGCAGCTTCGACAAGCTTTTCACGAAGCTCCTCCGCGTGCGCCTCAAGAGCGGCGGGAACAGCAACCTCTTTTTCGGTTTTGCCGTTGAACAGCTTGCCGGTCATGTTTATTAAATCGACATAGCCGACAAAAACGCCCTTTTCAACAATGGGAAGCTGGATAGGCACGGCGGAGACGCCGAACTTTTCGGAGATGACTTCCATTGCCTTGTTGAAATTAGCGTTTTCTCTGTCCATCTGGTTAACAACGAGCATACGCGGCATATTTGCCTTTGCGCACATACTCATTGCCTTTTCAGTACCGACGACAGGGCCCGAAACCGCGCTGCAAAGTATCAGAGCCGAATCCGCAAGCGCCATAGCCTCATAGACCTCACCATAGAAGTCAAAGAAGCCCGGAGCGTCTATAAGATTGATCTTAGAATCGTTCCATTCAAAGGGCGCGACGGCGGTGCAGATTGAAATGTGTCTTTTTGTCTCCTCGGGATCATAGTCGGTTACGGTCGAGCCGTCTTCAACTCTGCCCTGACGGTCCAAAAGACCCGCGTTAAAAAGCATAGCCTCAGTAAGTGTAGTCTTTCCTTCGCTGCCGTGACCCAATACGCACACGTTGCGAATGCTGTCAGCCTGATAGTTCTTCATAGTTTAGTGTGAACCCCCTCGCGGTTATAGTAATCAAATTCAAGGCGCACAAACACGCCAAATATCATGATAGCATAATTTTGTCCCTGTGTAAAGAACGAATTTTCAATAAAAACATTGAGCTTCAGATATATTTTTCAAAAAAGCAGGAATATACGCTGCGCAGAATACCGACTGTTGCGGGCATTTTGCGGCTGACAAAAAAGCCGAAAACGATTTTGTCGTCCTCGGCTCAATACACGCGAAGGGTTTGTCGGTCTATACCGTTTTATGCTCAATCCAAATACTCAAGGTCTGAAAACCAATTGTTTGGGTTTTGACTGTTTATCAGAATGTTGCCGTAAGCGTCAAGCGTGATTGTTATCGACCCCGCTCTGCCGTCCTCAAGAGAAAACTGTATGTACGTGCGCATATCGGTGCTTGTGGGAAACAGCCGTTCACCAACGTATATGAAGCCCGCAACATTATCTGACCCGCTTGCAACAAAAAACTCCACCAGCATATCCTGAGAAACGGTACACCATCTGTCCGCATCGTTATAAACAGTCCATTCCGCGCCCGTCTGCACCAGATTAAATACTGCGGTTGAAAACGCAAACGAAGCTGTGCACGCCCATGTGCCGAGTATGTTTTGATATCTGCCCACAACGACCGTGTTATCGGCCGCGGACTCTATCCATCCATCTGTATACGCTGACTCAAATCCATCGGAATTGGCGTTAAGCCTGTAACTGTGGATGCTGAACTCCGTTGCGCCCCTGCTGCAGCACACAAGCAGCTCCACCCTGCCGTCTCCCGTATTGAAATTGTTAAGCAGCGCGGATGAAAATGACTCCGTAACGAAGCTGGCGGAAAGCGTATTGCCCGTTGCGCCCACCGTCACACGCACATAGCAGGTGTATGTATAGGAATACAGACGCACAAGCTCGATCTCTATTTTTTCGGTATGACCGTCAAAATCCATATCACACCAAACAGGGGATGAATCATCAAACCACGTCATGCCCACCGCCGGATCAGGTATGGGCGTGGGTGTTGGCGTGACCTGTGGCTGATTTGGATTTTGGGTTATGCCGACAGGCGTTGGAGTTGGCGTGCCTCCCGCAACGGTTGACGCCGATGGGGTATCGGACACTGTCGGCGCCACCGAAGCGGAGGGAGTGACGTCAGCCGAAGGAGTTGCGTTTGGATTTTGGGTATAATTTGGATTGTCGGACGCATCCGCCGTCTCAGTTGCATCCGCACCCGCTTGAGCCGTCGGTTCAGCCCCCGCGCTCTGTGTCGGATGGATTTCGCCGTCAACCTGCCCCGCGCATGAACACGCGCAAAGTGCCGCAAGCAGCATTGACGCCGCAAGCAGCAGGCTTATCCGTTTTAACAGTATGTTATGACGCATCATCGCACCTCTTTTCAGCAGACATAATTTCATGTGTATATTATAAGCCTGCAATGCACTATGGGTCAAGTATTGTAACAATTATTTAACAAACACAGTTTTTTACAGTTGGTGTTCACTTTTGTGCGGATGTATGATATTATTATATCAATACTGATTGGGAGCATTGCGTTGATGAAGGATAGGTGTTCGATAGACCCAAAATATGTTGACGTGTTGGACGGCATTCGCGCCATAAGCGTTATCATAGTGCTGATATTTCACTTTTGGCAGCAAACATGGATCTGGCCGACATTTGCAACACCGTGGCTTGAGTGGCTCGGCATATCGGAATTTAACTACAACGCTTGGGCAAGGGTTGGCTATCTTTTTGTCGACATGATGGTTTTGATAAGCGGATTTCTGCTTTTTATGCCCGTTGCGCGCAACATTCTTTACGGCGAACCAATGCAAAATTGGCGTTCGTATTACAAAAAACGTGCAATACGCATACTCCCCAGCTATCTTCTTTGCATAGTGATATGTGTGATAGTTGAGCTGAAGGGCGGCGGCTATATCAATGCGCCCACGGGCGTGTTTGACAGTGCGTTATTTTGGAAGGACCTTCTCTCGCATCTCACGTTCACCCAAACGCTTGACCCTTCAACATATATGTCAACAAAGCTTAATGTCGTTTTGTGGACTGTTGCCATTGAGGTATGGTTTTATCTGCTGTTTCCGTTTTTTGCGATGCTCGCAAAGCGTTGGAAGCGCGACGGCGAAAGGGCTTGCTCCTATGCGGTTATGCGCACAATAGGGCTTGCGATTGTGTTTGTCGGCATATCTCACATCTACATTTACAGGTTCGGAGTTAATCAAACGGGGACCGAGCTTTCAATGTCGATAAATCAGCTCCCCGCTTTTTTCGGCTGTTACGCAAACGGTATGCTGGGAGCGTTGGCATATACGGCGATTGCAAAAAATGTCAAGCGAAACGCCTTTATTTCAATTGGCGCAACGATTTTTTCAGTGGTGTGCATATTTCTTATCGACTATCTTGTTAAGGGCTGCGCATCGTCTGAAGCCGCACAGCTCTATCAGATGACCGAAAGGCTGAAGCTTACTCTTGTGTTCACCTGCTTTATACTTGCTACCGCGCTTGCCGCAAAATGGTATCGTTGGCTGTTTTCAAACGCATTTATGCGGTATCTTTCCGCTATATCATTCAACCTTTACATTTGGCATCAATGGCTTGCCGTCAAGCTGAAATATGCATGGCGCATACCCTATTGGGAAGGCGATACTCCGCCTAATCAGCTTGGAGACAAAGCTTGGATGAACCGCTATGCGCTGCTGATCACCGTGTTCGCATTTGCCGCGGCAACCCTCGTAACTTATTTTTACGAGCGTCCAATTGCGGATCTTTTGAACAAAAAGCCGAGCATATATAACGGTAAAATCAAGATTGCATTCAACAACCTGCGTTCAAGGTCAAAGTCCCTTAAAAAGCCAAACGAGCATTAAGCTTTGCCCGCTTTATGCCCCCGCCCGCTTTGACGCGCCGCTAAGCTGTTGAGCCATTTTTTTTGCAAGACGCTCCGCAGCGGCGTCAAATCTTGCCTCCGCCTGCTGCAGTGCATCCGCGTCCGCACACTCAGAGCAATATTCGCAGAATTCTGCCATGCCTTCAACAGCGTCCGCGCCGTCCCCCCTGCAGCCCGCGATAATCGCCGCGGGAACTCCCGCGCTGTTCGCCCTGCCAAGCACTATGCCGCAGAGCTTGCCGTTTGAGCTTGTGGCGTCCACCTTACCCTCACCGGTTACAACAAATTTTGCACTTTTAAGCGCTTTATCAAAGCCTGCAATGCCCAGCACCGCCTCTGCTCCCGCAGCATACTCGGCGTTGAGAAGCCCAAATAGCATAGCTCCCATGCCGCCTGCCGCGCCCGCGCCCGTCAACTCGCCTATGGGACGCTTTGCAAATTTTTCAAGCACCGCTTTCATATTGAGCATACCGCGCTCAAGCGCTTCAAGCGTCTGCGCATCCGCTCCCTTTTGCGCTCCATATGTGTATGTCGCACCGTTTTTGCCCGTAAGAGGGTTAGTAACATCGCACATTGCAATATACTTGACGTTTTTTACGCACTGCGGAACGGCTGAATCGTCTATTGAGACCACTTTTTGCATATCCGCGGCGTTGACAACCTCGGCGCCGCACTCATCCAAAAAGCTGAATCCCATTGCCCGTGCCGCGCCAATGCCGCAGTCGTTGGTTGCGGAGCCGCCCAAGCCCACGAATATCTCGCGCACGCCCTCGCTTGCGGCGCGCAAAATCATCTCCCCCACTCCGGTGGTTGCAGCGTTCAAAACGTCCCTTTCATCCCGAGGGACAAGTGAAAGACCTGCCGCCTGCGCGGATTCTATAACCGCCTTGCCGCCGCCAATAACCAGATAAAATGCCTCCGTGCGTTTTCCGTTTGGCGCTGTGACGGTTACCGGACGTCTTCTGCACAGTATCGCGTTTTCGATGGCGTCAACCGTTCCCTCTCCGCCGTCCGCAGCCGGTATTGGTTGGATATCGGCGCACGGCATGGCGTTTCGCAGTGCGAATGAGAGCCTCTCATTGACCTGCCGCGATGAAAGAGTGCCCTTGAAGCTGTCCGCTGCAATAACAATTCGCTCGTTTGGAACATAAGCCATGCGTGCATCCGGAATGCTTTCAAAGCGTATGTGAAACGCCGTATTATCGCCCCCGACTGCCTCGCCCATGCTGTTGACCTCGCCCAAATATTCAAGGTCGTCAAAATCACGTATTACGTTGTTTTGAATATACGGCGTTTTGCGCTCCATCATGGCGCGAAGCCGCGCATCGCCGTCAATCTTTCGGTATAGGCGGCGCATTTGCTTTAATGAGCCGTTCATAAAAACGACTGTGTAGATATTGTCGCCATCATTCGGAAACAGCTTGCGGCAGCCGCCGTAAATGTGCAGCCCATCGGTCATCCTTGCGGAAACAGTATGCGTCAGCTCACAAAAAATCTCCTGCTTGGCTTTGTCGTCAACCGTTCGCAGCAGCATATCGAATCTTACTCCGAGGGCAAACTTCAGTATCTTCATGTTGCTCCCTTTCCCAAATAATAATCATTGTCAAAGCCGCAGCTTGACGGTGTGTTCTGCGGCAGAATGCCGTTATTCATTGCTGTGCGGATGAAATATGCGGTATCAGACCACACCGCATCGCGTATTACAGCCGCCCTGCCCTGTGCTTTTTTTACAATATGCTCGGCAACGCTCCGCTCAAAAAAAACATTCGCGCCCTTTTCCGAAAGCCGTTCAGACAGCTTTTGAAGCTCGTTCTCCGCAATTTTTATAAGCGTGTCATCGCCTAAATCGTTAAAGACGATTATCGCGTCGGCGTTTTCGGTGATTGAGGGAGAAAGCGTCCTGCGCAGCTCCTTCAGCTGTTGTGTCTGCGGATCGTCCGCGCCAAAGCCAAGCCGTCTTTCGTTTGAAAGCTGTACGGACATTATGATAACGCAGTTGCGAAAGCTTATCGTCCTGCCCCTGCCGTCCTCTGCAATGCCATCGGAAAGTATGCGTTCCAACGCGGAAAGCACGTCCCGTCCCGCTTCGTCCGCATCCTTTATGAACACAATCGAATACGGATGCAGCCTGACGTACTCGGTAAGCACACCGCCCTTTTCGGAGTCCTTATAGCCCGCCGGCGCACCCATAAGCCTGTTGAGGGCGGACTCGTCCGCAAACTCTCCCCCATTGAGCCTTATAATTGAAGAATTGAAAAGCTTTTCGCCAAGCTCGTTTGCAAGCGTTGTTTTGCCCACGCCGCCGTGTCCGCAGAATATCATTGAGCAAAGCGGGCGCTGCAGCGCGCCAAAGCCTGACGCAGACCTTTTAAGCGCGGATACAGCGGATTCCACCGCGCCCGCCTGCCCAAACACATTAAGCTTTGCCTCCAGCCCGTCAAGGGACGCCTGTATTGTGCCATCGGGGGATATGTTTGGGATGCCCGTGCGCTCGCTTACCACCGCCGCAACGTCCGCTCTTGTAACGCGAACGGCGCTTCCTTCATCCGAAAAAAGCTTTGCGCGTGCCGCTGCCTCGTCAATTAGATCGATTGCCTTATCGGGCAGCTGACGATCAGCTATGTATCGGACGGACAGCTCGACTGCCGCTCTTACAGCGTCATCGTCAAACGATGCATTGTGATACTCCTCATATCTGGAGCGCAAACCGTTAAGTATATCTATCGTTTGCTTTTCTGTCGGTTCGCTGACAAGTATCGGTGAAAATCTGCGCTCAAGCGCGGCGTCACGTTCGATAAAGCGGCGATACTCGTCCACCGTTGTTGCGCCGATAACGCGCAGCTCCCCACGGGCAAGCGCAGGCTTTAATATATTTGCCGCGTCAATACTGCCCTCGCCCGCGCCCGCGCCGACTATCATATGCAGCTCGTCAATAAACAGTATTACAGAGGGTGCGGATATAAGCTCCTCCACGGCGGCATGAAGTCTTTCTTCAAACTCACCACGATATTTTGTCCCCGCAAGCATAGCGGCAACGTCAAGTGAGAGTATACGGCTGCCGCTGAGCCCGGCAGGTACATCGCCCTGAAATATGCGCAGTGCAAGCCCCTCCGCGATTGCTGATTTGCCCACACCCGGATCGCCTATAAGCACGGGATTGTTTTTTGTTCTGCGGCAAAGCGTCTGCATCACTCTTGCAATCTCCGCATCCCTGCCGATAACGGGATCTATCCTGCCAAGCGCGGCAAGCCGTGAAAGGCTGCGCGTGTACGCGTCCAGAACGGGCGTGTCCCCATGCGCTGCGGTATCGTGTGAAGCTTCTCCGTGCTTTTTTAAAACGCCGTTGACAGCCTGATACTTATCCGCATAAGAACCGCTTTCGGCTGCGGCATCAGAATTGCTTTCAGCCTCTGTACGCATATCCGACGCGCTGTCCTCACGGTATAGGAATGTTTTTTGAACGGGTCTTTTGCCCGTTGGCTTTGATGTGCCCGAAAGCTCCTTCTTCAGACCATCGTTATCGCTGCACAGCGTGTCGATTATGCGTGCGCCGAGACAGTCTCTTTCTCTCATTACGGACAGAAGTATATGACGTGAGTCTATAAGACTTGCTCCGAACGATTTTGCCTCATACAGAGACAGCTCAAGAATGCGTTTTACGGATTGAGTATAGCCAAAGCTGTCCGTAAATCGCGTTCTGCCGCCGCCGACAATCGTGTCAACATATGGCAAAGCTGCTTGGAATGTAACGCCGCGCCGTGTCAACGCCCGAGCAGCATCGCCGCCCGCCCGTATCACGCCAAGCAGCAGATGCTCACTGCCGACAAAGCTGTGTCCAAGCTCCTTTGCCGCCTTCTGCGCTTCAAACAGCGCGGCGGATGCATCCTCTGTGTAACGAGAGTTCTCCATAAGACCTCAATTCATAAAGCCATTATTATATTCAGCAGGCAAGCCCATGCTTTTTTTAGCCCGCCGGCCAATTGAACCTTCTGCCGCCAAGCAGATGCAAATGAAGATGCATCACGCTTTGCCCGCCGTCAGCGCCTGTGTTTACAACCAGGCGGAAGCCATTTTCGGCAATGCCCTCCCGTATGGCAAGCTGCTTTGCAATCTTTATCATATACGCCATTGTATCGTCATCCGCGTCCATTACGGAATCACAATGACGCTTTGGAATTATCAGTATATGGGTGGGCGCCTGTGGGTCTATGTCGTAAAAGGCAAGCACCTTATCGTCCTCATATGCTTTTTTTGAGGGTATCTCCCCCGCGATTATCTTACAAAAGATACAATTCACCGTCTTTTTCCTCCTCTATGGTTTTGATGTTTACGTCAACAAGTGCATTCGGCGCACCCTTGTCTGTTCTCACATGAACATAGCTGTCAGTATAGCCCCCGTAAAGACCACCGTGAAGGCTCTCGATAAGCACCTGCTCAGTCCTTCCGATGAAGCCCGAAAGAAATTGCCTCTCAAGCTGCTTGCCAATTTTTATAAGCTCCGCCGCACGCGCTGCCTTCTCGGCGTTTGTAAGCTGCCCCGACATCAGCGCGGCAGGAGTCCCGCTGCGCCGCGAATACGGAAAGACGTGCACGCGCGCAAAGCCAATGCTCTGCATAAAATCAAGCGTTTGCGTATGTTCACGCTGCGTCTCCTGCGGGAAGCCCGCTATAATATCCGTGGTTATGGCAACCCTGTCCGCGTCCGCGCCGTATGCGTCCCGAATACTGCCGACTATGCTTGCATATTCATCCGCCGTATAGCCGCGCCTCATGCGCGAAAGCACAGACGTGCTGCCCGATTGCAGTGAAAGATGAAATTGACGGCATACACGCTTGTTTGACGTGAGCCTTTCAATGAGCCTTTCGTTCATGCCATGCGGCTCAAGCGACCCCAACCGTATACGCTTGATTTTGTCAAGCCCCGAAGCACAGTCCACTGCGTCCGCAAGCGTGACGCCGCCGATATCGCGTCCGTAATCCGTGAGGTGTATTCCCGTAAGAACAACCTCTGTATAGCCTGCGGAGTCCAGCCTAATAAGCTCCCTTCGGACGGAATCGACAGCACGGCTGCGTATGCCTCCCCTTGCGTAAGGTATTGCACAATATGAGCAAAAATGGTCACACCCATCCTGTATTTTAAGATAAGCACGGGTTCTGCCCTGTGCATCGGTGGGCGTTCCGCACGAAAAATCGTCTGAAAATTCTTCAAATGTGTGCTCGTGCATAACGTCGCGCACAAGGCACTGCCGATCGCCTCCGTTTTCAATTTGGGCACATAGCTCGGCAACGCTTTGTTTACCTGTTGCGCCAAGCACGGCGTATACGCCTTCAATTTCAAAAGCTGCCTTCGGCTCCCTTTGCGACCAGCAGCCCGTTACGATAAGCTTTGCGTTTGGATTGAGCCTGTGGCATGCGGATATCTGCTGCCGCGACTTTCTGTCCGCAATATTTGTGACGGTGCAGGTGTTGATTATGTAGACGTCCGCGACGTCGTCAGACGACACAACGGTATAGCCCGCCTGCTTCAGCGATTCACGCATGGCGTCGCTTTCATAGCCGTTTACCCTGCATCCCAGGTATGAAACCGCAACCCTCATTAGCCCTCCATCTCGTACATAAGCTGCGCAAGCATAGCCATCCCCGCCGTTTCGGTGCGCAGTATGCGCCTGCCGAGCGACACCGTTACCGCTCCCCCGTCTGTGAGCCGCTTAACCTCCCGCGGCGAAAACCCTCCTTCAGCTCCGATAATAATGGCGATTGATTTAACATTTTTATTGTGCTGAAGTACTTTTTTTAAGCCCGTGTCAGACTCGTTTTCATAAGCAAGCAGGCAAAGCTCAAAATCGCTTGGGCGGATATCGGCAAGCGGCTGCGGCGAAAGAACCTCCGGAACTGCCGCTCTTCCGCATTGCTTTGCCGCTTCAAGTGAAACGCGGTTCCATCGCTGAAGTCTATTGTCCTTGCCGTCAAGCCTTACAACGCATCTTTCCGCAATAGTCGGCACTATACGCGATACGCCAAGCTCCACACATTTTTGAATTATAAGCTCCATCTTGCCCTGCTTGGGCAGGCATTGAAAAAGGGTTATCTCAATTGTTGGCTCGGCAGCGCAGGAGGCTCTTTCGATTATGGCAAGCGTAACCGTGCCTTCGCAGCAGGAGGTTATTCGCGCACTGCATTCCGTGCCGTCTCCGCCGATAAGCAGAACTTCGTCACCAACCTTCATACGAAGTACGGTGAGCATATGCCGCGCTTCATCGCCCTGTAATGTGACACTGTCGGCTGATGTGTCAAGATTTTCGGCAAAAAAGCGTCTCATTCCTTAACCGCCTCAATCGCACGCCAATCCTCGGAAGCGCGAATGTCGGTGATAATCAATCCCTGTGCAGTGATCGCCGCCTTGACCTCGTCAAGCCTATCCTCAATAATCCCTGAGCAGATAAACGTTGACCCGCTGTGCATAAGCTGAGGCACAAGAGGCGAAAGAGCGATTATTACGTTTGCCACGATGTTTGCAAGCACTATATCGTATGTGCGGCGCGTCATCGCCGCCTGAATCTGCGCGTCTGTAAGCACATCCCCCGAGTATACCGTATATGCGCATACGTCAATGCCGTTAAGCTCGGCATTTTCCGCAGCTATGCGCGTTGCAACGGGGTCGATATCCACCGCCGTCGCCTCAACAGCTCCAAGCAGTATTGCCGATGCTGACAGTATGCCGCTGCCGCAGCCGATATCCGCCACGGTCTCTCCGCCGTGAATTCGTTTTTCAAGCAGCTCAAGGCACATACGGGTGGTGTGGTGCGTCCCCGTGCCAAACGCCATACCCGGATCTATCCTCAGCACAGCGCGGGAGCCTGATTCATCCGCATTTTCCCATGAGGGGCAGACTGTAAGCCTTTCGCCCACCATAATTGGCTTGAAATACGCCTTCCAGTTGTTAGCCCAGTCCTGTTCGTCAACAAGCTTTGCGGATACCTCAAGCGAACCCAGCTCTATACCGATTTCGTTTTCAATCGCCTTCAGCTCACGCATTGAGCGCCTCACTGCTTCTTCTGTGATGCTGTTTTCGGGAACGTCCGCGATATAAGCCTGAACTGCGGGCGCACAGTTTATCGCCGCATCATCGGCATAATCCCAATACTTGACAGCATCGCTCATCACGCGCTCAACAGCCTCTTTGCCCTGCACAACGCTGACCTGATCAATGCCAAGCATTGAGAGCCTTGCGGATACGATATCCGCGCCGTCGTCCGTTGTGTCAATATTTATCTCTATCCATCGCATGGCGTCATCCTCCGGTTTTGTTCTTTACGCTTGATTATACCATTTATATCAGCTTTTGCAAATACATAAACGCCATGCGCGTCATACGGAGCATAATTGACCCCCCGCTTCAATAAAATCAACTGTAACTCTGTATGAAAGGAATTAACCGTATGGAATTATTGTGGGAGGAAGCAGCCTTATCAAGGCTTATATACTGTGCGTCGGAGCAGACGATCGTTGAAGGACGACTGCCCGCGACGGAGGGCAGAAGGGTTGCCGAGGTGCTTGACAGCTCGGCACGGGCAGCTGTTGACAATACGGATGTTAATGATAATGAGGTTACCATCAGCGGTCGCATTATCGTATCCGTAATTGCGTTGGACGAATCGGGAAGCGCATTTGCTTTTGAATCGACCGCTGAATTTTCTCACTCGTTTGAGGTTGCGGGTGCGGCTATGGGAATGTCCGCATATGTTTCCCCCTCCGTTCAGTCTCTTTCAGCGCACGCGGCCGAGGGAGCGGTTGATATGTCTTGCGCCATTGACATGGAGCTGCGCGTAACCGCTCAAAGTCCTTTGAGAATGACGGCGGGTGTAAGTGGAGTATCCGACATTGAAATGCGTCACACAACCGTTTCGCACGCACGGAGGGTGGAGCTTGGACATGATACTCTCAGGCTGCGTGAGGAGCTTGCGGAGGACGGCATAAGCGACGTGATACTCACCGAGGGGCAGGTGTGCATACGCGACACGATAATTGAGCAGGGCGGCGCAACCGTTTCCGGCACAATCACCGTTTCATCAATATGCACCGATGCGGACGGCAAGCTGATACAGCTTGTTCGTCAGATGCCATTCCGCGAAAGGCTTGCGGTGAGCGGCGCCGCAGAAGGCGTCTATTGTCATGCCGTGCTTAACGCCATCGCGCTGAGATCGCTTGGGTCGGAATTTAACCTGCTTGCAATGGAAGCGGAGGTTAGCTTTCGCATATACGGCGTTCAGACCGAAAGCGTAACATTGCCCGTTGACCTGTTTTCTCCCTCAATAGGCTTTGAGTGCCTTAAGCAGAACTTGAGAATCCAAAGCTTTACAGAGGGCAAGACTGTTCAATCGATAATACGCGAAACGGTAACTGTTCCCGATGGCATGGCGGATATATCCGAGTCGATATTTGCCGCCGCACGTCCTGTTGTAACATCCGTTTCATGCAATGATAACGGCGTGGCTGCAGACGGAATTTTGATAACGCGCATGGTATACAGGAGCGCGGGCGATAGGATCTACACCTTCTCTGAGGATATACCGTTCACCATTTCGATAGCGGACGGCAAGTGTGACCTGCCGATTATAACCGCTTCCGCAACGGCGTCGGTCACCAATGGCGGCGGAAGAAACGCGCAGGTGATGTGCGGCATTGTTATTGACGCCGAGCTTTACAGCGTGTCGGATGTTTCGGTTGTGACGGGGCTTGCGGAAACGGCTGCTAAAGCGTCTCCAAACGGCATTGTCGTTTGCTTTGCCTCCGAGGGCGAATGCGTGTTTGACATTGCAAAGCGTTATTGCGTGCCTTGCGCAACGGTACGTCAGCTTAATCCCGAAGCTGTTGAGCCTTTTGCGGACGGAACAAGGCTTGTGCTGCTGAGTTAAGAGCGCAGGCGACATAAAAGCCACCGCTTTGTTGTTTTGCGCTTTGCGGTCAATCATACGTTTTTGGGGTCGTCAGGGATATCTTGACGACCCTCTCGACAATGTGTGAAATGACGCGCTGCCGCCGCGTGAAGAATTCCACATTTGAATCTTTAGCCGAATGCTTCCGATTCCATATATTTTTCTTGCAATTAAATCCAATATGTGCTATCATCAAACGGTGTTGGCTTTGTCAGCAATCCAATATGTGGGGTGCATATTATGAAAATATTTATCGGAACTCCCGAGGAAGCGGCGCAGAAGGCTGCGCGGCGATACGTTAAGCTGCTTAACGACAAGCCCAACGCAGTGTTGGGTCATGCTACCGGCTCGACTCCGTTGGGTCTGTACGCACAGCTTGTTCGCTTGAACAGGCTCGGCGCGATGAGCTATCGTGAATGTACATCGTTCAATCTTGACGAGTATGTCGGGCTTGACGGTTCTCACGATCAAAGCTATCGCTATTTCATGAATGTCAATCTGTTTGACCATGTTGATATTCGCAAGGAATATACATTTGTGCCTTCGGGCTTGGACACAAGCGCGGAAACAGCCGCCGCATATGACGAGGCTATCCGCAAGGCGGGCGGCATTGATATCCAGCTGTTGGGCATTGGCAACAACGGTCACATAGGCTTTAACGAGCCCGGCACACCGTTCGGTTCCTCAACTCACGTTGTGGAGCTTACGCATTCCACACGCGAAGCTAACGCACGTTTTTTCACGTCGATTGACGATGTTCCGACGCACGCCGTCACAATGGGTATAAAAACCGTTATGAACGCCAAGAGCATAATACTTGTTGCTTTTGGGCGGGCTAAAGCGCCGATAATTAAAGAGACGCTTCTGGGCGCTGTCACCGAGATGGTTCCGGCCTCTGTGCTTCAGCTTCATCCCGACGTGGAGGTCTATCTTGACCACGACGCCGCGGAGCTGCTGTGAGCCAAACATTCCGCATAAGGGAGATTCATATGTCACATTATTTTGGAACAGACGGTTTCCGCGGGGAAGCCAACGTTGACCTTACGGTTGAACACGCTTTTAAGATAGGGCGATTTTTAGGGCGCTACTATGGGGGCGATCACCATTGCCGCATAGTTATAGGTAAGGATACGCGTCTTTCAAGCTATATGTACGAATGTGCGCTTACGGCGGGCATAACCGCATCCGGCGCGGACGCCTATCTGATGCACGTTACAACCACGCCCAGCGTTTCATACATTGCGCGCACAGAGGATTTTGACTGCGGCATAATGATATCCGCAAGCCATAACCCATACCATGACAACGGCATTAAGCTTCTCAATTCAGAGGGCGAAAAAATGGAGGACTCCGTTATCGACGAGGTTGAGAGCTATCTTGACGGCAAATATGGGGAGCTTCCATTTGCCACGGGCGATGAGATTGGCAGGGCTGTCGATCACGCTGCGGGCAGAAACCGTTATATCGGCTATCTTATTTCGCTTGCCACTCATTCCTATAAGGGCGTGCGGATTGGTTTGGACTGTGCCAATGGCAGCACCTGGGCGATTGCAAAAAGTGTTTTTGACGCTCTCGGGGCGGAAACGTATGTTATCGGCAACGAGCCGAACGGCACAAATATCAACCTTGACTGCGGTTCAACGCATATACAGGGGCTTCAGCGGCTTGTTGCGGAAAAGGGGCTTGACGTTGGCTTTGCGTTTGACGGTGACGCCGACAGGTGTCTTGCTGTTGACGAGCACGGCGCAACGGTTAACGGCGATGCGATTATGTACGTCTGTGGCAAGCATATGATGTCAAGCGGAGCGCTTGCCAACAACACTGTCGTCACAACCGTTATGAGCAATTTTGGGCTTTACAAGGCGCTTGACGCAGCGGGCATCCGATATGAAAAGACAGCTGTTGGCGACAAATACGTTTATGAGAATATGCGTGCCAACGGTTACATGATAGGCGGCGAGCAGTCCGGGCACATAATTTTTTCCAAATATGCCAACACGGGCGATGGGCTTATCACCGCCATAAAGGTGATGCAGGTGATGCTGGACAAGAAACAGCCTCTTTCGATTTTGACAGAGGGGCTTACGGTTTATCCTCAGGTTTTGAAAAACGTGAAGGTTACCGATAAGGACGGCACTCTTGCCGACCCTGATGTTCAGGCTGCCGTTGGTGCAGTAACGGATTCTCTTGGCGACAACGGAAGAATTCTTTTGAGAAAAAGCGGCACCGAGCCTGTTCTTCGCGTCATGGTCGAGGCTCCCACGCCTGAGCTTTGTATGCAAAAGGTTGACGACGTTATTGCCGTCATGGATAAAAAGGGATTGCTTATCGCTGTTAAGTAAGCCCGTCACGAAAGGATGATTCTATTGTATAAGACTGCCGATTTGCTGGATTTGACGCACACACGCGCCACCGCCCTTTTTGAGGCGTGCGAATACCCTTGGGAGGCTTTGTCGGGTATAAAGGATTTTATACTTGAGCTGGGCAAAACATTGCCCGAGGATGAGTTTGACAATCCCGCCGAGGGCATATGGATTGCAAAGGACGCCCATGTGTTTGCCTCGGCATACATTGCCGCTCCCTGCATAATTGATCACGGCACGGAGGTGCGTCAATGCGCTTTTATACGCGGCAGCGCCCTTGTCGGAAAAAACTGTGTCGTCGGCAATTCTGCCGAGCTGAAAAACGTTGTCCTCTTTGATAACGTTCAAGTCCCTCACTACAACTATGTGGGAGATTCTGTGCTTGGCTATAAGGCGCATATGGGCGCAGGCTCTATAACATCAAACGTTAAAAGCGACAAGTCGCTTGTTGTTGTGAAAAACGGTGACGAGCATATTGAGACGGGCCGCAAAAAGTTTGGCGCTATACTTGGCGACAACGTTGAGGTGGGGTGCAACTCCGTGCTTAATCCGGGTACGGTCATCGGCAGGAGGTCAAGCATTTACCCCGTTTCATGCGTGCGCGGAGTTGTGCCGCAGGACAGCATATATAAAAGCGCCGACAATATCGCTTCACGCGAGTAAACGTTTTTTTGCAAGCCTAAATCAGTGTATCTGTGTCTTCTTAATCGGCGTGCCGTATGGTGCGTCGATTCTTGTTTTTCTCATAAACTGAGTGAACGCGCATACAATCTAACATCCTTATATTGGGGGTATGTCATGCGCACAATGAGCAGAAGCAGCGAAGCGGGCAGCGCGCCCTTTCGCGTGTTTGCAGACGTAGTTTTAACCTCTCTTTGCGGCGTAGCTGCGGCGTGTCTTTTGTGGCTTGGGCTTGTAAGCGGCTCAAGCTCCGACAAGCAGATAAAAGGTGAGGGTGAGGTTGTTCTGAGCGAAATTCCTCAGTCCGCGCTGACTGTGGTTATCGACGCGGGTCACGGCGGCTTTGACGGCGGCGCGGTGGGTTCGCAAACGGGAGTTGTAGAGGCTGACCTTAATCTTTGCGTTGCAAGGCTGCTTGCGGACGAATTGACCGCACGCGGCATGTATGTGATAATGACAAGAAGCGATGAAAACGCACTTGCCGACACGAAGGATGAGGATATGCTTACGCGCAAGCGCATAATGCAGCTTGACAACGTGGACATTGTTATCAGCATCCACATGAACAAATTTACCGACAGCACCGTTTCGGGTCCTATGGTGTTTTACATGACAGGCTCCGAGCAGGGCAAGCTTTTGGCGGAGACGGTTATGTATTCGCTTTGTGAGGAGCTTTGCCGTCCTCAGCGCTTTGCAAACCCTGAGGATTTGTTTGTGCTGCGCGTGCCATATGTACCCTCAATTCTGGTTGAATGCGGGTTTCTTTCAAACGCAACGGACGAATTGCTGCTGATGGACGCCGAGCATCAAAAAAAGCTTGCGATCGGCATTGCCGATGGGCTGCTTGAGTATCTTGCCCATGTTGACAACGGCGACAGCGAATGATGCGGAGGCGGAAATGCTGCCGCTTATCCACATACATCTTTTTTGATAATGCGGCGCCTGCGCCTGTCGCGTAAAAAAGCGACGATTTAAGCCGCAAATGCTTAAAACCGATGATACTTCTTTGCATGACCTCGCCTTCGGCCGCCGTCCGAAGGCTTTTTGTCACCTATGCGTCTCCCCAGCGGATTAATGGACATTCATCACTGTGCAGCAGAGTTTCATAGGGCTGTGCGTTAAATTACGTAAGTAAATTTGTAATACATATTTCATGTTGTGCTATAATTATTTTCAGAATTTATCGACAAACCAACTAAAGTATGATAAAATAAGCGAATCGTGATTCCAAAGCGTTCATGCGATAAAGTGTTCTCCTCCTGCGTTATGGTGAATGGAGATTGGGTTGGATATCAATTATATATCAGCGAAAATTTTTACGCCTGTACGGATGAAATGCTGCTTTGCCTTGCCGAAATGTATGTTGGCGATGAACGTTTTAGGAGCTATATTGACAAAAACGGCGAAGGCACGGCTGAATTTATGAACGCTGCGATTATTGAGCACTGCAATGGGCGGACTGACGGTGATTAAATATATGCCGCGAAAAGCATTGGGCGTGGGCTTACCGCACGCCGCGCAAACGCTTTCGGGCGATTGTTGTTGACCTTGCACACATCACAAACGAAAGGCATCCGCCGCTATAAGCGGTCAACCCGCAGCGGCGGACGTCTATTCATTTCATTTTATAGGAAAGCAGTTACGAGATGTTACTTCATCATATTGCCGGAGGGCATATTGCTCGATGCGTAAGCGATCATGCGCTTAACCATTTCGCCGCCAATGGAACCCGCCTCACGAGAGGTGATATCGCCATTATAGCCCTGCTTCAATGAAACGTTCATTGAGGACGCCACCTCGGTCTTGAGACTTTCAAGACGGCTCTTCATTTCACGATTATTGCTGCTCATTGTTCATTTTCTCCTTTCATTATTATTGTTATATGCCGAAATTACTTCTTGGGCATATTGTTCTCGGCGTATGCGATCATACGCTTGACCATTTCGCCGCCTATTGAACCCGCCTCGCGAGCGGTAAGGTCGCCATTATAGCCCTGCTTGAGATTCACGTTAAGCGAATTTGCGACCTCGGTCTTAAACTGCTCCATGGATGCTTTGCTCTTCCTTGACATTACTTGTTCACCTCCTTACTTTTGAAGCCGACCGCTCCGCTGCTTTTCAACGAAGCGGTTCGGCTTATCACGGCATATGCATTTTGTTTTAAAAGCACTCGCGCCGTGTTGCTATTACTTTGTGCAAGCGTCACAGATTGTATAACAGGTATTTTTTAGGCATATTTAAATGCTTTTTTGTGACGAGGCACAGCAAAAAAAGCAACGCGTTGTTTAATATGCTCAATATGACAGAAATAAAAATGCTTCAATTTGATTTGGTATATTATTCTTTGTTTTTTTGATATGCCGCCGTACAGCCGTTTATCGCACGTCAAATTGAAAATTTGAAAATCGGATGGAGATCTGCAAAAGTGCAGAAAAATGACTCCCGCACACCGCAAAAGCGGGTGAGGAGTCATTTTCTGCCTAAGGCTCATCAGAAAGCATTGCCTTCGATGACGCAAGAGTCACGCACGGCTCGGGGAGATACCGTGCGCGGCGTTGGATATGCGTCCGATCATGCGTTATTCGATGGTCAGTCTGCGCGAAGCGGGCGTCTCCGGCTCCTTCTTGGGGAGCGTCAGCTTGAGCACGCCGTTGTCATACGCGGCGGTAATTGCATCGCCCTTTATGGATGCGATGTTGAAGCTTCTTGAGTACGTTCCAAACGTCCTCTCGCTGTGAATCACGCGACCCTTCTTGTCCTTCTCGTCATTTTCGGTCGTATGCTCGGCGGAAATCGTGAGGGTGTCGCCGTCGATATCAACGCCTATATCGTTTTTGTCAAAGCCGGGCAGCTCCGCCTGAAGCTCATAGGATGCGCCGTTATCGACTATATCGGTTTTGAACTCAGGGAGATTCATATTGCCCCACAAGTTCTTTTCAAACTCCTCCATTGCATGGAAGGGATCATACGCGCCAACCGCGTGCCTGCGTTCATAAGGTGTAAGTGAGAACATATCAAAAACCTCCTTTGGTCATATTATTGATGTTCTTTCTCGTTCCCGTCATCGGGTGGTTTCCCGTTCCCTCAAGGAACAAGTGTATGATACTTCTCTTTTTCTGTTCTGTACATGGATAGTGCTGAGTCTGTGTGGTATTTTTGCCCATGCGCAAAAAAGTGGGCGAAATTTGCCCACGTTTGTATTTTTGTTGAATTGTATATCGTTTGTGCGGATTATTGGCGCTCCGCTCTCATATTGGCAAGCGCAAGCTTCAGCGTGCCGTTAAGCAGCCTGCCTATGCGCCCGACATATTCCGTTGGGTCCTCCTTCATGCCTCTGCGGATCCATTCTGTCGTCATGCCCACCGCAGCGGAGGTGTACAGCTCCGCAAGAAGCTTGACGTCGCGCTCGTCGCAGCGCAACGCCTCGTCCTCCTTAAGAATATAGGCTTCGAACGCCTTTGCCGCCGCACTGTACAGATATTCCGTAAGCTGGTCGCGACGTGAAGAATTGAAAATGTGATACACAGCTTTTTTGTTTTTGAACGCGTATCCCGCAAGCTCAAGATAACGCTGCTGCCATGTTGCCGTTTCGTTGGTGTTTTGCCTTATCCTTTCAAGCTCGGCGTCAAGCACCGCGTCAAGCAGCGCGTAAATATCACGATAATGATAATAGAAGGTTTTGCGGTTTACGTCACAGTCCTCGACAATATCCTTAACCGTGATTTTGTCAAGCGGACGCTCATTCAACAGCTTTGTAAATGATTCCATTATCGCTTTTTGGGTAAACTGAGTCATTCGTGCGTCCTCCTAAATATCATTAGTATTCTACAAAAAACGTTTTTGCGTCAATCCCCGTCGCAGGGCGTCATAAGTCTTTTTGCATACTCCGTTCTGAACCATTCGAACCTGTTGTTATCTATCGCTTGGCGTATTCGCTCCATAAGCTCATTATAGAAAAACAGGTTGTGCAGCACACAAAGGCGCATGCCCAGACGTTCATCCGCTTTGAGCAGGTGTCGGATATATGCACGGCTGTAACTGCGGCAGGCGGGACAAAGGCAGCCCTCGGCTATCGGACGGTCGTCCTCAGAATATATTTTTGCAAGCAAACGCAGCCTTCCGTTCCATGTGTATACGTTGCCGTGCTGCGCCCCTTTAAGAGGAAAAACACAGTCGAAAAAATCAATGCCCCTGTATACGGCTTCGATAATATTCTGCGGCGTGCCGACGCCCATAAGATATCGGGGCTTTTGAGTCGGCATGTATGGTTCAACCGCCTCGATAACCCGATACATATCCTCCGCAGTTTCGCCCACCGAAAGCCCGCCTATGGCATAGCCGTCAAGTCCGCGCTCCGCTATGGTCTTCATATGCAAAACACGCAGGTCCTCAAACACGCAGCCTTGATTTATGCCGAAAAGCATTTGCTTTTTGTTCAGCGTTTCGTCCAAAGAGTTAAGCCTTGAAAGCTCGCTGATACATCTGTCAAGCCAACGTGTTGTACGCTCAACCGAACGGGCGGCATATGAATGCTCCGATGGGTTTGCGATGCATTCGTCAAATGCCATTGCAATGGTTGAGCCCAGATGCGACTGCACGCGCATTGACTCCTCCGGCCCCATAAAAATTGCGTGTCCGTCCGTGTATGAGGTGAAGCTCACGCCCTCCTCCCGAATGGTTCTGCGCTTTTGCAGCGAAAACACCTGAAACCCACCGCTGTCGGTAAGTATTGGCTTGTCCCAGTTCATAAAGTGCGGCAATCCGCCCATCCGAAAAATCAGCTCGTCTCCGGGACGCGCAAGCAGATGATATGTGTTGGACAGCGCAACGCTGCATCCGACCTGCCTCAAATCGTCTGTGGAGACCCCGCCGCGCACCGCCGCAGCGGTTGCGACGTTCATAAACACAGGCGTCTCTATCTCACCATGCACGGTTTTCAGCCTGCCCCGCCTTGCGGAACCGCTTGTATTCAAAAGCTGAAACTTTTCGTCCCTGTAAATCATGACCCATCCTTGGCAAATACCATTTAGCTTCAGTATAGCACAAAATGACGCTAAAGTATATCCCTTTTAGACAATCGAAGTGCGTCTGAAAGCTTTGCGCCCGTTCCGCACACGGACGCAAGCTGCTTTATCTGCGTTTCGTCAAGAGTCCCGATGCTTCTCATTCCATCGTCAAGCACGGTGACAACGCTGTATCTGCCGTATGGCAGCTGCCTTATCGTGGCGGACAGTCTTGTGCCGTGGCTCATCGCAATATGCGAAACCTCAATCGCACCATGCTTTGCAATGCGTTGTCTGACAAGAATCGGCATTGAGGCGGATGCGGCACGGATTTTTTTCCGTTCACCTATCGAAGCGATTATCAAAAACAATCCCATCACCGCAAAGGTTGGATTCAAAATACCATTTGTGTACAATAATACAGATATTGTCACAAACGCCGCGCCTACAAGCGCACCCATTGCTATAAGAAGCCCGCTTGCTCTGCCGCTGAGCGCTGCCTGCATCAGTCTTCCTCCGTCAAGCGGCAGTGCGGGGATGAGGTTTGTTCCCGCCACAATGAGGTTGTATCCGATAAAACCTTCAAGCCAATCGGAATTTGGCAGCAGCCTTGCCGTCAACGCTCCGCTTGCCGCCATAAGCAGGCTCGCCGCAGGCCCCGCGGCGTATATCGCCGCCTGATCGGCAAAAAGCATTGCCGCGCCGCTGAGCCGCGCAACAAATCCGAAGGGCTGAATTTCAATCGTCTGCACCTCGTATCCAAGCCTTGCCGCCACAACAGCGTGCGCCGCCTCATGTACGGAAAGCGAAACGAATGCCGTCAGCAGCACTGCGCCCCAGCCGAATATCGCCGCAACGGGAATAAGCAGCAGAAGCAGAACATTGCAGCGAACATCCGTCCCTCTTATTGAAAAAAGCCGCATCAGCCCGCCTTTACTTCAAAGAAATCAAGCGGGTCGATAGGTCTGCCCGCCTTATACACGCGAACGATTATTGATTCATCCTGCGCCGCACCCAGCACCGTTCTTGCCGCCACCGGCTGACCCTCCTCAACGCATATATCGGAGACGCCATAATAGAACACCTCCGTATCATCCTCAAGCATTATTGAGACATATGCGCCAAGGTTATCGTCCTCTCCTATGCCGCTTACCCTGCCCGTGCCCGCCGAAAGCACCTGCGCGGAGGCTGTTGAGTTAATCACAAGCAGATTGCTGTCGCTCATCAGCTCAAAGCTTTTTATTTCCAAAGGAAGCGTTGGAGAATCTGATGGTGCGAACACCTGAATAATTGACGGAAGCTGCACGAAGCGAAGCCTTCCAAGCTCATCCTCCGCTTCACCCTCGTCATTAAGCGCCACGCTGACTCCGTTTAAAACCTGCTGCGCCTCAAGTGAGCTTGAGCTTGAAAGCTTGAGGGCAAGCACAGCGGCAAAGCACGCCGCGCAAATACCCAAGCGCAAAAGCAGATATATCGCCCTTTCACCCATTCGTCCTTTGCGCGCACCATTTTTTGTGCCGCTCGTACGAATTTTGCGGTTGACACATTCCGAAGAAGTGAACGCCGATATTGCAATACGATTTTGTGTATCCATATAAAGCACCCCCTATGCAATAATCTTTATGCACAGAAGGAACAAAACTTGCCACTAAAAGCGATAATCAATCAACCGCAAGGGCACAGGCGCCGCACCCTTTGGGGGGCGTGAGGCTGGATTTCAAAACCGTATTCGCGCTTCTATCACCCTGCCGACAACCTGAACATCGCCGCTTGATACAATCATCGGGTCATATGCGTTGTTGCTGGGTATCAGTGCAATGCTGCTTTTTATGCGCTTAACTCGACGCAAAAGAACCTCGTCTCCAATGCGCACAACGTAAATATGGTTATCCGCAAGGTCGCTCTCGCGGCGAACAAGCACAAGCGCACCCTCCGCGATGTGATCGCCTATCATGCAATCACCCACGACCTCCATAAAAAAATACTCTCCATCGTATATATCACCTGCCGCGACAGGAATATATTCTTCAATATTTTCATCCGCAAGCATTGGCTCGCCCGCATGCACCATGCCAACAAGCGGCACGGGGATTGTGTTGACCTCGTTTGAATGTGAAGCGGCGATTTTTTCACGCAGCTTTTTGGGCAGCGGGACGACCTCGTCTCGACCGAGAATGTAATCCGCGCTGACAGAAAAAAACTCCGCAAGACGAACAAGCATGGCGTTTGGCAGCGCGACACGCCCCGTTTCGTATTTGCAGATGGCAGCCTTCTGCACGCCAAGCATATTGCCAAGCTCGTCCTGTGTGATGTTGCGAGATGTGCGTAACTCCCTAAGGCGATTCATATCGGTACCCCCGTAACGATTGTGTGATTTAACGCTTACATTGTATCCTGTTTGGATACTTGCCGCAATGGTTTATGCATAATATATTTTAATTTTCTGTGTTCAGTACCATTTTTGGTGTTGACTGTTTCCTTGTTGGATACTATAATTGCATTGTAAGTTAAATCCGATGTGCATTTCCAATTTGGAAACCGCAGTCGGTATCCACACAAGAAACAAAGGAGCGTTGAAATGAACTATTTTGGATTGTTTTTCTCTTTTATGATTCCTGGCATAATCGTTGGCGCAATGCTTGCAACGGTGTTTTCCAACGCAGTCCGCAAGCGCGCTTCAAGCTCAAAACGTCGCGCATCTAACTAACAGCCGCCATCTGTTAGGTTGATTCCCTATTCTTTTCTCCTCTGAAGCAAAAAGTCACGGCAGTTTGTTGCTGCCGTGACCTTGCTTTTTATTCAGCTTAATAGGTGATATCCATTTACGTCAACCCCCTGCTTTGCAGCGTGGGAGAGGAGCGGCATTATTGCTCCGGAAGCTTGTTAGGCTCGGGAAGGCTGTCCGCGCCTGATACGGTAATTGTTTTGATTATAATGGTTTGGATGGGCGTCTCGCCGCTTACGGCAACCGCCGCAATAGCGTCAACAACATCCATGCCGCTTGTTACTTTGCCGAACGCCGCGTAGCTTCCGTCAAGGAAAGTGCAGTCGGCATGGCAGATGAAAAACTGGCTGCTCGCGCTGTCCATTGGCGAAGACTTTCTTGCCATTGAAATGACGCCGCGGGTGTGACTGAGCGTGTTTTCAAAACCGTTTTTTGCAAACTCGCCCTTTATGCAATAGCCGGGCCCGCCCGTGCCGTTGCCGTTGGCGCTGCCGCCCTGTATCATAAAGCCCGAAACGACTCTGTGAATTGTCAGCCCGTCATAATAGCCCTGCTTTGCAAGATAGCAGAAGTTATACACCGACTGCGGGGCGATCTTGGGATAAAGCTCAAGCTCAATAGTCCCAAAGCCCTCTACCTCAATTGTTGCATATACCACACGGGGCAGGGCTGACGGACGTTTTCTTTCTGCGTCCGGATCCTCCTTTGCACAGCCGCACAGCATGAATGAAACCATAAGCACCGCAAGACCGATTGCGATAAGCCTTTTCATCTGACAGTATACCTCCACGACTTTATTGCCTGTATTGTAACATATCTGTTAACCTTTGTTCAAGCACTTGTAAATATCTTTTTTGCAAGCTATAATGAAATCTGTCAGTGATTGTATTTATGGAGGTCTTATTTGTAATGTCTTCACCGAATAGCTCGATTTATGTTCAGAGACGTATACTTGTGGCGCTGATTGCAGTGTGCGTATTGGCGTTGCTTGTGGTTTTGGGAATTGGTATTTCTCACATTATCAAGCACGCAGGCAGCGGCAAGGATCCAAGCGTTGTTAATCCCACGGCGTCATCGGTTCCTGTCGTTCCCTCCGACACGGCGGGCAATACCCCCGATGTTGACTCAACAGCAGAGCCCTCAAGCTCCCAAACCGCAGACACTCCCCAGCCTTCACCCTCCCCCTCGATAAACTACAACGATGTTGTTGCGTGCAGCAGCGCACAGGCGTCTTTGTTTGGCTTTTATACCGAGCTTATGGTTAACGGGCAGACGGTGAGCAGCTATTCAAGTGATGAGACTATAACCTTTCTTTCCGACAGCGATTATGCGCAGGCTGAAGGCGTGCTGACTTTTCGCGGAAGCTGCTTCAGGCAAAACCCATTTTATGGCGTTGCGGAGGTTACGGACGGCAAGCTTGAGATTGTGTGGACAAAAGAGACGGGCAGCGTGCCAAAGGGTGAGGGAGGCAATTACTCCGGCACATGGTGCGGAAGCGGCTGGACAGGTCAGGCGCTGCTTGTCAAGTGGGATGCCGAAACAAAGGCCGTTATGAATATGTTTGACAGCGCAAAGGCAAACGACGACCTGATTGAGGTTATATACGCCACGATGGACGGCAACATATACTTTGTTGATATGGAAACGGGTGAGCCAACCAGAAACCGTATTGTTATGGGCGTTCCATTCAAGGGCGCGGGCAGCATTGACCCACGCGGTCTGCCTATACTCTATGTTGGGCAGGGAGATCATTATTCAAGCGATGGCAAGGCTGCAAAGGCGTATGCCATATCACTTGTTGACGGCAGCGTGCTTGCGACATTTGGCGCAAAGCCCGACAGCTTTGCTCTGCGCAGCTGGCACGCGTATGACTCCGCCGCGATAGTGGACGGCGAAACAGACACACTTTTTTATCCGGGCGAAAACGGCATACTATACCGTGTCAAGCTGAACACAAGCTTTGACAAGTCAAACGGCACTCTCACAATGAGCCACGATGCACCCGTCAAGGTAAGATACTCCGCCACAAGGACAATAAACGACGGTTATTGGCTGGGCTACGAATCCAGCGCGGTGGCGTGGCGCAACTATCTGTATGTCTGCTGCAATGCGGGCTTTATGCAGTGTATTGACGTCAACACGATGAAAACCGTTTGGGTTCAGGATATCTGGGACGACACAAACGCAACCCCTGTTTTGGAGGAGGATCCCGAAAACGGCACGGCATATCTCTATGTCGGTTGTACTCTTGACAACAAAGCCGACGGCAATGGGCAGGGCAAGGTTGCATTTTTCAAAATTGACGCCTGCACGGGCGAAATTCTGTGGCAAAATGAATTTACCGTTTACACCACATCGCACATAACGGGCGGAATAATGTCAAGCGCGATACTTGGCGAGGGCAGCATAAGCGGGCTTGTTATAACAACCGTTGCAAGCTATGGCGCCGCAAGCAGCGGTACAATGTACGCATTTGACACAAAGACCGGAGCAACCGTTTGGAGCCTGCGCCTCAGCGGATACGCGTGGAGCAGTCCTGTCGCGCTGTATGACGCGGACGGCGCCGCATATATCGTGCAGTGCGATTCAATGGGAGATATATATGTAATAGACGGAAACGGGCAGGAGCTTGACCGCATAAATGTTGAAAGCAATATTGAGGCTTCGCCCGTCGCCTTTGGCAATTACATAGTGATAGGCACAAGGGTCAAGGGGATATTCGGGATCAAAATATTCTGACGCCGTCATACTTGACGCCGTCATACGTGACGCCGTAATGTCGAAAGCTTTTTTCGGGAATCGCCAATGACGGCTTTCGATCTGCCGTTTCTTGGCGATTTTCATATGCTGCTTCAATGCTTTTTGCGGCGCATGGATGTGTCTTTTGACTGATTGCTCGGAGGAAATGCGATGAACAATGTTTTGGTTGAGGTCTGCTGCGGTTCCTATACCGACGTTTTTTCCGCCGCCGCGTGCGGAGCGGACCGAGCGGAGCTTAATACAGACCTTTTTCACGGTGGGCTTACACCCTCCCACGGACAGATTGAGCTTGCCTGTGGTGCGGGTATCCCCGTGATGGTTATGATACGTCCCCGAACCGGAGGCTTCTGTTACGATGCTTCGGAGCTTGACGTAATGGTTCACGATATTCGCGCCGCAAAAAGCATTGGCGCGCACGGCGTTGTGTTCGGCTGCTTGCGTTTGAACTACAGCGGTCTCTGTGTGGATGAGGACGCCTGCAAAAGACTTGTTGACGCTGCGGACGGTATGCAGACGGTTTTTCACAGGGCGTTTGATATGCTGCCCGACTCGTGGGAGTCCGCGCTTGACACCATTATCCGTATTGGCTTTACACGAGTGCTTACAAGCGGTCATAGCCGTGACGCCGTAAGCGGCGCATCGAGACTGCGGGCAATTATCAGCCGCGCAAACGGCGCGATAGAAGTCCTTCCCTGTGGAAAAATACGTTCGGACAACGCGGTGCTGATTGTGCGTGAAACGGGCTGTACACAGCTTCACACCTCAGGATTTGAGCTTTGGCGCGACAAAAGTGCGGAGCAAAACAGCAGCATTTCATTTGTGGACGGCAGCTTGCCCGCGGGCGGGGAATATCGTGCCGTGAGCTATCAGACGCTAAAATACTTTATTGACAAGGTCAGGGGGTAAAACATGAGCTTGGCGGACAGATACTTTTTGATACTTGACAGTCGTTTTCCAAAATCTCAGAGAATCGGCTTAAACGACATTCGCGCTCACGCGGAGCTTATGGCAATGCTTAGAGAGCTTTCGCCATTGCAGCAGGGCGTTTCCGACGCCATTTTTGAAACCTATGTGCTTCCCATGTGGGTAAACGATGAGCCTGTCGTCCCCTGCTCCGCGCTTCTTGCAAAAGAGCTTTTGCCCGTCATATCAGGAAAATCGGCAATGGATGCTGCCATCGCGGTGAATTATTGGTGTATGGCAAACGTCAATTATCGCTTTAACGATGAGCCAACCGCCGATGTGCTTACAATAATGCGCAGAGGTCACGGCAGATGCGGGGAGGAAAGCACATTTGCGGTTATGGCCTATCGTTCGGTCGGCATACCTGCGCGGCAGGTGTACGCTCCGCTTTGGAGCCATTGTGACGACAATCACGGCTGGGCGGAGGTTTTTGTCAACGGCGCGTGGCACTATTTGGGCGCGTGCGAAGCCGAGCCCGCTCTTGACATGGGCTGGTTTGACGGCGCTGCCTCCCGTGCGGCGCTTGTGCGCACATATGCGGACGCTGATGCGGATAGTCTGCCCGATATTGAGGGCGACACGCCGTATGCAAGCGTTAACGGACGCACAGCGATAAACGTTACACCTCGATATGCCGATTGTGCCAAGCTGAACATACACGTTTTGCGTCACGGCACTGCGGCGGCGGGAGCGCAGATTTCAATATGCGTTGCCAACTATGGGGCATTTTCGCCCGTTGCGGCGCTTAAATGCGATGAATCGGGCAATGTCGGCGTCACTCTCGGTATTTGCACCGTCTACATTTTTGCATATTGCGGGGATAAAGGTGAATCAAATCGGGACGACTTTTGCTTTGCGGAGGTCAGCATAAATGGCGACACGGATTTTGAATTTGAGTTGACTGATACGCTTGCGGACGGTCGATACAATTATTGTCAGCACTGCCCCTCGGGAAGGGTTGATCGCGTATATCATTACCTCAAGCATGACCTTGACAACGCATTCAATGCCCGCCGTGCATACACGCGCAGTCACGGCGCGAACCGTACCGATTGGAAATATCCCTCGCCTGATGAGATTTTTGGGGCGTGTACTCTGCATATTGTGGGAGACGGGCTGCGCTATGGCGAAAGCATAGCTGTTGAGCATATTGAATCGGGCTCTTTCAGGCGGCTGGATTTGCGGGAGCGGTCGCTTTCATCACTTTGCCTGCCTGCGGGCAGATATCGAATAAACGCCTACACGCGTCAGATAGACGGCACGCTGGACATTGTGAGTGAGCTTATCACCCTTTCGGAAGGCTGTGAGCGCACTGTTGCCATACGTCCTCCCGAAATCCGCTTTGGGGGAATGCTGCGTCAGTATGCTTTGCCCTCGGGATATGACGACATTGACTGTGGCTTAATTTGCTTTGTAAAGGCTTTTGACGAACCGTCTCAGCATATTTTGAACGAGCTGAAGCAACAGAGTGACATTTTGAAGCAGTGCGGATGCAAAGTAAAAATTATTGAAAATCCTGACGTTGACACGCTCTCTCCCATACGCAAGGGGCTTGATGTTTCGGACAAGCGGCTGCCGCTTTGCATCGCCGTGCGCAACGGTGCTGCACTGTTTGGACTTTCGGGTTATCGCGTTGGTGCAGTGGATCTGCTTATCCGTTTGCTTAATACAAAAATCGGTATGTATAACACGCTTGAGCGCTCCGCACTGCTTTGTCAAATTGACGAGGTGAACAATCGCGGGAGGTTCAAGCCCGACCGGGCTTCCCTTTCACAGTATGAATGTCCAAAGTGGTTTGCCGATGCTAAGCTCGGATTGTTTATCCATTGGGGGCTGTATTCCGTCCCCGCCTTCGGCAACGAATGGTATTCCCGCAATATGTACAAAAAGGGTTCGCGTGCGTATGAGCACCATGTTTTGACATATGGCAGGCACAAGGATTTTGGCTATAAGGATTTTATCCCTTTGTTTACGGCGGATAGCTTCAATGCGGATGAGTTGGCGTCTCTTGCCGTTGCCTGCGGGTGCAGGTATATCGTCCCCGTTGCGGAGCATCATGACGGCTTTCAGCTTTACAAAAGCCGTCTGTCCGTATGGAATTCATTTGATATGACGCCCAACAGAGACATTTTGGGGGAGCTTTTTGCCGCCGCAAATAAGCATGGTTTGATTGCCTGCGCCTCAACCCACCGTCTGGAGCATTGGTTCTTTATGGGGCATGGGCGTGAGTTTGAAAGCGACATGAGCGGCGTCACGTCAAAGGACGATATGTATTATCCCTCCGTTTGCGTTGACCCAAGCTTTAGCGACCCTGAGGGACCGGATTCACCGTCCGCCGAATTTTTGGACGATTGGCTGCTTAGAACCTGTGAGCTTATCGACAGCTATAAGCCTCGGCTTTTGTATTTTGACTGGTGGACGCTTCACAATTCTGTAAAGCCTTGGCTAAAAAGGGCTGCGGCGTATTATTACAATCGTGCCGATGAGTGGGGCTGTGAGGTTGTTATCAACTACAAGTATGATGCTTTTGCGCCCGGATGCGCCGTCCCCGATATGGAGCGCGGACAGTTTGATTCGATAATGCCTTTTGCATGGCAGTCCTGCACATCCGTTTCAAAAAATTCTTGGGGCTATATCGAGGGTGACAGCTATAAGTCCGCGCATGAAATAATCTGTGCGCTTGCCGATATTGTCAGCAAAAACGGCTGCATGCTGCTTAATATCGGTCCAAAGGGAGACGGTTCTGTGCCGTGTGAGGTCAAAACGCTTTTGACTGAAATCGGCGGATGGATGCTTGCAAACGGCGAAGCGATATACGGTTCGCGTCCGTGGCGTGTATTTGGAGAGGGTGAGCATATGCGCACAGGCGGTCAGTTTTCAGACGGCGAAGCGCTTGAATACACCTCCTCTGATATTAGATACACAACAGCCAACGGTTGTGTTTATGCGATTATTCTGGGCGCTGCGCCCGATGGCGTATATCGTCTGCGTGAGTTCGCAACACCCGAGAGCATTGACAAGGGCAACTGCTTTAAGGGCAGCATTGCCAACGTTGCCGCGCTTGACGGAACAGCGCTTGAGTATGAAAGAAGCGGGGACGCGCTGACGGTATTTACAATGCCCGCTCCGCGTGAACTTCCTCTTGTGCTGAGGATTGAACCCGTGTGACGCTTTTGCGCTTTTTATGGGCGATATAGTTAAGTCGGGATAGACGGCGAATTGCTTTGCCGCACCGATACGATTGAGTTAAAATATTCAACATCAGGGAGGTCGTATGCTTATTCGAAACGCTGAGGTTTTTGATGAAAAAGCGGGCTTTGTCCCCCGCGACATTTGCACGGATAATAACGTAATATCCGCTGATTCAACCGATGGTGAGATTATTGACGCGAAGGGGCTTTATGCAATACCCGCGCTTTGCGATATTCATATGCATGGATGCGCAGGGCATGACGTGTGCGATGAATCCCCACAGGGGCTTGAGGATATGTGTCGGTTCGAGCTGAAAAACGGCGTCACACGGGTTTTGCCTACAACAATGGCAATCCCGCATGACGCTATGCTCCGCGTGCTCGGCACGATACCTAAAAATACGGATTACGGTATTTTGGGATTCAACATTGAGGGGAGCTACATATCGCCTCAAAGAGCCTGCGCACATAATTCCTCAAACATATTTTTGTTTGACAATGATGACTTTGACCGTTTGAACTCCGCTTCCGACAATCGCATAAGGCTTGTAACGGTTGCTCCCGAAAGAGACGGGGCTATTGATTTTATCCGTCACGCCGTAAAGCGCGGCATACGGGTTTCTCTCGGACACACCAATGCGGACTATGAAACGGCTATGGCGGCGTTTGACGCGGGAGCCTCCCATTTGACGCATATGTTCAACGCTATGCCCGCCGTGCTTCATCGCGCTCACTCCGTGATTGCCGCCGCGTTTGACTCGGGAGCGATGGTTGAGCTGATAACAGACGGCATACACGTTTTGCCGCCCGTTGTGCGGATGGCGTTTGCCGCATTTGGCGACGACAGGATAATTCTTGTAAGCGACAGCACGCGTGCGGCGGGTATGCCCGACGGTAAATACACGCTTGGCGGGCTTCCCGTGTTTAAGCGCGGGAAAATGGTCTGCGCCTCCAATGGTCAGCTTGCAGGTTCCGCCTCAACTCTGTTTGACTGTATGCGCCGCGCTGTAACCGACATGGGTATCCCGCTTGCCTCCGCTGTCAAATGCGCCTGCGTTAATCCCCTCAAGGCATTGGGACTTTGGGACAATGGCAGCTCTGCGCTTGCGTGCGGAAGCTCCGCAGATATTGTTCTGCTTGATTCCGCGCTTGAAATCAATGCCGTCATTTCCGGTGGGAAGCGTATTGTTTAGGCTTTATCCCCCGCCATATAGGTTACGGATATGGTATGCGTTGCGCCGTCGTTTACAAGCTCAACGTATACCACGCGCTTTCCGTCCGCGATAATCGACGTCTCATTTGCCGCGGATGCTTCTATGCGATAGCTTGTTTCTTCATATTTATATTCAACGGAAAAGTGCGGATAAACCGTTACAGGTTCAATATAGAGTCTGTTCCCCTTCTTTTTGAGTCCGAGGATATGCTCCACCGCCGCCTGATACAGCCATCCCGCTGCGCCCGTGTACCACGTCCATCCGCCTCTGCCTGCATTTTCGTCCTCTGAATACACATCGCCCGCCACAGCATACGGCTCTGTGCGATAGCGGTTTATCTGCATTGCCGTTCCGTGTTCGATTGGGTTTATCATCCGAAAAAGCTCGGACGCCCTTTTTGCGTCTCCCAACCGTGCCGCGGCAATCACCGCCCAAGCCGCCGCGTGCGTGTACTGTCCGCCATTTTCGCGCACGCCCTGCGCATAAGCTTCGATATATCCCGCTCTGTGAACTCCGCTGTCGGAAAAAGAGGGTGAAAGCAGCTTCAATATTCCGTTTTTTTCATCGACAAGCCGACCGCATACGGCGTCAAACGCCGCGTGGGAGCGTTCGGCATTGTTGAAAACGGCCCAGCACTGCGCAATCGCGTCTATGGCGCATTCATCATTTTGGCTTGATCCGAGCGGAACGCCGTCGCCATAAAACGCTCTTTTGTACCACGCGCCATCCCATCCCCATTTTTCAATCGCCGCACGAAGCCGACACGCTTCACTGCTGTATTCCTCCGACTTTTCGTTGAATCCCCTGTCGGCGCATACCTGCTGAAATTTTTCAAGCACATAAAGCAAAAACCAACCGAGCCAAACGCTTTCTCCTCCGTTTTCGCCCACTTTGTCCATGCTGTCGTTCCAATCGCCCGCCCCCATAAGCGGCAAACCATGCGCGCCAAAGCACATTGACGCTTCTATTGCCGCCACACAATGCTCAAACATCGTGCCTTCCTCATCCTCCGAAAAAACGGTGTACAGGTCGCTCTTATCCTGCGGTATAGGAGCCTCTGCAAGGAAAGGCACGCGCTCATCCCATATTGCCGTGTCTGCCGCAGCATCACAATAGCGCATTACCGTGTATGGCAAAAACAGCCTGTCATCGCTCATCCGCGTGCGGACTCCCCTGCCGTCATTATGCCACCAGTGAAGCACGTCGCCCCTTTTGAACTGCTTGGCGGCCGCACTGATTAGCTGCGCCCTTGCCGTTGCGGGATCTGTCAAAAGCAATGCGCACACGTCCTGAAGCTGATCGCGGAAGCCGTTCGCGCCTCCGCTTTGATAAAATCCTGTTTTTGCGAAAAGCCTTGACGAATAGGTTTGATACAGCAATATGCCGTTTACAAGCATATCAAACGCTTTATCGCCCGTTTCGATATGCAGACGACCAAGCCTGCCCCGCCATGCCATTTTAACGCGTTCACGCTCAATTTCAAATTCATTTAGCTTTGTGCGCACATATTCGGCAATTTGCTCTTTTGTGCCGTATCCCAACAGTATTGTTTTGGATACCGATTCCCCCTCGCGCAGTGCGAATTCTGAAAACACGGTGTTATCGCCGCAAACGCCGTCTCCTGCGCACAGAAAGGCGTAATATCCATCGTTTTCGCTGTCTCGTGCATTTTTTGCATACAATATCCCGTCCGCACTGTACGTTCCGACAGCCTCCCTATGCATAACCTCACCCAGCACCCAGTCCACCGAAAGCTCAAATCGGATGCTCCTTTGCGTCAGTCTGCAATTCTTGACTGCAATATTGTAATATTTGACCGACTCGGAGGCGTCCGCCATTTCGGTAAGCGTGATGCTTAATCCTTCCGCATTGCAGGTGAAGCGTGTTGTGCCTATGCCGTGCTCAACCTTAAACATACCGTTTGGATCGCATGGCGTGATGCATATGCGTTTGCCCTCCGCGATTACGCTGACCCTTTCGCCGCATGGGTCGCGCAGCGGGTCGTTTGACCAAGGAGTAAGACGCATCAGCCTTGAATTTTGTGCCCATGTATAGCCGCCACCGTTTTCGGTGACGAGGGTTCCGAAGCTCTGATTGGCAAGTATGTTGCTCCATGGGGCAGGCGTAACGCTTTTGCTTCCCCCGCTAATTATCACATACTGATTCTCATCCTTTGTGTCAAAGCCGCCGTAACCGTTGAAGCAGAAAGTATCCGGCATGTCAATCGGCAAAAAAGCGGGCTGCGGCGTGGGCAAGTCTGTGTCTGAAGCTCTCAAAACGCTTTGGCAGGGCAGCTTATCAGCATCGCAGCAGATTAAAGCGATATTATTAAGAAGCGTTTGCTGCCGCTTTGCCGTTGAGCAGGCGTCTATCAGGTGCACCCGCGCTGCGCGAACAGTCTCAACAAGCCCCTGACGCACCCTGTTTCCGTATTCGTTTGGATACATTCCCAGAAATACAAGGTCGAATTTTAGTCCGCGAAGCGTACAAAGCTCGGCAAACCGTGCGATTGCTTTTGCCTCCCGAAGCTGCTCAACCTCGCTGACGCGCACAAGCAGAATGGGATAATCACCTGAAATGCCCATTCCCCACAGTGCGGGCACGCCGCCCTCCGTCTCGATTTCTTCCCGACTTGCCCTTGGCTTGAGAGGGATTTCCGCAGCGATTCTTGCGGCAAGAGGTTCAAACCGCATCACGTCCGCAGACGCCAAGCCAACCGATTTTCTGATCCCCGCCGTTACGGCTCCTATCAAGGCTTCCTCTCGCGTTTGCCCCGCTTTGACGGCGCCGTACGCTGCTATTGCCGCATCACGCGTGGGCGCTGCTCCCATTATGAAGCACACTGACTGTACGCCGCCCGCTTCGATTGTCAGCTCAGTCATAGCTGAATAATATGGCTCTATCGGACTTTGAGGAATTGTTTCGGACGGCATTTGCGAATTAACAGCGTCACGCGGACTCTTTAGGCGTGAGGGTACGGTATACGCGTCTGTGCAGACAATCGGCACGTTTGTTGCCGTTACGGATATAAACAGCCACATTTCCCTTCTGCCCGACTTTGGGCGCAGTCTGAAAAGGGTTATGTCGCCCTCCTTTTCGGAATTGACGGTGAGCTTTACGAACGCCGCGTGCGCCATATCATCATTTTGCGGCACAAGACATGGCTCTGCAAAAAAGCCCACGCGAACCTTTTTTTCGGCACGCCCTCTGTTGTTGATGTTAAGAGTGCGAATTTCCGCATCACAATCTGCTGCGACAGTTATTGTGCATTTTGCATCCAACCCTCCGCGTCCTCCTATAAGCACAGCCTTATGCTCTGAAAGCTCCGCCCTTTTGTTGCACTCCCACGCTATACCATCTGTCGAAAGCAGAGCGGCGACGCCATATTCTGCATGATTGTGCGGCGGCTCCGCATCGGAACGCCGCCACCTTGTAAGCATGGTATCACCTTGCTTTGACCATCCGCCCCCGTTTGAAAAAACCATCACGGAGTAGCTGCCGTTTGAAATGAGCTGTCCGTCAAAAACTCTTTCGCAATCGATTATGCGTGCCGGCTTGGGAGCTTCACGCAGACTTCTTTCGGTGCAAACGCTGCTTTCATACTCCTTCAGCACGATTGGCTTTGTTGGCATGCTTTCAAAAAGAAGCGTTTCATATGCGCGAACGCATGGTATCCGCATAAATCTGCGGCTCAGCGGACGGTCGTGAAGCGTTTCGTTTATCGCCGCAAGCGTCATGCCCTGATGATGAGCCATAAAGCTTTTTACGATATCATAATCCTGCGGCATTCCGGAGGTAAAATCCGCCGCCTCGTACATCCCGAGGCTTCCGACCATGCCCATAGAATGCAGCCTTCGCAGATTTTCCGCCGCCTCGTGAGGCTCAAGCATCAACGCAAGCGCGGAGGCATATGGAGCGATTACGTTCTGTGCCTCATGCTTTGGCTCAAGCCCCAGCTCCGCTATGCCAAACGCCCTATACTGATAATACATTGCCTTATCAAAGCAATAATAGCCCGATTCCGAAACGCCCCACGGCATATTATCATCGGCGCAGAGAAGCTGTGTTCTCACCGCGCTGAGGCAGATTTCATGCTGAAGCGAGCCCTCCGCCGTCTCAAAAAAGAGCAGAGGCATAAGGTATTCAAACATTGTTCCGCTCCACGAAAGCAGCGTTCTGCCGCCCTTCGCCTCTGTCATCACTCTGGAGAGTCTTTGCCAATGCTCCTGTCCCACCTTTGAAAGGGCGATTGCCACAAAGCTTGTAAGTCTTGCCTCGGAGGCATAAAGGTCATACCACGAATCGGTGTAACGTCCCTCCTCAAAATCGTATCCTATTCTGAAAAGCTTTCTTTGCTTGTCGTAAAGAGCCTCCAGCTCCGTTTCCGCAACAAGCTTATCGCACCTTTTTGCAAGCATCGCCGCGGCTTCGCTGTTGATTTCGCGCAGTGCCTGCGCCGTTGTCATAAGTGACGCGGTGAGGTTGCCGCTGTCAACAGATGATATGAATCGTGGCGTAACAGGCGTTATATCAGCTATTCGATACCAATTGAACATATTGCCGTGCCATTTGGGTGCGTTCTCTATGCTTTCAATCATATCTGCAAGCGTTTTGACGGTAGACTCCGCATCCGCAAAGCCCATGTCATATGAGGCTGTCGCCGCAAGCAGCGCCATACCCATATTTGTTGGGGACGTTACGCCGACTGGTGGCTTTTTGGGCTGCTCCTGCACATTATCGGGCGGCAGACCGTTTGTTGCCTTGCTGCAAAGCTCCGTAAAAAATCTGCGCGTGCCCCCGAAAAGAGAAAGCAGCTCCGCCGTCTCCTCCTCCGAAAGTTGCTTTCGTATATGACGTTGGTTAAGCACGCGCACTATCAGCGGTGCTATGCTCCAAAGCACAGCCAACACCGGCGCGGCAATTTGCGCGGCGCCGGCAGACTGCTCCGCAACAATTTGTGCGACTGCTGTCACGGCAAGCAGAATGCCTGCGGCAGGGCATACGAGCATATCGCGCGGATAGCTTCCGCTTGCCCTTGCATCGCAGGCAGCAGTCTGCCACTCAAGCATATTTTTGTGTGTTACAGTCAAGCGGATAAGCGTTCTTATTATTGCGTCCGCCGATTTGAATGCGGCATATGGCAGCGTTATAAGCTCCATAGCAGTCCTTAATGAAAGAAGCCGCCACTGATACATTTCGGTGCTGTTTTTGATGCTTGCCGCCGCAAGCGGTATAAACTCCTTCAGCGGCTCAAACACATATGCGACTAATGTTAAAAGAAGAAGCACGGGCATTTTGAATACGACCGCGATAAATATGAGCAGCAGCGTTGACACGTCACGCAGACTGCGGAATATGTTGTGAAGCATTATCGCCCTTGCGCCGTGATGAGGCTTTTTATACCTTTCGCCTCCGAATATAAACGGCAAAAGCTGCCAGTCGCCGCGTATCCAGCGGTGCTGACGCTTCCACCATTTTTGAAACGTTGAAGGCTGAGAGTCATAAAATGTCACATCGTTGAGAAACGCCGTGCGCGTAAGCGAACCCTCAAGCAGGTCGTGGCTCAGCACGGAATCGGGTGGAATTTGGTTTTCAAGCGCATCGAAAAATGAACGAACGTTGATTATTCCCTTTCCGCCAAAATCTCCTTCGTGGTACGCGTCCATATGAAAATCGGATATATGACAGGCGTATGCAGCTTTCTCGGCTTGCTTTGTCAAGAAGCGTGAATGTCGGATCTGTTGACAGCTGTGCGACAAGGCGGCTCAGACCCATTATCTGCTCCTCCCATGATACATCATCTATCATTGAAAGACTAAGCAGCACCTTTTTCATTTCAAACTCGTTGCAGCCTGAAGTCAAAAGTGCCGCAAAGCTTTTTAGCAGCGCCACCTTTAGCATAGTCGGCAAAAGCTGCAATTCAGAAAATTGCAGAGGTTGACGCGTTTGAAACGCTTCGATGTATTCTACGATTGTGGGCAAGTCAAGTGAACCGCCGCGATACGTTGTGAGCGCTGATGCAAGCGCGGCAATGCGGCATACGCCGTTGTACTCTCCCGCCGTAAAACACGGCAGCGATGCGCCGCGGTTATCCGCAAGCGAACGTATGGTAAGCATAAGCTGCTTTTCAATGCTGTAAAACTCATCGGAAAGCAATTCGCCGTAACGACATTCTCTATGAAGCCGCCTATATTCAGCGACCATATTTCTGCGATATTCAAGCGCGTTCGCAAAAACACGCCGCAGCGCTTTTTTTGTGCTGCGCACAGGCAACGAGCTAAACCTTTGCGCAAGCTCCGCCACAGATGCGTACTGCTTCATGCACACCTCTTGTTTTTTGTTTAGTATTAACTGAGTTGTGCAGAAATAATTTGTTCCATTATTTGGTTTTTAGGGACGCAAAAAGAAAGGACTGTTTATGCGTGCTTAATTATTTGGTTTGCCGAGAAGCGGTCTATGTGACGTCGGGCGCACCGTCGGTATTGTCGGTTGATTGGGGCTGTTCGATATTGTTGGCGTCGGACGTTGTTTCGTCTTTTGAGTCAGCTTCCGCGTCGTCTGCCGCGTCGTCTGCCGTGTTGACTGCTTCTTCCTGCGGGGGCATCTCAATCTCACCGCTTTTGTTTGAAACCGCCTCGATAAAGCGTCTGCCCGTCCGTGCATATTCCAGCTGCATACTTAAGCAGTCGTTTTGAAGAATCGCCTCTCCAAGCTCATTTTTTAGGCGAAAGCTGAGAACGTCTATCGTGTTGTTCAGCCTGTCAAGCTCTCTTATCACCTCGTCTAAAAAGGCGTCTACAACAAGCGGGTCATATCCGAACAGCGAATGCGGAAACTCTTTATTTATAATTTCGTCTCTGTCCATAGGACGTACCTTTCCCATAGCGTGGGAGCCGAAAGCACGGCCCCCACATAAGTTAATCGCTTACCTGCCGCAAAACGATGCGGTCAGTCCCTTGTACCGTCTGAATTCCCGATTATGTCGTAGTTGGTGGGCACTACCGCGAAAATCCTTGAGGAGACCTTGTACACCGTGCCGTTGATCGCATAGCATGCCCCCGACATAAAGTCAAGTATCCTCTGGGCGATCTCGACGTCAATGTTCTCCATGTTGACGATAATGGGCTTGCGGCTCTTGAGGTTGTCAATGATGTTCTGCGTATCCTCGTAGCTTACGGGACGGTAGACAATCATTTTTGTCTGAGCCGTTGTGGGCAAGCTCACAACATTTGAGTTCGACGACGGTCTGCGCTCACGCTCTTTTGAACGCTTTTCCTGACGGCGCGGAGTCTCGTAAAGCTCCTCGTCCTGCTCGACCTGCTCGTCGTCGGCATCGTTTTCCTCTATGCCGATGAAATCCATGAATTTGTGAAGTACGTTTGCCATTGTTCTTTCCTCCAAAAAAATTTTTTTGTTGGCACTTGGAAGAAAGCTTAGCTTTTAATGCGCGGACGCTTTATCTGTATATCGCCGCGCAGCGTTTTATTAAGGCTGACGCCTTTGTCTTGCGCCAAATATGGCGGAACCTACCCTGACCATAGTGGCGCCCTCCGCAACCGCGGCCCTGTAATCTCCGCTCATGCCCATTGAAAGCACGTCCATTGATACGTTGGGGAGATTGCTCTGCCCCATATTGTAAAACAGCTCACGCATACGCGCAAAGAACGGACGCGTATTACTCTCGCCCACCGCGGGAGGAACACACATAAGCCCATTTACGCGAATGCCCGACATGTCGGAAATTCGCTTTAATAATTCAGGCAGCGCGGCAGGCTCGATACCCGACTTCTGCGGCTCATCGCCTATGTTGACCTCAACAAGCGTATTCTGCACAATGCCCTGCTTGCAGGCAAGGCGATTGATCTCACAAAAAACCTCGTCTCTGTCCGCAGACTGGATAAGCGCTGCTCTGCCTACAAGGTATTTTACCTTATTCAGCTGCAATTGTCCAATAAAATGTATTGTTTGATTATGCGCGGTGAAAAAATCGAATTTTTCGGTTATCTCCTGCGCACGATTCTCTCCAACCTCGGTACAGCCCGCGGTTATCGCCGGTAGTATGCGCTGCTGCTCGACAAACTTTGTAACCGCAACCAGCCTGATATCGGAAGGCTTTCGTCCCGCCTTGTATGCCGCTTCTGCTATATCATCCCTAACGTGGATAAAGCTTTGCGCAACATCAATATTTATGGTATCCAATACATTACCCCCTCGCCGAGAGTGTCCTCGCTGTTGTATGGACGCACCAATGCAAAGCCATCAGCAAGCGTTAACACGTCAATCTGCATCATCCTGTGCGTTTCGCTGTAAACAAGCTCAACATAGCAATAGCCGTCCTTTACCTGCACAGCAGCATCGGATATTTTTATGCCCGTCATCATAGCGGAGACTTCAATTTTTGTTATGCGAACATCCGAAAGCTCGCCCATCTCAGTGTTAAATTCAAGAATATTAATAACGCTTTTGCCGTTAACCACGGATGTGAGCGCAACGCCCGTGAACGTGCCGTAGCCCTCAAGCGTCACGGTGTATTCAACGCCCTCGGCAAGTCTGACGGCGTCCTTGGAGTTGGTGAGAAAAGCGGCATACCAATGATCGCTGTCAATAATCCTTGCGACATGCGTCCTGTCGTCCGTCGTCCATGTGGAGGCGCTGCTTCCCGCAAGCGCACGCTTTACAAGATCAGGTGTAAGCATGCTGAGCTTTTCCGCATTGATCGCCTGCTCGTACCCGTCAAAATAGAAGCTGACGCGCCCCGCCGTGTTTGCCGAAACCTCGGATATCCATGCGGAGATTGTATCCTCACGCGATTGCACCGCTGCATAAAGTGCGTTAAGCGTTTCAGTCGCCTGCACCTTTGTTTTGAGATATTCCATACGCACGGCAAGCTTTTGCTGAAGCTCAAATTGGATTTGAAGCAGATCCTCGCCCGAATCGCACATAACCGCAGCCGATATTCTGTTGCGTAGCGCTTGAATTTCTGCATTCATGGCATCAAGCTCGGCGTCCTTTGTTGAGCCCAGCGCGGCAATCTGCGCGTTGTAAACGTTTTCTCTTTCGGATATCAGCCTGAGCAGATACTCGTCACTGAAGCCCAGCTTGTACACGTCCGCAAGCTTTTCGCCGTTTGCAACCTGTTGCCCCTCCACAACGTCATAATCAATCCTTGTGAACTCCGCCGCGCTGACGATTGTTTCGTCTCTGATAATTATGGCGTTTGTGTCGATTGTAAGCGACATGGCGTCACGCTCGGTAATATCCTCCGTGCCGTGATAGAGCACAACGACAAGAAGCACGGCGATAGCGATAACCAACACGCCGATTATTATGTAAAAGCGTCTGTTAGGATTTTTGTATTTCCTCTCCATGCCCTTAGGGTTTTACCTCGTATCCGGTTTTTTGTGAACGTCCATATTGACGATCAAAATTCTCTTTATTTTTGGCAATATACCCCTCATAAAGCTTGTCCGCGTCCATTCCCGCCCGTATGCACATGCTTATGAAGAAATGGAGTATGTCAACCAGCTCGCCTTGAAGCGCCTCGTCATCAATAGGCTTGGGATTTTTCCACCATTTGAAATTGACCTCGTCAAGCAGCTCCGACAGCTCGCTTATCATGGCAAGCACGTCCTTTTGTATCCATTGCTCGGGAGTAAACTCCAGCTTTCGCCTTTCAGCTATGTCGGTGTCAAGCGATTTTTGCAGCTCAAATATCACCTTAAGCCTGTCCATTGTTTCGGTATTAATTTCAGCCATTGCGATAACCTCCCATTTGTTTTGCTTTTGATGAGTATTAAGAGCCCTTCATAATGCTTTCGAACGCACTTTCGCGCCCGCCGCATCTGCCGACAACGGCAAGCGATGCATCGTCAAGGCAGCATACCTTGGGCAGAATGGAAGCGATGCTTTGGGCGTCTACCGCCTCAACGCGTTCGATAATCTCCCGCTCGGTGAGATGCCTTCCGCTTGTAAGCTCCGCCCTGCCTATTGCCGCGGCGCGTGCGGAGGTGCTTTCCTGCCCCAGCATGAACCCTGCGATAAGCTGATCCTTCGCACGCTTCAGCTCAAGCTCTGAAATGCCGCCGCTTTGCATAACACGCATTTCGTCAAGCATCATTTTAAGCACGACCTCGCCGTTTTCCGCGCCCGTGCCTGCATAAAGGGTAAAATAGCCGGACTCCTTGTATGCTGTCGGATATGAATATACGGAATAGGCAAGCCCTTTTTCTTCTCTGATTTTTTGAAACAGCCGTGAGCTCATGCTTCCGCCAACGGCGTTGTTAAGCACCAACAGCGCATAGCTCTCCTCAGTGTTTGTGCGAAACCCGGGCAGCGTAACGCAAATATGGGTCTGCTCAACATCCTTATCCGCAAACACGGTTCTCTGCCCGACCTTGTGCGCGCCATACGGAACTTGTGTATCAACCGCCGTGCCTTTGTTGACAAAGCAGTCATTCACCGTTTGAATCAGCGTTTCTCTGTCAAAGCTGCCCGCCGCGGCGACAACCATGTTATCCGGACGATAAAGCCTGTTCATATAATGAACAAGATCTTGTCTTGTGAACGCCTGAACGCTTTCGGGCGTGCCGAGTATCGGGCGTGAGAGAGGATCGTCCGCATAATACACTGAGCATGCAAGGTCGCTGACCAGATCCTCCGGAGAGTCCTGTATCATGTTGATTTCCTCACATACAACGCCCTTTTCGCGCTCAATATCATCACTGTCAAGCAAAGAGCTGCAAAGCAAATCCGCAAGTATGCCCGCCAACACATGTGTGTGAGTGTTAAGCACACGCCCATAAAAGCAGGTGCATTCCTTTGCCGTAAACGCGTTAAGATTGCCTCCGACAGCATCCATCTCCTCTGCGATCTGTGACGCGGAGCGATTTTTTGTGCCCTTGAAAAGCATATGCTCGATAAAATGTGCAGCGCCGGATTCGCCTCCCCGTTCATAAACGGAGCCTGCGTTTATCCACACGCCCATAGATACCGAGCGGTAATTGGGCATTGATTCACCCACAATGCGAATGCCGTTTGGGAGTTTGTCGGTAAAAACCATTTTTCTTTCCTTATCCATGCGTATAGCTTGCGTTTTTTTTACAGCCGCTATACGGGCATGAGCTTCTTTTGAATCATTTTGAAGGTATCAGCGTGTTTACACCTTCTCAGTTTCCATTATACAACATTTTACCCGTTGGCACAACTGCCAGCCCTTTGTTTTGTAAAAACATGAGAATTTTCGGAAGCGCATTCTTCATTTCCGCCGTCGGCTCCGCAATCACTATGCTGCCGCCCTCCGCATAACCCTCGATTCGCTGTATCAGTTTTTCCGCATCCGCCGTCTCACAGTCGATATCTATTGTGCAAAGCACAGTCCTAAGCCCCAAGGAATCCGCCGCCCGCGCAGAAATTGTTGAGTTGCGCGTTCCGCAATAATAGATAGTGGGTCTTGTCCCCGTCGCCGCCTCAATCACGTCAAGCGATTTTGAGACGTCCTGCTTCACCCAGCTCAATCTGCCGTCCTCATCGGGATAATATCCCATAGTGCCTATCTCGTGTCCTTCGGTTTGCATGCGTCTGAGCATTTCCGCATTATGCTCCGCCCACTCTCCGCTTACCACAAAAGTAATATCCACGTTGCTTTCATCAAGCGTTTGCAGTATTCCGTCAAGCGCGGAAGCGTTCCATGTGACGGCGCATTGCAGGGATATCTCATTTTCCGAAGCGCAGCGATATATCGGATAGCTTGAACCATACGCGAATGTCATCACGGACGCCGGTGACGATGTAAATACATACAGTGCCGCCGCTATGCCGATTATCGCCAAATTGATAGCTATGTACTTGCCCTTGACCTTTGCCATTGCCGCCTCCTGTTCGTGTTTGCTATAAGCTATGGCGTCCGCGGAGCGAATAGCACACTATCGGCAGGATTTGACACGGTATTTGAATACGAAAGGGGAGCGGTCTCCCGCCCCCCGTTGATGTAATCGAAAAGCTTTTTCAGCTTGCCGTATTTGTTCAGATGCTGAGCGAAGCGCGCATTATAAGCAGCACATCCGTGCCGTCAATCTTGCCGTCGCCGTTGACGTCTGCGCGTGAAAGCTGATCCGCTGTGAGCGTAACAGTGCCAAGCGTATAGCGCATCAGAAGCAGTGCGTCGGCTGATGTGACCGCCATATCACCGTTTATGTCGCCAAGCTGCGGGCCGCTGCGAACAAGCTTTACGTTATCAACATAGCCGCAGTCGTCGCCGCCTGCAACGCTGACGTCCTTGGAGAAAGTCCATGTGAATGTGTAGGAGCCAGCTGAAGCCGCTGTGTATTCAACATGCAGCCAGTTGCCGCTGTTGCCGCTCCAGGATGCACCGTATTGAGTGTTGTTGACATAGAACTTGAGGAAGTCATAGTTGGATTCACTGCTGACCTTAGCGTCAAATGAGAGAACATCGTTCGCCTCAAGCTGAAGCGTTACGGACATTGAGGAGGACGTGGAGTCCGCGCCGCTGTTGCCCGACTGAGCAACCGCAACACCGTCAACAATCGCCGCACGCCAAGGATAACTGCCCGTTGATGTGAACGTAAGGTTACTGCCGTCCGCGTTTGCCGCCTCACTCAAATTGGGGAAATAGAGAACGTTTACGTTGAATGAAACAGTGCCGATTGACTGATCGTTAACAATAACCATGCAGTCAACTGTTGTGCTGCCAACGTCAACGCCCGTAACCGTGCAGCGGCGGTCATTGCCGCTTACTGTGGCAACGCTTGTGTCGTTAGACGTCCAAGAGAGGGTGTAATTGCTTGCGTTGAAAGGCTCACGCACAAAGTTGACTACACCGCTGTGATCCTCATATATTTCAATATCGGTCTCGCTGAGAGAATAGCCTGTCAGCTCAACGGGATCCAGATTGCCGCCGAACAGCGACCAATCGCAGTAAACCTGCTGTGCGCCATCGGGGTTTGCGGGGAAGTCGTCAACAGGGGACATGACGATTGGGTACGCATCGCCGTAAGGATCGGGGATACCATGCGTATCAACCATTGTGGCGTATGCATCCGCAACCGTTGCGCCGTTTTTCATCTCAGTCCAGAATGTTGCTTCGTAAACATAGTCGCCTGAGAATGTGACGCTCTGCGAATAGCCGTATACACAGCCTGCGCCAGCCGCGATGAGAGCGTAGCCGGTTGTTCCGTTGCCGTTTGCCTTCATTCCCTCACAGATAGCCATCCAAACGAGTGTGTTGGGAAGCGTGCCTGTGATGTGGTTTTGGATATAACGACCGTCAATGTAGGCGGCGCTGCCCGCGCTTACAGCCCATCCGTTGGAATAGTCTGTTGAGGTGATGCCGCTGTTTGTTGTGAGGCACAGATAAGAGGATGTGCCGGACTGTGTTCCGTGAGAATCGTATATGACGACGCCGTTATCGGGGAATGCTGCTGCGATCGCGGGGCCGGTAGCATTGGCGTTGTCAAGCAGGGTGTATTCTCCTCCGGTTGTGTCGGCAATGGACTGAGCCTCACGCTTGTATTGATCCGTGAAGCTGCCATCGGACGAATAGTACGGGCCGACAAGCAGAACATTCATGCTTGTGGGTCCGTTCTTTGTGCCGGCATTAGCGAAAAGAGCCTCCGCAGCGTCCGTGGTGATTGTCTGAGGAATGGACGACTGGAAGCTTGTGTTGCGGCACTTGTAGTCATAAAGACAATTCATGCCTTCAACCGTAAAGCAGAAACCGTTGTCGTCAAGCTCCGCACAGCTTTTGGAGTCAATCAGACTGTTCTGCAGCGCCGCACTGTATACGGCAAGCGTAACTTCAAAGGGCTTTGCACCGTTTGCCATAGCCTCCCCGCCTCAACAGCTTCAAGACTATTCCAAACCTCGTCAAGCAGCCCAAGGCGTTGTGCCTCGTTCGCAGTAACGTTGGCGGCAATCGACACAGCGGGAACAAGCGCAAGCGTCATGACAAGCGCAAGCGCGATACCGATGATACGTTTGAAATTCATTCGTTTATCCTCCCTGTAATGAATTACGACAATAATATCAGATTTTGAGTTAAATTTCACTACTTGTTTTCAAAAAAGATTGACTAAAATGTAAATTTTATGCAAACAGCATAGACGCGCCGCATTTGCTTCGGCTTCAAAAAAAATAAGCGGGTCGTCATTGCTGCCGCCCGCTTTGTATATCAGCTTTTAATCAGTGCTGCGCATTGCTGCGCTTCAGGTCATTTCCCGCCTTCGGGAATGAGCCCCTTGTGCGTAAGGTCAATTTTGCCGTCCGGCTTGATATCAATAACACGAACAAGCATCTCATCGCCAACGCTTACAACGTCTTCAACCTTTTCAACACGCTTGTTTGAAAGCTTTGATATGTGAACCAAGCCCTTTTTGCCCGGCTTCAGCTCAACCTGCGCACCGATAGGCAGAATGTTAACAACCTTGCCCAGTATGACGTCGCCAACCTCTATGTCGCGCACTATGCTGTCGATTATGCGCTTAGCCTCCGCCGCCGCTTCGGAATCGGGGCTTGCGATGAACACGCGCCCATCGTCCTCAATATCGATTTTAACGCCTGTCTGAGCGATAATCCCGTTGATAGTTTTGCCGCCGCTGCCGATAACCTCACGGATCTTATCGGGATTGATACTGAAGTGGAGTATGCGCGGCGCATAGGGCGAAAGCTCCTTGCGCGGCTCGGAGATAGTCTCCATCATTTTATCAAGTATGAACAGCCTGCCCTGACGCGCCTGCTCCAGCGCACGGGTGAGAATCTGCTCGTCAATACCCTTGATTTTGATATCCATCTGGATAGCGGTTATGCCCTCACGCGTGCCCGCAACCTTGAAATCCATGTCGCCCATGAAATCCTCAAGCCCTTGGATATCGGTGAGTATTGCAATATTGCCGTTGGAATCATCTTTTATAAGACCCATTGCAACGCCCGCAACAGGCTTTTTGATGGGAACGCCCGCGTCCATAAGGGACAGCGTGCTTGCGCAGATTGAAGCCTGAGAGGTTGAACCGTTGGACGACACCACCTCGGAAACAAGACGGATAGCGTACGGGAACTCCTCCTCAGAGGGGATCATGGGAAGCAGTGCGCGCTCCGCCAATGCGCCGTGACCTATCTCGCGGCGTCCCGGGCTGCCTGTGCGTCTGCACTCTCCAACGCTGTATGGCGGCATATTGTAATGGTGGATGTAACGTTTGAAATCCTCCTCACCGATGCCGTCAAGCGTTTGCCCATCGCCCAGCGTGCCGAGAGTTGTCATTGTCATTACCTGCGTCTGACCGCGTGTGAACACGGCGGAGCCGTGAGTGCGGGGAAGAATGCCGACCTCGCTCCATATGGGGCGAATCTCGGTTTGCTTTCTGCCGTCGGGACGTATACCGCGATTGATAATCTTGTCGCGGAGAATTTCTTTCATCAGATAATAGAGAATGCTGTCAATATCGGCCGCCGCATCGGGATACTCCTGCGCGAAATGCTCCTTAACCTCCGCCGTGACCTGCTGGGTGCGCACCTCGCGCTCCTTGCGGTCAAACGTGTCAAGCTGCCACTCAACCCTTTCACGCGCAAACTCGACAACCTTAGCCTTGAGCTGCTCATCGGGAACATGAATGCAGGGAACGATTTTTTCTTTGCCGACAGCCGCCTGAATCTTATCGATGAAGGCGACAATATCCTTTATGTAGCAATGCGCAAGCAGAATGGCGTCGAGCATTTCTTTTTCGGAGACCTCGTTCGCGCCCGCTTCAACCATCATGACGGCGTCACGCGTGCCTGCAACGGTAAGCGCAAGGCGGCTCTTTTCACGCTGCTCCGCATCCGGATTTATGACATATTTGCCGTCAACAAGACCGACGGCGACCGCGCCCACGGGCCCCGCAAAAGGAGCTTCGCTGATTGAAAGCGCGATTGACGAGCCAATCATGGCAAGCGTTTCGGGCTGAACGTCCTTTTCAACGGACATTGCCGTTGCAATCACCTGAACATCGTTATAGAATCCCTTGGGGAAAAGGGGACGCAGAGGACGGTCTATAAGGCGGCTTGTCAATATCGCCTTTTCGGAAGGACGCCCCTCACGCTTTATGAAGCCGCCGGGAATTTTGCCCGCGGCATACATTTTTTCTTCATAGTCGCAGCTGAGAGGAAGAAAATCCGCACCCTCACGCGGCTGCTTTGAAACTGTTGCGCAGGTGAGTATTGCCGTGCCCCCGCAGGAAATCATACACGAGCCCCCCGCCTGTTCCGCATACTTGCCTGTAACGACGGATATCGTGCGCCCGGCAAGCTCCAATTCGAATGTTTGTTGCATATTCTTTATGCTCCTTTTATTTTTACTTTTATTGTTACCTGATTTTAATGGGAGTATAGGCTTGCTTCAGCCTTTTTTCAAAAGAAAAGCGGGTACTCCCGCCCGCTTTTCATAAAGTAATCGGTATTACTTTCTGATGTTGAGCGAGGCGATAATCGCCCTGTAGCGCTCAATATCGGTATCCTTCAGGTAGTTCAGAAGCCCGCGCCTCTTGCCGACCATCTTCAGCAGACCGCGGCGTGAGTGGTTATCCTTTTTGTGCTCCTGAAGATGAGCGGTGAGGTGGTTGATACGCTCGGTCAGAAGCGCAATCTGAACCTCAGGCGAACCTGTGTCGCCCTCATGCAGAGCATGCTGAGCGATAGTCTCGTTTTTAAGTTCCTTATCCATTTGAAATCCTCCGTTAAATAAATATCCCTGCGGGCTGCGTAATGCGTCGGAGTTGTCGCAAAACGAAGCGAGCAGATTGCCGAAAGCCCCAATTGGGACACATAGCATGCTATTATACCATGCGAAAGCATTGGTTGCAATACTTTTTTAAGCGTTAATCGGTATATTTTAAGGTTTCAAGAATATGCTCCGCATCCGCAATATCGTTGGATATCTGACGCGCAAGCTGCTCCACCGATTCAAACCTCTGCATATCCCTGAGCTTTTTTACGAACCTGACCTTCATTCTTTGCCCGTAACAATCGCCCGAATAGCCTATCATGTGGGTTTCAACCGTGATTGTTTTGCCGCCCACCGTTGGATTTGTTCCCACGCTTGTGACGGCGTGATATTTGACCCCATCCAGCTCCGCAATGGTTGCGTACACACCATCCTGCGGGACGGCGTGGCGATCGTATCCCTCAATATTGGCGGTGGGAAATCCCAGCTCTGTGCCGATATGTCGGTTTTGACACACATTGCCGACAAGCACGGTGTTTTTTAAAATATCCTCACTTCCGAGCCAAACAGAAATATGTGCCATTTTGTATTCGTCAACCATGCACATCCCTATAAATTCACCATCAATATATAGCCTGAGCGGGGTGTTCACACGGCTTTCGTCCACATGAATCGCCGCTCCGTTTATCAGCAGGCGTCTGTCTTTTTTGCAAAGAGAGGTCAAACGCAGAGCGGGAATGTGCGCGATTGCTTTATCCATTGGTATCAGCGCCTCCGATAGCCTGCCCTGTTCGCCCAGTTGTGCAAGCTCCGCGATTGAAAACGATTCTTCCAACGTAAACGCCCCCGAACGCGTGCGCAGCAGAAACGCCATATATGCCGGCACGCCCAGAGACGCGCCGATATCCTTGCACAGCGTGCGTATGTATGTGCCCTTGGAGCAAACTATCCGTATCAAAAAGCGATTGACCGCCATTTGGCGCACAAGCTCAAGCTTTTGGATATTGATGACCCTCTTTTTTGACTCGACCGGAGAGGAAATCTCGCCTCGGCGGGCAAGCTTATACAGCTTTTCACCGTTTACGCTGAGAGCGGAATACACGGGCGGGGTCTGCTCAATATCACCCACAAAGCGTGGAAGCACCGAAATAAGCCGTTCCGCCTCGATAATATCGCTGCTGACGGATGTGACTGCGCCCATTGCGTCCTCTGTGTCGGTTGCCTTGCCGAATGCGACCTCTGCAATGTATTCTTTTTGCTTATCAACCAAAAAATCAAAAAGACGCGTTGCCCTGCCTACGCATATGGGCAGCACGCCCGCCGCTGCCGGGTCAAGCGTGCCTGTATGCCCCACGCGCTTTTCGTTCAAAACACGTCTGACGTCCGTAACTGCGTCCGATGAGCTCATGCCCGGCGGCTTAAGCACGCATATAACGCCCTCATAGCTCATTATATTTTTATCTCCGCCGCCGCCGCTGAAATTGCCATTGCAATTGTTGTGGAAAGAGGCTCGTGGGAGGTGTATCCCGCCGCGCCCGCGTGCCCGCCGCCGCCAAAGCGTTTGGCGATTTTGCCAACGTCCGCGCACTCCTTAGAGCGCAGACTGACCTTGTATGTGCCGTCTCTGCCCTCTCGTATGAACACCGCCACACGCACGCTTTCGACGTCTCTTACCATATCGACAACGCCTTCGCAATCCTCACTTGAAGCGCCGAACGCTTCCATCTGGGCAACCGTCAATGTTGCGATGCCTATCCTGCCGTCGTACTCAAGCTGCATGTTGGAAAGCGCGAACCCCTGAACACGTGTTTTATGGAAAGGAACCGTGCGATATATCTTGCGGTTGACCTCTGTAATGTTAAGCCCGTTTTCAAGCAGCTCCGCCACAATACGGATGCTGTTTGGCGTTGTGTTGCTGTATGTGAGATTGCCCGTATCCGTTACTATGCCCGTGTAAAGGCAGATCGCCGCATCGTTGGTAATCGGCTTGTCCAACGCCTTGTAAACATCGTAAACCAATTCGGACGTTGCGGAAGCGCCGCCACGAATAAAGTTTGTGTCGGCATAGCCCCTGTTGGTAAAGTGGTGGTCCATTGTCATTGTGAGCCTTGCGCCGCGAAAAATAAAATCCGAGCGCTTGAACCTTTGGGCGTCCGCACAGTCCATTGCTATCGCGCACTCGTATCCAACAGCGTCCTGCGGAAGCTTGACCACGTCTGCGCACGGCAAAAAGCCATATATATGCGGAACAGGGTCCTCACACACGACCTCCGACGTTTTGCCCATGCTTTTGAGCAGAATGTGCATGGCAAGTGCGGAACCGAGCGTGTCCCCATCAGGCGAAACGTGAGTAAGCAGGCTGAATGTGCTTGACCTGCTTATGCCCAACAGTATTTCAACCAACGCCATATCGTCAGTCATCTTGCTTTTCAATATCCTTTCGGTCACTGTCAAGCTTGCCGAGAATCTCTGATATCCTAACGGAATACTCGATTGAATCATCCAACGCAAACTTGAAAGTGGGTATGTGCCTCAGGTCTATGCGCTTGCCAACCTCGCGGGCAATAAAGCCCTCCGCACGGTTAAGCTGCGCGACTGTCTCCGTGCGTGCCTCATCGTTTTTGTCGTATACGCTTACACGAACCTTGCACAGCTTGAGATCCGTAGTGGCTTCCGCACGGATTATTGTTGTCAGCGGGGAAATACGGGGATCCTTCATATCGCGTATTATCTCGCTGAGCGCCTTGCGTATCTCCTCATTTATGCGGTCATACCTGACTGATGCCATTAAACAATTTACCTCTTTACCTCTGAACTTCTTCCATTATGAACGCCTCGATCACATCGCCCTCATGAATATCATTATATCCATCAACGCTGATGCCGCATTCATAACCCTGCGCAACCTCTTTAACGTCATCCTTAAAGCGGCGGAGAGAGCCGATCTTGCCCTCATGCACAACTATGCCGTCGCGCACAACGCGAACCTGTGCGTTCCTCTGCACCTTGCCCTCCGTAACGTATGCTCCCGCGATAACGCCGACTCCGCTGACCTTAAACGTGCTGCGCACGCTGATGCTGCCAATCTGAACCTCTTTGAATATCGGCTTGAACATACCCTTCATGGCATTTTCAACATCCTCTATCGCCTGATAGATTATGCGATAGGTACGGACGTCGACCTTTTCTTGCTCCGCAAGCGCCTTTGCGCCCGAATCGGGACGCACGTTAAACCCGATAACTATCGCGTTTGACGCCGACGCGAACATCACGTCTGAAGCGGTTATAGCGCCGACCGCACCATGTATGCACTTAACGCGAACCTCATCGTTGGACAGCTTTTCAAGCGACTGTTTAACCGCCTGAACCGAACCGTCAACATCAGCCTTAATTACTATGTTGAGATCCTTGACGTCACCTTCAGCGATATGCGTGAACAGATCCTCAAGGCTGACCTTTGAAAGCTGCTTTTGCTGCTCTGCCTTTAGCTTGTTGCGGCGTTCCTCCGCGACAAGCTTTGAAAGCTTATCAAGATCCGCAACGTTCATTTCATCGCCCGCGGCGGGAACCTCGTTAAAGCCCAGAACCTCAACAGGCTGACTGGGACCTGCTTCCTTTACGCGTCTGCCCTTGTCGTCCATCATGGCGCGTACCTTGCCGAATGCCACGCCCGCAACGATAGGATCACCAACGTGCAGCGTGCCGTTTTGAACGAGAACGGTTGCGACAGGGCCTCTGCCCTTGTCAAGCTGCGCCTCAACGACAGTACCCTTTGCCTTGCGCTTGGGGTTTGCCTTGAGCTCAAGCACATCCGCCTGAAGAAGAACCATTTCAAGCAGAGTGTCAAGCCCCATATGCGTTCTTGCGGACACCGGCACGCAAATCGTGTCGCCGCCCCAATCCTCGCACAGCAAACCATGCTCGGTAAGCTGCTGCAAAACACGCTCAGGGTTTGCCTCGGCTCTGTCCATCTTGTTTATGGCGACGATTATCGGAACACCCGCCGCCTTGGAATGGTTGATTGCCTCGACCGTCTGCGGCATTATGCCATCGTCCGCAGCAACAACCAGTATTACAACGTCTGTTACCTGAGCACCACGCGCACGCATAGCGGTAAACGCCTCATGCCCCGGGGTGTCGATAAACGTTATGGTTCTGTCCTTGCATTTGACTGTGTATGCGCCTATGTGCTGAGTGATGCCGCCCGCCTCGCCCGAGGTTATCGAGCTGTCGCGTATGGCGTCAAGCAGAGACGTTTTACCGTGATCAACATGACCCATGATTGTTACAACGGGAGGACGCTCAACCAAATCCGTCTTATCATCGCCTTCGTCAACGGCTTCAGCAAGAACCTCCTCATATGTTTTGGCAACCTGAAGCTCAAGAGAAATATCGAAATCCGCAGCGATAAGCTCACAGGTCTCAAAATCTATCTCGTTATTAATCGTGGCGACCGTACCCATGAGGAACAGCTTTTTAATAATCGCCGCAGCGGGCTTGCCAAGCTTTTCGGAAAGCTCACGCACGGTGACGTGATCATTCGTTAATATTGCTTTATCAATGACGATAGGCTCCGGCTTTTGCTGAATCTGCTGATGCTTTAGCTTTCTGCGGTTGCCAAAACCGTTTTCATCATCCCATGTGGTTGCGCTGGGCGCAGCTTCTTTGGAAATTGCCTTTTTATTCTTGGTTTTTGAATCATCGAAGCGGCGAACATACTGACCCTTGTTTGCGTCATGTGTTCTGTCACGCTGCTGAGGCGCGGGGGTGACGGGAGTAACGCCGCCTGCTGCTGCAGTTCGTGCGCCGCGCTGTGCGCCTGCCGCGCCGCCCTGCTGACCATAGGGAGCGCGCTGCTGTGTGCCCTGCTGACCATAGGGAGCACGCTGCTGTGTGCCCTGCTGATTATAGGGAGCACGCTGCTGTGTGCCCTGTTGATTATAGGGAGCACGCTGCTGTGTGCCCTGCTGATTATAGGGAGCGCGTTGCTGTGTTCCCTGCTGATTATAGGGAGCGCGTTGCTGTGTGCCCTGCTGATTATAGGGAGCGCGTTGCTGTGTGCCTTGCTGATTATAGGGAGCACGTTGCTGAGTGCCCTGCTGATTATAGGGAGCACGCTGCTGTGTACCCTGCTGATTATAGGGAGCACGCTGCTGTGTACTTCCGCTCTGCTGACGGTCGGGCTTTTCTGCCCCGTCCGCTTTTGCGGTGCTCTTTGCAGTCTGCGGCTTGCTTTCGGATGAATGCGCGTCAACGCCGACAGTATCGGTTTGTTTGGGCTGAGCAGCATTGAGGCTGATGTTATCCGCCGCAACGGTTTTTTCCGTCTCGACAGCGCCTGTGTCCGCATTGACCGCGGACTTTGTCGGTTCGGTATTGACGCCTGCATCGTCTGCCGATGCGGCGATTACTTCTGTTTTGGGAATGTCGCTTTGCTTAACTGCCCCGCTGCCGCCATCGCTTGCGGCGGAAATATCCGCAGCGTGCTTGTCGGGCTCTGCGGGCGTCGGCTTTGCCTCGGGCTGCACAAAGGCTTCCGCCGCGGGAGCGTCGGTAACTGCGGACGCAACATTTTGCTGCGCCGCCGCACCCTCTGAGGCGTGCGCCTCCAAAGCGTTGCCCTCGGCGGATGACGGCTCTGCGTCCTCCCCACCGATATAAACGCCCTTTTGCTCCTGCGATTCTAAAAATTCCTTCAGGCGCTCGGCAGCATCACGCTCTGCGCGTGCCTTTTCCGCCGCCCTCTCGGATTCTATAAGCTTGCTCTCCTGCCGCTTTGCCTGCTGTAATGAACCGGATAGGTTCGTTTGAAGCTCTTTGACCCTCGTCAGAAGCTCATTTGTTTTTGCTTCGAGCTGCTTTGCGGTCTCAATGAGTTCGTTTTTTGCCATTGGTTTACCCCCGAAAAATTACGATTCAATATCTTTATAGGAACGCATTATCATATTTGCGAACCCATCGTCTGTTACACAAGCGACCATGTGAGCTTCCCGCCCGATCGCCATACCCATATCCGTTGCCCTGATAAGCGGAACCCCCGCCGTGCGGCACATTGCCGTCCACCTTGCCAAGGTTGCTTCAGAAGCGTTTGCGTCAACTATCGCAAGCCTTGCTCTGCCGCTTTTAAGCGTTTTTTCCGCCGCAAGGTCTCCCGAACGGACGCGCCCCGCTTTCATGGCAAAACCGAGGGCGGACCGCAGCCTATCGTCAGGCATCCTCAGCACCCCCACGCTTTGCAATCTCCGCGGCAAGAGCCTCAAGCACCTCCGCGCTGATATCAGTCTCAAGCGCACGTCCAAGCGCCTTGGACTTAACCGCCCGCATGAGGCAGGCTTCGTTTGGGCAAATATACGCACCTCTGCCGTTTGCCTTCCCCGTGAGGTCAATCGAAGCGCCGTCCGCCTGCCGCACAACGCGCACAAGTGACCGCTTTTCTTTCATCTCGCGGCAGCCAACGCACATACGCATAGGGATTTTTTTTGCCAAATCAGCTCGCGCCTTTCCGCACGGCAAAGCCGCGCATCATATAAAAGAAACAATCAATCAACGTCGGATGGCATATCATCCGGATCGAACGCGCCGTCTTCCTCCGCTGCCGCCTCTTGCTCATAGCGGCTCATTTCTTCATCCGCCTGAGCCTTGGACTTGATGTCAATCTTCCATCCGGTGAGCTTTGCGGCAAGACGGGCGTTCTGCCCCTCCTTGCCTATGGCAAGCGAAAGCTGATTATCGGGTACTATTACCTTTGCTGCCTTCTCGTTCTCGTTTATATAAACCATTATCACTCGTGCGGGGCTGAGCGATTTTGCTATATATACGGCAATGTCGGGATCCCACTCGATTATATCAATCTTTTCGTTATGAAGCTCGTCAACTATACGCTCAACACGCGTACCCTTTTGCCCCACGCAGGCGCCCACGGCGTCTACCTGAGGATCAAACGACACAACGGCAACCTTTGTTCTCTGCCCCGCTTCACGCGCTATGGACTTTATCTGCACAATGCCGTTTTGAATTTCGGGAACCTCAAGCTCAAACAGACGCTTAACCAGACCCGGATGCGTGCGCGATACAACCACCTGCGGTCCCTTGTTGTTGCGTTGAACCTTTAGCACATACACCTTTATGCGGTCGCTCTGATTGTATGTTTCGCCCTGAATAACCTCGTTAAAGGGAATTATGCCGTCAGTTTTGCCAAGCTCAACATACACTCCGTTCTTTTCGACACGGTTGACAATCGCGGTAAGAATCTCATTCTCTTTTTCGGCAAACTCATCGAAAATAGCGCCCTGCTCCGCCTCGCGGATGCGCTGGATTACAACCTGCTTTGCCGTTTGAGCCGCTATGCGCCCAAAATCCTTTGTGTATGCCTCCTCCTCCAATACGTCGCCAAGCTCGTAAAGAGGATTAATCTTTTTGGCGGCTTCAAGGGATATCTCCGCGTTGGGATTTTCATCTGTTTCAACCACCGTTTTGGATGCGAATATGCCGATAGCGCCCGTTTCTCTGTCCATAGTGGCACGGACGTTTGTATTTACGTTATAGTTGCGCTTATATGCGGATATCAGCGCCGCCTCAATCGCGTCGATCAGAACGTCGCGGTCAATGCCGCGCTCCTTCTCGATCTGTTTCATAGCCGCGATAAGCTCGTTCGAGTTCATAGGTTTATCTCCTTCAATTAAAAATCAATATGCGGACGCAAAAGCGCCGCGGCCTTCTTGGGGAATGTATAGCTTTCTCCGTTGATATCGACGGTGAAGCTATCCTCATCAAATGAGGTCAGCACGCCAGTAAGCGCTTTTTTGCCGTGAAGCGCACCCTCCGTCATGGCGGCATAGAGCTTTATATCGACAGTGTTGCCAATGTTGCGCACAAAGTCCTTTTCAATCTTGAGCGGACGGGCAATGCCAACAGAGCTGATGGTGAGGTTATACGCCTGCTCGATAGGGTCGGCTTCGTCAAGTATCGGTTCAACGGCACGGCTTACAGCCTCGCAATCGTCAAGCGTGACGCCGTTTGGGCTGTCGATTGTGATAAGCAGCTCCCACGCGCCATACTCCTTCAAAAAATCAATATCGTAAAGCTCATACCCCATGTCGGTTATGGTTGGCTCAACGAGTGATGCAATTGTTTCGATAAGCTTCAAATCAGTACCCTTCGCCCTTCAAAATTAAAGAGCGGGTTTTGCCCACTCTCCATCAAAAAGCGGATGACCGCTTTTTTGCCAAGAAACAACGGGAAACGCGGGGATAACCCCCGCTATCCGTACAACATGAAAGACTATATCACAGTTTATTCATATTTGCAAGCTATTTTTCCCCGTTTTGAATATATTATGACGGATTGAGCAAATATGGCTGCACGCTTAACTTGCGCGAATATTCGCCTCATTTTTGCGACTTGCTTATCGCGCAGGCTTTTGTTTGAATCCATATTGTTCTATGTTTGGGAATTCAAGCTCATTTTGCCACCAAAACCTTTTGAATCATCTTGTAGTATTTTATCAAAAGTATCACATGCTCCCTCATGTGGGGAATACGACCGACATACGCCGACAGCGCCGCTGAGTTTTCCTTAAAGTTTTCAACAGCAAAAAGTCCCAAATCAGGCTGAAAAGTGGATAACTCTGTGGAAACTGTGGATAACTTTATTATTTCGGTTTGGTTTTTGTACATTATATATACATCCTCGTGTTGTAAATTATTTTCAGTTTCTTGGCTTATCACCGCGCATCGTTTGGGAAAGTATCTTTTTCGTCGTTTTTTGCAGCGCCATGTTTGCCAGATCTTTTTGGCGTGAATAAGCAGAGCGTGGTTTTCAAATGATATGAGTGAACGAATATATGCGGCTATGCACCGTCGCATTGAAAGGAGATACCATGGACACAATCGCGCTGATATTGATAGTAATCGGGGCTTTGAATTGGGGACTGATCGGAATTTTTCAGTTTGACGTCGTCGCGGCGATATTCGGCGGAATGAGTACGGTCGTTTCGAGGATCATATACACTCTTGTCGGTCTTGCGGGAATATGGGGCATAACAATGCTTTTTCGCAGAAGGAACAAAGCAACCATACTCGGCGTTGACAAGAACGAGCCTGACATGAAATAATCGTTAACCATTCGCAATGCTTTTTGTGTCGATAAAAAGCATTTACGGACCGCAAGGGGGAGCGTCCGCGCTGTGCGGAAGCTCCCCCTTGTTTTACAAAGAAGTGCCGCTTCAGTCAATCAGCCTAAAAACTCATCCTTATATGAGGACTTTCTATTCTTGAGATAAAAATAACCCCAGATGACCTGTGTACCGTCACTTGGGGTTAAGCTTTGCCAATTATTAAATTTTGGATGAGGAAGCGCCGCACCGACGCGCAGACGTTATTCGGCGTATTTTCCGATTATGCCGATTATTACCTGCGTGGCAAGCTCCATTCCCTCCGCTGTGATATGCTCATACGGGCCATGATAAGCATAGCCGCCAGTGCCGAGGTTTGGACACGGCAGACCCATAAAGCTGAGCCTTGCACCATCCGTGCCGCCGCGAATCGGCGCGTTGGAGGGCGTCATACCAAGCCCGCGTATAACATCGCAGGCATTTTCAACAAGGTGGAAGCAGGGCTTAATGCAGCTTTCCATATTTTGGTACTGATCGGTTATTGTGATTTTTACCGTACCCTCACCGTATTTTTCATTAAGCAGCTTTTCGATATGGCGCATGGTGGCTTTTCGTGCGGTCATTATCGCCGCGCTGTGGTCGCGCAGAATGTAATACATGGAAGCGCGTTCCACATTGCCGTTCATCGCGCACAGATGGAAAAATCCCTCATAGTCCTCGGTGTTGCGCGGAGTTTCGCCTGAGGGCAGCATGGCGTTAAGCTCGCACGCCACTATCAATGCGTTTATCATTGTGTCCTTTGCGCTGCCCGGATGGACGTTAAATCCGTTAATATCAACCCCTGCGGAAGCGGCATTGAAATTTTCGAATACAATTTCGTTTTCCTCTCCGCCGTCAACAGTGTAGGCAAAATCCGCTCCGAAAGCCTTTACGTCAAAATGATCCGCTCCGCTGCCGACTTCTTCATCCGGCGTGAAGCCTATGCACAGCTTGCCGTGCGGGATATTGCCGCCGATTATGCGTTCAACTGCCGTCATAATCTCCGAAACGCCCGCCTTGTCGTCCGCGCCCAGCACGGTCGTGCCGTCGGTGGTTATAAGCGTGCGCCCCGCAAGCCTTGCAAGATGAGGAAAGTCGCACACACGGAGAACCCTTTCACCGGCGCCAAGCAAAACGTCCTCCCCATTGTAGTTTGGTATAACATTGGGCTTGACATTTTCGCCGCAAAAATCCGGAACGGTGTCCATATGGGCGATAAAACCTATCGCAGGCTTTTCCTCATAGCCGTTTGTTGCGGGGATTGATGCATAAACATAGCACATATCGTCAACACGGGCGTTCGTCACACCCATAGCCTTAAGCTCGTCCACCAATACCCTTGCAAGATTGAACTGGCGTTGGGTTGTTGGGACGGTTTTGCTTGTTTCATCGCTTGCGGTATGAATCACCGCATACCTAAGCAGTCTTTCATATGGCTTCATAATACAGTATACTTGACCTTTCATACAAGATTTTTGCTGAAAAAATAATCTTGCCCGCTGACATTCGCCAACGGGCAAGCATTTGATTCCGTTTATTTGCAGCAGCAACAGCAGGGATGATCTACGCTTGCCATGTGGAGAATAAGATCCACAAGCTTGTTGGAATAGCCCCACTCGTTATCATACCACGCGACCAGCTTGACAAAGTGATCGTTTAGCATTATGCCCGCGTTTGCATCGAATATTGATGTACGGGGATCGGTATAGAAATCGCTTGACACAACAGGCTCATCCGTGTAACCGACTATGCCCTTAAGCTCTTCACTCTCGGACGCCGCCTTCATAACCGCTTTTATCTCATCATATGTGGTGGGAGTTGCAAGCGTGCAGGTGAGGTCAACTACTGAAACGTCTATTGTCGGCACGCGCAGGCTCATGCCCGTGAGCTTGCCGTTGAGCGACGGGATAACCTTGCCGACAGCCTTTGCCGCGCCCGTGCTTGAGGGGATGATATTGTGCGCCGCCGCCCTGCCGCCGCGCCAATCCTTTTTGGATGAGCCGTCAACGGTGAGCTGTGTTGCCGTGATGCTGTGAACGGTTGTCATGAGACCTTCGACAATGCCGAAGTTGTCGTTAATAACCTTGGCAAGAGGCGCAAGGCAGTTTGTTGTGCAGCTTGCGTTTGAAACGATGTTCATGTCCGTTGTGTATGTGTTTTGGTTGACGCCCATTACAAACATGGGAGCATCCGCGCTTGGAGCGGATATGACGACCTTTTTCGCGCCGCCTGCAAAGTGGGCGGCTGCCTTTTCGGTTGTGGTGAACTTGCCGGTGGACTCAACAACATACTCGGCTTCATGCTGACCCCAGGGAATCTCCGCGGGGTTCATGCAGCTGTACACATTGACAACCTCTCCGTTAACGATGAGCTTGCCGTCTTCAACCTTGATCTCACCGTTGAATCTGCCGTGAACGGTGTCGTACCTAAGAAGATACGCCATGTAATCAACATCCAGGAAGGGATCGTTTATACAGGTTACGATGATGTCGGGATTTGCAATCGCCGCACGAAAAACCAAGCGACCGATGCGCCCAAACCCGTTAATGCCAACTTTTGCCTTCATATAAATTAACCTCCGCATTTTATTTCAGTTTTTATTATACCCGCGGCGCTGCAAAAAACAAGCCGTGCTGAACATTATATAGTTAGTTTACTTCTTAACGCTTATGCTGAGCGTCTTAAGTATCGCAGCATCGCCATACAGTGCAAAATACTTGACCGTCTCACTCACATCGTTAAACGTTTTTGTGCGGATGCACTTGCCGTCCTTGTCGTACTCGTATACGGTGATTGAAGCCGCACCGTCCGCCATTGCCGTGCTGAAGCCTGAAGCGCTTGTTGATACGGTATCGCTCTGTATCACCGCGCCGGATCCATCCAGCTGCTCAACAAGCATCCTTGCGGCGGGCGTGGCGATAATAACACTCAATGTTATGCTGACCGTTTGAACGTATTCGACGCCCTTTGAATCCGTGAGGGTATATTGTCTTGAATCCTCAAGAGAGCAGCCCGCACGAATATCATCGTATAAAAATTCGTCATATCTGCCGTCTAAATACAGTGACCCCTCCTCATTGCGATATACGGCATATGCGCGCAGATGAGAATCTGGATTTTCCGCCGCGTAGGTCGCGCTGACAGCCGCCGTTGCCTGAAGCGTTGCACTGCCGTATGACGCAACGTTTATAACGGGATTGCTTAGATTGCGTGACACGGACTGCTTTTGATTGAGCGTGCGTGTGTCGGGGTTGTATACGGAGTCGTCAAAAAAGTTTTCTCCCGTGACGCCTTCAAACTGATAGTTTATGCCGCTGACCTGTGCGTATATCGGGAATTGAGTCGGAGCGCTGAATGTCAGCACGCAGCCGCAGTAGCGATCGTTGTTGGTTTTTTCACCGTCTTCTTGTTGCTTTTTGCATCCCGAAAGCGCAGCAAGCGCAAGCGCAAGCATCGCCGCCGCGATAAAAGCCGAGAGCAGTTTTTTAAGTAAGTCCCTATGCATTTGGTTCCCTCCATATACTGATAGGCGTGCTGACGCCGTGGGGGAAGCCCTCTGCCGTTTGGCGGCACAGCTTTAGCCCTGCGGCGTGTATCATCGTCTGTAACGCTATTATAGCACAACAAGCCATATAACACAATGTCGGGTTTGTTGATTTTTGCACTGTGCGATTCCTATCCTTTGAGGTTCGCTCATGTTTTACAATAGTACGTTTTTTAATATCGTATTTGACAGATAAAGCAATGCATGATATAATTTCTTATATTTTACAGCGTCATACATTTTTTACTGTAAAATATGGGGGAGTTATATATGGGTTCTGCCGAATACAAACGTCGGCGGGGCGACAGGAAAGATGGGCGATGGCTTCGTGATATTGACGCCATGCACGTTTTTATGCCGTACCTTATGCCGAACCGTGCCGACAACGAGGCGGTGATGAACGAAACCATCGACCTTACCGCCGTCAACGATTATCTTGTCCGCAAAAACGCCTTGGGAGACGACTTCAAGTACACGCTGTTTCACGTTATCTGCGCCGCGATAGCCAAAACCATTGTACTGCGTCCCAAAATGAACCGCTTTATTGCCGGTCACAGGATATACGAGCGATACGCAGTTTCACTGTCATTTGTTGTAAAAAAGCAATTCAACGACGCCTCGGAGGAAGCTCTTGCCGTTATCGAGGTTGATAAGTCGGGCGAATCGCCCATCGAACAGATTCACTCAAAGGTTAAAAAAATAGTACGTCACGTTCGCACAGAGGGCAATGTTGACGGTGCGACCTCCGCGATGAGCACGCTTGCAAGGCTGCCGCGTTGGGTTATGCGCATTTTGATGCGGTTTTTGCGTTGGCTTGACTATCACGGTTGGGTCCCCGCCTCCCTTTCAAAGGACGACCCCGATTATTGCTCTGTGTTTTTAAGCAATTTGGGCAGTATCAAAATGCACGCGTCATACCATCATCTTGTCAATTGGGGTACTAATTCGTTTTTTGTAATAGTCGGGGAAAAGCATATGACGCCGTATTATAACGCGGACGGCACATATGATATGCGCGAAGCGCTTGAGCTTGGGCTTACAATTGACGAGCGTATTGCCGACGGGCTTTATTTTGCCAACAGCGCGCGCATTCTTCGCAGGCTTATCGCAGAGCCTGATTTGCTTGATCTTCCGATTGAGGCTCCGCTTCCCGATATCGGCGACAGGCAGGCGAAATAATCAGATAGAGTTTTTAAACCGTTTATTATAATTTATTTATTCATAACGAAAGGAATTATCAATCTTTATGGAAACTAACCCTGTCAAAGCGCCTAATGCCCCTTGGCTTGCCGGATACGGCGATGTGCCGTGTTGTCTTGACTACCCCGACTATTCCATGTACAACGCCGTACTCCGCTCCGCAATGCGCGACGGCGGTTGGCCCGCGCTCAGCTACATGGGCAAGAATTATTCATTCGATACCTTGATAAAGCGTATTGACCGCGTTGCTGCGGGATTTGCCGCGATGGGCGTTAAGCGCGGTGATATCGTCACCGTGTGTATGCCCAACGTGCCGCAGGCAATTTACTGTCTTTATGCCCTCAACCATATCGACGCGACGGCAAGCATGATACATCCGCTTTCCGCCGTGGGTGAAATCGTCTATTATCTAAAAGAGGTCAAAAGCAATTATGTTATGACGCTCGACCAGTTTTACGGCAAGATGGTTGATGTACAAAAGCAGTATCCTCTTTGCGGGATTGTTATTACGGGCGCCGCAGATGAGCTTGGTTTTGTTAAGCGCGTTGGCTATGCCGTTACGGAGGGGCGCAAATACAGGCTGCCGAAATCCGCCCCAAATGTGATTATGTGGGCAGATTTTTTGAAGGGCGGCGATGCGGTCAAGCTTGAAAAGCATATTGTTGAGTGCGGCGCGGACGATGTTGCCGTAATACTGTTTTCCGGCGGCACGACCGGCGTTACAAAGGGCATAATGCTTTCAAACCTCAATTTCAACGCGCTGGGGCTGCAAACACAGGCGATGTGCAATAAAGAGGTCTATCATTCAAAAATGCTTGCGGCAATGCCCGTTTTTCATGGGTTTGGCCTGGGCGTTTGCATCCACACGCTTATGATTTGCGGCGGCACGGCGATACTTGTTCCACGCTTTAATGTCAAGCAATACGCCGAGCTTATCAAAAAAACGAGGCCGAACTACATAGCGGGCGTCCCCACTCTTTTTGAGGCGATAACGCGTAACCCGTATCTTGACGGAGTTGACCTCTCCTGCCTGCGCGGAGTATTCAGCGGGGGCGATTCTCTTTCAATTGAGTTGAAAAAGCGTTTCGACAAATACCTTGAGGAGCATGGCGCAACAATCCATGTGCGTGAGGGCTACGGCACTACGGAATGTGTGACGGCAAGCTGTCTCACCCCCTACAATGCGGAGCGTGAGGGCAGCATCGGTCTGCCATATCCCGACACATATTACGCCATATGCGGCGTTGGCACAACAGACGAGCTGCCATATGGTACGGAGGGTGAAATCTGCCTTTCCGGTCCTTCGGTTATGCTTGGATACGTCAATCATCCCGATGAGAACGCAAAAACACTGCGCATTCATTCCGACGGGCGGACATGGCTGCACACGGGCGATCTGGGTGTGATGGACGAGGATGGCTTTATCTACTTTAAGCAGCGTCTGAAGCGTATGATAATCACTTGCGGCTATAATGTTTATCCCTCTCAGCTTGAAAATATTCTTGACGGGCATGAGGCGGTGCAGATGAGCTGCGTTATAGGCGTGAAGGATCCTTACAAGATGCAAAAGGTAAAGGCATATGTTGTTTTGCGTGAGGGCTTTGCCGCAAGCGATGATCTGCGTGAGGATATACTTTGCTATTGCAGAAAGCATATAGCCAAATATGCAATGCCATACACAATTGAGTTTCGCAGTGAGCTGCCCAAAACGCTTGTAGGAAAGATTGCCTACACGGTGCTTGAGGACGAATGCAGAGCGGAGGAGGAAGCCGTGTAAACCATATCACGACACATCTTCTCTGCAAGCTGTAATTTTTTCGGGATGCAGCCGTTTTTGCGGCAGCGTCCCGATTTTTTGTTTAACCTATTGCAATAGTGTATATTGCTGTGCTAAAATATCATTGTTACAGGCTGTAAGGCAGTGTTTCGCGCACGGGCTTGGTTTTGGCTTTTGCCATTATCAGCTATCGTGCTTATTTTATATTTGGAGGGCATGGCTTATGTTAGTTATAGGCAACGGACGACTTTTGACACGCGGCAGACTCGTCCCCTACATTGATGACGGCGCGGTCGCTGTGGACAATGAGCACATCATCGAGGTTGGGCGGACGGCGGATATCCTAAACAAATATGGTGATGCGGAGTTTATTGACGCAAAGCGCGGCGTAATAATGCCCGGGCTTATCAACACCCACACCCATATTTACAGCGCGCTTGCGCGTGGCTTGGCAATGCCCGATTATAATCCCACCTGCTTTTATGAAATATTGGACGGCATGTGGTGGCGTCTTGACAGACATTTGAGCATCGAGGGCTGCCGCATGAGCGCATACGCAACAATGGCGGAGTGCGTTAAAAACGGCGTCACCACAATTTTTGACCATCACGCAAGCTTTTTTCAGCCACGCGGCTCTCTTGCGGCAATAGCGGAGGTTTCGCGCAAGGTGGGGCTTCGCTCTTGTCTGTGCTATGAAACAAGTGAGCGTGACGGCATGGATAAGTGTGAGGAAGCCATTCGTGAAAATGTTGATTTCATCGAATACTGTGAGGCGCAGCCTTCCGCTTATCTTAAAGCGATGTTCGGCATGCACGCCTCATTCACGCTGAGTGAGGATACAATGCGTGAGTGCGTGAGGGCAAATGCGGGAAGGGCCGGCTTTCACATCCATGTTTCCGAGGGGCTGGACGATGTTTACGACGCCATGCACAAGTATCAAAAGCGTCCTGTTCAACGTCTTTATGATCTCGGCATATTGGGTGAAAAAACCATACTCGGTCACTGCATACACATTACCGATTCTGAAATGGAGCTTATAAAAAGCACAAACACAAATGTTGTCAACAATCCTGCCTCCAACATGGGCAACGCCGTCGGATGCTCTCCCATAATTGAGATGTATCGGCGCGGCATATCGTTAGGGCTTGGCACGGACGCATACACCAACGATATGCTTGAAAGCGCTAAGACGGCGCTTGCCGTACAGCGACACTGCTCCGGCGACCCCACCGCCGCGTGGAACGAGGTCACTTCGATGCTGATTGAGGGCAACGCGCACATTGCCGGCAATTGCTTTGGCGAAAGGCTGGGCGTGCTTGAGGCGGGCGCCGCCGCCGATATTGTTGTGATGGATTACAACCCGTACACGCGCTTTGACGAGAACACCGCAAACGGACATATGCTTTTTGGCATGAGCGGGCGTGACTGCACAACGACAATAGTTGGCGGACGCGTGCTTATGCGCGACAGACGGCTTACAACAATTGACGAGGAGCTTGTGTATGGCGAAATACGCTCCGCCGCCGAGGCTCTTTGGAAAAGCGTTTAATAATTGGAGGTAAAAATTCATGTCTGACAGGATGCACGGATACGGCTTTTCACAGCTGCTTGACATTATTGATGCGGAATACGCACGAACCGAAACAATATTCGGCGTTGCGGTTAAGGACGTTGGAGCGTACTCATCGGTTGATTTTATCGGGGAGCGGCTTGACGTCCCCATGGGTCCCGCCGCAGGCCCTCACACTCAGCTTGCCGAGAACATAATCGCCGCATACGCGGGCGGATGTCGTTTTTTTGAGCTTAAAACCGTTCAGACGCTTGACGGTGAGGATTTGCCCGTTGCAAAGCCCTGCATACTTGCCGACGACGAGGGCTACAATGTTGAATGGTCAACCGAGCTTACGGTTGAAAATGCGTACAGGGAGTATGTCAAGGCATGGCTGATACTCAAGCTGCTTAGCCTGAAATTTGGCGGTGACGGCAAGGGTTATATTTTTAATATGAGCGTGGGCTACGACCTCAAGGGAATCAAAAGCGAAAAGATCGACTCCTTTATTACGGGGCTTAAGCATCCCGCCGACAACGATTTTTATAACGAATGTCTTGATATTCTTTGCGACAGATACCCTGATTTTGCTTCACGGCTAAGATGTGACGCGCCGCACATATGCAGCTCGGCAACGCTTTCAACCCTTCACGGCTGTCCGCCTGATGAGATTGAGCGCATTGCCTCTTACCTCATAAGCGAAAAGGAGCTTAACACATATATCAAGTGCAATCCCACGCTTTTGGGCTTTGACTATGCAAGACAAACCCTCGATTCCATGGGTTATGACTATATCGTGTTTGACGACACGCATTTCAAGGGCGATTTGCAGTTTGCGGACGCCGTACCAATGATTTCAAGGCTTATGGCGCTTGCCGCTTCAAAGGGGCTGACAATGGGTGTTAAGCTGACAAACACATTCCCCGTTGACATTACAAGAAACGAGCTGCCCGGAAACGAGATGTACATGAGCGGCAGATCGCTCTATCCCCTCACAACAGCGGTTGCGGCAAGGCTTTCACGCGCTTTTGACGGCAAGCTGCCCATTTCGTTTTCCGGCGGGGCGGATGCGTTTAACATCCGTCGTATTGCCGATTGCGGAATATTCCCCATAACCGTTGCGACGACGCTTTTGAAGTCGGGAGGATACTCCCGCTGCGCACAGCTTGCGGATGCGTTTAAGGGATTTTTGCCCAAGGCGCATGTTGACGTTGATATGACCGAGCTTTTGCACGAGGATGCAAAGCGCGATGCAAGGCATATAAAGCCCGTTAAGCCCCTGCCCGTTCGCAAGCTGAATGACGAGCTGCCCATGTTCGACTGCTTTATTGCACCCTGCGCTTACGGCTGCCCGTTTGGTCAGAACATACCCGAATACATCCGTCTGGTATCGGCAGGGCAATATTTTCGTGCGATTAAGCTGATAACAGAAAAAAATCCTCTGCCGTTTATAACCGGCACGATATGTGCGCATCATTGCATGGACAAATGCACACGCAACTTTTATGACGATGCGGTGTGCATTCGCAGTTTGAAGCTTTGCGCGGCAAAGGGCGGCTATGACGAGCTTATGGAGGCGGCTGAAGCGCCTGAGCCGATTGGTCTTCGCGCTGCTGTTGTAGGCGGCGGCCCCGCGGGACTTTCCGCCGCATATCTTTTGGGCAGGCGCGGAGTCTCCGTCACTCTGTTTGAAAAGTCGTCTTCGCTCGGCGGCGTGGTAAAAAACGTGATACCCTCATTCAGAATTGATGATGAAGCAATTGCGAAGGATATTGCTCTTGTTAAAAAATACTGCTCCGACATTCGTCTGAACACGCCCGCTCCCACGATTGACGCGCTGAAGGAGGAGGGCTATGACGCGATAATACTTGCCGTCGGCGCCGAAAAGCACGGCACTCTTGATATCAAGGGCAACGGCAGGATCGTAAACGCCATTGATTTTCTTTCGGCACAGAAGCGCGGGGAGCGCACGCTTTGCGGCAATGTGGTTGTGATTGGCGGGGGCAACACCGCCATGGACGCAGCCCGCGCCGCTGTGCGTGAAAAGGACGTAACGGGCGTTTCAATTGTGTATAGGCGCACAAAGCGCTATATGCCCGCGGACGCGGAGGAGCTTTCTCTTGCCGCCGCGGACGGCGTGAGGATTTTTGAGCTGCTCGCCCCCGTCTCTTTTGACAACGGCAAGCTGATTTGCGAAAAAATGCGTCTCGGTGATTCAGACCTGCGCGGCAGGCGCACGGTTTTGCCGACGGGCGAAACTACCGCCATCGAATGCAGCTGTGTTGTCGCCGCCGTTGGAGAAAGCGTTGACGAGGAGTATCTGCGAAGCTTTGGAGTCAGTCTTAATGATGATGAGCCCGGCGCGGCTTCTAACGTCGATTGTGTTTATCGCATAGGGGACTGTCTGCGCGGGCCCGCAACCGTTGCGGACGCCATTGCAGACGCCGCCCGTGTAACAGAAAAGCTTTGCGGGAAGCATTATTTCCGCATTCCCGCCGCTGCGCGTATGCTTTACAGTGATGCATTGGAGCGTCACGGCAGGCTTTGCGGAAGGCGCTCCGACTGTGAGGAGGAGAGTGAAAGGTGCTTGGGGTGTCAAACCGTTTGCGAAAGCTGTGTTGACGTCTGCCCCAACCGTGCCAATGTCGCCGTGAGCATACCCGAAAGGGCTGCGCGGCAGATTCTTCACATCGACCGCCTTTGCAATGAGTGCGGCAACTGCAAAACATTCTGTCCGCACGGCGGCGCACCCTATTTGGATAAGCTTACGCTGTTTGAAAACGCCGATGCGCTTATGCAGAGCAAGAATTCAGGCTTTGCGGTGATCGACGCCGCTTCAAGAACAGTGCTTACAAGGCTTTGCGGTGAGGTGAATGAGATTTCTGTTGACGACTGTGATGACGCGGATGTGCGCGACATGATGGATACGGTTATCAAAAAGTACCGAGAGCTTTGGAGTTGATTTTTTGCTGTGATTGAATGCAATCCGCAATAAATCCATAGCGGAATACAACAGGGCTGCAGCAATGCTGATACATCGCTGCAGCCCTGTTTTTTTGTCAATCAATGCGTCAATTATTGAACGTGATGCTCGCAACAAGCTCATATGTGTTGAGGTCTATCACCGCCATATGACCGCCGCTGCAATCCAGAACGTAATAGTAATCACCCGCGTACAGCCCGCGAAGGTCGCCGCCGTACCAATACCACGCGTCATCGGTTTGGGTGAATTTGACCATCGCTGCCTTTTCAAACCCTCCCTCTGCGCCGCAGGTGTAGAGCGCGTAACCGTTTTCCGCCGGGAAGCCTATAAGCCCCTTTTCGTAATCAACAAGAATAGCCTTGTGGTTATATGAGGCCTCCGACCAGTAATAGTCCGTAAGCTTGAGGCAATCCGCCTCAGTCACGTTTGAGGGATCGGATACGTTAAACAGTGAAAGCTTTAGGCACTCTGTCGAACCGTTTTCATCCGCCGCCATACCAAAGCCAAACAGCATATCGCTGCCCCATGCCTGAAGATACTGGGAGAAGCCCGGAATCTTAAGCTCACCGAGTATGGTTGGGTTATTGGGGTTTGAAAGATCAACGCTGAACAGAGGGTCCGTCTGGCGGAAGGTTACAAAGTAGCCAACATCGCCCATAAAGCGGACGGAATACACGCGCTCATCCTGTGCCACGTTTTTAATGCTGCCAACGATATTCAGTCCCGCGTCAAGCACATACAATGTGTTGTCTGAGATTGAGCTTTCGGAGGTCTGCGCCACTGTTTCGCCGGAGGTGTATGTGGTATAGCAGTATTCATCCCTTGTGGTAACCACGCGGAGATACCCGTTGTATTCGTCAAGCGAAAACTGATTGAGCAGCTCGCCGGACACAACGCCGCTTGCGGCTATGGCAAGGTCGCTGCCGTCAAGGGATATGCGGTAAAGCTCTGTATCGCAGTAGCTGCGCCACTTTTCGGTGTTTTCGGAAACCGTCTCTGTTTCGTTGTGATACTGCCAATGGGCAAGAATCAAATTGTCCGTGCTGCAATACACAGTGTTTGTATAGCCCAGAACCGCAAAGTTATCCGCAAACGCTTGAGGAGCGGCAATATCCAGCTTGGTTATGTAGGTGTAGCTTTCGTTGTTGAATGTGTCGCCGTCCGAGGTCATGAGGTATATGTCGTTGGCGTCCGTAATGTCGCCGTTGCCGTTGCCGTCATAGGTGCAGGGCACATATGTTGCAATGTCGTCCTCCTCAATAATACCCACGGGGGAATAGCTGGATATTACATAAAGCTGACCGTTAACCAAGCGTGAATCTGAATAGCTCCCGTCTTGGCAAAGCGTGGACAAAAGCTTTGCATCCGATACATCCGCAACGTCAAACACATATACGGTTGTGATCGTGTTGCTCTCATAGTAACGGTATCCGTCAAAGCCGAGTACGCCGTCGTTATAGTAGATTATGTTTTCGCACTCGGTCGCTATCACAATCAGTCTGTCGCCGTACAGGTACATATCGGTCATGTTGACCTGCGCATTGTCGGAATGCGTTGGCATATCGTCTGCTGATATAAAGCCCACGCGCACGCTGTTTGCCCCGTCTGCGGTGAATATTGTAACCCCGTTGAGGTTGAGTGCGTAAATATATCTGCCGTCTGTTTTGACAATGTCCGCCTCGTCAACGCCTTCAACCTGAGTGTTTGTTTCGGAATGGTCGGGTGTGCCTTCGTTTGAAGCACCGTCGTTTGACTGAGCATTATCAGGCGTGTCATAGGACGGGGCGTTGGGTGCGGGCGCTTGCTCGTTGGTTGCAACACCCAATTTTTCTGCCATGCCGTAAAACAGGTTGTTTGAGTAGTATATTATGTCGCCGCCGATCAGCGCGCCGTTATAACGGGTGGCGTTGCTTGAAATGCGGTTGAACACAGCGCTGTAATCGGATATTTGACCCTCGGTGTATTCGCTTGGCAGCGAAAGATTCCACGCCGTGTGATTGGTGAGTTTGTTGAGCATATTGTTATTCTTCTGAATTATTGCAAGCGAAACAGGAACAGCTGCGATCATGCAGGCGACAAGCGCCGCCGCAAGCGCTCTGCGAACGCCAAAGCCTCCGCGTTTGCTTGCCTTTGCACCTCTTTTTGATACGCCCGCTTCGGATATGGCGTCGGCAGTTCTGTTCTTTGCCTCCTGTGTCGGGTGGATTTTGTCCACTGCGTTTCTATAATCATCCTCAAACATCAAAAAAATCTCCTTTCAAGTCCCTTTCAAGCGATATTCGTGCGCGCCTAAGCCATGATTTGACCGTGCTTGGGTTTGCGTCCATCATGTCGGCAATTTCCATCACCTTGTAGCCCTCATAATAGAAAAGGTGAATGACCGTCCGCAGCTTTTTCGGCAGCCTTGCAACGGCGGCATACACACTGCTTTCGTTTTTTTGCATATCGGGGATATCCTCGGTAAGCTCCGCCGTGTGACGCTTCCACGCGCTTGTCATAGTTGTGTTGATGCAGTTTAATGTGGTTCTGATGAGCCATGCGCGCTGATGCTCGGATGAGCTGAAGCTCGGTTCGCTTCTGACATAACGCAAAAAAACATCCTGCATCACGTCCTCGGCGTCGGAGCGGCTTTTGCATCTTGTAAGCGCAAGACGATATACCATGTCCGAATACCGATAGAACACCTCCGTTGCGTTTTCAAGCGGAGGAAGCGAAACGATTTTGCCCGAGGTCTGACATTCCGTGGGTGTGACGCTGTTTAGCGCAGTAAGCATTTTTCGCTCCTTTACTTCATTAGAGGGTTGGCTGTATTGCCGTTTGACATTAATACCGAGTGGGAACCTGAATGGTTGCGTTTGGCAACAAAAAAGCCTGACAATATTTGTTGTCAAGCTTTTGCCAATGCGTTCAGAACTGGGCCATCATTGTGTTGAGGTCGTAAAGCTTGTCGTCAAACACGTCCTTCATCATGACGGCGTCCTCAAGAGGAACCTCATATATACGGTTTTTGCGAATGCCCACGGCTTTGCCGCAGTCGTTCTCCGCAAGAAGCTCCACGGCGCGCTGACCCATCTGCGCCGCAAGCACTCTGTCAAGTGCGGACGGATTGCCGCCGCGCTGGATATAGCCCAGAACGGTCGCCTTGATTTCAACATCGGTATGCTCTCTGACATACTGAGCGAAGTCCTCCGCCTTGCCCGCTCCCTCGGCAATCATAACGATACTTGTATATCTGCCGCGAAGCTTGTTTTGGGCAAGCTTGTTCGCCGCATCCTCCCATGAGATAGGTCTTTCCGGCACAAGTATGAGGTCGGCCGCGCCGCCTATGCCCGCCCACAGCGCGATATCGCCGCAGTTGCGCCCCATAACCTCTATAACGCCAACGCGGTCATGTGCGCGCATTGTATCGCGTATCTTGTATATCTCGTTTGTAACATTGTTAACCGCCGTATCAAAGCCGATTGTAAAGTCGGTATAGCCCATATCGTTATCAATAGTGCCCGGTATGCCTATGGTTGGAACTCCGCGCTTTACAAGCTCCGCACAGCCGCGAAAGCTGCCGTCGCCGCCAATCACAATAAGCCCCTCGATACCATACGCGTGCAGCACGGAAATTCCTTTTTGAATGCCTTCCTCGGTGCGGAACACCTCGCTTCTTGCGGTTCTTAAAAGAGTGCCGCCCTTGTGCATTTTGTTTTCAACATCCTCATGCGTGAGATAGTCAACCTTGCCCTCGATAAGTCCCTTAAAGCCGTGGTACACGCCCATAACCTGCATACCCATCGCAACACCCGTTTTGAAAACGGAGCGTATTGCGCAGTTCATACCCGGGGTATCCCCGCCGCTTGTAAGCACACCAATGCGTTTCATACTTTTGTTACCTCGCAAATAGAATTCGTTTTTTTATTATTAAAACCGCATAACAGTTTGAATAACGTTTTGTTTGGAGACGGCGTTATGCCGCCGCGCCGCGCCTGCTTATTGAGAACGTTTTGCCGTCTGAGGGATGAATCTGACATTTTCATCTCCCAGCAGATTCTTCATTATATCAATCAGCGCGGCGGAGCCGTTGACGTACATATCCTTTGGCGCAAGTATGGTTTTGCCCGTTTCAGTATCATAAAACGCAACCTCGTGCATGCCCGGATACCGTTTGAGCACCGACGCCACCCTCTCCTTCATGTGACGCGTGCCATCGTTAAACCGCAAATACAGCCTGTATCGCTGCACCTTTTCAAGCGGGGATATCTCGTCTATCATTATGGTGTTCGCCTTGTCCTCACGCATTGAAAGCCTGCCCGACACCCTGACGGGACGGCTTTCGGAAAACAACGGGGCATACTTGTTGTATACCGTCGGGAACGCCGCAAACTCCGTCTTCCCTGTCATATCCTCAATAAAGCCATACGCCATAAGACCGTTGTTTGACTTTGTGGGGCGAGTTCGAACTCCGCCCAGCAGCCCGCCTATTGTCACTCTGTCGTTATCGCGCAGCTTACCCGTGCCGTCCGCCTCGGCAATCTGCTTTGCGTTGGCGTCCATCATGGCAAGCTCGTTTTCAAACTCCATAAGAGGATGCCCGCTTATGTAAATGCCGATAGCCTCTTTTTCCATTTCAAGAAGCTTGCTCATGGCAAACTCTCTGTGATGATCGGGCACGGTTTTAAGCACCGCCATTGCATCGTCCGCCCCCGCCATATCAAAGAAGGACATCTGACCCGTTTCTCTGCGCCGTCTCTGAGCGGCGGCAGCGTCAACCTCCTGCTCGTAATGCTCCATCAGCCAAAGCCTTGTAACGCCCAAGCCGTCAAAGCATCCCGCTTTTATAAAGCCCTCAAGCATCCTTTTATTGACGTTATCCGTCCTGCGCAAAAAGTCCGCAAAATCGGTAAATTCTCCGTTCCGCTGCCTTTCTTGCAGAATATCGTCTACCGCGTCCGCGCCAACGTTTTTGATTGCCGCAAGCCCAAACCGAATTGAACCGTTTTCAACCCTGAACTGAGTCTCCGAGCGATTAATGTCCGGCGGCAAAACCTTGAACCCACGCTTGCGGCAATAATAGATGTAATCCGATATTTTGTCCGCGCTGCCAATAAAGCTGTTGATAAGCGCAGTCATCATCTCAACCGGATAGTAATATTTGAGATATGCCGTGCGATACGCAACCACGGCATAGCAGGCGGCGTGCGCTTTATTGAACGCATATGAGGCAAAATCGGTCATCTCATCGAATATTTTATTTGCCGCCTGAGCGGAAACGCCGTTTCGCACAGCGCCCGCAACCGTGACATTGCCGTTTTCATCAACAATGCCGTTTACAAAATTGCCACGCTCCTTTTCCATTACGTCATGCTTTTTTTTGCTCATCGCACGGCGAATGAGGTCGCTTCTGCCATAGGAATATCCGGCAAGGTCGCGCACTATCTGCATGACCTGCTCTTGATATACCATGCATCCGTATGTGGTGTCCAATATCGGGCGCAGCTTCTCGTCAACATAGCTGACGGATTCAATATTTTGCTTGCCCGCCAGATAACGTGGAATCTGCTCCATGGGGCCCGGGCGAAACAGTGCTATGCCCGCGATGATATCCTCGAAGCAATCGGGCTTCATCTGCATCATAAAGTTTGTCATGCCTGCGGATTCAAGCTGAAATATGCCTATCGTATCGCCCGAACAGATCAGCTTGTAAACGTTTGGGTCGTCATAGCCGTCATTTTCAAATGTGGGCGGTATCCTGCCGCTGTTCTTAACATACTGACAGCAATCCCGTATTACGGTGAGAGTCCTCAGCCCCAAAAAATCCATCTTCAGCAAGCCCAATTCCTCCAGCGTGCCCATAGGGAACTGGGTTGTTATCGAATCCTCGTTTCTTTGCAGAGGTACAAATTCAGTTGTTGGCGCGGATGAAATCACCACTCCCGCCGCGTGCGTGGAGGCATGGCGCGGAAGCCCCTCAAGCTTGATTGAGAGGTCAAGCAGCTTCTTAACTTTTTCGCTGCTTTCGTAAAGCTGCTTCAGCTCGGGCACCATTTCGATAGCCTGCTTGATGGTGATTTTGAGCATCGGCGGCACAAGCTTTGCAATCCTGTCAACCTCCGCATATGGTATGCGAAGCACACGTCCCACGTCGCGGATAACAGCCCTCGCCGCCATTGTTCCGAATGTGATTATCTGTGCAACGTGGTCGGCGCCATATTTGCGCACCACATAGTCAATAACCTCCTGACGCCTTTCATAGCAGAAATCCACATCAAAATCAGGCATAGAAATGCGCTCCGGATTAAGAAAGCGTTCAAAAAGCAAGCCATATTTCAGCGGATCAATATCCGTTATATCCAGCGCGTATGCCGCGATGGACGCCGCGCCGCTGCCCCTGCCCGGCCCCACCATAATGCCCTGGCTCTTTGCATAGTGGATGAAATCCCATACGATAAGATAGTAATCGACAAAGCCCATGCGCACGACTATGTCAAGCTCATACTCAAGCCTGTCCCACACCTGCTGCGACGGATTTTCACCATATTTTTTAATTATTCCGTCATGGCACATTGTGCGAAGATATGTCTCGTTGTCCATGCCGTCAGGTGCGGTAAAGCCCGGCAAATGCCTAACGCCAAACTCAATACTGACATTGCATTTTTGGGCAACCTCAGCCGTGTTGTCAACACCCTCCTCATAGCCCGCAAAGCGTGCGCGCATCTCTTGTTCGCTTTTGAGATAAAACTCCTCCGCCTCCATGCGCATACGGTCCGTTTCATCCACAAAATGACCCGTCTGTATGCAAAGAAGCGCATCCTGTGCCTCCGCATCGTCACGCGTGACATAATGAATATCGTTTGTTGCAACGGTTTTTATATCAAGCTCACGCGCAAGCGCGGCAAGCCGCGGCAACACCCTCTGCTGCTCCGGCAAGCCGTGATTCTGAAGCTCAATATAAAAATCGTCCCCGAATATTGCCTTTAGCCTGCGCGCCAGAGAAACGGCGTCCGCGTGCATATCCGCAAGCAAAAATTGGGGAATGTCGCCCGCCAAGCATCCCGAAAGGCAAATCAGCCCCTCGCTGTATTGCCTAATCAGATCGTAATCAATCCTTGGCTTGTAATAAAAGCCGTCAACATATGCGATTGACGAAAGCTTCATCAGATTTTTGTAACCGATTTGATTTTTTGCAAGCAATATCAGATGCCCATACTCGCGAACGTTTGTTTTTTCGTATATGCTTTTGGGCGCAACATACGCCTCCATACCCAAAATTGGCTTTATGCCTTGCTTTTTGCACTCTTTATAAAAATCGATCACACCATACATACAACCGTGATCGGTTATGGCAAGCGAATCCATTCCAAGCGAAACCGCATGAGAAACAAGGTCGGATATCCTTGAGGCTCCGTCAAGCAGACTGTATTCCGTGTGTACATGAAGATGCGTGAACGCCATCGGTCGCCCTCCTTAACCATTGATTTTTGCGCCGCGTAAGCTTAAGAATCCTTTGTGTCAACGCTGCCCAAAGCGGTACGGCTTTGTTCGTTTTTGATATCCTCCGCAATGCGCGACAGCTTGCTGAGCCGATAGCTCGCCGCCGAACGTCCTATACCAAGCAAATCCGCAAGCTCCGAAAGTGTCATCTCGGGATTGTTAACCCTTGCCTCCGCCGTTTGCGCAAGCTGCTGCGGCAGCGCGTCACGCCCGATAGTTCGGTATATCGTGCGTATATCGTCTATCCTGCGGATGGACGTTCTTGCTGCTTTTTCGATATTTGCCGTGATGCAATTGACCCCTCGGTTGCTTTCGTTTGCTATCTCGCGCATCATCCGCGCCTCTCCCACGGCAAGCACCGCCGCGCCCGCGCCGATATACGCAAGCAAATCCTCAACAGTTTCGCCCTCCTTGGCGTAAACCACAAATGAGTTCTTGCGAATTGAGGACTTCATGCGCACGTCATACGGCAAAAGCAGCTGAATAACTGCTTGGGACAGAATTGAGCTTTTGCACACCATCTCAGCATGACAGCCCTTTTGGGGATCCGAAACGGAACCGCACGCAAGAAAAACACCTCGCACGAATGCTTTTTGTGTATGCTCGCTTTCAACAAAGCTTGGCACACGCGGCTCAAATACTCGCTCGTTATCGCTGTTTAACGACGCAAGACCCATTTCTGTCATAAAATCGTCAATGCCCGCGCCAAACACCGCAAGCTCGTTGTTGCGTGCGCGCAGCCGCTCATGCTCGGTTACGGAAAGCTCCATATCTAAGCCATAGTGCTGCTTTATCAGCTTTGCCGCAAAATCAATTGCCGAAACGCTTTCGCTCACATATCGGACGCCCCAGCCGTGCGCACTCGGAACATATTTAAGCGACGCTATCGCAAGCGTAAAGCCCGAAAGCAAAGCCTTAGCGTCCTCGGCACGTCTGAGTCTGACAGTCGTCAGCTCCTCTTTTACGTTTGCGGAAAAGGAACTCACTGTATAAACCTCTCGTTTATGTCGTCCGCCTCATATATTAGATCCCTGTGTTCAATTGAGGATGAGCAGAAGGAACGCATATTTTCGTATAACGCCTCCGCCATTGCAACGGAACGGTGTCTGCCTCCGGTGCAGCCAAAGGAAATCATCAGCCTGCGCTTTCCCTCACGCTCATAAGCGGGGATCAGCTTTTTAAGCATTGCGGTAACGCTGTCAAGCTGATCAAGAACCAGTGGATCAGAAAAAACGTAATCCCTAACGGGCTTATCCCTGCCCGACAGAGTTCGCAGCGACCCCTCGTAAAAAGGGTTGGCGGTATAACGCATATCAAGCACTATATCGGCGCTTTGCGGTATGCCGCGTTTGTAGCCAAAGCTTGTTATTACAAGCCGAAACGGCGTTGAATCGCCCGCTCCGAGCGTGTGCTCCATTGTGCGCTGAAGCTCACGCGGCTTCATATCGGTGGTGTCGATTATATAGTTGGCACGCTCCTTGACAGGCTCCAGCAGCTCACGCTCGATAAGAATGCCCGCCGCCGCGTCATCGTGCAGAGGATGCCTGCGCCGAGTCTCGCCATAGCGTCTTTGAAGCACATCGTTTGCACAGTCAAGAAACAGAAGCTCGTGCGGGTCGTCCAGCATATCAAGCGCTTGAAACAGCTTTTCTGTGCTGAAGCGAAACACCGATGCGCGGCTGTCGATTACCAACGCCACGCGTTCAATCGGAGGCTCCGTATTTTTGCAGAGATCGATAAAGTTGCCGACAAGACCGCTGGGAAGATTATCCACGCACAGATAACCCATATCCTCAAGCACCCTGAGCGCGTTGGACTTGCCCGCTCCGGACATACCCGTTACAATGAGAATGTACATTGCCGTCTACCTCTCTTTTAGCTTCGTTTATGAAATTATCTTGACCTCAGGCTCAAGCATGACTCCGTACTTTGCATAAACCTGTTTGCGAACCGCGTCGATCAGCGTAATAACGTCGTCATATGTTGCGCCGCCGTTGTTGACGATAAAGCCCGCATGCTTGGGACTTACGCACGCCCCGCCGACCGACATGCCCTTCAGCCCCGCGCCTTCGATAAGCGCTCCCGCAAAATAACCCTCAGGCCGCTTAAACGTGCTGCCGGCGGAGGGCAAATTGATTGGCTGCTTTTCACGCCTTCGCCCCGCGAAATCCTCCATCCTTGAGCGTGCGCGCCCGTCATCGGGCGCAAGCTGCATAGTTGCGGAAATAACAATCATGCCCGGGTATGCAAACGCGGAACGCCTATATCCCATGTCGCTTTCATTAACGGTAAGCTCGACAACCTTGCCGCCGCGCAAAGCCGTTACGGTTAGAAGGGTTTGACGCATATCGCCGCCATACGCACCCGCGTTCATGGCGATTCCCCCGCCTATTGTACCGGGTATGCCCGCTGCCCATTCAAGCCCCGTAAGCCCCTGCCTGACGGACGCCTTTGCGGCGGAGGAAAGCAGCGTGCCTGCGTTTGCCACAAGCGTGCTGCCCGCAAATCGAAAGCCCGAGAGCTTTTCGCCTATTCGGATGAAAAGTGCGTCCACTCCCTCGTCAGGTATCAGCATATTGCTGCCATTGCCCATAACGAACACGGGATAATCGTTATCCTGTGCCGCGGACAAAGCCGCCGCAATATCATCGGCACAGGTTGGTTCAACAAAAAGTCCAAGCCGCCCGCCAATGCGAAAGCTTGTGCATTCGCTGCCCCGCACATCGTCACGCACACCCATTTTTGAAAGCAGTGCGCAGACCGTGCCTTGTTTGGACATAATGATTACCTCGTTCTTCAGACTTTTTGCGGCTTGAGCTGCCTCAACCCCATATTATTATACAATAGGAGATGAATGTTTTCAACTTAACGGGCATGATTTATTTGAATATGCCCATGCTTGTGCTTTTATGTGAAGGACGGCGCCGAAATATTCGGCGCCGCCCATAGCACATCTGTTTAATTAATAACCGTTGGCTGCCTGTTGTCAGCCTATGTTCGCATAGTAGGAATCGATTACGCTGTTGCGAATCCTAACCTTTGAATCTGCCTTCCACCCCTCGTATACGGTGTTGTAATACTCGTTCTTCTTGGTGGTAAGCACGGAATCATAGTATGTGTCGAACATCGCCTCAAGCGCAGTCTTTGTCTCGGCGGTTTCGTCAGCCTCATCGGTTGAAGTAACATGCGTGAGATTCTCGTTTATGGCGTCGCACTGCTCAGTTGTGAGGGTCACGCCGTCAATGCAGGTTTTAACAGTGCCGTCCTCGGCAAGCTCATACTCTCCATCCTCGGTGTAAACAGCCATAAGCAGCTTGCCCTGGTTCTCGCTCTCATCGCCGCAATACATATTGTAACGCTGAGTGTGCGCCTTGTTGAGGATGATGTAATGAATGCCATCCTTGGCAACAACACGAACGATCTTGTCTCCGCCGTTGAGCGTGTAATACTGAAGCTCAAACGGTGCCTTGGTCTCCGTATCGGCGTCCGCGTCCGCGTCTGCATCTGCATCGGCGTCCGTGTCGGCAGCAGCGTCACGCTCCCACTCGGGGAACGCAAGCTTCATCGCTGCATATGCAACGCCGCTTGAATAGGTGGTGTCACTTTCGGCAGCGAAGCTCGCCTGCATAAGCTTTCCAAAGTACTGATAGCAGCTGAGCGTCATATCGGTGTCGCCCATTGCATTGGGATTTTCGGTGTTGGTGGAATCAGCCGCATGATTGTATGTGCTGCTGAAGCAGAAATTTTGAAGGAACTCGGCATATGTCATGGATGAGCTGCCCTCTGCGTTAAACCTTGCCTCGAACGCAGCCATTGCATCGCGCGCGGTCTGCTCCTTGGGCTCGGCGGTGGTATCGGCGTCGTCGCCCGTATCGGCGTCGTCGCCCGTGTCGGCGTCGTCGCCCGTGTCGGCGTCGTCGCCCGTGTCGGCGTCGGTGTCTTCGACCCCTGTGGAATTATCAAGCAGATACTGATAATAGTCCGTAACCGTGGACTCGGGAGTGCCGGAGAAAAGTATCACATAATGATAGATTGAGAAAATGGCGTTCTGTGGATCCGCCGCTGCTGTTTCGTCAACATCTGCGGTGTCGGTATCGTCCTCAACAGCATTTTCGGGATGCGGCATATAGAACGGGGGAGTCGTTGACGTACCCTTTATGTAATTTTCAAATGAGGTTTTGAACGACGCAACCGTTGTTGAAGTGTTTACTGCGTCCGCATATGCGCTGACAACATCGCTGTTGGTGATTGTAACTCCCGCGACTGTATCGTTGTAGAGCTTTTGCATGAGTGCGGAATCAACATAGCTGTCATAAACGGCATCGCGGTCCGCATCGGCGTTGTCTTTTTCCGCCATATAACTATCAACATTGGTGTTAACCGTTGCAAGCTCCTCCGCGGAAAGATCGGATGCAGTCCAGCCGAGCTTTCTGACCTGATTGAGCGTGATGGCATAAACCGTCATCTGGTTTGTGGCATAGGTTTTAAGCTGATCTGTCGTTGCGGAAAGACCGTATGCGGAATACTGAGACGCCAAATCATTGGCGGCGCTGATGTGCTGTGAAAGCGTGATCTTGACACTTCCGCAGGTGATAACAACAGGATTGTTGTTGTAGGAGCTGATGCTGCAGGCTGTAACAGACGCCAGCATCGCAAGTGTTAACGCCACTGTAATGATGCGAGCGATAAGCTTCTTGGTGTTCATTCTAAGTTCTCCTTTGTTTTGGGTTAGATACACCCGAATATTGTAATAAGGCAAATGTATTTTGTCAACAACTTTTTTCGCTGTACGCCAAAAAGCTTTAACAGTTTTAACCTTATTTAAGGGAATTGAGGAACTTTTCGGTGCGCCTGAGCGCTTCGCGTATATCCTCAATGTCTGTTGCATAGCAGCATCGAACATATCCCTCGCCGCTGGGCCCGAACGCCGTACCAGGAACCATGCAAACATCCTGCTCAGCAAGCAGCCTGTCGCAGAACTCTTCAGAGGAAAGCCCGCTGACCTTGATGGACGGGAACACATAGAATGCCCCCTCCGGCTCGTTGCAGGTCATACCGAGGGCGTTAAAGCCATCGATTATGACGCGGCGGCGGCGGTCGTACTCCTCCATCATGGTGCGCATATCAAGCCAATCATTCTCAAAGCCCTGACGCAGTGCGGCAATGCCCGCATATTGCGCGGGCGTCGGCGCGGAAAGCATTGTGAGCTGGTTGATTTTTGTCATCGCGGCAATAATCGGAGCGGGCGCCGCGGCGTAGCCAAGACGCCAGCCTGTCATTGAAAAAGCCTTTGAGAAGCCGTTCAAAACAACCGTGCGCTCTCTCATGCCGGGCAGTGAGCATATTGAAACATGCTTTTTGCCGCCATAGGTCAGCTCTGAATATATTTCATCCGCAAGAACAAGAATATCAGTATCCTTGAGAACCTCAGCGATAGCCTCAAGATCAGCCTTTTCCATAATGCCGCCTGTGGGATTGTTGGGGAAGGGCAGTATCAAAGCCTTTGTTTTGGGAGTGATCTTCTCACGAAGCGCTTCCGCCGTGAGCTTGAACTTGTTATCGGCCGTGGTGACAACGGGAACAGGCGTGCCACCCGCAAAAATGACGCCGGGAATATATGCGACATATGTAGGCTCCGGCACTATGACCTCGTCTCCGCGTGTTACAAGCGCACGAATTGCAAGGTCGATCGCCTGACTTGCGCCGACGGTAACCAGAATCTCAGTCTTAAAGTCGTAATGCACATCGTAACGCTCGTCCAAATAACGGCTAATAAGCTGACGCAGCTCAGGCATACCGCTGTTTGAAGAATACGGGATACGGCCATGTGAAAGACGTGCGATCGCCTCTTGGCGAATAGCCTCCGGAGTGGGAAAATCGGGCTCTCCGACGCCAAGGCTGATGGTCTTGTCGGTAAGTATGTCGAAATACTTACGAATACCGGAGGGGGGAACGTCCTGCACGGCTTTGACAATAAGCTTTGAGTAATCCATGATAGAATCAAGTCCTTTCATATTTTGGTTTTCTACATTCTAAACGGGCGTAACCCGCCCGTTGTTGACAATGCTTTCTCCTGAGTATCAGTTGGTTGGCTTGGGAAGGCTCAGATCTCCCGTGCCCACCTCAATCTTGCCTGTAACAGGCACATAATAGTCACGATACAGCTCTACCGTCTCAATAAGCACACCGTTTGCATCATAATGTCTGAGATATGCAACCGCCCTGTAACCGGTGCGTGCCTTTACAAGCTCTTTCTGATAGCCTGTCGGCCACAGCGGATTTTCAACAATGACAGTCTCTCCCGCAGGTATCTCCTCAATTGTTTCGGCATAGGTTTCGTAATAGGAACCGTCATCCTGCGGAGCGCCATATACATAGACATACATGGTGCGCTGACCCTCGGTGGTGTCCGCATATGTGAAAATGTATATATCGCTTTCTGAGACGTTTTTCCAGCACAGATCCGGCCCGTTCGTGTCCACAGTCGCGTCAAGCCCAAACGGCACATATGTGCTTGGCCATGTGTGATGGGTTCGTTTTGTGATTTCAATACGGTTTGGACCCGCAGCAAGCAAAGCGTTATACAGCGTGCCGGACACCTGACATATGCCGCCGCCCGGACTGTCTTCATATGAGTTGCCGCCCGTTATCCCCGCCGCGGGAAGCCACCCGCCCGCCTCGGTGCGCGGCCCGACATATTCGTTGAAGCTGATCTCCTGCCCCGCGCCGACAACGCATCCGTTAAGAATTGCCGCTGCCTTTTGTATGTTGCGGCGGCGGTTGCGGCTGCTGTCGTTGAAATAGCTCTCATAAGAGGAAAGACGCTGAACATTTGCGCGCAGGTCGTCAATTGTTATTGAAGGCTCCGTTTCGGAAAGCGCGGCGGAAAGCGTTGCGCCATAGTCCCCGCTGTTGAAAGCGTTGAGAATTTCTGTTGCCATTGCGTCCTCGTCAAGCACAAAGCCGTTGGTGCCCGGATTGAAAATGACGTCTGCAATCGCCACGCCGTTATCGGCATAGACCGTTTCAACAACAGCACCGTCCGAACGGATTATCGGCTCGTCATCTGTGGCGGAATCGCCCTCACCCTCGGCGGCGTTCGCCGAAGGACGCTGGCTGATTGTGACATACGGCTCGGTAGGCTCGGTGTTGACAAACGCCGCTATCGCGGAAACCTTTGTGCCTATAACCGTTGCGTCACAGCTGTATTCAATGGTGTATATGACGTTATTCTTAAGCATTTCAAGCTGCTTTGTATAGTTTGCGGCATAGTCGTTGGTGCTTTCGCGTCCAAGCGAATAAGCCTCTGTCAGAATATCGTTAACATTTGTTGATATTGCAAAGTCGCTTGGCGCAAGCACAAGACAGGCGTTTTCAACAAAAACAGTCATGCTGATTTGGGAAATTTTTTCGTCAACAACGGCAACAAGCGCGGTCCGCGCCTCTTGATAGGTCATGCCGCCAATGTCAACGCCATCGACAATTATGCCCTTGAAGTATTTGCCGTCGTCTGTGTAGCTGTATGGCACGCCGTCTATGCAGCCATCGATTTTTTTGCCGCCCGTAACATAGGAAATAACCTGCCAGTTGTTTTGGTTATAGTCGTCAACGGCAAGCTCGTGCTGTTTTTTAATGGACGCTTTTACCACGATTAATGTTATCGCAAGTATAATTAAGACCACCGCGCAACACGCGGCCGCCGCAAAAATGCCGACACGAAGCTTGCGCTCATGTCTGCGCCTTTCTCTCATCCTGTTGCGGTATTCCGTATTATTCTCCAAATTATAAGTCCTCCGACGCAATACTCTACGAATACATTATAACCCAAATGGCAGCGATAGGCAACACAAGACCTACAATATAATGTGTAAATAATTTGTTACATTTTTAGACGTCCTCCCGCATCATCCGCAAGCCGCACAAGCAAACGCAAGGCTAAGCTTGCACGCGCATAACGCAAAACGAGGACTTCCTTTGAAATCCCCGTGTGCGTCATTATATTGTTCCGTTTTGAATTACCTTGACGTTTTTATGCTGCGCAGTAATGCACAAGGGCGATGATTATCCTAACGGGCATTGCTATGGCGTTTCCGGCAAGTATGAAGCACCACTTGAGAAGCTTTCCGATAAGCTTGAACAGTCTGAATGCGATGCCGTATCCCGGCTCCGTATTGGTCAACACTATCGGATATCTCCCTATCGGAGCCGTACCGGGCGTCAAGTTCACTCTGTATCTCTCTTTTTTCCCTCTTTTGCTCCGGAGTTTTTTTGAGCCAGCTATATTCTGCCGGAACGGACAGGTCGGCAATCAACGCGCCCAATACATAAGCAATGATAAATATCCACAGCGATTGGCTCATTTCATAAAAGCCGAAGCCGATGCCCGCGCCCACCGCCGCGATTGCCACCGTGAATATCAAGAGTTTAAGGAATACCGCCAATAATGTGGACTTTTCACTTTTGCTGTTCATAATATTTATCCTCCTGCGCTTTGCGCATTTATTCGCTCGTTTCTGAGTCGCATTAAATACGCAAAGCAGGGATTCATCTTCGCAAAAAAAACATCCGCAGGATAATATATTGTGATTTGAGCTTGCTGCCGTTATACGGCTGCGGCAAACGGCGTAAAAAACCGTCCGTGATCAAACGCTTGCCTGCGCCCGATTGTCTTTGTCTATCCGTTTTTGATTCTGTATCACGCTGAAAATAATAACTCCGGACGCAGCGGCAAACAGCCCCAGGCATATCAGCATTGATATTGGGATGCCCAGCGTATCTATGGCAATGCCGCCCAGCAGCATACTTACGACGCCCGCCGCGATGGTCGTCTCGGTAAGCAGCATCTGCCCCTTTACCTTATCGGCGTCATCCATGCAGTCATTTGCAAAAAATGCCGACACGGGGACGAATATCGCATAGCTGAACATCTGAAGCGCCTCGCCCGCATATATAAGCCATCCTCCTATTGGAAAAAGAACGGGCAAAGTCAGAACAATTATTTTGAGTATAAACAGCGCAGACGAAGCGCAAAGCAGCTTGTTGACGGATATACGCTTCATGATTTGGGAGAGGAGGATCATAATCGGTATTTCGCTTGCCGCCATGATTGCGGACGCAACCTCCATGCGTGCGCCCGTTGCCTGTGAAATGCTGTAAAGGTAGTTGCAGGTGAAATTATGCGGAATAAACAGCAGTATATTGCCCAAAAGGAAAAGCGCAAACCAAGGCTTTTTGCGCAAAACGGATATCATGCCGCCGGAGCTTTCCCGCGATTGCAACGCTCCTTCCCTGTGCGGAGCAAATGTCAGCGCCATCACAAAAAGTCCAATGTTCCCCGCCATATAAAGCCACAGCACATGCGGCGCGCCGAACGTGTCAAAAAGATATCCATACGCCAAAGCCGCAAGCGCATACGCGCCGCTTGCCACACCTCTGCCAACGGTAAAATCAAGCTTTTTATGTTGATTTACATAGTAAAATCCGACAGCGTTCGCAAGCGGCTGAAGGGTCAGCGTAACAGTTGAAACAACGCCGAACAGAATTGCTGTTATTGCAGTTGGGTTCGAAGGATTTAGCTCAAATATGGCAATCAGCACCACCAAGGCCGCACCCCCGGACAGCGCGACGCGAAGTGTGAAAGCATTTTTACGATCGACAGCGCCCGCTATGACGGGCTGCAAAAGCAGTGCCGCGACGTTTGCAAGTGCCATTGTCAGCCCGATCTGTGTTTTAGTCAATCCGTATGCGGATAAAAACCGTTCAGCAAAAGCATAAACCAAGCAAACGGAAATCCAGTAGCAGCATTGCAATATACAGAAATTAAACGTGTAGCCCTTTTTCATTTGAACATCATAGCATGAAGATATTGAAATGGCAATATGCGCTTTGCGTGTGAACGCGACAGGTGAGACGCAAAAATCGCATGCACGGTTGGCAGCGTTATCATGTTGACGGAGCGGTTGGCGGCGTGAGCACACGCAACAGGGTTAGTTGGCGACCGGTTCACAGTCAAGAAGCATAGTTGGCGACCTTTCCACTCACAAGCTAAAGGCTTAGTTGGCTACCTGCACACACGCAACAACCTTAGTTGGCGACAGGCATACGCGCAACAGGCTTAGTTGGCGACAGGCTCATACGCAACAGGGTTAGCTGGCGACCGCTTCTCCGCAACAGGCTTCCTCCGCTGACGAGGCTATAGCAACCGTTGACGAGAACGGCATGGTTACCGGCATAAGCGAAGGCGAAACGACCGTCACTATCACGACGGTTGACGGCGGGCACACCGCCGAGTGCGCTGTTACAGTAACAGAGGCGCAGCCGGCTGTAAACATTTATGGCTTTATGTATTCGCGTATGCTTGACGATACCGTCGGCTACTTCAACCGCGCCCTGTCATGGTGCAGGTTTAACGACGTTTATCCCGAGGATGTTTCCTATCTGGGCCGCATGGACGAAAACAGCACTATGGTGCTTTGCGCCGCGCAGGTTGGCGACACGCTTTACGGCTATGATCTGGACGGGCGTTTCTTCAGGCTTGACGTTGAATCGCTTATGGCGGGCGAGATAGCTCCCGTATTCAGCGACTGCAACGTTACGGGTGATTCATCCTTCTATCCCACGGAAATGTCCTACGATTACTCGACCGGCACGATGTACATAATTAACGATCTTACGGGGCTTTGGACTATCGACTTGAAAACGGGCGACGTAAATCTTGATTCCGGTCTGCTTATCGATGGCGACATTCCGGGAATGACCGAAAGCGCCAACATAATCGCCAATGCGTTTGCCATTGACCTTAACGGCAACGCATATGTCATGCTTGGCGCAATGGGGCTTGCCTGGGGCGGCAACGGCTGTTCAAGGCTGGCAAGGCTTGACCTTTCCACGGGCTTGGTTACCGTAATTGTCCAAACCGACGTCGAATGCTATCAGGAGCAATCCATGTGCTTTGACTACAACACAGGCGTGCTCTACTGGGCGCAGTTCAACACGATTTACGGCCTTGAGCCGATGGATCTGTACATGGTGAATACTCAGACCGGCGCTTTGAAGCATTGCGGCAAGATTACCGAATTCGGGGCGCAGATTCTGGGTATGTTCGTACCGTATTTCCCCGGCGGCGAACCTATAGTAACCCCCGAGCCCACGGAGGTTCCCTCCCCCACGGAGGCCCCTGCTCCTACAGAGATTCCCGCACCCACGGAGATTCCCGCTCCCACGGAGGAGCCTTCTCCCACGGAGGAACCATCTCCCACTCCGCCTTCGACGGGCGCTGTCAGCCTGATAGGCGTCGGCGTGCTGGCGATTGCCTCGAGCGCGGGCGTCACATTGCTCCGCCGCAGGAAGAATCGTTGAAATAGGTCATAAAGCAATTCCTCCCTTCTGTCCGCTTGGCATAACGGCGGACAATAATAAAAGGGTCGTCCCAACCGGGGCGGCCCTTTGTCATTAATTCAGTTGATGTAAGGAGCGTTTCGTTCCTTAATTCTTCCCCCGCGCCGGATTTTGGCTAAGGGTTTATCCGGCCTTTACAGCAGAATAAGTATATCGAAAAAGTCAATGAATCCGTTGCCGTTCATATCGAAATAGTCAAGCATATCGGCGTCGGTTTCGGCAAGCCATGTAAGATATGCTATAGCGTCGCGGTAATTTACCCTACCGTCGCCGTTCCGATCGTAAAGCGTCTTTTCCTCCGCGGTCAGTCCGCGCGGGTGCATTACGGCATACAGCAGAGCGGCTGCGTCGGCGGCGTTCACACGACCATCGCCATTAAGATCGCCCTCGACGACAACAGCGGCGACCTCCAGCCTCAGCGTGCTGTTCTTTTGAATGTTGTAGTCGGCGATCGTCCTTCCGTCGTCCAGCAGTGTGTCCCCGTAATAAAGGGTCTGCTCATCCTCCGGAATGCCCGTGCTTTCCCTAATTTTTTCCTTTACGGAGTAGATACTGTCGGAGCTTTCAACGTCCAACGTAAGCGCCTCCTCCGCGCCCGTTACTGTAATGTCGATATACAGCGGCATTGCGAAAGCGGCGACGGGGAGCATCAATGCGGCCAGCGTAATCGCAACAAACATAAAGAGTCTTTTTTTATGGTTATTCTCCTTCTTCTTTTTCGGAGCGTATCTCTTGCTCCATATCGTCGTTTTAGCACATTTTGAATATATTGTCAATACCGTTCATGTTTTTGTCAATTTTTGCAGCGGACGGCGCTCGCAGTTTTCTCTTTGCCCATTCGTCTCGGCACACAAAGCGCGCTATGCGTTCAGACCGTATTTTTTCTTTACTCTTTCAAGCTTTTCAAGCATTGGCGGGGCAAGGAACCAAAGGAATACCGCAGTTGAAACGGCGTGTATGGCGTCAACGGGCAGCCCTGAAACGTAATAGGTAAGGAGAATGCTAAGGTTTATCGAATCCTGCCACATAACGGCGGATGCAAAATTCATTATACCGCCATATATGATAATGGCGCAAAGCGCGCCGAAAGCGCAGAGCGTAACGCGCGAACGAAGCCCTCTCCCTCTCTCTTTGCGCTCCGCAGCGCTCCTTTCAAAAAGCACGCCCGCAAGAAAGCCCGTAATACCCATAGCAAACATCTGCCATGGCGTCCAAGGTCCCTGACCGAAAAGCACATTAGAGGCCAGCATCGTCATTGCGCCAACCAAAAAACCCGTCTCCCCCCCAAAGGCGACGCCCGCAATTATAACCAGCGCGAGAACCGGCTTGAAATTCGGCAGCATGAAGAACGCCGCGCGTCCAGCCACGCCAAGAGCGCACAGGCAGGCTATCAGCACAAGCTCCCGCGCCTTTGGCTTACGCCCCTCGAATAGAAGCAGGAAGGGCATTATCGCCTCCAGAAGCACTATCAGGGAGGTTATGTAGTATTTCCGATCCTCAAAAAGGTACATCCCCGCGAATATCGTAAGGGGGATGAGTATCAGTATGCTTATCGCCGCCGCGATGGTTCTTTTTGGAAGCTTTCGCCTTTTGCGTATGTAATCCGCGCTCGGATGGTCTTCCTGCGGATTATCCGGCAGATTCTCCCCTTTGCTTTTTGGGGAGCGATATACTGCCATGGCCAAGGCGACAAGCGCGGCGGTCAGCGTACCGTATACCACAAGGTATTGGGTAAAGGAATTATCAAGCTCGCCGCCGGAAAGCAGCGCGGAAACGTCTGCCATATTAAGAGCGAACGCTGTCGCCGCCACAGCCGTCAAGCCCGCCGCAACAGCAATTATCAGCCTCCACAGGGGAAGCCGCACCTTTCCGCCGCCTTTAGGCTTTGGCGCTTTCTCTTTGACCTTCTCGCCGTCCCTGCTGTTCACGCCGCCGTTATTAGGCGGAACTGAATTATCGTTTGTGTCGATTATATCGTTATTATCGTTGTTATCACTGTCGTTATTGTCGTTGTCGTCAGCGTTATTAGCTTCGTCTGCGTTCGCTTTGCCGCTGTTTGAGGATTCGTAATTTTCTTCGCGCTCCCCTCCATGCGCACCGACGCAGGAAATTATAACGTCCTCGACCGTCACCGCGTTTGGGAGCAGATCCCTTGCGATACGGTTTGCTGCGGTGGTGTAAAAGCTGTTTCCCGTAAAGAAAACGGCGGGCGGGGTGACTGTTACAATGCCACCGTCGAACATCAGGGCGCATTTCTCGGCGCAGCCCGCGCAGAACTCGACGTCGTGACTTACCATCAGTACGGTAACGCCGTCGCTCGTCAGTTTTTTAAGCATCCGTGCCAATTCAAGCTTAAATCCCGCGTCGACTCCCTTTGTCGGCTCGTCAAGCAGGAGTATTTCCGGCTCCGTAAGAAGCACCCTCGCAAGCGCCGCCCGCTGCTGCTCCCCGCCGGAAAGGTCGTATGGATGCCTTTTCAGCAGCTCCTTCAGGCGGCAAAGCTCCACCGCCGATGACAGCCGTACGCTTCTTTCGGCTTCGGTCAGGCGCGTCCCCGAAAAGATCTCTTTTAGATCGTCCTCGACCGTATTTTTCACGAACAGCATTTGAGGATTCTGTGGCAGGCAACCTATTCTGCCCCCTGCGCGAACGCTGCCGCGATAGGGTTTTTCCAGCCCCGCGATAACGGCAAGGGCTGTCGTTTTGCCGACGCCGTTCCCTCCCATAAGCGCGAAAAGCTCACCCTTTTCCACAGAAAGGGAAAGCCCGCGCAGCACGTCCGGAGCGTTTTTGCCATATCTGAACCAAACGTCTTCAAGCTCCAGCGCCTTTTCCCCTTGGCGCTTGGGAATTGAGGATGTTTGGCTCGGCGGAGTTTGGCTCAGCGGGGTCTGGCTGTTGCAGGCTTTTTCTTCTCCGCCTTTGGCTGTTAGCCTTGGCTCCGTTTCGCCTGCGCAGGCGTTAAGTGTGTGATTTTTCGCATATGACGACAGCCAGCGCCTTCCTTCACGCACGGTGACAGGACAGGGCGGCGCGTCCGCCACTCCCGCCCAAATGCGCATGGCGGAGGGCATTGCGAAGAACATATCGTTGTGAGAGGAAAGGAGCCTCTCCCCCGTTTCGTTGGGCGTGCCGTCGCTTATTATGCTGCCGTTTTCCATAACTATCGCTCTGTCGGACAGCGGAAGCGCCTCCTCCAGCCTGTGCTCCGCAAGAAGCACGGTTACGCCAAGCTCCCTGTTCAGCCTTGACACTGTGGAAAGAAATTCGGTCGCCGCGATGGGGTCAAGCTGGCTCGTCGGTTCGTCCAGCATAAGCAGCCTCGGCTGCATGGTCATTATCGCGGCAAGGTTCAAAAGCTGCTTCTGCCCCCCGGAAAGCTGCCGAACCTCCCTGTGAAACCAGCTCTCAATACCAAAAAAGGAGGCCATTTCCGCAATGCGCAGGCGTATTTCCTTTGTGCCCATTCCAAGGCTTTCCAGCCCAAAGGCCAGCTCGTGCCAAACCTTATCCGTTACTATCTGTTCTTCGGGCGACTGCCGCACAAAGCCTATCTCCGCCGCCTGTGCGCGCGGCGAAAGCTCGTTTATGGGCTTCCCGAAATAGTAAATGCTCCCCTTAAGCGCGCCATAGGGAGCGAGTACGGGCTTTATATGCCTTAAAAGGGTCGTCTTGCCCCCGCCCGAAACGCCGCAAAGCGTGACAAATTCACCCATCTGAACCGAAAGGCTGACGCCACGCAGCGCGGGAGCTTCGCTTTCTGGATAGCTGAACGTAAGCTCCCTTATATCGAGTATGCGGTTGTCATCGTCCCGCTTCATACAGCAACCTTCTTAATTATCGCTTTTCTGTGCAGTTCGGCCGCAATGTCTGTCACCGTCGGCGTAAGGCACAGCGCAAAATAGGCGAGATAGACTAAAAGCGACATTGTCCCCATCCACGTCGCCCTTATCAAAGGGTAATATGTGAAATCTATCGCGCCGACAAGCCGCCCCAGAGCCACAAAAATGCCGCATATCCTCCCATACCTGTTACCTAACAAGGCTCAAGGCGCTTCGCTTAATTGAGCC
>CAYXRF010000003.1:37984-155165 GCA_964467585.1 uncultured Oscillospiraceae bacterium | reverse complement strand
TATATCACATATTATTTTGTTTGTAAATAGCTTTCCTGATTTTTAGAGATGCCCATAAAAAACATTATTGAGAAAAATTTCGGTACAGTAGGACAATCGCTGAATGTAAAACATTTAGTGCTTCCAGTTGATAGTTTTCTTCTTATATCGGCATATGCTGAGCAAGACCCGGAAAAAACGCTCAAAGAACTAAACAACATCGTTCAGGAGCAATCTAAGAGCATAAATGTTATCGAAAAACGAACCCTAAAAACACGTTTTCTCCAGAATATACCGGACATTCCACAATTCATTGCCACAGCGCTGACAATATATGATATTGGCTGTCCAATCATAGAAAGTGTCTTACAAATGGTTCGGTAATATTTACTCCTTTTTAGAGACATATTCGCTTTAATTGTGCCTTATAACAGTTGCAAGTATAACAGCGACAGAAATGGTTTTCTGCCGCTGTTATATTATGAGTGTATAAGAGTTTCGTAGATGATTTCCGTTGCTATTGCCCGTACTGCGTTCATCCGCTGTACCCAAAGCATTTGATTATCAGCTTTGAGCGCTTCGGTTATACCTTCCTTTTCGGCAAGTTCTTTTACCAGCCGAAAGAACATATCCTCTGCTTGCTCGTTCAGGTCTGCAAGATAGCTGTTTAACTTGCCGCTTGTAAGGAGTTCGGCATAAACAGTTTTATGATACTGTTTCAGATACCGTAGGTGTCTTTGCCCCCATATCCCGATAGGGCGTTCCTCCGGCTCGTCATCACCGGCAATGATGTAATAATCTCCGACAAGCTCGTATTTCAGCCCTGTGCGCTCATCTGTTATGTGCTTTTCCATTATGCGTCCTCCTTTACGATCACACGAAGTTTCTTGGACGACGCGTCAATGATTTTTAGTATCAGCTCATTGACGTCCTCTATCGGCTTGTCTTCGTGAATATACTCATTCCGAGCCGTCATAAGGCATCCAACCAGTAACCTATGCTCAAAATCGTCCAGATAGAAGTATTTCCGCTTTGTTTTCATAGTCTTCCGACCTCCTGTTTTTGATTTCCCCCTTATTGTAGGGGAAAGAGGCAGAAAAATCGAATGTGCGGATTTATCAAAATAGAAAAAACGCCCAGAAAAGCATTTATGCCTTTCTGAGCGTTATTCTTTGCCTTTGCGATGCTACGGTGATAATTTTGGAATTACTTCCTTATCCACCCGAAGCATTATCCGCTCAGGTCTTTTAATGTGCTGTAATGTCATTGAAAGACAGCGCTTTCGATGACGTGGGAACGCCCTCAGGCGATCTCTTCCTTGGTGTAGACGCTCACGCACTTGTGACCGCCATGCTTTGTTTCGAAGCGTACAACGCCGTCAATCTTTGCAAACAGGGTGTCATCCTTGCCAATTCCGACATTCATGCCGGGATGGAAGTGTGTGCCGCGCTGCCTGACAAGAATATTGCCCGCAAGCACGAACTGACCGTCGGCACGCTTGGGCCCCAAACGCTTGGACTCACTGTCACGACCGTTACGGGAACTTCCGACGCCCTTTTTATGTGCAAAAAGCTGCAGATCGAATCTGAACATACTAAACCTCCCTCTCGTAAAGTTTGAGATAATCACTATATTTTTGCTCAATGGAACGCAAGCCCAAAAGCATCGTCCCAAGTATCAGCTCCGCCCGCCGCCGCTGCTCCTCATCGGAAGCCTCAGCAAGCATCAGACGAAGCTCGCCGTCCTTTAAGCTGATATCGACATTTGAATCAACAAGCTGCTCGATACCCATGCACGCTGACTGCGTGAGTGCGGAAACGCCTGCGCAAACGATATCCTCGCCCCGTTTGGCATACCCGCTGTGACCCGACGCGCAAAAGCCCGTGACGCGCCCGCTTTTGTAAAAGACGGTAACCGCGGTCATACAGCTTCCTCTCAGCCTATCGAAAGGATCTTGACCATTGTGTACGGCTGACGATGACCCTGCTTTTTGCGATAGTTCTTCTTTGCCTTGTACTTAAAGACAATGATCTTGGAACCCTTGCCGTGCTCGACAACCTCCGCCTTGCAGGCGATACCCTGAATAACGGGCTTGCCGACAGTAACGGTCTCGCCATCGGACGTCATCAGTACGTCAAAGCTGACCTCTGCGCCAACCTCGGCGTCAAGCTTTTCAACCATTATACGGTTGCCCTGCTCGACCTTATACTGTTTACCGCCTGTTACGATAATAGCGTACATAATTTTGTTGCTTCCTCCTCTTACCAGTCTCGCCCGTGACGCACGGTGGCAGAAATCTGCGCTTAGTAACGGCTTTATCGGCAAAAACCGACACAGCCATAAACCGACACGGAGCGGCTCACCGTGCGATGTTATCACTCTCGAAGTTAACTGTCAAGCATTTTTTATAGGTTTTCGTTATATATTCCGATAAGAAAACGGAATGCCGACGTTCTTTTTTGAAATACGAAAGCGGTACGCACGCGCAAACTTTCATTTGGAATCGTCTTCAAAGCATGATACAATAGAGTATATTTTTTAAGGAGCTGCGGACTATGGATCAGCAATTGACAGCCCGTCTTACGGCGGAGCATAAAAGCGTGTTTGGCGGCAGGTGTGAAACGGGCGGTCAAGCCGCAATACTTTTTGCGCCCGGGCGCGTAAACCTGATTGGCGACCACATCGACTACAACGGCGGCAGGGTGCTTCCCATGTCGCTTTCGATGGGAACCTACTGCGCGGTGACGCCGCGCACAGATAAAACGATTGGGCTGTACTCATCAAATTTTCCGCACGGCGGGGCGGAGGAGTACCCGCTTGCGCAAAATGCGGAGTGCGAATTTGCGGTTTCGGGCTGGGCAGCGTACCCAATGTCGGTAATTTACGCCTATGCGGAGGCGGGCATAACGCTTCCGCACGGCTTTAACATGACGATTATGGGCGATATTCCGCGCGGATCGGGACTTTCATCGTCCGCTTCGCTTGAAATTCTCACATGTGCGGTTATACGCACACTTTTTGGAATTAATGTTGATGGAAAACAGGCCGCTCTGCTTTCACAGCGTGCGGAAAATCGTTTTGTCGGCGTTAACTGCGGAATTATGGATCAGGCGGTCTGCGCGATCGGCAAGGCGGGCGACGCGCTGCTGCTAAACACGTCAACGCTTGAATATTCCTATATCTCGTTTAATATTGAAGGCTGCACTCTGCTTATACTCGACACCTGCAAGCCGCGCAGCCTTGTGACCTCGGCATATAACACGCGCCGTGCGGAGTGCGAAGCCGCGCTTATGTCGCTTAACAGAAGTGAGGGCGGCGGCATAGACTCGCTTTGTTCGCTTTCAACGCGGCAGTTCGAAAACATCTGCGGCAATATTCAAGACAAAACGCTTCTGCGAAGGGCGCGTCATGCCGTAAGCGAAAACGAGCGTGTAACGCTTGCCTGCGCCGCGCTGAAAGAGGGAGGGGCTTGCGCCGCGCAAAGGTTCGGTGCGCTGATGAACGCCTCTCACGCGTCTCTGCGTGACGATTATGAGGTTTCCTGTGAGGAGCTTGACGTCATAACGGAAGCCGCAAGGCGTCAGGAAGGCGTTTTCGGCGCACGCATGACGGGCGCGGGCTTTGCCGGATGTGCCGTTGCGCTTGTTGAGGCGGAACGTGCCGCAAACGTCACACGCGGTATCGAGAGTGAGTATCAAAGCCGTTTTGCCCGCAGCTGCGCCATATATCGGGCGGTTTCCGCCAATGCTCCCTTTGCACAGTAAAAAGCCGCAGGAACAAATCAGCTTTGCGCCCTGCCGCATAAGCTCAGGCGGCAAGCCTTGAGCCTGTTTTATCCGCGCAGCGCAAATAATTGTTGCGTCTAAGGCGAATCCGTCATATAATACATAGTCGATGGGCGAAATTGCCCGTCATCATTGAGTTATGCGGAGGCATTACATGATCGATAAAACGTCGCGCAAGAGGGTGCATCTGATTGGTATCGGCGGCTGTTCCATGAACGGTCTGGCGCAGATATTGGCTTCACGCGGGTACGAGGTTCAGGGCAGCGATTCAGCGCGCTCTCCCTTCACAGAAAGGCTTACGGAGCTTGGTATTCCCGTGTTTATTGGTCACAACGCAAAATATGTTGAAGGATGCGATCTTGTTATTTATTCCGCCGCGATAAAACCGGATAATCCGGAGCGCGTCCGCGCATCGCAGCTTGGGATTGAGCAGATTGAGCGGTCTGTCGCTCTTGGCAGAATCTCCGCAGGATATTCCGAGGTTGTCGGCATTGCAGGCTGTCACGGCAAAACCACAATAACCTCAATGCTTGCGCTTATTGCGGAGCGCGGCGGGCTTGACGCCACAGTGCACGTCGGCGGCTTTGTTGAGTTTTTGCACGGCGGCACGCGGATAGGCTCTCGTTCGCTGTTTATTACGGAGGCGTGCGAATATGTTGAAAGCTTTCTCACGCTTCGCCCGACCGTTGCGCTGATAAACAACATTGACGATGATCATCTCGATTATTTCAAGGATATAGATGCCATAACGGATGCATTCCGCAAGTTTATCCGTCTGCTTCCCGATAACGGGCTTTTCATCGGATGCACTGACGATCCACGCGTTCGCGGTCTGCTTGACGAGTTTGCGCATTCCGATCTGCGTGAGATAACTTATGGGCTTGACAAAAGCTTTGAGCCTCAGTTTTTTCCCGACAACATAGTGTATGACGAGCTTGGCTGTGCCTCATTTGACCTTTTCCGTGATAAAAAGCTGTTGGGACGCGTGACGCTGCACGTTCCGGGCAGACACAATATCGTCAACGCAGTTGCCGCCTGTGCCGTGGCGGTTTCGCACGAATCCGATTTTTCAACGGCAGCGCAGGCGCTTTCGCTTTTCAAAAACACACGCAGACGCTTTGAATTCTATTTTGAGCGTGCGGGGGTACGCGTTTTCCACGATTATGCGCATCATCCCGCAGAAATTCGCGCTGCTATGGATTCCGCACTGCGCACTCCGCATAAAAAGCTGTTCGTGGTTTTTCAGTGCAACAGCTACACCCGTGCAAAAACCCTTTTCTGCAAAAATGTTGACTGCTTTGCGGGGGCGGACATGGTTCTTGTTCCGGATATCTACCCGGGACGTGAAAAGGACGATGGCTCGGTTCACTCTCGTGACATGGTTAACGGCATTAACCAAGCCACAGGCAACGCGATTTACATCCCCACGTTTGAGGGCATAAGCGACTGGCTCAAGCAAAACGCAGGGCAGGGCGATGTGGTTCTTACCCTCGGCAGCGGGGACGTTTATATCCAAACAAACAAGCTGTTGGCTTAAAGCCCAAGGTTACAAAAAACACAATACGACCACGCTTTGCACCGCATTAATGCGCTTTGCGCCGCGTGGCCGTATTTTTTTGGTTTGCGGGACGGATACCGCGTCAGCTTTGACGATAAAGCTGCGGACGAGGCTTTTGTCCCTCAAGCACGGCTTCAAGGGAGGGCACTATAAGCTCCATCACCCCGATTATTGAGTTGGGCTTGCCCTGAGCGTCATCCTGCTCAAGCGGCATAAAATAGATGTTTTTAAGGTTCATTAATGCTCCGATGTTTCGTGCGTTCGCGCCCAAGCCGTCGTTTGTGGCGGGGCAAAGCAGGCATGGTCTGCCGTTGCGAAGATGTGATTTGCACGCCATTGTTACGGGTGTGTCGGTTATGCCGTGATACAGCTTTGCAAGCGTGTTGCCCGTGCAGGGCATAACGACAAGCGCGTCAAGCAGCTTTTTGGGTCCGATAGGCTCCGCGCCGACAATCGAATCAATCACAGGTCGATGGCAGATTGCCTCGACCTCAGCCAAAAGCTCCGCCGCGCTTCCAAAGCGCGTGTCTGTGGAAGCCACCGAGTATGAAACTATCGGCACGATTTGGCAGCCCTCCGCGGCAAGCTTCTGCATTGCCGCCACGGCACGCGAAAGCGTACAGAAAGAGCCTGTCAGCGCAAAGCCTATTGTTTTGTCCTCAAGCATCGAATTTACTCCTCTCAATATTCAAAATTTCACACAGTACAGCATCGGCAAGGTATTTTGCCGCACTTTTCGGGGCGGAGGTTGAGGGCAGTCCACGCGCCAAAACGGAGCGTCTGCCTGTTGCTGCGGCGTGGTCGGCGTCATAGCCGTAGGGCGGCGATGCAAGCTCTATCATAAGAACGTCAGAACGCATTACGTCCATCACCTCGTTTGAAAGCACACGCGAAGGCACGGTGTTTATAAAAACATCACAGTCAAACACAGCGTTCGCTATATCGTACATATGGCGAACGTCATACATCATAGCTCTTGCAGCGTCCGTCTCACTGCGGCAGATTATCCTCACATCAGCGCCAAGGCAATACAAAAGAGGAGCAAGCGCGGATGCGACGCGCCCAAAGCCCGTGACGGCAACGGTCATACCTCGAATTGTTGTCTCAGTGCCGCAAAGGATAAGCTGAATGGCACCCTCCGCCGTGGCGACGGCATTTTTAACGGCAAACGCCTCGTTGTCGGTTAGACAAGCATAGGTTACATCAGAATTTTCAGCCGCCTCGTATACCTCCCGCGCCTTCTGTCCGCCCATCAAAACGGCATGCCGGGGCAGCGCGCCAATTATTTCGCAAAGCTCCGCAGGGCGAAAGCCAAGCGGCGCGGCAACGGCAAGCGGCTGCGACGCCGCAAATTCGCCGCACAACGATTCACACACAAAATAACCTCTCTCCTTTAACTCCTGCCGCAGATATTGGCTGCGGCGATCGTCTCCCAAAACACAAAATTGCATCTGCACCTCCTAAAACGGTAACACTTTCAGTATCAAGCTGAATAATATGGCATCGCGTACCCATGTGGCGGGCACGCCTCATATCAAGCTATTCCCGCACGCTTGCGGATAGAATCTGCCGCGCAGACGGCAAAGGAGGGTTTTTTATGGCGACACGACATTTTTTTGCGGGCAGCAATACCTATTTGGGCTTTAGGGGCTGCTTTGGCGACATATTCAACACGCAGGGGCTGGAAAGGCTTTTTATTTTGAAGGGAGGGCCGGGCGTGGGCAAAAGCAGCTTGATGAAGCGTGTGGCGGCGCACGCCGAGGGCAAGGGCTGCTCTTTGGAGATGTACCATTGCTCAAGCGACCCTGCCAGTTTGGACGGAATAATAATCGATGGGCGTATCGCGGCTGTGGACGGCACTGCGCCGCATATAGTTGACCCGGTATTTCCCGCCGCCGTGGATGAGCTTATCAGCCTTGGCGATGGGCTTGACGCGTCGGCGCTTATTCCAAAAAGGGTATTTATCGAAGGTCAATCAGCAAAAATGCGTGCGCTTTTTGCCGCCGCGCATTCCGCGGAGCAATGCGCCATGGGCGCAAGAGAAACGGCGTCCGCATTGACCTCCGTTGATTTTTCAAAGCTTGACGACATAAAACAAATTCTTCCCCCGCACGGCACGGCAGAAAAATATTCTCCGCTTACGCGCTCCGCACGCAGCGTGTTCATCCACGCCGTAACGCCCGATGGGCTTATCAGCCTTACCGATTTTTCAAAATTCACACGGATAATCCGAATAAACGCACCGTGGGGAGTTGGACTTTCCACATGGCTTGCGGCGCTTGACGGGCAGCTTTGTTGGGAAGGCGTCAGCGTGTGCCGCGTGCTCGACCCGATTAACGCCGCGCTGCTTGAGGGACTGATAATAAATGATGACAGCATTGTGCTTGCCTGCGAAGCTCCGCTTTGCGTTGGCGAAACAGTGATTGCGCTTGACGCTCGCCGCATAAGCGAGGCGCATTGCGACAGTGCCCGCCGCACGTTTGAACAGAGCGTACTCACGGCGTGTTCGCTTCTCAATATGGCGCGTGAGGTTCATTCCAATATCGAGGGCGCATACACCAATGCAATGGATTTTTCGCTTTGCGACAGGGCATATGAGCGGATAATCGAACGCATTTGATAATGTCATAATGTGCGCGTAAGCTATTGCCACGCCACAAATATTGTTATATAATCGAATAAGACTGTCGCATGGAGGTCAATTATGTTTGATGTACAAAGGGTAAAAAGCGATGTTATCGAGTGGACACGCGCATGGTTTGAAAAAAACGGCAATGGCTGCAACGCCGTTCTGGGCATTTCCGGGGGCAAGGACAGCAGCGTTACCGCAGCTGTGTGCGTTGCCGCATTGGGGCGCGACCGCGTGATAGGCGTGCTTATGCCAAACGGCATTCAGCATGATATAGACGTTGCGCGGCGCGTCTGCGCTTTGCTTGGTATACGTTATTTTGAAATAAATATTAAGGGGATGTACGATGCGCTTATATCCCAGCTTGAGACGGCGGGTGTGGAAGCGTCCGCGCAGACGCTTGTCAACATTTCCCCGCGTCTGCGCATGAGCGCCGTGTACGCCGTTTCGCAATCGCACAATGGGCGGGTGGCAAACACCTGCAATCTTTCGGAGGACTGGGTGGGCTATTCAACCCGCTGGGGGGATTCCGTGGGGGATTTTTCTCCGCTTTCGCATCTGACTGTTGCGGAGGTCAAGCAGCTTGGGCGCGCACTCGGTCTGCCGGAGGATATTGTTGAAAAGCCTCCCATCGATGGGCTTTGCGGCAAAACGGACGAGGACAATCTGGGCTTTACATATGCCGTGCTTGACCGCTATATCCGCACGGGAGTATGCGATGACCCTGCCGTAAAGGCAAATATCGACCGCCGTCACAGCGCAAATCTTTTCAAGCTTGATTTGATGCCGTCATTTCCATATCGGCCGACGGAGGATAATTGACGCTGAGGCGGCGGCTTGGCATACCCTTAAGCACGGTTAAATGCTTGCTGCCCCGCGGCATGACGCGATGGGTATAATATGTTTCACCACAATATAGGCATTAACAGGCATTTGCTGCACAACCACAGTTATTCCCTCTAAAAAATGTGACACAACCACACTTATTCCCTAATAAAAATGTAAGCACACAAACGGAGGAGCAATTCAGCACCTCTTTTTCGTCTGCCAAACGCCATTGTCCGCCAAACATAGGCGGTCTTATTCCTTTTTAGGGCTTGTCGCAAAGTTTATATTCTTGTCGGGTGTTGACGGGAGGGCGGATGTATGCTATTATCCAAAGGTAGTACCTATTTTGCGGGAGGGCGGCATGGATATCGAGGTAATCAAAAGCTCACGTCGTGTTCAGGCGCTGTTGCTTCACGAGATGAAGCATGGGCGTTTCAAGTGCGCCGCAAGGCTTCCGAGGGAGAGTGTGCTTGCCGAGCAGCTTTCAATAAGCCGCACACAGCTGCGGGATGCTCTTGCCGAGCTTGAGCGTGAAGGTTATATTTCCCGCAGGCATGGCGTTGGCACGCAGATAAACCGTCATGTTGTGGATATCGCCGTGCGCATGGATATCGAGATTGAGTTCATGGATATGGTTGCGGAGTCGGGCTATGCGCCTGCGGAACGCATATTGCAAATCAGCAGGGTATGTGACGCGGGGGCGGCAAAGCGTCTGGGCGTTGCGGATGAAAGCGAGCTTCTGCTTGTTTCACGCGTTGTCACCGCCAACGGTTTGCCCGTGATATACTGCGAGGATTATATTCCCTGTGCAATTATCACAAATACGGATTTTGACAATTCCGAGCTGGAACGTCCCATATTTCACTTTCTGTCCGAATTTTGCGGCAGGGACGCCTATATGGACGTTACGGAGGTGGGAGCGATCGCCGCGAACGGCGCTGCGGCCGAGGCTCTCGGTCAAAGCGAGGGTACGCCTTTGCTCTATATGGACGAGGTGGATTACGACATAGACGGCTTTCGCATAATGTATGCCCGTCAGTATTACGCAAACGGCATTATAGCTCACAGCGTAGTCAGACAAAAACTGTAAACAAACATTACCGACAAGAGAGCGACCGATATTCAATCGCCCTCTTTGACGTTTTTGGGGAATTAAACCGTGGGACGGTAAAAATCAATAATTCAGCGGGCGATATGCAAAATGGCTTTGCAGGCGCAAGCCCGTTAATATGGAGGCTGTTGTGGTTAAAAATGTTGCGATAATAATGGGGAGCATTTCAGACGTTGATGTTGCGAAAAAAGCGTTTGACGTGCTTGAAAGTCTTTCGATACCCTATACGGCAAGGGTCATGAGCGCGCATCGCACGCCTGATGCAGTGCGTCAATTTTGCACCTCTGCCGCAAAAAACGGGTTCGGCGTGGTGATTGCATTTGCGGGCAAAGCGGCGCATCTTGCGGGAGTTATCGCGGCATACACCAATTTGCCCGTAATAGGCGTTCCTGTGGAGTCCCACGATTTGGGTGGGCTGGACGCCCTCTTGTCAACGGCGCAGATGCCGTCGGGCGTGCCCGTGGCAACGGTTGCGATAAACGGCGGAGCAAATTCCGCGTGGCTTGCCGCACGCATTTTGGCGCTGACGGACTCTGCCCTTGCCCAAAAGCTTGAGCAATGCCGTGAGGAAATGGCGGCGCAGACCGCCAAGGCTGACGCGGAGCTGCAAGCAAGGCTTAGTGATCACAGCTGACAAAGTCGGGCAAAACGTCAATTGCTCGCACGGCTTACGATAATAACAAACCTTTATGACTGAAAGGAAGTATACATGATGCTTGACAAATTACACGAGGAATGCGGAGTATTCGGAATATACTCGAAAAAGCCCAACGGAGTCGCGTTGGACGTCTATTATGCGCTTTACGCGCTTCAGCATCGCGGACAGGAAAGCTGCGGAATAGTCGTAAACGATGAGGGACGCTTCAGCGCAAAGTGTGAAGCAGGGTTGGTTTCCGACGCATTTAACGAGGCTGAGCTTGAAAAGCTGGGCAAAGGCACCTCGGCGATAGGTCATGTGCTGTATGGTGCGCTTGTGGCGTGCGATAAAGGCAACATACAACCGCTTATAGTCGATCACACACGCGGAAGGCTTGCCATATGCAACAATGGGTCTTTGTGCAACGCGGCGGAGCTTCGCCGTGAGCTTGAGATGAACGGAGTCATTTTTCACACGGACAGCGACGCGGAGCTTATCGCGGGGCTGATTATTGGCGAATGGCTGCGCACTCAAAGCCTTGAGGAGGCAATCCGTCAAACAATGTACAGGCTTGAGGGCGCCTATACTCTGCTTATTATGACAAAGGACAAGCTGATAGGCGTTCGCGGAGCGCAGGGCATACGCCCGCTTTGCCTCGGCAAAACAAAGGACGGCTTTGCGCTTTCATCCGAAAGCAACGCGTTTGACAGCGTTGGCGCGGAGTTTGTGCGCGACATTCTTCCGGGAGAGATCGTGGCAATCAGCTCAGACGGTGTTTCAAGCGACAAAACGCATTGCGGCAGAAAGCCATCCGCGCTTTGTGTTTTTGAGTATGTTTATTTTTCCCGTCCCGATTCCGTTGTTGACGGAGTTTCGGTTCATGAGGCGCGCCGCCGCTCAGGTCGCTTTCTTGCGATAGACCATCCCGCCGAAGCGGATGTTGTAATCGGTGTTCCCGACAGCGGAATTGACGCCGCGATAGGCTTTGCGGAGCAGTCGGGCATACCATACGGTTTGGGATTCATCAAAAACAAATATATCGGCAGAACGTTCATTCAGCCCACGCAGGCGGACAGAGAAAACAAGGTTCGGATAAAGCTCAATCCAATTTCAAGCGTTGTAAACGGCAAACGGGTTGTAATGGTTGACGATTCAATTGTACGCGGAACCACCTGCGCAAGGATAGTCAAGCTGCTTCGCGCCGCGGGGGCGACAGAGGTGCATATGCGTGTTTCGTGCCCGCCGTTCATCCACACCTGCTATTTCGGCACGGATATCGGCTCGGAGAATACGCTTATCGCTCATAATCACAGCCTTGATGAGATTCAAAAGATAATTGATGTTGATTCACTCGGCTTTCAAGGTATCGAAAGGCTTGAGGATATAACAAGAGGATGCTCGTCAAACGTCTGCAAGGGCTGCTTCACGGGTGTTTATCCCTGCTCAATTCCCCTCAATAACCAAAACAAATAAGGGTATTATTATGAACGACAATTTGACGCAACGCGACAACCAAAGCAAAAAAGAGTACACGCCTGCCGGATATGCTGCGGCGGGAGTGGACATAACCGCAGGCTATGAGGCGGTGCGGCTGATACAAAAGCACATAAAGCGCACGGCGGTTGCAGGCACGGAGGGCGATGTTGGCGGCTTTGGCGGCACATTTGCGCTTGGCGCGGGCTACCGCGACCCCGTGCTTGTTTCCGGCACGGACGGCGTGGGCACAAAGCTGAAGATAGCGTTTATGCTGGACAGGCACGACACCATAGGCATTGACTGCGTGGCAATGTGCGTAAACGATGTGATTTGCAGCGGCGCAAAGCCTCTGTTCTTTCTGGATTATATCGCGCTTGGCAAAAATGTGCCGCAGCGTGTTGAAAAAATTGTTTCAGGCGTTGCGGACGGCTGCTGCATGGCGGGCGCCGCGCTGATAGGCGGGGAGACTGCCGAGATGCCGGGCTTTTATCCGGAGGACGAATATGACGTTGCGGGCTTTGCCGTGGGCATTGCGGAGCGCGAATCGCTTTTGGACGCTTCAACAATCAATGAAGGTGACGCGCTTATTGCGCTTGCGTCGTCGGGAGTGCATTCAAACGGTTTTTCGCTTGTTCGCAAGGTGTTCGACATTCAAAACAAGGGACTTGACAGATTTACAAACGAGCTTGGCGTTACGCTTGGCGAATGTCTTTTGACGCCCACGGCAATTTATGTCAAGCCCGTGCTGCGTCTTTTGCAGGAGGTACGGGTTAAGAGCCTTGCACACATAACGGGCGGAGGCTTTTATGAGAACATTCCGCGCAGTCTGCCAAAGGGCATGACGGCGTTTATTGACCGTGACAAGGTCCGTGTGCCAAAAATATTTGAGCTTATTTCGCGTGAGGGCGATATTGTGCAGCGCGATATGTTCAACACATTCAATATGGGTGTGGGCATGACTGCGGCGGTTGACGCGAACGATGCAGAAAAAACAATCAAAACTCTTGAGGAATGCGGCGTGGAGGCATATCGCATTGGCACGATAGGGCGGGGCGAACAGGGAGTTGTGATATGATTTCATCACGGCTTGCCGTGCTTGTTTCGGGCGGCGGCACAAATCTTCAGGCGATAATAGACGCGTCACGGGCGGGCAAAATGCCTGATACTACCATAGCGGTCGTAATATCCGACAGAGAAAACGCCTATGCGCTTGAGCGCGCAAGACTCAACGGAATACCAACCGTTTGTATATCACGCGGAGCGGAGTTTGAAAATCAGCTTATCGCCGCGCTTGAAAGCTTTGATATACGGGTAGTCGCGCTTGCGGGATTTATGAGCATACTGTCCGAAGCCTTTGTCCGAAAATATGCCGACAGAATACTCAACATTCATCCGTCACTTTTGCCTGCGTTTGGAGGAAAGGGCTTTTACGGCTTAAAGCCCCATGAGGCGGCGCTTAACAGGGGGGTAAAAATCACGGGCGCAACCGTCCACGTTGTCAACGAAATTCCCGATGGCGGCAGGATACTTAGGCAAAAGGCTGTGAGAGTATGCGCAAACGACACCCCCGAAACGCTTCAAAAACGTGTGATGGAAAAGGCAGAGTGGGTGATTTATCCAAAAGAAATAAACAAATTTTGCAAATACAAGGCAAAGGAGAGCGCCAAGGGATGAAGCTTTTTGAGCTGCTTTCGCAAAACAAATATCAGGGCAGGGGGATACTGCTGGGCGCAACCGAGGAGGGGCTTCCCGTCATCGCCTATTTCATAATGGGCAGGAGTCAAGGCAGCCGCTCACGCGAATTTTATATGCAGGGCGCGGAGCTTCGCATTGCCCACGCCGACGCGGATTCGCTTGCGCATCCTGAGCTTGTTCTGTATCGACCCATGCACATTTTGGAAAACAGCGTGATTATTGCCAACGGCGACCAAAGTGAGGACGCAAAAATAGGGCTTTGCGCGGGCAAAGGGCTTTGCAACGCTCTTGCGGCGCGCAGGTATGAGCCTGACCCTCCTCATTTTACGCCCAGAATTACAGGCGTGATTGATTGGGACGGTGCGGACGCCAACCAAAGCGTGTGCGGAAGTATCCGCTATGAGCTTTCAATTTTGAAGGCGTGCGAATGCTTTGAAGTCGGCGTGTGTTCTGAACAAAGCCAATATGTCGCCGCGCCCGAGTGCGCCCGTCAGTTTTTTCGTTATGAGGCGTCACGCGGCTTCGGTCATATAATTCATACCTATCGCGGCGTGCGTGATTCCCGCCTGCTTCCTTTTTGGGGCGAACCGCTTTGCGTGGAGATACCGTCAAATATTGACGAGCTTACGCGCTCAATATGGCAGTCGCTTGACAGTGATAATCGTGTGGCGCTGTTTACACGAATTGGCTTCAACAACAGCTGCGAATTTCGCATCGTCAATCAAAGCGCCAAGTGACGCTTAAAAACCAATATTGATAAAGGAATTATTCTGATGAATTCACTGGATTTGAAATATGGCTGCAACCCCAATCAAAAGCCCGCGCGGGTTTATATGGCGGACGGCTCAAGCCTTCCGTTTGAGGTAATTAACGGCAGCGTGGGCTATATCAATCTGCTTGACGCGATGAACGCGTATCAGCTTGTGCGGGAGCTTAGTTTGGCGCTGGGATATCCCTCCGCGGCGTCGTTCAAGCACGTCAGTCCCGCGGGCGCGGCGATAGGCTCTCCTCTCACCGAAAAGGATAAGCAAAGGCTTTTCGCGGCTGATATTGAGGGGCTTGACAGCTCTCCGCTTGCCGTGGCATATGCCAAGGCGCGTGGCGCGGACAGAATGAGCAGCTTTGGCGATTTTATCGCACTTTCGGACGTCTGCGACGAGGTGACGGCGCGGGTGATAAAGCGCGAGGTGTCAGACGGTATAATCGCACCGGGCTATTCTCCCGAGGCGCTGGAGCTTCTCAAAACCAAAAAGAGAGGAAGCTACTGCATTTTGCAGATGGACAAGGGCTATCTTCCCCAAAGCACAGAAACACGACAGGTGTTCGGCGTCACTTTTATGCAGCAGCGCAACAACGTGGTGCTTGACGCCTCCGCACTGTCAAACGTGGTCACAAGCCGAAAGGAAATTCCCCAATCTGCAAAAAATGACCTTTTGCTTGCGCTGATAACACTGAAATATACCCAGTCAAATTCAGTTTGCTATGCCTTTGACGGGCAGACGATAGGCGTTGGCGCGGGGCAGCAATCGCGCATACACTGCACGCGTCTTGCGGGAAGCAAGGCGGACAGCTGGATGCTGCGCGGGCACACAAAAACACTGTGCCTTCCGTTTTTGCCGAGCGTTGCACGTCCCGACAGGGATAATGCGGTGGACTGCTATGTTTCGGGCGACCGCCGCTTGCTTGAAGATGGCGTGTGGCAGGGGCTGTTCACCCACCGCCCCGAACCTCTTACGCAGAGTGAGCGGTTGGAATATATCTCACGCGTTCGCGGAGTTTCTCTCGGCAGCGATGCCTTCTTCCCCTTTTCGGATAATATCGAACGTGCGGCGGCAAGTGGGGTTGAGTACATCGCGCAGGCGGGCGGTTCCAAACGTGACGCCGAGGTGATAGAAATGTGCGATAAACTGAATATAGCAATGTGCATTAACGGCATAAGGCTGTTTCACCATTGAACAATAATCGGATTCATCCATTCGGAGGCTTCAAATGATGAGAGTTCTTGTAATCGGAGGCGGCGGCAGAGAGTATGCTCTGGCGCGGAGAATCGCAGAAAGTCCCCTTGCGGAGTGCGTTTACGTCTGTCCGGGCAACGGCGGTATGGAGCGGTTTGCCGAGTGCGTGCCGATCTCCGCAACCGATATTGTGGGCATTGTTAGATTTGCAGCGGAAAAGCACATCGATTTTGCTGTCGTCACGCCCGATGATCCCCTTGCGCTTGGGCTTGCGGACAGGCTAAGGGCAATCGGGATAGACTGCTTCGGACCTTCCGCGGCAGCCGCACGCATTGAGTCGCACAAGGCGGAAGCAAAAAAAATGATGCAAAAATACAATATTCCCACTGCGGCTTTCGAGGTGTTTGAAGATTATCCGTCAGCGCTGAAATATGCTGCGGAGGGTGATTTTCCCGTGGTGATAAAGGCGGACGGGCTTGCATTGGGCAAGGGCGTTGTGATAGCACACAATGCGGATGAGGCACGCGCCGCGCTTACAGAAATAATGCTTGACCGAAAATTTGGCGCAAGCGGCGACAAGGTTGTTGTGGAGGAGTTTTTGACGGGCGCGGAGGTTTCGGTGCTTGCTCTGACCGATGGGCTTACCATCCGCACGCTTCCGTCCGTTATGGATCACAAAACGATAGGCGAGGGCGGCACGGGCGCAAACACGGGCGGAATGGGCGCAATCGCGCCGAATCCGTTCTACACAGACGATATTGCAGACGAATGTATGAAAACAATTTTTCTGCCGACAATTGCCGCAATGCGTGCGGAGGGGCGACCGTTTTCGGGCTGTCTCTACTTCGGGCTTATGCTTACGCCCAAGGGCGCAAAGGTTATTGAATACAACTGCCGCTTCGGCGACCCCGAAACGCAAGCGGTTTTGCCGCTTATCAATACCGACATTTTGGAGATGCTTGCAGCGGTTGAACGCGGATGGCTTGCGGATCTGCCGCTTGATATAAAAAACGAGGCGGTCTGCGCCGTTACGCTTGCATCCGGCGGATATCCGTCATCATATCAAAAGGGAGTCTCGATAGAATTTGGCAACGCCAACAATCAAAAAGACGTTGAGATAGTTCACGCGGGAACAAGAAAAACATTCTGCGGCTATGTTACAAACGGAGGCAGAGTGCTAAATGCGGTTGCACGCGCAAACACGCTTGAACAGGCGATTAAACAGGCATATGCCGCTTGCGATGAAATCAAGTATGACAATATGTATTACAGACGTGATATCGGCGCGGCAGCGCTTGCCAAGCTTAACGAAACAAAGCAATCCCAAACGGACGGGGGGACAAAAAAATGACACGTATAATATATGTGGAAACGCTTCCTCAGTTTTCGCACGCGGCGAAGACGCTTGCGCGTGAGCTTAAGTCCGCGTGGGGCATATCGAAACTCACGCGTGTAAGGATACTAACGCGCTATACCGTGCTTGGCATGACGGAAGACGCGTTTTTACAATGCGCTCCGATAGTGTTTGCGGAGCCTGCTACAACCGCTTTTTATTACGCGCTTCCCACTGACGCAGACGCGGTAATAGCCGCGGAATATCTTCCCGGGCAATATGACGCACGGGCGTCGGCCGCCGAAAAGTGCGCTTGGCTTGCCGTAAAGGGTGAGCGTCCAATCGTTAAGGTTGCAAGAGTATATCTCTTGTATGGAGATATAAGCCAAGCTGATATTGCCGTCATAAAGAAAAAGCTTATAAATCCCGTTGACAGTCGGGAGGCTTTGACGGATATTGAATCAACGCAGTCGGCAACCATTGTTCGCGGCGTGCGCAAAATTGAGGGCTTCACATCCATGTCAAGCGGCAGCTCCGAGAGAGTGACAAAAGAAATGGGGCTTGCTATGGACAAAAAGACAGTCGCACGATGCCAAAACTATTTCCGCCTTGAGGGACGCGACCCAACCGAGACAGAGATGTTTGTGCTGGACGCATATTCTTCAGACCATTGCAGACACACAACATTTACAACCGAGCTTACACAGGTTTCCTCCGATGATGAGGACGTGCTTGCAGCATATCAAAATTATCTCCGATTAAGAGAACAGCTTGGCGACAAAAAATCGGTGTGCCTTATGGATATGGGTACGATTGGCGCAAAGGCGCTGAGAAATAAAGGGCTGCTTGACGCGCTTGATATTTCCCGGGAAATAAATGCCTGCACTGTGCGAATAACGGCGGATATTGACGGAGCGCCCACTCCCTACCTGCTGCTTTTTAAAAACGAGACTCATAACCACCCAACTGAGATAGAGCCGTTCGGCGGCGCGGCAACCTGCATAGGCGGCGCCATACGCGACCCGCTTTCCGGCAGGGGCTATGTGTATCAGGCTATGCGCGTGACGGGCGCGGCGGACCCGCGCACCCCCGTTTCGCAAACGCTTTCGGGCAAGCTTCCGCAGCGTCAGCTCACTGTTCAGGCGGCGCAGGGTTACAGCTCATACGGCAATCAGATAGGCGTTCCCACCGGTCTGGTGCATGAGTTTTATCATGAGGGATACGCTGCCAAACGCATGGAGATAGGCGCTGTGATTGGCGCCGTACCCGCCGAGCTTGTTCGGCGAGAAACCCCCAAGGCAGGGGATGTTGTAATACTTGTTGGCGGAAGAACAGGAAGGGATGGCGTCGGCGGAGCGTCAGGTTCGTCAAAAGCACACGATAAAACGTCCGTTTCCAACTGCGGAGCGGAGGTGCAAAAGGGCAACGCTCCCGAGGAACGAAAGCTCCAGCGTCTTTTCAGAAATCCGCGTGTGCTTAAAATGATTAAAAGATGCAATGATTTTGGCGCGGGAGGCGTTTCCGTGGCGATAGGCGAGCTTGCGGACGGGCTGATTATCAACCTTGACGCCGTGCCAAAAAAATACGATGGGCTTAACGTTACGGAGCTTGCCATTTCCGAATCGCAGGAACGAATGGCGGTTGTTGTGGATAAGTACGACGCGGAGGATTTTATCCGTGAAGCGTCAAAGGAGGATGTTGAAGCAACCGTTACCGCGGTGGTAACCGATGGCGACAGACTTATAATGACATACGGAGGGCAGACGGCGGTCGATATTTCACGCGAATTTCTGGACAATGCCGCCGCTTCTCACAGCGCGTCCGCAAAGGTTGAGGCTTCAAAGCCTTATATAGCGATACAAGCAAAAAGCACACTGCGCGAAACGCTTAAAAACACAATGTCCGACCTCAACGTATGCTCACAAAAGGGGCTTATCGGCAGGTTTGACAGCACTGTCGGCGCAAATACGGTGCTGTTTCCGATGGGCGGCAGGCATACAAAAACTCCAATGCAGTCCATGGCGGCGCTTTTGCCCGTGCAAAGCGGCAGCACAACCACCTGTTCGCTGATGTCATTTGGGTTCGACCCCTTCATAGCTTCCGCATCGCCGTTTCGCGGCGCGTATATTTCCGTTGCGGAGGCTGTTTCAAAGCTTGCGGCGGCGGGAGCGTCCACCGATTCAATGTGGCTGTCGCTGCAGGAATATTTTGAAAAGCTGAGGGACGACCCTGCCCGCTGGGGCAAGCCCGTTGCGGCGGTGCTCGGCGCGCTTCAGGCGCAGACGGAGCTTTCTGTCGCGGCGATAGGCGGAAAGGACTCCATGAGCGGCAGCTTCGAAACGCTTGACGTGCCGCCGACGCTTGTTGCGTTTGCCGCAGCCGTTGCAGACGTGAATAACGTTATTTCTGGTGAATTCAAACGCACAGACAGTGAGGTTTGGCTTTTTGCCCCGCATTATCGCAAAAACGGGCTTCCCGATGCCGAAAGTCTAAAAAAGCTTTATTCGTTTATCGGTACGGGAATTACAAACAAAAATATACTTTCCGCCTATGTGCCCACACGCGGGGGCTTGATAGCCGCCGTTGCGCAGATGTGCATGGGCAACGCCATAGGCGTCAGCCTTGATGCAATATCGCTTGATGCTCTTGCGGCGGAATATCGCTGCGGCTTTGTTGCGGAGTGGCATGGAGGCGTTCCGTTTGGCGCGGACGGCAATATTTTATGTGAGGACTTCACCGCAATGCGCGTTGGCGTCACATCGGCAGCTCCCGCGATTGCACTTGATGCGGAAACGGTTGGACTTGACGATATAGAGAGCTTCTATTCAAAGCCATTGGAGGAGATTTTCCCGACGGATACCCCAAACACGGAAGCCCTGCAAACACCGGAAATACGGTGCGAAAAATCGTTTGACGGTAATATTGAAATACACCCGCTTACGCATTCGCCCTCGGTCGTGATACCCATTTTTGCCGGTACCAACTGCGAATATGAAACTATGCGTGCGTTTGACCGAGCAGGTATAATCCCCAAATCGGTAATAATTCGCACCATGACTGCGGAAGCGATACGCGACACCGCGCAGCAGCTTTCATCACTTTTGAAAACGTCTCAGATTCTGTTCATACCGGGGGGCTTTTCAAACGGAGACGAGCCGGACGGCAGCGGCAAATTTATAGCAGCGTTTATGAGAAATCCGCTTATCGCGGCGGGGATTGACGCGCTGCTTGACGGCGGCGGGCTGATTGGCGGCGTATGCAACGGCTTTCAGGCGCTTATCCGACTGGGACTTGTTCCGTACGGCAGGATTGTTGAGCCAAAGGACGATATGCCCGTGCTGGCGGCAAACGCCATAGGGGTGCATCAGTCACAAATAGTGCGCCTTCGCGTTGCATCACGCTTGGGGCCGTGGATGTCACTTGCGGATGAAAACACGCTTTATTCCGTGCCGGTTTCACATGGAGAGGGGCGGTTCATGGCAAGCGAAGCTCTGCTGAAAAGCCTTGCGCAAAACGGGCAGATACTCACTCAGTACGCCAATGCGGATGGCAAACCATCAATGTCGATAGACGCAAACCCAAACGGTTCAATGTGGGCGGTGGAGGGCATATGCTCCCCGGACGGCAGAATATTCGGCAAAATGGGACATTCCGAGCGCATAGGTAAAAATCTGTATAAAAATGTCGAGGGCGAATTCGATATGCGTCTGTTTGACGCTGCGGCACGCTATTTCGGTATTTTGAATAATTAAAATTTGGAGGATAACAAAATGAAAAAGATCTACACAGGCAAGACAAAGGACGTTTACGCGCTTGACAACGGCAACTATATGCTTCAGTTTAAGGATGACTGCACGGGCGAAAACGGAGTTTTTGATCCGGGGATGAACACCGTGGGGCTTTCGATAGAGGGCATAGGCAAACAAAATCTGAGGATGAGCGTTATGTTTTTTGAGCTTTTGAAGCAAAAGGGGATTGAAACGCATTATGTGTCCGCCGATATTGACAACGCCACGATGCAGGTTCTTCCCGCAAAGGTTTTTGGGCACGGGCTTGAGGTTATATGCCGCTATCGTGCGGTGGGGAGCTTTTTCCGCAGATATGGCGATTATATCGAAAACGGTGCGCCGCTCAACGAATATGTTGAAATGACATTTAAGGATGACGCAAAGGGCGACCCGCTTGTTACGGAGGATGCGCTTTGCGAGCTTGGCGTTATGGATCACAAACAGTATGCGGATACCTGCCGTGAGACACGCATTATCACCCGCATAGTTGCGGACAAGCTTGCCGAAAAGGGCGTCGAGCTTTATGATATCAAATTTGAGTTTGGCGTGCATGACGGTCGTGTTATACTAATAGATGAGATAGCGTCGGGCAATATGCGCGCCTATAAAAACGGAGAAATCGTTCCTCCCGTGCGTCTTACCGAGATGATTCTCGGCTGACAAACGTCTGACGCGTAAAAACAAGAAAGGTGAGCTTATGGCATTCATTTATGATGAACCCTCGCATACTTTTTCGGAGTATCTTCTTCTGCCCAATTACACCGCGGAGGACTGCGTGCCGTCTCGCGTGAGCCTTGACACTCCGCTTTGCCGTCACACGCGCACAGAGCGTCCGCGAATCACGCTGCGCATTCCGCTTGTATCCGCAATAATGCAGTCGGTTTCGGATGATCGCATGGCTGTCGCGCTTGCAAAGGAGGGCGGATGCGCATTCATATTCGGCTCTCAGTCAATTGAGTCCGAGGCGGCAATGGTTCGCCGTGCAAAGACGTACAAGGCGGGCTTCTCCGTAAGCGATTCCTGCCTCACTCCCCAAAATACGCTTGAGGATATACTTGAGCTGAAGGAGGCGACGGGGCATTCCACCGTTGCCGTAACCCATGACGGCACGGCGACAGGCGTGCTGCTGGGTATGGTCACAAGCCGTGATTATCGCGTCAGCAGAATGGACGCAAGCACGCCCGTGCGTGATTTTATGACGCCTGTGGAGCGCCTTGTCACCGCGCCGGAGGGTGTGACTTTAAGCGAGGCAAACGACATAATATGGGAAAACAAGCTGAACGCATTGCCCGTGGTTACAGCCGATGGGCATATGGCTGCATTTGTTTTTCGCAAGGATTACGACAATCACAAAACAAATCCAAATGAGCTGTTGGATTCTCACAAACGCTATATTGTAGGCGCGGGCATAAATTCACGAGACTACGAACAACGCGTGCCTGCTCTTATAGAGGCGGGCGCGGACGCTTTGTGCATTGACTCATCCGAGGGCTATTCCGCATGGCAGGCGAACACTCTGCGCTATATCCGCTCAGCCTATGGCGATTCCGTAATATGCGGAGCGGGAAATGTGGTTGACCGCGAGGGCTTTAACTTTCTTGCCGACGCAGGCGCGGATTTTGTAAAGGTTGGAATTGGCGGCGGCTCTATCTGCATCACGCGTGAAACCAAGGGGATTGGCAGAGGGCAGGCTACCGCCGTTACGGAGGTTGCTGCCGCACGCGATGAATATTTCAAAAAAACGGGAGTGTATGTGCCAATATGCGCCGACGGCGGCATTGTAATGGATTATCATATAACCCTTGCGCTGGCAATGGGCACAGATTTTTGTATGCTTGGCAGATATTTTGCCCGCTTTGACGAAAGCCCCACAAACAAGGTGATGATAAACGGCAGCTACATGAAGGAATATTGGGGGGAGGGCTCCGCGCGCGCCCGCAATTGGCAAAGATACGACATGGGCGGCAAGGCAAAGCTTTCGTTTGAGGAAGGCGTTGATTCATACGTCCCCTATGCGGGAAGTCTGCATGACAACGTTGCGCTCACGCTTTCAAAGGTAAAATCCACAATGTGCAACTGCGGAGCGCTCACCATTGAACGCCTTCGCAATACGGCGCGGCTTACGCTTGTATCCCCCACAAGCATTGTCGAGGGCGGTGCTCATGACGTGGTGCTGAAGGAGTCAAAGGGCTTTGGTGCAAAAAAGTAACAATTTGCGGAAAGTGTGCAGTTAATTATTCCGCACTTTTGTGAACTTATTGTAAATTAATAATATATATCATGACGAACGGTTGAATCGGACGTTTCTTTGTGTTACATTACTGATACAAAGAATTGTTACGAGGGGGTTCCCAACAATGGCATCTGTAACCGATTTAACCACGCAGGAGCTGCATGAGCGCGCCGCATCCTTCAGGGATGTTGCGCTTGACAATCGTGACTCCGGCTGCTATACCGCAGCTGAAGAAAATCTCAAGTGCTCCATAGGCGCGCTGACCATACTTGCGGAGCGAGACGCGGAAAAATACGAACCATACCTTTACACCGCGTGGAATGACCTCTGCTTGCTGTATTTCATCTCTTTTAAGGACGCTCCGGCGGCAAAAGACTGCGAGAACACCGCTTTGGAGATTGCAAAACGCTGTATGGCGCGTTGCCCGTCCGACGCTGTCGCCGCCGACGTCAAGCTGTTTGAGCAGCGTCTTCGCTGCGTATTCTGAGCAAGCCGCAAAAAATAAACGCCATCCGCAGTAATTAAAAAATCAAATAAGCAAAGCAAAACCGCACGCCTCGTATAATTACGAAGCAGCGGTTTTCTTTTCGAATTACTGAAAAATATTTTCAAAAACAAGACTCCGGGACCAAAATTAGTTATTTACACAAAATGCATCAAATAACAAAGGAGCGGACAAACGCCCGCCCCCGTTCAAACTGATAAAGCCTATTTGTTTGTTATAACAAGCCCCTGCTTGTCTGTGAACTTGTTCATCAGTATCATAACGAAGTCAACAGGGAGGCAGATTGTTCATAAGCAGCATTCGCGCCAAACTCAAAACCCATGCGCTCTTGCCGTCACAACGCGAACATTCATGCCGCCGACGTCAACCATGGCGGCGCTGCCCTTTTTAACCCTTGACCATAACCACGATTGCTTTACTGCAAGGACATAGGTATCTTCTTTTTGCGCTTAAATTATGCCCACGGGTCCTGCGCGGCGGGCTTGCGAATATCGGGAAGCAGATAATTTTCCCATAAAAACCATTGGTCGCCCTTTCTGCGCAGCTTAATGGGACGGGGACTGTCCGCGCCGGATGAACGAATGTACAGCCTTGCATAGTTTTCTTCAACATAGCTGTATGTGTCGTCAAAAACCGTAACGGTGTAGGGAACGGTCGGAACATAATTGTTTTGCGGGGAGGAGCCTGCAAAATATGAGGGCGGCAGATATTCCTTATCGCCAAGCCTGTCCCTCAAAAACTGAATATCATAGGGCATCATGGGACGTGGACCCCTCAAAAAATTGAGCATGGCTATGCAGTCCTCACGGCTGTCCTTGTAGCGGCAGATTGTCGCCACAACAAGCGCCGCCGTCTGAAATGGCGTGGACATTGCCGCCTCGGGCAGCGCCTTCAGCTCGTCAACATTGTTGGGAAGCTTCGCAAAGCTCATTGTTTCGGTTCTTGCCATCAAAATTTCCTCCTGCCGTTATTTGGATTTCGCACGGGTGTTAACCTTGCGGCTAACCATGCGATCATTGCTTATCACAACATTCATACTGTTTTTGATTGAGTAGTTTGCCGCGCCGCTTTGACGGCGGACGCTCTTAAGCTTGCCCTTCATCGCAAGAACGGTGATAAGGCCGATTGCCAAGCCGATACACAGACAAATCAATACTCTGATAAGTTCTTCCATAGTGCGTTACCTCCCGTCACAGCAGCTCAATAAGCCATCTCACCGCGTATGCAGCCGCGCCGAATATGGCAGTAAGTATCAAAAACCACTTCCAGAATGCACCCTTGTCAAGAGGAAGATCCCCAACAAATTTGCCCGTCTGACCGTTCATTGCAAACAGATACTGCTTGCCCTTGTAGGTGGTGTTAAGCACCCAAACGGGATACAGCGCATACTGAGTGGAGGCGTCCTTCAGCCGTATTTTGCAGCTGGCGGTAGTCACAGAGTCATACCCCCTGACGGTTGCCCTGAATGCTTCCTCGGTGCTTGACTTTATGCGCTCGTTAGCTCTTGGTATGCTTTGCTCCGTGGTGACGTCATATTTGTCCGCGAGAAAGCCCGAAAGGTACGCGGTTTGAAAAGGAACAAGCCCCGAAGGGTCGAACGGCTCGATAGACTCCATAAGGTCATCGGGCATTTTGGTGGAGCAGTCAACGGGCACGCGCTCAAAAGCAAGCGTGCCGGCGCGCCAAATGTTGAAGGTCTGTGTCTCGGTGTATTCGTTGTTGCTGTCGCTCCATGTTTTGGTGCTGGTTGCCTTGTAGCGAATATTTGCGTCCGCCGTGGCGTTAAAAAGCCAGAACGGCACATAAATGCCACGTATCTCGTCAATATGGTTTTGGTCCTTAAACGCCTTGGGCAGCAGACGCTTACCCTTAAGATGCTTTTTAAGACCCGCCTTAGCCGCCTCTTTATCCAGCTTAAATGGGATTATCAGATCGGGACGAAGCTCGCCCGAAAATCTGCCCATCATCACAACCGGATTATCGCAGTAGGGACAGTTGGTTGCGCCGAGGGTCTTGTCCGCCACAATCTGCGCCCCGCAGGAGCGGCAGGAAAAAACGGTCATGCCGTCGGTTTCGCCCGACTGCCATTCGCCGCCCGCGTCCGACGCCCAGCTCATATCCTCCGGCTGAGACTGCGCAAGCTCATCATCGCAGGACGCCAGCGCGGATACGTCTATCTCGGTTTCACAAAAGGGACATTTCATCCTCTGCGTGCCGCTGTCAAAGTTGAGCATCCCACCGCAGGCGGGACATTCATATTCATGTAGGTTTGCCATCCGTTCACACTCCCTATTTCGGTTTTTCAAGGCGAAGACGCCATGTTTTGCCATTATACCATTTTTCTCACAATTATGAAATACCTGTTGCCACATTTATTTACACTTGAAAATCAAGCCCTGCCGAATTTATTTTTTTAAGGGAGACACATATCACGCCTAATGCAGATAAAATCAGGCAACAATCGGACTGACGCACACACACAGCAAGCGAGTTTGATGCGATGATATGACGCGGCAACCGTTGCCGAACAAACGATATATCGATTCAAAATCGTATGCAAGATTGTGAAACGACAGTGATTTTTTGGTGACATCATTGACTTTTTTATTTACACATACTTTACAGATAAAGTGTTGCTGGGGTATTGAACGGGCGATAAATCTCCGCTATAATAGCCATGCGGTTGACGCCGCACTATTTTTTTGTGGGTTCGCAAGACGTTTTGTCTTACCGTAGGGATGCGACTCGATACACGCCTGCTTGCCATCGATAATGCGCTGTGCGCGTTATAAAAGCCGATGTGCAGGATGATGTATTTCCCGTTCGGGCTATGATGATAATAACTCATGCAAACCGAAAGGAGATCTATCCATGAAAAAGACTTTAGTATCAATCGTTGCCGTTATGCTGCTTGCGTGCATGCTTTGCGCCTGCTCCGCCAAAAACAATGGCGAAGCGAACAACGGCGGTGCAAACGCAACCGAGCAACCCGTAACCGAGGTAAAGCTGGAGGGGACTTTGCCCGAGATTATCGACAAAATTTACGCAATCAAAAACACAGGGCTTGCCCTCATGACACAGGATGTTGACATTGCCAACGCCGACACGCTCAAATATTACACAGGGCTTGACAGTGCGGAGCTTATAACCGAGGCGTCATATTCAGAGGCAATGATAGGCTCTCAGGCATATTCGATGGTGCTGGTGCGCGTAAAGGACGGCGCCAACCTTCAAACCGTTGCGCAGAGCATGAAAAACGGCATTAACCAGTCCAAATGGATTTGCGTAACCGCAGACGATATGCAGGTCGTCGGTTACGGTGATGTAGTAATGCTTATAATGATCGATTCACAGCTTGCGGAAAGTGCAACGTCTGATGAAATCGTCGAAGCATTCCGTCAGGTATGCGGCGCGGAGCTTACAGTAGTTCTTAAGTAACTCATCCGTCAAAAACAAAAAAACATATATGGCTTTTATGCGGTCGCCGTCAGCTGATTGCGGCGATCGCGTAAAGCTTTTGGAGGAAATATGCTTTTTTCAGGCATTCCGTTCCTATACTATTTTTTGCCGATAACGATAGTACTGTATTTTATCGCGCCCAAAAAGCTCAAGAACGCTGTGCTTCTTGTTATGAGCCTTGTTTTTTACGCGTGGGGCGAGCCAAAATATGTGCTGCTTATGGCGGCTTCCATACTTATGTGCTATTGCATGGGTCTTGCCATAGGCCGTGCGCGTGAAAAGGGCAGCAAGCGGGCAAAGCTTTGGCTTACCGTCTCCTGCGTGTTCAGCGTGGGACTGCTTCTTTACTTTAAGTATGTTGACTTTTTTATCTCTGCGTTCAGCTCCGTAACGGGGCTTTCGGTAACGCTTTTGAACATTGCCCTGCCGATTGGCATAAGCTTCTACACATTCCAGATGTTAAGCTACAATATCGACGTCTATCGCGGAGACGCCGCTCCGCAGAAAAACATTGTTTCGCTGGCGACGTATGTCGCGCTGTTCCCGCAGCTTATCGCGGGCCCGATAGTGCGATATACCGATATTGAAAAGGAGCTTCAGAACAGGACGACAACCGCCGAGGGCGCGTATCGCGGCGTAAGACGCTTTATAATAGGTCTTGGCAAAAAGGTCATAATCGCAAACACTCTCGGCGCACTCACCTCCGCCTGCCTTGAGCAGGGTGACGGCTCTGTTTTAACATGGTGGATATACGCCGTGGCGTTCTCCCTTCAGATATACTTCGACTTCTCGGGATACAGCGATATGGCGATAGGCTTAGGCGGAATATTCGGGATCAAATTCCCCGAAAACTTCAACTATCCCTTCATATCAAAAAGCATTACGGAGTTTTGGAGGCGTTGGCATATCACGCTTGGTTCATGGTTCCGCGACTACATATACATTCCGTTGGGCGGCAACCGCACGTCCCTTATTAAGCAGCTTCGAAATATTGTTATTGTCTGGGCGCTTACGGGGCTTTGGCATGGCGCCGCGTGGAATTTTGTAGTGTGGGGATTGTTTTTTGCCGTGCTTCTGCTGATAGAAAAATTCCTCATAGGCAAATGGCTCAAGCGGGCGCCCGCGGGCCTGTCACGCTTCTATGTGATTCCGCTTATACTGTTCAGCTTTGTGATATTCAACGCAAGCAGTATGTCAGAGGCGTTCGCTCAGATTGGCGGGATGTTCGGCGCGGGCGGGATACCGTTTGCAAGCTCCATTGCACTTTACGAGCTGCGTGGGTACGCCGTGCCGCTTTTAATCGCGGGAATAGGCTGCACTCCGCTTGTAAAACGTGTTGTTGAAAAAATCCGTGAAAAGCGCGTGGGGGATACAATCATCCGCGTTGCCGAGCCTGTGGCGCTTGTGGCGCTGCTGCTTGTTTGCACAGCGTATCTGGTTGACGGGTCATTCAACCCATTCCTCTACTTCCGCTTCTGATGCAGGTGATTAATATGAAGAAAAGTACCATTATAAGTCTTGTGATTGTCGTTGGGGTCTGGGCGGCCGTTGCGCTGTTGACGTTTCTTCCGGACAAAAAATCCTCCGATACCGAAAGACGCAATCTTGCGCAGGCGCCGGAAATAACATCCGAGTCGCTGCTGAACGGCACCTTTATGAGTGGGTTTGAAACCTACACTCAGGATCAGTTCCCCATGCGCGACGCATTCCGCTCACTAAAAAGCATAGTCGTGCTGGATGTTTTGCGTCAAAATGAGAACAACGGGCTGTACATCGCGCAGGGTCAGATTGCAAAGCTTGACTATCCCGTGAATGAAAGCTCGGTCGAATACGCCATATCACGTCTTTTGAACGTGTTCAATTTGTATTTTGCGGATACGGATTCAAGGGTATACCTTTCAATAGTGCCGGACAAGGGCTATTACATAGCGGACAAGAACGGCTATCCGGCAATGGATTATCAACAGCTTATCAGCATGATGCGCGAAGGACTGCCAATGGCGCAGTATATCGACCTCACAAGCGCATTAAATGCGGAAAGCTTTTACGTCACCGACCCGCATTGCAAACAGGATGCGTTTGTAAACGCCGCTCAAACGCTTGCCGACGCCATGGGCGTGGGGCAAAATTTTTCGGGAGAATTTGAAAAGCTCACCGCCGCGTCCGATTTTTACGGAGCGTATTACGGGCAGCTTGCCCTGCCTATGCCCTCGGAGCCGATGTACTATCTCACGAACGACGTTCTTAAAAGCTGTACAACATGGAATCTTGAAACGGAAGTCTCGGGCGGACTTTACGATTTTGAAAAGCTTGAGGGCAAAGACCCGTATGAGTTTTTTCTTTCAGGCTCCGCAGCGTTTATGACGATTGAAAATCCCGCCAACCCCAACGGAGGGGAGCTGGTTGTGTTCAGAGACTCGTACGGCAGCAGTGTAATTCCGCTTCTCAGCGAATGCTATTCAAAGATAACCGTGGTTGATTTGCGCTATATCAACCCGATTGCTCTCGGCTATTATATTGAGTCAACCGACGCCGACGTGCTTTTTCTTTACAGTGCGCTGCTGCTCAATTACAGCTTTTCAATCAGGTGACAAAAGAGCTGAACGGACTCAAACCAAAGGGGGGAGCCGCCTCCTGTGCAAAAAATCCCTCCGCGCCTTCCCAATGTTGATTGCCTGTGGTTTACATCGGCAAATTGGCACGGACTATGCAAAAAAATAATTGACACACACTGAAAAATGTGCTAATCTGTGCTTGACTGATCCGCCTGCGGCAATCCCGTCGGGCGGCGCAAATATTTTGTTGGAGGTTATATATTATGGAAAATAATCAACAGCCTGACGGACAGCAATATCAGCAGCCCAACAATCAGTATCAGCAGCCCTATGGTCAGCAGCAGTATCAGCAGCAGCCCTATGGTCAGCAGTATCAGCAGCCCAACGGTCAGCAGCAGTATCAACAGCCATACGGTCAGCAGCAGTATCAGCAGCCATACGGTCAGCAGCAGTATCAGCAGCCGTATGATCAGCAGTATGCGCCCGTGCAGCAGACGTCGCCCAAAAGCTGGACGACAACCCTCATACTCTGCATATTCCTCGGATGGCTCGGCATACACAGATTCTATGTCGGCAAAATTGGCACCGGCATTCTCTGGCTGCTCACGGTAGGTTGCTTCGGCGTAGGCACGCTTGTGGATCTCATAATGATTTGCTGCAAAACCTTCAAAGACAGCAACGGGCTTGAAATCAAGGGCGAGTAATTCGCTTCAAACAACTGTCAGCTTTTCGGGCGTCGATTTTCGGCGCCCGTTTGTTTTTTGCCAATGCCTATTGATAAAAAGCCATTGCAGCGGCGCGGTCGGCGCACAGGCATAAAGCCAATTGCAAAGCATATTGAATAATTAGACGTAATATAGCGTGTGTTGCAATTTGTATGGTTATGTGGTAAAATCTATCCATTCTATTTACCGGGGCGGTATTATGAAAATCGATGTTATTCCCTGCTATGGCAGACAGACCGACAATCAGCTTTACAACACGACGGTGATAGTAATCGACGTGCTTAGGGCGACCTCCGCGATTATTTCCGCGCTGAACGGTGGTGCGGTTAAGGTGGTGCCGGCGTTGGACGCGGGCGATGCTGTTGCGCTGGCGGGCAGGCTGGGTGCGCGTGAGTGCGTGCTTGGCGGTGAGCGCGGCGGCGTGAAGATTAGCGGCTTCGACCTTGGAAATTCGCCGTCGGAATATCTCGGGCGTGCCGTAAGGAACAAAACCGTGATAATCAGCACAACCAACGGCACGGGCGCCATACACAGCGTGCGCAGCGCGGATACCGTGTTTTTGGGGGCAATGATCAATCGCACCGCTGTGGCAAAGCTGGCGGCAGCGCAGATGAACGATATATTGATAGTGTGCGCAGGCACGGATGGTCAACCATCCGCAGATGATCTCACCACGGCGGGCGCGATAATCGCGGCTATCCGTCAGTTTGCGGATCTTATCGAGCTTACCGATATTTCAATGCTGTGCGAAAAGCTGTTTTGCGACTGGAGCGGCGGCACGTTCGATCTCTCAAAAACATTCCATTATTCGCGTCTTGTGCGCCTTGGCTTTGAGGAGGATGTGCGCTTTTGCCTCACGCCCGACACGACAGACACGGTTCCCGTATATCGGGACGGCATAATTTGCAAGGACGATTGACGGCACAAGCGGCAGGGGGGGTTATAGCCCTCGGGCAAAAAACACGGGCGGCAAACCTGTCCGCCAAATTATGACGCAAAGGAGGGGGGCAGCTATGGCGTTCTTTTCAGGCGGAGACGACCGCACAAAGCTCATTATAATGTATGTGATTCGTGCGTTTCGCACATCCGTAACTCAAGAGCAGCTGTATACGGCGCTATGCTACACAAACGGCCCCGGCTTCTTTGAAATGGGCGCGCAATATGCCGCGCTGGAGGAGGAGGGGTTCATCGCCTCGGTTCCGGTGCGAAATATGCAGATGCTATTTTTAACGGCAAAGGGCGTCAAGGCGTGCGATATGTTTGATAAAGAGCTGCCAAAGTCACTGCGCGATGCGATAACTGCATTTGCGGATGAAAAGCGCGATGAGTACAGGCGCAGCAATTATATCGTTGCGGACGCGCAGCCGCTTCCGGGTGGCGGATGCATGGCGGTGCTTGCAATTTTAGAGCGCGGAGAGCCTATTTTTGAGATGCGTATTCGAATGCCTGATTACTCGGCAGCGTATGATATAATGCGCAGATGGGCGATGACGGCGGACGACACCTATTCCGTTGTGTTAGATCGTCTTGCGCACGGGTCGGATTAAGCCTTTGCGGGTTAGCTGTCAACGTCAAGGCGCAACACACGAAAAATCGTTAAAAGGTGACAAAAACGCATTGGGCGCGGGCAGGTTACGACAAATATTTCTTAACATAATGTAACCTTTTCGCCGTCCAATTCGTTTTATATATACCAAGGGTTCAGTGTACCCTTTTCAGGCTTTTGTTACTTTACAATAAACACTTTGACTTTAAGGAGGTGTTGCGGTGCTTCGCGTTTGTTCGCGGGCAATCAACTGGTTTCTCCGCCGCAAGGCGGGTTGGAGGCACGCAAATATTTAATCGAAGCAAGGCGTGCCGATTCCACTTGAAAGGGCAGCTTATGAGCATTGGACGGCCAAGAAAATACGTTAACGACTACAAGCTTGTCGAGATTCCCAAAAAGAATGGTAAGGGCACTCGACAAAAGGCGGTATACTGCGGAAAGCACTATCGCTTCAACATGACGGACAACGCGTTCAAAGGGCTTATGATCATTTTCTCCGCGCTGACAGTCGCGTGGCTGGCGTTGATCTTCGTTGGCATTTGCGTTTTTCCGTCGGCGTCGATGGGTGGCGTTAATGGCGATACGCAGGCGCAGATATATGTGATTCTTCCTTATATATGTCAACTGCTGCCGTCATTCCTCGTCGCAAGCAAAGTGATAATGCTTATGGTGTCCCCGCGAGATATGGAACGTTTTCAGTACGAGGATCTCGTACCAAAGCTGCGTGTTTGGCTGATTGTCGGAGTTGCTGTCGCCGGCGCCTCGTTTTTCGGGCAGCTGGCGTCTGTGGTGCTTGGGAATGAAAGTCAAACGACTGTCAACGCTGTGATAATCCTTGTAATAGAGGCCGTTATCGCACTGATATGCTGGTTTTTCATCCGCGTGTTCGACAGGTACGAATGCACCAAGTCCGACGCGCCGAAGGCTGTGCGGTGAAGATTCGCCGCATTATTGCGGCAAATGTGTGCCATTGTCACAATTACTTAAAATATTTTAGTTAATGTATTGACAATGCGTCCGCACTTTGTTATAGTATCAACACAAGTATGATAGCTTGCGTAAGCTGTGCTGTCAAATATTTAGGAGGTAAAACATGAAAAAGAGACTTATTGCTCTCTTGGCACTCGCGCTTTGCACGGTAATGTGCCTCGGTATCCTTGCAGGCTGCAAAGGCCCCACCGAGCCCACCACTGATCCGACAAAGGCTCCCGATGCAACCGACGAACCTGTTGTTACAGATCCCGTTGACGTAACACCGGATCCCGATGCAATCGACTATCGCACCTTCGAGGAAATTTATCCTGACAAGGTTCCCTATTCCCCTGAGACCCCTACCGCCGGTGACAACTGCGACCCCGAGCAGCCGCTCGTTGTTGCATACAACACCTTCTCCGGCAAGTTCAGCCCCTTCTTCGCCGACACATCCTACGATGTAGACGTTGCGGGCATGACACAGATTGGTCTTACCGGCACTGACCGTTCAGGCGCTCTGGTTCTCAATGGTATTGAGGGCGAGTATCGCACCTACAACGGCGAGGAGTACTTCTATTATGGTCCCGCTGATTGCTCCGTTGACTATGACGAGGCGACAGACACCACGAAGTACACTGCCATCATTCGCCCTGACATGAAGTTCAGCGATGGCAATGACATCACGATCGACGACGTTATCTTCACATATTATCTGCTCCTCGATACAAACTATCAGGGCTCCACAACTCTGAATTCTTATGCTATCCAGGGCATGAACGAGTATCGTACACAGACCTCCAAAGAGGTTTATGACGAGTACAAGGCGATCGCTGAGGCTATCCTTGCTGCCGGCGCTAACTACACCGTAACCGATGCAGACGGTTTCACTCAGGAAGAGTGCGACGCGTTCTGGGGCTTTGCGGATGAAGCTTGGATTCTTGAGCTCAAGAACCTTTCAAGCTATTGCATCGATAAGTATTGGGGCAGCTATGGCGCTTATATGCCCTTCAATGCTGATGGTACAATGTCTTCTGCCGATGTAAAGGCAAACGATTCCTATGCTATCATGTTCGCTTGCTGGGCATGGGGCTTCGGCGATTTCGTTGACGTTCCTGTTGAGGGCGCACCCGAACCCGCTGAGGGCGAAGAGCCTGAGACGACAACCGTCTTCATGTTCAACGATGTTGACACCCAGTATCCCGAATTTAACCCGACCTACGAGGATTTCCTTGCAGAAGTTAAGGTTAAGTACAACAACGATCCCGACGCTTACTATGCTGTTGAGACCTGCGACTACTCCGGTATTGCTATGACTGCTACCGCTGTTGAAAAGTACATCAGCGTTTATGGTCAGGTGGCAATGGGCGATGTTACCGTTCCCAACATCACCGGTATCAAGAAGATCAACAACTATTGTGTTGAGGTAACTGTTGACGGTTATACCGCAACCGCTATCTATCACATCCTCGGCGTTACCATTGCTCCTCTCCATTATTATGGCGACGAAGCTATGTTCAACTACGAAGACAACCAGTTCGGCTTCCCCCGCGGCGATCTGAGCATTGCTTACAGCAAGACCTCTGTTCCCGTTGGCGCAGGCGCTTACAAGTTCGTTTCCTATGACAACCGTGTTGTATCCTTCGAGGCGAATGAGTATTACTATCGTGGAGAGCCCATCACCCAGTACATCCAGTTCAAAGAGATGTCCTCCACCGACGTTCCCGCCGCTATGCAGGCAGGCACAATTGACGCCGCTTCCGACGTTACCGGTTCAGTTGCTAAGTTCGCTGAAATCGCTTCTTACAACTCCAACGGTGAGCTGCAGGGCGATGTTATCTACACAATCCAGGTCGATAACAACGGTTATGGTTATGTCGGCATGAACGCTGACACCATGCTCGTTGACGAGCCGGGTTCCGAGGCTTCCAAGAATCTGCGCAAGGGCTTTGCAACGGTTCTCGCTGTCTATCGTGACGCCGCTATCGACTCTTACTATGCAAACGCTGCTTCCGTTATCCAGTACCCGATCTCCACAGTCAGCTGGGCTTCCCCGCAGGCTGCTGATGAGGGCTTTGAGATTGCGTTCTCCAGGGATGTTGACGGTAACCCCATCTACACAGACGGCATGACCGCTGACGAGAAGTACGCGGCCGCTCTTGAGGCTGCGAAGGGCTTCTTCGCCGCCGCAGGTTATGTATTTGGTGAAGATGGCATGATCGATGCCACTCAGCTGCCCGGCAGTGCAAAGGTTGAGTACGAGGCAATGATTCCCGGCGATGGCACAGGCGATCACCCGAACTATCACGTTCTCACAAACGCTTCCGCTGCTCTTGCAACGATCGGTATGACACTTACCGTAAACGACCTTACCGACTCCAACGTCCTCTGGGATGCTCTTGACGCCGGCACACAGGAAATGTGGACTGCTGCATGGGGCGGCGCAACCGATCCCGACATGTATCAGGTCTATTATAGCGGCAACATCGCGGGCCTCGGCGGCTCCGATTCCAACCACTATCACATTCAGAGCGCTGAGCTCGACGAGCTTGTAATCCAGGCACGTCAGAGCGACAATCAGGAAGTTCGTAAGGCCCTCTACAAGCAGTGCCTCGACATCATCCTTGATTGGGCGGTTGAAGTACCCTCCTACCAGAGAAAGAACTGCACCATCGTAAGCCCGCAGCGTGTTATCATTGATTCTCTCACTCCTGAGATCACCACAATGTGGGGCTGGATGAATGACATTGAGCTCATCCAGATGTACAAGCAGAGCTAACTTTAACCCACAGGCAAATATTGCCTAAGACAATATGTTTGAGCCCACTTCGGTGGGCTCAAACATTATCAAATCTAAATTGTTTCAAGCTTATTGGGGAAATGGTCGTAATCCAAGCGGGGGTACCTGCAAAAATAAGCCCACAAGGGTGTATTAAGAGGGTATAAACATGACAAAATTCATCATCAGGAGGCTGTTATTGGGCATCGCGATAATATTCTTCGGTGCCTTTATAACATACGCTGTCCTGCGCTGTCTGCCAACGTCATATGTTGAAAAGATAGCGCGTCAGCGAGCGGCCTCATATGCCTTGGCAGGCGGCGGTCCGTCCTATGAGGAGCTGGTCGCCGATCTTAACAAGCAATATGGCTTTGACCAAGACGTTATCGGCGGATATCTTAAATGGTTCACAAGCGCCATACAGGGCGAATGGGGTTCGTCATGGCAGTGGAACAAACCCGTTCTTGAAGAGTTTAACAGCGTTGTATGGTATTCGGTATTTATCAATATTCTAACATTTATTTTTGAGATGGTGGTGAGTATACCATTGGGTATATTGGCCGCAAGAAAGCAATACAGCGTTACGGACTATGCCGTAACCATATTTGCCCTATTAGGAATATCACTGCCATCATTCTTCTTAGCAACCATACTGAAATATGTGTTTGCCTGTAAGCTGCATTGGTTTGATATTGCCGGCCTTGTCGGTCGAGATTATCAAAAATATCAGGCAAACGGTCAATGGATGATGCAGATATTGGATATTGGCAAGCACATGGTGCTTCCAATAGTAACACTTGCAATGCTCAGCGTTGGCGGTCTCATGAGGTACACGCGTACCACTATGCTTGAGGTGCTTAATGCTGATTATATAAGGACTGCAAGGGCAAAGGGTCTTCCCGAAAAGAAGGTTATCAACAAGCACGCCTTCCGCAACACGCTTATCCCCCTTGTATCCTACATGAGCTATCTTATCCCCAGTATGTTCGGCGGCGCGATGATCACCGAGACGCTGTATCAGATTGAGGGTATCGGCTACATTTCCTACCAGTCCATTGTAAACGGCGATATTCCGTTCACAATGTTCTACACAGTGTTCATTCTTATCTTGACTCAGATCAGCCTTATGCTGGCGGATATCATGTACGCAGTGGTTGATCCCCGAGTCAGGGCAAATTAAGGAGGCAGAAGATGAGTAAAAAAGACGACAAATTCAAGAATGACAAAAATCTTGATAGCAATGCCGTTGAGGAAGTCTCTGTTGACTCGGCCTCCAAGGATGATAGCTCAACCAAACATATGGCGTTGGACGACGCTCGAAGGATAAAGGTTCTTTCTCCCTCGATGCTGGTATTCAAGCGCTTTATTCGCAACAAGCTTGCGATAACCGGTTCTATCATACTTATATTTATGTTTATGTTCGCTTTCCTTGGCGGTCTTGTTGCAAAGATTGCCGGCTATAGTGAGATTAAAACATACGACAAGGATTCCGTTCTGCCAAAGCCCTATGCACAGGTTAAGGATATCAGCACTGAGATGATATTCACATATCCCGATGGCGGCGCCACGCTCGGCACCGACAACGCAGAGGTTATTCAGGCGATTACCACGGAATACAAGTATTCAAACGGTATGTACTCCGCAGGGCGTATATACAAGATTGACTCCTTTGAAAACAACGATGATTTCTGCCTTATATACCTTATGACTGAGGCGGCAACTGTCGAGGCGCCAATCGGCAACATGGGCGGTGACTACATATTCAGGGCGTCCACAGCCGCCGATGATGAGCTGATTTCCAACGCTGCATTCCAGGCTGCATACGGAACCGCTGTTGAAAAAGAGGACTATTGCGACTCAAAGGACGACTTCTATGCTGATAAGGTCGTTAAGTACTTCACATATGATGATGTTGAGTACAGGGTTGTTGTCAACTCCAAAAAGAATTCAACAATATATAAGCCTGTATATATCGGTTACAAGGGCAACCATGTATTTGACGCCACAACTGAAGACTATACGGCATTGATCGACACCTATGATTTCAGATACGATTATGAGATAGCACGCGGCTCCGGCGAGACCTCATTCGTTCTTGCTGACGGAACCACCTATACGATCAAAAACGATCCAATCTATCTCTACACGGCTGAAAGCAAAGACGATGTTGCCGATGTTGAAAGCGAAGAGTTCGAAGCGGCATTTACCGCTGCAAAGGCGTCCGGCGCACAGACATTCGTATATAACGAAGTTACCTACAATATCAACTTTGTTGAATATCGTGTGTCCGCGTATAAAGATGCAGACGATGCATTTGTTGAAAGCACCGGATTTACCCAAAAGGTAATATACTATGTCACTCATGGCATCGAGAAGATGACCTATGAAGGCAAAGAGTATTCGGTAAAATACGATAAAGACCGTGCCGTATACAACATTCAGCTTGTCGTAAACGGCAAGGGCAGCGATTTCGGCAAGGCGGAGCTTGTTAATTCATGCGACATAACCTATGTTGATGAAGAAGGCAACACTGTCAATTACGCGTATGTAACCTATTGGGACGGCGACAGCATTCTGCAAAACGGCGTGGCTGTGGCTTATGTCTGCACATACCGTGTAATCCCCGATGCGTCACGCGGCGGTCTTGAGCTTTCGTTTGAGTTTAAGCAGCTGGCGCGCAAGGCGTGCGGCACTCTGCTCAGGAAGCATGGCGAAAAGTATCAGGATTTCCTCATGAGCGGTTACGTTCTGGAGGATCAGGTTGTTGAGAGTATCCAAATTGATGAGGAATCAGGCGAATCCTTCCTTACCACTGTTGACGGCGATACTCTGTACGTTACCGACGAATATTACAAGTTCCTTCACACCGATAACGACGGTATGTACATCTTCTATAAAGAGACTATCGATCCTAAGGTTACCGGCTTTGACGGATCCGAGTTCTACGACAAAAAGCTCTACATCGACACCACCACGGGCGACGTCAGCGCTATAACGTCTCAGATAACAATTGTGCATTACGACATTGCGCAGACCGATGAGGTTGGCATGTATGTAATGGGCAGCGTTGATGCAGGCGGCGAACAGACAAAGCTTTATGTTAACGATGGCTTTGAGGCTTATATCTCAATGGATGAGAGCGGCAATCATGTGTTCAACTATTGCAAAGCGTCAATGGATACCTCCCTTGATGAGTCCGTATTGGCGGAAGAGGGCAAGTATTATGTTGAGGGCGACGCTTATGTTCTGGGCGGAGCATCGCTTGACGCCGACGGCAATGTTGTCAACGCACAAAAGCTTTATATATCCAACGATTATGAGCTTTATCTCACGGTAGATGACAACGGCAGCTATGTGCTTTCCTATGGTGAAGGTTCAATTGCCGATGGTATTGACGCCGAGACAGCACCTCAGGCAGGCAACTACTTCATTGATACAACTGAGACTGTTGAGATTGTCACCAGCAAAACAGAGGGCGCTATAAGCACCATTGTTGACTACAATGCGGAGCAGAACAACGACTTCTACACCATTTGGACGCCTACCGACATTCGTGTTCTGGATGTTAACGCCGCGCCGAGCGCGCAGCATTGGCTTGGAACCGATTCAAACTCAATGGATAACTTCACCCGTATTATGTACGGCGGTCGTATTTCACTGATGGTTGGCTTTGTCGTTATATTCCTTGAAATGTTTATCGGCGTTATTTTCGGCGGTGTGTCCGGTTATTTCGGAGGCATTACCGATACAATTATGATGCGTTTCGTTGATTTGTTCAACTGCATTCCGTACTGGCCAATGATGCTCATCGGCGGCTCGCTGATGGACGCATACGGATTGAACGGCAGCGTTCGAATATTCGTACTGGTCGGTATAATGGGTATATTGGGCTGGACGGGCACGGCGCGTATCGTTCGCGGTCAGATCCTCTCACTGCGTGAGCAGGACTTCATGATTGCGACGGAGGCAACGGGTATCCGCGTCAGCAGACGTATATTCCGTCACCTTATACCTAACGTAATGCCGCTGCTTATCGTTCAGGCAACAATGGGACTTGGCTCGATTATTATTTCCGAGGCAACACTCAGCTTCCTGGGTCTGGGCGTTCAGTTCCCGCAGGCCTCTTGGGGCTCGATTATCAACAGCATCAAGAGCGCATACGACATGACCACCTATTGGTATGTATGGATCCCGACCGGCATGTGCATTATGCTTGCCGTTCTTGGTTTCAACTTCGTGGGCGACGGTCTGCGTGATGCGTTCGATCCCAAGATGAAAAGGTAAGGTGGATACAAAATGGAAACTAAGAAAAAGAGCAATTACATTACTGCGAAAGCTTCGCGCCAAATTTCGCGCGATAATCGCCGCATTACCAATCAGATTGAGAAGCAGCGCAACCGCAAGCATGTGGATCCTTCCGAATACATCTGTCAGATGGCGGATCCCGCAAACGTTGTAGAGTTTGACAATCTGCACACCTACTTCTTCACCGATATCGGCACGGTCAAGGCGGTTGACGGCGTTACCTTTGAGGTTCCTCAGGGCAAAACCGTTGGCGTTGTGGGCGAATCCGGATGCGGCAAGTCGGTTACCTGCCTTTCGCTGATGCAGCTTGTACAGCGTCCTCAGGGTCAGATAGTTGAGGGTTCAATCCGTCTGAATCTTGGCGATGATATGTGCTATGATATTGCAAAAACACCAACAAACGTTATGCAGGGCATCCGCGGCAAATATATCTCGATGATATTCCAAGAGCCAATGACGAGCCTTAATCCGGTTTTCCGTGCGGGCGCTCAGATTGACGAGGTTTTGCAGCTGCATTATCCCGAGATGAGCGAAGAAGAGGTCAAAGCACGCTCAATCGAGATGATCGAGATGGTTGGCATTGCAAACAGTGAGGGCGTGTATTCGATGTATCCTCATGAGCTTTCGGGCGGTATGCGTCAGCGTATAATGATCGCTATGGCGCTTGCCTGCAACCCCAAGCTTATTATAGCGGACGAACCGACAACGGCGCTGGACGTTACAATTCAGGCGCAGATACTTGATCTGCTTCGCAGCCTGAAGGAAAAGATCAACAGCAGCATAATGCTTATAACCCATGACTTGGGCGTTGTCGCCGAGATGGCGGATTACGTTGTTGTTATGTATGCGGGTCGTATAGTTGAAAAGGGCACGGCGGAGGAAGTATTCCTGCATCCCGCGCACCCCTACACGATAGGTCTTATGGCGTCAAAGCCGGTGGTAAACAAGCGTGTTGAACGTCTTTACAGCATCCCCGGTTCCGTTCCGAACCCGATCAACATGCCCGATTACTGCTACTTTAAGGACAGGTGTGAAAGCTGCATTCCCGCTTGCGAGGGTGAGTATCCGCATATGCGCGCTATAAGCCCCACGCATTTCGTGAGCTGCTATCGCTTCAACGAAAACGCCAACGGAGGTAAATAAGATGGAAACAAAAAAACATACCCATGTTGAGCACATAAGTCAGATGGATACCTCCAGCGAATATGTTCTTGAGGTTAATGATCTCAAGAAGTACTTCCCGATCAAGGCGGGCATATTTGGCAGAGTCGTCGGTCATGTCAAGGCGGTTGATGGCGTAAGCTTCAAAATCAAGCGCGGCACTACGATGGGTCTGGTCGGAGAGTCCGGCTGCGGCAAGACTACCGTCGGCAAGACGATACTTCGTCTTAACGACAAAACAGGCGGCGAGGTGCTTTTTGACGGCATAGAAATACATTCTCTGCCAAAGGATGAGCTTCGCGCAATCCGTCCCAAGATCCAGATAATCTTTCAGGATCCCTATTCCAGCCTTTCCCCGCGCCTCCCTGTTGATGAGATAATCGGTGAGGGCGTTAAGGAGCATCATATTGTTCCCGAGGGTGAGACATATAACGATTACATCAATCGCGTAATGCTCAGCTGCGGTCTGCAGCCCTACCACAGAGACAGGTATCCGCATGAGTTCTCCGGCGGTCAAAGACAGCGTATCTGCATAGCAAGAGCGCTTGCGCTTAACCCGGACTTCATCGTGTGCGATGAGCCGGTCTCCGCGCTTGACGTTTCGATTCAGGCACAGATTATTAATCTGCTTGCGGATCTTCAGAAGGAATTTGGGCTTACATACATGTTCATTTCACATGACCTTTCGGTAGTTGAGCATATTTCCGACACCGTTGGCGTTATGTATCTGGGCAACATGGTTGAGTATGCCTCCAAGGAGGACATATTCGATCATCCTCTGCATCCTTACACAGTCGCGCTGTTCAGCGCAATACCTATGCCTGACCCAACAATCAAGATGGAGCGTATAATTCTTGAGGGCAGCATACCCTCTCCCGCTAATCCCCCATCCGGGTGCAAGTTCCACACCCGCTGCAACAGATGCATTGATGGGCTTTGCGACACCGAGGTTCCCGAATATCGTGAGATTCGCCCCGGTCACTTTGTGGCATGCCACCTGTACGACTGATTTAGCTTTGGCTTGAGACAATTTCAAACATCATTAAAGGCCCGCCACCCCAATGGCGGGTCTTGTTCGTCTGCAAAATTTGCAGCGCTCATGGCGGTTAAATGTGTGTCAAGAATATGTAAAATGGCAATGATTGAATTGACAAGTATGCCCAAGAATGATATTCTGATAGAGGCAAAAATTTAACGGAGGCTCTAAGTGGCAAGGAAAAAATACGATGACGACGACGGTCGTGTAATATCCAACATGAATGTGCAGGGAATGCCATGGAACAACGACGCTGTGGAAAGCTCATCCACGGTTCCCAACGGCAAACCACAGGAAGAAAAGCAGTACAATGACGACCTTACAAAAAGCGAAACTGCCGCAATAATGTGGGGTGCGATAAAAGCGGCGCTGCTGATAAGCCTTGTGTTTTCTGTCGCGGGGGTGCTTATAGTGCTTGCCTTCATATACTATAATGACTTCATCGCATGGATAACCTCAATATTCAGCTGATAAACATCTCTCAAGGGGATATGGGTAAAAATGCAAGATAATAGTACAAACGAAATATTGAATGATAACACGCTTTGTGACGTTGAAATCAATGCGGAAGCGGTTGAAACACTGTGCAATTGCGCTGACGAACCAACCGACACGGCCGACCAATGCGCTCATGACAAAACAACCGCAGACGAGGTTCTGCCGAACAAGCCCAAAAGAGTCAGCGGGTGGAGCTATGAGGCGCATATTGTAAAGTGCGAAAGCTGCGGCAGGGACGTGCTTGACCACATGACACAATGCCCGTTCTGCAAAGAACCGCTTACGCTCGGATATAAGCCAATGTCAAAAAAGACGACACGGATAGTTAAGTATGTCGCGCTTGCCGTTGGGATAATAATCGCTGCGGTGATAATCATACCGATACTTATCAATCGGTTTGGCGGCTGATTAAGAGCAAAAAATGATGAGGGCGTAATTTCGCCCTCATTTCAATTTATGCAATGTCAGTTAAACATTAAAAGCTCATTTCCAAAGCCCAACAGGATACAGACCGTCATTAGTAAAGCCTCGAAGCGCGTCAACAACCGTTTGCTTGTCCTCACGGTTTGTCACGCCGTACCACTTGTCGGGAGTGTGCAGCACCTTCACAGTAAATTGACCGCTTTTTATGCAGCGGCGGACCGCGTCCGGAAGAAGATCCTCACACTTCAAAGGGTTAACAGGCAGATTTTCATCAAGAAAAACAGGGAAGCCTCTGCGCAGCTCCGCAAATAATTCAGGCGTAAATCCAAAAAAATTCATACTTATGGGCGTGCCGTTGGCAAGCGGCACAAAATTAACGCCATCAAGCGTGTACTCGGCGCCACGGGGCGTGCGCCTTAGCTGCTTGCGCTCAATAATCTCGGTCAGATAACCGTTTGCGTCAACAGAGCATTCGCCGCGGGCAACAAACCCCTGTGGAGGAAGAGTATTTTCAACATTGTAGCCAACCATATAGAATGCGTGTGGGTCGCTGCTTTTGCACAGCGCATTATAAATCACAATAAAACCGTTAGGCCCAAAATAATCGTCCGCGCCAATCACGGCAAAGCTGCCGTCAACAACATCCGCGGCGCAAAGAATCGCGTGGGAGGTGCCCCAAGGCTTTATGCGGTCGGCAGGGACGGTATACCCATCGGGCAGACGGTCAAGCTCCTGCAAAACGTAATCAACCTTTGCAAAGCGTGAAACGCGTTTGCCAATCGTCTCAACAAAATCATCATATATTGCTTGCTTAATAATAAAAACGATATGCTTGAAGCCTGCGCGTATAGCGTCAAAACAGGAATAGTCAATGATAAAATTGCCAAAATCATCAATTGGGTCAAGCTGCTTCAGCCCGCCGTAGCGACTGCCCATGCCCGCAGCCATAATCACCAAACAGGGTTCAGACATATAACACCTCCGAAAGCCTATATATTTTGCATTATACCAAAATGAAATGTCATATGGGCATATATTGGCAAATATATTTCATGATGAACCAATTTCGCATATTGACAATTTGACGTCCGACTGGTAGAATGTAAAACTGTGTTACTATGGAGTAAAATGCGCCTCTTGTGGACGATGCTCATTATTTCATCTTAATTTGGGTGTTTTAGGGGATGGCGGCATTATCTTCCACGCATATGGGAACACTATACATGGGTTTCTGTATACGGGCGGACTCCAACGATATTACAAACTACTCGAATACTCGCACGCGAGCTATCGCAGAGAAGGAGTGAACAGATGGTACATGAGGTAAAGATGGGCAAGATCCGTCGCATGAGCTTTTCGCGCATAAACGAGATTCTCAGTATGCCCGACCTTATCGAGGTGCAGAAGGATTCCTACAAAAGCTTTGTTGAGCATGGCTTTGGCGAGGTGCTTGACGACATCTCCCCAATCAAGGACTTTTCCGAAAAGTTGGTGCTTGAGTTTTGCGGCTACACTATTGACAAAAACAACCCAAAGTACACCATTGCCGAATGCAAGGAGCGCGATGTTAACTACTCAGCGCAGCTTCGCGTTGCGGTGAGGCTTATCAACACCGAAACGGGTGAGATTAAGCAGCAAGAGGTTTATATGGGCGATTTCCCACTCATGACAGAGCAGGGAACGTTCATTATCAATGGTGCTGAACGCGTTATAGTAAGTCAGCTTGTTCGTTCGCCGGGCGCATATTACACCGACTCAATCGACAAGCTGGGGCGTCATCTGTTCAGCGCGCAGGTCATACCCAACAGGGGCGCGTGGCTGGAGTTTGAAACGGACAGCAACGAGATACTCTATGCAAAGATTGACCGTCAGCGCAAAATTCATGTGACGGCGCTGCTTCGCGCACTCGGATACAGCTCCGACGCTTCCATAATCGACCTTTTGGGCGAGGAAGAGCGTCTTATGAACACACTTGAAAAAGACCCAACGGAGAATACCGAGGATGGGCTTATCGAGATATACAAGCGTCAGCGTCCGGGCGAGCCTCCCACGGAGGAATCTGCTCTCTCTTTGCTGAACGCACTTTTCTTTGACAAACGATATGACCTTGCCCGCGTGGGAAGGTACAAATTCAATAAAAAGCTTTCGCTCTCCGCTCGTATTGTTGACAAGTATGCGGCGGAAACAATCGTTGATCCCGCAACGGGCGAGATACTTGCCGAGGAGGGCAAGCTTATCGACGAGGCGGCTGCGACCGCGATTGAAAACAGCGGTACGCTTGGCGTTTATGTTTACGTCACCGAGCGCATGGAGAAAAAAGTCCGCGTGCTTGGCAACCAATTTGTTGATCCTGCAAAATATCTGCATCTTAGCGATGATGAGGATGAAAACCGCCGTCTGCTTGTTGGGCTTGGCGTCAATGAGCACGTCTATTATCCCGCGCTGCAAAACATATTGAAGGAGCGCGTTGAGCTTAAGGATAACGAGGACTTCATGGCGTTTATCAAAACGAACGTTCAGGAGCTTATACCTCGTCACATAATCAAAGCCGACATGATTGCCTCCGTAAGCTATCTGATGGGGCTGCCATACGGTATCGGGCATACGGACGATATCGACCACCTTGGCAACCGCCGCATTCGCTCCGTTGGTGAGCTGATGCAAAATCAGATTCGCGTTGGGCTTACCCGTCTGGAGCGCGTTGTGCGTGAGCGCATGAGCCTTCAGGATATGGATGTGGCAATGCCCACCAACCTTATAAACACTCGTCCTGTTATTGCCGCTATAAAAGAGTTTTTTGGTTCGTCACAGCTTTCACAGTTTATGGACCAAACCAATCCGCTTGCGGAGCTTACTCATAAACGTCGTCTTTCGGCTCTCGGCCCGGGCGGTTTGAACCGCGACAGGGCAACGTTTGAGGTTCGAGACGTTCACTATTCCCATTATGGGCGTATGTGTCCTATCGAAACGCCTGAGGGCCCGAACATAGGTCTTATCAACTCACTTGCGACATATGCGCGTATAAACGAATATGGCTTTATCGAAGCGCCGTACCGCAAGGTTGACAAGAAAAACAAGAGCATCTCTGAAGAAATTGTGTATCTTACCGCCACCGATGAGGATGGCATGATTGTTGCTCAGGCGAACGAGCCGACTGTTACGGATGAAAACGGCAGGGTTTGGTTCGCAAAGGAAAGAGTAGTTGCAAGGCAGCTGGATCAGATAATCGAGGTTCGTTCAAACGAAATCGACTACATGGACGTTTCGCCGAAGCAGCTTGTTTCGGTTGCAACCGCCATGATCCCCTTCCTTGAAAACGACGACGCCAACCGTGCGCTGATGGGCTCCAATATGCAGCGCCAGGCGGTTCCGCTTCTTATCACAGAGGCGCCTGTCGTTGGCACGGGTATGGAATACAAGGCTGCGTATGACAGCGGCGTGCTTGTGCTTGCCGAGGAGGATTGCACCGTCTATTCCGTGGCGGCGGACAGGGTCGTTGTTGAGCTTGATTCCACCCATGATTACAAGACGTATCGTCTCATCAAGTTCAAACGCTCCAATCAGGGCACCTGTATCAACCAGCGTCCCGTTGTCAGCAAGGGTATGCATCTTAAAAAGGGCGACCAGATAGCGGACGGCGTATCAACCTCAAACGGTGAGATTGCGCTTGGCAAAAACATACTGATTGGCTTTATGACGTGGGAGGGCTACAACTACGAGGACGCTGTTCTTATAAGCGAAAAGCTTGTCAAAGAGGACGTCTATACGTCAATCCACATTGAGGAGCATGAGACTGAGGCGCGTGACACAAAGCTTGGTGAGGAGGAAATTACCCGCGACATTCCAAACGTGGGTGAGGACGCTCTAAAGGATTTGGACGAGCGCGGCATAATCCGCATTGGTGCAGAGGTTCGTTCCGGTGATATTCTGGTTGGCAAGGTCACGCCAAAGGGTGAGACGGAGCTTACCGCAGAGGAAAGGCTGCTGCGTGCCATATTCGGTGAAAAAGCACGTGAGGTCAGGGATACCTCCCTGCGAGTTCCTCACGGTGAGGACGGCATTGTTGTGGACGTTCGCCTGTTCACAAGAGAAAATAAGGATGAGCTTTCCCCCGGAGTGCATGAGCTTGTCCGCGTATACATAGCGCAAAAGCGCAAGATTTCGGTTGGCGATAAAATGGCGGGTCGCCACGGCAACAAGGGCGTTATTTCAAGAATTCTCCCCGAGGAGGATATGCCCTTCCTGCCGGACGGCACTCCGCTTCAGATAGTTTTGAATCCGCTGGGCGTGCCTTCGCGTATGAACATCGGACAGATACTTGAGCTGCACCTTGGCAAGGCGGCAAAGGCGCTGGGATGGAATGTTGCAACCCCTGTTCTTGACGGCGCAACCGAGGAGGATATCAAAATACTTCTTGCCCTTTCCAACAAGAGCAACCCCGCCGCGCAAAAGCTCCTCAAGCTCACAAACGGTGATGCCGAGGCGCTGCTGATGCGCGCCGCAAGCGACAACGAGCTTATGAATAAGCTGCTTGAGGCAAGCGAGAATGAGGACGGCAAAACAGTCCTATACGATGGAAGAAGCGGCGAACCGTTTGAAAACCGCATTTCCGTTGGCTATATGTACTATCTCAAGCTGTTCCATCTTGTTGACGATAAGATTCACGCAAGAAGCACAGGGCCGTACTCACTTGTTACGCAGCAGCCTCTGGGCGGCAAGGCACAATTTGGCGGTCAGCGATTTGGAGAGATGGAGGTTTGGGCGCTTGAGGCATACGGCGCAGCAAACACCCTTCAGGAGATTTTGACAGTTAAGAGCGACGACGTCGTTGGGCGTGTCAAAACCTATGAGGCAATTGTCAAGGGCGAAAACTTGCCCGAGCCCGGCGTGCCGGAGAGCTTCAAGGTTCTTATAAAAGAGCTTCAGTCACTTGGCTTGGATATCAAGGTGCTTGCCGAAAACAAAGAGGAGATCAAGATTTCCGAGGTTTACGACGAGGACGACGAGCCTAACGGCAGGCTGGATGTTCGTATGGATGGCCTTGAGGACGAGGCGGGCGTCGGCAAGCGTGAGTTCAATATGTTCGACGAATCCGCTGAAGGAGAGGACGAGGACGACGACGGCGAAGGCGACCACTTTGACGGCTTCAGCCTTGACGACGAATTTGACGACGGCATTGACGATTCCGCAATTGAGGCGGATAACAACGATGACGACGACGATGAGGACGACGACAAGAGCGACAAGGACGAACACGTTAGCCCTGACTTTGATCCTAACGATAAGTAAGGCGGCAAAAATCTGCCAAACGATCGTTTACCAAACTGGACAGACCCACAGTCGGAAGGGAGTAAAAATTGTTTGAACTGACCAATTTCGACGCTATACAGATAGGGCTTGCGTCGCCCGAAAAGATTAGAGAGTGGTCGCATGGCGAGGTCAAAAAGCCCGAGACCATCAATTATAGAACCCTCAAGCCCGAAAGAGACGGACTCTTTTGCGAAAGAATATTCGGGCCGACAAAGGATTGGGAGTGCCACTGCGGTCGCTATAAGCGCATACGCTACAAGGGCGTTGTGTGCGACAAGTGCGGCGTTGAGGTCACGCGTGCGAATGTTCGCCGTGAGCGCATGGGTCATATAGAGCTTGCCGCTCCCGTATCCCACATATGGTACTTTAAGGGATTGCCCTGCCGCATGAAAATGCTGCTGGACATGAGCCCGCGTTCATTGGAGCGTGTGCTTTACTTTGCCGCATTCGTTGTGACGGATCCCGGCAAAACCTCCCTTGAATACAAGCAGCTTTTAACCGATAAAGAATACCGTGACGCTCAGGCGGAGTTTGGACCGAGGGCTTTCCGTGCGGGCATGGGCGCGGAGGCTATCAAGGAGCTGCTTATGCAGATTGACCTTGACAAAACCGAAAAGGAGCTTCGTGAGGAGGTTGAGTCCTCATCGGGGCAAAAGCGCACAAACGCCATTAAACGTCTTGAGGTAATTGAAGCCTTCATTAAAAGCGGCAACAAGCCCGAATGGATAATTCTGGACTGCGTTCCCGTTATTCCGCCCGATCTGCGTCCTATGGTTCAGCTTGACGGCGGAAGGTTCGCCACAAGCGATCTAAACGACCTGTACCGCAGGGTGATAAACCGCAACAATCGCCTTAAGAGGCTGCTGGAGCTTCGCGCTCCCGATATCATCGTGCGCAACGAAAAACGTATGCTTCAAGAGGCTGTTGACGCGTTGATAGACAACGGCAGGCGCGGCAGGGCAGTTACAGGCCCCGGCAACCGTCCGTTGAGGTCGCTTTCGGATATGCTGCGCGGCAAGCAGGGCAGATTCCGTCAGAATCTTTTGGGCAAGCGCGTTGACTATTCCGGACGTTCCGTTATAGTCGTCGGTCCTGAGCTCAAAATGTATCAATGCGGTCTGCCAAAAGAGATGGCGCTTGAGCTTTTCAAGCCGTTTGTGATGAAAAAGCTCACAGAGCTTGGCTATGCTCACAATATCAAGTCCGCAAAACGCATGGTTGAGCGCGTCCGTCCCGAGGTTTGGGACGTGCTTGAGGGCGTCATAAAGGATCATCCCGTTCTGCTGAACCGTGCGCCAACGCTGCACAGGCTGGGCATACAGGCGTTTGAACCCGTTCTTGTTGAGGGCAGGGCGCTTAAGCTGCCTCCGCTTGCCTGCACCGCTTACAACGCGGACTTTGACGGCGACCAGATGGCTGTTCACGTTCCACTTTCCGTTGAGGCGCAGGCGGAGGCGCGCTTCCTTATGCTTGCGGCAAACAACATACTCAAGCCGCAGGATGGCAAGCCCGTTGTCTGCCCAACTCAGGATATGGTAATGGGATGCTACTATCTCACGCTTAGAAGTGACGAATTAAACGAATGGATGCGCACCTCCATTGCCGATATGCTTATGAAGCATACCGAGCTTTCGGACGTCAGCGTTAACCAAGCGGTAAACGATCTGCTTTCCAACAATGAATCAACCGAAATGTTCGCGGCAATTGATTATGAGACTGCCGTGCGCGAAAAGGCGCAGGCGCTTATTGCCGCCTGCGAAGGCAGCGATTATGACGAAAAGCAGATTACGGAATTTTTGATGAATCCAACGCTGCGCCGTATGCATCACGGTGAGGGCAAGGCGTATTCCAGCGAAGCCGAGGCGATTATGGCGTATCAAACGGGCAGTCTGTCGCTTCACGCGCTTGTAAAAATTCGTCTTGAGAGAGAATTTGAGGGCAATACATATCGCAAGATTGTGGATACCTCAATAGGACGTGTGATATTTAACAACGCTGTTCCTCAGGACCTTGGCTTTGTAAAGCACAGGGATACCGTTGATGATATGTTTAAGCTTGAGGTGGATAAGCTTGTCGTCAAAAAAGACCTTGGAAGGATTGTGGATTTCTGCTATCGCAAGCATGGTCCAACAATCACAAGCGAGGTGCTTGACCGCATCAAAAAGCTTGGCTTCAGCTATTCCACAAAGGGCGGCATAACCGTAGGCTTCCGCGATATCACCGTCCCTGAGGAGAAAAAGCAGCTGCTTGCGGACGCGGATGGCGAGTGCGCAAAGATAGACGAGCTTTACCACATGGGTCTGCTCTCACGGGATGATCGCCGCAAAAAGATTATCACCGTGTGGGAGCGCACAACGGGTCAGGTCACTGATGCTCTTATGAGCAAGCTCAGTCCCATTAACCCAATTTACATGATGGCAAACTCAGGCGCCCGCGGTTCAACCGCACAGATTCGTCAGCTTGCAGGTATGCGTGGCCTTATGGCGGATACAAGCGGTCAAACCATTGAGGTTCCTATTCGTTCAAACTTCCGCGAGGGGCTTTCCGTTCTGGAGTTCTTCATAAGCTCCCACGGCTCAAGAAAGGGTCTTGCCGACACCGCTCTGCGCACGGCGGACTCCGGTTATCTTACTCGTCGTCTTGTTGACGTTTCACACAACGTCATAGTACGCGAGCAGGATTGCTTTGCCGAGCGCGGCGAACCCGTCAAGGGCATGGTAGTCACCCAGATTGGCGAGGGCGATAAGCCTATCGAGCCTTTGGGCGACCGAATCCTTGGACGCTACACCGTTAAGGAGATTCATCACCCCGAAACGGGCGAGCTGATTGTCGGTGCAAATGAGCTTATCACATACGAGATACGCGATGCGATTATTGCCGCGGGCATTACTGCGGTTGAAATACGCACAGTGTTCACCTGCCGCTGCGAAAACGGCGTCTGCACAAAGTGCTATGGCAACAACCTTGCAACGGGCAGTCAGGTTGACATTGGCGAGGCGGTCGGCATAATCGCCGCACAGGCGATAGGCGAGCCTGGCACGCAGCTTACAATGCGTACATTCCATACGGGCGGTATTTCCACATCCGAGGATATTACGCACGGTCTTCCCCGCGTGGAAGAAATTTTTGAGGCACGCAAGCCAAAGGGTCTTGCCGTAATCACAGAGATTTATGGCAAGGTTCAGATAAAGACTGACGGCAAAAAGACTGAAGCGGTTATTTCCAACGATGAGGGCGAGGTTGAAAAGTACCTTATTCCGTTCGGTTCAAAGCTCAAGGTTCACGAAAACGACTTTGTGGAAGCGGGCGACGAGCTTACAGAGGGCTCCGTCAATCCGCACGACATACTCAAAATCAAGGGCGTGAAGGGCGTGCAGGCATATATGCTGCGTGAGGTTCAGTCCGTATATCGTTTGCAGGGCGTTGAAATATCCGATAAGCATATCGAGGTTATTATCCGCCAGATGCTCAGAAAGGTTCAGATTGAAGAAGCGGGCGACACCAACCTCCTGCCGGGAGAATTTATAGATATCTTCCGCTTTGAGCGCGAGAACGAGGCCGTTATCGAAAGCGGCGGGCAGCCTGCCGTTGCAAAACGCAAGCTGCTGGGCATAACCAAGTCCGCATTGGCAACGGATTCGTTCCTCTCCGCCGCAAGCTTCCAAGAGACTACCCGCGTGCTTACCGAGGCAGCAATCAAGGGCAAGGTCGATCCGCTTGTCGGGCTTAAAGAAAATGTCATTATCGGCAAGCTGATACCCGCAGGCGTTGGGCTAAAGCGGTATCGCAACGTTGAAGTAAGCGTCGGCACAAACAACTAAACAAATTTCATCGGCGCGGAGGGCATTTGCCCCATCTGCGCCGATGCCTTATAGGAGGCATACAATATGAAAACCGAAAATACAGAGTGCGAGCTTTACGGCTCGGCGGAATGCAAATTTCTCAACACGGAGGGCTGTCTTAACTGCTTTGTTACAGGCATGGGCGTAAGAGACCAGCAGCGGCTGAAGGACGCGCTTGAAACGCTGCGCGCCTCCGCGCCGGAGGATACAATTACATCCCTCTACACGTCAAACACCTGCCGTCTCTGCAAGCCCGAAAAGGGCGAGGCGGGGCAGACGGAATGCTATGCGCTGTTCGATATGACAAAGGACGAGCCTCACGGCAATTGGACATTCAGGATAGGCAAAAAGCGCAAGGACGACAAGGGCATGGGCATGCTTCTGCCGATACAGATTTCCGCCTGCAAAAAATGCCGCGCACGCTACCGCATGATTGAGTTTTTGCCAACCGTGATAGGTCTTGTTTTTGCGGTTGCCGCGCTGATTATCGCTTCAAACAACACAATTTACAAAAGCATATATCAGATTGGCGCGTGGGCTCCGTTCGGACTGTTTTTGCTGATTGTCGGCGCGGGCGTCGGCATTGGCTTTCTTGTGCGGATGCTTCTTATCAACTCCTTTTCAAAATCTATGGAGCTTAACATGGCGCAAAATCCGATAATTGCCGCGCTGCTCAAGGATGGGTGGAGGATACTGTTTGACGGCAAGTCAAATGTAACCAAAATGGTTTTTGCAAAGAATCGCCGCACAACGGGCGTTTATTCCAATCCCCACGCAAACATTGCGGATCCCAACGACACAACCGAGAGCGATGACAATTAGCGGAATGCCTGTCAAAGCTGAATTAAATGCACAGACAATCAACAAACCCCGCAGCCTTAAAAAAGGTACGGGGTTTGTGTGTTTTTTGGGATTGCAAAGTAAAACGGGTGTTATTTGCGGATTGACCCCACGCAAAAATCCGTGGGAAGGTAATTCATCGGCAAAACGCAATTGCACCCGCAACTAAAAAATCAGCCGAAATAACGGGCAATCTCCGCCATTCTTTTGCTTTGACTCACGCCAAAGGGACATCGATCGTCGCAATGCCCGCAGCAGAGACAATCGCTTGCATTTTTGCCCAGCTTATCATAGTGACCTGCGGCAAGCCTGTCGCCTGCAAGCGTCAAGTCGTAATACTTGTTTACCAGACCAACATCGATTCCTGCGGGACAGGGCATACAGTGATTGCAGTACACGCAGTTGCCCGCCGCCGTCTCATTTGTGAACGAGCCAATTATCGAATAGTCACGTTCCGCAGCAGAGGCGTCAACAAAGCCCAGCAGTGCGTTTAAGTCGCTTATGCCGCGCACACCGGGCACGGCGCAAAGCACGCCGGGACGATCCAGCACATATTGCAGGCATTGATATTTTGTAAGCGCGGTGTTAAATGGGGAGGTCTTTTCATCAAGAAGCTGTCCCGCGCAGAAGGGCTTCATAACTGAAATGCCCACTCCGTCCTTTTCACAGCGGCGAAAAAGCTCGGCGCGCTCAAGCACGGTGCCGACGCCAAGCGAATCGCCCTTTTCAAAATCATATGCGGGATTGATTGAAAACATCATCATATCGATAACGCCCGTATCCAATATGCGGTTTGCCACAGACGGCGTATGGGATGAAAAGCCAATGTGACGCACCACCCCGCTTGACTTCAATGCGCGTACATAGTCGAATATTCCGGAGGCTTCAATGTCGTCAAAGTCATCGTCCTCATCAACGCAATGAAGAAAGCCCATGTCCGTATAGTCCGTGTTTAGCGTTTTAAGCTCCCACTCGAACATACTTTTAATCTCGTCAAGCTTGCGCGACCAGCCGTATTCACCGTTTTCGTTATACACAGCTCCGAAATGCATCTGAAAAAACACATTCTCCCTGCAATCGGCTATCGCACGTCCAAAGGGAGCATAAACGCTTTTTCCACCCGCGCAGAGGTCAAAAAAGTTGATACCGTGCGCGATTGCCGTGCGGATTGTCAATTCAATTTCGGCCTCAGGCGCATCCTGCAGCCCGCCTGTGCCAAGCCCCAACACGCTGAAGCGTTCGTTCTCTTTCCCGTGAGCAAGCTTTCTGTATTCCATCGTATTGTTAAATTTGCTCATTTCTTTCAAACTCCTTTACAACATCCTCAAGAAGAATCCGTATCGGCAAATGCTGCGGACATGCCTTTTCACAGCTTCCGCACTTTATGCAGTCCGAAGCCTTGCCGCCGTTCTTCGTGTGAACCTCTCCGTAATAATAATCTGCGTTCCAGTCGTGAAACGCCATTTTTGCGTTAAAACAGGCGAACAGATCCGGAATGGATATGTGCTTGGGACATCCGTCCGTGCAGTAACGACAGGCGGTACAGGGTATCAATTTTTTAGCACGGAACAGCTCCTTTACACGCATTACAGCATCCGTCTCGGCAGCGTCAAGCGGCTTGCAGCTTGACATAAACGAAATGTTGTCGAGCATTTGCTCCAAGCTGCTCATGCCTGAAAGTATCATTTCAATCCCGTCAAAGCCTGCCACATAGCGCAGAGCATAGCTTGCGTGACTGCCGCCGTGCAGCGCGTCCAGCGCCGCCGCGGCGTCGTCGGGAAGCTTGGCAAGGTTGCCGCCCTTAACAGGCTCCATCACTATAACGGGCTTGCCGTGCTTTTTGCAGACCTCAAGGCACTTGCCGCTTTCAACAGAAGGATCGTCATAATCCATATAGTTGAACTGTATCTGAACAACCTCAATGGAGGGATATTCCGAAAGAATCCTATCCAAAACAGTTGCCTTGTCGTGGAATGAAATGCCGACATGAACAATCTTGCCCTCCGCCTTCAGCGCGAATGCGGTTTCGTATGCGTGATTCTTTTTGAAATACTCATATGCTTCGGCATTTTGAGCATGCATAAGATAAAAATCGAAATAATCAACGCCGCAGGCTGCAAGCTGACTTTTGAAAAGAGGGCGAATATCCGCCTCACATTTGAAATATGAGTTTGTCAGCTTGTCTGTGAGGATAAAGCGATCCCTCGGATAACGGGAGGCAAGACATTTTTTAAGTGCCGTTTCACTTTTGCCGCCAAGATAACCGTGGGCAGTGTCAAAATAGCAGAAGCCGCTCTCGATAAAAGCGTCCACCATTTTGTTCATCTCCGTTGTGTCAACGTCTCCGTTCAGCATGGGCAGGCGCATGCATCCAAAACCAAATTTCTTATCCCCAAATAAATTCAACAACGCGTTCTCCTTTCAATACAAAAGCCATATTTTTGATTGCATTATAAAGCAAAACAGACGATTATACAATCCTAATTTGCATTTTTGTTAGGATGAGTATTTTGTATAAAAAATCGGACGCATGACAGCGTCCGAATAAACGAAGAATAATTTGTTTTAACAGCAAAGCACGTTTGTATATGCGTCACAAGCAATAGTGCGTCCCCTAAAAAGGATGGGCGACATCTCATAAGCACTCACGCGTTTGTTCACTCAAGCTCAGCCTTGCTAAACTCCTCAACAAGACGTTCGCGCCAGTTGCCAACGGGCAGAAGATTGTCGGTGAAGCTGTGCTTTTGCACGGTTTCATCCTCCCAACGCATAGCGCCGATAAGCTGACGATGTTCATACAGCCACGTTACACGGTCAATCACATATATGATGTGCGACAGTGTGTACACGCGGCGTGGCACGGCAAGCCGAACAAGCTCCATTGGCGCAACGGATACAACACCGATGGGCGCAGGCTGTTCGCTGGACGCACCGCGCTCCATCCCGCGTGCGCCGCTTACAAGGTATATTGCCGCAGCAAGGGCAACGCCTCTAAAATCATCGCGGGACAGGTGCGAGCAAAATCTGTCGGCGTCAATATGACAGCCAAGTCCACCTGCGGGGGTGACGACAGGCACTCCGCGCTTTGTAAACTCCGATACCATAAATTCAATAAAGTCAGGCCCCTGAGAAACAACGTTTTCATCCATTGTTTCCGCAAGCCCCACGCGCATAACCTCAAGCTCAGCGCTGCTCATGCCGCCAAATGTGGGGAAGCCCTCATAGCAGCTCACAAGAGAGCGAATTGCCTTGAAATCAGACTCGTTATTGGTGCAGATGCCGCCGCCGCGTGCAAAGCCCAGCTTACGCCCGGAAAAATAGATGATGTCCGCTGCGTTAGCCATTTCAAGCGTTATTTCGCGGATAGACATGCTGCGCCGCTTCTCATCGCGTGTTTTGATGAAGTGCAGATTGTCCATAACAAGGCTCATGTCCAGCACAACACGCACTCCGCGTGCGCGGCACAGAGAGGAAACCTCAAGTATGTTATCCATTGAAATCGGCTGACCGCCGATAAGGTTTGTGCCCGCCTCAATGCGGAGGAACGGAATACGCTCCTTCGGCGTGTCGTTAAACAGAGCGGTGAGCCGCTCAATGTCAAAATCACCCTTGAACGGGTCGCTTCCGGTTGTTACGCGCCCCTTGTCGGCAAGCATCTCAACCACCGAGCCGCCCATAAGCATTGTTTGGGTGCGGAATGTGCCAAAGTGGAAGTTTGTGGGAACAATGTCGCCCTCGTGAACAAAGGCACGCGCAAGCATATGCTCACAAGCCCTGCCCTGATGCACGGGAACAAAATAATCCTTATTCAAAATCTCTTTTATCTCATCAGCCATGCGATAATAGCCATCGCCGCCCGCATAGGCGTAATCGGCAACATGAAATGCACCCGCCTGCGCATCGCTCATCGCGTTGAAGCCGCTGTCCGTCAGCATATCGATAAAAACATCCGATGAGCGCAGATTATACGAGCAGTTGCCTGCGCGATCAAGAGCGGCAACGCGCTCCGTGGGTGATATCAGTCTGATACTTCGCACGGTGGAAACACGATGCATCTCAACAGGGATGCTCCCACCACCGTAAAGCTTGATCTTTGACATAAATACTCCTTTTCGTTAAAAAGAATCAGCGCGGCATGAACAATATCAAGCCAATCGCTATTATACATGATATGCGGCAATCATTCAACCTTTGACGGCAATTTTGGCGTTAATATGTGCCATATGTCGCCGCCTGAAAAACCACAGGAGCGATACACGAGCTCGGGACGGGTCAAGTTGTTAACCATGCCCGAAACGGTGCAAAAGCTTGCCTCGGTCTGCATTCGCCGCAAAAGCTCATTGACGGCAATCTTGGCAGCGCCCCTGCCGCGAAATTGGGGGAGCGTCTGCAGCCACTCCACCGAGCCCTCGCCCGTTTCTTTGTCTGCCGCACCAACCACAACACAGGCGCACGCGCCCGTTGCCGCGCTGTGCACAGCCACCCAAAGACGAGGACGAAAGGCTGAAAGCTTTGTCCACGCTTCAACAGAGTTGGCTGTGAGGTCAAGCCCATCATAGCAGCGTGAGATAAACTCAGCAACAAAGTCCGCTTCGGTTTCAGCGTCAATTTGACGGACTGAAAAGCCGCTTTCAGCAGGCAAACGCCTTACGTTTTGCAGGTCATGATACAGACGGAAATACGGAGAGTCGTCATAGCTTTTTTCAAGCTCGTCCTCATGCTCAAGCCATTCTGCGCCACGCCCGTGCAGAATAATCATGCCGTCGGGAACCGCAAAGCGCGACGCCTTCCAAAGCGGCATAGGCAGAGTTCCGCATGGATTTTTCAAATAATCCTCGGCGGATACTGATAAAAAGTCGTTCATCAGATTAACCTCTCCTGTTGGTTTTTCACATAATAACACCCTGCTCCCAAAAATGCAAATAAACAATCTGTGACCAAGGCAAAAGACAAACGCATCGCGGCGCCCGCGTGATTGACGGGAGCCTATGCACATATAATATATAATATCAAACCCTTGCAATCACACAAGATGTATGATAATATATTTAACTGATAGAGAGCCCCGCGCATGTATCACGCGACAGTTGCAATAAAGCGCACGTTCGCGCTGCGGCGGGCATCAAAAGCATGGAGGTGCGGCATGAAAACGCTTATTAAAAACGGTAAGGTAGTGAATTACAACTCCGTGGTATTGGCAGACGTCATTACCGACGGTGATATAATAGCCGCTGTCGTCCCAAAGGCGGCGGGTATGTACCAGACCCCCACGGGGGACGCCGTGAAATACGACCGCACGATAGACGCGGAGGGCTGCTATGTTTTCCCCGGGTTTATCGACACGCACACACATTTTGACCTTGATTTGGGATATGCCAAAACGGCTGACGACTTCAAGTCCGGCAGCCGCGCCGCGCTGCTTGGCGGAACCACGACTGTGCTTGATTTTGCCACCCAGGATAAGGGCGGCACACTGTTGGGCGCATTGAACAAATGGCACGAAAAGGCCGAGATATCCTATTGCAATTACGGCTTTCACATGGCGATTGCCGACTGGAACGCCGCCACCGCGGCGGAGCTGCCAATGATGATTGAGCAAGGCGTAACAAGCTACAAGCTTTACATGGTGTACGAAGGCTTGCGCATGGGTGACGCTGATATCTATTCCGCACTCAAAACCATTTTTGAAGCGGGCGGAATTTGCGGCGTGCATTGCGAAAATTGGGAGCTTATTCAAAGACGAATAGCGGAGCTTAAGGTCGGCGGCACGACTGCCCCGATAGGTCATGCGCGTTCCCGTCCCAATCCTGTGGAGGCGGAGGCGATAGCGCGTCTTATGCGCATTGCCCAGCTTGCCGAAACGCCCTGTTGGGTGGTTCATGTATCCACAAAGGAGGGCATGGAGGAGATTCGCCGTGCGCGTGCGCGTGGTCAGCGCGTGTATGCCGAGACCTGTCCTCAATATCTGCTTTTGACGGATGATTGCTATCGTCAGGCGGATGGGGTGAAGTATGTGATGTGCCCTCCGCTCAGGCATCATGAGGACTGCCGTGCGCTTTGGAAGTCCATCACAGCGGGAGCTGTGGATTTTGTGGGAACCGATCACTGCTCCTTCAATATGGCGCAGAAGCTTCGCGGCAAAAGGGATTTTACACTGATACCCAACGGTGTTGGCGGCGTGGGGGACAGACCTCGTCTTATATTTACATATGGTGTTGCGTCGCAGCCAAAGCGCATGACGCTGCTTGATATGGTCAAGGTGCTTTCGTATAATGCCGCCAATGTGTTTGGGATGAAGGGCTATGGCGAAATTGCCGCGGGCGCCCACGCCGACATAGTCGTGTGGGATCCTTCTGTTGAGGATACCATTACAGACACTCATCATTATCACAATTGCGACAATTCCCCGTTTTCGGGCTTTGTCGTGAAGGGACGTGCAAGGGATGTTCTGTTAAACGGCAATATTGCTGTTAAAAATGGCGAAACCGTGGGTGAGCCTAAAGGCAAATTTATCAAGAGAGCACCCACAAGGCGATAACAGACATGGCTGACATTCTTTTTCGCGGGAACATTGTTCACGCTCCGCGCTTTGGCGAATTGCAGTGCATCGAGCACGGCTATATTGCGGTCGCCCAAAACGGACTTGTTGAGGGTGTATTCAGCGATATTCCTGACAGATTTGCCGATTGGCAGGTTTGTGACCTTGGCGAATTGATAATCACACAGGCGTTCTGCGATATGCACTTTCACGCACCACAGTATACTCTGCTTGGCTTGGGTATGGATATGCAGCTGCTTGATTGGCTTCAGCATTATACATTCCCCGAGGAGGCACGGTTTGCGGACGCCGATTTTGCAGCACGGATTTATAGCCGTCTTGCGGATGAGCTTGTCGCGGGCGGCACAACGCGTGGGGCGGTCTTTTCGTCGCTTCACACCGATACAACACTTCTCCTTTGCCAAATACTTGAAAGCAAGGGCTTCTCCGGCTTTGTCGGCAAGGTCAATATGGATAGAAACTCTCCCGATTATATTCGGGAGACTGCCGCGCAAAGCCTTGCGGATACCGAACGGTTCGTTGCACAATGTTCACTAAGTGAGCGAATAAAGCCGATTATCACCCCACGATTCACGCCTGCCTGCTCCGATGAGCTAATGCGTGGGTTGGGCGCTTTGGCGGCAAAGCATGGTCTGCGCGTGCAGTCGCATTTATCTGAGAATATGGACGAGATAAAGTGGGTTCAGCAGCTATGCCCCGATGCGAAGGGCTATTGGCACACTTATGAGCGATTTGGGCTTTTCGGAGAAGGCGCATTGATGGGGCATTGCGTTTATTCCGATGATGAAGAACGGCGTATGATGGCAAAAAACGGTGTGTGGGCAATTCATTGTCCATACTCAAATGTGGATATTGCATCCGGCATTATGCACACGCGTCGATTTATAGACGAGGGCATACACGTTGCGCTCGGGTCGGATATTGCGGGCGGAGCGTCGCTGTTTATGCCGCATGTCATAGCCGCGGCAATTCGCTCCTCAAAGCTAAATTGGCTTAAAACCGTTAAAAAGGAGCCTTTTCTCACTGTTGCGGAGGGCTTTTATCTTGCCACAAGCGCCCCCGCTGCCTATTTTGGCGATGCGGCGGGCTTTGCGGTTGGCAATCCATTCCAAGCAATCGTGGTGGACGACAGCAGATTTGCACCTGAGGGACAAGGCGAAAGACGTTCCCTTGAAGAACGCTTTGAACGAATGATTTACCGCATGGAGCCGTGCGACATTAAACAGGTTTTCTGCGGCAGAGTCTAAAACATTTTCCGCCAAACCACATACGCACGCGTCCTAATCACAAAAACGTGTACGCTTCACAAGAACAAAAGTCCTGCTGTCTCAATTTTTTGGGCTTGCAGGGCTTTTTTGCACCGCTCAAGTTCTTTTGCCGTCCTGCTGTTGAAAAAAGTTCCTCAAGGCTGTATAATTGATGCGGACGCGTGGACTTTGTAAAATGATGTGATATATTATCGCTGTAACGGAACCTATGATTAAGTCAATGCGTTATATTATCAGAGAAGGATCTTGACGATTTGAGCGAATGCGTCTCATATCGTTACGATTTAGACGGAATGGATATGCCCGACCGAGATTTCGACAGCATATACGCCAATTACTCAAGGCTGGTTTACTGGGCGGCCTATGGTGTTGTGGGCAATAAAGAGCAGGCGGAGGACGTTTCACAAAACGTGTTCATAAGCGTGCTGAAGCACATGGATACCGTGAACACGCTTGAGGATGCACCTCTGAAGGGCTGGCTCTATCGTGTCGCCGTGAATGCCGCGCTTGACAGCAAGCGTCGGGTCAAGCGGGAGGTTCTCTCAGACGACCCTGTCGGCAGGGACGTTGCCGATACCTCCGTCAGCGTTGAGGCTGAGGCGGAGCGCAACAGCACTCAATCCATGGTAAGGGAAGCCGTCATGCAGCTGGATGATATTTTTCGAGAGCCGCTGTCGCTTCATTATTTCTCAGGATTGAGCGTAAGCGACATTGCCGAGGTGTTGGATATTTCTCCCGGGACGGTTAAGTCCCGTATGTCAAGGGGCAGAGCGCAGTTGGCGGTACAGCTGCGAGAAAAGGGATGTCACCTATGAGCGATAAGTTTGATACTGAATTTAACACAAACCAAGCCGAATGTTCAAACGAACACGGTTTTGTTATGGCGGACGCCGAAGATGAAGCGATTGACGCGCTTCTCACACGCATCGGCAGTGCGGAGGACGCCGAGATAGACTATTCCGCGATGCTTGAGTGCATTAAGCGTCAGGCGGCAAGCGAGGGCGTATATGTGTTTTCAAACGATCGCAGCCAAGCAGGGCGCGTCAAACACGCCAACGCATCGCCCGCACGCGGGACGCGTATTAAGCGCTTTGCGCAGATTGCAATGGGCGTTGCCGCTGCCTGTGTGGTTGGATTGGGCATTGCAGCCCTTTCGATGGGCTTTAACAACGGAAGCGAGGGCGGCGGTTCAAATTATGCTTCCAATGATGATCCCAATACACCGATAAATGACGTTGCCGCAACCGAAAGTGTCAATGTTCGTGATCCGCAATCGCCCGTTGGCACCGCAACCTCAGATTATGTTGAAATGACGCCGATACCTTTGGTGCTTGAGTCCCCCGATGCAACGCTTGCGCCAACAAAATGGAGCGGCACAATAGGCACGGTCGAGTTCGGCACGCTTCCAACTGTCGTGTTTGACAGCGAGCTTGTCCCACCCTCCTTTAATGGCGAGATGGAGGTTCGCACTCACACGCGTGAGCTGCGGATAACCGCTATGGGCTTTGATGGTACTGTCTGCTATGACTGTGCGGTTGTTGACTCCGCGCCTATGGAGATTGACGTCGGCAACGCTGTGCTTTCCGCTTCAAAAGACGGATATGTCGTGTATTGGCGCATAAATAACAATCAGTATTTTTACATCTGCGTTTCCGGCTTAACATATGATGAGGTCATAAGTGTGATTGATTCATACGTTGCGGCCGAATAAAACGTTTTTGACACATATTGATCGAAAAGACCGCCTGCAAATATCGGACGGTCTTAAATTTTTTTGTGCATATAGCACAAAACGCAACAGTATATTGAATGTTGGGCTTGACAGGGGTGAGCGTGATGGTGTATAATCCATCCGTGTTTTAGAGGTTGTTCTGCTTTTAAGCGGAGCAGCAAACCAAAAAAATGCGGGAGTAGCTCATTTGGTAGAGCGCCGCCTTGCCAAGGCGGAGGTGGCGGGTTCGAGCCCCGTCTCCCGCTCCATTTATTTTTTGGGGCAAAGCCCCAAAAAATAAATGGAATGACAGAGCAAGGGACTTTGCCCTGCCTAAATCCCTTTGGGATTTAGGCAGAACGCTTTTATAAAAAAAGCATTCCCTAAGACCCTTTAAAAAAACAAATGGCAGGCATAACAAAAAACTATTGCAAACAAAGTAAATCCATTAATATAGCCGCATATTTGCGCTGTTGCACAAATATGCGGCTTAAAAAAACAATTGAATTATATTGAGCAAGAGCAAACGAACAACTCTTTATCTTTGCGGGTCAAGGGACGCAGTCCCTTGCAGGGGTTTGGGGACGGAGTCCCAAAAACGTACCCCCGTACCAAACGTACCCCCGTCCCAAACGTACCCTATCGGCTGTCAATATATATCCTCAACGATATTTTCGGGCTTTTCATCAAGGCGGGTGGGGTTTGAAAGATACCGTCGCACGAGCTTCAGACCGGAGGCATAATAAAAGCCATCGGTTATGCGCTCATCGGACACGACGGTGTAATCAAGGTAATGGCGTTTAGCGATAGAACCGTCACGCTGCAGCTCATTCTCATGTCGTCTTGCGCCAAAGGCAAGAAACACGGGGATATTGCCAAAGTCATAAAGATGATGACAAACGGGCGGGATACCGAGCGAACCGAGGGAGGTAATAAAAATCGAGCCATGGAAGGGACTTAGGCGCAAAAGCGCACGCGGCAGGCAACCGAAGTAATCCAGCACACGGATAATCCACAGCCCAAATTTTTTAAGCACACCAGGTACAATATTGATAATCCATGCCACCTTGTCAAAGCTGCTGTCAAGCGGCGTATCCTTTGCAAGGCGCACCTGCTCGTCATACTTGCGATAGACGTCCTCGGCAGTATCGGAGGGGGAGAACACAACCTTGATAATCGTTTCGGGCGAATCGGAGGTCATGTCCTTTTTAACAGCCATTGCAAGCTCAATTTCACCGTCTCTTGTGAATATTTTTTGCCCGCTGATAAAGCGGTTAAGCTCAGGCTTTTGGGAGATAACGCGAACATACGCCGCCGCGATAACGTGCATCAAGCCAAAGCCGTCAAGCCCCTGCTCACGCTTTTGGCGGATGTATTCCTCAGCACAGGTACATTCGAACGAATCACGGAAGTATGTCGCCGCACCATTGCGCGAGGGCATGATGTATGACGCAACGCCGTTAAGCGGCGGATTGCCGCGCACCAATCGCCCGTCACATCTGTCGCCGCGGCGAGGACGATACACGGGCGACGTAAATTTTTGCAGCCCAACGGACGCTGTCAACAATGCCGACATTATCAAAAGCACTGACAGCTCGGGAAGCATCTCAAGCAGAGAAGTGCCATTTCTGACCCAGTGCGGGATATCCTCAATTGCAAGATGATATACAATCGGCAGAGAGTAAACAAGAATTGCCGGGAGCTTCGTTTTTATCCGTGCGCCGTTTACCGTCAGATCCCATATGAGCCACGCCGCAAAATACAGCACGCAGCAAAGCGCGGCGTGCCACGGCGATTTAACCGCAGACCCGTCTTCCCCAAGCAGATAAAATATCCTTGCAACAAAAAATCCTGCACCCAACAGCACAGAAAATGAGGTTTTGTATAGCTTGTCGCGCCCACGAATAAGCAGATTGAGTACGAAAAGCACGGCGGCAACCGTCGGCAGAACCGCAAGCAGCCAAACGCTCCCAACAGTGTGTATGCCATTGGCGCCACAAACGGCAAAATACACAATGCGCAACACCGCCGCAAGCGCCATAAGCGCCGCGGCACACCACGCGGAAAAGCTGCTCCGCCTCAATCCAAATGTGGTATAGCGGTTATCCATGCTAACCATTATACCACATCAAATTTATTTTGCAATTATATACTGACACTTTTTATTGTCGGAAATGAAAAAAACTTGCTCCCCAAAAAAGCACTGCCACCGCATCGCGGAAAGGGCAGCATATCGCCAATTTTTGAGAGAGAGTGTAAAAATTTGCTCCGCAGCAAACATATGCCAACGGAGCAATAACGGATAAAATCTGAACACTCAGACTGCTTCTGTCAACAAAGCATCGTTCTGACTAAAAAGAAACAAAACGTTACTTTATGCACAGAATGTACAGCCAAGCTACCACGGCGTTGGCAAGACTCCACCAGTCAGGCGACTTGCCGATAAGCGAGATTATAAACGACGCTGCGGCAACGATAAATACAACAACGCCGAATATACGGCAGTAGAGGGGCTTTGTTTTCATCAGCGCGAATACGCCTGCCAGCAGAGTGACAATGCCCACGATAAGCGGCCAGATTTGAATGCCACCGATAATGGCGTAGATTGCGGTTGCCGCACCAAGCACGATGAAAATGATGCTGATAATTACACGCAGAAAGTTTTTGGTTGACGCCTTTGCCATTTGACAATACCTCCAATACAATATATTATGATAATACAACCGTTGTCGGGATATGTCAACAGCAATGGCGACAAAAATTGAACGATATTGCAAAATGGCAATAAAATCGTTAACGGGCGGAGCAATTCAACAAAATTATTCCGCCAGTTACACTGTTTTTTGATTATTTGCGTTTTACTGCGCAAAGCTCGATATAGCCACGTTCGCCCCTCGGCTCAAGCTGAATGCGCGGCTCCGCGTCATTCCACTCATAGCCTATCACCGTTGGGTCATACTTTTCAATCGCGTGCCAAACGGCTTCAATCGCCGCACAGTAATGCTCCTCCTCAAACGGCTCTCCCTGAAACATAAGATACTCCGTCTCGGGCAAATTGATAACGTCAAAGCCGTTGGGGATAACACCGTTATAGTCAACGGGCACTTCAACGCCCTGAACATATGTTGAGGTGTTGGGCTTTTTGTAATGAGCGGGCAGCCACAGGCAGACAGGCTCACCGCAGAGGGAATCCATGCTTGTCAAAAGACCCCAAACGTCACAGCCAACCTCCTCACAATATGCAAAATAATCCTCCGCACTGACTCCGCGCTTTATAACCGCCTTGCGGGCGGGCTTGCGGACAACCTGAATGAACACGCTTTGAATGTTTTCCATTTTGATACCTTCCCTTCCAATTTCTCTGAATTTTACTCCATAGGGTATGAAAAGCGTTATGGGAACAGGATTTTTTGCATACTCGGCAGGATTGACGCCAAATTCTCTCAGGAATGCGCGCTGATAGCCGTCAACGCTGCCATAGCCCATGTCAAACGCAACGTCGATTATTCGACACGCTTCGTTTTTAAGCCGCATTGCCGAACGACTGAGACGTACTCGGCGGATGTAATCGGAGGGCGTTATGCCCGTGATCTCACGAAACAGCCGAGACGAATACCAAGGCGAATACAGTGACGCCTTTGCAAGCTCAGAAAGCGTGATATCCCGCTCATAATTTTGCAAAATATAGTCCTGCATACGCTGCACTGCAATGATTGTTTCCCGCATGCTTTTCACCTCCTTTAATGCGATTATAGAAGGTAAGAGGATTTATGTCTCGACTTTATTTGCTGTGTCGTCCGATATGAGTATCACTGTGCCGTTGGCGGGCAGGCATACGGACAAAATCCCGTTGCTTGAGGGCAGCACCGCGCCCGTCAGCACGTTATTATACATGCCGTTCGGCACGGGCAATGCAACCTGCAAGGGTCTGTCGGCTCGATTTATCAGCGTGACGGCAATCTCACCGTCCGTGTTGCGTGCGGAGCGCAAAATGCAAAGCACATCCGCGCCGTATGCGAAAAATTGTGCGCATCCGTCAAAAAAGACGGAATGAACCGTGCGCATATCGGAAAGCGTCCTGTAATATGAAAGCAGAGCGTTGTCCTCACGTCCCCAAGGATAGGGACGACGACAGAAGGGATCCGCCATTCCCGTCAGCCCAACCTCGTCCCCGTAATAGATGCACGGAGGGAAGGGCATTGAAAATTGCAGCGCCGCCGCCTGCATAATACGTTTCTTGCCGAGAGCGGCGGACTGCTCGGAGGGACGCCAAGCGTGCTGCGCGGAGCGGTCAAGCGCGTTGCGGGGCGGAGCGTCCGAAAGCCTTGTCAGTATTCGCACCGTGTCATGACTGCCCAGCATACCAAACTGCGCCGCATAAAACGGTGCGGGATAGCCCTCCTTTTGGGCGGAAAGCGCGTTGACGGCAGCCTGCGCATCCGCCGTGCCAAGCAGAAAGGCGCACACGGCGTCAGCAAAGGGATAATTCATTACGCCGTCAAGCTCGTCACCGTTAACATAGCCGCGCCTGCCCTCGCCGCCGCGCTTTGTCGCCGCATCCTCCCAGACCTCGCCAATCAAAACAGCCTGTGGGTTAAGCGACTTGAGCTTTTTACGAAGCAGACGGATGAACTCGTCGGGCAGCTCGTCCGCCACGTCAAGCCTCCAACCGTCCGCGCCGAGGGCATTCCATTTTTCCAGAACGTGATAAACAAACTCAATGTATGAAGGCTCAAGCTCGTTAACCTCGGGAAGGGTGTCAAAATCCCACCAACAGCGATAAACGTTTGGGAAATTACGAAACTCATACCATTTGTAATAGGGAGATTGACGGCTTTGATACGCACCCACGGAGGCGTAATGTCCATAGCGGTTGAAATACACGCTGTCGTCGCCCGTGTGCGAAAAAACTCCGTCAAGAATAACGCGGATACCGTTTTTGTGAAGCGCGTCGGTCATGCGCAAAAAGTCGTTTTCGTTGCCAAGCAGCGGGTCAATTTTGAGATAGTCGCTTATGGAATAACGATGATTAAAAGGACTTTCAAATATTGGATTGAGGTATACTGCCGTCACGCCAAGGCTTTTGAGATAGGGTATTTCGTCAATAACGCCTTGAAGGTTGCCAAGAAAAAAATCGTTCGGGATATAGTATTTGTTGCCGCTGCGCGGAAGAAAATCCACCTCGTCGTTCCACGCCTTTGCAACGGCGCCGCTCGTGCGCTGCTTTTGCTGCATTGCAAGCGCCGCGCCGGGATGACTTCCGCACCTGAATCTGTCGGGAAATATCTGGTAGACTATGGCTTTTCTGAACCATTCGGGGGTTTCAAACGAATCATATACGGTGATGCGAAAATCATGCGGAACCTCCGATGTGAGAACGCCCTTTCCGCAGCGCAGACAGCCATCGGCAGCGCCGCAGTAGATATCCCCATCGGGAGTGCTCACGCGAAAGTTATACCACAAAAGACATGGCTTGTCGGGCGCAACAAACCTAAAAGTGAAGGTCCGCACGCCCGCGGCATCCTCACAGACGCCTTCAATCACCCGTTCAACGCCATTCCAAAGCCTTAGCCTTGCCAAGCATTCACCGCAGCGCCTGCCCGCAAGCTGCAAGCGCAAAACAACATCCGCGCCGCGCAGCACCGCGCCCTGTGGGGAGCGAAAAAATTGAACGTATGAGTCATGTTTGGCGGATATGTTATACATTGAAGCGAAAAACAACAACGTCGCCGTCCTGCATCACATAGTCCTTGCCTTCGGAGCGTATAAGCCCCTTTTCACGACAGCTTTGCATAGTGCCGTTTTCAATCAGCGCATCGTATGCAACGACCTCTGCGCGAATAAATCCGCGCTCAAAATCGGTGTGTATTTTGCCCGCCGCCTGAGGCGCCTTTGTGCCGCGCTCAATTGTCCAAGCGCGAACCTCCTTTGGACCTGCTGTGAGAAAGCTGATAAGCCCAAGCAGGCGATAGCCCGCCTTTACAAGCTTATCCAGACCGCTTTCGCCAATGCCAAGCTCCTCGATAAACATCGCTTTTTCGTCCGGGTCGCAGGAGGCAAGCTCCTCCTCAACCTTTGCGGAAATAACGATTGCCTCCGCGCCCTCCTTTGCCGCCTGCGCTTTAAGCGCGGCAACGCAAGCCGGCTCACTGCCAATCTGATCCTCCGCAATATTTGCAACATATATCACGGGCTTTGTCGTTAAAAGAAACATCTGGCGGACAGTCTCCGCTTCGTCATCCGTCATATCCATGCCGCGAACGGGAAGCTGAGACTCCAAGCGTGCCTGAATACGCTCAAGCAGAGCGATCTCTCCAAGCGTTTTTTTCTCACCGCTTTTGGCAGTTTTGCGCGCACGGTCAAGCCTGCGCTCCACCGTGTCAAGGTCGGCGAATATAAGCTCAATATTAATTGTTTCCATGTCGCGCAGAGGGTCAACCGAGCCGTCCACATGGATAATGTTGTCGTCCTCAAAGCAGCGCACAACGTGCGCCACGGCGTCAACCTCACGAATATGGGAAAGAAACTTGTTGCCCAAGCCCTCGCCGCGATACGCGCCGCGCACAAGCCCCGCAATATCCACAAATTCGATAACGGCGGGCGTGTATTTTTGAGGGTTGTACATATTTGCAAGCACGTCCAGACGTTCATCCGGAACGGCGACAACGCCGACATTCGGCTCGATCGTGCAGAACGGATAGTTTGCCGCCTGCGCGCCCGCGTGCGTGATAGCGTTGAAAAGTGTGCTTTTGCCAACATTTGGCAAACCGATAACGCCAAGCTTCATAATGGTGATTCTCCACTTCAAACGAGCGTTCGCCCGTGATTACTGATAAAAACATTTTATACCGATATGGTCTTGTTTGCAATAGCTTTTTGAATTAGTGCCGGAAACATAACGATCCGCATGGTATACTTGTGCCATCCAAGGCACCAAAAAAGGGGGACGCAATGGCAAGATCGGTTTTTTATGTGAAATATAACGGCGATGCGGGGTACGCAAACGGCATTGTCACCTCGTTTATGGAAAATGAGGGCTTTAAGCTTGTTGACTACAATGGGGGCAAATGCTTCCGACTGGGGGTCGGTCTTGCTACAGCGATGCAGTTTGCTTCCGTTGTGTTTTCGCCCGATGTGATAACTATTCAGGGCTGGGTCTGCGCGGGGCTTGGCGGCGCAACAATGGACGAGATGGAGCTTGAAGGCTTTGTTGACTGCATTCCAAAAAAGAATCTCAAAAAACGCATACTCAAGCTTTGCCGTGCGCTTACCGAAAGCCCGATAGGCATAAGGTAAGCCGCGCACAACAAAACATGGCAAAAGCAAACAGCCCGCCACATAAATTAAAAATGTGCGCAGGCTGATTTGGGCTTTGCTTAAACTCGATCGGCGCTCTGCCGATAGCCTGTATTGACGTCCACAAGATTCAAAACAGGCTCGTTGGCACAAATGCGGCGCAGATTTTCCGCACATATTTCAACAATTCGTGTGTGAGTGTGCCTCAGATGGAAAAAGCCCGAAACGTGAGGCGTAATTATTACACCCTTTGCCGTCCAGAGGGGATGTCCCACGGGCAGAGGCTCAGGGTCTGTCACGTCAAGTGCGGCGCGAACCTTGCCCTCGTTTGCGGCGTCGGCAAGCGCGTATCCGTCAACGGCTGCGCCTCGTCCTACGTTAATCAGCACCGCGCCATGCTTCATAAGTGAAATTCTTTTTGCATCCATAAGCCCGTTGGTTTGACTGCCGGAGGGCAGCGCAAGCGCAACAACATCCGCACGCGGCAGCAAAGCGTCAATATCCGCAAGCGTGTACATTTCATCGATGTAATCGGGCTTTTCACGCACGGTGCGGCGGACGCCTATCGTGTAAGCGCCAAGCAGCTTGCAGCGGCGGGCAAACTCTCCGCCAATATCGCCAACGCCTATCGTCAGCACGGTCGCGCCCTCAATCGATGTAACGCTCCCCTCGTCGCGCCAAACCGAATGGCTTTGATTATCCCTGTAAAGATAAAGATTTTTGATAAGCGAAAGCAGCACCGCAAGCATATGCTCCGCTATTGCAAGCCCAAATGCACCGCTTGTGCAGGCAAGCTGTGCGCCCTTTGGCACGCTTGACACATAGCTGTCCGCGCCCGCCATTGAAAGCTGGAGCAGCTTGAGCCGCTCACAATGCTTCAGCAGCTCCTTAGGCACAACGCCTATTATAACTTCCGCGTACCGCACATCTTCCGCCGTGGGAGCTTGAGTGTAAAAAAACTCACCCGTCGAGCAGGCGCTTTCAATCGTGGCTTTATATCCCGCGTCAACGGGCAATGTAACAAGTATCTTCATGGCAAAAACTCATCCCCTTGTATTTCTTTGACGATAATACTATAATACAATTGTTACGGAGGTGATTCAAGTGGATTTTTCAATTGACAGCATTCGTGCGCAGGCGGCCGCTTGTATTGCAGAGCTTATGCACTATGGCGAAGCTCCCAAGGAGTACGCGATGGCGTCGTCGCACAACATTCCGCCGCTTTCGGCGGGGCAGATTGTGATAGTCGGATGCAGCACAAGCAAGGTTATGGGCTATCACATGGGTACCCATTCCACATCGGACGTCGCAACGGCAATAATGGATGCAATTCTGCCCGTCTGCACTTCTGCGGGGCTTTTCCTTGCGTGCCAATGCTGCGAGCATCTTAACCGTGCCGTGGTGGTTGAGCGCGCCTGTATGGAGAAATATGGCTTTGAGGAGGTCAGCGTTATTCCCGCCCTTCACGCGGGGGGAGCGTGGAGTGTTGAGGCAATGAGGCGTTTTGAAGACCCTGTTGTTGTTGAAAGCATTCAGGCGCAATCGCGTGCGGGCATGGATATCGGCGGCGTGTTCATAGGTATGCATATGCATCCTGTCGTTGTTCCCGTTCATGCGGAAAACACGGCGATAGGCGATGCGGTGGTCAACATGGCGCGTGTGCGTCCAAAGTTTATCGGGGGCAAGCGTGCTGAGTATCGCTGAGGCTTGAGGCAATAACAAATGCCGTCGGGGGGAAATACTCCACCGACGGCATTATTTTTGAGCTTTAATCAGGTTTCAACGCTGTTTTACATCGACCTTTTGCGCAAAGCAATCGCGCCGAGACCGCCAATAACAGCGGCAAAGCCAATGGCGGCAAAGCTTATCATGCCCGTAACAGGGGGATTGGGAGCAGGCTCCTCACCCTCAACGCCAATTGCAAACGCGGTGCTGTAACGCGCCGCCTCACAGTCGCGCAGGAAAACACCGTCTGTCATAACGTCATTAATATCATCGTCCGTAAAGCGGAAGAAGCTCATATATGTGTTATACGAAGTTTCAAGACTGTTGAACACAGTGCCGCTTGTGATGGGGTCGCCCGTTTCAACGCCGTCCACAACCTCGGTATAGGAAACGCCCGTTGGGGTAACGCTGCGAACATAATCATGGTTGTTGCGGCACACATAAAAGCCCTGAGCCGCTCCGTCAACAGCAAAAAATTTCATTCCCACAAGCTGAACGTTAAACGTGTCCTTGAAGTGAACGTCGTACACCACAGCGCCGTTATCGGCAACGTGCTTTTCAAGAGTTCCGCAGGAGAAGAAAGCGGGGACTTCATACTGACCGATGGTGCATTGAACATCCACGTTGAAGTATGTCTGCGTCGCCGTGCCGCGGATTATAACCTGCACATTGCTGTCAAGGTTAGCGTCAACCGTAAGCGTGTTTCCTCTGACGGCGGCATTGCCGTAGCCGGGCAGGGGGTAGCAATAGCCCGCTTCAAAGTCGCACTCAAAGTTTGCTTCACAGCCCGTTGCGCGAACAAGCTCAACACCCTCAAGACCGTTGGCGGTGAACAACACCTCAATTGCCTCAAGCTGCTCTGCCGTATAGCCGTCAAGCGTGGCGGGAACGGCAAGCTCACACGCAAGCGTTACAACGTCGCCAACCGATACGGCGGAAGCGTTCGCCATATCCGTCCATGCGTAGATTTCCTCACCCCATTGATTTTCGGTGATGACAGGGTCGTTTTCAACGCGCTTAACATTGATTGTAAAGGGAGAGTTGTCAATTGTGTCTATCGCGGGAAGTCCCGGGTCTGTGCCCGCGCCCGTAAAGGCAAGGGCGGGAACGGTCATGGCAAGCAGGCACACTGCCGCGACAAGGGCAAAAAGTTTACGTTTCATGCTTATTTTATCCTCCATATTATTTCTGATGCTATATCAAGCGAAACGTCAAAGCGTCACGCGGTGATATCAACGTCCTCCTCAGACGTGCCGTCATTGCCGCCGCAGTCGGCAAACTGCTCCTTGCGGCGCCGACCGGTGCGAATAACCGCACCGTCCTCGGTTTTGAAGCGGAAGCCGCTGTGTATGGCGTGCGCGGGACAGCTTGCTTTGCAGTCGCCGCAGCGGATGCACTCAAGACTGTTGGGGTTCTTCACAATATCAACGCCCATCTTGCAGGAATTGGCACAGGCGGCGCAGCCCTTTGAGCGGTTGCATTTTGAGTCGTCAATGCCGTAACGATACAGCGAAAACGGATTGAAGAACGAGTACAGTGCGCCAAGCGGACATATATACTTGCAGAACGGACGGAACAGGAATATCGAGCCTATAACCATCACGCCAAGTATTATGAGCTTCATCAATGTGAGATTACCTGCGGCGGAAGCAAGATTTTGATTAAGTGACATAAGCGGTATGCCGCCAAGCAGCATGCCTGACGGGCATACATACTTGCAGAACCAGGGATCCGCCTTGACGACCAGCGGCAGAAAAATTACCATCACCGCAAGGAAGCCATACTTGAGATAGCGTGCGTATTTATCCGCAACAAGCAGCCCGCGAATAAGCTTGGGATTCTTCTGACGGACAATCACGCGTTCATCGCGGGGAAGCTTAAGCTTTGGAGTGGGAATCTTATGAAGCAGATCCTGCACCCATCCAAACGGACAGAGCAGCCCGCAAACGAGCCTGCCTATCAGCGCACCGATTATCATTATAAGACCCACCACATAGAAGGCAAACCAGTAAAGCGGCGCCTTGACATACGTCATTGTGGATGCGTCATACCATGATTTTTTGGTGTCAAAGCCGTTCAGAACCGCCTGAAGCGAGCCTATCGGGCAGGCGCCCCACGCGCCGGGGCAGGAATAGCAGTTCATGCCGGGGACGCAGATATATTTCAGCTTGCCTGTGTATATCGTCCCCTTGAACCAGCCTGTCATAAAGCTGTTTGTCAGCACAAAGAACGAGCCTTGAATAAGCAGCCTGCCGCGCTCCCAAACCTTTTTGCCCTGTTCGCTGTATGCAAGCATCAGCATGGCAATGGGGTTAACAACAATAAGAGGTATCGCAAAGCCGCCCCGCTTGCCGAACAGCTTGGCAAGGCGAACCATTGCAATAACAAAAATCACTATGTTGGCAATCGGCACAAGCGCAATCAGCACATACCATGCGGAGCCGAACAAAAGCTTGTAAAGCACAATCTGATTGTAAACAGGCACAAAGCCCTTCCATCCGGCAATGCCCTGACGCTTGAATATCCGAAAGAGCGCAAGCGCGTTAAGCAGCCAAAGCACGGCAAACACCACCGCAAATGTGGCATATATGCCAAGCTTTACCGTTGGGTCTGCAAGCTGAGAGGATTCAAGCCCAAATAGCCAAAGCGTAAAGGACTTGAGATAAATCATCAAAGCCTCAAATGGGCTTACGGATGAAGCGGCTAACAATGTAATACTTGTCATGCAGATTTACCCCCTTAACCCAAGCCGATGCATTCCATACAGATTGCCGCCGCCTTATGCAGCACAAGGTTGACTTCGTCGTCAAATATGCCGTAAACAACAAAGCCAACCGCAATCACAAGCAGACCAATCGGCACTATATAGCGTTTTACCTTTGAAAACAACATGAGAGCACCCTCCTTTACAGCATACCGTTAATCACGGAACACCATTGTGAATAATCGTGGCTGCCGCTGACAATCTTTACAAGATTGCCGTTACTGTCAATAAAAAATGTTGCGGGAAGCGCAGTTATGCCGTATGGGTTGACAAACGCGTTTCGCACCGAGCTGTTGCAGCGATAAACAGGAGCGGAAAACCCTATGCTTGCCATTATCGAAAGCGCAGCATCCACCGCACCCTCGGTTGAGGAGTCGTAAAGGCAGGTGACTATCTGCACCCTGCCCGCATATGTGGAGGTAAGCTGCTGAATGTACGGCAGCTCCTCAATGCACGGACTGCACCATGTCGCCCAGAAGTTTATCATTGTGAGCTGAGAGTTTGCAAACGATGAATTTGAAAGCTTGCCATAGCCGTTTATCGACGAGGTTTCAAAATCCGCAAAATCGGATGTATTGGGCGTTGGCGTGGGAACGGGCGTTGGCGTTGGCACTGCCGTGGGCTTGGGCGTTGGCGTGGGCATGGGCGTTGGCGTGGGGGAAGTGTCGGGCGCAAGCGTTGCCTCCGAGGAGGGAGCGGGAGACTCTGTCGCCTCAATTATCGTGGGCGATACGACAGGCTCGTCTGTGGGAATTTCCGTTTCATTACTGACTATCGGCGCAGGATTGGGATTTGAGGCGATTCGCAGTGGATAGCATCCCGAAAAAGCGGATGCAAGCACACAGGCGCAAATCGCAAATGCAGCAATCTTTATAAAGCGTGTCATACTTCTGTTAAACCTCCATCTGTTAATAAAACCGTAACGACCGAAAGCCCCAGCGAAGTCCGCAGTATTGAAAGCGCGTCCGCGGAATCTATGGAGCCGCTGCCGTTGATATCGCCATGGGTAATATTTGCGCTTGTGGGCTGCTCAAGCCCCAGCGAAATGCGAAGCGCAAGCAGCGCGTCGGCGGAGTTGACCGCTCCGTCGCAATTAACGTCCCCGTCCGCATGGGCGTCCGCCTCATACACGGCATATACGTCAAGCTCAGAGGTAATATAGCTGAAGGAAACGCTCCATCCCACAAATGTGTATCCCGCGTGCGTGTGGGGAACGGGAGCAGTGGCGGCGTCTCCGTAATAGACATATTGAGTGGAAAGCACGGCATTGTTGTCAAGCGGGCACAAAAATCTGACCCGAAACTGGTTACGCACATATCGTGCCGTTACCTCAAGGCTGCACGTCACATATGTGTATTCGTTGGTTGACCAGGTGGCAAAGGTATATCCCGCATGAGCGGGAGGAATAGGCGCTTCAACGCTTGCGCCATAGGGGACGTCCGTCACCGTGCGGATAATGCTGCCGTCAATGCCGTCAACAAATGTGACGGTGTATGTTTCGGGTGCAAGAACCGAAATCCAGTAGGAGACTCTTTCCGCAAGCTGCTGATAGGACGTGAAAACACCTGTGCGCGCTTCAACAATCACGCCGTTTTCATCAACGAAAAAGGTTTGAGGGATGTATGATGATTGACTCGTTATTCCCGTCCATACGCTGTCGGTTACAAAAACGGGATAGCCGCAGCCGTTTGCGTTAAGCAGAGCCAACGCGGAGGATACGGTGCTTGTGCCGTCCTCATGCAAAAGTCCGAATACGCCAATCTCATCGCCCGTTTCGTACAGCTGCTGATAGAAGGGCATTTCGCTTTGGCAGGCGCCGCTCCACGTTGCCCAGTAGGTAACGACAGAAACGGGATGCTCCGCAAAAATTGAGCCGTCGGCAGCGCTTCCGTCAAGGTATGAGGACGAAAAGCCCGAAACATCCGAGCCCACCTGAGAAAAGGGTTTGAAGGAGGCAAACGCGGACGCGCAGCAAAGCAGAATCGAAAGCAGTAATGCTGTGGCTGTAAATCGTTTTGTCATGGTTCGCCTCCTTAAATATTGTTGATATTGTCAACGCGCAGAATTATTGGGACATTATTGGGCGGCCGACATCAGAGCGTTGTACAACTGCGCGACGTCGCCAAAGTTAACAGTCCCATCGCCGTTATAATCGGCGGCAAGAGCGCACTCTTCAGAAAGAGGCGTGTCGCTTGTAAGCGCAGCATACAGTGTGCTTATGTCGGAGAAGGATACAATACCATCGCCGTTAACATCGCCAATCAGCACCGCGGGCGCGTTCGCTTCATACACGGCGGTGACGGTGGAATCCGCCATTACGCTGACATAGGTTCCGCTCCATCCGGTGAATGTGTAGCCCTCATGCTCGGGAGCTGTCGGCGGGACGACCGTGCCGCCCTCGTCAACGGTTTTGGTAAGTAGCACCGTGCCGTCAACACCGTCAACAAATGTAACAGTCCATTGACGTATGTAGTTTGCGGTTACGGTGATATCGCTTGTAACGTTTGTGTAGTCTCCGCCCGTCCAGTTTTTGAAGCGGTAGCCCTCGTGAGTGGGGGCGGTGGGCAGGGATGTGCTGCCGCCTGAGTCAACCGTGACGGTGATTATCGTTGTGCCGTCAAGCCCGTCCACAAATGTGACGTTATATTGACGGATATAGTTTGCGGTGATTGTGATATTGGACTGAACGTTTGTGTAGCTGCCGCTCCACGCGTCAAAGCGATAGCCGGTATGCGTGGGGGGAGTGGGCGCGGTTGCGCTGCTGCCCTGCTTTACAACCTCGGTCTTGAGCGTGCTGCCGTCAACGCCGTCAACAAACGTGACTGTATAATCGGGCAGTGTAAGCTGGTTAATCCAATAATCGATGCGTGCCTGAAGCTCCGCCTGAGATGAGTAAGAGCCACCCTCAAACTCAACAATTATGCCGTTGCTGTCAACAAAGTAGGTCTGTGGGATATAGCCATACTGACTGGTGACGGTGCTCCAAACGCTTGTTGACACAAAGCATGGGTATGTCCAACCGTTTGAAGCCATCAAAGAGGTTGCGCCGGCAACAGTGCTGCTGCTGTCCCTCAGCAGCATACCGAAAATGCCTACATCGCCTGTATTAGAGCCGTTGGCAGTGTAGCACGCCTGAAAATAAGGCATTTCAGTTGTGCAGGGGCTGCACCACGTTGCCCAATAGTTCACAACGTTGATGACATGCCCCGAAAATATCGAGCCGTCAACAGCCGTTCCGTCAAGCAGCGTTCCCGTAAAGCCGCTTACGTCTGTGCCAACCTGGGCGCGGGTGTCGGCGGATGCGCAGATGGACGTCAGCGAACATACCATCAGCACAGCGACAACAAGTGAAACTAACCTTTTCATGAGTTCTCCTCCTGAAGTTTCCATATAGTTTGCGGACGTCCGTTCCGAAACGTCCGTTATGGATTGCAACAATCCCCAATTTGGCATACGCATTTTGAGGAATGAGCTGCTTTGTCCGCGCACGGACGGCAGGAGATCACTTCTTCTTTTTGGATACGCAGAGCACAATTATGCCCGTTGCCGCTCCGATAGCAACCGCAACGCACACAACGGTGAAAATCACCTCTGAACGGCGCAGACCTTCATCATCGGCTTCGGTATCGTTGGGCTTTATCACAAGCTCGGAGGGGTATGCGGGAGATACCGTTGCAAGGTCTGTGGGCAATGTTGCCCCTTGGGAGGGACGGACTGTAACAACGGGCAGCTCGCCGCCCGTGGGGGAGGGCGCGCCGCCAAGCTTATCTAACCAATGGTCAATTCGTGCCTGAAGCTCGTCTGCGGATGAATAGCTGCCAACCTCACGCTCAAGCACAACTCCGTTTGAATCAATCAAAAATGTCTGAGGAACATATGGACTCAGATTGGTTATCGCCGTCCATACAGAATCCTCCGTAAAGCACGGATAGGCATACCCGCCGGAGGCAAATATTGCCGAAGCGTCGGAGGCGGATTCTCCCTCAAGCAGAAGCCCGTATATGCCCACGGCGCCCGCGTTGCTTCCGTTTGCGGCATAACAGCTTTGAAGATAGGGAAGCTCGCCCAGACAAGGACCGCACCACGTTGCCCAAAGATTAACAACAGACACGGTGTAAGCCGAAAAGATTGAACCGTCAATGGCAGTGCCGTCAAGCAGCTCGGATGAAAAAGCTGCAACGCTTTCTCCGACGGGAGGTTTTTCATCCGCAAAGCTGACAACGCAGACCGCAAGCACCACGATTACGGCGACTATGGCGATCAATATATGTCTTTTCACAAAAGCAGCTCCTCTCAAAACTTTCTTTTTAAGCGACGCGTCATCAAAAATCAGCGCTCGCTTTTGGCTTTTCTTATGAACACAAATATAACAACAACGACAGCAATTGCGCATGCGCACACAATCAGCACAATGTCAATCGCGCTCAAACCACCCTTGTCCTCAGTTGAAGGCGCATTGGGATCTGCCGTTGCGTTGGGATTTGCCGTTGCGTTGGGATCGACCGTTGCGTTGGGATCGACCGTTGCGTTGGGATCGACCGTTGCGTTGGGATCGACCGTTGCGTTGGGATCGGGCGTTGCGTTGGGATCGGGCGTGCCGTCGGTAACAGGTTGGTTTGGATCGGGAGTGCCGTTGGGATTGGGTGTGCCGTCAACAGGCGCGATTGTATTCTTGGGCGCATCGCCGCCGCCAACACCGCCAAAAAGGCTTACCGTAACGCCTGTGCAGCTGAAGTCAGTTATGGGCGTGGCGTTCATCTCTCCAACGGGCATATAGCCAAACTCAGGAACCTCAACAGAAAATTCTCCGGCGGAATCGCAGGTGGAAAGCACCCTAAAGTTCATCGTCAAAAAATCGCCTTCAGCGGTGAGCGCGTTAATCGGCATCATAACGCCAAAGCTTACAAACTCACCGGACATTGAAATGTCGCATTGCGTCAATATTGCCTGCGAAAGCGCATCGCCGTAATGCATGTCAACATACTCAAATGAACGTGTGTCAAAGTATATTTCACAACGCAAAAGGTGCGCCGCATATGTGCCGCTTACGCTGAGGGTTATCGAAACGGTGTCGCCAACGTGTGCCGAAGCGGGACCTGTCAGTCTAAAGCTAACGGAGGACGCGCTTGCGGGGATCGCCGCAAAGCTGAACACAAGTACAATGGCGAGCAATATAGGAGTGATTCGTTTAATCATAGGAAAGCATTCCTTTCACAAAATAGCACTGCAGCAAAGTCGCAGATGAAAAATCATTACAGTACCACCGATACATTGTATCACATCTTTGAACATATGGCAATCCCGCGATACGGTTTTAACGCCATGAAATGATAAACAATCTGTGAATTTTATCTCAACTGTGGTATAATGTGACGAAAATAAACTATCGGAGGGTATAATGGAGCTTGAACTTATGCACCGTGAAATTGACAATCGTCTCACAAAGCTCAACATCGGTGAAATTTGGGAGGGCTTCAGGCTTTACGCATTTGCCCTGTATGATGATGATTACGTCGTGATGAAAAAGAATGACACAATTATTCGATTTCCAAGGACAGACGAATTTATGGCGAACACAGCCATACTGTACGAAGGAAAGCACATCGCCATATGGAAGGTGACGGACTGTATCAACTTTGACATACTTGCTTCAAAGCTGCTGCATGAGATGTTCCACGCCTATCAGCAACAAATGGGAGACTGCCGCTTTGCCGATGAATCGGGCGCGGTGACGGGCTATCGTTACAGCAGCTTGTATTTCAGTGTAAAGCGCAGAGAAAACAAGCTGCTTTTGCAGCTTAGCCGTAACGCCGACTGCAAGCACGGGTGTGAAGCATTTGGCAAGGGATATGCGCAGCTTTGCGGTTACAGGCGTTGGAGAAAGCAATGCTTTCCGTATGAATATGATTATGACGCCAAGGTTGAGACAATCGAGGGTGCGGCGCGCTATGTGGAGCTTGCCGCGCTGAAGGTGCTGGCGCCCGCATATTATGACTCGGAAATCAAGCGCATGACCGCCATGCTTGAGGATGCAGGCAATCTGTTCCCCACGCGCCCGCCGCTTTATGAAACAGGCGCGCTGCTGCTTACGGTTCTTAAGAAAAACGGTGGGTTTGACACAAGGCTCAACGAAAAACACAGCTTTTCGGATATGCTGCTTGACAACGCGCCCAACGCAAATGAGGACATAGACGTTTCGGAGGACGAGGAAGTTAAGCTTGCGCTAAACGAGTATAACGCGGGGCTTGAAGCGCGTGTCAGCCGTGCCATATTGAAGGAGCCTATTGTCCGCGCAGCCGACGGCAAAAAAATCACGCTTGCGGCATTCAACAGCTACGCGCCCGAAACGCTTGCAAAGCAGGAACAGATATGGCTTTACAGCAGCTTTTTTGTAATGTATCATATTGAGGGAGAGCAAAGCGACGTCACACTTATGGGAGATTTTCTGATTTGCCTTGACGAAAGCGGCGGAGTTTCTTCCATATATAGATTGAGCTGATAATCGCACGCGGAGGGGCATATGGCAAAATACACCATAGTTGATATGAAACGGCGCAGGGACAGCTTTGCGTGGTTTTCATCGTTTTCAAATCCATGCTATGGAATGAACGTTCGGATGGACGTAACCAAAGCGCTTAAGCTTTCAAAGGAGCTGTCGCTTTCGTTCTATATCTGCATGATTTACGCCGTCAATCGCGGACTTAACCGTGTTGAGGAGCTTCGGATGCGCATTGTTGACGATGTTCCTGTAATATTTGACAACATTGACCCTTCATATACCATTGCCACAGATGAAGGGTTTGCCAACGTGCGCCATGAGGACAGACAATGCTTCAGCGACTTTTACAAAACGGCAACTGCTGCGATAAGTTCCGCCAAAACGGGCAATGCGGTTGACAATGTGCTGAACGATCCCACATATAACCCGGCGGACAAGTGGGACGAGTTTTACATGACCTGTATGCCGTGGGCAGATTTTTCTGCAATGACGCATCCAATACCGGACGATAAGCGGTCGCAAAGCGTCCCACGCGTGTGCTGGGGCAAATATGCGGAGGAGGACGGAAGGTTTTTGCTCACACTTAACATAACGGTCAGCCATGCGCTGTGCGATGGGCGTCCGCTGGCACAAGCGTTCGAGGAGGTTCAAAAAGAGCTGTTCAATGCTGATAATTGGCTTAAATAAGCCTCTTTTTACCAAAATGCAACCAAAGGTTGCGGGCAAAAATCGCTTTTTTATCAAAATTGAAAAGCAGACTTGCTGGCGCAACCGACCAAAAACAGGTTATCCTTTAACCGTAATCAAGCGGCGGACAAATGGTTTAAGACGTTCGGCGCAAAAGCTTTGAAGGGGTGATTTTATGAACATCGAGATTGCAAACAGACTGGTTCAGCTGAGAAAGCAATATGGCTACTCACAGGAGGAGCTTGCCGCAAGGCTCGGCATATCGCGGCAGGCTGTCAGCAAATGGGAACGTGCCGAGTCCTCACCGGATACCGACAACCTCATAATGCTCTCACGTCTGTACGGTGTGTCGCTTGACTCTCTGCTTGCCACGGATGAAGAAATTCCGCAGCCGGAGCCGGAGCAAGCCTCCGAATCGCAGCAAAATGCCCAAGAATCAGCCGATGACGCGGGGGTTCATGCGGAGGATGGCGGCGTGCGCTTCGGCAAGGGCGGCGACAGCGTGTATATCGGTGCAAAGGGTATCCATGTGGAGTCCGAGGATGGTGAGACGGTTCACATCGGCTGGGACGGCATACATGTTAACGATGGCGCGTCAAGGGTCAATGTTGACCATGGTGGGGTTGATGTTGATGAGGACGGTTCGGGCGATGGCGATACAATAAAGAACGTTCGCGCAGACGAAAGCGGCGTCTATTTCACCGAAAACGGTGAGGAGCGCTTCTGCGAATATAACGATGTGCGCGATGGGCGCCGCAGATATGTCCGCAAAAAATATGATGAAAAGCGCAACAGATGGCAAACTCTGATAATCAACGACAGGGGCAAAAAGGTGGTTGTCACCTCCGAAAAGGAGCCTAAACACATACACAAAGCGGACTGGGGCGACAGCGTGAGCTTCAACAAAAGCGATGCAATGAGCGGATTTCCGTTTGTTGCGATAATAACTGCCGCATTTCTGCTGCTTGGCTTTATTGGCGGCTGGTGGCATCCCGCGTGGCTGCTGTTTTTGACAATACCCGTGTATTATCCGCTGGTAAGGGCGATAAGGCGGGGCGGAGTATCGCCGTTTGACGTGATTGTTCCCGTGATAATTGGCGGAGCGTATGTTGCGATAGGCTTTATCTGGAGGATATGGAGTCCAACATGGCTGATGCTGCTTGCGATACCCGTCTACTTTATAATTTCAGCAATATTCCGCAAAAGCCTTGTTGAGGTATTGGCAAAGGGCTGGTATCCCATATTTGTTACAGCCGTTTACTTTGTGCTGGGCTTTGTGCTGGGCAAGGCGGGCTGGAGCATGGGATGTCTTTTGTATTTTACAATCCCCCTTTACTATTCTGTAATAGAATCTATAAAAAAGCATCGCGGAGTAAAGGCGCTTACGGCATTCCCTTGGGAGGTGCTTATTGTGGGTCTGTATCTGTTCGCGGGGATCATGTACGGCTGGTGGCATCCGGGCTGGGTTATATTCCTGTTGATACCCGTGCTTAGGTGGATACTCAGCGCGATAGTAAAATCCGTGCGCAAGGGCGCGGACGCGGATACGGATACGGATACGGACTGATACGTTTATCAAAGCCATATCAGGAGAGATACATTTTATAGACCTCAGGACGGTTCAATTCATGCCTGAGGTTTTTTGCGTATAAAACTCGATTATTGCTTTAACAGCATCGGGAGCGTCCGGGTCGATTGAAATATCGGCGGCGGCGGCATACGCGTCATGACGTTCGTTGTATATGCGTGTGATATTACATGAAATCATAGCATCGCCGCCCTCACGCAAAAGCGGACGGTTTACGGTTTTTTGGTTAAGCAGATTTTCAAGCCGACGGTCAAGAAAAACGGTCAGTCCGCTGCCGCGCATTATCTCAATGTTGCGCTGCCGAAGTATGGCGCCGCCGCCCGTTGCAACTATTGCGGAGCCTTGCCGCGCCGCAAAAAGCAGCGCCTGAGTCTCGGCGTCGCGGAAGGTATCCTCATCGGTTTTTTGAAACAGCTCGTCAATCGTCATGCCGAAGCGCGCCATCACCACCTTGTCGGTGTCAAACAGCATAAGACCGGTTTCAGATGATATTTTTTTTGCAAAGCGCGTCTTGCCACAGTCGGGCATGCCGATTAGGTAGAGGTTAAGACTTCTCATCTGCACGCGCTTGGAGCAATCAACCACAGTCCGCATAAACGCATCCGTCAGCGGACGCAGCCTTTCGGGAGAGGCGTCAACGCGCCGCGTGATAACGCTTTGCTCCCGCGCCGCGTCCTCAATCTCAAGCAGGTGCGCACGCTTGTATTCCCCGATATCGTCGGCAACGCTCATGCGCTCCCAAAAAAGCTTCAGCATTGCCAAATCAATGCGGTCAATCTCTGCGCGAAGACGGTCGAGCTTTTCTTCCTCACTCATATCCGCGCCCCCCTTATCAGCATATCAAGCAGACAAAATGAAGCCGCGGCCTCCGCCGCCACAGCCGCACGCGGAAGCGCACAGGTATCGTGCCTGCCGCGGATGGTGTGAGTTACGGCGCGATGAGCCGACATGTCATAACAGCTTTGCGCCGTGCTTATGGATGGTATCGGGCGAAAGCCCACGCGGAAAATCAGCGGCATACCGTTTGCAATGCCTCCGTTTAAGCCGCCGGAACGGTTTGTGACGGTTGTCATGTCGTTTTTGAACGCGTCGTTCGCCGCGGAGCCCCGCATATTGCACAGTGCAAAGCCGTCTCCAAATTCAACAGCACGCACGGCGGGTATCGAAAAAAGCATATGACTAATTACGCTTTCAACAGAATCGAAAAACGGTTCGCCAACGCCAATCGGCACTCCCAGCACGGCGCACTCCGCAACCCCGCCAAGCGTGTCGCCTTCGGCATTTGCATCCGCAAGAGCCGCTTCCATCAGGGGCTTGACTTTGGGATTAACAAGCGGAAAATGCGGATCGAGGGGAGGAAAAGCCTCCATTGTGGGATTAAAGGGACTGTCGCTGACTGTGCCTATCGAGGCGATATGCGACGCCACAAAAATACCGTGCTCGGATAGATATTGCTTGCATACTGCGCCCGCAAAAACAAGCGGAAGCGTCATCCTGCCCGAAAATTGACCGCCTCCGTTGGGGTCGTTGGCGCCCTCGTATTTGACGGCGGCGGTTAAATCCGCATGAGAAGGACGGGCAACGCCCAAGGCATACTCTGTTGATGCGGCGCGCCTGTTGTAAAACAGCGCGGTGAGCGGAGTGCCGTCCGTTTTGCCATCATACACGCCTGAAATAATTTCCGGCAGGTCGTCCTCATGTCTGGGTGTGGAAAATTCTCCGCCCGACATACGTCTGGCAAGCTCCGACGATATGGCGTCAAAATCAAGCCGCATACCTGCGGGCAGACCGTCTGTTGTGCAGCCGACAGCTTTGCCGTGCGAAGCGCCAAATATGCAAAGCCTTACAGCAGTGCCAAACGTGTTCATTCGCATTTGCCTCCAAGTGATATGAAATCGTTAAAAAACAGGGGAGCGCTCTTTGAAACAGCCTCATGACCCTTTATAACAACGGGAGAGACGCAAAGCTTTGACATTATCGCGGCAGCCATTGCAATGCGGTGGTCGTTTTTTGCATCGCATTCCCCACCGATAAGCGTACCGCCGCCGTTAACCTCAACATAATCCCCGCCAACCAAAGCCTTGCCGCCCAGCGCATTTATAACCGCAGACATCGCGGCGGGACGGTCGCTTTCTTTATATCTGAGCCTGTCGGTTCCAAAAAAAACAGTTTTGCCTGCTCTGCCGCACGCCGCTGCGGCAAGCGGCGGAAAAAGATCGGGGCAGTCGGTGACGTCAACCTCACCCTTGCCCATAAGCTCCCCAATGCGGCAATCAGGCTGAAGCGAATAGGCGGAAGGCTCATCCAGCCCCAAAACCTCAACCTCAGAACCAAAGCTGTTCGCCGCAAAAAAGTTGGCTGCATAAGACCAATCACCATGTATCGCAACAGAGTGAGGCGCTTTGTAACCGATGGGGTTTTCAATCGAATAGCCGTATTCGGTGCTTTTAACATCGGAGCCGAACGCACGCGCAAACGCTGCAGTCATATCGACATATCCCCGCGAAACAGGAGGAGAGCAGATTATACGCTTTGGCGTTTTCAACAGCCCCAAAGCAATTATAAGTCCCGAAACAAGCTGAGAGCTGCGCAGGCACGGCACGCGATAATCATCGTCTGTAAGCCGTTTTTTGAGGGTTAACCTCACACGCGAATCGGATACGGGCTTAAGCGAACAGGGCACGCCGAACACGGCTTCAAATTCGTCAAGCCCACGCCGCGCGAGGCTAAAGTCAAGAATAACCTCCGAGGCGCCAAACAGTGCAAGCTGAACGGGCACAAGCATACGAAGCAGCGCGGCGGAAGCGCCGACATACGGCACGCTCGCTATGCTTTTGCACGCGCTGATGGCGTTTGTCAGGTCATCGCAGAGCGGCTTTATAAAGCCGTCAAAAGCACATTCAGCGTCACGCCCGCAAAGCGTCAAAAGTATGCAGGCGCGTATACCCTCCGATTTTGAGGGCGGAGCGGCGATATCGCCGTGCAAGGATATTCCGTTTTGTATCGTAATCGCTCCCAAAGCTCAACAAACCTCAATGCAGGCAGACCGCCATTGTCAGCCGCCAAAGCTTGACGCGGTGAGGGTGGATGCAATAACCATGTAGGATTCAAGATAGTGCGGGTGATTGACTCCCCACAGCGCGGAGTAGGCAAGCGCCCATTTTGCGGACTCGTACTTGTCGGCAATGTCGTAATTGGCAAATGCCGTTGTGGACATTTCACCGCTCATGTACGCGCCTATCATCTGAACAAAAAATATGGGAAGCTGGCAATGATACGTCCAGTAGAATGTAGCATCCTCCAGCTCAAGCTTGTAATACGCCTCAAGCACGGAGGGAGTATTGAGTATTGCCTTTGCGCGGTTGCTTGCCGTGAAATACCAGTTGTCCGTGCGGATTGAATCGTCGCTGCCGTCGCCGTGACAGCGACAGGTGTAGCGGTAGGCGTCGTTTCGGTCGTCAATTATGGCGGAAAGCTTTTCAAGCGCGGAGCTGAGAGTGGACTCATCATTGGAGTAGCTTTCGCCTATCATGCTTTGGAACTGCGTTTTCATTGAGGAGGTCATGTCAACAACGGCCGTTCTGCCATAGCGTGTAAAGCCCCATTCGGTAAACGGAAGGTAAGCAACAAGGTCGTCCTCGTTGACTATATTGAATATTGTTGTGTAGTCTGACGCGTCGGACGATGTGGTGGTGTTGGGGCAGGCAAACGTGTAGGCGAATGCCGTTTTACCCTCGTCCGTAAGCTTTTTTGCATAAATATTGGCAATGGAGGCGCCCCTTGAGTGACCTGTCGTCCAGTAGATAGCATCGTTGGGCTTTTCAGCGTTTTGCGCGACAAACTGCTCCACAATCGCTTTGACACGCGTGGCGGCAACGCCAAAGCCCATATGCTCACAGGGGTCTGTCCAATCGGCATTTTCACCATAGCTGAAGGGCAAAACCTCATCATCGCAGGATTCAAGAGTGTGCCCGATTTCAAAATTGCTGTTCCATTCGTCCCATGAGGAATTTGTGCCGCGAATTGCCACAAGCACAACCTCATGCCATTCTCCGCCGTAATACATACGGTGTATGCCCACATCGATAAGAGTGATGTGGTTGTCGCAATAGAGGTCGCGCAGATGATATTCGGATGTGACCATGCCGTGCGCCTGCATAAAATCAATTATGCTCATGTCTGTCCCCAGCGTGTTGGAGACGGTAAATGTGCGGTCGCTGTCCGTTTCGGAATCAGAGGGAGAAACATGATACGCAAGGCTTGCAATCCTTGAGGAAAGCAGACACAGGTCATAATTGAAAACAGTCGGGTCGTCCATGAACCATGAGTAATCAAACGTGTAGCTTCCGTCATAGGTATCGTCAACGTCAAGAGCGGTTTCAAAATGATGCATTGTCGTGCTGAAATAATTGCTCTTGCTGTTGCCGTCGGCATAATCGGGTATGCCGTCATAGTCCGAGTCCGGGTTGAGAAAAACCGGACGGGAAACAGGGTTGCCAAAAGAGGGAATCGTCGTGCCGCCGCCCGGAGGAACAGTCCCGCCAAAGTCTGTGCGCCCCGCCAACGCAGGTACGCAGACGGCGGCAATCACAAGCGCCATAAGCAATGCAGTTATGCGTCTCACTATATTCAATCCTCCTATAAAAGCATGCGGTTGATATACAAAGATACCACAATTAAGGCAAATATTCAACAGTTTTGATAACAAAAACGTATATTTTCGCCGTAAGCCCCCGAAACGGCAAAATATACTTGAAATGCCCCTCCACAGTTATGTACAATATGTTTGGAAAGTTATACCCATAAAAAATGGAGGTATCGTATATGCATATTTCAGAGAGAATGAAAAACGTCAGCGGCAGCGCCATAAGAGAGCTGTTCAAGGTTTTGGGCGATCCCGAGATCATCAGCTTCGGCGGCGGCAATCCCGCAAAGGAATGCTTCCCAAAGGAATGGGCGGCGGACACGGCGCATGATCTCATCGCGGAGCGCGGCGACGTGTTGCTTCAGTACGGGCCGACAGAGGGTTATATGCCCCTGCGCAGGGCATATATCGACCACATCCTTCCGCCTCTGGGCATAAAGGCGGGGCTTGAAAACGTCATAACGCTTACCGGCTCAATGCAGGGTATTGACCTCATCGCAAAAACGGTTACAAATCCGGGCGACTATGTTCTTGTTGAGGAGCCGACATTCCTCGGCACAATCCAGATATTCAACATAGCGCAGGCAAAGCTGATAACCATTCCCATGCATGAGGACGGCGTTCACGCGGATGAGCTTGAGGCGATTGTCAAAAAGTATCGTCCCGTGCTTTTCTACACCATTCCAACATTCCAAAATCCAACGTCTCTTGTTATGCCGACAGAGGTTCGCAAGGTTACCGCACGCTTGGCGGCGGAATACAATATGCTTGTTGTTGAGGACGATCCCTATGCCGCTCTGCGCTTTTGCGGCGAGGAGCTTCCGCTTATCAAAACGTTTGACACAAGCGACAACGTCATATTGCTGACCAGCTTCTCAAAAACAATCTCACCGGGTCTGCGCGTGGCATGCTGCTGCGGCAATGCGGAGCTTGTTAAAAAAATGGTTGTTGCAAAGCAGGGCAGCGACACTCATTCGCCAAACCTCACTCAGGCGCTTGTCGCGGAGTATATCAATCAGGGCAATATGCCCCCGCATATTGAATACATTTGCGGCGTATATTCAAAGTCGTGCAGGGTTATGGTAGACGCTATGGACAGATATTTTCCCAAGTGGGTCAAATATAACGACCCGGAGGGCGGTCTGTTCATATGGTGCACCCTGCCCGAGGGATGGGATGCGGACGCTCTGTTCAAGCGTTCCGTTGCCGAAAAGAGAGTTGCATTTGTGCCGGGCGCACCCTTCTATGCGGAAAAGGGCGCGGGCGCGAATACATTCCGTCTCAATTTTTCCGCCGAGCCGGAGGAGCGCATAACCGAGGGCATACGCCGTCTGGGTGAGCTTCTGCGTGAAATGAACAACGAGAAATAATCCAAATCACTTGTTTGAAAGGTAATTTACTGTATGGAAACCCGTAACGTATACGACATACTCACCGAGAGAGGCTTTTTGAAGCAGTGCTCACATCCTGAGGAGCTGCGTGAGCTTCTCGGCAAAGAAAAGCTCACATTCTACATCGGCTTTGACCCAACAGGCGACAGTCTTACGATAGGTCACTATGTTGCGCTTTGCACTATGGCGCATATGCAGCGCGCCGGGCATAAGCCAATCGCTCTGCTTGGAGGCGGCACGGCAATGATTGCCGACCCAAGCGGAAAGACAGAGCTGCGCAAGCTGCTCACGGTTGAACAGCTTGACGCCAACGCCGCGGGCATAAAAGGTCAGATGGAAAAGCTGCTCACATTTGAGGGAGACAACGGCGCCCGCATTGTCAACAATGCCGATTGGCTGCGCAATCTCAACTTCATGGATTTCATGCGCGAAATAGCCGTCCACTTCTCCGTTAACGATATGCTCAGGGCGGAGTGCTACCGTCAGCGCATGGAGCGCGGGCTTACATTTTTTGAGTTCAGCTATATGCTCATGCAGAGCTATGACTTTCTTGTGCTTCACCGTGAATACGGCTGTGAGCTTGAGATGGGCGGAGACGACCAGTGGAGCAACATACTTGGCGGCGCGGATTTAATCCGCCGCAAGGAGCATAAGCGCGCATACGCACTTACAACCGGTCTTTTAACCACAAAGGACGGCAAAAAGATGGGCAAAACCGAAAAGGGAGCTATATGGCTTTCGGAGGAGCGCACGTCCGTATACGATTTTTATCAGTATCTTCGCAACGTTGACGACGCGGACGTCAAAAATTGCCTGTGCCTGCTTACATTCATTCCTATGGATGAAATAAACGCCATGACGGCGGAGGGTGCGGATATCAACGCCGCAAAGCGTATGCTTGCATACACTGTAACGTGTCAGGTTCACGGCGAAGAAAAGGCAAAAAAAGCGGAGGACGCCGCGATGGCGCTGTTCGGCGGCGGCGGCGACATAACGCACATGCCTACCGTCCGCCTTTCGCAAGCAGACATTGCCGAAAGCGGGCTTGAGGTTGCGCGCCTGCTGGTTATCGCGGGGATCGAAAAGTCCAACTCGGCGGCGATTCGCACAATAAAAGAGGGTGGAGTATCCGTAGACGATGAAAAAATTGCCGACACTCGCGCCACGATTGACGCGGCAAGGCTTGACGAGGGCATTATACTGCGCAAGGGCAAAAAAACCTTCGTTCGCATAACGCGCTGACGCCGATTGCTTTTGTATGCTCAAGCCTTACAAAACGGCAGCGCACCGGTCGGAATTCGAGTTTTCCGAAAAAAAGTCCCGCTTTATCGGCAGATGCTTTCCTGTTGAAAACGAGACTGAAGCATTGGCGCGGCTTGATGAAATCCGTCGGCTTAACGCGGACGCAACCCACAACTGCTGGGCATACAATCTCTCAGGCGGCATAATGCGTTTTTCAGACGACGGCGAACCGGGCGGCACCGCGGGTATGCCCATTATGGACACGCTCATTCGGCGCGGCTGCGAAAACGTCATTGTGATTGTTACCCGCTTTTTCGGCGGCATACTGCTTGGGTCGGGCGGGCTGGTTCGCGCCTATTCGCGGGCGGCAAGCGCGGCGTTATCTCAAGCGGGAGTTGTCAGCATGACGCCCTGCACGGTGCTTGAATTTGCGGTGGACTACACTCGCTATGGCGGAGTCGAGGGCTTTATACGGGCAAATTCAACCGTTGACAGCATTGACTTTTTTGAGAACGTGCGTTTTCGCGTGACTGTTGAATGCACAAAGGCTGAGTCCTTTGCGGCTGAAATGGTTGAGCGAACCGATGGCAGGGTTCGCCCCATGCCTGTCGGTGAAAGATATATCGGCATACCCGCAGACTGAAACCGTTCAGTCGCGTGTTGCATAGATTTGGCATCAACAATTATTAATTTGGAGGTTTGGTATGGATATCTCGGTAACACTCAGCAATCAGCTGAAGCAGCATCCCACGCTTGCGGAGGAGGCGTCCCTTGGTTTCGGCAAGCGCTTCACAGACCATATGTTTATGATGGAGTATGCGGACGGCGCGTGGCATGATCCGCGAATCGAGCCGTATCACAGGCTTTCAATCGACCCGTCAAGCTCCGTTTTGCATTACGCACAGGAGATATTCGAGGGGCTGAAGGCGTATCGCTCACAGGACGAACGCATACTGATGTTCCGCGCCAAGGACAATGCCGAGAGGCTCAACAACTCCGCAAAGCGTATGTGTATGCCCACGATTGACGTTGACTTCAACGTTGAGGCAATGCGCAGGCTTGTTGAGATTGAAAAGGACTGGGTTCCACACAGCGAGGGGACGAGCCTCTATCTGCGTCCCACAATGTTCGCAAACGATGAGGCGCTGGGCGTTCACGCCGCAAAGCATTATGTCTACCTGATAATCTGCGCTCCCTCAGGCGCCTATTATAAAGACGGCTTAAAACCCATTCGCATCCGTGTTGAGGACAAATACGTCCGCGCCGTTCGCGGCGGCACAGGCTTTGCAAAAACGGGCGGCAACTATGCCTGCTCAATACTTGCGGGCGACCTTGCCGAAAAGGACGGCTATTCGCAGGTGCTTTGGCTTGACGGCGAACACCTCAGATACGTCCAGGAGGTTGGCGCCATGAACATGATGTTCGTTGTAAACGGCAAGCTGATAACTGCGGATCTTGAGGATACCGTGCTGCCGGGAGTTACGCGCCGCTCCGTTATAGCGCTTGCACATGATATGGGCATACCCGTTGAGGAACGTCATATTGCAATAGACGAGCTTATCGCCTATGCCGAGTCGGGTGAGCTTCAGGAGGCGTTCGGCACGGGTACCGCCGCTGTAATATCCCCCGTTGGCGAGCTTGCTTATCGTGATAAACACATGGTGATAGGCGGCGGTCAAATAGGAGAGCTTACAATGCGGTTCTACAACACGCTTACAGGCTTGCAATGGGGACGCATACCCGATACCCACGGCTGGGTGACGGAGGTCTGCAAAGCGTAACAAAGTGTTGCGGCAATACATTTAAATGCAGTCAGGGGACGGTCTTAACAACATAAGACCGTCCCCTATTTTGACAAAAGACCTATTTTTTAATTGATTTTTTGCGCGGAGCATTAAGACGGAGGCACTAAACAAACCCGTGAGATATAAAAATATTCTCACCCTATTTGGTGTCAAACCAGCTATGCCCCGAAGCAACGTCCGCAATCAGAGGAACGTTCAGCTTAACACGCTTTGCAACGGCGGCGGTCGCGGAGCTTTCGTCAACAGGCGCGTTGCCCGTCATGCAGTCGTGAAGCAGCACTGAAACGGCTTCCGCTTCATCGGTCGGACAGTCGATAATAAGCTCATCGTGAATCTGCAAAACAAGCTTCGCCGCAAAACCGCCCTGCTTTAGGCGGCGATATACGCGCACCATCGCAAGCTTTATAATATCCGCCGCGCTGCCCTGAACGGGCATATTCATCGCAACGCGTTCGCCAAAGGAGCGCGTGTTGTAATTGCCCGATTTCAGCTCAGGCAGGTCGCGCCGTCTGCCCGTTATCGTGGCGGCATAGCCCAAACGCTTTCCACTTTCAACAGATGCCTTCATATAGTCGCGCACGCCCGTGCAGCGGTCAAGATATTTTGAGATATACTCCTTTGCCTTATAGCGCGGTATGCCGAGCTGAGCGGCAAGCCCAAATTCACTTATGCCATACACAATGCCAAAATTGACGGCTTTGGCAGCGGAACGCATATCGCGTGTTACCTCCGAAACGGGCACGCCGAAAACCTCGGAGGCGGTTCGCGTGTGTATGTCCTCCCCCGTGGTAAACGCCTGAGTAAACGCCGTGTCGCCGGAAAGATGCGCAAGCACGCGCAGCTCAATCTGCGAATAGTCCGCTCCCACAAGAATATTGCCGGCGCTTGCCACAAACGCCCTGCGGATTTCACGCCCAAGCTCCGTTCGAACGGGGATATTCTGCAAATTTGGCTCTGCGGAGGATATCCTGCCCGTTGCGGTCACATTTTGGTTGAGAGTGGTGTGTATGCGCCCGTCCGCGCCAATCTTGTCAAGCATGGCGTCAATAAATGTGGACTTCAGCTTTGAAAGAAAGCGATATTCGGTAACAATCTCGATTATCGGGTCAAGCCCCGAAAGCGCTTCCAAAACATCGCTGTCCGTGGAATAGCCTGTCTTTGTTTTTTTCTGCGGGGGAAGCTTTTTTTCATCAAAAAGAACCACCGAAAGCTGCTTTGGAGAAAGTATGTTAAATTGATGTCCCGCCTGAACGTATGCGTCAAGCTCCAGATGCTCCATACGGGTTCGCATATCGTCGCCAAGAGTGCGAAGAACATCGCTGTCAACCGCAAAGCCCGCACGCTCCATTGAATACAGCACGGACACAAGAGGAAGCTCCACTCCGTAGTAAAGGTCGCTCATGCCCTTTTTGCTAAGCTCCGCGTCAAGCATGCCGAAAAGAGTCATAACCGCCTCGGCATTTTGCACGGAAACGCCCGTTGACTCAATAAGAAGCTCAAGTGTCTTTGCAGGATTAAGCGCATTCAAAAGATAATCCGCAACCGTCAGGTCAAATGCAACACCGTTTAACTCCACGCCAAAGCGCGAAAGCTGAGTCATCAGCTTTTTTGCGTCAAATACTACCTTTTTTATTGTGTCAGACTGCAACACGGGGGCAAGCGCAGAGTATATCTCATCGGGAGCAAGCCCAAGCTCAAGCAGATTGCCGCCGGTAAAGACCTCGAAGCCCGCACCCCGCTCCGTAACGATTGTAAGCGTATTGGCAACGTTAAGCGCGATAAGACGCGCGCTCATAATATGGGAAACCATTTTACAAAGCTGCTCCGAGGTGCGAACCTCCACCGTCTTTTCAAAAGTGGGCGCCGCTTTAGTATCTGCAACTGCTTCAGTATCCGCCATGCCTGCCGCATCGGGCTTTTTGCCTTCCGCCATAGCCGCGCCATTGCCCGCGCCGCCGTCTGAAAGCGCCTTGATCCTTGCAATATTTGCTCTCAGCCCGTATTTGCCGAGAGTCGGAATGCCGTTTGAAATGCCCTTCATGTCAAACCTGCAATCCTCAAGCCCCATGTCAATCGGCGCGGTGCGGCATATAGTGCCAAGCTCATAGCTCAAACGTGCGGAGCCGCCGCCCTCAAGCAGCTTTTTTTGCAGCGCACCCTTTTCGTTCAATGCGTTTTCAAGCACGCTTTCAACATCACCGTATTTTGAAAGCAAAGTCAGAGCCGTTTTTTCACCCACGCCCTTTATGCCGGGGATATTGTCCGAGCTGTCGCCCATAAGCGCCTTGAGATCAACCATGCGCTTCGGCGTAAGACCGTAGGTTTCAAAAAGCAGAGATTCGTCATATTCAACGGTTTCCGATATGCCCTTTTTGGTAAGCAGAACATGTGTTTTGTCAGAAATCAGCTGAAGCGCGTCATGGTCGCCCGTGACTATCAGCGTATCAACGCCCGCTTCACCCGCAACCTGTGAAATAGTGCCGAGTATGTCGTCCGCCTCATAACGAAAGCATTCGCACACGGCTATTCCCATTGAGGTTAATATTTCCTTAAGGGCAGGAAACTGGGGACGCAGGTCCTCGGGAGTTTCCTTCCTGCCCGCCTTGTATTCGGGATACGCATCATGACGAAATGTGCCGCCGTGCATATCGAAAGCAACAAGCATATAGTCCGGATTGCGCTCAATCAGCTTGACAAGCATCGCCACAAAGCCGTGAAGTGCGTTTGTGGGTACGCCGTCACGGTTTGTCATGGCGGTCTGAATGGCATAATATGCCCTGTGCATAAGCGAATTGCCGTCAACAGCAACAAGTGTTTTCATCATAATACTCCTAACAGCTTAACTATTCCAAACACGCCGACTGTCGTTACAACTGAAAGCAGCGTGCCGAAAAGATAGTATTCCGCAAACTCTCTGTTCTCAAGCGCACGGAATCGGGCAATGGATTTTGCCGTGAAAACAAGCGCTATCGCCGCATACTGTCCAAGCGCCAATAGTGCGGCGGCAAGCAGACGCTCCAATGCACCGATATAGGCGCCTGCGCGTATGGAAGCCGCTCCGATTGTCTCCTGCGGCTTTTCGGGAAAAAGCATCTTTTTGACAAACACATTGGCAGGCTTTATAAGCACCAAAGCAATCGCAATATATGAAATCAGCGCGTAAGCGTTAACGCCCACAGCGTCCCAGATAACGGCCATAAACGGGGGCTCAACAATTTCAAAGCATTGCGTCGCCCACACCGAAGCAGCCGAAATCACACAAAGATGCAGTATCTGGTCAATAACAAATGCCGCACGCTCCTCCTTGATGGTAAGCGCGCCGCGCCGTGCGCGTGAATTGAGTATTAGCTGCTTAACAACATCAATCAGGCAATGCGTTGAGGAGGATATAACCACCGCCCATATGTATCCGCCGCCAAGCAGCAAAAGCGAAAGAAATGCCGTCCCCGCGTAAATTGCCGCGTGAATAAGCACACACAGCACGGATCTGCTTTTGCGCTCGGCAAGGCATTGCGGCTGAAAGTAGTAATCCCCCAGCACATGACACAAAAAAAGCATTGTGAACACAGCCATATTCAAATCCCCCCGACAATATTTTTCATTCGTTTGTCAATGTATTTCATGCCGTGTGAATACACGCGGTAGCTTGAAGCGGAAAGCGCGGAGCTGACCGTTCCCTGCGTGACGCCAAGCCGCTGTGCAAGCTCACACTGAGTAAGACGCACGTTTGACAGCTCGGCGGAAAGCATCTCCGAAACGATTATAAGCTGACGGTTTGTTCTGCCGCGGGCAAGCGCGTCCATAAGGGAGGTTATTACGCAAAGCTCCTCGTCGACAGCCTCGTCGCCCGTGCATACGCGCAGCCTGCCGCCATCGGATTTAAGCGCATCCACAGCGGCACGCGCGTTGTAAAAGGCGGGCCCGTCCGCGCCAATCGCGGCGTCGCTTCTTATGGGGGTGGTGATATCCCCAATGCCAATGGCAAATCGTATCGGAATGTCGCTCATGCACCGTGCAATACATGTCACCGCCGCAAGCGGACAGGCGTCGGCATTCATAAGCCCCTGAAATTCATCACCAAGAGTTATTACAAATTTTGCGGCGATACCCGCCCGCTGCTCATTGTTAACGGCGTCAAGCGCAAAAGCCAGCGCACATTGCGCCGCGTAACGCCTTTCGCTTGAAAGCGCACGGGAGCCTATCATATCGCCTATCAACGCATAAAACATCAAAAACCTCCGCAGGCATAAAAACACCCCGTATAACAATTATATCATCATACAGGGCGATAATCAAGCATTATTGATAAAAAACCGATATTTCAAAAATATTGACAGATTGACAATAAAACGTGTCAACAGTAAGCTGAAGAACAGCTCAGGAAAAAGGCTTATTCAACGCCGCGAAGCCCTGTTTCTGCAAAATAGGGACGCACGCAGTCAACAAACGCGTGAAGCTCCTCGGACGAAAATTCCGTCAAAGCCGCAACGGGCGGGGGACATAAGCCATCATCGGGCGTCCTCAGCTTGTACACCAGCGTGTCGGAGTCTCTGAACGCCTGAATAAAATATCGCTTTGCACCCTTGAGCCATTCGCCAATTGATATAAAACCTTTTGTGTCGATTAGCCCACGCGCAGCGGTTGTGCGGAACTCATATTCCACGCCGCAGCCCATTATGTATGAAGCGCTTTCAACAATCGGGGCGGTATCAAAGCCGCGCATGCCAATCGCCTTGGGATAATCGCAAAGCGGCGCCTTAATATCCATGGCGATATAGTCCAAAAGACCATTATCGACAAGCGCGGAAAGCCTATCGGGGAACGAACCGTTTGTGTCGAGCTTTACCATAAAGCCGAGCTGCTTAATTTCTTGAATAAAAGCGCTGATATCCGTGTGCAGCAGCGGTTCTCCTCCGCTTATGCAAACGCCGTCCAGCACGCCCCTGCGCTTTTTGAGAAAGGTGAAGAACCCATCAATATCAAGCGACGGTTCACAGGCGGGCAAAAGCACAAGCCCTGCGTTCTGGCAGAAGGGGCATCTAAAATTGCAGCCGCCCGTAAACACGGTGCAGGCGATTTTTCCGGGATAGTCCAACAGAGTGGTTTTTTGCAGACCCTTAATTTCCATAAATATTACACCCTTCAGCACCTACAAAAGGAGAATATCCCCCGCGGTGAGGCTGAATTTTTTCGCCAAAGCCTCACGGATTAAGCCCGATTATCGAACCGCCGTATTGGTTTTTATAAACCGTGTCGCCCATAAGGTTGCGGTCGCCGAGAGTAAGCTCACAGGTATGGGTAGTGCCGCTTCTCCAATAGGATATGGTTATCACATCCCCAACGCTTTTATCGGCAAAAGACGCGGAAAGCTCCGCGTGCGTGGCAACGTTAATTCCGTCAACGCTGATAATTATATCGTCTGCGCGAAGCCCCGCAAGACACGCGGGCGCATCCTCAACAACATAATAAACAAGAAGACCGACGGGGACGGAGTAAAGCTCCGCACGGTCGGGCGAGACCTCGTATACCGAAAGCCCAAGTCCCGGGCTGGGGGAGGAGCCTGTATCAATTATGCTGGAGGCAATCTCCATCACGGTGTTTATGGGCAGAGCAAACCCAAGACCCTCGGCGGAAATTGCATTGCCGTATTCGTCATAGCTTGCGGTTACGGTTTTTGCGGAATTTACGCCGATTACCTGACCGTTAAGATTGAAAAGCGGGCCGCCGCTGTTGCCGGGGTTAATGGCGGCGTCTATCTGGATGTAATAGTTGCTTACGCCATCTATATTGACGCGTCTGTCTATCGCACCAACCATACCGAATGTGGAAGAAAAGCTCAGCTCGTCGCCCGTGGGATGCCCAATTACAACAACAAAATCGCCAACGCGGACAGAATCGGAGTCGCCTACCTCAAGCGCAACAAAATCATGCGCATCGGGAGCCATCTTCAAAACCGCAACGTCGTTTATTGTGTTTGTGCCAACAATATCCACAGTGACGGATACACCGTCTCTGAACTGAACCTGAACGCTTACGGCGTCCTCAACAACGTGCGCGTTGGTGATAACATAACCATCATCGCTGATGAAAAAACCCGTTCCCGTGCCGATAAGCGAAAACTCGGTTGGGCGCGAGGAGTCATAGCTGTGCACAACTACTGTGCCGTCAATAACGCTGTCTATAAGATCTGGCAGACCCATAAGAGTGCCATTGGGACGATCTTCGGAGGGAGAGACCTCCGGCGTGGGTGTGACGACAGGCGTTGGGGTTGCCGCAGCTGCGGACTGCGTCGGCACAGGAGTGCCGGTCGTATCCGCCGTTTGCGTTTGGGTCGTGCCGTCCGTGGGCAGACCGGCGCTGTAATTGAGATTGCCGCTGAGATGCAGGCAGAGCATCACTCCGCCCATTGTAAGCGCGCCAACAATCAAAAATGTGATTGCCGTAAGCAGTATTACCCCTATCGTGGGAGTGTGCTTGTGCACTATTTCTCCCCTTGAGTTAACGTACGGCGTACCAACCTCACTGCCGTATCGGTTTGGGTCAAACCCGTTAGGCATTGAGCTGCCCCTGCTTTGTTCGTTCTGCATTTTGCTGCTCCTTTCCTGCGGGACGTGTCCCGCGCTTCAGTGTAAACGCGAATTCGGTGCCGTTTTTGCCCGAAGACGCTGTGATATTCTGCCCGTGCTGGTCAATAATCAGCTTTGCGATTGAAAGCCCAAGTCCCGTTCCCGAAACACGGTCGGGGGTGTGAGCCTTTTCAGCCTTGTAGAATCGGTCAAACACATGAGGAAGGTCATCGCGTGAGATAACACTGCCGTTGTTCGTCACGCTAACGCGCACAATGTGCCTGTCCGCACGGCATTCAATGCCGATTTTTCCTCCCTCGGAGGTGTACTTCACCGCATTATCCACAAGATTGTGAAGCACCTGCGATATTCTGTCCGGGTCTGCTTCCACAAACAGACGCCCATCCGAGAGGTTAACGTCAACGCCCAGATTTTTTGCGGCGACACGCGCCTCAAATGTGATTATCACCCTGCGGATAAGCTCGTTTATATCAAACACGGTTATGTTGAGCTTGTACTGCCCCGATTCTATCCTTGCCAAATCAAGCAGATCATTCACCATCACGGTCATGCGGCGGTTCTCGTCAAGCACCACGGCTATATAGGCGTCGCGGTCCTCGGGAGGTATTGTGCCGTCCTCCATCGCCTCAAGAAAGCCTCGCATTGAAGTGAGAGGGGATCTCAGCTCATGGCTGACGTTTGCAACGAACGAACGCCTTGCCGCCTCAAGCGAATTAAGCTCGTTTGCCATTGTGTTAAAGCTTCTGCCAAGCTGCGCAAGCTCATCGTTGCCGCGAACCGACACGCGCCGCACAAAATCACCCTTTGTATAGCAATTTACCACCTCTGTCATGTGCGATATGGGACGCGTCATGCGCCGCGCAAGCAGCATAGAAAGCGGTATGGAGATCAACAGACCCGCTAAAAGTATAACGGTGACGGTCATAAACACGGTGGAGATTGACTCGTTGACGCTTGTCATGTCGTAATGGAAAAACAGTGCGCCGACAACATTTCCGTCCTCATCGACAAGCTGACGCGCAATAGTCATCGTGTCAAACAGAGTATAGTCCGAAAGCAGGTTGTAGGTCACTCTGTCGTAATTGCCGTCCTCAACCAGCGCCACGTTAAGCGAAAGATCCGCAAGCTCCGCGTTGTTCCAACGGTCGCCCGTGTCCGCGTCCGAAAAGCTGCACTTGCCAAGCAGCTCGTCCACAAAATAGAGCTGGATATAGGCGTCGTACCGTCTTGCGATAACAAGCAGCTCGTCACGCGCAACCGGACGCTTTGCCGCATCGATATATTTGGTGACGGCAATGCTGTTTATGTCGTCCGCTTCGCGCATAAGTCCGTTTTGAATTTCACCAAGGTAAATCGAGCGGAATGCAACGGAAACGGCTATTCCAAGCGCCAACAAAAGCCCTGCCGTAAGCAGCAGATAGCCGAATAGCATTTTGGAATAAACCGACTTAAAGAGCTTCAATTTTTCTCCCGACGGCGCGAAGTCAGTTGCCGTCGCGCATTATGTCAAATTTGTAGCCAACGCCCCACACGGTGCTGATTGCCCAAGCGGGGCTTTCGCCCAAACGGTCGCGCACGCGCTTTATATGCACGTCCACGGTTCTGCTGTCTCCAAAAAAGCCAAAGCCCCAAACGTTGTCCAACAGCTGCTCACGAGTATACACCTTGCCGGGGTGCGTTGCAAGAAAATGAAGCAGCTCAATCTCTTTAGGAGGCATTTCAACCTTTTTTCCGTTGTTGATAACCAGATAATTGTCCATCGAAATCTCAAGCTCGCCAATGGTGATTGCTTTGACGTCCTCAGGCGCAAGCGTTGCACGCCTAAGCACTGCCTTTATGCGGGCGATAAGCTCCTTAGCTTCAAACGGTTTAACAATGTAGTCGTCCGCACCGCAGTCAAGTCCCTGCACGCGGTCGGATATATCGCCCTTGGCGGTAAGCATAATGACGGGGACTTCGCTTTCGGCTCGTATAAGCTTCAAAACGCTCCACCCGTCCTTGCCGGGAAGCATAACGTCAAGCAGCACCAAGGCGGGCTTTGCTTTGCGAAACGCCTCCAAACAGACGTCCCCGCGTTCGCACGTTACAACAGTGTAGCCCTCCTTGCGAAGATAAAGCTCAAGTATCTGAAGTATGTGCTTGTCATCGTCAACCAAAAGAATGGTGTTGTTATCCATACTGCGTCTCCTTAATTATCGTGATTCGACGTCTATGCCGTTCGCCTTAAACAGAGCTGCGGTAATGCCGTCGCCTTGTGTCAGCGTCCCGCTGAATGTGCCGTCGTAAATTTCACCGCACCCACAGGAGGGACTTCTTGCCTTTAGTATCGCCCTTGTTGCGCCAACAGCGCGCGCTATGCGCAGAGCCTCGTTCGCACCGCGAACAAATTGCTTTGTTACGTCCGCGCCCGTTTTCGAAATCACCCTGCCGTCGGCGGCAATTTCGGAGGGTGGGCGCGGGGTGGAAAGCCCGCCAAGCTGCTCGGGACAAACGGCTGTCGCCTTGCCCGCCCGCACAAGACGGACAATCTCCGCGTCGGGCTTTGAACCGCCGTCATAGCGGCAGCATTCACCAATCAGGCATTTTGACACTATAAGCATATTGTACACCATAAATATGAATAATCCGTTAATAAACGGGCGTCCGCCGAAAAAAACGGCAGTGAAACAGAGCTTTTTGTCAACGCAGAGTCACAACGGTAACGCCGTAATCGCCCTCGCCGTAATTGCCGTTGCGGAATGACTTAACACGGTCGTGATTCTTCAAATATGCCTGCACGCCCGCCCGCAGCGCTCCCGTACCCTTGCCGTGAATTATATTGACCTCGGTAAGCCCCTGACGTTTGGCATCTATAAGATATTTGTCAATCAGCGGCTTTGCCTCCTCAACATTAGACCCTCGTATGTCAAGCTCCAGTCCCACTGTTGCGGAGGGATTGAATTCAATTTTTGAATCGGAGTATTCCTGCGTGGGCTCCGCAACCTCACGCAAATCGTCCACACGCACATTCAGCTTGATTATGCCCACCTGAACGGGAACCTCACCGTTTTTAACCGTGCCGATAACCGTCCCCACCTTGTCAAGCGACGCAACACGCACCGTCTGACCTGCGGTGATGAACCTTGGCGCCCTGCCGTCCGCCGCCCTTTTTTCTTCCGTCACAGCCTCATAAAGCTGCTTATCCGTTTTGCGGACGGAGTCCCGCGCCTTTTGTATGGCGCGATCGGCGGCACGCTGGTCAACATCCTTCAACGAGCGTATCTCAACGACAAGCGCTTCCATCTCACGCTTTGTGTCCGCAACAACCTTGCGCGCCTCCTCGCGCGCCTTCATCCGCATATCGTTTTTGTCCGCTTCAAACTTTTTGCGTTCCGCACGCATATCCGCTCTCAACGCCTCAAGCTCACGTCTTGCGTCCTCCGCCCTTTGTCTTTCGTCCTCGGCGTGCCGCTTTTGCTCCTCCGCGTTGGAAAGCACGGTTTCAAAATCAACGTCCTGTTTGGAAAGATAGCCCTTCGCGCTTTCAATAATGGAATCGCTCATGCCAAGCCGTTTGGATATTTCAAACGCATTGGACTTGCCCGGAATGCCTATAAACAGACGATATGTAGGACACAGCCTGTCAACGTCAAATTCCATTGAAGCGTTTTGCATACCGTCGCGTGTAAGAGCGAACGCCTTGATTTCGCTGTAATGCGTTGTCGCCACCGTTCGACAGTCACGATAGTGAAGCTCCTCAAGTATCGACATAGCAAGCGCGGCGCCCTCAACAGGGTCTGTGCCGGCGCCAAGCTCGTCAAGCAGCACAAGCGAATGATCATTTGCACCGTCAAGTATGCCGACAATATTCTTCATGTGGGAAGAAAAAGTTGAAAGGCTTTGCTCAATGCTTTGCTCATCGCCTATATCGGCGTATACGCTTTCAAAAACGGCAAGCTCAGTGCCGACGTCGGCGGGCACAAACAGCCCTGCCTGCGCCATAAGTGTAAACAGCCCAACCGTTTTTATTGTGACGGTTTTGCCGCCCGTGTTGGGACCTGTGACGATAAGCGTTTTAAAATCCTGCCCAAGCCAAATGTCGATAGGCACAACAGCATCCTTTGGTATAAGCGGATGCCTGCCGCGCTTGATGCTCAGCCTGCCCTCACCGTTAAGCTTTGGACGCACGCCGCGCATTTCACGCGCAAGCTTTGCCTTTGCAAAGCACAGGTCAATTTCACCAAGCGTCATAATGTCTTGATAAATGTCGTTCGCGGAGGGCTTAATCATCTCGGTAAGCTCCGTAAGTATGCGCTCAACCTCCGCACCCTCCTCAATAACAAGCTTTTTATACTCGTTGCCAAGCTCCACCACGGCGGAAGGCTCTATAAACAGCGTTGCGCCGCTGCCGGATTGGTCGTGTATCAGGCCGGGAATATTCTGACGGTATTCCTGTTTGACGGGTATTACAAATCTGCCGTTGCGGATTGTCACAAGCGGCTCCTGCAAATATTTGCTGAAGGATGAGGAGTGAATCATGTCGTTGAGCTTTGCGCGGACGCGCTCATTGGCAAGCCGCATATTGCGCCTTATGCGTGCAAGCGCGGGGGAGGCGCCGTCAAACACCTCGTCCTCACTAAGTATGCACCGCTGAATTTCTTCTTCAGTTGAGCGATGCGCCATCAGCGAGCCTGCAAGGTTTTGCAGCCTTGCGGCGGATTCGCAAGCGCCCTCATCGCCCTTTATATCGGTTTTGATAAGCTGCTCACGCGCCGTGCGGATAGCCTTTAAGCATCTGCCAACGTTCAGCAGCTCCTCACAGGAAAGAAAAAGCACCGCGTTCATGCGCTTGAAGGTGGAGCGCATATCGGGAAAGTCGTCCACCGGGGAATATCCCGTGCGGATGTAATACGCCTCCGCCGCGTCCGTCATGGCAAGCTCGGCGGTAACGTCGTCAAGCTCGTCAAACGGCTTCAGCGCCGCCGCCAGCTCGCGTGAAACGCAGCAGCCCGCCTTAAGCGTCAGCATTTCGATTATTTTATCGTATTCAAGCGTTCTAAGCACTTTTTCAGATATCATATTTTACTCCGATAATTATATAGATTGATACGGAAAACCGTACGACATTTAACCAAGCAACGCGCCTTGCAAAGGGCTTATTCAACCCTTCGGTTCCAATGCCCACGCGTGTAAGAGTCGGGAGCTTTGCCACCGCCCGATGCAAAGAGTACCACACGGTCAACACCGTATGCGTCGCATTCGTCAACAGTCACAGCATAAGCATACACTTTTCCCGCCTCAGATGCAATATCACAGACGTATGTCGGCTCACAGTTTTTCATGCGGACAAGACATTGCTCCGTCCGCTTGCCGCCGTCAACAAATCCAAATCGAATATTCGAAAGCGGAAATCTGCGTCCGTCCCCGTCCACAACAGCTCCCGCACAGCCCGTGCAGCCCTGACAGCCGCGTGCTTCACGCACCGGGCAATGCAAAAGCTGCATAAGTGGGGCCCTGCCGTAAACGCTTATGATAAGCCTCTGCCCAAATTTTTCAGAAAGCCCTCTCAGCTGCGCCGAGGTAAGCTCAAGCGATGGAATAATGCGTGTAACGCCAAGCGAAAGCAGCTTGTTGACCGCTGCGCCGTTCGCTGCATTAAGCCCTATTCCCGCAACGATATTCGGCACGGCGCGCACCATATCAAGCTGACCTATGTTGTTTATCTCAGCTCCGCCGAAAGCCCCGCTTTCAACAAGACGCCCGTATGTCTCCTGCGCAAAAACGGAGGGCAGCACGTTGGGAAACGCCAAATACACCCTTTTGCGGTCAAGCCCCGCAAGACTGCCAACGTCAAACGCACAAGGCTCAATCGGCTCAATCGCCGCTATGTCCGCGCCGCAAGCAAACGCCGTCCTTGCATCTTCTGCCGTGCGAACCCTTGCATACACAAGCGGTTTATCGCACAGTACTGCCGCGTCCCCCGATAGATACGGTTTAACGTCATCGTCCGTAATGTCGATATGCTTACGGTCGTTTTTAAGAAGCTCACAATTAAGACGCATAACAGCCTCACGCCTAAGCGCGTTAATTGCGCCCACGGACACATACCCGTCGCCCAAAACGGTGCAGTCGTCCGCATAAAAGGGCGTGCCGCCAAGCTTTTTAACCTGTTGGCGATATCTTTCGGCGTCAATGGGATGCTCCGCGGGCAAAACGACTTCACCATCCGCGCTTACGCTTATACCGTCTGTTTCAAACGTAAGCCGTGCGGACTTGCCCTGCTTAACTTCAAGCACTGCGGTCAGCATATGCAGACGGTTTTCACCGTTCATGCTTTCCCGCGCCTGCGTCAACAGCTCCTTTGAAGGCTTTGCACAGCCAATGCCGCCCGTTTTAACGCTGTCTTTATAAAGATGAGAGGTGGAGAATTCCCCTCGGTTGAATATGCTGAACAGCTTGCGGCGAAGCAGCGCAGCTTTTTCCGTGCCGTCAAGCGCCTCACGATAGCAGCGTGTGACCATCGCCACATATTCCGGGGACTTCATCCGCCCTTCAATTTTAAGGCTTGCAACGCCCGCGCCGCGAAGCGCGTCAATAGCGTCAATCATACATATATCATTTGGAGAAAGGCAAAGCTCGTCGCTTTCCGCCCGCCGTACGGACAAAACCGACGCCGCCTTTCTGCAAGGCTGGGCGCAGGTGCCGCGGTTGCCGCTGCGTTCGCCCGCCATCGAAGAATAAAGACAGCTTCCCGAAAAGCTCATGCAGAGTGCGCCATGACAAAAAAACTCAAGCTCCACAGGCGATTGCTCATGCATACGACAAATTTCCGAAAGCGAAACCTCACGCGCAAGCACAACTCGACCTATGCCGTTTTGCTCGGCATATTTCAGCCCGCCCAAGCTGTGAATGCCCATCTGAGTGCTTGCGTGGATTGCCAATTGGGGCAGCTCCGCACGCAGAATCGAAGCAAGCCCGATATCCTGCACTATAACGGCGTCACAGCCAAGCTCATAAACGTGCGCGGCAAACCTCACAGCGTCTGCAAGCTCTCTGTCAAAAAGCATTGTATTAAGCGTGATATGCGTTTTAACGCCGCGAAGCCTGCAATAATCAACAGCGCTTTTAAGCGCGTCCCCGTCAAAATTTTCCGCCCCGCGCCTTGCGTTAAATGCGCCGCCGCCAAAATAAACGGCGTCAGCTCCGTTTTGAACCGCCGCCGTAAGGCAGCGCATATTCCCCGCGGGAGAAAGCAGCTCAATCTCACTCATTGCAAAGCACCATATTTTCAATCAAATATAAAAGGACTGCGTAAAGCCAAAGGTACGCAGCCCAAACAAAAGATTAACGATAACAAAAGCGCAAAAAAGCTCCTGCCGACGCCAAACAAATGCATCGGAAGCAAGCGCGGGCTTAAACGCCGACGGGCCGCTTGACGTCCGTGCGCTCAAACGGACGCTTAACGGGAGCGGGCGTGCGAACGTCCCGCAGCTGAGAAATCTTCTGGTCAAGCGAATCGTACTCCGCACGCAGCTTTTGCATCTCATCCTCAAGATTGAGCATGGCAAGCAGCGCGCATTTGCTTGCGGAAAGCTGAGGGTACTGCGCCTGAACATCCTCAATACGGCGATTAACCATTGTCGCCAAACGGCGCATGTATTCCTCACTGTCCGAACCGGAAAGGCGGAAGGTCTGCCCGCCAATCTCAAGAGTCAACTTGGTTTTATCCATAAGAAGCACCACCCATAGTATTCCTTATCTATAATAATACCATAATATAGAATGCTTCGCAATGGCAAAAATGAAATAAATTACGAATTTTTTGCGGCTCGATACACGCAACTCCGCAGGCACAGGCGATAAAACGGATTGTGTAAAAAATGTGAAAAACGAAGCGGCAGTTGACAAGCGCACAATTCATGTGTATAATCAAGCTCATAAGAGGCTGCGAAGGGGCAAAAGGGCTTATCTGTTCGCAAAAGAGAGGCACGACATACGCGTTTTACAATGCGTGGGCTGAAAGCGTGCCGCGATGCGGGCAAGTCCAAAAAGTTCTCCCCTGAGCCATGGCGGTGAAAGTCCGCGGGCAAAATGCGTCCCGCGCTCCGTGTAGTTGCCATCGGGTATGCCCGTTACAGCTGAAGCGTCATTGCAGGCAGATATGCCGTTTTGTGGCGCAAGGTGCTTTCGCACGAATATGGGTGGTACCGCGGGTATGCTTTTTGTCACGCTCGCCCCATGCACAGGGCTTTGGGGTAGGCGTGTTTTATTTTACTTTCTTTGAAAGGGGTTTTCAAATGTTAGAGGAGCTTTCAACGATACGGCGGGAGGCTTTGGCAGAGCTTGAATCCGTGTCAAACGAGGATGGGCTTAACAGACTGTCCGCGTCGGTTCTTGGCAGAGGCGGCAGGCTCACGGCAATTTTGCGCACAATGGGCAAGCTGTCCGCAGAGGACAGGTCCGCTCTCGGACAGAGGGCAAACATTGTCAAGCAGGAGCTTGCGGAGGCGATTGAAGCACGCCGCGCCGCCATAACAGAGGCGGCGGAAAGGCTGCGCATTCAGCACGAGGCGATTGACGTAACCGCTCCGGGAGTCCGCCGCGCCGCCCCGCTGGGCGCGCTTAATCCGCTTACGCAGGTTTATCGTGAGATACGCGATGCGCTGATAGGGCTTGGATTCACCACGTTTTCGGGTCCTGAGGTTGAATACGACGAATACAACTTTACACTGCTTAATCTGCCGCCGAATCATCCGGCACGCGATATGCAGGATACGTTTTATGTCAACAGCAAGGTGCTGCTTCGCACACACACATCCCCGTGTGAGGCGCGTGCGCTTAAAACGCTGACCCCACCGTTCAGGCTTGTGATACCCGGGCGCTGCTTCCGCGTGGATGAGCCGGACGCAAGCCACAGCCCCATATTTATGCAGATAGAGGGGCTTGTCGTGGATAAAAACGTAACTCTTGCCGATCTCAAGGGCACAATTGATTCTTTTGTCAAGGCTGTTTTTGGAGAGGACGTCAAGTCGCGTCTGCGCCCAAGCTATTTTCCGTTCACGGAGCCTTCTGCGGAGGTTGATATCTCCTGCGCCATATGCGGCGGCAAGGGATGCAGCTCCTGCAAGGGCACGGGCTGGATGGAGATTATGGGCTGCGGCGTTACAAATCCGCATGAGATAGAGAATTGCGGTTATGACCCAAAGGAATGGAAGGCGTTCGCGTGGGGCGTGGGCGTTGACCGTGTCGCCTGCCTCAAATATGGCATAAGCGACATAAGGCTGCTTTATGAGGGCGACGGGCGCTTCCTGTCGCAGTTCAAATAAGCCTGAGGAAAGGAGCAAAAAAGTATTATGAAGCTGCCGCTTAAATGGTTGAAGGAATACGTGGATTTTAACATAACGCCAAACGAATTTGCCGAGAGAATGCTTCTGCGCGGCTTTGAGGTCGCGGAGATTATCCCTGAGATGCAGGGCATTTCAGGCGTATATGTATGTGAAATCAGGTCGATAGAGCAGCACCCGAATGCCGACAAGCTCAGGGTCTGCGCGATAGACGTCGGCGGTGACGAGCTTTTGCAGATTGTCACCAACGCCGTAAATGTTAATGTGGGCGATCAGGTCCCCGTTGCGTTGGAAGGCGCAACGCTTCACGGCGGGCTGACAATCAAGCCGACCAAAATGCGTGGGGTTGAAAGCTGCGGTATGTTCTGCGGAAGCGAGGAGCTTGGCATTACAAACGTTGATTACGACAATGCTGAAAACGGAGGGGTGCTTGTTTTCAACGAAAAGCATACTCTCGGTTGCCGCGTACAGCAGGCGTTTGACCTTGACGACGTCATTTTCGATATCGAGCTTACGCCAAACCGTCCCGATTGTCAAAGTATAATTGGCATTTGCCGCGAGGCGGCCGCCGCGTTGGGGCAAAAATTTGTTGAGCCTGTCATTCAAAAGGTTGAGGGTGAGGGCGACTGTGCGGAGGTGGCGCAGGTCACGGTGCAAAATCCGTATCTGTGTCCGCGCTATTGTGCGCGTGTGGTGACGGAGCTTAATATTGAGCCGTCGCCCAAGTGGATGCAAAAAAAGCTAAAGTCGGTCGGTCTGCGTCCTATAAACAACATTGTTGATATCACAAACCTTGTGCTTGTGGAATACGGTCATCCGATGCACGCGTTCGACCTTGCCTGCGTTGCGCAAAATCACATCGTTGTCAGAAATGCCGCGGAGGGCGAAACGGTGTTTACGCTTGACGGCAAGCAGCGCGAATTAACAGCCGATATGCTGCTTATCGCAGACCCCGAAAAGGGCGTGGGCATTGCGGGAGTAATGGGCGGGCTTAACAGTGAGATAACGCAAAACACAAGCATGACGCTGTTTGAAAGCGCTGTGTTCCGTCCCGAAAATATCCGCTCCACAGCAAGAAAGCTGCATCATGTTACGGATTCCGCCGCAAGGTTCATAAAGGGTGTCGAGCCTGTAAACGCAGAGAATGCACTGCTTCGTGCAATAGAGCTTGTTCATCAGCTCAAAGCGGGTCGCGTTATGGGCGGCATGATAGACGTCTGCGCAGTCAACACGGACGAAAAGCAGGTTCGCGCAAGCGTCCGTCACATCAACACCATTCTTGATACGGAGCTTTCCGCTAACACAATGACACAGCTTCTCGGCACAATCAATATCAAAGCCGTGCCGACAGGCGATGTGCTTAATATCCGCGTTCCGCATTATCGTACCGATATTGAGGACGGGATTGAAACAGATTGGGATATCGCGGAGGAGGTCGGCAGGCTGTACGGCTACACGAACATACCGCCTACGCTTATGCGCGGTGACACATTCCGCGGCAAGCTGGGAACCGCTTTTGCCGATGAGGACTGTGTAAAGGACACGCTTGCGGCGCTTGGCTGTCTGGAGCTTTACAACTATAACTTCATTGCCCCGACAGAGCTTGATATGCTTATGCTTCCGCAGGATGACGAACGCCGTCAGACAGTAAGGCTGCTTAACCCGTTCGGTGAGGATCAAAGCCTTATGCGCACGGAGCTTGCGGGCGGTCTTATTCGCGCCGCCTGCCTCAATATCAACCGCAAAACGGGCTGCACACGCTTTTTTGAAGTGGGCAACGTGCATTTTGACAATGGTGAGCTGCCGGAGGAGCGCAAGCATATCGGCATAATCCATATCGGCGCGGAGGAGGATTTTTTCACTCTCAAGGGCACGGTTGAAGCTCTGCTTGAAAAGCTTGGCGTTGACGATGTTCGATTTGAAAAGGGCGGTTCTCCGTATCTGCATCCAACCCAAAAAGCAATCATGTCGATTCATGGTGAAATTCTTGGGGAGATCGGCACGATTCATCCCGCCGTTCGCCGTGCGTTCTCACTTAGCGCAAACGCTTTTATTGCCGAGCTGGATATGAACCTGCTTTGCGCGCACAGAGTGCGTGTGCGCAAATACGTCCCGCTGCCCAAATATCCGACTGTTCCGAGGGATATTGCCATAATTGTGGATGAGGACGTTGAGGCGCAGCAGGTTATTGATGTTATCAGCTCCGCAAAGGCGCGTGTACTGGTTGAAAACATTCGTCTGTTTGACGTGTATCGCCCCACCGCCGCCGGCGACAAGGGCATACCTCAAGGTAAAAAGAGCATGGCGTTCAGCTTCACCCTCCGTTCGGAGGATAAAACTCTCACCGATGAGGAAATTACCAATGCGGTCAACGCGATACTAAAATCGCTTAAATTCCGTCTTAATGCGGAGCTGAGAGCATAACACCGATAAAAAATATGGGGACGCACGGCAATACTTTTTGCTGCGTCCCCCCGAAATTGCTTTCAGGCGCTTATTAAGAAAATTTTTCCAAGGAGGCAAAAACCATGGCAATTTACGCCGCGACCTGTCCGTGCTGCGGACGCGATATAGGCTTTGATGAGAATGCTTCCGAGCATACCTGCATATTTTGCGGCGCAAAGCTCATCACCGCCGCGCTTGCAAGAGAAAAACTGGATTCAAACGGCAAGGCGCACGATTATGAACACTACCGTGACGACGATGCGCTTGACGCTGCTTTCGCGTCAAGGCGCGAAGCTGTGCATATGCCCACAGCAAATCAAACGCCTTCTTCGCCGCAGCCAATGCGTCCCTATGCGCAGCCGCAGAACACAAATTCTTCCGCACAGTCCGCGTCCGCCGAGCAGGGTGAAAAGCCGCTTACGGACGAGGAGGTCAGAGAGCAGCTTATGCGCAAGGCGGGCTTCAAGCAGGAGCTGAGAGCCGTTGTTAAGGAGATTGACGTTCTGCGCGGAAGGCGCAAGCGTTACGAGAGCGGCATAAAGCTTTCAAAGCTGATAACCCTTTCGGGCGTGATACTCATGCTGATAGCCTGCGTGCTTGCGTTTTCAATGCTTAACGACGATCTCACGGTAAAAGCCAACCTGTATCCGTTGATTATCGCGGCGGTGCTGCTGATGGGAGGCGTTGGGCTGACAATATTGGCGGAGGTTCGCAAAAAGGGTATCGCAAAGCAGCAAAAAAAGCTTGAGGATTCCATAGCGGATAAAAAGGGCAAGCGCGATACGCTGATAGGCAGGCTAAACAAGATAAATCACGTTCTGCACATTCATGAGGATGAATGATGAATGATGAATAAAAATAAAATATATGGTAAAAATATTCTCATAGCAGGGAACCAAAGCGTTTTCTCGTGCGTCTTATAAACAGAGAAAGGGAAGAGCTTCCCCCCAAAGCCTCCCAATCTCATCTTCCTCCTTCTGATTGATGAATAGAAGCTCCCGAATGACAACAGTCATTCGGGAGCTTCACTTTGTATAGGGGGTCAAAAAACCCCAAAAAAGACGCTGTCCGCGGGGGGTTCGCGGACAGCGCTTTTATTATCAGGAAGGAAGAAAATGCGGCTTCGGAGCTCTCAATTCCGTTGCTCTGTACATATAACGCAGCAGCACGCAAAAAGGTTCCGCAAATCGGCTCTTTTTCATAAAAACGTCCATATGCGGCAGCGTCGGATTTTTAATAAAACAAAAAACGATCACGCATTTAATGTGTGACCGCAGCTAAACCGACAAAGCCTGATTATTTGAGAAGGACTGTTCAGACGTCAAGAAGCTCATTCAGATAAAGAACGAATGCGCGAAGATCGTACATGCCCTTCATCGCGGCATTGTAATACGGACGTATCAGCGAGTTGCCCTCAAGCCGCACATAACCCTCATATGGGTTGACAGTGAAGAAAACGTCGCTCTTTTCATCCGCGCTGTGCTCAAGAAAGAACACATACGAGCTGCCCTCGGCGGGCTGCAATATCGGAGAACGGAACGAAACCGAGGTCAAATCGGTTGCGCTGATAACCGAATGCACGCGGGAGGCGATAAGCGCAAGCGTTACCGTATCCCCCCTTGAAAGGGTGCTGCCCATGCCGTTGACAACGCGTATAGTCACATATGTGACGTCAAGCGTGTTAAGCACGCTTTCGCCCTTTTCATAGCTTCGGCAAAGGGTGTGCTCAGGGGAGCTTACAGAAACGACTGTTCCGATAAAAATCTCATCCGCTGCCGCCGCAAGCGTATCAAGCGAATCATAATTGAAGCTCTGCGCGGGTACGGTAAGCACCGTGCTTTGCTCAGAAATGTCGGAGGTGAGCGCCTCAAGCGAAACGGATTCGCCGCCATACACCGCATTGCTGCCGGAAACAGCGACAAGACCATCCGTAACGGTAGCAAAGCCGGACTCATCCTCGGCATAGTCCGCGCCCCCGCCGTTTTTAAGGTAGAGGAGATAGCTTTTGCCGACTGAAGCGGATTCAGATACCGAAACGGTTTGACCGACGACAAGGTCGCCGCCAAGAACCTCATCAACGGTAAAACGGGAGGTTGAGCCGCCGTTGGTGGAGGTGAAGCTGACAACGCAGGTTGCAAACACAACCTCGGATGAATCGCGGTAGCACCCGCGCAAAAGCGCAAGCGTGTGACTGCCCTCAGCCGAGCTGACGCGAGAGGATATCACATCGGGAATGTAGACTGCCGCGGCGCACAAAACGATGGCTGAAACCAACAGAACCAGCAAAACACGCTTCAGATATTTCACGGCGGGACACCCCCTTCTTAAGGTCTTTTATCAAAAGACGCAGCAGAGCGTCAAAAGGTTGCGAAATTTATAGGACAGGCAAAAATATATTTTTAAGGCAATTATTGCCAAGATATATCGCGCCCATTCCCATACAAAACTCCAGAGTCATTATATCATCTTGTCAACACGATTACAACCGTTATTTGAACAAAGCACAGAGATTGACAAGCCATTCTCAAAGTTCACTTTCATTTTGCAATTTGTCAAAATGTTTTCACTTTTATGGACAGCACGCTTCAAAGGTGATACAATATACGGCAAGTGCAAACCGCACATCATAAGGAGGAAACTACCACATGAAAAAACGACTTCTATGTATGCTTCTCACACTCGTGATGATCGTATCCGTCGGTATCGGCGCATTCGGCGCATCGGCGGGCGTGGACAACTCATTCGTTGCGGATGATCCCATCAATCCGGACGCGATTCATGAGGCGGAGGAAGAAAATTCCGGTATCGACCCAAATGAGATTGTCACCTTCATGGTCAAGCTCTCCGATAAACCGGTTGCCGCCGTGGTTGAGGACGTCAACTCAAAATCAGCGACAGATCTTACACAATTGCTTTCACTCAAGCAAAAAAGCGTAAGGAGCGCGATAGCCTCCATAATGCCTGAGGGTGAGCTTGACGTTAAGTTCAGCTACACTATGCTTTTCAACGGCTTTGCCATATCCGCACCCTATTATATGGGTGAGGAGATTGCAAAGGTTGAGGGCGTTTCAAAGGTATTCCTTGCGCCGACATACGCCATCCCCGAGGATATGGAGGATGAGGACACCCGTCTTTCCACAAGCGTTGGGCTTATCGGCGCGGATGACGCATGGAGCGCGGGATACACCGGCGCGGGCACAACGGTTGCTATTATCGACACGGGTATAAAGGTGGCTCACAACGCTTTCAGCACGGCTCCCTCAAGCCCCTCGATGACAACAAGCACAATCTCCACAACGCTTTCAAACTATGCGCTGCAGGCGGAGTCTCTTTACAGCGGCACGCTCACCGCAAGCAATCTGTATTACAGCGCAAAGATACCGTTCCGCTTCAACTACAACGGCGGCAACACAGACGTATCCCACTCCACGGCGGGCAGCGACCACGGCACGCATGTTGCGGGCATAGTCGCGGGCAACTATTCAAGCAGCAGCTATGTAGGCGTTGCAAAGAATGCCCAGCTTGTTGTTATGCAGGTTTTCAATTCCGACGGCGGAGCGGAATGGTCAACAATACTTGCAGCTCTTGAGGATTGCGCATATCTTGAGGTTGACGCAATCAACATGAGCCTCGGCTCGGACTGCGGCTTCACCACCGACGGTGAGGAGGTTGAAAACGTTTACAACCTGCTTTATCAGCACGGCGTAAACATCGCCTGCGCGGCGGGCAACTCCACCACCTATTACGGCAGCAAATACAGCTATGCTTTCACTATGAACATGGATAACGGCTTGGTATCAAGCCCGTCCACATACACCGGCTCCCTTTCCGTTGCCGCATCCACAAAAAGCACATCCCCGTCGATAGCCTCCTATTCAAGCTGGGGCACCACAGCGGATCTGCATATCAAGCCTGAGGTTACGGCTCCCGGCTCGTCAATCTATTCCTCAACGGATTCCACCTATTCCGGTTCGGAATGGGGCGCCAAGAGCGGCACGTCAATGGCTTCTCCGCATATCGCGGGCGCTATGGCTATAATGACCGGCTATGTCAACTCAACATTCTCCGGTCTTACAAATCAGCAAAAGGTTGATATGATAAACCGTCTGCTGATGTGCACAGCCACCCCCGCAAAAAGCAGCAGCACGCCATATCTGGTGCGCGCACAGGGCGCGGGCGTTATCGACCTGCAAAAGGCGATAACCACAAAGGCTTACATCACCGTTGACGGCTGCGACCGTCCAAAGCTTGAGATTGGGGACGATAAGGACAAGACGGGCGTATATACCCTCACGTTCAACATTGTCAACTTTGGCAGCTCCGCGCTGACATACACGGTTACTCCGTATGTTCTTACAGAGCAATACAGCTCCAAAACGGTCAATTCCCAAACCACATACGCAATGGCGGGCTCCGCGTGGAACATCACAAGCTCCTGCACCCTCAGCCATAACGGCACGGTCACTGTTCCCGCAAACAGCACGGTCAGCTACACAGTAACCGTCACCCTTTCAAGCTCTCTCAAGACGCAGCTCAACACCTATTTCCCCAGCGGCGCTTATATTGAGGGCTTTATTGTGCTTGACGGCACGGTAGACCTTGTGGTTCCTTACCTTGGCTTCTATGGCAACTGGAACTATGCTTCCGTTATCGACCGCTACACATTTATTGATGAGATAAAGGGCAACACAAACTGGTCATCCATCAACGAGACGATAGTCGGCTCCGTCACAAGCGGCACAAGCTATCTGCTGATGGGCGCAAACCCCTACATCACCAGCACAGACTGGCTTGCGGATCGCTGTACGCTTTCGCCCAACAGCGATACATATTACGACAAGATTGACAAGGTTCAGCTCGTGCTGCTGAGGAATGCGGGCGAGTGCGGCATAACCATATATAACGAGGCGGATCCTTCCACCGTTTACTACAACGAGGCAGTCCCCTATATGCCCAAATCATGGAAATACTCCGGCACGTCCTACTATCTTGCTTCGGCTTGGATGGATTTTTCAAGCTGGGCGCCAACCGACGTTGCGGAGGGTACTACCGTTGTGTTCAAGATGTACGCCTACCTTGACAACGATGATTTCACAGCGGAGCAGAACGAGTGCTGTGAGATTGTCCTTCCCGTCACGATAGACAACACCGCCCCGCAGGTAACCTACTGGAATGTTGACAACGGCACTCTCACAGTGCGTGTGTTTGACGAGCATTATGCCGCGTGGATAGGCGTATACTCCAATTCCTCCTGCACAACATTGATAACAGAACAGGCAATTGCCGAGACGACACGCGGCGCATACACCGACCTGCAGCTTTCAATCGGCAGTTACAGCACCGTATACGTTAAGGTTGGCGACTATGGTCACAACACCTCCGCCGTGCTTACCCTCACGGGCGAGGGCGGTTCAATTGAGCCGGTGTCGCTTGAGGGCGTCGCCGTAACACCCGCTTCCGCAGAGATGCTGCTCAACCAAACGGTTGCGCTCACTCTTGAAAAAACTCCCGCGGAAGCCAACAACTTTGAAGTTGTATGGTCAAGCTCCAACACTGCCGCCGCAACAGTCGTCGGCACAAAGAGCGGCGCAACGGTAACCTCCGTTGCCAAGGGAACAACTGTTATAACAGCGACCGCCACCGACAAGGACACGGGCGCAGTATATACCGCAACCTCCACCATATCGGTAAAGAACGGCTATACATACACCCGTTATGAACCCACCTCCGCAATTGAAACAGGAGTTGAGTACCTTATCGGCTATGTCAGCGGCAGCAACGTATATCTGCTGATGAATTACAATCCCAACCCCATATCCTCAAATAACTACTACTACTCGTCCAGCAGCAACTATTATGCCTATGGCGTAAAGGCTGTTACCGACGGCACAAATGTTACGGGTGTTGATACCTCAGCCTATTCCGCCGCAACAATTGCAAACGCCGAGTGGAAGTTTGTTGCAAACGGAAGCTACTACTATATCCAAAGCGCATACGACAGCAGCTACTATCTGCGTGTTTACACAAGCACAACCTACACCGACCTGTATCCCGCATCAGGCACTACCTCCGCAACCAATTGGCAGTGGAGCGCAGCAAACAACCGTCTCAGCTATTACGCAAGCTCCTCCGTCAGCAAGTATATCACCTACACAGCAACGGTTGGCAGCTATTCCAACTTCTTCAGCGGCCCGTCCTCCGCGGCAACCGGCAGCACCCTTCAGCTTTACAAGAAGGTAACCGGCACCGTTATTGAGGACGATACCTATACGGTTACGTTCGTTGATTGGGACGGCACAGTCCTTTCCACACAGGAGGTTGACGCAGGCGGCAGCGCGACCGCGCCGGCTGATCCCACACGCACGGGCTACACATTCACGGGCTGGAGCGGCAGCTACACAAACGTCACGGCGGACGTCACAATCACCGCTACATATTCAATCCTCAGCTACACCGTTACATTCTATGGCTACAACAACGCTGTGCTTTCCACCCAGACGGTTAACTATGGCGGCAGCGCGACTGCTCCCACCGCGCCCGCTGTAACGGGCTATACCTTCACGGGATGGAACGGCGCATACACTAACATAACCGCAAACACAAGCGTTTATGCGATTTACACAATCAACACCTACACCGTTACATTCTATGGCTACAACAACGCTGTGCTTTCCACCCAGACGGTT
>CAYXRF010000003.1:0-37884 GCA_964467585.1 uncultured Oscillospiraceae bacterium | reverse complement strand
CGACTGCTCCCACCGCGCCCGCTGTAACGGGCTATACCTTCACGGGATGGAACGGAGAATACACCAACATCACCGCCGACACAAGCATATACGCCGTGTACGAGCAGACGACAACCATACTGCTTGGCGATGTTAACTGCGATGGCGTTATCACGTTTGGCGACGTCACCGCGCTTTTCAGAGCGATCACAAGCGACACGGTTCACCTTTCCGAGCAGGGGACGCTCAATGCGGACGTCAACCAGGATGGCAGCATCACCCTAAGCGACGTTTCAGCTCTGTATGCTATGATATTCGCCTCATAAGGCGTGCCAAAGGCTGTTTAACAGTCCGAAAAACCTCATCGAAAAAGGCTTTCGATAACACAATCGCCCGCTTGAGCAATATCCTCAGGCGGGCGATTGTGGTCTTACAACAAATCAGCTTCTTAATAAAAGGCAAAAAAGTACCGTGCGCTAATCCGCCTCGGAGCAATCAATTATCACATAATAGCTATCATACACAATGGTAACGGTGTGGGCGTTACGGTCAACAATCAAATCCTCAGCGTTTTCATAATACTCATGAAGACGCACAAAGCGGGTTTCCTTAACCGCATAGACGTCTGTAACAACATCGTAAATCAGATGAACGCTGCTGAGAGGGAATCCGCCGTATTCGGGCCTTGCCCTTTCGGAGGCGGAGCTGCCAAAGTATCTGAACGACCCTCCCATATCCCATGTGGCGTCGCAATAGGAGTATACGCCGCCAAAGCGAACAAGCGTCCAAGCGTGGTCGCCCGCCGGTGCGCCGGTGCTTTTAACGGGCACGCAATCAATATCGGCCTGTGCAAAAAGAAAGGACAGTCCGTAAGCATACGAAAGGCATATCCCGCTGTGGTTGATAAGCGCACTGTAACCGGATATTCGCAGATTATTTTCGGGCGTGTCGATATAATTGGGCAGCTCACCTATGTATGAGTCGTATACTGCGTCAACCGTAAAGGAGTGATAAAGCAGCATGGCACGCATAATATCGCCGTCACCATTGCGAAGCACGCTCATATAGTCGTCAATGGCGGCGCTGAAGGCTTCAAGCTTATCCGCAAGCGTATCAGCGTCAACCGTGTATTCCCAGCTCAGCGAAGCGGAGGCTTCGTCATATGACTGATTAATTCGATATGATGTGAATGCGATAAAAGGAGGACACATTGACTGAAGCGCCCAATCAAGCCTAAGCAGATATTTGTCCGCAGGCGCATCGGGATTAAGCACAACGCTTGTTTTGCCGCAAAGGAAGGCGTCGATAACGGCGCGTGCGTCGGAGACGGCGCATTCGCCCACAGCGGAAACAAGCAACGCGGCGGCGCGATGATAATCAAGCGCAAAGTCATACGGCTCCCAAACGGCAACGGCAGTTGCCTCGGCCGTGGGGACGGGGGAGACAGAGGGGGATGGGGATGGCGTAAAAGTCGGAGCAGCCGTGGGCGACATAAGCGGAGTAAATGTGCAATACGGGGCAGCCGTGGGCGAGGCGTCAACCGCAGGGTTAACAGCTTGACCGCATCCGCACAGCACCGCAGCGGCAAGCGACACGCAAAGCACGCTTACAGCAAATTTTTTAATACACATAAAACATACAACCTCCCGCTTTTATTAACAGAGACGTTGTAATCAATTATATGCATTATTGCTTGCTTGGCAATGGCTTTAATAACATGTTAACAAAATGTTTGCCGAGAATTACATCCGTATGGTTTGGGTGCAGCCGCAAATACAAGCGTCGTTTGCATCGTGAGTCACCAAAACAATCGAAGCACCGTTTTTAACGGCATAGCTGTCAATTACGGAGGCGACACGCCGCTTAAGCTCGTCGTCAAGCCCCTTGAACGGTTCGTCAAGAAGAAGAACGTTACCGCCAAAGGCAAGCGCGCGCGCGATTGCAACACGCCGCTGCATACCGCCGGAAAGCTCACCGGGCAGCATATTTGCCGCGCCTGCAAGCTCCATTTCGTCAAGCGCCGCGGCCGCGGCGTCAACGTTTGAAACAACGGCAACGTTTTGAAGCGCGTTGACCCAAGGCAAAAGTCTGTCCTCCTGAAAAACAACGGAGAGCTTTTCACCCTCGTCATATTCAATTTTGCCTTCGGTGGGGCGAATAAGCCCAAGCATAAGCCTCACAAGCGTGGTTTTGCCGCGCCCGCTTTCACCCATCAGCGCAACGCGTGCGCCCAATGGCAAGCAAAGCGAAAAATTGCTTATAATCGGCTTGCCGCACTCATATTCAAACGAAACGTTTTCTATTTCCATCGGACGACCCTCCCCAAAAGAACAACCATAAGCTTTTCAAGCGCAAAGCTCAATATTACTACTGCGGCCGTCCATGCAAAAAGCTCACCTGTTTCAAGATAAAGCTTGCTTTCGTATATCGCCCTGCCAACGCCAAACTGAGGATGTGCTATTACCTCCGCTGTGACGCCCGCCTTCCACGCAAATCCAAGCCCTGTTGTGCAGGCGGAAATAAAATGCGGAAGCACGGACGGCGCATATACGCGTGTTACAAGCTTTGATTTTGAAAATCCGAACACACGCGCCATCTCAAGCAGATCTTTGTCCGTAGAGCGGATACCGGTAAGAACATTTGTCCACGCGATAGGCATCACCATCAAAAAAGCTATGAACATCGGCGTAAGCGCGGACGACAGATAAAGCAGCACAAGTATTATGAAGGAAGTGACAGGGGTTGCCTTTACAATCGAGCGAAGGGGTGAGAGCAGCTCATCCGCAAAACGGCTTGCGGAGGACACAACGCCCAGCAGAGTGCCCGTAACAATGCCCAAAACAAAGCCCATGACTATTCGCAAAAGCGTCGCGCCGAGACTTTTCCAAAAGTCCGCCGTACCGCCAAGCGAAACAAGCGCCTTAAACGTAACAAGGGGGGAGGGGAGCAACAGGTCGCTCCCCACCGCCCACGCCGCCGCCTGCCAAACAGCAAGCCATATGACGGCGATAAGTATTCGCTTTGCTATTTTTTTAAGCCTGTCGCTCATTAAGGTATCAGCATTAACCCATGTAGTAAAGGTCGTCCGCGGGAAGCGCGCCGCCGATACTCTTTGGGTTGGAAGCAAACAGCACTTCAAACATGCCTGCGGCAGCCGCCTTCATTTCGGAGGATGCAAGAAAAACAATGTTGCATCTTGAAATGGCGTTTGAAGCAAGAATAACGTCGGCAAGTATACCGTTGTCAACAATAAGCTGAGCCGCAACGTCATGCTTTGAATTAACAAGCTTTGTTGCAACCTCATAATCGGAAATAAGCGTGTTGATGGCGTCCTTGTGCTCCGTTACAAAGCTTTCCCTTGCGATAAGGCAGCCCTGAACAAGCTGAGTGTCGCAAACCTTGTTCCACTCCTCCGTGAGATCAAGCGCAACGCGCAGACTGCTGTTTTTGGCAAGAGTGGCAGTGACATTGGGCTCGGGAAGCATACCCAGGGTTACTTCACCGGAAGCAAGCAGCGAGGCAAGCTCCGAATGCTCCGCAGTGTATTCAATGGATACGGAATCAGTAAGCCCGTTCTGCTCAAGCAGATAGTTGATTATGTATTCGGGAGTGCTGCCCTGACCCGTGGCATACAGCGTTTTGCCCGAAAGATCGGAAATTGTCTGAACCGTGTCTCCCGCCTCAAGCACATACAGAACGCCAAGCGTAGTAACGCCAAGCATCACAACATCGCCCTCCAGCTTGTTGTAAAGCACGGACGCCACGTTTATGGGGACGGCGGCAACATCGATATCGCCCGCGATAAATGCGGAGGTCACCACGTCGGGTGCGCTCTCAATTGAAATGTTATAGTGGGGATATGCCGTTTTGTCTGTTAACGGCGCGATACCCATACCGGTAGGGCCCTTGAGTGCGGCAATGTTGATGACGGTTTCGTCACCCGTGTTTTTTGCGCAGCCCGCAAGCACACAAATCGCAAGCGCGGCAATCATAATAAGGGAAATCAGCTTTTTCATAATAATACTCCTTCTTATATTGTTTTATTGTAAAGCGGAACGCTCCGCATCATTCGCAATCAGTATCCGATAATTTTAATTTCACGCCCGTTGCGCGTCACCATGCCCGCCGCCTCAAGCTCACCCAAAGCACGATATAGCGAGGCGCGGCTTACAGACACCGCCTTTGCAAGCGAATCCATGCCGTATTGAAGACGCACAACGCCTTCCACAGCGTTTTTTTCAAAATAGCTCATAAGCTTGTCGGCAACGGTTCCGCCCGCCATACATTCCACCCGATTGGTCAAAAAACGTATGCGCTCGGTAAGATAGCGACAGTAGCCACAAGTGACGTCAAAGCTTTCACGCATAAGCCTTGTAAAAGCAGCCTCTGAAAAAATCACGGCGGTAACGGCACTTTTTGCCGCAACCCGCGTGAGGGCACAGCCGTTGGCAAAAAGAGTTGCCGCGCCAAACGCACTGCCCGCGCCAAGCACGCTCATTACCACCACGCCGCCCCGCGCCTGCTTTGTAACCTGTGCAGTGCCGCAAAGCATAACGCCAAGCATATGCTCTCCGTCCGAGGGGGACATAACAACATCGCCCGAAACAAAGCTGTGCAAATAAACATCCTCCGAAGCGACGGAACGTCGGATAACGTCCTCATCCGCATCGGTGAAAATCCCGCATCCGCACAAAACACCGAATTGCTCGTCTGAAAGCATCGCCATAGGAGCATCTCCTTAATTAATTGTCTTAAATAAGACAGATGTATTATATGAGACAGTCTATACATTGTCAACAGGCTGAGATAAATATACTTGTTTGAATTTGTGGATGCAAATACAGCGATGCTGTGTTATAATCAAAAAAGAATAATTGTTTGAGAGGTTTGTGGACGTGGCAGACGTAATTTCCACCCGTGAGAGGATCATACTTGCTTCGATGGACGAGGTTCGCAGCTATGGGGCGCAGGGGTTTTCGCTGCGCCGTGTCGCCGCCGCGTGCGGCATTTCGTGCGCTGCGCCGTATAAGCATTTTGCCGACAAGCAGGAGCTGTTCAGCGAAATGCTGTTATACATAAACGATAAATGGCACGACAGGCTTATTCCGCTGCTGTCGCGCAATGGCTCGGCCGCCGACATGATAACCGTTGCGGCGGTTGATTATGTGCGCTTTCTTTCCGAAAATCCACCTTTTCGTGCTATGCTCACGCTAAAGGACATGGGTCTTGACAGCAGCGCGACTGTCGCCGCCGCATGGCCCTCCACACCGATAAAACGTCTTTTTGTGCGCTTTGCGCATGACAGAAGGCTTGGGCGTGAAGATGTGCGCAAGGTGATTTTTTCCGTCCGCTCACTTGTTTACGGCTCATCAATGATAATCGGCACAGATCCTCAAGGCGATGCGGAAAGATATCTTACCATGCTAAAAAGTGCCGTAAGGGACGCGCTGGAGTAAGCGCGCTAAAGCCGTGCGCCGCGGCTTCGCATATTTTCTGATTGGGCTATTGCATTTGCAATGATGATGGTGTATAATACCACCGTTGTGCGGGAATGTAGCACAGTTGGTTAGAGCGCTTCGTTCACATCGAAGAGGTCGGGGGTTCGAGCCCCTCCATTCCCACCAAATGAGTCCGATAGTTTTGATACAAGAGTATCTGAAAATATCGGACTTTTGTATAAAACAAGATTGCGCAAGTTACTTACATCTGCTATACTCTAAGCATCATGCTATTAAGAAATGAGGTTTTCTTATGCCATTAGTGCCTGCTAAATGTACATCCTGCGGTGCCCAACTAACTGTAGATAACACTAAAGATGCCGCGATCTGTGAGTACTGCAATACCCCTTATATCGTAGAAAAAGCAATTAACAACTATACTATTTCCGGGAATAGTAATATTTCCATACATAATGCTGTGATTAATGTTCAAGGCGCGCCATCTGTTGATAATCTTCTGCTACGTGCAGCAGAATTTAAACAATCAGGCAACATCACCCTAGCTTTAGAATACTACAACCGAGTATTAGATATTGATGCTTCGAATGCACTTGCAAGATCGTCTATCAATAGCATTGAGAACGAAGTTCTTGAAGAGATTCCCATTTCATTTGGTTTTACACACGGCACACTTACCCTTTCAAGAAGCGAATTGATATTTGCTACCAAAAAGAAGCAAATAGTATACTCTTCAAAAGATATTATTTCTGTGAGTAGAGCGGGTGAACGCCTATTAGTTCAGCTTTCCTCACAAGCTATGCCTCTTAATTTTGCTGTTGGGTATAATAAACCCGCAAAGCTTATGGAAGAAGCTATTCTTAGATTGCTCCATGAAAGGAAATAATCCGTTGCACTGCTCACTGGTATGGTTTCACTTTCCACGTTATGGTTTCATTTTTGAGTGAAACCAAATGAAACCATATGAAACCGTATCATTCTTATCAAACTAATTCAAAGAAAAGCCTTGTAATTACAGGGCTTTTTTTATGCCTTGATATTGTCAATGCCGCGTTGTATACCATGCCTTTTCTCATATTGACTGAAAAAACATTGCTTTCAACAAATACAAAAGCGGGGACTTTTATATCCTCGCTTTTGCTTGTTGGTTGTGTAATTGTTTCCAAATATTGTTTGACCTAAGCCAACGGGCCATCGGTCAGCACTTGCTTAACCTCTGCGGGCTGCGTAGCATTCGCTGCAATAGATGGGCCTGTCGTTCTTCGGCTCGAACGGAATCTTTGTGGGTCTGCCACACTGGGCGCATACTGCGTCATACAAAACACGCTCGCCGTTGTTGCCGCCGCGTGTGGCGGACTTACGAGCGTTCCTGCACGCCTTGCAGCGAACGGGCTCATTCTGGAAACCCTTTTCGGCGTAGAACGCCTGATCGCCTGCTGTGAATACGAACTCGGCGCCGCAATCCTTGCATACCAGTACTCTGTCTTCGAACATTGGATAAAATCCCCTTGTGTAATAATATTTGGCCTCCGATAAACGGCTGACACTGGTTTTTGACCCCGCACTCGCCTGTTGGCGCTATCGCTACCCGACAATAAAGCCTCTCACTACACACGCTCTCAACCGCTTTGGCAGTTGACAGGACTGACTTCTAAACCGCACCATGCTCACGGGGACATTGCCCCGCTTACGCGGATCGCTTTGCCTGCGACTGGCATCGACTTTCAACCACAGACCCGCACATCCTCAGCCAAAATGTATTATACTTCATCACATTTCAATTTGCAACAGGTTTTTTGAAATAAAAAAAATATATGTATCTCCAAAACTATAAAACGGTTTCAAGCACAACTGGGCAATGGTCGCTGCCCATCACCTCGGGCAGTATTGAAACGGAGTCAATCATCGGCATAACACGATTGCTTACGATAAAGTAGTCAATGCGCCAGCCAACGTTCTTCTCCCGCGCTCTGCCCATATAGCTCCACCAAGTGTACGCGCCCTCGGCGTTGGGATACAGCGTGCGAAAGGCGTCCGAAAAGCCCACGCTCAAAAGAGTTGTCAGCTTTGCCCTCTCCTCATCGGTAAAGCCCGCGTTGCCACGATTTGACTTTGGATTTTTAAGGTCGATATCATTATGGGCAACGTTCAAGTCCCCGCAGACGATAACAGGCTTGTCCGCGTCAAGCATCGTCAGATAGCAGCGGAAGGCGTCCTCCCATTCGCAGCGATATTCCAGACGCTCAAGCTCACGTCTTGAATTGGGCGTATAAACATTGACAAAATAGAATTTGCCCATGTCCAGGGTTATAACCCTGCCCTCTCCCTCAAACCTTTCGTCCATGCCCATGCCAAAGCGCACTGAAAGAGGCTTTTGCCGCGTGAACACAGCCGTGCCGGAATAGCCCTTTTTTTCGGCATAATTCCAATAGGAATAATAACCGTTGGGGGCAAAATCAATCTGCCCCTGCTGCAGCTTTGTTTCCTGAACGGCGATAACGTCCGCGTCGGCGGCGGCAAAAAAATCACCGAAGCCCTTTGTCATGCAGGCGCGAAGCCCGTTGACATTCCACGATATCAGCTTCATTCTGCGTCACTCCCTGTAAAAAGTGTTGCCGCCTATAAACTCCCTCAAAATGGAGGTTGGCGGAATCTCGTCCTCAACATCTGCCTCAAGAAAATAGTTGAGGTACTTAACAATCGACCTTGCCATGCCGTAATATTCGCTTTCGGGCGGCACGGTCAAAAGCAGAGGATAAACATGACGCTTCATAACGCACGGCTCATAATGCAGAGTGGTGTTGAGAATCATATCCGCCTGCTCCTGAAAGGGAAATATCCAACGCTCCTCACCTCTGCGCACGCTTGCCCACATTGAAAGAGTGCGTTCCATCGAAGCCCCGCGTGTTTCATAATCGCGCACAAGGCGGCGAAGAATGCGAAGGTCTGTGGTGCGGATGCGATTGTGGTCGTCAAGGTTGATTGTTGTAAGCGCGCTGACATAAACCCTAAAAACCTTGCTGCGGTCGATACCCTCACCAAGCATAATCGGGTTAAGACCGTGAATGCCCTCAATTATCAGAGTTTGATCCGCAGAACAGCGGATAACATTGCCTTCAGGCTCACGACAGCCTTTTTTGAAGCTGAAAACGGGTATCTCAGCCTCCTTCCCCGCAAGCAGCAGCGCAAGGTCGTGATTGAATCTTTCGGTATCAAGCGTGTTGATATGCTCAAGGTCCATCTCACCATGCTCGTCACGCGGGCACTTGTCACGGTCGATATAATAGTTGTCAAGTGAAATCATAATCGGGTCAAGACCCTCTGCGCGAAGCTGGGTTGCAATACGGTTTGCGGATGTGGTTTTGCCGGAGGACGACGGGCCCGCAAGCATCAGCGCTTTTATCCCACGCGATATAACCTCATCCGCAACGCGTGCGAACATCTTCTCGTGCAGCGCCTCGTTAACGCGTATAAGCTCCCGCACAGTGCCGTTTTGCACGCGCATATTTAGCTCGTTTGCGGTTGAACAGGTCATAAGCCTGCCCCAGCGGTCGCTCTGACGGTAGACCTCAGCCATTTTTGGACAAGGCGTGTATTCGGCGGGAGCATCGGGGGTATCAACATCGGGAAGCTGCATCACAACAGCTCCCTCGGGCATATAGTGCAGATCAAAAACGCTTACATAGCCGGTTGAGGGCGCCATCTCACCATAAAAATAATCCATATAGTCGCTGTAATCCGTGCAGGCGTAAACGTCAAAATAGCTGAATCTGCGCCACTTAAGCAGCTCCGCCTTGTCCGTTTGCCCATCCGCCTCGTAATAGCGAAGCGCGTCAGAAATGCCCATGCGCTTGCGCGTCAGCGGATAATTGGCGGCGATAGCCGCACTCATTTCAGCTTTGAGAATAAGGTTATCCTCCGCAGAAAAGCTCGGTTGCTTTTCAATCCGTATATAAAGCCCCGTTCCCAGCGAATAGCATACCACCACGCGTGCTCCGGGAAAAAGCTTGCGGACGCACATTATCAGAACAAATTGCAGAGTGCGCTCATAAACCCTTCTGCCGTCCTCGTCACAATAGCGCAGCAGGCGAAGCTCCGCCTCACGGAAGGGAGTATAGCCAAGGTTAAACACCTCGCCGCCAAGCCTTGCCGCAAGCGGCTTTCGGGCAAGAGAGTCGCTGTCAAGCCCCATGGATTTTATCGCCGTTAAAAGCGTCCGCCCCTGCTCAATCTCACAGGGTATGCCGTCGATTATCAATCGCATAAAGGTTAATCCACCTTTCAGTATTCTGGACTTATTATATGTCATTCTCCGATATTTGACAAGCGTATGACAAGCGCAATATTATTTTTAAAAGACAATGGGGACGGCAAAATCACAGCGGCGCTAAAAATCGCACAGCTGTATTATACAAAATGATATGTGGTTATTGTAATGCTTGTATTACAATTATCCTCCGATGAGACGAATGACAGCATCGCCCCATCGGAGGCAAATAATTCAATCAATACAGATCATCCAGAAGGTATTCGATTCGCTCAACGTCATATTCCGTGCATCCGGTGCACTGCCAATATTTGTCAACAAGCAGTGTTATGTAGTAATAGTCCGAGCTGCTCGACACATGACCAATCTGCGATTCTTCGCATATGCCGCACCACGTTCCTTCAAAATAAAGGGAATAGATGATATCATTTGCGCCTACTTGATAGCATATCACAACTATTTCCTTCTCGTATTCAACGTATGAAGTCGCGCCGACGAACGTGCAGATCATGCCATATTTGGCAAACGCATCAACCATCGTGTGATAATCAGCCGTAATAAGCTCCTCCACATAAATGGTGTTCAAAAGCTCTTCCGCATCGTCGTTGCCTGTCGCCGCGTCGGCATATGCCTTTGCGTGACAGAACAGCATATGCGCACTCATCAAAAATCCGAACGAACAAAAGCTCAATATCTGCAAGAGCAAAAACAATTGCACAGGCCGCGGGGCAATTGTTTTTGCGCATCATTTTTTGCTAATATTAAAAGTTGAATTTTTCTCTGTGAATCACGCTGTAAACCATGCGCCCGTTGACGCGGGTGCTTTCAAAAAGGGTAAGACCCTGCGCCTGCATCGAGGCGTCAAGGGGAATATCCTCAAGCTCATGCGAAACAAGCTCGTCATGCTCAACGTTTCGCCCAAGCGTTATGTGCGGAGTAAAGCGCTTGTAATCACGGGCAAAGCCTTTGTCGCCCAAAGCGCACTCAAGCGATTCGTGCAGGGCGTTCAGCTCATCCAAATCACCCTTTACGGTAACAACGGAGGTTTTGCCGCCGTCGCCGCCCCTGCTGCCGGAGCGGTCAAAATATGTATATCGCCCGATATGCAGGGGAAAAGGACGAATATCACGGCAGGCGGAGTGCATTGCATCGACAGCGCCCGCAAGGTCACGGCTTTCGCCGATAAAGTGCATGGTTATATGGGTGTTTTCAACGGGCACAAATTTGCCGCCGCTGCTGCGGGAACGAAGCTCCGCCATAACACGCGAAAGCTCCTGCTTAACGTTTTTTGGTATCTCTATTGCAATAAAAAGACGCATGACTCCTCAACTTTCAACTTGGTTCAATATTAAAGCGGCGAAGGCGGAAGCACCTCTGCCTCCGCCGCCTTGCAGCTATTACAGCTCGTATATCTTTCTGAATTTGACGGTGAGATATTCGGTGTAGTACGCGGGGTCAAAATCCTCATTACAGCAGATGCGAATAAGCTCGTTGGGCTTTTTGACCATGCCGTATTTGTAGACATGCTCTGTCAGCCACTCGACTATCTGCTTGATATTGTTGGTGCGAACAAGCGCGTCGATATCCATCTGCTTGCGCATGGAATTTACAATCTGTGCGCCATATGCGGAGCCGAGAGAATAGGACGGGAAGTAGCCGAAGCTGCCGCTGCTCCAATGAGAATCCTGAAGCACACCGTTTTTATCGTCCGGAACGTCAACGCCCAAATACTCCTTATACAAGCGGTTCCATTCGGCGGGCAGGTCATGCACGGCAAGCGTGCCTCCGATAAGCCGCTTTTCAAGCTCGTATCTGATAAGAACATGAAGCGAATAGGTCAGCTCGTCCGCCTCGGTGCGGATAAGCGACGGAGTTGCCTTATTAACCGCAAGGTAGAACATATACGGGGTGACTCCGTTGAGCTGCTCGGGGAAAAGCTCCGTCAGCTTGGGGAAGATAAGCTCGATAAACGCAAGCGAACGCCCGATTATGTTTTCGTAGAAGCGGGACTGTGACTCATGCATACCGCAGGATGCTCCGCCCGCAAGCGGAGAGTCGATAAGCTCATCCGCCGTGTTAAGCTCGTATGTAGCGTGACCGCCCTCATGTATAACGCTGTACATGCTGGAAGCCACCATGTTGATGTGATAATGAGTTGTTATGCGGATGTCGTGCTTGTTGAAGCCCGTTGTAAACGGATGCTCGGTTTCACCGATTGCACAGTCGCCGCGATTGATGCCCATAACGCTCATGAGATAATCGGACAGCTCACGCTGCTTGTCAATCGGATAATCAAGACCGAGGAAGCTGTCGTCTATGGCAGGCAACTGACATATCTCGTGAATCAGCGGCACAAGCGAAGCCTTGATATCGTTAAAATAATTGTCAAGGACGTCGGTTGTAAAGCCCTCCTCAAACTCGTTGAGCCAAAAGTCGTAGGGGTCCTTTTCGGGAGCCATATAGCCCGCAAAGCGGCGCGCATATTCCACAAGCTTTTCAAGATGCGGTTCAAACATTGCAAAATTGCTTGTGACCTTTGCCTCGTGCCAAACGGAGGACGCCATGCTTACAACCTTTTGATACTCCACATACTCATCCATCGGTATGCGGCGCATATTGCGCAGAGATTTTTCGGTTTCCTCAACCTCACGTCGGGTAATCTCGTCAAGCTCAAAAGCATGCTCGGAAAGAAAGTCCACAAGCGCAAAGCTCTCCTCATTGACGGAGAGCTTGTATGTCACCTCGGAAAGAGCTGCCATGGTTTCGCCAAAGCCCATGACTGCATTTTTGGGCGCTGCAGTCTCGATGTCATAATACATGACGCCCATAGCGTGTGTGTAGGCGTGCAGAAGCTTGTTGACCTCTTTGAATTTTGCGATTGCCTCATTAAGTTCCATTGCGTTAACCTCCTTCAAATAATGCAGAGCCGCTGCTTTTTTTGCGGCGGCTCAAAAATCAACTGATTCAATCCTCAAACTTGACGATAGGCTTGCGTGCCGCAAGCACCTCATCGGGACGTCCGACGGGCGTTGTGACGGGCGCTGCGTGTATCGCGGCGGCGTCTGTCTTTGCAACCCTTGCGATGTCAATCATCGCGTCCGCAAACTCGTCCAGCGTCTCACGGCTTTCGGTTTCGGTCGGCTCAATCATCATCGCCTCGTGAACAATCAGCGGGAAGTATATCGTGGGGGGATGATAGCCGCGGTCGATAAGCGCCTTTGCAATGTCGGAGGTGTGCACGCCGTAATCCATAAGCTCACCCGGAGTAACAACACATTCGTGCATACAAATGCGGTCGTGCGGTATCTCATATGTGCCGCGCAGACGGTTCATTATATAATTTGCGTTCAAAACGGCATTCTCACTTGCTTCCTTCAGCCCCTTGCCGCCAAGTGAGCGGATGTAGCAATATGCCTTGACGATAACGCCAAAGTTGCCGTAGAAGCCCTTTACCTTGCCGATGGACTGCGGACGGTCGTAATCAAGCACCATTTCGCCGCCGCGCTCGGTTATAACGGGAACGGGCATAAACGGCATAAGGAAGCTTTTTACGCCGACAGGGCCGTTGCCGGGGCCGCCGCCGCCGTGAGGCGTGGAGAACGTTTTATGCAGATTGATGTGCATAACGTCAAAGCCCATATCGCCGGGACGCACAATGCCCATGATTGCGTTGAGGTTTGCACCATCGTAATAGAGAAGCCCGCCCGCAGAATGGACTATGTCGGCAATCTCACGGATGTTGCGCTCAAACAGACCGAGGGTTGAAGGGTTTGTCAGCATAAGCCCCGCCGTATCCGGGCCGACAGCCTCACGCAGAGCATCAAGGTCAACGCCTCCGTCGGGAGCGGACTTGATTTCTTTTACCTTGAAGCCCGCCATAGCGGCGGAAGCAGGGTTTGTGCCGTGTGCCGCGTCGGGCACGATTATTGTCGTGCGGGCGACGTCGCCGCGGCTTTCGTGGTAGGCGCGGATGTGCATAAGCCCGGTAAGCTCACCATGCGCTCCCGCAGCGGGCTGAAGCGTAAACGCATCCATTCCGCATATCTCACAGAGCATACCCTCGGTATCCTTCATCAGACGAAGACAGCCCTGCGCCATGTCGGCGTCAAGCAGAGGATGAACGCCGTCAAACAGAGGCGTAAGCTCCTCGTTTATTTTGGGATTGTACTTCATAGTGCAGCTTCCCAAGGGATAAAAACCGTTGTCAACGCCAAAGTTGCGGCGCGAAAGGTTTGTGTAGTGACGAACAAGGTCAACCTCCCCAAGCTCGGGCAGAGCAAGGGGGGCGGTCGCACGCATATTTTCGGGAATTTCACCGCACGCACAGGCAACGTCAAGCGCGGGCATATCGTATGCCCTGCGTCCCTCGTGCGAACGCTCAAAAATCAGCTTGTAGGATGCTCTCATACTCGTACTCATATCAAGCTCACCCCCGCCATGATTGTGTGGATTGTGTCGCAGAGGAAGTCAATCTCCTCCTTGGTGTTCATCTCGGTGGCGCACCAGAGCATACCGCCGTCGTCAAGCACAAGACCGCCCGCAATGCCGTATTCCTTGAGCGCGTCGCTCAAATCCTGCGCGGGCATATCCGTGTCAATAACAAACTCGTTAAAGAAGGAAGTTTCGGGATAGCGAAGCGAAATCCCGTCAATGCGCGCAAGCTGCTCCGCAAGGTAATGCGCCTTGGAAATGTTGTGCTGTGCAACCTCCTTCATGCCGCAGGGACCCATTGTGCAGCAGTAGATGGTTGTCATTATGGCGCAAAGCATCTGATTTGAGCAGATATTGCTGGACGCTTTTTCACGGCGAATGTGCTGTTCACGCGCCTGAAGGGTGAGAACGAACACACGGTTGCCCTCCGCGTCGGTTGTCTGTCCGGCAATGCGCCCGGGCAGATTACGCATCAGCTTTGCCGTTGACGCCATAAACCCAACATACGGGCCGCCAAATGCCATTGGCAGACCAAGCGGTTGACCGTCGCCTATGGCAATATCCGCGCCGTACTCTGCGGGACGCTTCATAAGCCCAAGCGTGATGGGGTTGACATACGCAACCAGCAGACCGCCCGCGGCGTGAACCGCGTCCGCAACAGCCTGCATATCCTCAATATTGCCAAAATAGTTGGGCTGTGCGCCGATATAGCCCGCCGCGCCTTCAATATTTGCGGTGATGGCGGAAACGTCCGTAACGCCCTTTTCGGTAAGAGGAATCTCAACAAGCTCCACGCCTGCGCAGTGCGCATATGTGTGCATCACGGCTTTAACGTCGGGATTGAGACCCGCACTGTAAAGCACCCTGTTTTTGCGCTTGTTGTCGCGCAGCATATGGATAGCCTCGGCAGCCGCCGTCGCGCCGTCGTACACGGACGCGTTCGCGGCGTCAAGCCCCGTAAGGCGGCAGATTACCGTTTGGTACTCAAACAGCCCCTGAAGCATACCCTGACTCATCTCCGCCTGATAGGGAGTATAAGCCGTGTAAAACTCACTGCGCATGGCAAGCTGAGAAACAACAGACGGGATGTAATGGTTGTATGCGCCCGCACCGCGGAACAGCATACCACCGTCCTCATTTTGAAGAATATAGCCCGTGACAACATCGCGCAGCTCCATCTCGGAAAGCCCGTCGGGCAAATCGAGAGGACGCTTTAAGCGAAGCTCCGCGGGTATGTCGGAAAAAAGCTCGTCCATTGAGTTAAGCCCCAATGAGCTCAACATCTCCTGACGCTCCTTTTCCGTGTTTGGTACATAGCTTCTCATCGAAATCTACCTCAGGATCAGCCCAACTCGGCAAGGAACGCCTCATATGCGGCGGCGTCCATCAGCTTGGCGTTGTCGATCTCTGTAAATTCCACAGCGGCGATAAACTCACCGTATGCATCGGCATTAAGCTTTTCGGGAGTGGCGTCAAGCTCCTCGTTGACCTCCACAACCTTGCCGCTTACGGATGAATATACGTTGGAAACCGCCTTAACGCTTTCAACAACACAATAGCTGTCGCCCATTGCAAGCTCATCGTCAACGGCGGGAAGCTCAACATAAACGATATCGCCGAGAGCCTCTGTTGCGTGCGCGGTAATGCCGAGCTTTGCAATGTTGCCCTCGATCTTGACCCATTCATGGTCACGGGTGTATTTGCGGTCATTGGGAATCATAGTAATACCTCCAATAATAATTGTTGTTGATTTATTGTTCAGTGTATCGACGCTTATTATGTGTGCGATACATACCACGCAGATTATTTGGGCATACCGCCCAAAATGGGGATATCACCGAAAAAAACTGCCTTCGGTGAATCGGGGAGGGGGAACAGGTTACGCCCTCTTGTAGAAGGGCAGCTCAACGCGTTCGCACTCTATTGCGCGTCCGCGGACCTCAATCGCCCACTTTGCGTCGTCGGGAGCGTCGGCGGGCACGGTTGCCATTGCATAATTGCCGCCAAGCGCGGGAGCGGGCCCGCCCGAGGTGGTAAAGCCAACTCTTTCGCCGTTCATCAAAACATCGCAATGCTCACGCGCAATACCCTTGCCCACAAGCTTGAGACCTATGCGCATACGAGCTTTGGGCTGCATAAGCGCCTGCTTGCCAATGAAATCCTTTTTGAATTTGATGGCAAAGTCAAGACCCGTTTCAACAGGATTGATCTCGGCGGAAAGCTCGTGACCGTAAAGCGGCATCGAAGCCTCAAAGCGGAGGGTATCCCTTGCGCCGAGACCGCAGGGCAGCATACCAAAGGGCTTGCCTGCCGCCATTATTGCGGCGTGCAGACGCATTGCATCCTCAGCCCTGCAATAAAGCTCCACGCCATCCTCACCCGTGTAACCTGTGCGTGAAACAAGACAGCTCACGCCCGCCACAATGTTATTTTCGGTGAACGTGTAGTTCTTTGCGGGGATTTCGCCTTGATAGCCCGCAGCATCAAGTATCTCAACAAACTTGGGACCCTGAAGCGCAAGCTGCGCCCAGAGAGGGCTTTCGTCTGTGACAACAACGTCTCCGAATGTGTGCGCGCACATCCAGTCAAAATCCTTTGATGTGTTGGCTGCGTTTACAACCAGCATGTAGTGATCGTCCGCATATTTATATATGAGAACATCGTCAACGGCCCCGCCGTTTTCATAGCACATGACGGCATAGCGGCAACGCCCCGGCGTCATTGTGGTTATGTCGTTGGTAACAAGATTCTGGATGTATGCGAAGGCGTCGTTTCCGCGCACGACAACCTCACCCATGTGTGAAACGTCGAAAAGACCCGCATTGTGACGCACAGCCATATGCTCCTCAATTATTGAGGAATACTGTACGGGCAGCGCCCAGCCGCCAAAATCGACCATCTTGCCGCCAAGAGCGATATGCGCCTCGTAAAGAGGAGTTTTTTTAAGCTCGTCCATAATATAACCATCCTTTGAAAGTAATCATTTCACCGTTTTGCTGATGCAAATCGGCATTGGCACAGTCAAACAAATGCCAACGCTATTATATAACCAAAGCGACCGCCGATAAAGAGGAAAACAGATATATATTTCATTGAAAAATTGTGATTTTTCGCGTTGGTATACATAGGAGGGCTTTTGCATACCCTTTACCATCAAATCAAAGGAGGACACGCTGTGAACGAAGGCGGTCAGCAAGGCGGCGCCACGCGTATGCGAACGCACTGCGTACATATCGACGCAAGACAGACAATGAGCGTAACAGGCGTTAAGGACGTCGGCAGCTTTAATGAAAGGGAGGTAATATTGCTTACCGAGGTCGGAGGTCTCACAATCGACGGCGCGGGACTGCATATAACCAAGCTTAATCTTGAGGACGGGCAGGTGCTGATAGAGGGAGAGATTGCGGCGATGGAGTATGACGAGATACAGCCGCAGGAAAGAGGCTCGTTCTTTTCAAGTGTGTTTCGCTGATGCGAAACGTGCTGGGCGAGCTGCCCGTTTTTCTCACCTGCATATACGGAGGATTGATTATCGGCGCGGCGGGGTTCGTCTTGAGGCTTCCCCGCCGTATAATATTCGCACGGCGCAAAAAAACAGCGCTGTGGGTGCGGGGCGTGCTTGCACTGCTTGATATACTGTGCTGCGCAGTGGGGCTTGCAGTCGCGGCGCTCACCCTTTACATTGCAAACGGCGGCAGCGTTCGGCTTTATGCCCTTATCGGCATAGCGATTGGCGCGGCGGCTTCAATAATCTGTCTCAATGGACTTGTATTCGGCGGCGCGGGCGGCACTAACGCCAAACAAACAAAATAAAAACCGTGCGTACCCTCAAGCATCCGGGCGTCGGCGGCAGACGATTATATATTTCTCCACAGCAATAAAAAACTCATTTTGGGCATTGACAGGTTAAGTGTAGCCTGCTACAATGTAGCCGCTGCGATGTGTAGCGTGCTACATTATTCTGCGCGGCATAAATCCTGTATCCTAAGTTAAAGGGGGAATATCGTATGCAAAACCTGCCTATACCGTATCTGCTGAAAATAATTGTGGATAAAATCCGCACGGACGCGGACGCTCATCTTAAAAGTCTTAATCTCACGCTTACCCAAAGCAGAGTTTTGGCTTTTGTCGTTGAAAATGGCGGGCAGACAACGCAGAAGGAGATTGAGGATTTTCTTCAGGTTGCACACCCGACTGTGGTGGGGATAGTATCCCGTATGGAAAAAAACGGTTTTCTTGTCTGCCGCTATGAGCGCGCTTCAAAGCTTGTATGCCTTACCGACAGGGCGCGCACGGCGGGCGAGGATATGGTAAAAAATATGAAGGAGCATGACGCGCTGCTGCTGAAGGGTCTGTCGGACAGCGACGCAGGGGAGCTGCGGCGGCTGCTGATGGCAGTGTATAACAACATGAGCTGAACAGACGGAAACATGGCGGCTGTTGCCTTAGGAGTCAGACTGTTTAGGCGGCTTGCCGCATAAATGAACGGAGGATTAAATAGGTGATAAAAACACTTGCAAAAAGCATTCGGCAGTACAAACGCTCATCCGTTGCGACGCCGATTTTAGTGGCGGCGGAGGTTGTACTGGAGATTGTGATTCCGCTGCTGATGGCAAATCTTATAGATTACGGCATAGACCGAGGGGAAATGAGCGTCGTGATAAAATACGGTGCTGTGCTGCTCCTGCTCTCCGCAATAGAGCTTATCACGGGCGCCTTGGCGGGAAAGACCGCCGCAAAGGCTTCATCGGGTTTTGCAGCAAATCTGCGCGACGACGCGTTTGACAGCGTTCAAGGCTTTTCATTTTCCAACATTGACAGGTTTTCAACCGCGTCAATCGTCACGCGCCTTACCACAGACGTTACCAACGTGCAGTCGGCATACCAGATGATAATCCGCATGGCGTTTCGCGGACCGCTTATGCTGATCTTTTCGCTTGTGGTGTCATTCCGCATAAACGCCCAGATTTCGCTTGTATTCCTTATCTGCATTCCCGTTTTGGCGGCCGCCCTCTATCTGATAATGAGCAAGGCGCACCCGCTGTTCACCCGCGTGTTCGCAACATATGACAAGCTCAATAATGTCGTACAGGAGGATGTACGGGGCATACGCGTTGTAAAGTCATTCTGCCGTGAGGAGCACGAAAAGCAAAAGTTCGGCAATATTTCGCAGAAGATATATAAAGACTTTTCAAAGGCGTCCAAGCTAATATCCCTCAATATGCCTCTGATGCAGCTGTGCATGTACGCGTGTATGCTGCTAATCGCATGGTTTGGCGCACGCGCAATAGTCGCAAGCGGCAACAATCCCGCTATGGGGCTTACGACAGGTCAGCTGATGAGCCTTATCACATACGCAATGCAGATACTCACAAGCCTAATGATGCTTTCAATGGTTTTTGTGATGATAACCATGGCGCGATCCTCTGCGGAGCGAATTGTTGAGATAATCGAAGAAAAGCCCGATATCCAAAATTGTGAATCACCGATTATGAGCGTGGAAGACGGTTCCGTTCGCTTTGAAAACGTCAGCTTCCGATATTCCTCCAAGGCGGAAAAGCCCGTGCTTGAGGATATCAATCTTTCGATATGCTCAGGTCAAAGCGTGGGGATAATCGGCGGGACGGGCTCTTCAAAATCGTCGCTTGTACAGCTGATACCAAGGCTTTACGATGTTTGCGCGGGACGCGTAATTGTGGGCGGCGCGGACGTGCGGGATATCGACATTAAGACGCTGCGCAACTCCGTGGCGATGGTTTTGCAGAAGAACGAGCTGTTTTCAGGTACGATTAAAGAAAATCTGCGCTGGGGCAATGAAAACGCCACTGATGATGAGCTGCGCCACGCCTGCCGCCTTGCGCAGGCAAGCGACTTTATCGAGGCGCTGCCGGACGGCTATGATTCCCGCATAGAGCAGGGCGGAACAAACGTGTCCGGCGGGCAGAAGCAAAGGCTTTGCATTGCAAGAGCGCTGCTGAAAAATCCCAAGATAATCGTATTGGATGATTCAACCTCCGCGGTGGATACAAAAACGGATGCGCTTATCCAAAAAGCCTTCACGGAATACATACCTTCAACAACAAAGATAGTAATCGCACAGCGAGTTTCTTCAGTGCAGGGCTGCGATATTATAGTTGTGATGGACGACGGAAGGATAGCGGCGGCGGGAACGCACGCGGAGCTGCTTGAAAGCTGCGACATATACAGAGAGGTTTACGCCTCTCAGCAGAAGGGAGATGAGGAAGATGCGTAAGAAAGCCGACACGGCGATTCCTCAAAAGTCCCGTATGCAGCAAATCAACTCAGGCACGGTTAAACGTCTGCTGGGGTACCTCAAGCCATATCGTGCAAAGCTTGTGCTTGTAACGGTCTGCATAGTGCTGTCCGCGCTTGTAAGCGTTGTATCCTCACTGTTTTTGCAGACGCTTATCGACGACTATATAACCCCCCTGCTGGTTGAAGCGGTTCCCGATTTTTCTGGGCTTGTCCGTATAATACTGATAATGGGCTGCATATACGGCACGGGCGCTCTTTCAAGCCTGATATATAACCGTGTTATGGTATCGGTTGCGCAGGGCACGCTTAAAAGAATCCGCGACACAATGTTCGGCAATATGCAGTCGCTGCCGCTGAAATATTTTGACTCCCACACCCATGGCGATGTGATGAGCCGCTACACCAACGATACGGATACTCTGCGGCAGATGATTGCCCAATCGCTTCCGCAGATTATATCCTCGGCAATTACAATAGTCGCTGTGTTTGCCGCCATGCTGTATGTTAGCGTATGGCTGACCGCCGTAGTCGTCTTTTTCATAATTATTATGGTGGCAATCGTCAGCAAAATAGCGGGAAAGAGCGGCAGCTTCTTTATCGCGCAGCAGGACTCCCTGGGAGACCTTAACGGCTATGTCGAGGAGATGGTAAACGGACAGAAGGTTGTAAAGGTGTTCTGCCACGAGGATGAAGCGCGCAGGGTATTTCAAAAGAAAAACGGTGTGTGGCGCGACAATTCCACCGCCGCCAACTCATATGCCAACATACTGATGCCGATTATGAATTCAATGGGCTATCTGCTTTACATTATCGTGGCTGTCGTGGGCGGATATATGGCGATTGCAGGGATGTCAAACGTTTCGCTTGCAGGCACAAACGTGCTGACGCTTGGTATGATAGCATCCTTCCTGACCCTCACGCGAAGCTTCACCAACCCATTGGCACAGGTTTCAAACCAGATGAACTCAATAATAATGGCTCTTGCGGGCGCAACGCGAATATTTGAGCTTATGGACGAAAAGCCCGAGACGGATAACGGCTATGTTACGCTTGTGGACGCCGAGATTGTTGACGGAGAGGTAAGGGAGGCCGACAGTCACACGGGAATATGGGCTTGGAAGCATCCGCACGGCGATGGGACGCTGACCTACACACGCCTAACCGGTCATATAGTTATGGAAAACGTGGATTTCGGCTATACGCCCGACAAGCTTGTGCTGCACGATGTTTCGATATATGCCGAGCCGGGGCAAAAGGTTGCCCTTGTTGGCGCGACAGGCGCGGGCAAAACAACAATAACAAACCTTCTGAATCGGTTTTACGATATCGACGATGGAAAAATCCGTTATGACGGCATAAATATCAACAAGATTAAAAAGGCGGATCTGCGCAAAAGCCTCGGTGTGGTATTGCAGGACGTAAATCTGTTTACAGGCACCGTAATGGATAATATCCGATACGGCAAGCTTGACGCCACCGATGAGGAATGTGTCGAGGCGGCGGAGAGGGCAAACGCGGACGGCTTTATCCGTATGCTGCCGCAGGGCTACAGCACGCTGCTTTCAGGCGACGGCAGCGGGCTTTCTCAGGGACAGAGACAGCTTATTTCAATTGCGCGAGCGGCTGTCGCCGACCCGCCGGTTATGATACTGGACGAAGCAACCAGCTCAATCGACACCCGCACGGAGTCCATTGTTCAGCGCGGCATGGACGCGCTTATGGACGGACGCACCGTATTTGTTATCGCTCATAGGCTGTCAACGGTTAAAAACAGTGACGTTATTATCGTGCTGGAGCTTGGACGCATAATCGAGCGCGGCAGTCATCAGCGCCTTATTGAAAAGAAGGGCAAATATTATCAGCTTTATACAGGAGCGTTCGAACTGGAATGACGGCCGACCCGAGCGCGGACATGAGCGCGCGCCGCGCTGAAAGCCTTGCTGAAGAATCCCCCGTTTTTCAACAAGAACCGACTCACGCTTCAGACGACGATCGAACGGGCGCTCCCTCCTTCCAAAAGCCTTCCGTGCCGCAAGCTTCGGCGTCGGGAGGCTTTAATTTATCCTTCCCGTTTGAAGGTGTGTTGCCCCCGCCGCACTTTTGACAAAACCCTCCCGCTTTGCATACTGTGTAAACAGCATGGAAAACATCGCGGGAGGTATTGAGTGATGTGTGAAATCCCCCTATCGCAGCTTCCACCGCATAACGCGGGGATAATCGAAAAAATAGATACTTCATCAATAGGAGACGCGCTTGCCAATCGGCTTGTGGGGCTTGGCTTCACTCGCGGCACAAGCGTTGTACGTCTTTTTTGCGCACCCGGCGGCGATCCTCGGGCATATTTGGTGCGCGGAGCCGCCGTTGCTCTGCGCAACTCGGACGCGGCGTGCGTGATTGTTTCAGCGGATGGTGACAGAGTATGAAGCTGAAGCATGATAAATTTAAACGCTTGGTGCGGACGCTTCACAACGCGTCTGAAGGCTTGAGGGATATGAGGCGCAAAGCTTGGCGCGGCGCACGGTATGCGGCGGAGGATTTGCCTGCCGTTGCGCTTGCGGGCAACCCGAATGTGGGCAAAAGCACACTTTTCAACTGCCTGACGGGTCTAAAGCAGCATACAGGCAACTGGACGGGCAAAACGGTGGAATCGGCGCGGGGAGTTTTTCAAATTAACGGAGTGCGCCGTGCGATAGTCGATTTGCCGGGCTGCTATTCGCTTAACTCGGCGTCGCCGGAGGAGGTGGTGGCACGGGACTATATTGCCGGTGGGGACGCCTCCTGCATTGTTATTGTCTGCGATGCTTCATGCCTGTCAAGAAATCTGGGGCTTGTGCTTCAGACGCTTGCGCTTACCAAGTCAGTTGTTGTGTGCGTAAACCTGATTGACGAGGCGGCGCGACACGGCATAAGGGTTGACACGAATGCGCTTTCAAAGCTGCTTGGCGTGCAGGCTGTTGCGACCGACGCGTCGCATAAGCGCGGCGTTGATGAGCTTCTAAAGGCTGTAAACAGAGTGATAACGGGGGAGTTTTTGCCGTCGGAAGGCATTACGGGCTTTGATGACGCCGAATCGTTGTTTGGCAAGGCGGAGGAAATTTCCGCCGCCGTCACAATGCGTGACGCGGACGTTCGCTCCGCCGCAAGGCTAAGGCTGGACTGCTTTCTCACAGGCAAATTTACGGGAACCGCCGTGATGCTTCTGCTGCTGGGGCTTGTTTTCTACATCACTATAACATTGGCGAACTATCCCTCACAGCTTCTTGATAAGCTGCTTTTCGGGCTGATAGACCGCCTGCGCACGGGGATGGACGCAATAAGCGTACCCGCAAAAGTAACCTCCGCGCTGTGTGACGGGGTGCTTGCAACGCTTTTTCGGGTTGTGTCGGTTATGCTGCCGCCCATGGCAATTTTTTTCCCGCTGTTTACTCTGCTTGAGGATTTGGGCTATCTGCCGCGTGTGGCTTTCAATCTTGACTCAGCGTTTCGCCGCTGCTCCTCCTGCGGAAAGCAGGCGCTTACTATGTGCATGGGTTTTGGGTGCAACGCGGCGGGGGTTGTGGGCTGCCGCATAATAGAATCCCCGCGTGAGCGTCTTACGGCGATATTGACAAACTCTCTCGTTCCGTGCAACGGAAGATTTCCAACGCTTATCGCGCTTACGGCGGCATTTTTTGCGGCGGGCGCGGGCGGGATGCTTGGCGGCGCGGTTAGCGCGCTTTGTATGCTTGCGGCGCTTTTGATAGGCGTGGGAGCAACGTTTTTTATGTCGTGGCTGCTTTCAAAAACGCTTCTGCGCGGCAAAGCGTCATCCTTTGTTCTGGAGCTTCCCCCGTTTCGAAAGCCCCGCGTGGGTCAGGTTATTGTGCGCTCGGTGCTTGACAGAACGCTTTTCGTGCTGGGACGGGCGGCGGCGGCGGCGGCGCCGGCGGGGCTTTTTATATGGGTGCTTGCCAACATAAATGTCGATGGCATATCACTGCTTAGCCATGCCGTAAGCTTTCTCGACCCAATCGGAGGCATAATGGGGCTTGACGGTGCAATACTTGCCGCCTTCCTGCTTGCCCTGCCCGCAAATGAGCTTGTGGTGCCTCTGCTGATTATGATATATCTCGGCAAGGGCATGATAACGGACTATTCGCAGCTTTTTGAGCTGAAGCTACTGCTGACGCAAAACGGATGGACAATTGTCACCGCCATAAACGTGATACTGCTTATGCTGTTTCATTCGCCCTGCACCACGACTCTGCTGACGATTAAAAAGGAAACGGGCAGCTTGAAATGGACTGCCGTGAGCTTTCTTCTGCCCTCGGCGCTCGGCGTTGTCTGCTGCCTTGCAGTAAACGGCGCGGCGGAGCTTGTGCGCGCTGTTTTAAGGCTTTGACGCCTTCCGCCCGCACCCAAGCGCGCACTTCCCTCCAATTCATCCCCAATGCTCCGCGGCGCAAAAAATACATGCGTCACATGTAAAAACAGCTTCAAACCGTAAAAACGCATTGACACAGATACATGAGGAGTAGTATCATATATTTATACAGGTATGTCAGGCTTGTCACGCGCCGCCTGTCAGAACAGATGTGCGGGAGGTTCGATATGAAAAATGTGTTAAGCGCAACGCGGCTGTGCGCGGCTGTCGCGGCGGCAATGGCAATTGCAATTTCAATAATGATGCCGCTGACGCCAATGGGTACAAAGGCTTTGGCAAGCGCGGCGGATACCCCCAAGGATGATGAAACACCTGTCGGGATGAATATTTCAACGCTCTCAACCGTTGACCTATACGGAAACGCATTCAGCGGTTCGCAGTTTGCGGACTACACATTAACCGTTATCAACCTTTGGTCTGCGTGGTGCGTGCCATGCACCATAGAAATGCCGTATTTTCAAAGTGTGCATGAGCAATACGCAAGCAGCAGGGTGCTTGTGCTTGGCGTTTTGTATGAGGATCAAAGCAGCACGGTAGCTGCGGGGCAAAATGTTATCGAAACAAACGGCTACACCTATCGCACGCTGCGGCAGGACGCCGTGCTTTCACAGCTGTGCAGCGTAAACGGGCATACGCCGCAGACTTTTTTTGTTGACAGCACGGGCAATGTCGTGGATTGGAAGGTCAACAAATATGAATCGCAGTATGAGTTCACAAAGCAGATAGACGGATGGCTTGCGCTGCTGGGCGTTGCGGGGGACGCCGACTGCGATGGAAGCGTGCGGTTTTCCGACGTGTCAACACTCTATATGGCTCTTGGGGGAGGCAAGGTTCTCAGCATACTTGGGCAGATTAATGCGGACGTCAACACCGATGGGCAGATTACATTCAGCGATGTTTCATATCTGTATGCTTCGCTCATCAATTCCAAAGCGCATTCGCGGTGCGAAAGCATATCTCAATATGCGCAATATCAATCAAAAATGGTTGAATACCTATTAAATTCGTAATATAATTGCAACAGCACAATGGAAGGAAGTTAACTATTATGAAAAGACTCATTTCGATGATTCTGATGCTGGCACTGTTAAGCTGCGGCGCGGCGATACCCACTGCGGTGTTGGCGGACGATGATGTTCAGTTCACCGTTACCACGGTTACGGACGCCGAGGCGGGCGATGAGGTGGTTCTTGAGCTTATGCTGACGGGGGAGTACGAGGCGCACGCCATAACGTTGAGCGTCATCTACAATACGGATGAGCTTACTCTCACAAGCACGGCGTTCTCCGCTCTTTATGGGGATATCGTCAGAGACGCGCAGATGAATCTCGGCGCCATGGTGGTAATCGATGCAACAACGGTGGCGGGGCAGGTAAAGCTCGGTATGCTCATGCCTACAACGGCGGAGACTATGCAGGGTCAGCTCCTCAGGCTTCCCTTCACGGTTAACGAGGGTGTGGATACCCAATCGGTCGTCACCGTAAGCATTATAGATTTTTTCAATATGCCTGTTGGTGAAACAAATCCAACGCCCATACCCTACACTGTTAACAACGGCGGCGTTGTGATGCACGTTCCCGTTCCCGTAACCGGAGTTGTCTCAACCGAATCTATGCAGCTTGCAATCGGCGGAACAGGTGCGATTGAATGTGTCGTTGCCCCCGAAAATGCCGACAACAAAGCCGTAACATATGCCTCAAATGATGAAGAGACAGCAACGGTCAGTGTGGAAGGCATTGTCACGGGCGTTGCGGCGGGAGAGACAACCATTACCGTAACAACAGACGACGGCGGCTTCACGTCCCAAACGGCAGTTGTCGTGCATCAAAACTGCACGGTGGCATATGTTGCGGATGGTGAAACCATCGCTCAGTATTCCATACCTTGGAACACCGTTTTTGCGGAGGCTGTTCCCGCCATACCCACTATTGAGGGCTTCAACCAGACCACTCCCCATTGGGATACAAACCTCACGGGGATGACAATCACCCATGACTACACGGTAAATGCCGTTTACACAATCAACACATATAACGTTACATACATAGCGGACGGCGCGGTCGTGGCGGAATACACTGTGGATTGGAACCAAACGCTGTCGGTAATTCCCTCCGTTCCGTCAAAAACAGGATGCGACCAGACGGCTCCCTATTGGGGACTTGACCTTGCGGAGGTGCCAATCACACAGGATTACACGGTATATGCCGTGTATTCTGCCAACATATATACGGTGACATATGCCGCGAACGGTTCAACGGTTGCTGAATTTACCGTTGAGTGGAATTCCACAGTGCCGACCATCCCCGTGATACCCACGGTTGAGGGCTATGACCATACCGCACCGTGTTGGGAGCTTGACCTTGAAGGCGTTGCGATCACGCGGAATTACACGGTAAATGCCGTATATACTATCAACACCTATACGGTTACCTATACTGCGGAGGGTGAAACGGTCGCCCGGTACACTGTCGATTGGAACACAGCGCTCACAGAAATCCCCGCCGTTCCCGAAAAGCCCTATTTTGCGGGCGAATGGGATACAGACCTCACCGGCGCGGCAATAACACAGGATATTACCGTCAACGCGGTGTATACGCTTACGCTGCTGCTGGGCGACGTCAACGCGGATGCGGTTGTAAACTCCGCCGATGCATTGCTGCTGCTTCGCTATTCGTTAAGCATTATCAGCATGACCGAGCCTATGCGGCTTGTGGGCGACGTCAATTTTGACGGGAAATACACCTCCGCGGACGCTCTTGTTGTGCTTCGCTGGACGATGGAGCTGTAAAAAGAAAAGCTTGCGCCTTGACGGATAAGCCGTTACTTTGCTTGATAAGCGATTCCCTTTTGAAGCGGACGTATCCGCCGCGCTTATTTGCCGCACCCATGCTTGAAATATCGGAATAAAAGTATTGACGTGGGCAAAAGCTATGCTATAATATCATAGGTTGATATCCCGCGATGACAGGATTGAGTACGCGTCAGTCTTTTGCAAAGAGAGCCGCCGCCGTGGTGCAAGGCGGACTGAAGCTGCGCGGAACATGGGTCTTACGAGCGGCGTTGGCAAAACGCGTTCCGTTCACTGCACATTTTGATGCATGGTCGGGCGCCTCAAGCCACGCGTGGAGCGCACGTTACAGCGCAAACCGAGATGACGGGGGGTATCCTTCCGCCAAATCAGGGTGGTACCGCGATACTTTCGCCCCTGTGTCCGTTTTTCGGATACAGGGGCTATTTTTAATTAGAAGGGGACAAAAAAATGAAGCAGACCTATTACATCACCACACCCATATACTACCCCAGCGCAAAGCCGCATATCGGGCACACCTACTGCACGGTCAACACCGATGCATTGGCAAGATACAAGCGCCTTGCGGGGTATGACGTCTATTTTCTTACGGGGACGGATGAGCACGGACAAAAGATCGAGCGCAAGGCGGAGGAAGCAGGCGTCACGCCTCAGCAGTATGTTGACGGCATAACGGCAGGCTTCAAGCGGCTATGGAGTCTTATGGACGTTTCAAACGATGGGTTTATCCGCACGACTGACGTTCGCCACATGGAGTGCGTGCAGAAGGTGTTCGACAAGCTCTATGAAAAGGGCGATATTTACAAGTCCGAATACAAGGGGCATTACTGCACCCAATGCGAGGCGTTCTGGACGGATACCCAGCTTAAGGATGCCGGAGGCGTCTGCCCCGACTGCGGCAGACCGACTGAGATTGCAAGCGAGGAGGCATATTTTCTGCGTGTGTCCAAGTATGCGCCAAGGCTTATTCAATACATCCGCGACAACCCCGATTTTATTCAGCCCGTTTCACGTGCCAACGAGATGCTGAACAACTTTCTGCTGCCGGGCGCGGAGGATCTTTGCGTAACCCGCAGCACATTCAAGTGGGGAGTTCCCGTCAGCTTTGACCCACGCCATGTAATATACGTCTGGATAGACGCTGTGGTCAACTACCTTTCCGCTCTGGGATACCTGTCGGACGATGATTCCCTCTATCGCCGCTATTGGCCCGCCGATGTTCACGTTGTCGGCAAGGAGATTATTCGCTTCCACACCATAGTCTGGCCCGTTGTGCTTATGGCTCTGGAGCTGCCCCTTCCCAAAAAGGTATACGGTCACGGATGGCTCATGCTTGACGGTGACAAGATGTCAAAATCAAAGGGCAATGTTGTAGACCCGTTCGTTCTGGTGGAGCGTTACGGCGTGGACGCCGTTCGCTATTTTCTGCTTAGCGAGTTTCCGTTCGGCTCCGATGGCAATTTTGACAATCACACGCTGATAACACGCATAAACAGCGACCTTGCCAACGACCTCGGCAATCTTCTGTCCCGCACCGTGGCTATGATAGGCAAATATTTTGACGGCATTGTGCCGCAAAGCGCCGCGCCTGTTTCTGATGAGGATGACGCCTTGACAGACGCCGCCCGCACGCTTGCAAAAAAGGTTGACGACGCCATGAACGATATTCATCCGCATATCGCCCTTCAGGAAATATTCCGTGTTGTGGGGCTTTGCAACAAATACATTGACGTCACCGCGCCTTGGGTGCTTGCAAAGCAGGAGGCAAAGCGCGCGCGGCTTGCCACGGTGCTTTACAACCTTGCGGAATGCCTCAGGATAATCGCCGTTGCCATACAGCCATTCATGCCGAATACAGCTCCAAAGATGTTTGAGCAGCTTGGCGTTTCGCAGCATGAGCTTACAATGCTTGAAAGCATTTCACAGTATGCGTTCGGGCGCTTGCCCGCGGGAACGGCAGTCAAAAAGGGAGAGGCAATTTTCCCGCGGATAGACGCAAAAGCGGAGCTTGCATTTCTTGACGGCATGCTTGAGGAGCAGATGGCTAAGGCGCACGCGATAAAGGCGAACGAGGCGGCAATTTCGCAGCCCGCCGCCGTAAACGCGGGGGAAACTCCCGCTGATATTGAAAAACCAAAGGAAGCGGACGCCGCCCCCGCAGCCGCCGAAAATGACGCTGCGGGCAATAAAGCCGAGGGTGAAAAAGCCGATGGCGAATCACCCGAGGGGGAGCAAAAGCCGCTTGTCACATATGATGATTTTGCAAAGCTTGATTTGCGCGTGGCAACGGTGACTGCGTGTACCGAGGTCAAAAAGTCAAAGCATCTGTATAACATCACGCTTGACGTTGGCGGCGAAGCGCGCACGGTGCTTTCCGGCATACGCGACTGGGTGCAGCCAACCGATATTATAGGCAAAAATGTCGTGCTGGTTTACAATCTTGCTCCGCGCAAAATGTGCGGTATTGAAAGCTGCGGCATGATACTGTGCGCAAGCGACGAGGGGGATGTGCATCTTTCGCCGCTCACAACAATGGGCGATATCGCAAGCGGGGTCAAGATAAGATAACACGCCAAGGGACGTACAGCCAAAAAGACATTTAACGGGCGACCTTTTTTAAGGCCGCCCTATGCTTACAGACAATTTCACCAAAAAATAAAAAGGCGTGCATGGGGGGCGCACACCTTTTTATTTTTTTGTTTCCATGTTTTCAGAAGGAAGGAAAACCATACGAACAAGGGTGACTCAAGTCCTTATCCGCTCATACATAAAACGATTTGAAACAGCATTTGGTTTCATAAAAATAAAATATATTTTCAAGACATATTTTCGCGGATGTAACTTTGCAAAAACGCAATATTGAAAGCCTCAAGGCTATGTACAATGAACAATGTACATTGCATAATATACTTTCGCCCTGCGCTGAGACAATCGTCAAGGCGATTGACTTTTTTTCCGAGATTGGTTATCGTATAAAAAAACTGAGGGGAGCGCGGAGGGCGTGAAGCGTATCGGTTCAATCAAAATATTTGCGGCGGCAGCGCTTCTGCTTTGCCTTGCGTTCATTCAGTCCTGCCAAGCCGCAGCTCAAGCGCAAAAGCGCACCGTCACATTTTTTAACTATTTTGATACCGTGATCACGATCACGGCTTATGGGGCGGACAAAAACGAGTTCGATTTGGCGGCGGCGGCGGCGGACGATGCCTTTTCACAGTATCACAGGCTGTTCGATATATATAATAGGTACGATTCGCTCACAAACATAGCCTCTGTAAACCAAGCGGCAGGGCAGACGGTTGAGGTTTCTTCCGATATAATCGCACTCATTGAGTTTGGCAAGCAGGCGTATGACGTGACGGACGGTGCGGTAAACATTGCTATGGGCGCGGTGCTGCGGCTTTGGCATGACTGTCGTACGGCCGCCCAAAGCGACCCCGCGGCGGCTTCCGTTCCGTTGGAGGAGGAGCTTCTGGCGGCGTCGGCGCACTGCGACATTTCGCTTGTGGAGGCAGACGCTCAAAACAACACGGTTACGCTTGCAGACCCTATGATGTCGCTTGACGTGGGGGCGATAGCCAAGGGCTTTGCCTGCGAACGCGTGGCAGAGCTTTTGCGCGCCTATAACGGCTCGTACATGCTCAACTGTGGAGGTGCGGTGCGCACTCTTTCTGCAAAGCCCGACGGCACACCATGGGTTGCGGGCATTGTTGACCCGCTTGCGGATGACTCCCAAAGCTATGCGGCTCGGGTTGCCATGACGGATTCGGCGCTGTCCACAAGCGGCTCCTATATAAGGTACTTTACCGTTGACGGAATCGAATACGGTCATATAATTGACCCGAAAACCCTTCAGCCCGCACGCGGGCACGCTTCTGTGTCGGTGCTGTGCGCGGACGCGACGCTTGCGGACTGCCTTTCCACAGCGTGCTTCATACTTTCTGCGGACGAGGCGCTTCAGCTTATCGAATCGATTGACGGCGCGGAAATGCTGCTGATTCAAAACGATGGTACGATAATCAAAACCGAGGGCTTCCCCTTGAATCAGTCGTGATTCACGCGGACGAAAGTACGGACGGCACGACAGTACGGCTTGCACGACAGAAACGTCAAATCACTCTCCATGCTGCTTGTGTGTGCTTGCATATGCGTTATACCAATTATTTACATATGGGTTAAAACTTTCAAATGTAAACAGAATGTGATTTTTATTTAGGTATCAACCGTCACAAAATCCGATTCCATGACACGAACGAACAATTATTGCCCAAGATAATTAAAAAAATGACGCAATGCCAAACTAAAGCTCAGTGTTATCATCGCCAAAATTAATTTCAATCTATTTGATTTTGAGTATTGCATCGTTGAAAAAGATGTGGTATATTTAGTCCGTAAGTGTGTACCTATGTCTAAGCAAGCTCCGCACCATAAGAGGAGCGAATCCCGTCGCTGCGGGGTAGAAGTTAGGCACACCGGCTGCAAAATATATTTTATTTCAGGAAGGAGTATCCCTAATGAAGAAATTTCTCGCAATCCTCATGGCGGCTGCAATGGTCATGTGCCTTGTGCCCGCTGCTCTCGCCGATGGCGAGGTCATTTTTACCGTTTCAACTGTAGATGCGTCCGCAGGAGACACGGTTGCTGTGACTATCGACGTCAGCGGTGCTGATTATGAGGCTCACGGTCTCACACTTCAGCTGAACTATGACACCACAGCTCTCACAATCGCAAGCGTAGTACGCGGTGCGATGTTGGTTCCTACCATGTACGGTGGTCAGGGTCCCGATGATGCTATGATAGTAGAGGATCACACAACAATACCCGGTTCTCTGCGTCTTGGTGCTATCTGCCCCACAAATCCTATAACCGCACACGGTACTCTGCTTACTGTCAACTTCACGGTTGCTGAAGGCGTAACAACGAATCAGCTTATTGATATCGCTATTATGGAGTTCTTCAACATGCCCGTTGGTGAGACAGTGGCTACCCCCATTGCTTACATCGAAAACGACGGCGCTATCAACGTTGCCGGCGGCGAAGTAACATCTCCGCCCACTGATGAGCCCACACCTCCGCCCACAGGCGACGATCTGTCCGACGCTCTCAACGCGATGGGCTGCTACAACGTGTTCACATCCACAGGCACCTATACCTGGGTTGTTGACAACACAACGTATGCTCCGCGCACTACTGCTATGAGCGCCACCATGTGCGTAAGCGGCGCCAGTGCAACGGTCAGCACAACAACCACACTTAATGCAGGCGATCTTATCTCCTTCGACTACTGTGCCAGCACAGAGTCCAACTGGGATATCATGACCTTCTCCATTAACGGCACCGCATCCGCGTCCTTCAGCGGTGATACCGGTTGGATGACCCATTCTGAGGCCGTATCCGCTGCGGGTACATATACCCTCACATGGACATACGCAAAGGACGGCTCCGTCAACGGTAATCTTGATACCTGCTGGCTGGATAACGTCTATACCGGCGCTCCCGTTGAAGTTACCGGCATCGAAGTGCTTGAGACCCTTGACGTTCCCCTCAACAGGTCCGGTCTCATCACATACACAATCCTCCCCGAGAACGCTTCCGACAAGTCCGTTACATTCCTGTCTGACGATCCCACAATCGCAACAGTCAATGCAAACGGTGTTGTAACCGGCGTTGCCGAGGGCGAAACCTTCGTTACCGTAACCTCCGTTGCCAACCCCGATGCGTTTGGCGTATGCGAGATCACAGTTACCGACACAGGTCTCACAGCCGTAACATTCTATGGTATGTGCTCCTTTGATATTGGCGGCACCTACACTGATCAGTGGATTTCGTTCCCCGATTACGATCCTACCGACGTAACCGCATACGGCGAGACCCCCACGTCCTTTGCCGCCGCGTATGCCTATGGCATCGTATACGGCTTTGAGACAGCTAACGGCGGCGGTCGCTTCTTCATGGCGGACGTCAACAATATCGCGGTTGCGGCATTCCCCGGCGCAACATACAGCGGCACTGTATGCGATATGGCTTACAGCTATACCGATGGTCTGCTCTATGGCGTAGCGTCCAACGCAAGCGATGAGCGCGTGCTTATCGCTGTTGATCCCGCTTCCGGTGCTGTATCCGAGGTTGGCGCGTTCAACTATGACGGCATGATGACGATTGCCATTGATTACAACAACCATGCTTACGGCGTTGGCCTTGACGGTATGCTTTACAGCATCAACCTCGGCACAGCCGCCTGCACAGCCATTGGCGCAACGGGCTATAACGTAAACTATGTTCAGTCCATGTGCTATGACTATGACAACGGTGACCTCTACTGGGCACAGATCTCCAGCGGAACCGATGCACACTTTGTACGCGTTGACGCCAACACCGGTGTTGCAACCGATTGCGGTCTCATCGGCGGCAGCGGTGCTGAAATCTGCGGTCTGTTCATGATCCCCGCGTATGAGCCCGATGCTCCCTCCGGCGCAGACGTAACAAGCGTTACGATCAGCCCCGCTGAGGCAACACTGCGTGTCGGTCAGACAGCCACCTTCACGGCGACTGTTCTCCCCGTAAACGCTGAAAACAAGGATGTTACATGGTCTGTTGACGACGAGAGCGTCATTGCTGTCGACGAAAACGGCGTTGTCATCGGTATTGCGGAAGGCGTTGCCACCGTTACCGTAACAACAGTGGATGGCGGCTTCACCGCTTCCGCAATCGTAACAGTCACCGCTCCTCTGGGCGACCTTAACGTTGGTTACTACTTTGAGACTGATCCTGCCGCTGAGGGCTGGACGTTTACAGACGCCGACGGCGATGGTCTCACATGGGTATGGGATACCTCCGTCATGACCGCATATGAGGGAAGCGGCCTCATTTACTCCAATTCCTTCGTCAACTATTACGGCGCGGTTACCCCCGATAACTGGGCGATTTCTCCCGCTGTAACAATCGGCGCAGGCGGCGGCAGTGTTACACTGTATGCCATGGGTCAGGATCCCGACTACGCGTCTGAGAAGTTTGCCATTTATGCAGGCACCTCCGCTGATCCCGCTTCCATGACGATGGTTTCCGCACAGTTCACAGCAACCGCTGCATATGTGCAGTACAGCGCAGACCTCTCCGCATTTGCGGGTCAGACAGTCTATGTTGCAATCCGTCACTATGACGTAACCGATATGTTCGTTCTGGATGTTGACCAGGTTGAGATTTGGAATGTTGGCGGCGGCGAGCCCACACCGACACCCGAACCTCCCGTAGAAATGGCTGCGACATTCACAATGGGTTCTGCTGCAGACGTTGCCGGCGGCTCCACTGTAACGGTTGACTTCACAGTTGCCGGCACATATGAGGCTCACACGCTCAACGTATGGCTGAACTACGACAACACTGTTCTCACGCTTGACAATGTCACCTATGGTGATGTTCTTGCGGATGCTCAGATGAACCTTGGCGCTATGGTAGTTGTTGACTACACCACCATCCCCGGCTCTATCCGCATCGGTGCAACGATGCCCACAACCGGTATCACGATGGAGGGTACGATCCTCAGCCTTACCTTCACGGTTCCCGAAGAGTTCACTGAGGCAGAGGTAATTGAGGTTCTCGCTAACGAGTTCGGCTATTGCCCCGTTGGTCAGACAATCGCTGTCCAGATTCCGACAACGGCTGTTAACGGCACAATTGCTCCTAAGGCGGTTACACCTCCTGTAACGGGCGCTATCAGCCTCATTGGTCTTGGCGTTCTTGCAATCGCCACAGGCGCGGGCGTTGTTCTCTTCCGCAAGAAGGAGGACTAATTTTCCGCACAGGCTCGGTTTAACAACCTAATTTAGCTATCACGCCCTCGGGATGCTCACAAGCGTCCCGAGGGCGGCTGTTTGTCCTGCTGCATCAATATTAACGGGATAATACATATTCAGTTCTGCAAAATACATAGTCAAAGTAAATAATTAATCAAAATTTTTTCCTGTGATGAAAATGAATATTAACGTTAATTCGACAATATATAACTCAACAAATTCTAAAAAAACCTTTTCTTTGGACGGCTGTTGTGATATACTGTACAAGGTATATTTTGACTGCTTTCACAAGAGGGGGTGTTACCGCAAATTCAGCAACAATCGGGCTAAACTGCCTGAGGCTTGACGACTGCGGCCGCATCATTCTTGCAAAACAACAATTCGCGCCGCAATTTCTCCGCCGAACTTCGGCAAATTATCACGTTCCCCTGTGCATCATACGGTGCATTAAAAAATCTTTTTGAAGGAGAGGAATCTACACATGAAGAAAACATTGGCTCTTATCTGCGCGTTGGTCATGGTGCTTACGGTTGTTCCCACTATGGCGTTTGCGCAGACACAAGACGCAACTCCGGCAGACGTACACGAGGTCACCTACACAGGTCAGACTGTTACAAATCAGACCTCCGCGGTGGTTGACGGCACTTTCTTTTATACCGTAAGTGTATCCGAAGCGTCCGGCCTGTATTCCGGACATTGGCTTTCACGCTACTACTCCGCTTTCATGGTTCCCCCCAGCACAACACCTGAAGAGAACTACAGCGTAACTTGGTCCGGCGGTATTGCTGCTATCGTTACTGCCCAGCAGGATGAAGGTATTTACACAAGCGATACAGCTGCCGTTGTTGCCAATCCCATATATGTTGGCATGTCCGGTCAGTTCCCCATTGGCATTGAGGGCGCAAATTATTGCAACTTTGGTCTGTACCTCACCTCTCAGAGCCATGGCGGTCTGCAGGTTGCCGGCGGTCTTATCCGTCTGAAGTATAAGTGGGTAGCAATGCCCACAGCTGATGCTTGCATGCATGATGAGAACGGCTACTACCTTGACATGACCCTTACCTGCACCGAGTCCACCTATCTGGATACCACATCTCAGTATGGTGCAACAACGCATGAGGTTATCAACGTAACAAGCGGTAAGGTTTATGTTACACCCGCTGTTACCACCCATGCACTCACAATCAACTATCAGTATGCTGATGAGACTGAGGCTGCTACAACCTACACGGAGCAGGTTGCAGAGGGTGCCGCTTACAGCGTAACAAGCCCTGTAATCGATGGTTACACCGCCGATATGCTTGTTGTTGAAGGCACGATGGGCGTCGGGGACGTCAACGTTACCGTAACATACACAACTGCGGCTGTGATTCACGAGGTCACCTACACAGGTCAGACTGTTACAAATCAGACCTCCGCGGTGGTTGACGGCACTTTCTTTTATACCGTAAGTGTATCCGAAGCGTCCGGCCTGTATTCCGGACATTGGCTTTCACGCTACTACTCCGCTTTCATGGTTCCCCCCAGCACAACACCTGAAGAGAACTACAGCGTAACTTGGTCCGGCGGTATTGCTGCTATCGTTACTGCCCAGCAGGATGAAGGTATTTACACAAGCGATACAGCTGCCGTTGTTGCCAATCCCATATATGTTGGCATGTCCGGTCAGTTCCCCATTGGCATTGAGGGCGCAAATTATTGCAACTTTGGTCTGTACCTCACCTCTCAGAGCCATGGCGGTCTGCAGGTTGCCGGCGGTCTTATCCGTCTGAAGTATAAGTGGGTAGCAATGCCCACAGCTGATGCTTGCATGCATGATGAGAACGGCTACTACCTTGACATGACCCTTACCTGCACCGAGTCCACCTATCTGGATACCACATCTCAGTATGGTGCAACAACGCATGAGGTTATCAACGTAACAAGCGGCAAGGTTTATGTTACACCCGTTACCCAGGCTGAAGAGCACAACCTTACAATCAACTATCTGTATGCCGACAACACAGAGGCTGCCGCGACTGTATCCGCCGCTTATGAAGTTGGCGCTGCTTACAGCGTAACAAGCCCCGTTATCGAAGGCTACACTGCTGATTCACTTGTTGTTGAAGGCACAATGGGTTCAGAGGATGTTGTTGTCAACGTTGTTTACAACGTCAACACCTACACCGTAACCTACACCGTCAATGGTGAGGCTTACACAACCCAGGCTTATGAGTACGGCGCAACAATCACGGCTCCCACCTATGAGGTACCCACGGGCTACACATTCTCCGGTTGGACAGTGCCCGCCACGATGCCTGCCGAGGATATCACGCTTGACGCAACGCTCATAATCAACGGCTACACCGTAACCTACACCGTCAATGGTGAGGCTTACACAACCCAGGCTTATGAGTACGGCGCAACAATCACGGCTCCCACCTATGAGGTACCCACGGGCTACACATTCTCCG
>CAYXRF010000002.1:0-160379 GCA_964467585.1 uncultured Oscillospiraceae bacterium | reverse complement strand
GCTGTTTTGAACTTTCTCATTTAAAGTCCCTGCCTTTCTTTTCCGCCCGATTGGGTGGCGGCAGGGACACAAAAAGAGCCGATGTGATGGTACACACCGACTCTGATACCGAAAATGGGCATAGCAAAGCACGGTGGGTACATCTTTGGTCAGTCCACGGCTATACCGTGAATTTGACTCTTGATGTATCCCGCCGCCTTAAGGTCGACCACTTCGGGCATTGGAATATTTTTTATTTGAACAACATCCGCTGTTCGTGCTTTAATTTTATATGAAACAAACCTAAAACACTCGGACATGGGATGTCCGGCTTTCAACTTTGCTGCAATAAAAAAAAGAGCCACAAACAACAGATTTCTCTGTCATTCATGACTCAATTTTAGTTGATACCGGCTTACCCTCGCATTGAGTAACCCGTCTTAAAAAATTTATTCAGTTTTAACAAATTGCTCCAATCCCAAAGATTTCATTCTTTCGGCATCTGCATCTGAGCAAACCTCATAGAACTGTTTATAGGTCAGTGTATCAGTGCTTTTGTCAACGTAATATATTAACAGAAAATCCCTGCAATATTTTTCACTAACATCCACTTCAAAATCAACCCTCATATCTCTACCAACAAAATTATCATCTTCATAAAATTCATTAATTTGCCTTGCAACTTCTTCTGCAACACAATCTTCAATATTTCTTCTGTCTACGAGAAATTCTCGGAACATATCCAGAACATTAATACCTTCTGGCCACATATGAAATTTCATGGTGTTTTTTAATTTACCGTTTAGATTATGAATTACTTTTTCGGAAAAGTGACATCCTATGTTCATTGCCAAAGCCCTGCTCGTTATTGCACGAGCAACAAAATGACATATGGCCGAATTAATAAATTCTAAGTCATCCAGATTCCTATATGAATATATGATGCTCTTTATCTCGTATATTGTAGTCTCAATCTCTCGCTTTTTTTGAATTAAATCATAGGACCCGTAATTGATGGCGGTACGATTTTCTAATTTTTTTATCCACGCTTGCAACACAACAGCTTCAGCATCTTTAGGTTTCTTTAGTGCTGTCATCAATGAACGGTACTTATTATTATAACCATAATAATCGTTAGAGATTTTATCGCCGTTCTTTTTGTTATCAATGATTTCCTGTATAATTATCACAAGCATATCCAAAGAAATACCATTACTAAAATCAGCATCTTTATATTTTTCTATCCACGATGCTACAACTTTCGATTTGTCTATAGCATACAAGTAATGTTTTATATCCTCATCTTCAATATTTTTACCGTAGGATATCAAATACAATGCCAGTTCCGCACCCAGGTCATCATTCTTATCACGCAAACGCTCTTTGATTAAAGATAAAAACTCCCATTTTGCTTCGCACTTTTCATATTTTTTGAATAGTTCAACATACTCGCTTTCTGGAGAAGCCGTAAGACCTATTTCATAGTTAATGCGGATTCTATCATATTCATTGCATAATAACCTATGGCACGCCAACAGGTTAAAGAAGGCGGGCATAACCTTTTCAGGTTTAGATAAATGGATAACATCGTGGTTTTTAAGTTTATCCAACACCTTTTCCTTCAAAAACCGATTTATTCTCTCCAATTCCTTAAGGGCCTCTTCTGGTTGCTCTATAGCCCTATCATTAATAACATAATCAAAAACCTTGTCTGTAATATACTCCCAATATTCATTTATCTGCTGTAGTCGACGCTCTCGTTCCTCTGCACCATTTACCATCTTTTTAATGTCCGAATACAATTGTTCAAAATATTCCCCATATATGCTGTGCGGAGTATACTCACTTGGTACATTTGCAAGTCGGGGTTTTGCCAAAATATCCGTAATTTGAACTCTGTAATTATCAGAAACAACCTTTGTCTTTGGGTCTCCGTACTTTTCAATATAAAACAACAGTTTTAGAATTTTGAACATATCGAATCGTTCTGTTGCATCTGCGCCTGCAATACCGTCTATGTCAAAATCCAATACGGATTTCAACTTATCCACCAGTCCCGATCCATCCTTGTTAGTAAACTTATCCCTAATTGTATCCTCATCGATGAATTTGCCTGGATGTGAGTTTTCAAACTCATCCACCAAATCCATGTACAAAGAGTGCCATGAAACAGAACAACCTTCAACATATTTTTTATCTACATCAAACTTTCCCATTTCACACCTCACTATAAAAACGCAGCCGGACATGGGATGTCCGGCTACAAGAAAATTTTTTTGAAAAAGTTTATAAAACCCTATTCTGCCTTCCTAATGGTTTCAATCCTTGAGCCGTTAGCATTTCATTGCAATCGAAAATCGACATATGGTAACAGGAATTTAGTAAAAATTGGTACATGATATGCTGTTCTGTCATCATAAAGCTTTTGCCGGATGCCTTCAATAGACACGTACTTAAAACAGGTGGCAATTTCATACCAATGCACAACTGCATTACTGTTTCAATGGTAACATTATCCGGCTCCGTATTTCTTAAACGCTGAATTGTTTTCTCGCTCATATCTGCTGCTTCAGCCAATTCTTCTTCTGTCATTTCTGCCCATCCTATAAGAGCATCCAATGAACCCGAAAAATTCATAGGAAGCTTTTTTGCGATTGAAAGCACATCGGCATTATAATCCTTTATCATCTGCACCTGATTTTTTGCACCATTATTCTTTTCAGAATAATGTGCCTCAAAGGTAATATCAGATGATTTGTCTCTATTAAGGAAACATTCGGTATGGTAATGTTCTGTGACAGATGTCTTGATTTTAAGTTCAAATACCAAACAGCATTCATCCATATGATTTCTTGCATAATGGGTGAGTGCCAAATCCCCACATTCATCTGTTTCCAAATAAAGAGGAGTATTAAGTACAAAATGAGAATCGACAAAAACATATTCGTTATCTGCCAGGGCTGCTGCTAATTCCGGATTGAATTTAGATTCAACAATGGCGTCTCTTGCAGAAATAGAAAAAGTCTGATTTTTTGCAAGATAACCCTTCGGTGCCTTATGTGGCTTTACATAATGGTTATCCACATAAATAAACGCTCCGGCTGCCTCCTCATATCCTGCATCCAACATACGAATTTTTGCTGCAAGCCTTGACACTCCGAAAGTCATAACCAACTCATCTATAATAGGTTCAATAATATCAATCATATCATAGAGTTTCATTTCTCTACGATACTTACTGATAAGCTGTTCAACCTTCTTCTTAAACATCGAAATCGGCATCTGGATACGTGGAGCCAATGCATTTGCTTGCCACTCCATCCAATCAACCGAATCACGGTGGTTTCCGGCAATTCCCCCAACTACCTTGCAACCGATATTTGAGAGGCTGTTATCATACAACCTTACAAGAGCAAAGGCTTTTTTATGTTTATCCCAATGGACACACTCATGAACGATTGTATTGTGAACACTTCCTAATACCGATAAAAATGCCGTCTTCTTATCAACAAGGACTGTTCCTGCTGGGATAAGTTCCTGATACATTTCATCGGTCTGTGGATTATATAAATCAGCCTGGCAATCACAGAAATAACTTCTACCAAAAACTGAGCCGTCTTTGGTTATATGCTCATATCGAACAGTTAGTCCCATACCCTTGGCGAGTTCAATTGGGTCAATCCAAGTCGGCTCCAAAAGAGCCTTTTTATAATGTGTCCGAAGGAATTGCTCTGCGATTTCATCCAGTTCATTCTTGTTCATAACAGGAACTAAGGAATCATCCATCGGGTCTTTCACACGGCTTTTACCATTGTATTTTGAGACTCGCAGGATTTCAAAATCATCCAGGTTCTTATCCAGATTACCACGGCAATGAGCCATCATCCACACGATATTTTCATCGTAATCGTCGTAATGGTAATCTCCCTCATGTGTTTCAAACCAAATGGAAATGGCCACATCGAAATGCACCTCCATGCCCGGTTTGTCTTCAACCCACACGTGCTCTACCTTGACATCTGAAATCTCTGTCTCTCCGGCACGATGGATTCTCTTTAACTCGATACCCAAGGAATCAAGGTTTGCCTCCAGGTAGCTTTCGGCAGCCGCCCAGAAATTATTATCAAATTTCTTCTTTACATATTCAGCAAATGAACGATGTGCTGCTGCCATAGACAACCCTCCCTTGTTATTATGGATTTCTTCTGTTAGCGAGATACTCCAACATCCTTTGCGCCTTGTTTAGCAAGTCATCAGCATTATTGCCAAACAATTCTCTTGCCCAAATTCTGTCGACTTCTCTAATTTCAGGTCTTCCGAGGTTTAAAAATTCAATTGCATTACACTCTGCAGACAGAGCATCAATAGTTTCTCTGCTTATGTCATCAAACTTAGGAACATACGTCTTCTCAATGTCGGAAACTTCCATTTTTCTCATGCCTTCTTGGTCTTTAGAGGAAACTTCGCATATCAACTGATAAAAAATAGTACTCATCCATGTAGACATCAAGATTGCTATTTCCAAAGACGGCAATGAATAAACAACAAAATTAGTAGAAACAAAAACAGGGTTGCGAGATAAATAACTCCTTCCTGTTGTGCGAATTGCTCTCGGAATCAATACAGAATTTGCAGGAAATCTACCTCGACTTTCTTTATTTAAGATTTTCTTCCACTCCTGATTGGTTTTTCTCCTACGCTGTTGCCTGCCTTCTCTGTCTGGAAGGGCAGTATATGCATCAATAATGGCATCTACAATATCTTCGGAATTATCCGAAACATCTAAAAAATCACTATCTCCAGACCCAATATCAAAACTATCCAATTTAGCATTACGCATACCAGCAGAAAGAACAATATCAGCATCACTAAACTGCTCATACAGGTCAGCTCTTGAATCAAAGAACATGATATCACTACCACCATTGTTCCCAGCCTGCCCTCTCTTTGCAGGGTAATCCAGTTCTACCAATTCATCAAATTGTTCAGAACTTTGGAAAATCTCTTTAACAAAAGTGATTGCATCAACCATTTCGCTGTTGAGCATTCTCCAACCATCTTCCACCTCATCCATAAGCTCCTGTACAGAAACTTTCTTTGCCACCACTCCAGGCATCATCGGTAAAAAATCATCTGCAGCATCATTTGGCAAAGTCTGTGTAAATCTATGAATATCGATATTAGGAATTTTATCGTAGCTGGATACAACTTTCACATATTCAGTAGATGTCTTAGCCTTACCAACAAGGATGCACGTATCCTTTGTTACATCATCAAATATTTCGTCTCCTGGATATGTAAAAACCAAATGTAGACCAAACTGATTAAGTAATAACCGCCTTATAGCCTTGGCTTCTGGACCGCGCCCCATTAAATGTGTCTTCGGAAAAACACAGGAAATTGTTGTTCCAGGTTGGACAAGTTCAATAAGCAACTCAAGAAATACCGCTTCCAAAGGCATCTGTCCATTATTGGTTCTTGGCTCGTTTCCAGTTAACCTTCTAATACTTCTGTACAACGGTTGCTTTCGAGCAACACAATTTATTCCGGCAGAGAAAGGTGGATTCATTACTACCACCTTAACATCGTTAAAAAACAAAGGTTCCACATCCGAAATATTACGATTATAAATGGCTGGAGAATTTTGCAGACTTATGGTGTTTGCATAATTCAGACCAATTCTCAAAGATAGCAACTCAAGTAGCTTGCTGTTTACATCATTAACAACAATCTGTGTTGGAGCCAAATTATAGGTAGGGATTGCAGCACTTATAAGATTTCCGCTTCCTGCTGCGGGGTCGCATACTAAATCTCTGTCTGATAATTCACCACTGCTATATTTTGCTAATTCGGCCACAATTCTCGCCAATTCCAGATCTGTCGGAACTTCTCCATCATGTTCATGTCCGGCTGACACGATAGAATGAAGAATACCTGCAACAGAATCACCGTTAACATTCTGATTTCCAAAATCATATAAATCAACCAATGTGTCATTAGGGATATTCACGGTGCGTTCAAAGGATTCTTCGGAATAGTTGAAAATATCCTTAAAATTCACACGTGCAGCCTCATCACAGATTCTTGACACATCATTCCTAAAAAGTCTAATATCCCTTAACTCATTTCTGTTGATGAATGTAAATGCCCCTCTTATGTACTCATAAAGAAGAACTGCCAGGTGCGTTTTCCACCTCTTAGGTTCCTCTTTTATTTGCTCCATATGAGTAGCAAACTCTTCAAGTGTAACCAAATACTCATAGGTATTGTTCGTATAATCAGAAAGGCGCTCACTAAAATATCTTGCAAGTTTTTCTACAAACTCATCTTCTTCGTCTACGTCAAATCGTCCTATGTGTGAGAGACCCGGCTCAAGCATCTGCTGAAACACACGAGGTCTGTTGGCATCATATCTGAACGAAAACGCATATTCCAAATTAGTCAAAATATAAAACGGCTTTTCTGACTGGTCAGCATTCATCTGTACATAAGACATTGCCTGAAATTGATATCTTGCACTATGCACATCAGCCGGAGTTCTTTTCACCTCAACAACACACAAGTATTTACCTGTGACCGTATTCTGAACAACATAGTCCATCTCAAGTGCACCTGTATACTGATGGTGCAACACTCTATACTGCGTTTCTTTTCCTATAATTCGCAGTGCATAATTTAATGCACGTTCACATATAGGATGAAAACGATTAACTTCTGAATCTGAATATGATATCCACATATGCCTACTCCTCCTCTAAGTATTTTCTTAGCTCACGTGCAATTATGCCTGCAAGCATCGGTGGTACTGCATTACCAACAATAAGATTCCTTCCTTGTTTACTACTTGAAACAATCTTGTAGTCATCCGGGAAAGATTGTAGTCTCAGTGCTTCTCTTACCGTAATTAATCTATTTGCCTTATAATGAATATTGCATCCCACATTCGGACGATTAAAATAGGTGTTTATTGTATACGAAGGCTTCTCAGGAGATAGTCTTCCGTAACAAGTGGTGTGCCCACCATCTTTTTGTAACCTTTTAATCCTACTTGAATTAACATCTGCAGGTATATCCATATAATTTCCGCCAGGCTTAACATGACTCACTATATATTCGTCCAATTCACTCATTTTAGGAATGAAATGTTCCGTGATTTCCACATCTCTTCTTATATATTCCTGATACTCATTTTGTGCAGGAGTACTGTATTTCACCACGCCGTTTTCGTCTGAAATAGCTTGCGGCAAATCACCAAGTGCCTCTTCTACACTTACATAACGCTTTAAAAATCCCCCATCTTCAGAGTGTGTTGGCTGTGGAAATTTGAATTTATTGTCTTTCAAGCCCACAATAATTACTCTTTTGCGACGTTGTGGAATACCATAGTCAGCAGCGTTCATCACCTGCTGTTCAATGGTATACCCGATTTCTCTAAAGGCGATTTTTAATAACTCTATTATTTTTTCGCCTTGAGAATTCTTTGCGGATAGCAATCCTGTAACATTCTCAAAAACAAACGCTTTAGGCTTCACTTGCTCAATGATATGAATATACTTCCAAACAAGCTGTCCACGTTCATCTTCTACATTTCTGTTTCCGGCTAACGAAAACGATTGACAGGGTGGTCCGCCAATGACTACATCTGCATGAGGAATTTTGCTAATATCAATTTGATTAATATCCGCACATATAATATGGTCACCGATGTTGACCTTATAAGTTTCCGTAGCATTTTTATTGTTATCAATTGCCCATATAACATTATAACCCTCGGCTACAAATCCCAAGTCCAGACCACCGCCACCCGAGAACAGGCTAACTACATTTATTCCCATTTCACTTAACCTCCAATCGATTTGATTTCACAGCAAAATATCTATTTGTTATTTCGTCACGACCGACAGTGCTGTACTTTGATACCACAGTTGTAATTTCATCAATGATTGATGTATCTGCTTTTTCCAACAGTGCATGACTTAATCTTTTCAGTTCCTCTTTATCGTCAGCCGAAATATCTGTATACTTAGGAAAAGTCAATGCCTCAACATCGTATCTTTGTAATTTTAACAACCCAGCACCGTATCTTTTACCACGTATCTCCAACTGATAATATGTGTAATAACTGTTTAGCAAAGCGAAAAATATCCACTTGTCAACTTTAGGCTTAATAACATAAAAGTTGTCACGCGCAAGAACTCCAGTTTCGTTCATAACGAACTTCATGTCATTGCGTACAAAGTAACTAAAAAGGATTCCTTCACCGCAGATTTCACGCAATTCATACCATCTATCACTACTATTTACTTTCATATACAGAGTCTTTGGCTTTTGTTCCTTGACGATTTTATTTTTCCAAAATTCTAAGTACTCCAACACTTCTGCCGGTGCTTCGTCATCACTTGGGAAAAACAATCTGTCAAGACGTGCATTTACGGTAGTATATCCCTCAATACTCTTTGGGGAAGAAACGATAGGTCTAAAACATTCATCCCCCGCACAAAGGAAATCCGGATTGATATACATTTCATTGCATCCCGTCGTCAACCCTCTTTTTATTGTTGCAAATTCAGAAAAAGGCTGCGTAAACAAGCTAATTTCTTTTTTATCCGATAATGAAATCTCGACTAATTTACCATCTTTCGACTCCAAATATTCTTCTGTTGTCCTCTTGTCAAATACACCTTTTACAAGTTTCAGTATAACAACTTCAACAAGAGCTTCTCGTTCAAACACATCACCGTAAATGTGAATCTGTCTTTCTAAACCGCACTGTGAAAGCATCAACTTCTGGAAATCAACTCCACTTCTCGCATTCATCCAACTACTCGGAAAAATAACAATTAGCTGACCTCCAGACTTCAATAAAGTGATAGCTTTCATAATAAAATACATATACATATTTGCTGTACTTGGAAGTCCGGAAAAAATAGAATTAGAACGAAGTATTTCCTTTGTTATTCCAAACGGTTCAAGTTCATCTATCTTCTCTTGACGTATATATGGTGGATTCATTATTATTCCATCATATTCATTTTTTTCCTCATATTTAAGAAAATCTCCGTTAATCAAATGATACTGAGTATACTTCTTTTTTGTATCTTCAAAAAGAGTTGTATCCATTTCACAAGCAGTAACATTAGAATATTCACTCGACGCAAGGGCATCTAAAAAAGAACCAGCACCATAGCAAGGGTCCATAATTTTTGCTTCTTTTGCCAAATCAAACAAGGAGACCATATATTGGGCAACATTGCCCTTTGTAAATACCTGACCTAAATCAGCCATATCCTTGTTCCCCCTATTCAATAGCACTTTTTCCACTTTTAACCCAGGCATCTAATTCAGAAAACTTAAACTTCCACTTCTTACCGATTTTGTGGGCTGGAATGCCTGTATCTTTTTTTATCCAATCTCGAACTGTAATTGGCTTAATTCCTAAATATTCTGCTGCTTCCTCTATGCCTATCCATTTATCATTCATCATCTCACTCACTATTATCACCTCATCAACTTTTAACGGATATAAAATTCCTTTTAGATTCTACCATAAAACCTCTCTGTTTTCAATAGGTTATATGATGTTTCTTTATGTTTGATGATGTTTGTTCTGTATAAAGCAATAATCAACCTATCCACTCAACTCTACACAAAATCATCTTATCAACTCAACCTTGCCCATTTTCAACCTGTCAACTCAACCCTCGATTTCTCCTGGCTGCAAGCACCCCAAAACGAAAAAATCCGAGAGCCGGAAAAGAACTCCCGACTCTCGGAAATGCCTTGTTTTCAAGCCTTTTTCGGTATTTACTTCTGTACTTTTGACATCAACACTACGCACTCCACATGGTGTGTCATGGGGAACATATCCACGGGTTGAACGGAAACGATGTCATACCCACCGTCCACCAAAATTCTGCAATCACGCGCAAGCGTAGCGGGGTTGCATGAAACATATGCGATTCGACTTGCGCCGCTGTTGACTATGGCGTGAAGAACATCGGGCTCCGCGCCCTTTCGCGGGGGATCAAGCGTTATTGCAGTCAGCTTTTTGTCGGTACGAACGATGCTCGGCAAAACGATTTCCGCTTCACCGCAAATGAATTCCGCATTATCAATACCGTTTTGAGCGGCGTTGCGCTTTGCATCCTCAACAGCCTTTGATACGTTTTCAATACCGATCACATGCCCGGTGCGCTTTGCAAGCATAAGCGTGATTGTGCCTATTCCGCAATAAATGTCCGCAGCGGAATCCTCCTTTGAAAGGTTCAGCCCATCTGCAGCGCAGGTGTAAAGAACCTCAGTTTGCTCAGGATTTACCTGAAGGAAGGATTCGGCGCTGACCTCAAAAGTCATGCCGCATACCGTCTGCCGCAGCGATGCCTCACCCCATATGACATGGTTTTCATCACCCGTGATTACATTGGTGTTGCGTGGATTTATGTTGTGCACAATTGAACGAACAGAGGGAACAAGACTGCGAATGCAGGAAATAAGCTGTTCCTTTTCGGGCAGCGCGCCTGTTGTAACAACCGTGACCGCAACTCCGCTTTCCGTAACGCGTGTTACAACGTGCCTAAGCACACCCAAGCCGCTCATCTCGTTATATATGGGGACGGAGTTTTCGGTTGCCCATTCGCGGACGGCGTTCGCGGCGGCGATTGTTTCAAGCCTTTCAATATCGCAGTCTTCAACGGGAATAAGCCTGTGACTCCGTTTTGCGTATAGCCCCCACTGAGCGCCCGAACCGACGTCTGCAAACGGAAAGCTTCCCTTGTTGCGATAACGGAAGGGGTTCTCCATGCCGATGGTTGGCAAAACCTCAATGCCTTTGAAGCCGCCCAGACGCTCCATTGCATTTTTAACCTGTTCACGCTTGTATTCAAGCTGTGCAGGATAGCTCATGTGACGCAGAGCGCAGCCGCCGCATCTGCCGAAAGCGGAGCAATTTGACTCAACTCTGTCGGGGGAAGCGACGATTACTGCGGTAAGCTTCCCAATCGCATAAGAGGAAGTGACTTTGATGATGTGCGCCTCGACAGTTTCACCCACAAGGGCAAGAGGAACAAACACAGCAAAGCCTTCGTGTCTGCCCACGCCCTGACCTTCGCTGCCCATAGAGGTGATTTCGATGATGATATCATCGTTTTTGTTGATAGGAAGCTCCATAATAAATCTCCTTAATTAATTGCAATCTCTTTAAGTATTCCGTCATAGCGTGAGAGTGCGGTTTCGGTCACCGTGCGCAAATCGCTGCCGCCTTCGGCAATCAGCCTGAGCGCCTCATTACGCGCCTGATACAGCGTATCCATGTCGGTTGAAAGCCGCGCTGCCGCAAATTCTGAAAGACCGTGTTGACGCTGACCAAGCAGCTCGCCGGGACCGCGGACTTCCAAATCCTTTTCGGCAATTTCAAAACCATCGTTAGTTGAAACAAGTGTGTTTATGCGCTCCATAACAGACGGTGAGTTATTCAGCGAAAGCAAGAAACAGTAGCTTTCCCTGCCGCCCCTCCCAACGCGCCCGCGAAGCTGATGAAGCTGTGCCAGCCCAAAGCGATCGGCGGATTCCACAACCATTATACAGGCGTTCGGCACATCCACGCCGACCTCAATTACCGTTGTGGACACAAGCAGATCTATTTCTCCGGCACGAAAACGATCCATAATGGCGTCGCGCTCACTTGACTTTATTCGGCCATGCAGCAGCTCAATCCGCAGATTAAGCCGAGAACGAAGCTCGTTGAAAACAGATTCGGCAGAGAATGTATCTTCAAATACTTCACTGTCCTCAATCATGGGACAAACGACAAACGCCTGAATTCCCAATGCTTCAATCTGACGCATGATGTACGCATACATATCCGCACGTTTTTCAGAAGGAACAAATCGGGTAACAACCGGTTTTCTTCCGGCGGGAATCTCTGTAAGCCGCGAAACCGCAAGGTCGCCGTACATTATCAGCGAAAGGGTTCGAGGGATAGGCGTCGCACTCATTATCAACGCGTCGGGGGAATAGGCCTTGCCTCCAAGATTGGCGCGTTGGCGAACGCCAAAACGGTGCTGCTCGTCTGTTATGGCAAGCCCAAGACTGCAAAATTCAACGCCGCCCTCAAGCAGCGCGTGCGTGCCGACAACTGCCGACACTTCACCGCTTTTAATCCGTGCAAGAGCCTGATCACGCTCGGACTTGCGCATTCCGCCGCGAAGCATGGCACAGCGGGAGCCAAAATACCTGCAAAGCTTGTCGTAATGCTGCTCCGCAAGAATCTCAGTCGGCGCCATAAGCGCGGATTGAAAACCGTTTTTGTACGCAACATACATTGCGAATATTGCAATTGCGGTTTTGCCGGAGCCGACGTCACCCTGAATAAGACGGTTCATAGGCACGGGCTTTGACATATCGCAGGCTATCTCACGCATTATGCGGAGCTGACCATCCGTCGGCGCAAAAGGAAGCAGCGCCACAAACTCCTCAACCATGCCGTCAGTTTTGAAAGCCGTGCCAACCACGCCAGTCCTGTCTCTGCGCAGACGCTCAAGCAGTATTGTGAAATACAATACATCCTCAAAGGAGAGCCTGCGCCTTGACGCCTCCAAGGCGGTCATGGAAACGGGAAAGTGAAGCCCTTCAACAGCTGCGCCAAGCTGACACAGACCGTTTCGCATACGAACATCATCGGGCAGTGTTTCACCGTATACGCCCTCGGATTTTCTCAGCGCCGCTTTCATTATCTGCCGCATAGAGGACTGACTTAGCCCCTTCGTGAGGGGATATACGGGGATTATCCCGGGCGGCGCGGAACAAAATGTTGCGTTTTGAAGCACAACGCCGCGCGATTTATCGACACGCCCGTGAACATAGCCGCCTGCAATGGTTGGAACAGAGCTCATCCGAAACGGTTGATTGAACCATGTAAGGCGAATTGAATCGTTTCCGTCAGAGACGTTAACGGTTACGACAGCCGTCCGCCGCCCGCCTATGACAGGCCACGCTATATGCGGAGATTCAATCGATGCAACACGCAGCAATGCGTATTCGCCATGATTTGCAGACGCGACAGTGCCTGCTTCACGCAGGTCATAATAGTCCCTCGGGGCAAACAAAAGCAGCCGATCTAACGAAAAAAGCCCCAGCCTGCCGAGCGCCTCGGCACGCTTGGGGCCAATACCCTTTATATCGGACAGCAGACAGTCGGAAGCCATCACTCTGCCGAAATGTAATAGTAGTAGAGCGGCTGACCTCCGTTTTGGGTCATAAACTCAATGTCCGGATAGTCGCCCTGAAGCTTTTTTATCAGCTCCTCAGCGGATTCGGGTGAGGATGAGTCACCGTAGTATATGGTAACAAGCCCGCAATCACCGCGCTTATCAATCATACGGCGCACAAGCTGTTCGGCACATTCCTCCATGCTTGGGGCGACAGCCGCAATGTTATTGTCCATAAGCCCTATGATATCGCCTTCCGAAATGGAATTGCCCTCATAGGAGGTTGTTCGCACTGCGTATGTAACCGCGCCCGAAACAACAGAACCAAAGCATTCGGTCATTGCCTCACGATTCTCTTCAACGGAAAGGTCTGAGCTGTAACCCATCATGGAGGCGATACCCTGCATAACGGTTTTTGTGGGAAGCACAATGACATTCCTGTCGGAAATCTGCGCAGCCTGTTGAGCCGCCATTATGATATTGGAGTTGTTTGGAAGCACAAACACGTTGCGTGCGTTGACTTTTTTGATCGCCTGCGAAATTACGTCGATACTGGGGTTCATTGTCTGCCCACCGGATATCAGCGTGCCGACCCCAAGCTCCTTAAATATCTTGTCGAGACCTGTACCAACGCTTACGGCAACAACGCCAAGCTCCTTTTCATCACGCTTGAGTTGCTCTGCAAGCTCACGATTCTGCTCGCGCATATTATCGACCTTCAGCTTGTCAATTTCACCAAGACGAAGCGCAAACTGTATGACCTTGCCCGGAGCGTTGGAATGAGCGTGGACCTTTATAATACCTGAATCATGAACAACAACAACGCTGTCTCCAAGCTTAACAAGCTTATCGCGGAAATGGTCAATGTCTTCCTCCGTAACGTCGTCGTGGATATGAATAATAAACAGCTCAGTACAATACCCGAACTTAATCTCGTTAACGTCTTGAAGTGATATGTCGTTTTCGGGCGCCTGCGGCGTCGTTTCAGAATCGTCGTCTATGCCGAGGTCATCAGGCTCGTCACCGTTAGCCGCAAGCAAAAATCCACGGTAGATAGTCAAAAGACCTGTGCCGCCGGAGTCAAGGACACCCGCTTCTTTAAGAACAGGAAGCAGCTCGGGAGTTTTTTTCAAAGCCTCCTCGCCGCCCTTTATCATCGCTTCAAGCACATCGTACACATCCGTGCCGCGTGTGGCGGCAGAACGCTGCGCGCTTTCGCCCATATAACGGGCAACGGTAAGCATCGTGCCCTCCTTGGGACGCATTACCGCTTTGTATGCGGCGTCGGTACCCGCACGCATAGCATCCGCAAGTATACGCGGAGTAACAAGGTCTCCCTTGCCCTTAAGCGCAGAAGCGAAGCCGCGGAAAATCTGCGAAAGTATGACGCCCGAGTTGCCGCGTGCACCCTTTAACGCACCGAGAGATGCCGCCGCTGAAACGTCCTCGGCGGTGATCGCTCCGCTTGAGCGAATTTCCTTAACCGCTCTCTGCATTGTCATGGACATATTGGTACCCGTGTCGCCATCCGGCACGGGGAAGACGTTCATGGCGTCAATTGTTGATTTGTTGTGCTCAAGCATTGCCGCGCCCATGAACAGCATTTCCTTGAGCATTTCACCGTTAAAATCTGGCTTTTTCAAAACAGAAGCACCTCCGAGGTCACACTCTTATCGACTCAACGAAAATGTTGACATTGCGAACATGCAGCCCCGTTAAATCCTCAACACGATATTTAACATTGCTGATAGCATTTTGGGCGACAGCGGGGAGTGAAACGCCGTACATTACAGTAACGTGAAGGTCGATATCTATTGTAACGCCGTCAGGCAAAACGGTGACGACAACGCCGCGCTTAATATTCTCACTGCCTACAAGCTGCAAAATTGTATCAGCGGCACTCTTGCTTTTCATCCCGACAATGCCGTAATTCTCAACGGCGGCGGTACCGGCAATAGTGGCGATAAGATCGTCGCTCATGCTTATGGTACCAAGCTCATAGTGTATATTTGCTGCCATACAACACCTCCGATTGAATAATTATTCGCTTCATTGTACACCAATTCCCCTAAGAATACAAGGCTTTTATTTTACAACTGTATGTGCGGCTTTTGAAAACGATTTACCTCGAAAGGAAATATAATCGACTTCAGCTGCTGCGGATAGGGAATGCAAAAATTCGTTAAGACGTTAATTTAGTGCGGATAGCCGTACTGCGGGGGGATACCATGCGCAGCACATACCGATTCAGCTCACGCATATACGCTTTTTTCCGCACGCAGTCACCGTGCCTATACGCTGCGCCGCAGGGACGGCTGATGCAAGCTCACTTAGCATTCGGTCGGCGTCGCGTGGGTCAACGGCTATCAACAGCCCACCGGAGGTCTGAGGGTCAAATAAAGCGTCAATATATTCCAAAGACAGGCTATCGTCAAACAAAACCTCATTTTCGACATACGCCCGATTGCGATACATCCCCTCGGGAAGCAAACCAAGCTTTGCGTATTCCAATGCGCCATCCATAAAGCTGATATTTGAAACCCTGATATCAGCATATGTTTGAGAACCGACCATCATCTCATAAAGATGCCCCAAAAGTCCAAAGCCGGTGACGTCCGTGCAGGCGTGGACACGATATTTTACCATAATATCACGCGCAGAACGGTTAAGCGTACTCATAGTGCTGTAAACCTTATTCAGTGATGCGGCGTCAACAAGGTCGCCCTTAGCTGCTGTGGAAAGAATACCGACTCCAAGCGGCTTTGTCAAGATTAACACGTCATTTGGCTTTGCACCGCTGTTTGTTAAAATACTGTCAAGGTTAACAAAACCGGTAACACAAAGACCATACTTCGGAACATCGTCATATATGCTGTGACCGCCCGCTATCACAGCGCCCGCTTCACTGACCTTGCTCAATCCTCCCGCCAGTATTGCATGGACAGCGCTTTGGGGCAACAGCTTGGGTATACAAAGCAGATTGAGCGCAAACGCAGGCTCGCCGCCCATCGCGTATATATCCGAAAGTGCATTTGCGGCTGCAATCTGTCCAAACGTGAAGGGATCATCCGCAACAGCAGGAAAAAAATCAACGGTTTGCACCACGGCGCGCTTATCGTCAACACGATAAACACAGGCGTCATCGCTTCGATCAAAGCCAACAATCAAATTAGGTTCATGCCTGACAGGAATATCATTCAAAAGCTTTGCAAGCGTTCCCGCGCCAACCTTTGCAGCACAGCCCGAACAGTTTGAAAGCTTCAAAAGCTTTACATCATTTTCCATAAGACGCCTCCACATTGGTCGAGTTAAAAACAAAGTGCATTATGGCCTCAAGCACGCCGCCGCCCACTGCCAACGCTTTATCTGAAACGCAGAAGCAATGAGCAATCTCACAGCGCGGGTCAACATCACCGCTTTTCATGCCGACATGAACCCTCACGCCTGCGCTTAACAGGCCTCGAAGCACTCCACAAATTGACGCCGTAACGGGGAAAGAATCACCGTTGCTGCAGTCAACATAAGCAACAATCTCATTTGCCGCAACGGTATCTCCGATTGCCCTAACGGGTCGGAATATGCCTTCCGCAGTTGCGCGAACAATACGCTCAACCGTATATCCGCCTATATCGCCCGGCACGCCCGTGTTGGCAGCCGCGCTGCCCTTATACAGTACGCGTCCCAGATAATGCCCGCGCTGCGTCTCAACAACAGCATGACAGTCAATCCCAGCTGTAAAACCGGGACCAACGCCAAGCACAACAGGCGCGTCGCTTATGCGTGTACAAAGATTTTTTTTTGCAAGAATCGAATCAACCAAAGCATCAGGATTAAGTCTAAGCGCAGAAATTGCCGTTTCGTCAATAAAAACGGGAATGCTTCCTTTACTGATTACATATCTTGCATGTTCAGCGTCCGAAACAAGCACCGCACGAATACCTTCTACAATCGTTTCTCCGTCAATTACTGCTTGAGAGAAACAAACCGTTCTCCTTATGGCGGTGGGCATAGAAATATCCGTCAAGGCAACCTCAATATTTGCATTGTGCAGACGCACGGCAATGCCCGTGGCAATGTCGCCCGCTCCTTTAATCACAACAAGCATACCAAACTCCCTTCTGCAGCGAACCTATCACGCAAGGCGTATTAATCTTTGCGGCAACAGCCTCCGCAACGCGCTGCAGATCGGGAGTGTCCGCTTGATTTATAAACAAAATATCGTGCAAGGCTTCACAATTCAGCACTTTTGCCACAGCACTCGGGGTAACGATACCATCCATTTCAATTTCTGAGACAGAGGCGTATAGCTCAGCACGATGGGCGACCTCACCAACCGCACGCCCAATTCCCGAAACCCCAACGACAGCTATAGTCCGAACGGCGGAAGGCGGGATAACAGGCTCATGCGGGAGATGCGCCTTAAGCGGAAGCCGCCTGCTTCCATCCGCTTCGCACAGAACATAGTCCGCATACTCCGCAAGAGTCTCAAACGGAAGCTTCGGGGCGCAGAATTTGCCGTTGCTGTCCAACGTGCCGATACAAATCGCTTTGTGCCGACCAAGAGCCGACTCAATTTCTGCCAAAGTTGGTGAGAAAAGATTTTTAAGCGTTTCAGAGGGTCGAATATGTGTTGATGTGCAGACGATAACCCGTCCGCTGCAAATCAGCTCACCGCACAGCGCATGGATAAGCGTGGTTTTGCCGCCGCTGCCTATGACGGCGGTAACACCCTCGGTCACGCCCAAAATGGAGTTAAGCATGAAAACACCTCCAAAACGTTGTTCTCGTATCAGTATAACGATATCAGCATGAAAAATCAAATTGGATAATACCAAAACGGAAATCTGCGTTTGCAAAAAGTACGAAACGGGCAGAGCATTCAAGAGGATATAAGCAAAAATGACGCCGTGGAGTCAAAAAGATTACATGAAGTCTTCAGTGTCAAACAGATCATATTCCACCCTTTGGAGCGTTAACCCATGCGCGGGGGCGGTGTCGCCTGCATTTTGGCGCAGAGGCTCAAGCAAAGCATCGGTAATGAGCTCAGGCTCTTCAAACCCCAAGCCGATTGGCAGCATTGTACCCGTCAGTATTCGTACCATGTTGTACAGAAAGCCGCTTCCGCAAACATGATAGAGAAGGTATTCGCCGTCGCGTGTCCATTCGGAGGCGTATATGGTGCGTTCGGTAGACGTTGCCTTGCTGCCGGAGGCGCGAAAGGCGTTGAAGTCATGCGTGCCCAACACAAGCGCGGACGCGGCATTCAATCTATCAATATCAAGCGGATAGTGAACATGAAGGGCGGTATTGCGTGTGAATACAGACGCGTGCGGCGCGTTGTCAATGGTGTAAACATAGTGCTTTTTTTTGACACAGAAGCGGCTGTGAAAATCTTCAGGCACCTCAAAGCTTGCCTTTACACGAATGTCGGAGGGCAATCGACTGTTCAAAGCATAGCAAATTTTATCGGCGGGGATATGACAATCGGTATCAAAATGTGCAACCTGAGCGCGAGCGTGAACGCCGCTGTCGGTTCGACCGGAAGCGTGAAGCGTGGGCGAAACGCCTATCAGCTTAAAAAATGCTTCAGCTATGGTCTGCTGCACAGAAACACCGTTGGGCTGAATTTGCCATCCAACATAATTTGTCCCGTCGTATTCGATTATCAGTGCAATTCTGCGCATAACCTCATCCTATTGAACCGGTTAATCCTGTTTCGGTATCCTGTATAAATACCAACTCCGCTTCGCCGTCAACCGTATATATCATCATTATTTGAGTATCGTCAAGCTGACAGAGCATCAGCTCAACACGCCCAACGCGGTTGACGTCTGAGGGAAAGCCGCAGGACGCAGACTGCTCACAAACAGTGGAAAGGTCTTCTCCTTCAAGCAGCGCGGCAATTGACGTGCTGTTGCCATATCCTCTCAAATCAAAATCATCGGGACACAGCGAATAACCAAATTTATTAACCTGACCGCATACAACGCGTATGGTGCTTGTGCATTCGATTATTATCAGCCAAACTATACCGATAATCAGCAGCGCTCCGGCGGCGATTAGCAGGCTCCGCTTTTTTCGCATATCAATCATTTTCAAGCACCCATGAACAAATCCCAAATTGACGGGACATTAACATATGCCTGAAGCACAGCAATCAATGCAATAAGCGCACTCATCAAAACAAAAGCCCAAAGATCACGCCAAGAGAAGCGAAGCACCTTCAGACGCGTTCGCCCCTCTCCGCCGTGGTAGCAGCGGCTTTCCATAGCAAGCGCAAGGTCGTCTGCACGACGGAACGAATTAACAAACAATGGGATGAGTATGGGAAGCATAGCCTTTGCACGCTTGAATATGTTGCCGCTTTCAAAATCTGCGCCGCGTGCAAGCTGTGCCTTCATTATCTTGTCAGCCTCCTCAAGCAGAGTCGGTATAAACCGAAGGGCTATGGTCATCATCATAGCAATCTCGTGAGCGGGAAAACGAATCACCTTCAGTGGGGACATTATGCTTTCCATGCCGTCAGTAAGTGAGATAGGCGTGGTGGTAAGCGTCAAAAGTGACGCGCCGGAAATTAGCGCGATAAGCCGCAAAACAATGAAAAACGCCTGATCAACGCCCCCGGTATATATCTTAAATATCCACCATGACCACAAAAGCGTACCTGTGCGAACCATAAACAGATTGAGTATGAACATTATAGGCAGAAGCCATCGCATTGGTTTAATTGACTTAAACACATAGCCAAGAGGCACGCGGGACAACCCCGTGATAAGAAACATAAATGCGATAACAAGCGCAAACAGCCAAAGCTCCTTAACAATAAACACCGCGACGATGTACATTATTAAGAGCGCAAGCTTTGTGCGCGGGTCAAGCCTGTGAACAACAGAATCAACGGGAAAATACTGCCCAAGCGTGATATCGGTTAACACTTGCGCACCCCCTCAAGCTTCGCTTCGATAAACTCCGCGAGAGCCTCATTTGTGTATATGTCATCAGGTACAACGCACCCACGCCGCCTAAGCTCTGCGGACAGACGTGCGGCAAACGGGGCGTCCAAGCCCATGGCGTTAAGCTCCTCCGCATGGCGGAACACCTCCGCGGGAGTACCTTCTTTATAAATTCGTCCGTCTCTCAGTACAACCACACGATCCGCCGATTTTGCAATATCGTCCATTGAATGGCTGACCATAACCACAGCGCAGCCAAGCTCCTTGCGAAAACGGGAAATCATGTCAAGCACGCCTTTGCGCCCGGAGGGGTCAAGTCCCGCCATTGGTTCGTCAAGCACAAGATATTTGGGATACATGGCGATTATTCCCGCAAGGGCGGCACGGCGTTTTTCGCCTCCGGAAAGTTCAAACGGAGATTTTTCGGCGAAGACGTCATAATCAAGCCCAACAAGACGCATAGCTTCATGTGCGCGCCGATCTATCTCATCCGCTTCAAGCTTCATATTCTTCGGGCCGAAGCAAATATCTTTATATACCGTTTCATCAAACAACTGATAGTCGGGATACTGAAATACCATGCCTATTTTTTGACGTCCGAGCTTGCGGACTTTTTTGTCGCTCATGTCAACGCCGTCAACAAAAACAGTTCCCGACGTTGGCTGCATAAGCCCGTTAAGCTGTTGAATAAGAGTTGATTTGCCGCTGCCGGTATGACCGATAAGCCCAACAAACTCACCATCCGCAACGGTGAAGTCAATGTCGTGCAGTGCGGTGTAAGCATTTACGCTTCCGCTTTGATAGGTATAGGTCAGCTTTTTAACAATAATGGACATAACACGTCGGCCATTTCATCAAGAGTAAGAGCGTCGCCGCAATCGACAGCGCCACTTTTTTTAAGCATTTCACGAAGCTCAACAGCAAGAGGAACGTCAAGACCTATCGCGCGCAGCTCGTTGCCCTTGCGAAAAACCTCAGACGGGGTACCCTCCGCCTCAATCCTGCCATCGTTCAAAACAATTATGCGATCCGCCCCAACGGCTTCCTCCATATATTGGGTTATCATAATGACGGTTATACCCTCAGACTTGTTAAGCCTGCGGACAATACCCAACACATCCTTGCGCCCGATAGGATCAAGCATTGCTGTCGCCTCATCAAGCACAAGTATTTTCGGCTTCATCGCAAGCATACCGGCAATCGCAATTCGCTGCTTCTGCCCGCCTGACAGCATATGCGGAGCTGATTCGGCATAATCCTGCATACCCACGGCATTGAGCGCATCGTCAACAATAACGGCCATCTCATCGGGCGGCATGCCAAGGTTTTCCGGCCCAAACGCTACATCCTCGCGCACAACAGTTGTGACAATCTGATTATCAGGGTTTTGAAACACCATTCCGACCTGTTGACGAATTGCAAGCGTTGCATCACTGTCGTGAGTGTCAAGCCCGTTTACAACCACGCTGCCGGACTCGGGAAGTATAAGGGCATTCAGCATTTTTGCAAGCGTGCTCTTGCCGCTTCCGTTATGACCGACAATTGAAAGAAACTCACCGTCGCGCACAACAAAAGAAACGCCGTTCAACGCCGGCGCGGCGGAATCCTCATATTTGTAGCAAACATCCGTTACAGACAGCATAAAGCCACTCCTTAACGCCATTAACACAGCATTATATAACGTGAGCGAAAGCAATGCAAATATATTAGGACGCAAAACGAAAAAAGGCTTTTTTCGTTTAAAACAAAGGGATGCGGCAATATGTGAAGCAAATGTAAGAAGCATCAGGCAACACGCATAAAAAGCGGACGCTTTTGATATAAGCGTCCGCAAAAAATCAACACATTACTTAAAATACAGGGAAGCCGCTTCGTAAAACTCTTTATCAACCTCTTTGCGGTTTGTAACGGCTTTGTCAAGGTCTGCGTCAACAATACTGTTGCCGATTTGCGCGACCATTCTGCCATACTTTTTTTCAAGGACAAGCTCTCCCGCCTTTATGCCGAGACGTGTTCCCAGAACTCGGTCAAACGCTGTTGGCGCGCCGCCGCGCTGTACGTGACCCAGCACAACGGGGCGACATTCAAAGTACTGCGCGTCGCTGCCGAGCAGGGGGTCGTTCTTCATGGCGTTTTCAATCATGTCGGAAAGGTTTTTGGCAAGGTTCTTATGCATAAGCAGCTTGTTGCCAAACGCGTCCGTGCCAAGATCGATATCCTCCGCACCTTTAAGCGAAAAGCCCTCCGCAACAACGATTATCGTATATCGATCTCCGCGCAGGTAACGACGGCGAATAACGCCGATAATCTCATCGAAGCTCTTAGGAAACTCCGGAATCAGCACAAGATGTGCATCGGCGGCAAGACCCGCCTGAAGGGCTATCCAACCGGTGTTGCGCCCCATGCATTCACAAACGATGCAGCGGGAATGCGCCTTTGCGGTGGTTTGCAGACGATCTATCGCCTCCATTGCAATGTTGGACGCAGTATCAAAGCCGAATGTGTTATCGGTGCAGGATAGGTCGTTATCAATTGTTTTTGGCACGCCAATCATATTTGTACCGCGCTTTGACATCATGTTTGCAACGCCGAGAGTATCGTCTCCGCCAATCGCAACAATGCCTTCAAGCCCCATCGCATTCATGACTTCAATAATAGTCTCCGGTCCGTCCTCACACGCCATAACGTTGGTGCGTGAGCTGCCGATTATTGTGCCGCCCTGTGTCTGAATACCTTCAACGTCTTTTAACGTCAGCCAACGCCCACGCGCTGAAAGCACGCCGCGCCAACCATCCTGAAACCCCAAGACCTCAATGCCCTCTGTTGCGCATTTTTCAACCACGCCGCGTATAACGGCGTTAAGCCCGGGACAGTCTCCGCCGCCCGTAAGGATACCGATTTTTCTCATCTGTCAGACTCCTATTTTGTTCACCAAATGTTATCCCGCACCATGGGCATACTCATGCAGCGCGGGCCGCCCCTGCCTCGTGAAAGCTCTCCTCCGGGGATGGGGTTTACATGGACGCCCGCCTTGTCAAGAAGCTCGTTCGTAACAGGGTTGCGGTCGTATGTGATTATGTTTGCGGGCGATATCGCAAGAGAGTTTGAGCCCATGTTCCAATGCTCTCGCTTAGCGGTGATAATATCGCCGCCGCCCATTTCTATAAATGAGACGCCGCTCAATCCAAGCGCGCGCGCAAGCGTGACCTCCACGCTGTCCGTTGTAAGACTGACAGCGATCTCACCGTGAGCTGCAGGAGTAAGCTCATAGACGTCGAACCACTTGTGAGCAATACAGGGATGTGCAAGAAATTTATCGTAATCGACATGGGTCATAAGCACATCAAGGTGCATATATGTGCGCGACGCGGGGTTCTTAAACAGCAGCACGCGTTCATATCCGCGGGAAAATAGCGTTTTCGAAAGCTTTTCAACCGCTGCGACAGATGTGCGCTCACCGCTGCCAATGGCGACGCACCTATCCGAAAGCGAAAGGACGTCGCCGCCCTCAATAGGACAGCCGCAGCTGTAATCATAAAGCATATCGACTGAGCCCGCACCAAACTTTTTGCCATATTTTTGCAGATAGCGTATGAACAATGTTTCACGCATACGAGCGGGCATACTCATGGCGGAGATAGCTATGCCCGTTCCCAGACAAAAGCTGATATCTCTTGTGAAGTAGATATTGGGCAGCGGGTCGGTCAAAAATGGATAATCGTCATGTATGCTGAGCTGAATGGGAGCGGGCGCAACACCGCGAAGGTCGTCGCGGGTGATTCCCTGCGCAACGGCGTCAAACAGCTTATCCGAAGGAACAGAACGAAGATATTCACGCACGGCGGGGCGAAGCGAATCCCCCCTTACGCCGATATCGACATAATCGTCAATAAAGGAAAAACGGATGGATTCGTCACGCATTATCTGGGCGAACTCATCTTCAATATAAATCACGTCAACACCGCTGTCGCGCAGTATGCCCGCAAACACATCATGCTCCGCGCCTGCCCTTAACACGTCCGGCGTGTCCTCCGCGAGCATCCGCTCAAGATATTCCGGTATCAGCCTTGCAAGCTCAACTCCGGGACGATGCAGCATGACTCTCCGCAGCCTGCCGATTTCACTTTTGACGTTGATAAAACCTTCCATCTCAACCTCCGTAAACCTTCCCAAACAGGGAAGAGATTCTGAACCACAACATTATACAACCCAAATGTCCGTGCCGTCAACTGCGCTTAGAACGGTTTTTGAACCCCTTGGCATTACCGACATGAGAGGTTGAACGCTTTTCGCCGCCCTGCCTTGGCAAAAAACGACCGTTGCCGTTCTTTTGTGGCGAACCGCCTTCAACACGCCTTGAGCCGCTGTGCGATGCTTCAATGCGTTCGCGCCTCGGCGGCACAAGACAGTCCTTATCCGTGCCAATCAAGTCATCGCGCCCTGCCGCTTCAAGCGCACGCCGCGCAAGCTCTCTGTACTGCGGCATAAAGTATTGCATCAGCGCACGCTGCATCGCTTTTTCTTCAAAGGAGCGGGGAACATAAACCGTGGACATATCACGCGGGTCAAGTCCCGTATAAAACATACAGGTTGAAAGCGTACCGGGGGTGGGGTAGAAGTCCTGAACCTGCTCTGGTCGCTGACCTGTTTTTTTGAGATACAAAGCAAGCTCAATTGCAGAATTGAGATCGCTTCCGGGGTGACTGCTCATGAAATACGGAACTATGTATTGATCCATGCCCAAATTACGGTTAAGCCTTGCATACTTGGCGCAAAAGCTGTCGTACAGCTCCGCGCACGGCTTGCCCATAAGCTTGAGCACACGATCATCAACGTGCTCCGGAGCAACCTTGAGCTGCCCGCTTACATGATATTTTACAAGCTCCTTAAAGAAAGAATCGTCCTTGTCATACATCAGATAGTCATATCTTATCCCGCTTCGCACAAACACGTGCGACACGCCGTCAACCTGACGCAGCTCTTTCAGAAGTATACGAAAATCCTCATGAGTTACTTCAACGTTTCGGCATCTTTCATAGCCTAAGCATTGACGATTTTTGCATACGCCCCTTGTAAGCTGCTTTTTACAGGAAGGCTTTCGAAAATTTGCGGTCGGACCGCCAACGTCGTGGATGTTGCCCTTGAAATTTGGCTGATTGGTCAACAGCTTTGCTTCGCCTATAAGCGACGCGTGACTGCGTGCCTGAATAACCCTGCCTTGATGAAAAGTCAGCGCACAAAACGAGCACGCGCCAAAGCATCCGCGAGTGGATACAAGCGAAAACTGTACTTCGTCAAGCGCGGGGATGTGTTCCTTATATGAAGGATGAGGCAAACGAGTATAGGGCAGCTCATACACATCGTCAAGCTCTGTTTGCGAAAGCGGCGCCGCGGGCGGATTAGCCACAAGACAGCGGTCGCCGTGCTTTTGCACCAGCCGTCTTCCCGCAATGGCGTCCTGCTCGGAGTATTGCTTCATAAAAGCTCTGCAATAGGACGTTTTATCGGAGGATACAGCCTCAAAGCTTTCAATTTCGTCAAAGTCATAAACCAAATCAAGACGATTTGTGATATAACAGGTTCCCGCGATATATGTGACGTCATGAACGCTCAAGCCGGAGGCAAGCGCATCGGCAATTTCAACAGTCTGGTGTTCACCCATCCCGTATATAAGAAGGTCTGCGCCGGAATCAACAAGTATGCTGCGGCGAACCTTATCATTCCAATAATCGTAGTGTGCGAACCGTCTGAGACTGGCTTCGATACCGCCGATTATTATCGGCACTGCTCCATAGGCTTGTCGTATCATGCCGCAATAGACGTTGACAGCACGGTCGGGACGCATTCCGCGTCTGCCGGCAGGTGAGTATGCGTCTGAAGAACGAGGCTTTTTTGAACTGGTGTAGTGATTTACCATGGAGTCCATATTGCCCGAGCTAACCATAAACCCAAGCTTTGGTCTGCCAAAAACCTTAAAGCTTTCAACATTGTTCCAATCAGGTTGAGCAATAATACCTACCGAATAGCCTCTGCTTTGAAGCACCCTGCCGATAATAGCCGTGCTGAATGAAGGATGGTCAATGTAAGCGTCGCCCGACACAAATACAAAGTCGGGAGTGTCAACTCCAAAAACGTCAAAAAGCTCCTTCCGTGACATCGGAAGCGGCGTTGCTCCTTGACATAAAACATGGTCCTGCTCATTAATACTTTTCATATAGTTTCACCGTTTACCTTCAAAATATGACGAGAGAAGCTCCGCACATTCAACGCGCATAATCCCGCCAACCGTTGGAATGCGCACACCGCCAAGCGCGCCGCAGACAATATCTGTGACGGAACCGCAGGCGCCTGCAGCTAAGTCATATGCTCCGAATGCTATTGCACCAAGCCTTGCGTTAACACACGCACCGGCGCACATGGCGCATGGCTCAAGCGTTACATAAAGCACGCAATCCGTAAGACGCTTATCACCAACAACATTTAACGCCTGCTGTATTGCCGCAAGCTCCGCATGACATAAGCTGCTGCGTGCGCTTTCAACCGTATTGTGCGCGGCTGCGATAATGTCTCCGTTTCGCACGATTACCGCACCCACAGGAACCTCATCACAGTCGGCTGCGGTCTGCGCCTCAAGCAACGCAAACCGCATATAGCTCTTTTCAATCAAAAGTGACAAACAATGCTCCTCCGTTCGTTATAAACGGTATTATTATACCATTTCCTAATTGCCCGGGGAATACCCACACGATATATTTATCAAACGAGAACATATAAAATTTCATGGTTGATTATTTACAAAAGGGGGTTATAATGGTTATAGCGTTAACAACGCGACAATATAAACTTTTAAGGGAGGATTTGACATGGCTCTTGTTACAAGCACGGAAATGTTTAAGAAGGCATACGAAGGCGGATATGCGATAGGCGCATTCAACGTCAACAACATGGAGATTATTCAGGGCATAACCGAGGCAGCAAAGGAGGAGAACGCTCCTCTTATTTTGCAGGTAAGCTCAGGCGCAAGGAAGTATGCCAACCACACCTACCTTATGAAGCTCATTGAGGCTGCAATTATTGAAACCGACCTGCCAATCTGCGTTCATCTTGATCATGGCGACACATTTGAGCTTTGCAAAAGCTGCATTGACGGCGGCTTTACGTCCGTAATGATCGACGGTTCGCACCATGGCTTTGAGGAAAATGTCGCGCTTACTCGTCAGGTCGTCGAGTATGCCCACGACCATGGCGTTGTTGTGGAAGGGGAGCTTGGGCGTCTTGAGGGCGTTGAGGATGACGTCAAGGTCAAAAAAGAGGATGCAAGCTACACCGATCCCGATCAGGTGCAGGAGTTTGTCACGCGTACAGGCGTTGACAGCCTTGCGATAGCCATAGGCACAAGCCACGGCGCATACAAGTTCAAGCCGGGAACAAAGCCGCAGCTTCGTTTTGACATACTTGAGGAGGTTGAAAAGCGTTTGCCCGGATTCCCGATTGTGCTGCACGGCTCAAGTTCTGTTATGCCCGAATTTGTTGAGATGATAAACAAGTATGGCGGATGTATGCCGGATGCAATCGGCGTTCCAGAGGATATGCTGAGGCACGCTGCTTCAATGGCGGTCTGCAAGATCAATATCGACAGCGATCTGCGTCTTGCCATGACAGGCACGATCCGCAAGTATTTTGCGGAGCACCCCGCAGATTTCGACCCGCGTCAGTATCTCAAGCCTGCGCGTGCCGCCATAAAAGAAATGGTGCGTCATAAGCTGATATACGTTCTTGGCTGCAACGGCAAGGCATAAGGTCAGCATATGGAGTATGAACCTACGTATGTAGATCTGATTGACGACGAGGGCGGGGAGGTCGAATGCGAGCTTCTTGACCGTGTTGAGTACGAGGGCGGCACTTATGTACTGCTTATGCCCACGGACGAGGGGGACGCCGAGCCCGAAGTTATAATCCTTCGTGAGGAAAAGGACGGGAGGTTGGCGGGCTTTGAAGACGGAGCGGTGTTAGACGCCGTGTTCGAGCTTTTTCTGCAAAAAAACAATCTGAAATAAGCCAATTTTATTAGATTATTTTGTCCTGAGCCGTTGCCTGATGTAGGCGGCGGCTCTCCTTTTGCCTCCGCGCAGCCGCTTTGTTCATACAATGTTCAACATTTATACCAAACCTGCACTTCCCTTTTTTCAATGGATGAAGTATAATGCTTGTGTAAGTATCCGATGGAGATTTATTTGTCGGATCACATCACGCTGATTGCTTGAAAGGTGTAAATATGGAAAATCCAAGCAGGATTCTATTTGACGGAAGTGTTATTGGACTTGATAACATCAAGATCTATTGGTATGGCGCGCTTATACTTGTGGGTATTGTCGCGGCGGCGTTGCTTGCAGGGCATGAGGTCAAGCGCAAAAAGCTGCATCCGGACACCGTTGTTGACCTGTGCCTTCTGTGCCTGCCGCTTGGGGTTATCGGCGCAAGACTGTACTATGTGATATTTCAGTGGAGCTCCTTCTATTATCAGGGCATTGGGTTTTGGGAGTTTTTCAAAAACGTCATAAGCATCCAAAATGGTGGGCTTGCGATTTACGGCGCGGTGATAGGCGGCGTGATAGGGGTGCTGATTTACTCAAAAAGCAAAAAGATTCATTTTCTTTCGCTTGCGGACGTTGTCATACCCGGCGTGGTGCTTGCACAGGCAATCGGACGCTGGGGTAACTATTTCAATCAAGAGGCATACGGCGGCGTCATTGCCGATGGCTTTCCCAAGGTATGGCCGCTTGTCGTCAAGATTGATCAATGCACACAGCCCTGCTGCGCAAATCTTGCGTCGCAAAGCGGCAATCTGCATTACGCGACATTCTTTTATGAATCAATGTGTTGTCTGGCGATATTCCTTGTTCTGTGGTTTCTTGTCAGAAAAAGGGCAAAGCATCGCGGCGACAGTCTCGTTGTGTATTGCATGATGTATGGGTTTGAAAGGATGCTTATTGAGGGCTTGAGGACAGACAGCCTTATGTGGGGCAGCGTGCGCGTGTCGCAGCTTCTGTCGGGCATGCTCTTTGCCGCCGCGTTCTTATTCATCGTAATTCGTGCTGTTATCGAAAAGAAAAAGGGCGTTGTCATTTGGCCTGCGGAAGAAGTTTATCTTCCCGGATACAGTGCAAACTACTCAGGAAAGAAAAAACGTCATAATGACGACAGCTCAACGGAAGCCTCTGACGAGGATTCCGCGCAAGCCGATACCGAGAGTGAAGCTATTGATGCTCAAGCAAACGACGCCGATGCGGATAAATCCGCCAATGCGAATACGTCCGAATGCAAATCCGAGAACACGGGCGATGCTCCGCTGACGGATTCAAAGGACGATGATTCAGACGATTCGGGATTTGAACAGTTTGACGATGAAGAAAATCAGGACGTCAAGGAGGACGACGCCAACAAAGATGCATAAATGGTTGTGGCACATAAGAATACCTGTCGGCATAGCTGTGCTTTGCGCGTCAGCCGCACTGTGGATATTGCCTCTGTCGGGATGCGTGAACAACCAACCGCATTTGTTCGCAGCGGTAACGCCTCCCCCAACAGCCGCGCCGACGCCAACTTCGGAGCCGACAGCATCGCCTGTGCCAACCGACATGCCTGAGCCATCGCCATCAACCGAGGCGGGTGATACTGCTGATGCGCTTGGCAATTTGATTATCGGCACAGATCACTACACAAGGTATTTGTCGTTCATCGACATTCAAGTATATGAAGAGAACGGCGACACCTTCGTTGACTGCAAGGTGGTTAACGAATATCCTGTTGCAATCTGCTGTGCGGTTGATATTGTTTTTTATGAAGAAGACGGTGTGGAAGTCGCACGAGCGCAGCTTCAAACACGAGACGGAATGTACCTCCTGGTGATGAACCCGGGCGAAACAGTGCTGTTTGCGCACGTTATGACCGATATGACCCTTTTGGATTTTAGCTTTGCACTTGAGTTTGACACGGAAGCGGGGGTTCGCCCTCAGGCATAGCGGCGGAAAATAAAAGAATAAGAGTGACGTTTGCACAAATAACAACGCAAAAGCCGTGGGGCAGATTTATCCCACGGCTTATTTATACCGTAAAATTGTGTCAGTAAAGCTCAACCTCAAACTTATCAAAGCTGACCGGCTCAATAAAGTCGGCGGGCAGAAAGAAAACATGAGAAAACTGCTCCAAGTCGCGTATGTGCTTTTTCAAAATCACAGGACGCGAAAGGTTAAGCTTGTGGCAAAGCATGGCGAAGGGTTCACTCCAGTCCTCAACATCCTTTGCCGTTTTTGCGTGAATCACAATTATTGCATCGTCAACAGTTGAGTTATCGACGCGAACCTTTCCCCACATCTTCATAGCGATTACACCAACAGTGTTGTGCGCGCAAGATCGGGCTTATTGGTGATAAGCGATGTTACGCCAAGGTCGGAAAGACGTTTTATCCATATCGGGTCGTCAACCGTCCAAATATTGACGTCTATACCTCTGCGGATGCAGTTGACCGCCATATCAGGTGTTTTGCTGAATGTTATAAAGTGAGGATGCAGAGCCGCCGCACCTTGCTTTTGGGCATAGTTCCAAGGACTAGCCATGATGCTCATATAAAGCAGCCCGGTGCGCGCCTCGGGGCGAAGTCTAAGCATCTCCATCATCGTGTAGTGGTTGAAAGACGAATAAAGTATCCGACCATTCATGCGATACTTATCTTCAAGCACCAGCAGCTTATCGCAAATATGAGGATACTCCATTATGTCAGTTTTGATCTCAACATTGACGGTCATTTTCGTGCGCGCAAGCAGACCATAGACCTCACCGAGAGTGGGAATCCTTGCGTTTGCAAACTCATCCATCCCATTTTTTGCATCAAGCTTTTTCAGCTCATCCATTGAAAAATCATTAACAAACCCTTTGCCGTCGGTGGTGCGGTCAACGCGCTCATCGTGTATAACGGCAAGCTCTCCGTCCTTTGTGAGATGCACATCAAGCTCAACACCGTCCGCGCCCTGCTCAATTGCAAGCTCAAACGAAGGCATAGTGTTTTCGGGCGCATACGCAGATGCACCTCTGTGCGCCAATATTTTGGAAGCCATAGTTTTTCTCCTTTCGGGCAAGAATAAGCCCATGCGATTAGTTGAAGCGCCGATAGCCTTTGTGCTCGGCGGAATAATTTACGTTTTGTTGGAGCTTCTTTGGCGTGGACGCTCCGACATATCAATGGCGCTGGCGGGAGGACTGAGCTTTTTGCTGATGCATATGCTCTTTACCAAATACGCACCGCCTCTGTGGCTCAAATGCCTTACGGGTATGCTGCTGATAACTGCCATAGAGTTTGTCACCGGATACATCGTGAACATACGCATGGGCAGAGCTGTATGGGATTACTCCGGCGAAAAGCTCAATCTCTATGGGCAAATATGCCTGCGCTTTTCACTCATATGGGCGGCGCTGTCAATACCGGCGTCATGGCTCAGCCGCGCTCTGCACAGCATAGCGGAAAGATTGACCGCAGGATAACGCATCATATTGAAAAAACCGATAAGCGTGCTATGCATGCGCCTACAGGGAATAATACCTATACCAGTCCGCGTTCGGCAAGACCGTTGAAGGCATCGTCCGCAATAGCGGCGGCACTGCGCATTTTATGCCCGTCCATACAGCGAATTACGAGCATATCATCATAGCGCTGCGCGGCGGTAAGATACATTTCTCTTGCCCGCTCTTGAAGTCCAACGCTTTTTTCATACACGTCCCGCCCGTCGCCGACATAATCACGGAAGCCCTTTCGGTCAACATTTATGCCCGCTCTTTGACACTCAACATCAAAAAAGATGTTCACGCTTGGGCGCGGCAAACGAAAATGCTCATACTCCAAATCGAACACCCAGTCCATGATATCGGGATTGCCAAGGTCACGCTCACGAATGCTTTGGTAAACGGCGTTTGACATAACATACCTGTTTATTACAAGGTAATCGTACTGACCGTCCTGCCATCCGCAAAAAGCCTCCCAACGGTCAAGCGCATACCAAAGAGCCATGCTCTTTTGATCGACGTCTGTTGCGGCAACCCCGTCTTCACCCGAAAGCAGTTTGCCGACCTGCTTGCCGAAAAAAGCGTCATAGACAGGAAAAGAACGTGTGTCAACGCTTTTGCCAAGCGCCGTCAAGCGCGAAACAAGCCTTTTGAATTGAACGGTTTTACCGCTGCCGTCTATGCCTTCAATAGCGATTATTTTTGTTTCCATATTGCAAGAAGTCTCCCCCATAAATTGATTAAGTGCAGCGTTACAGCAGCTTGTTGAGCTGCCCGACGTCCGCCTCGTCAAGATACGCACGAACCTGTGTGCCATTCTCGGTGTGTTCCTCGCTTATAACCGTGCCAACGCGATAGATAAGGTTCATCGCCTCATACTTGTTGTATGGAATAAGCATATCGATCTCATGCCGAGAAGTATTAAGCTGTTTTTCAACCATCTCAAGCAGAGAGCCAACGCCGGTGCCATCCTTTGCGCTTATGAATACTCTGCCTTCATGACGATCGTTCAGCGTGGGATATTCAGGCAACAGATCGCATTTGTTGAACACGTCTATCCGCGGAGTGGAGCCGGAGCCAAGCTCCGTCAAAACCTCGTCAACAACCCGCATTTGCGTTTCATGATAGCTGCTTGAGGCGTCGATTATGTGCAGTATCAAATCGGCTTGCGTAACCTCGTCAAGTGTGGAACGAAACGCGTTAATAAGGTCGTGAGGAAGCTTGTTAATAAATCCGACAGTGTCGCTTATAACAATATCCGTGCCTGACGGCAGCGAAATCTGCCTAACAACGGGATCAAGCGTTGCAAAAAGCTTATCCTCGGCAAGCACACCGGCATTTGTCAAGGCGTTCAAAAGAGTGGACTTGCCCGCGTTGGTATAGCCGACAAGCGCGACCAGAGGCACGGAGCTTTCGCGTCTGCCATCGCTTCTGAGCCCACGCTGCTTCTCAATAATTTCCAATTCACCCTCAAGCTCAAATATGCGTCTGCGTATGCGCCTGCGGTCAATTTCAAGCTTTTTCTCACCGGGACCTCTTGTGCCGATTCCGCCTCCAAGCCTTGAAAGCGACTGACCCTGCCCAAGCAGACGGGGGAGACGATACTTCAGCTGCGCAAGCTCAACCTGAAGCTTGCCTTCACGGCTTTGTGCGCGTGCCGCAAATATGTCAAGTATGAGCGTTGTGCGGTCGATAACACGCGTTCCGAGAACATCCTCAAGGTTGCGCTGCTGGATAGCCGAAAGCTCATCGTCAAATATAAACAGGTCGGCTTCAAGCTCGTTGCCTTTAAGACCAAGCTCATCCGCCTTGCCGCTGCCAACGTATGTTGCGTTATCAATGGAACGTTTTTTTGAGCGCGAACGCCAAATCACTTCCGCACCCGCCGTGCGCGCAAGCTCAGCAAGCTCGTCAAGAGTGTCGTAATCCTCACCGCTGTCAATGCCCACAAGGATAGCGCGTTCGCGCTCCGCATCGGCAACCGATTTTGTAACGCTTCTGAATCTGTCATCCGAAGCAAATATTTCTGCCATAAGCTGCTCCTGCGGCAGCTTATACGCACGAAGCGGACCGTATATCAACGCTTCCCTGCCGCCGTCGTCGGTGGTATCGCCAATAAAAGCTGCATAAAGCTGGGTGGGCTTGCCATCCTTTACACCAACGCTTGCCATACTGTCAAGCTGCATGGAACGCATTGTGCCTATATCTACTCCCGAGGGACGACCATCCCCGTTTGGGTGAGTATGCAGACAGCGCACACCGCAAAGCCTGTCCTCGTTGCGAACAACACGCATAAACGGCATATCCACACGCTGGCTGTCTCCGACAGACACGTCAAGCACCGACCCATCGCGGGAAATGTACACAGATATCTCACGATTGACGTCACAGGAAAGCTCCGCCATAAGGGAAATAAGCTCAAAAGAGGCATATTCCTTTTGACCCATCTTAAAATCATATATTGCGCGTATGCGCTCAATTGTAACGGACTTAATGCCGCTCAAATTGCCATTAACATTTTTTTGTGACATAAAAACCACCTGTGCGGCGAACACACTCGACCGCAATCCTTTCAAAACAAAAAATATGGTAATAATTTGCAGCAGACCTGCGCCGCTGCAAGCAGGTTGAAATATTAAAGGATTACGGTGCTCATGATCCCAAAGTCTCCTCCCCTCCGCATATAAGCTGCGGATAGGCTATCAGGGCATATACCCAACACAATTATACATCACTTAGTGTCGCTTTTCAAACATTTTATATTCGTTTGCGGCTCGCTTGACTTTGCCGGAAAGCGCAACGAGGGCAATAACGTTTGGCATTGCCATTAAGTAGTTCAGCGTTTCACCAACCGCCCATACAACGCTTACGCTTGAAATCGCTCCGATTGGAATTAAAAGCAAATAGATAACGTTAAAAATCATGCCGGCGCGACTGCCGAAAAGATATTCGGCACACCTCACGCCATAAAATGACCAACCGACAATTGATGTAAACGCAAACAGAAGTATTGCCGCGGCAAGAAAAACAGATGCGACAGACGAGGGAAACACGCTCCCGAAAGCGCTCAGCGCAAGGGTTGTTCCCGACGCGGTTCGTTCCCCCCAAGGAATCAGCACTCCGCTTGTCAGTATCACCAATGCTGTCAGCGTGCACATAACGATAGTGTCAACAAACACCTCAAAAATACCCAACATACCTTGACGAACGGGGTCGCTGCCCTGCGCTTCGGCATACGCCATAGGCGCGGAGCCTATCCCCGCCTCGTTTGAGTAGACGCCACGCGAAACACCTCTTGAAAAAGCGTGACCTGCCGCGCCCCCCACGGCAGCGCGAAAATCAAATGCGGAGTTCAGTATTGAGCGGAACGCGTCCTGCAAACGGTCCGCGTTGAAAAGCACCACGACAAGAGATGCAAATATGTACGCAAGCGCCATAAAAGGCACAACCTTTTCAGAAAAGCCGCCTATGCGCTTCATTCCTCCAAGTATTACTGCTCCTACAAGAGCAGACGTGACACATCCTGTGGCAAATCGGATGGTGCCGGGGCCGATGACGCATCCAAAGCCGACAAACATATCGTAAGCTGCCAAAGCAACCGTATTCGATTGAACCAATGCGGTTCCCACAAGAGAAGCAAGTGCGCCGAACAAAGCAAAGCATACGGCGAGCGGACGGAATTTTGCACCCATACCACGCTCAATATAGAACATCGCGCCGCCATGCCCAAGCTTTTTATCTCTGTACAGTACGGCAAGCACTATCTCGGCAAGCTTAGTCGCCATACCGAGAAATGCCGCGACCCACATCCAAAATATTGCGCCTGCGCCGCCGATAATTATTGCACCTGCTACTCCGGCAATGTTCGCCGTGCCAACTGAACCGCCAAGCGCGGTTGCAAGCGCCTGAAACGGTGTTATACGCGCAGCTTCTTCAGACAACGCACCGCTTTTGCAGCCCCTTTTGCGGAATACTCCAGAGAAGGCTCCCGAAATAGACTTTCCCAAGTGTGTAAACTGGAAAAAACCAAGCTTAAATGTCAGAAATGCTCCGACTGCAAGCATAACCAATGCGAATAATACACTTATTGCTTCCATAAAAAAACCATATGCGGCAGATGATAAGGAAATGTCAGAGAGCAATCAACCTTGCGCTTGTTATGAAGCTGATAATCTGATATAATACGCGGGATAACTGTAATGACGAGGTTTTTATGAAAAGATTAGTTGCTGTTGCGCTTGCTCTGCTAAGCTTGGTTGTCATAGCGGGCTGCAGAAATAATAGTGATGACATATTTGTAGCGGACGCTGAGCTTCAGCAGCGCGCAAACGAGATACTTGACGGGATATCCGCAGACAAGCGTGTTGAAAGCTATCTCACGCTGAGAGAAAAGCTTTTGACATACAAGGGCAGCACCGGATACAACAAAAATCAGGTTCAGCTTGCGCTTGACGCCGCAATGGAAAAATATGCGGGGCTTGACCAAACACTTAACGTTTCAACGGACGGCGCAGCCGCAATTAACGAAACATTGTTCGAGTATCTTGTAGTTCGTGCATATTATGCGCAGACGGAGCTTACGGATGTTGTGCTTGATGAGAGCGACGCCCTTCTTTCAATTATTCTGTCACAGGGCTTTACAGTGGCAATGGAATACAGCAACACAACCTATCAGATTTGCACGAGGTATTTTTATCAAACCGAGGACGCCTATTACCAAAGTGATTATTATAGTGTTAACACGCTTGAGAGTGGTGCGGTTGAATATCTTAGCATCCCGTTAGCATACCGTCTTTATTCGTCGGAGGAGCTTGAGGCGTACACTGCGTTAGGCGAGTCTGCGCGTGCGGCTGAGTTCGCAGCCAATCTTACGCAATACGTTGAGCAAGCGGATATTGTTAACAACGAGGCGCTTAAGCTGATATACTCAGACGAGGAGCTTAGTGCGTTCAACACGTTCCTGCAAGGCTTAACAATCGACTACATAAATGCCAACAATATCACCAATGAGACAGAGGCTTATTCCAATAAACAGCTGCTTATTGAGCTGGGCGATACCCGTTTTGTTCTTCGCATGAACATATATGGGCTATATATGGATGTAATTCAAAACAAATACTACTACACAAACAGCTTTGCTCAAAATCTGAACGTATTGCGTCAAACCTATTTGGGCGCGCAGCCAATAAACGAGAATCCATCAAAATATATTATCGTCACACCGTAACGCTGCACAATGATAAGCGTTAAGAGCGAGGTTGCTTTATTGTCAAAACTGATGGCATTGGTGCGCCAATCATGCTGCCCGGGAGGACGAAAAATTCATGAAAAGAAATACTGAATTGGAAAACAAGGCAACGAGCATTCTTTCAAGCGACAAAATACTCAACGTTGATATGCTCCAAGCAATTGTCAGAAGCAATGCCGAGGTGATATATGCGCATGACGGGACAGTGCTTTTGCTTAATCTCAGCGGTGAGGTTTATATGCTTAACGCATTTGACAAAGCAGGAGCGGACGCCGCTTTAAATTCAATACAGGCTATGGACTGCTGTGTAGCTCACGGCAACACGGCGATGGATGCAATTCGTACTCGCTATGGGCTTGATGGGTGGATGGATTGCGCTCAATGCGTGTACACTGGCGACAGGGCGCCCAATGTCGATTCTCGTTTCAGAATCCGCAGGCTGACGGCTAAAGACGCTCCGTTTGTTAAGGAGCATTACAAGCATGACCCACAATACATTGACAGCCGAATAGAAGCGGGCATGTTTGGCGCGGAGCTTGCGGCAGAGCCAACGGGCAGGCTGCTTGGTTTTATTGGCACGCATGACGATGGCAGCATAGGACTGCTTGAGGTTGCGCCGGACAGCCGCCGCATGGGGGTAGCAACCGCGCTGCAAGCTTTTATGTTTGATTATCACATAAAAAAAGGCTGGATTCCCTACGGACAGGTTTATATTGACAACGACGCGTCCTTTGCACTGCAAAGCAGTATGGGAATTGCAGTTTCAAAGCAGCATATTCGTTGGATGTTCAAAAATGAAGATTAGCAGAACAGGCAAACGGATACAGCAAACAGATGGCTTTGTGTGCGGAGGCAAAGCTTGCTACACATAAAGCCAAACACATCGAATAATAATTCAGCGGCGCCCAAGAAACAAGCGGCGATGCTCAGCCATTGACGCCTGCGACCTTTTGGGAAGGGTAGAGCAACGCTCTTGCTATTGCTGCGGAAGCGGCAAGCACACATATGACAATCGCGGCGACAAGCAGTGAAGTGCGCGAAGCGGAAGTGTACATAGCGATAATCGTGACGTTGGATACGCCAACGCAAATCGTATAAACAAAAAACGAAATCAGCAGCAACGCGCCAAGCGCGATTAGCATCAAGCTCAAAAAACCCAACAGCTCCCGCCTTGATTTGAAGTCCAGTATTCCTATAAACACTATACATCCCACAATGCAGATTATGCAAATAATTAGGAACCAGTTGGAAAGGAACGCTCTTAATGGCGAAAGCGCAAGGTCAATTGCCGAACCTATCTTTGAAGTTTTATTGTAGTCAACAATGTTTGCGATATTAATGTTGTGAATAAGCTCTTTATCATAATCTGAAAGGTCATATCCTGCAATTTGCGATAAAATCCCCGCAGAACTCATTATCGTATCATACAGCTCGTCCTCGGTAAGAAGAACCAAGTCCTTCCCCTCAGTAAAATAACGCCCGACCCTGCCGATTATCTCAATCGCAAGCTCATCTGCATTTGATTTCCTAAGCATCTTTTTAATTGAAGCGGGAGAAAAATCGTAATAATCACCCGAAAAATGCTCCCACTCAACGGGAACCGCGCTTGAAAGAAAATCGCTGACCGACACATCAGAGCCGTCGGAGCCCAGCGGCAGGGGAAGCACGGCAATGCTGTGGCTGTCAAAAAACGAAGCCGCGTAGGATTCGGAAAGCAAGCTCCTGAACAACAGCGAAAGTGAAAGCATAAAGGTTAACACCACGCATAAAGCGGCAAGAATTATAACAACGGTGCGTTTGACGGATGGTTTCATGTCTGCTACCCCCCAATAATTGTTTGCGGACAATAATTTACTATATCCGACAAAACATGTCAATATAACATATATAGATGTTTAACGATGCTGCCTTGCAAGCCGTGAAGCACAGACGCAGACTGCGCCCTCAAAAATAAGAAGCGCACACCACAAAATATTGTCTGTGGTTTCAGCGGCAATAAGCTGACCCTGAGGGGTCACTCTTGAAAGCGCAAGCATAAACGATGACAGCGCACCAACGTCCATAAAGCAACCTCCAAGCAAAGAGGTTATAAGCGCTATGAATGGAGCAGCGATGTTGATGGCGCCTGATGAAGCTAAATTGCCGACCAACAGACAAAGCCCCGATATGCAGACGCAGAAGCTTAAAAGCCCAAGAGCAAGTTTGACGGAGGGGGAAGGGGATACGGCAAACGCGACTGCCGAGGCGATAACTCCTGCGGACAAAAGTGCAGAAAAATCCGTAAGCACGCTTAATGAGCGACCGTGGGGAATCACCTCCATTCGCACGGAGGAGAGCTTGGATTCAGCATTTGAAAGCCAACTTGAAAGCGACAGCATAAGGAGCAGAATCGCAAGAGCCGCAAATCCGGAATAGCCCGCATAAAGCTGACCGAACAGAGCGGAACCGGCAGTGCTGTCGCCTCCAACCGTTTCAAAAGCGAAAAGTTTTGGAGCGGACTCATCATACTCCTGCATATACTCCGAAAGAAGCTCGTCAACCGACTCATATCCTGAATCAACAAGCTCCTGCCGAACGCGCACATATGCACGCTGCGCGATAACGATCCCGCTGACGGTTTCTCTTATTGCATCTGACGAAGCGGATGAGGGCACGGACACAATGCGATAAAGCCCCGATTGCCCGTTTTCGGCAAGCAGATTATCATATTCGGGATATATTTCAATATATGCTTCCGCCTTGCCGTTAATCAGCATATTTTCCGCACTGATGACGGAATCCAAAAGATGAATGCTGAAGCCATCGCTTTCCGACAGACGGTTTACAAGCTCGTTTGAATAAGTATCGCTGCAATTATTAACCACGGCAACAGAAACTGAATCAGGAGCATCGCCGCAGACTATTGCGCGAACCACTGCGAAGCACATTAAAAGGCAAAAGTAAACGGCAAGCATCACCCAAGCGGAGCCAAACATTGCAAAAAGCTTGTGATACGTTACGGCAAAAAAACCGAAACGGGGCAGACGCGAATATGGATTGGGATACGATTTCATACACGCCTCCTCTTACCAATAAGGAGGAATGACGCTGAAGCCGAGACGACAATAAATATATAGAGCGGACAAAGCAATGTTACAATATCGGAAAAGGAGGAGCCGCGCACGGCGGCATTCACCCCGGCAAGCATGTAATAGGGCAGTGTAAACCTGCTGAAAGTCTGCAAAAATTCGGGGAGAAGCTCATATGGATACAGCGCTCCGCCGATAACCAGCATTAAAAGAAGCAGAACGCTGCCCAAAAGAAGCGAACGCGATGCGCCGGATACAATCCAAGACAGCAGCAAAAACAGTGTGAAAGAGGCTAAAAACACAGAAAGCACAACAAATATTGAAAGCAAAATACCATCCGAACAAAGAACGCACAGCAATATCCCAACGGGCAAAGCGGTCATAACAAATGCTGCAATCAGCTTTGAAAAAAGCATTTTCCAAACGGATCCTCCCGCCGCAGCGTATCGGGGGAAAACACCCATTTCAATTTCATCAGGCAGCGTTTTCAATACGCAAAGAGGAATAAACATACACAACATGGAAGCGACGCCCGCAAGGAAAAACAGCTTTGTATTGTCGATTTTGTCGGAATACATTTCGGTCATATCAGACAGCGACAGTCGCCCCAAAGCGTCCTCAAGCGCTGTGTTTGAATAGCTATAATACAACTGCGCTTTGGCGGAATCGTCAAGCTCACCATACTGTATGCGCGCCGCCGCATAGCATACTCGTTGATTTTCGGTAATTATGTCAAGCACGGATGAAAAAACGGTTCGTACAATGCTTGCTTCGGTAGACATATCTCCGTTTAATGTTATAAGCAGATCGGTATCCGACATTGAGTAGAGGTCATAGAAAAAATCTTTGGGGAATGTAACCACGGCGGCACAGCCCATATCAAAAAGCTGCGGGTCGGATTTGTCGCCCGCGACAATCGTCGCGCTGAAAATCCCGACGTCGTTCAACTGGCTCAACAGCATGCGGGACATCATTGAGTCGTCGTCATCCCTGACAGCAATGGCAAAGGGCTTGATGTACTGACGAGTTTCCGCAAGGTCACGCATCCCCAAAAACATCATAACGACAAGCATCGCGGGAAAAAGCAACAACAGCAGACTGCGTACTGGGCCGCCGGTTATCAATCGAATATCCTTTTTAATACAGGCGCTAAGCATCAAATGCTTCCGATTGGGCGTGCTCAATATTGTTTACAATCATATCGCTGACAATAAGCCCCTTTTCCATCGTGATAATACGATCGCAAATTCTCATCAACTCATTGTCGGAATGGCTGATAAGCACGACTGACGTACCGTTATTGCGCATTCCGCGAACAACGTCGAGCATAACCATAACAGAATGTTCATCAGCGCCAACGGTAGGCTCGTCCAACAAAAGCAACGTGGGCGCGGCAACAAGAGCAGCCGCCATGTTGAGCCTGCGCTTCATCCCACCGGAATAGGTTTCCACACGCTTATGCGCCTTGTCGGAAAGATTCATAAGCTCAAGCAGATATTTAATGCGTAACCGCTTTGACCTCCCGCGGACGCCGTAAACCTCGGCCCAAAAATCAAGATTCTGGATACCGGTAAGCGTTGGATAAAGCGCGATATCCTGCGGAACATAGCTTATGTTTGGCTTTGCGATATGCCCGAGTGTTCGTTTGCCGGAGGAAGGAGAAAGCGTCCCTGCAATTATCCCCATCAGCGTGCTTTTGCCCGCGCCGTTCTCACCGCGAATGCCAAGCAACTCACCCTTTAAAAGAACAAGCGAAAGCGGCCCCAACACGCTGTCAGGGCCGTAGCGCTTTTCAATGTTATCAAGACGTAAAACTATGCTGTCGCTCATATGGAAAACAAAGCTCCTTACTGATGAACGCACATATCAACAATAACCGTTCGGTCAGCCGATATCAAGCTGCATAAGCACCATAGTCAGCTCCTGCGCAGCGTCCTCAAGAATCTCCATGATTTCATCATAGGACTTGTTGCTGAGATCCACAGGCGTGACATTAGGAGCGTGGACGCTTGCACCCTCTGTCAAAACAAGCTTAACCTCAGCACCGGTTATATCACTTGAGAGAGCATCCAAAAATGACTTGTTGACTGAAAGAACGTACTCCGCTCCGCCTTTGCGGCTTGAAATCTCCAATGTTGCCACGCGCATACCGCGAACGCTAAGCTTGTATTTGCCGCAGCAAAGTAAAAGGGGAGTGTCCTGCCTGTCGTTGAACGTGGCGTCTATTTCGAAGATACACGAAAGCGAATCATCGGACGAATAATAATTTGAATATTCGCTTGCATATAGCCCAATAGAAAGATCGTGCTCGTGACCGCTGACCTCGTCTTTGATATCAACGTAATACTCGAGTTCAGAATCCGCATATAAGTAAAGCATGGAGTGCTCAACCTTTTTTACGGTAAGACGATCATACCCGATGGTCATATCCTTGCCGATGATAACCTGCTGAGAAACAATTTCGGAGCCCTTCATGCATATACGGATGGTGACGTCCGCCCGGTCAAGCTCATCGGCAATCATTTCAATATTGTCACGCACATAGGACAGGGGGTTGGCAATCAAAGAATCAGAATCGTCAGCGTAGGAGTAAAGCGTAATGTATTCAACAATAATCGGCTTGAGCAGATTATCGTAAATGTAGCTGTCGCCGCTTTCAAAGTGGTCGACAAGGGCTAAAAGCACAGTGGTGTAATCGTCCTTATCGGGGGAGATTGAGTACACAGCGCCTGTTATGTCCTCATCGTCAATAAACAATGAAATGTCTTCGCCGGACTCTATCTCTGTGTTGTCATCCGTTGACAGACCCGACAGAATTTTAAGTATAGCCTTGACGTCCTTGCGGAAAGCCTTTTCATCAATGACGGTATTTTCATACAGACCGGAAAAAGATTGGGATGAAACTGACGTTTCTCCTGCATATTCTGAAATAAGAGCCATCAATGCGTCAATGTCAATAGTGTAGTAATTGGAGTCCGCAACAGGTATGTACAAACCAAGCTTGTCGGAATCGGCAACGATCGTTGCGTCCAGCAGCTCATTGTTGCGATAGCTTGCCGAAATGCCAAGCAAAGAACCATCGGGGGATGCATTGATACCCATTTCAATGGTGAGATCGTTTATCAAATTGGCATACATTGCCGTTTCAGAATCGGCGCCGCTTGCCACATCGATATTTGCGGACAATTCAGCGTCATAGGAGACGGAATCCTTGCGGGCGTCAAAGTATGAGTCCAACGCGGCGTCAACCAAACGGTTTTCGGCGACGCCAAGCTTCAGACGTGAATTGGGCATAAGGGAAACATACGCACCGGAGGCAAAAAGCGTAACGCCAAGCGCGATAACAACCACACATACGCCAATAATGACCCAAAACTTTGCCGTTGAAAATCTCTTTTTTGCCGCCTGCGGAGCGTATTCTGGCGAAGCGGGAACGCCGTTGTTCGCATATCCACCGTCTTGAACGGGGGCGCCTGCGGAAGCGTTTGCCTGTGCAGCCCCGCAAAAGCCGCAGAACGAGGCGTCATCGTTTAGTCTTTCGCCGCAATTCAAACAGAATTTCATAAATGTTTACCTCCCAATTATCGGATGGATGTATATTTTCTGATATGACCATTATATAGCACGATTATATTCATGTCAATCAAAACAATCACCACATACGCATATGTATTATTGAGGTGATGATATGAAAAAATTCATGACAATATCAAAAAACAGACGGACCTCTGCGCTGATTACGCTCGGCTTTACACTGCTTGTGCTGCTTGCGGCAACAGTCGGCGGCATATCGATAAGGCAGGAACCCAAATTTATCACGGCGGCATATATGCAAATCGGAGACGCTCCAAGCTGTGTTTCATATGAAGCGATTCGTAAAGATGTGACAATGCTTGTAGAAAATAACTACACCACGGTTCTTCCAACCGATATACAGGCATGGCAAAGCCAACCAAAGAGCACACCCGTAAAAGCGGCAATGCTTGTGTTCTGCTGCTCAGACGCACAAAATTGCATCGATCTGGTAACAATGCTTCAAGAGTATGAGCTTCGCGCCGTATTCGTTGTGCATCAGACGAGTTCAACACAAATAATGCAAACGCTTACAAAAACAGAAAATCAGAAACGGGTTTGCATCTGCATAAAGCCAAGCGTTGAGCCGAAAACCATCACGGAATCAATTGCGGGCATCGCTTCTTTGTATACAGCAGGGCAGCCATTATACAGGGCGGTTGACAGCCTTGTATTGACAAGGCTGCAATTTTGCGCACAGTGGGGGATTGATACAACGGTATGTATGCTCACCAATACGATCAACACCGAATTGCTTAAGGAATGCCATTTCGAAGCGGTGATTTCTATCGTCAACAATAAAAATGACGCGGGCTGTCGCTGCGAGGAAGGAATGCTGTTTATCAGCTGCGTTCTTAGGACAGAAAAAGCCCCGCTTACCCTATAAAAGGCAGGCGGGGCAGAGCTCTGCAAGCATCAGTCGGCATACACAAGATCAAAGTAATGATCCTGAAGCTGATTGTCAATGTAGATTAGGCTTGACGTTTCACCCACAGCGATGTAGATGTATGCGTTTTCGCCCGTTGACAGGCTAACATAGATATAGGATTGACCGTCCGTCTCGATAGGCGTCACGGTTGAACCCGGTATTGCTGTGGAAGCATACTGCGAGTTGTCGGCGTCGTCAACAATCGTAACGGGAAGCTCGGCTATTACGATCAACGTGGGTGCATATACCCATGTGTACGCATCGGACAGCATCTTGAAGCCATCGGCGTCTATCGTATAGTCTGCCTTAAGTCCGCATGAACCGAGGATTGTGGAATCTATGCTGTACGTCAATATGCCGTCTTGGTATCCATGTACATACGCTTCCTCCGCAAAACGATCAATTGTTACTCCGTCAGCATTAACCCGATAAGCAAACAAAGCGGTATCGTCGCTGCTGTAATTGTAGTTAAGAACAATCTCTCTGCGAGAGTCGGTGCTGTCACAGTCGATTACAGAGGCAAAAATCAAGCTATAGGCATCCGAAAAAGTATCGTCCGTGTATGTTGATTCAGGCGACTTGCCGAGAGTTATCGACAGCGTGTAGCTTGCGGAATATTCATCATATGCGGCATAGTCAAGAAAAATGGCGTCCGCAAGCCCGTCCCCGTCGATATCTGCCTCAAGGGTGGTATCGGGCACTATCTCAACTGAAGTAAACTCATCCGTCGGAGCGGGAGTTTCAACAGAGGGAGACGGAGAATCCGTTGCCTCAGCAGGCACGTTGGAAGGATCGCTTACGGTGGGATCTCCGGACTTGTCGGCACAGCCCACACACATACAAAGTGTCATCAACAGAGTCAAAAAAATTGCGAGGTATCTTTTCATATTGTTTAATTCCTCCGATACATAATATCGTTCAATCACATCGCCGCATCTGAATACGCAGGTCAAGCCGCGCAAACAGATGAGCACAACTCAAGCTTTGCGGCGTATCAAACACCAATCAACAGGTATTAAGCCCGCTTCCGCAAAAGCAATATACAAAGCCGAATCATTCAGCCGTTTCCAACGCAAGCTCCATCATACGGGTAAAGCTTGTCTGACGCTCCTCCGCGGTGGTGTCGCTTCCGTGGTCGCCAAATATGCAATCTGATACAGTGCATATACACAGCGCGTCTTTACCTGCACGCGCAGCGTTCATATACAACGCGGCAGCCTCCATCTCAACCGCCAACACGCCCATTTTGCGCCATTTGCCCGCGCCGAGAGACTCATCGTAGAAAGTGTCTGAGGAGTAGACGTTGCCAACCTTATATCTTAGCTGCATATGTTCCGCAAGATCTGCGGCTTTCTTCAGCAGCTTATAGCTTGCGATAGGCGCGTAAGTGCCGGGCAGCTCAAACTGAGCGGCAAAGGCGGCATTTGTACAGGCGGCCTGAGCAATAACTATATCGCGTATGTGCAGATCATCCTGTATAGAACCTGCCGAGCCGACACGAATGATATTGTCAACATCATAAAAATTGAACAGCTCGTAAGAATAAATGCCTATCGCGGGCATTCCCATACCGCTTGCCATAACGGATACGCGCTTACCCTTGTAAAAGCCTGTATAGCCCTGAACTCCGCGAACGTCGTTAACAAGCTTTGCATCGGATAAAAAGTTGTCGGCAATAAACCTTGAACGCTTTGGATCTCCGGGCATCAGCACGGTTTTCGCAAAGTCTCCGGCAGCAGCGGTGATATGCGGTGTAGGTATACTCATAATAATTTCTCCTTTACGGTTTCAATCGCGTGACTTCAGGCGCACCTCATCACAGACCTTTGCGGAAAAGTCTGCAAGCGACATCACGCCCAGGTCACCGCCCTTGCGTGAGCGGACTGCAACAACGTTATCCTCAACCTCTTTGTCGCCGATGATAAGCATATAGGGTATCTTCTGAACCTGAGCCTCACGAATTTTGAAACCGATCTTTTCGTTGCGAAGATCCGTTTCAACACGCAGGCCCTTTGATTCAAGCTCGGCGGCGATAGCCTTTGTTTGCTCTGCGGTGCGGTCTGTCATCGCCATGACCTTAACCTGAACGGGAGCAAGCCATGTTGGGAAGGCGCCCGCAAAATGCTCGGTGATAACGCCGATAAAACGTTCAATAGATCCGAACACAACGCGATGTATCATAACCGGACGATGCTTTTGACCATCCGCGCCCATATACTCAAGCTCGAACCTTTCGGGCAGCTGCATATCAAGCTGAATCGTGCCGCATTGCCATGTGCGCCCCAGACAATCCTCAAGATGGAAGTCAAGCTTGGGTCCATAGAATGCACCGTCGCCCTCGTTTATCACAAATTCTCTGCCCGTTTCAGTAATGGCGGCCTTAAGAGTTTCGGTTGCAAAATCCCAATCCTTGACATCGCCCATATGATCCTCAGGCATTGTTGAAAGTTCAATGCTGTATTTAAGACCAAACAACGAATAGACCTCGTCAAACAGCTGTGCAACGCCCTTAATCTCGTCTTTCATCTGATCCCATGTCATGAATATATGAGCATCATCCTGCGTAAAGCAGCGAACGCGGAAAAGCCCGTGCAGCGCGCCCGAAAGCTCATGCCTGTGAACAAGACCGAGTTCACCGATTCTCAGGGGCAGATCTCGGTATGAATGCGGTTCGGATTTGTATACCAACATTCCGCCGGGGCAGTTCATCGGCTTAATAGCATAATCTTCATCATCTATTACAGTAGTATACATGTTATCTTTGTAATGATACCAATGACCGCTGCGCTCCCAAAGCTGACGATTCAAAATTATCGGTGTTGATATTTCAACATAGCCGTAACGCTTGTGTACCTCGCGCCAATAGTCGATCAGCGTATTTCTCAGAACCATGCCCTTTGGAAGAAAGAATGGGAAGCCGGGACCCTCATCCATAATTGTGAATAGTCCAAGCTCACGGCCAAGCTTGCGATGGTCACGCTTTTTCGCCTCTTCAATGCGTGTAATGTAGTCGTCAAGCTCCTGCTTTTTTTCAAACGCCGTACCATAAATGCGTTGGAGCATCTTGTTCTTTTCGCTTCCGCGCCAGTATGCGCCGGCAATGCTCATCAGCTTAAAGTGCTTAACCTTGCCCGTATCCTCAACGTGAGGGCCCGCACAGAGGTCAACAAAGTCTCCCTGACGATAAAAGCTTATAACCGCATCCTCGGGAAGGTCCTGAATAAGCTCAACCTTGTAAGGCTCGCCAAGCTTTTGCATATATTCAATCGCATCCGCACGCGGAAGCTCAAAGCGTTCCAACGGCAGCCTTGCTTCAACAATCTTTGACATCTCCTTTTCAATCTTTATAAGATCATCGGGAGTGAACGGCTGTTCAACATCAAAATCGTAATAAAAGCCGTTTTCAATTGCAGGACCTATCGCAAGCTTCGCTTCAGGAAAGACCTTTTTAACGGCCTGCGCCAAAATGTGAGAGCCTGTATGACGCAAAGTCCACCTGCCATCCTCATCCGCAAATGTCAACAGCTTGAGTGTGCAGTCGTGTATGATAGGCGCAAACGCGTCATGCCGTACACCGTCAATTTCAGCTGCGAGCACGGCTTTTCTCAGCCGTGGGCTTATACTCTCCGCAACGTCAAATGCGGATACTCCGCTCTCATACTCCCTTACGGAGCCATCGGGCAATGTAATCTTCATCAGAAATAACTCCTTTAATATAGTTTGTAAATAAAATCCGTCCCCGGCAACATCGCCGAGGACGGACAGTTATCCGTGGTTCCACCTCGATTGAGAATAAGACAGGCTCATTCCCCACTCTGCCGACGATAAGGGCGCCGTTACCCTGCGGTCGCGGAGCGGTATCCACTATGTATGCACCCATGCGACGCTTCCAGCCAATGACGACGCTCTCTTGTGTGGGATGGCATAAGCGACATTGTTTCCGTTCAACCCGCAAATCCAATTGCCCTTAACTATACATCAACATCAAATAATTGTCAATCACAATTTTTTGATTCCTGAACATACTTAGTATGGACGTTTGAATTATGAAAGGCAGAACGATATGGCTCTGTATTCTATTGCAAGTTTTGATTATGGCGTTGATATAGGAGTGCTTGCGGAGCGGAGGCTCAGACTTAACGGCTTGAACACGCCCTCATGCTGCGTTGAAAAAACATTGCTGTCGAGGGACGTAACAAGCGATGAGCTTGATTCGTTTGTAAGCGCCGCGGCGGAATTGATGTATCGAGACTTGAGACATTTTGAACTTGCTCGGCTTGTTAATCTTTTACCGGTGTCGCTGCGCGACAAGCAAAAGCTGCTTCCGCAGGCACTGTATTTTTCATTGCAGCGCGATATGTTCGGGTACGTAAAGGGCGAGCTTTATAACTACTTGGAGGACAGTACGCTTGTGGTTGCGGAGGGCTTCATGCGTTTTCGCATACCGGAGGCGCTTGACTGCTGGGCTATGTCGGTGGACAGAGCGGGGGAGGAGCTTCAGCTCAGACAGGATTATGAGGATTTGCTTGAAATACTGTCAATGTTGGATAAAACGGGCGAAAGCGAACAGCACGCCGCTGAAGTCAGAGTGATACTTTACGATAACGGCATGGCAACGCTGTCGAACGACCGCGGTGCAAAAATTGATTGCTCCGCTTCGGAGGAAGACGGCATGCTTACCATCCTTATGAGCATGATGCCAACAAGCATAATCGTATATGACCTGTCGGGCGGACACAACCGCGGAATAATGGAGTCAATCAACGCCGTATTCGGGAGAAAAGCAAGATTCTACATCAAAAAAACTGAATAGACATCAGGCAATATTATCCTTGCGTATAAAGCCCTGTCCATTCCATATGGATAATCCTCCCTGCGTATCATGCCGCGCATAATCAGCCCACGAACATATTGTTCAGATAGCCAAGCAGCTGCTCAATGTACTTTTTGTTGACGCTGTAATAAATCCTGCCCCCGCGTCGCATCACTGTGAGCAGACCGGCATAATACATAGAGTTAAGGTTGCGGGACATATGCCCGGCGTTCATGCCCATTTCATTGGCAAGCTCAAGACAGTAGTAGGATTTTTGAGTCAGCTTCTGCATGACCTCAAATTTTGTTTTGTCGCCCAACAGACGGAGAATCTCCGAAACCTTGTCGGGTGCGGGATGAAATGAAGCAAGTGAAAACTCAGGCAGCAGACCTATGCCTATGCAGATGAAGTAGGACTCGGGAGCTTCCAACGCCCCCTCGCCGCCCGTTGTGTAGAGCAGCCTGCTGGGGCGCATGGACATATAGCGCACGTCAACACGCTTGTCGGCCGAATAGCACGCGCTTATCCCCGCGATGGACTTTAAAAACTCCTCCGCCGATATGTCCGCCAGATATTTGTCCCAGCGGGATGTAATTTCACTTCGGACTGTCATATCCTCCGCCAGCTTTTCACGGAGCTTCACCTCCAGCGGGAGCAGACGCGCCTCAAGCTCATCCAAAAGGTTATCAAAATCGGAGAACAGACGATATATTTTCATGCAGGCACTCTTTGAGTAGGGGAGCGACTCGAACTGCTTTATCAAATAATCAGGGTTGGATGAGGGCGGCGCGCTGTGTATGCTCCAATTGCCGTCATCGCACGCTATGGCATAGCCGTTCTGCCTGTAATTGCCCCATGCCTGCTTTGCATATGAAAGCGCTTCATGCACGCCTGTTTCACGCGATACAAACATCAGCTCAACCGACACGCCCATCAATGTGGTTTGATCGTCAATTTCGGAATCGATTATTGAATAGAAAAAGGAAAGCAGAGGGTCGTCACGGTCAATGCCGCTGCAGACCTCCTGTACTATGTCCTCAAGACGGGCAAACTCACGCGTCATCATATCGAGATCTGCCGCAGTCATGCGCCAGCCGTTAGAGTCGCGCAGACGCTGACTGTAAATATTCATGTTGATACGATTTATGTAATGGTACAGCATACCGTCAAGCTCGTAAAGCATTGAAAAGCTGCCGCAAATGTCAGTAAGCATCGTATTGCTTCCTTTACGCATCATATTTGGGTCTATACCATTATATAACATATCACACTTCTATTTCAAGTTATTTGGCACTAAATATCATCCGCCGCACAAGTGGCTAAGCTCATACGGCGGATGATGAGCCTTGAAGGCTCTCATAGAGGAGGAAAGGAAAAGTTAAACCTTATAAAGCTTGCCTGCGACAGGCGATGTACTCACCCGCCGCAGACAGCATAGAATGCTTGAAGGTTACACGGGAAGCAGCCCAACGCCAAGCGCATGACGCATAATGAGCAGTGCATCGGCAGTGCTTATGCCGTAATCACGGTTCACATCGCCCGCAATCATTTGCTCAGGGCTTAACGGGATTATGCTCATCGCACCGCGCAGCATAATCAGCACGTCAACAGTGTCGATATCCCCATCAAAATCAGCATCGCCAAGAGTGTAGTCAAGCGCATATTCCGCCACGATAACCGCATCGGCTGTGATATTTGTCAATTCGCCATTCCAGCCCAAGAAATTGTAGTGCTCATGCTCGGGCGCTTCGGGAGCGGCTGCGCTTTCGCCCTCTTCAATTATCTGCAGCTCAATCACGCTGCCCGTTACACCGTCCATAAAGAACACTGTATATGTGGGTATGACGGGAGGCTCGATTGCCGTATAGAATGCATACAATACAGTATCGCCCGTGATGACGGTTGAACCTATCCATGCGGTGAATTCATAGCCCTCATGAACGGGAGCCTCGGGAGGCGTTATCTGTGTGCCATGCTCGACGGTGCGGCGTTCGATAACGGAATAGTCAAGTCCATCAACAAATGTTACGCTGTAAGCGTTAATGGCGAAGTTTGCCTCGATGCTGTGCGGCTCAACAACGTTTTCAAACGTATACTCGCTGACAGCGCCAACTGCGGTTCCGTCAACATAAACATTTGTCAGATGATAACCCTCATGTGCCGTCATGCTGAAAGTCATACTTTCGCCATATCCAACCGTTGTTATGCCGGAAGGCGTTATCTCACCGCCCACATTTGCCAAGGCTTCAACGTCATACCCTGCTGCAACAACGTGAATATTAACCGTTTGTGTGAATGTGCTGCACGCATAGCCCGCTGTCAGCGTGGCGTCGCCGGGCGCAACGGCAGTTATGGTTGCGCTCATGCCGTTAGCCGCCACCGCGGCAACAGTATTATCAGTTATTGTCCACTGGAATGCAGGGAGCGTAACACCCTCTGCAACAATTGTATTGCTGATATCAAGAGTGGCGCCAACGGGGAGCGTTATGTCTGATGCACAATCAAGCTGAACAAGCTCGTCAGCACCGTCACGGCTGTCAAACACAATCGCGGAGGCGTTACCGGCGTAATCGCGTGTCATTACAATGTATATCACTGCCTTGCCAATTGAGAATGTACGCAGACCGCTCATTGTACCTGCCTCAAGCGGAAGCGCATAGCCTGTTGAAACAGCCTCAATTGCATCTCCGTTCGCAAAGGATGAGCCCCTTATGACCTTATAGTCTGAGAGCATACCCGCATCGTGAAATTCTGACGTAACTTGCCATCCCTGATAATCTCCGCTTCCCTGAAGCCCGACTTTGAAGTCAATCTGTGGAGCAACCGTGTCGATATTGCAGAGGAAGCCCCAGCCGCAGAGCGAATTGTCGGTTACGACCTCTCCGCGGTATTCCATCTCGCAGTCAATTGATACATACACCTGCGTCCCATCAGGCAGCAGATTACCCTCCGCGTCTGTGCCATACCACGGGTCAAACATGGAATATTCGTCCATGCCGAGGGGCATCTGGCTGCCATCATCATCAAGAGTGTACTTTGTATAGTAGTCGAAAGTTTTTTCGTAGTAAATATCGCCTGTCGCCGTATTCGTGATTTTGTATGTCACCTTGGATACGTTTCGCAGTATACTTGTGTAGACTGCCTCAATACCATCGCATACGCCATCGCCATTCGGGGAGATGTAGCAACGGATATCGTCCCACGCGAAGTAGCCGTAAGGATCAATCGTGGGATTAAGATTCACGCTAAGGTTGTTTCCAAGGTAATGCGCCTCACCATTGATGCTTGTGAGAGCCATGTGGGGCATTACGGAGGAGTAATCAAGGTCAACGGGAGTATCATAAAGCGTATCATAACCGAATGTCACATCCATAACGGAGAGAGCCGTCCAGTCACCATAGAAGCCCATGTACGGCAGTGACAGGTTCATGCCGTTTGCGTCTGAATCGATGAGCTTAACAAAGCCCTCGACATAGCCGCCGTTGGCATAGTACCGCTCAAAGAAGGCACGATCGGAGTCTGTGAGTCTTATGGTTACAGAAGCGGATGCTGTGGAATTAGCCGCAACCGTAATCGTTCTGTTGCCGATTATCTCGGGGCTGAGGGCGCAGGCTTCGCCATACATAACATATATCGGTTTGCCATCGCGGATCTCGGTGCTCATCACCGCTTCACTCAAAGCGGATACATCAATTGAATAGGTCTTTTCCGTGTCGCTCATATTGACAACGTTGAAGCTAAGCGCGTAAACACCCGTGCGATCGGGATCGTCGCCAAGCTCAATTTTTGGCTTGTCACAGCCATCAACCGTAACATATGTTACCGCAGAAACCGCTTTAGCAATGTTGATAACGCCCGCGCCCTGATTACGGGGGGAGCAATCAATGCCATTGGATATGACTTGACTTGCCGTGCTCATAAGCAGCGCATTTACAACGTCATGCCGCTCTGATGCCGTCAGTCCGGGATAATTTGCATTGAGGTACTGCTTAACTAACAGGGTTGCGCCCGCAACCTGCGGAGCCGCCATGCTTGTGCCGCTTGAAATAGCATAGGAATTATAGCTCCAAGTGGAGTAAACACTGCCGCCTACCGCAGTAATTTCGGGCTTCAGTCTCAAGTCGCCTGTCGGGCCCCAACTGGAGAAATCGCTCATCTCACCGCCGTCAACGGTGTCCTGATATCTTGTGGGTATACGGAGCGTGCGCTCATAATCCGGGTTAAGCTCCATCCAACGTTCAAGGTCGGTGTAGTTCCAAAGCATACAGGATACGGCGGGCATTGCCTCATAGGATTCTATCTCCATATCGTATGCCCATTCGTCATCCTCATTGTAGGGAACGACCAGCATTGCCGCAGCGCCCGCCGCAACCGCTTCGTCGTATATTTCCTGCGTGGGGGTATCCTCCATTTCGAATACAATGGCGAACTTGTCCGCAACATCAACTGCTGAAAAATCATTGTCATACACTACCTCAAAGGGTATCGTCTGACCGCCCAGAACAGTTCTGATTTTATACGCAACCGGAGCGGCGTCGTAGAAATCAAGCTCGTAAGGATCGGCCCAGATGTAATTCATGCCGTAATAGAGGTAGCCGCCGTATGGATTGTAGCTTGTAATGGAGTTGACGGAGGCAACGGTCATGTTGGAGGCGTATGTGCCGGGGGAGCCTACAACGCCCTTATCGGGATTAATTGCAAGCTGATAGCCTCCCCAGCTGTTGCCCGTGGCAGAGTCCCTGTCATTGCCTGCCGATACAACCACGTTTATACCAAGCGCATTGGCCGCATTGAATATCTCAGTCTGACCTTCTTCATAGTCATAGCCGGCACTTGAACCAAGGCTGAGATTTATTGCGTCAACACCCAAAAGGATGCTGTCCTCCAGAGCGGAAATGATGTCGGTCGTATATGCGCCTTCGGAGGAAAAGACCTTCATAATAATGAGCTGTGCTTCAGGCGCGACACCCGTGACGCCGGGGGCGTCATTATTGTTGACCGTCTCATCAGCTGCGATAATACCCGCAACGTGTGTGCCGTGCGCGGAGACGCTATTGGTGTGAGTAACATCCGCGTCATTCTCCGAATAGTCAAACACAAAAGGAATTTTTGCGGATCTATACGCATATGCAGACGTAAAGGAGGTCATGCGCTCCTCCGCGGCAAAATCAAACGCATCAAGCAGAGATGCAATGCTTTCAGCTGTGAAGTGGGCGTTCACAGGAGCAGAGGCAAACGCACGGTGTGTAATGTACAGACCCGTATCAATAACGGCAACCGTCATGCCTTCACCATGATAGCCATAATCCCATGCTTCATAGGTGTACTGCTGCTCCGCACCGGAGTTGAACACCTCATCGGGATAAACATCATATACGGGAGCTTCATAGGCGTATTTAACGCCATCAATATTTCTGATGGCTTCAATGTAGCCACGTTCGATTTCAATTGCAAAGCCATTCATAGTGATGAAATAGTTTGCAAGCGTCGTCATGCTTTTTTTGCCTGTAAGCGATGTAATCTGCGCAAGAACGGAGTTGTGCTCCTTCTGCATTTCAGCTTGCTTTTGGCTGTACAGCGCGGAATCCACCGTGGAGCCTAACTGAATGCCAAGACCCTTGTCCTGATAAAGGGCGGCGGAGTCAAGGCTGACAATAACCTGCACGATCTCCTTGTCAAAGTCGGCGGCAGCGGAAATCCACGAAAGGTCAACCTCTGCCGCGGTGGGATACCATACATTGTCAAACAGCATCGAAAGCTCGTCGGGGTCGGTTATTTTGCGGATTGTATAGCCGCCGTCAACGCTGCAATCCGTTATCGAGCCGAGGTTGGACGTGTCGAGGGAGAAAGAATTGCCATCCTCATAGGTGAAAGGGATATCCGACTCAATCCATGAGCCATTCGGAAATTCCACCCTCTGATTGGGTGAATAGACAGTTTTGCCGATAGAGTTTGGCTCGGTGATGACTTCGGCGTCAGTGTAGCTTACCGCAAATATCGCCGAGGGAAGAAGCATCACAACAGCCAGCAGCACAGCCAGCATTGAGCGCATTGCCTTCATAAACAACAGTCCTCCTTAAAATAATGTACTTTGGTGCAGACAATCTGTATATTGCCCGCGTGCGCACTCTCATAGTGCGTCTATGCGCATTATTATATCACCTTATATACAGATTGCAATAGGAATGTATACTTATTTTGGCAGGTATTGCGCCTGCGCGCATTATATATTTTTGGAAATACCGACCATGCGCATTACCCAAGATGTGTTGCTTGCTAACAGCTTAACATACGCATTCACATATTGACAGAAGAATATGCATCTGTTATAGTGTAATCACCATAAAGAGAAGGCGAGAGACAAGCTCTGCGACCCTTCCGCAACCTGCAGGTATGCAAGGTGCGAATGCTTGAATGATGGGTTTTTGTTTAAGCCCATCTGCGATGGGTTTTTCTCTTTTTGGCAAATATTGTTAAAGGGAGAAAAATAATGACCATACTGCACATACCACACAGCTCTGTTGCAATTCCGCACGAATATCTTTTCGACTTCATCATTTCCGAACAGGATATTCAGCGGGAGCTGCTTAAAATGACAGATCTTTACACCGATGAACTGTTCTGCGGGCAAACCAAAATCGTGTTTCCGATAAGCCGTCTTGTGTGCGACGTGGAGCGCTTTCTCAATCCAGAAGAAGAGGTGATGAGCCGTTTCGGAATGTGGATTTGTTATCAAAACGGTTCAGACCTGATTCCGATAAAAAGGCTTTGTGAAAGCTCGGTTCAACATGTGATATCAGCGTATTACAAGCCGCATCACGCGCAGCTCACCGCAATGGTTGAGCAGCAGCTTTGCGAAAAAGGCAAGTGCTTGATTGTCGATTGCCATTCATTCCCGTCAAAAGCCCTTCCGTATGAGGACGCCGGAAAGTTACGTCCCGACGTCTGCATAGGAACAGACGCGTTTCATTCGCCAAACCGTGTTACGCAGAGCTTGCTCATGGCGGTCAAGGCACATGGACTGCACGCTGCCTGCGACACGCTGTTTTCGGGGACAATGGTGCCATCGCGCTATTATGGGAGGGATCCTCGCGTCAGCAGCATAATGATTGAGGTAAATCGTTCCTTATATATGGATGAAGTCACAGGAGATAAGCTGCCGCGCTTTGAAAGCGTGAAAGCAATGCTCACAGACATACTATCGGCGTTGCCCGAATAAAAGGATATGCTTCACTTGACGACAAATAGAAGCAGCACAAAGCACTTCAATATGATGAAATATCAGCAACAAAAAACACCCGACAGCCATTAAGCTGTCGGGTGTTGATTTGGTGCGGGAAACAGGACTTGAACCTGCACAAAGTCGCCCTCATACGGACCTGAACCGTACGCGTCTGCCAATTCCGCCATTCCCGCGAATGATGGTGGACGGGGATGGATTCGAACCATCGTAGTCTGTGACAACGGATTTACAGTCCGCTCCCTTTGGCCGCTCGGGAACCCGTCCATAAAAAGTGGAGCTGGTGGGGGGACTTGAACCCTCAACCTGCTGATTACAAATCAGCTGCTCTGCCAATTGAGCTACACCAGCATATCGATATTAAATTGGCGACCCGAATGGGGCTCGAACCCATGACCTCCAGCGTGACAGGCTGGCATTCTAACCAACTGAACTACCGGGCCGTAAAAATGGTGGGCCTTCAGGGACTCGAACCCCGGACAAATCGGTTATGAGCCGACCGCTCTGACCAACTGAGCTAAAGGCCCTAAAAAGGATGGTGACCCCGAGGAGAATCGAACTCCTGTTACCGCCGTGAAAGGGCGGTGTCTTGACCGCTTGACCACGGGGCCATAATTGGTCGGGGTGAGAAGACTTGAACTTCCGGCCCCATGCTCCCAAAGCACGTGCGCTGCCAACTGCGCTACACCCCGTAAGCATCCGATTTAGGCGACGCCGATGATTATACAATTGATTTTGAAAAATGTCAACACCCGTTTTGACTTACCGGACGATATATTGTTTGAAGGGTAAAACTGAGCATCAAAGGGCGGATATGAAGGCGTTTCACATTGACATAAGCTTCAAAAGCTGTTAGAATGTAGTTGGTGCAGTTTGTACATAGCTGCCTATCGGCATATCGAACCACGACGCGTGAAATATCGCGTTTAATAACGGAGGTATATTCATGGCAATCAAAACCTTTGATGAGCTTGTTGCTCGCGTAAAAACCGGCAAACGCCGTACTGTGGCTCTTGTTTGCGCAGACGACGCCCACGCGCTGGAGGCAATTATCCACGCTAAAGACCTGGTGGATTCAATTCTTGTCGGAGACAGACAGAAGATAGAAGCCGTTCTGGTTTCTTTGGGACAGAATCCCGCAGATTTTGAGATAGTTGAGGTTCCCGAGGGGATGCATCCAAGCGTTTGCGCCGCAAAGCTTATCAAAGAGGGGCGCGCACACTTTTTGATGAAGGGCAAGATAATGACGGGGGCAATGCTCAAGGGTGTTCTTGATCCGGATGCGGAGCTTCGCACGGGTTCGCTTATGAGCCACTGTATGATGGTGGAGGTTCCGAACTATCCAAAGCTGATGTGCGTAACGGATGGCGGTATGTGTACCTATCCCGATCTTGAAAAAAAGGTCAAGATCGTCACCAACGCTGTGGATTTCTTCCATAAGCTGGGCTATGAAAAGCCCAACGTTGCGGCACTTTGCGCGATTGAAACCGTCAATCCCAAAATGCAGGAGACCGTTGATGCTGCGGAGCTAAAGCGTATGAGCCTTGCGGGAGAGCTGCCAAGCTGCTACATTGAAGGCCCGATATCATACGACCTTGCGATGGTTCCGGAGCTTTCAAAGATTAAGGGCTTCGATTGTCCTTGCGCAGGTGATTTCGATATTCTTCTTGTACCTGAGATTGTCGTTGGCAATGTTCTGGGCAAATGCCTTGTATACACAGCGGGCGGAAGAATGGCGGGCATAATTATGGGCTGCAAGGTTCCTATCGTGCTTGCAAGCCGCGGCAGCAGTGCGGAAGAAAAATACTACTCTCTCGCCTTGGGCGCGGGATTTGTCAGCTAAGGTGTATTCCCTATGGAGAGGATACTTGTTATAAATCCGGGGTCAACGTCCACAAAGCTGGCGGTGTTTGACGATGACACAATGATAATGTCAGAGACCGTCAGACACCCCCTAAACGAGCTGAAGCGTTTTACATGGGTGATGGAGCAGTTCGATTATAGAATGAGCTGCATCAACGATACGCTGTCAAAAAACGCCATTCCCAAAAGCTCACTCACCTGCGTTATGGCACGCGGGGGGCTTTTGCCGCCCGTGCCGTCGGGAGCTTTTCGCGTTAATCAGGATATGATCGATTACTTTATGGCGACAAGAGTTGACACGCATATTTCCAACCTTGCCTGCGTGCTTGCGGATGCAATTGCAAGACCTCTCGGCATTCCTGCGATGGTATATGACCCCGTTGCGGTTGACGAGCTGGATGATATTTCCAGGATAACGGGTATGCCTGAGCTTCCCAAAAAGAGCCGAGGTCATGTTCTTAACAGCCGCGCCATGGCAAGAAAGTGTGCGGAGGAGCGGCTGCACAAAAGCCTTAACGAATGCACAATAATTGTGCTGCATATCGGCGGAGGCTGCTCTGCGTGGCTTATCCGCAAGGGGCGCTGCATCGACTGCTACAGTGACGACGACGCCGGGTTTGCGCCCGAAAGATGCGGCAGGCTTCAGGCGATGGATTTGGCGATGCTGTGTTACAGCGGCAAGTATTCACGCGAGGAGATGAGCCGATACATCCGCGGAAATTCCGGGCTGAAGGCATATCTCGGAACAAGCGATGGGCGTGAGATCGAGTCAATGATTGATAACGGTGATGAAAATGCGCGTATGCTTTATGACGCGATGGCGCTTTCACACGCCAAGGGCATCGCGGAGCTTGCGGCGGCGGTCAGCGGCAGCGTTGACAGGATAGTCATTACCGGAGGTCTTGCATACAGCAAGCTTTTCATCAATATGTTAGTTCCGCGGATAAGCTGGATTGCACCCGTTGAGGTTATGGCGGGCGAATATGAGATGGAAGCGCTTGCCGCAGGCGGGCTGCGCGTTTTGCGCGGTGAAGAGCAGGCGCATGACTTCGTGTGGAAAAGAGAGCAATAAGCGTCGGGATAATAAAGCGGCGCTGCAAGCTTAGGTTTGGAGATGAGCCATGGCGTTTATCGAAAACAGGCGCATAAGACGAAAGCTCGTTATTGCCGCGATAATCGCGGGTGGCATACTCGTGATATGCGGCATAACGGTGCTTATTGTGTTGCTTGCAATAAATGCCAAAAAGCATAAAACCTCCCTTGAACCCAACACGTCTGAAACACCCACCGTATATGCTTCTGCCGAAGCTTCCGAAAGTGCCGCCCCAACAGCTTTTGCAGAACCAACGCCAACCACTGAATCAGACGATTCTCAAGGTATCGTCACTCCATGCCCCGTGCAGACACGGGAGGAGAGAGGCTGTGTTCTGCTCGTTATGGAAGTGACTCCCTCCGCAGACTCGGACGGCAATGTGCAAATGCTTGTTACCGGTAAATGGTCAATGACATTTGTAAACAACACCGATTTCGTTATGTATGAGGCGATGTTCATTGCACGGGGATTGACGGTTACTTCCGCGATGGTCAACAATAAAGCCGTTCGGTATACGCAAAATGACGAAGGGCTGCTGGCGCTTCCGTTCGCAAACGTGCTTGAACCGCTTGGACAGGTTGAAGTTTATTTTGAGTTTTCAGCGCTTATTTCTGAGGAAGCACAGATAACGCTTCCGCGCACGGCGTATGATTCGGTTTTCGATATTACCGCGTATGTCGTGTCATATGCGCCTATCTCATCCTCATATGAGCCAACTGAAATATCATCGGACGAAACGGGGTATGTATATCGTTTTGAGCTCACGGGTATAACTGAGTTAATAATAACACCATAAAGGAGATAAAAGTATGAAAGAGGTCATTCTTACAAAAGACAATTTTGATGAGCAGATAAGCCAAGAGACGCCCATGTTTGTTGATTTTTGGGCTTCATGGTGCGGCCCATGTCGCAGAATGTCAACCGTTATCGAGCAGCTTGCCGAGGAGAGCGACGGCAGCTATCGCGTCGGCACGCTCAATGTTGACGATGAAAGGGATATCGCAATGCGCTACGGCATAATGAACATACCCACGATTATTCTGTTCAAAAACGGGGAAGACGCAAAGCGCACGATGGGTGTTGTTAATATCCGTGCGCTGCTTAATATGCTTGAGTGACGTCAGCGGTCGTTAATCAAACGGAACTACGACGCGCAGCTTGCGCGAAGGTTCGCTGACTGTCGGCTCACCGGCTGTCAGCAGCTCCGGATGAACGGCAACAACATAGTAAGTGTATACCGCACCTCTCACGGCCGTTGTGTCGGTGTAGCTGACAAGCTCGGTTGTGTTGGTGATGGTGTATATGGTTAGCTCATTTCCAAGCTGATCCACACGGATCAGCCTGTATTCTAAGTGACTAAAAATCGGGCAGAACGATATAACAGGCGAACCATATGCGCTTATGCTCCATCCGATCTCATCAGGAGGGCGCGGAAGCGTCCAATAGCTGTCTATCTCCAATGGTGATGTGCCAACGGAAAAAACCTCCTCACAAACATATTCGTCCGGAGTCAAGGCAGAAGCGAGCGCACATTTGCCCTGCTCGATACACCTAATATCAAGACGAACGGATTCAACATTGCTCGGCATGGCAAAGTCGGGACAATCGCGCTCCTCGTATAGCTTTGAATAAAGCTTTGAGAGCAAAAGTGCCGTACAGCTCCCGCCGACTGCTTCAGACGGCAGGCTGCCCTGTGCCGATGAATCAAGCCCCATCCATGCAACCGCTGTGTATTCAGACGAATAAACGGCACACCAAGCGTCACGCACACCGTTCTCATCAACAGACGTTCCCGTCTTTGCTGCAATGGGCATTCCAAGCTCGTTGAGCCTTCGCCCCGTGCCTTCCTTTGCAACACTTTGAAGCATTGACGTCAGTATGTATGCGTTTGCCTCGGTCATAACACGCTTTCCCGTTTGCGCTCGGCTGTAATCAAACACGTCTGAGTCGATACGTTCAATGCTTGTGGGCTTTATGTAAACGCCCTCATCGGAAAGCATCGAAAAAGCTCCCGCCATTTCCAAAGTCGATACGCCGTATGTAAATCCGCCCAACGCAATCGAAAGTCCTATCTCCTCATTTTCAAAAGAAATTCCAACGCTTTGGGCAAACAACACAGCTGATGGCAGCCCTATGCGGCTCAAAAGCTCCACAGCGGGTACGTTGAGTGACTTTGTTACAGCCGTTCTCATTGTAACCCACCCAAAGTATTTATCATCCGAATTACGGGGAGTATAGGTTCCAAAGCTTTTCTGCTCATCATACAGCATGGTTGCGGCGGAACAGCCATAAAGCTCTATTGCAGGCGCATATACAAGTATAGGCTTTATGAGCGAACCGGGCTGCCGTTCAATATCGGCAGCACGGTTGAGCGACTGCGCAGTATATTCGCCGCGCCCGCCAACCATTGCTATAATACCTCCGCGGTCGTCAAGAACAGTCAACGCTCCCTGCGCGGCGTCAATCGGGAAGTTAGCATCGTCATTCATCAGAGAAATACAGTAATCGTTTATTTCAGTGTTAAGAGTTGTGTATATCTCAACTCCCGAAGCAAGCAGCTCATCCATTGTCAGTCCCGAAAGCTCACATGCTTCCGAAAGGGCGAAGTCGATGTATGTGTTTCTGTCGGTTGGAAAGGCACATTTGAGCACGGGCTCCTCAGCGATTGCTTCATCATATTCCTGCTGCTCGATGTAACCATATTCCTTCATAAGACCGAGAATTGTGTCGCGCCTGCCGACGGAAGCATCCATATCGATATGGGGCGCGTATGCGGAGGGACTTTTGAGTATGCCGGCAAGCTGTGCTGCCTGCGCCGTTGTAAGCGCGGAAACGTCAACTCCAAAAAATCCAAGCGATGCAGCCTCAATACCATAATAGCCGCCGCCAAAGTAAACATAGTTGAGATACATCTCCATTATCTCATCCTTTGAGTAATTATCCTCAAGCGTCATCGCAAGCACAGCCTCCTCAAGCTTGCGGTCAAGCGTTTTTTCGGACGAAAGATGACTCAGCTTTATCAGCTGTTGGCTTATTGTTGACGCACCCTGAACGTATCCGCCCGCTCGAATATCCGCCCATGCCGCGCCGAATATGCGCACAATGTCTATTCCGTCATGCGTGTAAAACCTTGCGTCCTCAGCGGACACAAAAGCGTTTACAACAACGTCCGGGATCGATTCGATACCTACCCAAATGCGTTTCTCACCCGCGCTTGCAATACAAACCAAGTCGCCGTTGCTGTCGCAGACAATAGCACTTTTGTCACAGTCAAGTATCAGCGACGCGTCAAAGCTGCGCCACTCGTCAAAGCGAAATATGACCGACGCCGCGATAAGCAGCCCCGCAAAACCAAGAAACAGCAGACCGAAGGTCAGCTTCAGCGCGCCGCGCTTAGTCCTGCGCTTTTTGTTCCGCTTTATTCCTTCGGTTTTCGTCATATTCATCGCCAATACTCCAAATCGTTTTTTGTCGATAACTATTCTGTTCAAAACCAACTTAGACAAACAGGTTGCAAGACAGGTATTATATGGTTATAATACAAATGACTTTTTTGAAAGAGGTGAAAAATATGCTGAAGCACATCGTTATGTGGAGACTTATGGAAAATGCCTGCGGTCATACCCGTGAAGAAAATATGGATATAATTCAAAAAGGGCTTACGGCTTTGGTTGGAGTTGTACCCAATCTGCTCTCGTTGGAGATGGGACGGGACGTGATTCATTCGGATATGTCATACGATATGGTTCTGATCTGCACATTTCCGGACGAGGCGGCAATGCTTGCATACAAGGTTCATCCGCAGCACGTCAAGGTTGCCTCATATATCAAAGAGGTTCGTTCGGAACGCGTTGTCATTGATTACTATGTGTAATGCTTAAAACAAAGAAAGCGTCTGTTTACAGGAATCACCCTTAAACGGACGCTTTTTTAATGCATTTTGTGGCTTTTGTATCGCTGCATTGAAAAATGCAAACGACAAAGCCGTCAATTATTTTGAGCGGATGTATTCGTCAATCGCCTTTGCGGCGGCTTTTCCCGCACCCATGGCAAGTATAACGGTCGCGCTGCCGGTTACGGCGTCTCCGCCTGCAAAAACACCATCTCTGGAGGTAAGACAGGTATTTTCGTCCGCGATGATACATCCGTGCCTGTTAACGTCAAGACCGCTTGTGGTGTCTTTGATCAACGGGTTGGGCGATGTGCCGATTGCAATTATCACGCAGTCAACGGGGATGTCGAACTCGCTTTTTGCTATCACAACAGGACGCCTGCGGCCGGTGATGTCGGGTGCGCCAAGCTCCATACGCACACAGCGCATGCTTTCAACCCAGCCGTTTTCACCGTGAATTTCAGTGGGAGAGCAAAGGTAGTTGAAGGCAACGCCCTCCTCCACCGCGTGATCAGCTTCCTCATGGCGGGCGGGAAGCTCGGCGGCGGTACGCCTGTAAATGATTGTAACCTCAGAACCAAATCGCCTTGCGCATCGCGCCGCATCCATAGCGACATTGCCTCCGCCGATGACGGCAACGTGCTTGCCGCGCATTATCGGAGTTGCGCTGTCGTCTTTGTATGCTTTCATCAGATTTATACGGGTGAGAAATTCATTAGCGGAATATACGCCGTTAAGGTTTTCACCCGGGATTCCCATGAACTGCGGAAGCCCCGCGCCTGTGCCGATAAAAACAGCTTCAAATCCGTCATCGTGCATAAGCTCGTCTATTGTAAGACATTTTCCGACAACGGCGTTGACAACTATCTTTACGCCAATCTTTTCAAGAGCGCTGATCTCATCCGCCACAATATACTTAGGCAGCCTAAACTCGGGGATACCGTATACCAAGACGCCTCCCGCAACGTGCAGCGCTTCAAACACCGTAACGGAGTAGCCAAGGCGCGCAAGATCGCCCGCACAGGCAAGACCTGCAGGCCCGCTGCCGATTACGGCAACCTTTCGCCCGCCAGTTGATTTTGAAGCGGCGGCGCCGTCCTTGCCGCGCATCAGATTGCTGTGACGATCCGCAACATATCGTTCAATCCGCCCAATTCCCACAGGCTCGCCCTTTATACCGCGTGTGCAGTATTTTTCACACTGATTTTCCTGCGGACAAACTCTGCCGCACACAGCGGGCAAGGAGCTGCTTTGGGCAAGTATCTCGTATGACTTCTCAAATTCACCATCCTTTGCGCACATAAGAAATGCGGGGATATCTATACCAACGGGGCAGCCGTTGACACATGGATGAGTGCGACAGTTGAGGCAGCGATCAGCTTCAAGCATGGCTGTTTCTTCATCATATCCGACCGCCACCTCTTCAAAATCGCTGCAGCGTTCAGCCGCATTCCTTAATGGCATGGGATATTTTTTAAACTGCATATTTGGCATATTACATACCTGCCTTTCTAAACAGACGACAGGTTTTTTCACGTGCTTCATGCTCGAACTCATGGTAAGCGACCGCACGCTGCATCGCCTCGTCAAAATCGACCAGATGCCCGTCAAATTCAGGACCGTCTACACAGGCAAATTTTACTTCGCCACCAACGGTAAGCCGACAGCATCCGCACATCCCCGTGCCGTCAATCATTATCGGATTCATGCTGACGGTTGTTTTTACGCCAAACTTTTTTGTAAGCAGCGAGACATATTTCATCATAGAGAGCGGGCCGACCGCAAATACCTCGTCATACTGAACGCCGTCTTCAAGCAGCACAAGAAGGGCATTGGTTACAAGCCCCTTTTCACCTGCAGTGCCATCGTCGGTCATGAGGCGAAAGTTGCGGCTTATGCGCTTAAAATGAGATTCCATAAAAACAAGCTCGCCTGTGCGAAAGCCGATTACCGAATCCACTGTGCAGCCGCTGTCATACAGAAGCTTTGCAACAGGATAGGCAATCGCACAGCCCAAGCCGCCTCCGATTACAGCGGCGGATTTCACCCCGCTGATATCGGTAGGCTTGCCGAGAGGGCCGACAAAATCATGCAAATGATCGCCAACCTCAAGATGATTAAGCTTTTCGGTGGTTGCGCCGACTATCTGAAAAACTATCGTAACTGTGCCGCGCTCATGGTCATAGTCGGCAACCGTAAACGGGATTCTTTCACCATCGCCGTCAACACGTAGTATTATAAACTGCCCGGGGGCGGCGTGCAGAGCAACAAGGGGAGCATAAACGTCAATAAGAGTTACAGAGTCGTTAAGCCGTTCTTTTTTAACAATATCGTACATACAGACCTTTCAATTATAGTTGTTGGGACAGAACTTGTCCAAGCGTAAGCTCGGACAAAAAACAGTATCAATCCAAAAAATCACGCAAACGCTTGCTGCGGCTGGGATGACGAAGCTTGCGCAGAGCCTTAGCCTCAATCTGACGTATGCGCTCACGCGTAACGTTGAACACCTTGCCAACGTCCTCAAGAGTGCGTGTTTTACCGTCGTCAAGACCAAAGCGCAGACGCAGGACCTTTTCCTCACGCGGGGTAAGCGTGCGCAGAACCTCCTCCAAATGCGCCTGAAGCATTGCGGAGGACGCCATGTTTTCCGGTGCGGGCGCGTCGTCGTCGGGGATAAAATCACCAAGATGGGAATCCTCCTCCTCACCGATAGGAGTTTCAAGCGATACAGGCTCCTGCGCAACTTTTATAATCTCACGAACCTTTTCTTCGCTTATGCCCATTTCGGCGGCGACCTCCTCGGGACGCGGTTCACGTCCAAGCTCCTGAAGAAGCTGACGATTGACGCGAACGAGCTTGTTTATTGTTTCAACCATGTGGACGGGTATCCGTATGGTACGCGCCTGATCGGCGATTGCACGCGTGATTGCCTGACGTATCCACCATGTCGCATATGTTGAAAATTTGTAGCCCTTCCGATAGTCAAATTTTTCAACAGCCTTTATCAGACCGAGATTGCCCTCCTGTATAAGGTCAAGAAAAAGCATACCACGCCCGACATATCGCTTTGCAACACTGACGACAAGGCGAAGGTTAGCTTCCGCAAGCTGACTTTTGGCATACTGACCATCCTCGGCCGCGTCAACAAGGGCGGGATCTATGCAGTACTCGGTTTCTGCCAAAGCGTCAAACGCAAGCCCGTAATCCTTGAATGTTTTATTGAGCTTTTTTTGCGCAAGACCCATTATCGCAAGCTTAAAGTCATCGTACTCATCGCCCGTCTGCGCCTTAACAAAGTTGATTATCGCCGTTTCGGCAGGCTTTCCGTCCGCCATGCGCTTTGCAATCGATATCTCCTCGTTTGCGGTGAGCAAAGGTACGCGCCCGATTTCCTTCAGATACATTCGGACCGGGTCGTCAATGGCGATAACATCTGCCGCGGCGTCGGCTGCTGTTTGGGTGCGCTGCTCCGGCTCGATCTCGTCAATTGCCTGTTCAACGTTTTCGGGAACCTCAATCTCCTCAACAACATCGATGCTTGCAGCTTCAAAACGGTCGTATATTGTTTCGATCTGTTCGGGAGCAAGCTCAACATCGTCAAACGTGTCCATGACCTCTTTATATGTCATGACGCCCTTATCCTTGTTTTTTTGAATCAGCTCGTCCACCCGCTGGAGCGGATTCCTCTCAGTATCTTCCATACGTATATATGTTAACCTCCTTGGTTATTCAAAAAAATCAGTCGTTGCGGTTTTTATTACGATGTTGAATCTCAACATATTCTTGCCAAAGCTCCGCACGCTTGACTGTATCCGACGTTTGCTGAATGCGTACCGCAAGCTCGTTAAGCCGCTTGTTATCATCGGTGCGTGTAAGCTTGGCAATGGTATCGGCGGCGGACTCGGAAGGGTTAATTATGCTGTCGCACATCGCAAGCGCGGCGGCGGGAGCATCCGCGGCGGGGGCGTCAAGCGCGGCAATCATCAGCCCAATGTCAACAGAGGACGAACGCTTGTACGCGGCAAGCAAATCCGCACAAAAGCTTTTCAATGCGGCGTTGGAAAAAAGCTCCAAAGAAAAGCCGTTAAGCCGACACACGGTCTGCGCATCGCTTGCGGACTTCATCAGACACGCCGCAAGGATACACTCGCTTTTTTCACGGAGGGTATCCGCGTGAGGGGCTTTGTAGCCGCCTCTGCGCGTGAAGCCATCGTCCGCGTTGGACTCCTCCGCGGCAACACCGCATTGCTGCTTTATCGTCTGCGCGGCAAGCCCGCTTTTTTCCGCCACAAGCGCGATGTATCGATCACGTTCAACAGGCTCCAAGCGGGATAGCAGAGCGCATGCCTGCTTTGCAAATTTTTCACGCCCGTCAGGGTCGTCAAGCCCACATACCGAAGCGATACGCTCAATCTTAAAGCGCACAGAGGTTATTGAAGAATCCTTCAGCAGTAAAAAGCTGTCCGCGCCAAAGCTTCGGATATAGTCATCCGGGTCAAGACCATCGGGAATTATTATAACCCGTGGCTCCACGTCAACCGAGGCAAGCACATCGATACCTCTAAGCATTGCCTTCTGACCTGCTTCATCGCCGTCATATGCGTAATAAACCTTAGAAGCAAAACGCTTCAGAAGCCGTGCCTGCTGAGTGGTAAGGGCGGTTCCAAGCGATGCAACGGCGTTTGTTACGCCGCGCTGATGAAGACTTATCACATCCATATAGCCTTCCACCATTATGACGTCGCTATGCGAAGCACCCTTCAGCAAATTAATCGCATAGATGTTCTCACGCTTGTTATATACGGGAGTATCGCCCGTGTTGATATACTTTGGCTCGTCGTTTCCAAGCGCACGTCCGCCAAAGGCGATTACCTTGCCCGCTGCAGAGATAACGGGAAACATCAGACGATTTCTGAAAAAATCAAAAGTCTTTTCAGAATCTTTTCTTCCGACAGAGGCAAGACCTGCCTTTATAAGCTCATCGCGTGAAAAGCCCATGTCGGTCAAATAGACGAACAATGCATCCCAACTGTCGGGTGAATAGCCGAGACCGAAGCGCACAAGCGTTTTTGCGTCAACGCCGCGGCGCGCAACATAATCGCGTGCAGCCTCACCATCGGGCGAGAGCAGCTGCTTGTGATAATACATTGCCGCTTCACGGTTTGCAGCATATATGCGCTCACGCAGATGCTTTTGCTGCAACAGACGGCTGTCGTCAATTTCCTCAGGCATGTCCATGTTCACACGCTGCGCAAGGTGACGAACCGCATCGGTATACGTCAGGCTTTCCGCCTGCATAACAAGCTGAATTACGCTGCCTCCCGCCTTGCACGAAAAGCAGTGAAACAGCTGTTTATCCGGAGAGACGCTGAACGAGGGGTTGCGTTCGCTGTGAAACGGGCAGTGCCCCCAAAGACGACCGCCCTTTGCAGACAGCTGAGTGTATTCGGATGCGACAGAAACGATATCGTTTTTGCTGAGAAGCTCGTGTAACCAGCTTTCCGGATACGCCACCGAAACACCCGCTTTCCGTTATTGAATGCTGTACATAATTCCAGTCGTCATGAAAAACTCCTGCATAACAAATTTCCTATATAATTGTAAAATTCGGGTAATGCCGTTTCCGTTGAAGAAACTTAAACAGAGAGACATTTTTGTTGAAAAGCATTCCAAATTTGAACAGGATATGCTATAATTGCATCATTAATTATTAGTAGAGGTAAAAACGGATGGAACCCATTTACAAAAGAATACTTCTGAAAATGAGCGGAGAGGTACTGGGGAGCGAGCAGGCTCCGGTTGATTCCGCAAAGGTTGCGGACGCTGCGATACATATAAAGCAATTGTACGACATTGGCGTACAGGTTGGCGTGGTTGTCGGCGGCGGCAACATAATGAGGGGAAGAAGCAGCGGCTCTATGGACAGAAACCGTGCGGACGCGATAGGCATGCTTGCAACGGCGATAAATTCACTGTCGCTTGAGCAGGCGCTGAGGGATATAAAAATCCCCGTTCGCGTACTTTCGGCTGTCAATATTGAGCTTTTCATGGATACATATTCTGCAAGGCTGGCAAACACATCGTTAGACAACGGCGAGGTCGTAATTTTTGCCTGTGGGCTGGGCTCTCCGTTCTTCTCAACAGACACGGCGGCGGCACTCCGTGCGGCACAAATTCACGCGGACGCCCTTTTGCTTGCAAAAAATGTCGATGGCGTCTATTCATCCGATCCGCGCACAGATTCCAACGCAATAAAGTTTGACAGGCTCACATATCAAGAGGTGATACAGAGGCAGCTGCGGGCGACGGATCTTACGGCAATAACACTTTGTGCCGAAACAAAAATTCCGATAGTGGTATTTTCCATGGAGAAGGAGAGCGCGTTCACACAGGCGGTGATGGGAGAAAACGTGGGGACCGTAATATCGTAAATTTTCAGTAAACATTTGTGCCGACGCGGTAAAACAAGATAATAACGGTTGACAACCGCCTCGGTATCAAATAAAATATGTTGGTAAGTTTTTACGGAGGTATACATAATATGGACGTTATTGATAATGCACAGGATAAAATGCAAAAGACAATCGCCGTGCTCAAACGAGATCTTGGCGGTCTGCGCGCAGGGAGGGCAAATCCACAGCTGCTTGAGCGTATTACCGTTGATTATTATGGCACACAAACGCCTATCAACCAGTTGGGCACAATAAGCTCGCCGGAGCCGCGTCTGCTTGTGATTTCACTTTGGGATTCAAAGCTCATTCCTGCAACCGAAAAGGCTATCCAAAAGTCAGATTTGGGTATTAATCCTTCAAACGACGGCAAGCTTATTCGTCTTATATTCCCCGAGCTTACAGAGGAGCGCCGCCGTGACCTGGTCAAGGTTATCCGTAAAAAGGGCGAGGAATCAAAGGTTGCCGTCCGCGCAATCCGCCGTGAAGCAAACGAGGCTTTGAAAAAGCAGTGCAAAGACAGCGAGATTACCGAGGATGACCAGAAGCGTCTTGAGGAACAGGCGCAGAAGCTCACCGACGGCACCATAAAGGATATCGACCGTATCATTGCCGATAAAGAAAAGGAGATTCTTGAGGTTTGACAGGCGTATGCGGTTTTGACCTTGACTCTGCGATGCGAATAGCCGAAAACGAGGGCTTCGCTGTCTCGACCGTTGAGGTTCGCTCAAAAAAAGGAGTTGCGGACGGCGACTGCAAACGCGTTATCCGTGTGCGCACGGACGAAGCGCAAAAGACAGTCGAGCTTACGTTCGCCGTGTTCAAAACAACAATATAAGCTGCGTATCAAAACCGATGCATCCAATCATCGGTTTTTGATTAATAAACAGGGCAGCAGATAAGGAACAAAAATGCAGATTTATCCGCGCTATACCCCTGCCGAGCTTGAGGCGATTGGGCTTGCGGGTGAAATTCCGCGTCACATCGGCATAATAATGGATGGTAACGGCAGGTGGGCGAAGCAGAGGCTTATGCCGCGTGCAGTCGGACACAGAGCAGGCATGGAGGCGCTGCATGATATTGTCCGCGAAACGCATCGCCTTGGCGTTGAAGCGTTGACCGTATACGCGTTCTCCACCGAAAATTGGCAAAGACCCATTCAGGAGAAAAGTGCGCTGTTCTCACTGCTTGTCGAGTATTTCGCAAAAGAAATCGACGAGCTGGACGCAAACGGCGTAAGGGTAATTGCAGTCGGTGATATTACGCCCTTCCCCGAAAAGGTGAGGGAGGCTATGCGCAGCGCAATCGAGCGAACACGCGATAACAACGGGCTTAAATTCTGCGTTGCCATAAACTACGGAAGCCGTGCGGAGATTGTTCGTGCCGTTAAAAGCATTGTTGAGGACGGAATATCGTCCGAATGCATCACGGAGGACGATATATCTAAGCGTCTGTACACAAATGGTTTGCCTGAGCTGGATCTTGTTATTCGCACAGCGAATGAAATGCGCCTGTCCAACTTTTTGCTGTGGCAGGCGGCGTATGCCGAGCTTGTATTCACACCCGTTCTTTGGCCAAGCTTTACGCCCGAGGATTATCGGGACTGCATTGGCGAGTATTTGAGCCGTACAAGGCGTTTCGGAAAGGTCGTGGAGTAATCGCTATGAAAGAACTGCTTATCCGCACGATAGTCGCTGTGCTTCTTCTTTGTCTGCTTGCCTTGGTACTTTTCTTCGGAGGCTGGGTGCAGGTCGCCGCGCTTTCGCTTTTTGCGCTGCTTGCCGTTTATGAAATGGGCAAAATGTTCGCCGCAAAAGGGATTCACGCGTGTACAATCCCTGCTGCCGTGCTTGCGGTTTCACAATTTACCATACTTAAGCTGTTTGGGGCAAAATGGGTCGCGGCACTTTATGTCGCCTGCTTCATGGCAACAATGATAGAGAGAATACTCAACAAGAATCGCACTAACGAGGGTGTTATCGCTTCGATTGTGATAATAGTTTACCCTCTTTCTCTGCTTCTTTGCATGGGGCTTATCGGATATGATGCGCACGACATTTCAAGGGTGGGGCTGATTATGATGTTTGCCGCGCCCTGTATGGCGGATAATAACGCATATCTGTTCGGAAGACTTTTCGGCAAAAAAAAGCTATGTCCAAGAATCAGTCCAAACAAAACCGTTGAGGGCTATATAGCCGGCCTTGTGGGCGGCCCAATGGGAGGGCTGCTTGTGTGGCTTATCCAAAAACCTCTCTGGGGGATGAATGTCCACATAGGGTGGCTGTTGGGTCTCGGCTTTGTTGGCGGAGTGATCGGTCAGTTTGGCGACCTGTTCGCGTCAACATTCAAACGCTGGGCGGGCATAAAGGACTTTGGAACGATTTTTCCCAAGCATGGCGGTGTTATGGATAGGCTGGACAGCGCAATGATGTTCGCACCCGTTGTAGTGCTTGCATTTACGCTGCTTATCAAATAACAAAGATGGAGACGGATATGAAGCGCATTGCCATTTTCGGCTCCACAGGCTCGATAGGCGTGCAGACGCTTTCGGTGTGTGAGGCACATCCTCAGATTTTTTCGGTCGAAGCGTTGGTTTTTGGTTCAAATATTGAGATGGGCTCCCGCCAGATAACGCAGTTTCGCCCAAAGCGTGTCGGCGTATTTAACCGAGATGCCGCAAGTGCGGTTAAGTCACGGTTTTCGGATACTGAGGTTCTCACGGGGGATGACGTATGGAGCATAGCCGCGGCGGACGATGTCGACATTGCGGTCGATGGAGTGAGCGGCTTTGTCGGTATTTTTCCTCTGCTTGCCGCACTTGATGCAGGCAAGACTGTCGCGCTTGCAAATAAAGAGAGTATTGTTTGCGCAGGTGCTCTTGTGCGGCGATCAATCGAACGCGGCGGAGGGCGCATACTGCCCGTTGACAGCGAACAGAGCGCGATATTCCAATGCCTCAGCGCGGGGGACAGACACGACGTCACCAAGCTCATACTCACAGCATCAGGCGGTGCGTTCAGAGAATTCTCCGCCGATATGTTGAAGAACGTCACGCCCGTCATGGCAATGAAGCATCCGACATGGAGCATGGGCAAAAAGATTACCATAGATTCCGCCACGCTTTTCAATAAAGGGCTTGAGGTAATGGAAGCGGCGTTCCTGTTCAACATGAAAGCCGATGATATTGAGGTTTTGATACATCCGCAGTCAATTGTTCATTCAATGGTTGAGTATGCGGACGGCGCGGTAATGGCGCAGATGGGTCAACCTGATATGCGCCTTGCCATACAGTATGCGCTGACGTATCCGCAAAGGATTGAAAGCCCCGTTCAGAGGCTGCGCCTTGACAAATGCGGTGAGCTAACCTTTGAAAAGCCGGACAAAAATCTCTTTCCCGCACTGCCGTTGGCGTATGAGGCAATGGCTATGGGCGACGCCGCAAGGGTTGCGTATAATTCCGCAAACGAGGTTGCCGTAAGGCGCTTTATAAGCGGTGAGTTGACATTTTTGAATATATATGATTGCGTGCGGCACACAATAGAACGTATGCCCGTGACGGCGATTCAAGATGTGCAGACTCTTGTCGCGCTTGATATTGAGGCGCGAAGGATGGCGGAGGAGTATAACCCCCAAAGTTCATATTAACCGCGAACACCTGTTAAAGGAGGCATTTGATGTCGATTCTATATGTATTAATAGCAATACTTGTGCTTGCGTTTATGATTTTCATACACGAGCTTGGGCACTATACCGCAGGGCGAATACTTGGGTTTAAGATACTTGATTTTTCGTTGGGGTTCGGGCCCGCGCTTATCAAATTTAAGCGCAAGGATATCACATATGCGCTGAGGGCTGTTCCTCTCGGCGGTGCGTGCAGGTTTTATGGCGAGGATGATGATCCAATGGACGCGATAGCCTTCAACGCACAAAAGGTTTGGAAGCGTATAATTGTCGTTCTGGCAGGCCCGGTTATGAATATCGCGTTTGCGTATGTGCTTGCCGTAATTATGATGCTTGCGTATGGTCAGGATGTTGTAAAAACGTACGGTGACAACGGCGCAGCGGTGCAGGTCGTTGGGTTTGTTGACAACAGCGGGCCCGCGATGGAGGCGGGAGTCGAGGCGGGGGACGTGCTGCTTACAATAGACGGTCAGAGCGTTGCCGATTCGGACTTGGGATACAACGCACAGATCGAAAAATGCTCCGCGCTTATTGCCGACGCTCCGCGTGAAGGCGTTGACATTACTGTTTTGCGCGGAGACGATGTTGTCGAAATATATATTGAAAACATATATAATGCAGAAAAAGGGACAAATTTCCTGGGAATTTCAATGGGCTGTCAAACCTACAATGTTCCTTATGGCTTTTTTGAAGCATTTGGAGAAGCAGGCAGGCTGCTCGTGGAGGTTGTGCGCCTGACATTCCAAGGGATCGGCAATATGTTCTCATCCGGCATAAAGCAGGGCGATGTGACGGGCGTTGTCGGGACTGTTGCGATAATGAGCGAAATGGCGCAGCTTGGCTTCCGCTATCTGCTGTATGTCACAATACTGATATCACTCAGCCTTGGCATTTTCAACCTGCTGCCACTTCCCGCGCTGGACGGCGGCAGATTGGTATTTATGCTGATTGAGCTTATATTCAGAAAGCCTGTCAACCGCAAGGTTGAGGGCGTTATACATGGCGTCGGACTTATATTGTTGTTCGGGCTGATGATAGTAATAACCGTGTTTGATATTATCGGCATAAGCAGAGGCAACTTTTCGTGAGCAGCGCAGTTGACGGGCGGGAGGAGAGTGACGCAATGATTGGCAAGCTAAAAACTGTTGTTGTGGGCGGAGTGCCGATTGGGGGCGGTGCGCCCGTTACAATACAATCAATGACAAATACCGACACGAGAGATTTTGAGGCAACCGCTCGACAGATATTGAGGTTGGAGGAGGCGGGCTGTGAGATAGTACGCTTTTCGGTGTACGATGACGAGTGCGTCAACGCCATTCCAAAGATCAAGCGGCTTGTTCATATTCCACTTGTTGCGGATATCCACTTTGACCACACTCTTGCCATTGCCTCAATGAAAAACGGCATTGACAAGGTGCGTATCAATCCCGGGAACATTGGCTCGGACGCCAAGGTTGAAGAGCTTGCCCATGTCGCACGAGAGCTTAAAATACCAATCAGAATCGGCGTAAACGGCGGATCTCTTGAAAAAGATCTGCTGCACAAATATGGGGTTTCTGCAAAAGCAATGGTTGAGAGCGCGCTTCGCCATGCCGCTCTGCTTGAAAGGTTTGGTTTTGACGATATTGTGCTGTCGTTAAAGGCTTCCACCGTTAAAACAACGGTAGAAGCGTATCGGCTTGCTCGACAGTTAACGCCGTATCCGCTGCATATAGGGGTGACGGAGGCGGGCTTGGGACAGGACGCCATAATAAAATCCTCAACGGGGATAGGCGCACTGTTGCTTGATGGAATTGGCGATACCGTAAGAGTGTCGATAACGGGAGACCCGATTGACGAGGTGACGGCGGCTAAACGCATTTTATCTGCTGCCGGCGTTAGAAGCGAGGGCGTCGAGGTGGTGAGCTGCCCAACGTGCGGCAGAACAAGAGTTGACCTTCCATCAATTGTTGAAAGGGTTAAGCAGGCAATGCCAAACACAACAAAGCATATGCGAATCGCCGTGATGGGCTGTGCGGTAAACGGCCCGGGCGAAGCGCGTGAGGCGGACATGGGCGTGGCTTTCGGCTCCGTCAATGCGGTTGTGTTTAGGCATGGAGAAATATGCTACTCGGACAAGCTTCCGCAGGTGATCGACAGATTCATTAACGATGTGCTTGCCGAACTGGATGGCGAGAAATGAGCAATGCCGACAATATTGCAAAGTGCAGAGCCCTATTTTCCGATGGTGCTTTTCGCCCTTTAAAGGCGGTGAGGAGCGCCGAATCCGGTGGATATAAGGTTGAGGTTGAGGTCAACAGCCCACTGTATCCAAACGAATATAACGCCATTGTCGAATATCTGAGCAGCGAGCTGCACTCAAAAGCCGTATCCGTGACTTTTGTAATTGGCTGCACGCTTAAAGAACAATTGTTGACAGACCCTGAAAAATGCTGTTCGCTTATATCCGAAGCATGGTCGCAGATAGCGCCTGAGCTGAAACCGCTTTTAAACGCATCCGTTATCGAAATCAACAAAAACGAAGCTGACAATCGTTCCTGCGGCACAGCGGACGATAACGCCAACGCATATGCGGCATCAGGCGGCGCAAGCGAAATCACAATGCATGTGCATCCCATGCTTGTACGCGCTGTGCTTCAAAGCCATATAGCCGACTTCAGGGCCTTTGCCGTCAAGTATTGGGGCTGGAATGTTGCAATACACGTTGTTGAGGACGAAAGCGTCAATGTCAAAGAGCTTGTAAAAAAGAATGTCACTCGTGACAGCGGGCGTGCGCCGGAAGGCTCAAAGCAAGCGTTAAAACAAAAGACTGCCGTGCAAAAGCCAAAATCGGTCGCAGATCCCGCAGATATAATTCTCGGCAGGGAGATCAATCGTCCAAATATCAAAAAGATGTCGGAGATTGACGAGCAGACAGGCAATGTCACCATTTTGGGAAGCATTGTTGGCATTGAGGTATCTGAAACCCGTGACAAAACTCGCTCAATTATCAAGCTGAATGTTACGGATAAAAGCAACACAATTACGGTTAAGCTGTTTCCGGATCAAACAGCCTCTGCACGCGTGACTAAGAGGCTGGATGAAGTTAACAAAGCGGACGATCTTTTGCTTGTGCGCGGCAATTACAGATACGATAATTACTCAAGAGATTACGTTCTTTTTGCAAATGACGTGAACAGAAGGGAGGCTCCTAAGCTCGGGGATACCGCAGAGGGCGGCAAACGTGTGGAGCTTCATTTGCATACGCAGATGTCAACAATGGACGGGCTAACCAAGGTTTCGGAAGCCATTTCCACGGCGGCAGGCTGGGGACACAGGGCAATTGCGATAACAGACCATGGAGTTGTTCATGCTCTGCCGGAGGCTATGAAGGCAGCAAAAAGCAACAACATAAAGGTCATATTCGGCTGTGAAGGCTATCTGTTGGATGATTCTGAGCTGCAAACCATAAACGGTGATTATGTTGCCGCAGCCGCCACGCTTGCGGAAAGCGGTTCGCGGAGCATCATATTTGAAATATCGGCTATAAAGTTTGACGACAACGGCACGGAGAACGGAACATTTCACATATATGCGTCACCTTCCGCGGCAATCCCAAAGCGTGTACAGGAGCTTTGCGGCATAACGGAAGAGACGATCTCCGACGCGCCTACACAAAGCGCTGCGGTTGAAGCTTTTTTGCGCTTTGCGGGTGATTCGCGTATTGTGTCATACGACAGTGCGACGTTGGCTGCCTTTGCCAATGCTTTGGATAACACCGAGTCGGAGCTTCCGCACAGGTATGTGGATGTTGAAAAGCTTGATCGAAATATGCATCTTAACATAAAGGATTACAGCATGGAGGGTGGCGCGGTGGCTCATCATGAGCTTGCGCGGGAGCTTTGCCCCTCCGATAAATCCGTTCGTGCGCTCAAAAACAAGTGCGCGGAGCTGATACTGGAGCTAAAGGGCGAGGGAATAGACACGATACCATTTTGGGACGCATCACAAAGCGATGATGCAAAGCTGCCGCTTTACCACATTATTCTGTTGGCGGCGCAGCAGGAGGGGCTTAAAAATCTGTACAAGCTTGTTTCCTACTCACATCTGGAGTTTTTTCATAAGCGTCCGCGCATTCCGCGCAGTCTACTCTTTTTGCACAGAAAGGGCATGCTGCTTGGCTCCGCCTGTGAGCGCGGAGAGGTTTTTCGCTCGATTACAGGCAATCTGCCATATGAAACACAGCTTCGCACGGCGCAATGGTATGATTACCTTGAGATTCAGCCCATTGCCAACAATGCGTTCATGCTGAGGAACGGAGTTGCGGAGAACGAGGAACAGCTTCGTTCATTCAACAGAAGGGTGATAGAGCTTGGAGACAAGCTTAATAAAAAGGTTGTGGCGACGGGCGATGTTCATTATCTCAACAAGGACGACGCCATATTCAGAAGCATACTGATGCACGCGCATGGCTTTACCGACACGGAGCAGCAGGCGCCGCTGTACTTCAGAACAACAGACGACATGCTTCGGGAGTTTTCATACCTGGGGGAAGAAACAGCGCATGAGGTGGTGGTTGAAAACCCCAATGCAATAGCAGATATGTGCGTTCAGCTTCACCCATTTCTTGATGAAAAATCAACCTATTCTCCCGAGCTTCCGGGAGCAAGGGAGCAGCTTGAGTCAATGGCTTTGGGAGAAGCCCACAGAAGGTATGGCGAAACGCTTCCGGAGGTTGTACAAAAGCGCCTTGACAAGGAGCTTAAGTCGATTATCGGCAACGGGTACTCATCGCTGTATATGGTGGCGCAGAAGCTTGTTTCAAAGTCGATGAACGATGGCTATCTGGTTGGCTCAAGAGGCTCGGTCGGCTCGTCTTTTGTGGCGACTATGCTCGGCATAACGGAGGTCAACGCTTTGCCGCCGCACTATCTTTGCACAAAGTGCAAGTACTGTGAGTTTGTTCATGACGCAAAGTCAAGATGCGGCATGGATCTTCCCGACAAAATCTGCCCGGTGTGCGGTGAAAAACTCAGCAAAGAGGGTTACGACATTCCGTTTGAGGTGTTCCTTGGCTTTAAGGGCGACAAGACTCCCGATATCGACCTGAACTTTTCAGGCGAGTATCAGCCGGTTGCACACAGATTTACTGAAGAGATGTTCGGCGCGGGGCACGCATTCAGAGCGGGTACAATATCTGCGGTTCAGGATAAGACGGTCTACGGATATGTAAAGCATTATTGCGAGGACGTGGGTATGAACGTTTCCGAGGCGGAAGCAAACCGTTTGGTATCGGGCTGCTTAGGCGTAAAACGCACCACGGGTCAGCATCCGGGAGGCATTGTAATTGTGCCGGAGGATTATGAGGTGTTTGACTTTTGCCCTGTGCAGCATCCTGCGGACAAAACCGAAAGCGGCAGCGTCACCACCCATTTTGATTTCCACGCGCTTGATGATCGTCTTGTAAAGCTTGACATACTGGGGCACGATGATCCGACGGCACTGCGTATGCTTCAGGATTTAACAGGGCTTGACCCACGATTGATACCGCTTGACGACCCCGATACAATGGCGATATATCGCACGGATGAACCGCTGAAAATCAGCATGGAGCCATTGGGATGCGACGTCGGATCTATCGGAATACCTGAGTTTGGCACGGGATTTGTGCGTGGCATGCTGATGGAAACTCGTCCAACCACAATGGAGGAGCTTGTGCGCATAGCAGGGCTTTCGCACGGTACCGATGTTTGGAACAACAACGCACAGCTGCTTGTGCAGAACGGAACCGCGTCACTCATGGAGGTAATCTGCACACGCGACGACATAATGAACTATCTCATTTCGATGGGAGGGGAGCCGTCGCTTTCATTCAAAACAATGGAGAGCGTGCGAAAGGGCAGGGGGCTGACGCCCGAGATGGAATCCGCGATGAAGGCAATAGCTGTTCCCGATTGGTTTGTGGACAGCTGTAAAAAGATTCAATATATGTTCCCAAGGGCACACGCCGCGGCATACGTTATGATGAGCTTCCGCGTTGCCTACTATAAGGTGCATTATCCGTTGGAGTTTTATGCGGTGTACTATACCGTTCGCGCAGACACATTTGATATTGAGCTGTGCGGAGGCGGTTATGACGCAGTGATGGATAACATTGCAAATATAAAGAAAAAAGATCATCCCGACCAAAAAGAAAAGGACGCATTGGTCATACTTGAGGTTGTCGCGGAGATGAATATGCGGGGATTCGAGCTTTTGCCTATCGATATCTATAAGTCAAAGGCAAAAACATTCGTTATAGAGGACGGCAAAATACGTCCTCCGTTTACAGCGATAGCAGGTCTGGGGGAGAGCGTTGCCATAGGCATAGAGAATGGCGCTGCAGGCGGAAAATATATCTCAAAAGAGGATTTTATTAACCGCACAAAGGCAAATACGGCAGTTATTGACAAGCTTGAAAAGCTTGGATGCTTAAAAGGACTTTCGGCAACAAACCAGATAAGCATGTTCTGAGCAATAATATTTTACCTCCGTGAGCAATATGCTTTTAACATAAGCTGCGGAGGTTTTTTGCGATGCGTATTAATAAGATAATATCATTATTCATGTGCGTGATGACTGTGCTGTCATGCTGCGCCGCCTCGTCAAACGCTCAACAATTGAACATAGAATTGTCAAACGTCAAGGCGGCACTTTTGATTGACGCAGATTCAAAAAGAGTAATTGTTGACAAGGCGGCGGGGGAGAGCATTGATTATGCGGGACTGACAAGGCTTGCGCCCCTGTTATTGGTCTGCATGGCGTTTGACGATGGCAGGATAGCCGAGGATACGCAGATAACGGTTTCAAAAGCAGCATCGCACATAAGCGGGCAAACAGCCTTTATAAGCGAAAACGAGGTAATTGCCGCGGGGGAGCTGCTAAAGGCTTCGGTAATATTGCTTGCGGGCGATGCAATTTACGCGCTGATACAAAAGGCGTATGGTTCGGATCAGATTGCGCTGGACGAGATGAATAAGTACTGTACACTGCAATATTCCGAGGTTATGGGCGGAGCAATGCTGCTTACGGCGGATTTTATTGCAGATATATCGCTAAAACTCACAGAAAGCCCATCGTTTCTGAAGTATTCGTCGACATACATGGATGAGCTTCCGCACGCCAACGCGCAAACTACTGAGCTTGTTAACCCCAACAGACTTGTGAGGCATTATTCAGGCTGCTTCGGACTGGCAACAGGATCAAACGGAGCTAAGGATTATGCGGGTGCGTTCATTGTAAAAAGGGGGACAACGACCCTGCTTGCAATTATAGGAGGAGCAGGCGGCTCTGACGTCAGGTTTGAAACAGCTCAAACAATGCTGGACAGCGGATTTGCAGCTTTCAGAACCGTTTCGTTGAACGAACAGGGAGCGCCAATGGGGTTCGTAAGCGTCAGCGGCGGCACAGAAACAAGCGTTATGGCGATTACCGCATCACAGGTTACAGCGCTTATGCCGGTTACAGACACTGCGCTTTCAACCGAGACGGAAATGCAGAAGAACGTTGCCGCGCCCGTCGCCATGGGGCAGACGCTTGGCAAGATGATTCTCAAAAACTCAAACGGAGAAATAGTCGGAGAGGTGTTGCTGGTCGCGGCATATTCAATTGATAAGGCAAGCTTTGGGGACTATTTTATGAAGATATTGCTTTCATGGCTCAAGGCAGACGACTGAGTTATACAAAATGGAAAATAGCGGATTATCCAAGGATACACATATAAGGAATACCGAGGCAAAGCACGGAACAAAGCTTGCCTGCAGAATCGTTTCCTTTTTTGGAGTGCTTCTACTTGCGGCATACATAGTGCTGCTGCCAAAATATATTGAGCCGCGCCTCGAAAAAAACGCATACCGTGAGTGGCTTGAGCACAAAACAGAGCCATATTCAGGTATCGTCATGGTGTGGCACATAGTTGATTTCAAACCATATATAGGCAGTCTCGGAGCATGGCTTACATTGAGAGCCAACGAGTATGCAGGCGATCTCATCGGCGTTTTCTTTGAGGTTGAGACATACACGGAGGATGAAGCAAACGAACAGCTTGCGCGTGGACGCTCTCCGGATATCATCAGCTTCGCGCACGGCACTCAACAGGCGGGCACCTTTCTGGAGCTTACGTCTCAAAACGATGCGGCGCCTGAATACGCATTTGACGTATCAAGCGGAGCTTATCGCGGCGCTCAGTACGCAATTCCCTTTTGTGCCTCGGGCGAATTACTGGTTTATAACCCAACGGCATGTGCGGGAATGACATATGACGAAATATCAGCCGTGCAGGGAACGATGGACGAATTCAAGCGAGGCAAAGCCCTATCGTGTATCGCAGACGCAAGGGCAGTCGGGGATTTGTACAGGGCGGGTCTGGTAGGTGAACAGATAAGCTTTGACGCCGTTCCTGCAAAGGGCGCCAACACACTGGTGCAGTATGTCGGCGTCTGCAAGGGTATTGACGATGAAAAGCTTCCGTATGCCATGGGATTCATTACGCATATCGTTTCAATGACTTCACAGTCCAAGCTTTGCGGTCTGGGGCTTGTGCCGTTAAATCCACAGGCGACAAAAGCATATGAGATGCCATGGTTAATCGAATTGGCGAAGCAGTTTGATTTGAGAGAAGTTCCGTGCTGCTTTGATTATTTTGGCGGTGACGCATAGTCTTTTAGTATTTTGTGCCAATGTAAAAAGGCTGAGGTCAAGTGCGCCGCACATGACTTCAGCCTGAAAATTATTCAGCAGATCAATTTTCCATCTGCTTGCCCATAAAGCTTGCTGCGGTTTCGCAAACCTTGATATCAGACTGCGATATTGTCGCGCCTGAATCACGTGAAAGCAGCATTACGGCTCCAATGGCATCGCCTGCAGCGATTATCGGCATAATCATTTGAGCAGTATAGCGGGCGGGGTCGTCGTCAACGGTAATCGGCGTCATTTCTTCGCCCAAAACCGCACTGACGCAAAGACGTGTCCTTGATTGCATCAGCGACTCAACCTCCTCATTTATCGGACGATCGAGAAGCTCCTTGCGGCTTGCGCCTGAAACGGCGACGACGGTATCCTTGTCGCAGATCACGGAGATATGACCAACCGATTGATGAAGCGTTTCGGCGTATTCCTTGGCAAAATCCCCAAGCTCACCGATTGGCGAATACTTTTTCAGTATAACGCCGCCCTCACGGTCAACAAAGATTTCAAGGGGATCCCCCTCACGTATACGCAATGTCCGCCGTATCTCTTTAGGGATAACGACCCTGCCCAATTCGTCTATTCTTCTGACGATTCCTGTTGCTTTCATACCATTAAAATCTCCCTTTATTGGATTGTTTTCTTGGTTAGTTTGCTTGTTAAGCGTCAAAATATACAGCATTAAAAAAAGAAACTCATGCGAATTTGGCATTCGGTCGAATGGCGCTGACTTAAGATTATTCCGTCGCACAAATATAAAAATCGATATTGTGCGGATGCAGAATATGTTAACCGTTAATTGCATATCCGATTAATCCACTTGACATAAAGCAAAATAAAAAGGAAAATGCTTTCAAAATTTGCGCGAATCATTGCCAAACAGCCAAGCATGAATTATAATCAATATGTGGCAGTAAAAGAATACAGGAAAACAAGCGTTTTCAATATGACCCAACAGAACGACACTCGTATTTGCCTGAGCTGTAATAACAGAGTGTTTATTTTGATCGCGCTGATGATTTCTGCGGAGACAATTCTTGAAGTGTATCTGCTGACAGCGCACCAAATTACTGCGGATGATATTCTCAACGTCCTTATAGCAGCCCTTTTCCTCCTTTGCCTGATATGCTTTGGCAAAAAACGGGTTGAGCTGCTGGCAATTCCTGTGACGGTAATGCTTGCAAAACGCCTGTTCGACGCAGTTATGTTCATACTTTCGGTACACATAGGTCTGACTGTGGGAGAAGAAATACTTGACGAGCTGCTGTACCTTGTGATGATTGTTACCGACGTCGATTTCCTATTCATGCTCACCCATAACGGACACGGGCTTTGACTTACAAGAATAATGTGGGCGTCGGTTGCCGCAGTGGTTACCGCAGCGACATTGGCGCTTGGGATCGTACATGGCAGAATCTTTTATGTTGTTTGGTGGCTTGAACTTGCGGCGCTTGCGTTGTATTATATTGGTAAGATGCTTTTGCTGATGAACATAAGCATCACGAACAGAACGGTCAGTAAATTGACCATATCGGAGGGAAGATTGGATACAGTACTGCTTGATAATATTCTTCGCGGAGTTGAAAAGCCCACCCGTTACACAGGCGGGGAGCTTAATATGCGTGTTAAACCGCTTGACGCAGACACAAAGCTAATGCGATTTGCGTTGTGTTTCCCTGATGTTTACGAAATAGGCATGAGTCATCTCGGCTCACGGATAATATATAATGTTCTCAATGAACGAGACGACACATATTGCGAACGCGCATATACGCCGTGGCCCGATATGGAAAACGCACTTCGCGCTAACGGGCTGCCCCTATACTCGCTTGAAACAAAAACACCCCTTGGGGAGTTTGACGTCATTGGCTTTTCGCTTCTGTACGAGATGTGCTACACAAACATACTCACAATGCTTGACCTTTCAGGTATCCCGTTTTACAGTCGTGACCGCAGTGACGATATGCCGCTGATAATCGCGGGGGGGCCATGCGTATGCAATTCGGAGCCTGTCGCTGATTTTTTTGACGCTTTGGTTTTTGGAGACGGCGAGGAGGTTGTAAACGACCTTATGGATGCTGTATCCCGTTGTCGGCAAAGCGGTGCAAACAGGCGGGATACGCTTGAGCAGCTTTCAAGGGTGAGCGGCATATATGTGCCTTCGCTTTATGAGGCACAATATCAGAACGGATACTTTGCGGGCATCAATAAAAAGGATTGTGACGCACCGGATACCATTCAGCGAAGGATTGTAAAGGATCTTGACGCCGCCGTCTACACGGGGGAGCTTGTGGTTCCATACATGAGCATAGTACACGACAGAGTCGCGCTTGAGGTTTTTCGCGGATGCACAAGAGGGTGTCGGTTCTGTCAAGCGGGATTTATATATCGCCCCGTCCGTGAACGGGATGAGAGCACCGTGATAAAACAGGCTGACAGCCTGTTGGGATGCACCGGCTATGACGAAATTTCACTGTTCTCACTGTCAACAGGTGACTACTCACATATTCATGAGCTTGTTCCCACTATTTTGAACAGATACGAGGATGATCGCGTCAGCGTTTCACTGCCGTCACTGAGGATTGATTCATTCCTCAAGGACGATCTTGAACAAATACAAAAGGTCAGAAAAACCGGTCTTACATTCGCGCCGGAGGCGGGTACGCAGAGGCTGAGGGACGTTATCAACAAGGGCGTTTCGGAGGAGGATCTTTTGCGCTCGGTTCGTGATGCGTTTGAAGCGGGATGGCATGGCGTTAAGCTCTATTTCATGATCGGGCTGCCCACCGAAACGGACGACGATATCCTCGGCATTGCGGAGCTTGCAAGAAAGGTCTCACATGAATTCTACTCAATGCCAAAAGAAATGAGGGGCAAGGGGCTTAGATGCACCGTGTCGGCGTCAACATTCGTTCCAAAGCCGTTTACCCCATTCCAGTGGGAGCCGCAGATTACTGTTGACGAGGTTCTTCGCCGTCAATCGCTTTTGCGAAACGCTCTGAAGGGCATACGCGGTGTGGATTTTTCCTGCCATTTCTCTGAGACAAGCCGTCTTGAAGCGGCGTTCGCGCGCGGCGACAGGCGTTTGGCAAGCGTTATCGTTTCGGCATATAATAATGGCACACGGTTCGATTCGTGGGACGAGCATTTCAAAAAACAGGCATGGGATGACGCGTTTGCCCAAAATGGGTTGACGGTTGAGCAGTATGCAAACCGCCAAATAGGGCTTTCGGAGCCTTTGCCGTGGAGTATAATGGACGCCTTGGTGTGTTCGGAATATCTTGTGCGTGAATATAAAAAGGCATATGAGGGCAGCACAACAAAGGATTGTCGGCACGGCTGTAACAGCTGCTTTGGTGCGCGAGCGGCGGAAATATGTCATATTCAGCTTGATAAGGCGGTGGAATAAATGAGGGTAATCGTTGCTTTTTCTAAGGGTGAGGCGGTCAAATATGTGTCGCACCTGGATATGCAAAGGCTTTTCCAACGCGCATTCAGGCGCGCACATCTTCCGCTGGCATACTCTCAGGGCTTTAATCCCCATCCCGTTATGTCTTTTGCAACCGCACTTTCGGTGGGCATTACAAGCAATGAAGAATATCTTGACGTAATGCTGACGCAGAATATTCCAATGAATGATTTTGTAGACAGAGTCAATGCGGTGCTTCCAAACGGAGTAACCGTCAACGATGCGTTCGACGCGGCAGACGCAAAGGACAGCCTAACCTCACTGATGCGGTTTGCCGAATACAACGTTGTAATTCGCTTTGCGGACGCTGTTACGACGGATTTGCTTAATGCGGCGCTTGATAAGCTGTTAAGCGGAGAGATTGTTGTTATGAAGAACACAAAGGGCGGAATTAAGCACGTTGATATTCGTCCCATGGTGTTAAGCGTTGATGTATTGAGATCTGACGGGAACGAAGCGGAAATGTCAATCCGAGGGATATTGTCCGCTTCCGGAGGGCTTAATATAGATCTCTTTTTAGATGCGCTGACAGAAATGCCGCAATTGAACGGGGGGCGCAGCAAAGCTGAAGCGGACTCAAGTCACAATTGCTTTGGCGCGGATAACATGGCGGCGCGTGAAATATGCCGCACAAGGATTGAAATGGATTGGTCGGTGATAAAGCTATGACGGTAAAGGCATCCGATAATATTGATAAAGAGCTGCTTGTGGACGTCAACCCATACCGCACCCGAGTGGTACTTATGGAAAACGGCAGTCCTGCGGAGATCAGTATTGAGCGTCGCTCAAAGGAGAGGCTTGTCGGCAACATATACAAAGGACGTGTGCAAAACGTGCTTCCCGGTATGTTCGCCGCATTTATCAACATAAATGAGGAGAAAAACGCTTTTCTGTACGCGGGGGATATAAAGCTTGACAACGCTCTCTCAGACGGCGACCAGTTTGACGAAAAGCCCACGCCCGCCATGATATGCGATATTGTCAGAGCCGGTCAGGACATAATGGTTCAGATTGTGAAGGAGCCGTTCGGCACAAAGGGTGCGCGTGCAAGCACACACATATCGCTGCCGGGGCATACGCTTGTGTTTATGCCCACGGTTGATTTTGTAGGTATCAGCAAACGGATTGTAGACGATGCGGAAAGAAGCAGACTGAAAAGAATTATCGATGAGACGCGTCCAAAGGGAACGGGCGTTATCGTGCGTACCGCAGCGGACGGGCTTGACGAACAGGATATAAAAGACGATCTGCTTTCGCTTGTTGCTGAGTGGGAGCGCATTAAGCGTCACTATAACAGCAGTAAAGCCCCTGCGCTTCTTCGCAAAGAGGACTCCCTGATTTCAAGAACCGTGAGGGATATGCTCAAGGCGGATGTGCGCAGACTTGTGGTTAATGACAGAGCGCATTATGATGAGATACTTGCCCTTGCGGAGGATTCAGGCGAGGGATTGTCTTCAAAGGTGGAGCTATACGATGATAAAACGGATATGCTTGAGCGATACGGAGTTGAGCAGGCTATTGACGCCGCGCTGTCCAGAAAGGTTTGGCTGAAAAGCGGTGCGTACATTGTTATCGACCAGACAGAGGCGCTGGTATGTATTGATGTCAACACAGGCAAGTTTGTCGGGAGTTCAAATTTGCAGAGAACAATTGTCGAAACCAATAAAGAAGCTGCCGTGGAGATCGCAAAGCAGTTAAGACTGAGAGATATTGGCGGAATTATCATAATTGATTTCATTGACATGGAGGACAAACACGACAGAGAAAGCGTTATTGACACGCTGAGAGACGCCATGAAGCGCGACAGAACAAAAACGGTCGTTCTCGGCATGACAAGCTTGGGACTTCTCGAGGTCACGCGAAAAAAGCTGAGGTACAACATCTCAACAACGCTGCAAACGGTTTGCCCTTATTGCAACGGAGACGGTCATGTTGAGTCCGCGGAGACTGTCGCTCTTAAACTGCGCAAGGCGTTGCTTTCGCGTATGCGCGAAGACGCAGATGCAGCGGAATACGTTGTCACTGCAAACCCGGAGGTTATTCGTCTTGTTGAGGAACACAGCGAGGAAGAATATGCCATAACACCCGAGCTTGCGGACAAAACAATAACGTGGCGGCAGAACCCTGCTATGCACATTGAGGAGTTCAAAATCAAAAATATATAGTGAAATATTAGAACTTTTCCCGTTTAAGGGCTTGACAGCACGAACCGTTTTGAATAAAATACGGTTTGTGCTTTGTTTATGATGGAGTTTTGCGGTCACTAGCCCCGAGCGTAATGATTCCACATACGAGCAACTAATTAACTTACATTACCGTTTGGGAGGACATGGCATGAAAAGCTATATGGCAAAAGCAGAGACCATGGAGCGCAAGTGGTATATCGTAGATGCAGAGGGCATGGTGCTCGGCCGTCTCGCGTCTCAGGTAGCCGCAATTCTCCGTGGCAAGCATAAGCCGATATACACTCCGCACGTTGACTGTGGTGATCACGTTATCATCATAAATGCGGATAAAATAGTTCTTACCGGCAACAAGCTTGACGGCAAAATCTATTATCATCACTCAAGTTTCCCCGGCGGATTGAAGGAGATCAAGTATAGGGATCTCATTGCTAAGAAGCCCGAATTCGTCGTATACGAAGCAATTCGCTGCATGATGCCCAAGGGTCCCCTCGGCAGGCAGATGCTCACAAAGGTCCGCATTTATCGCGGGGCAGAGCATAAGCATGAAGCCCAGAAGCCCGAAGTTCTCGTGCTTAAATAATCGGGAGGAGGATTATTATTATGGCAACCACACAGTATCTTGGTACCGGTAGGCGCAAAAAGTCTGTTGCCCGCGTTCGCCTCGTCCCCGGCACAGGCGTCATAACGATCAACAAGAGGGATATTGACGATTATTTCGGATATGAAACCCTCAAGATGATCGTACGCGATCCGCTCAAGCTGACCGATAACCTCGGCAAGTTCGATGTTCTGGTCAATGTTTACGGCGGCGGCTTCACAGGTCAGGCGGGTGCAATCCGTCACGGCATTTCCCGTGCGCTGCTCCACGCAAATCCCGAGCTTCGCGGCTCTCTTAAAAAGGCCGGCTTCCTCACACGCGATCCGCGCATGAAGGAACGCAAGAAATACGGCCTCAAAGCCGCACGTCGTGCTCCCCAGTTCAGCAAGCGTTAATCGACAATCAAAAACCCCGAAAAACCTCGAAGCCATGCGGCTTTCGGGGTTTTTCTATGCCTAAATGGTTTGACGAAATTTGACACAGCCTAACCCAATTTAACCCAATTTTTAATGGTTAAATATAGGACAACCGGCAAAAATGAGGCTAAAAAAGAGCCGAAATGGTTAAATTATAGGACAACCAGAGCCGGTTTTCCCCCTCTTTTGGGAGGTGATTTTCAGGCTCATTCAGACCTACAATTCACGATGATACAGTTTGGCATGGTTTGACCGATTTTGTGCAATTCAAATACAATCTAATAAAGCAACAGTACATAGAGCGTCTACACGCCCCTACTCACGGGGACGGATAGGCGCTCTATTTTTTGCCCAAAAACAAGGAGGTGTTTGAATTGAACGCACAAATCATTGCCATAGCAAACCAAAAGGGCGGCGTTGGCAAAACAACAACCTGTGCCAATCTCGGCATTGGGCTGGCGCAGGCGGGAAAGAAGGTGCTGCTGGTTGACGGCGATCCGCAAGGCAGTCTTACCATCAGCTTAGGCTATCCCCAGCCGGACAAGCTGCCTGTCACCCTTTCCGATATGATGGGAAAGGTCTTGACCGATCAGCCCATTCGCCCCGGAGAGGGTATCCTGCACCACGCAGAGGGCGTTGACCTGATGCCGTCAGATATTCAGCTGTCCGGCATGGAGGTATCGCTGGTAAACGCCATGAGCCGTGAAACCGTTTTGCGGCAGTAGACCGGTGGTTTCTCCGGTGCTAAAGACCAAGGCGGCAAAGAGGGATGTACCAATTCCTAAATGCTTGATAGAGTGCCTGCAAGAAGCAAAGGCAACATCTATATCGGATTATGTGATTGCAGACAGCGAAGGACAGCCGCTTTCCGGTTCGCAGTTTAAGCGTGTTTGGCAGTATATTATTGTTCGTTCTATAAAAGAGAGAATCTATTATAAGCATGTAAACGGGCAGAGCATCCGGTACAGTGTGAAACCAACGCTTGGCATGAAGCAAAAAAACAGACCCAATATTCAATACACAATAGACTTTGATGTGACACCCCACCAGCTGCGACACACCTACATCACGAATCTGCTCTATGCCGGTGTTGATCCCAAGACGGTTCAGTATCTTGCAGGACATGAGAACAGCAAAACAACGATGGACATCTATGCGAAGGTCAAGTATAATAAACCTGAGGAGCTGTTTGAAGTGGTAAACGGAGCCTTTCGGCAAACAGCTGCAAACTATTAAAAACGCCAAATATTCCTTGGTTAAGGAATAGGACAATTGAGGGCGGGAAACGCCAAAAAGCCTGTAATATCAATGAAAATCGGCACTTGGAACCGTCCAGTACGGTCTCAAGGCAGCACGCCGCGCACCGCAGTTCAGCAAGAGATAATCTGCTTCATTCGTCAGAAATACAAAAACATACGCCTTCCGCTTTTTGCGGAGGGCGTTTTATTTGCCGTGCGTATCTGCATACGCTGCTTATAATGAAGTTTCTGCCGAAAAAACAAACGCAGCGCTTTCAAACGGGGCATTGACTTGAATCGGCGCAGAGATGCGGAGATATTATCCGATAAGCTTAACGCCGTTGCTTGTGCCGAGCCTGCTTGCACCCGCATTTATCATTGCTTCGGCGTCTTCGGATGTGCGAACGCCTCCGGAAGCCTTTACACCCATGCTGCTGCCGACGGTATTGCGCATAAGCGCAACGTCCGCAACAGTCGCGCCGCCCGTTGAAAATCCGGTAGAGGTCTTGACATATGCCGCTCCTGCGCGCATTGCACACTTGCACGCTTCAACCTTTTCAGCATCGGTGAGAAGACAGGTTTCAATAATCACCTTTACATCGGCACGCGTATCGCCGCCGTCATTGTCCGCAGCTTCGACAACCGCACGGATATCGCGCTCAACAAGCTGCCAATCGCCTTCCTTTGCGGCGCCGATATTGATCACCATATCGACTTCGCCCGCGCCATGCTCAACGCAGTAAGCCGCTTCATATGCCTTCGCCTCAGTCGCCATGGCGCCCAAAGGAAAGCCTACGACGCAGCAGGTGATGACGCCGCTGCCCTCAAGCAGCTTTGATACATACTCAGCATGAGTGGAATTAACGCATACGCTTTTGAAATGATGCTCACGCGCTTCGGCGCAGACGCGTGCAATGGCGTCACGTTTTGCATCAGCCTTTAACAAGGTGTGATCAATGTAGCCTTCAATGTTTTTCATATAATACCTCCAAAATTGTGTTATGTGGTAAATCGCTTGGGCAGTGGCGCAAGCGGAGTTACGGAGTCAATCGCACCGCCGCCGAGACACTCGTCGCCATTGTATAATACAACCCATTGACCGCAGGTGACGGCGCGCTGCGGCTCGTCAAATTTGATTTCACAGCCATTTCCGACAAGCTTAACAGTCACCCAGCTATCAGGCTGACGGTATCTGAACTTTGCGGTACAGTGAAATTCCACCTGCTCAGGCTCATAAGATACAAAGCTTAAATCCTCACAGCTCAGTCCTGTGGAATAAAGCTCGTCATGCTCTCCCTGCTGCACTATAAGCAGATTATGGCATACGTCCTTGCCGACAACAAACCAACTGTCACCGCTGCCAAAATTGACGCCGCCAATGCCAAGCCCACGCCTTTGCCCAATGGTGTAATACATAAGTCCATCGTGCCGCCCAAGCACGCGCCCGTCAAAATCAACAATGTTGCCGGGCTGTGCGGGAAGAAATTTCATAAGAAACTCTTTAAAATTGCGTTCGCCGATAAAGCAAACGCCTGTTGAATCCTTTTTATGTGCAGTAACCAGATTGGCATTCTCCGCAAGCCGACGAACCTCAGCCTTTTGCAAACCGCCAACAGGAAAAAGAACCGACTCAAGGCTGTGCGCCTTCAGACCGGCAAGAAAATAGGTTTGGTCTTTAGCGGCGTCCGCGGCTCTCAGCAGACGTAAACGCCTTCCGTGATTGTCAAGCCGCGCATAATGACCGGTAGCCAGCGCATCCGCTCCCAAGCCGATTGCATAATCGAGGAACGCCTTGAATTTGATCTCGGTGTTGCACAAAATATCTGGATTAGGCGTGCGCATCTTTTGATACTCGGCAAGAAAATAGGCGAACACCCTGTCCATATATTCACGCGTGAAATTAACCGTGTAGCACGGAAAGCCCAGCTTGTCGGCAACACGCAAAGCATCCTCATAATCCGCCGTGGAGGTGCATACGCCGAACTCGTCTTTTTCGTCCCAGTTTTTCATAAAAACGCCGACAACGTCATAGCCCTGCTCCAAAAGAAGCAGCGCGGCAACGGAGGAATCCACACCTCCCGACATCCCGACGACAATCCGCTTAGACATCAGACCTTTTCAATCGAAAGAACATCAAAGCCAAGCTCCTCGGCCGCCTCTTTCAAAGGCTGATCATCGTCACCGAAGTCAACAACACAATCGTTGAGCTGAATTGATATTATGCTTGCTCCGATTGCTTTCATGGCGTTTGTAAGCCGCTGCACGCAATGACTGCAGCCCATTCCGCTAAGCTTAATGCGATACTTCAATATAACCACCTCTCTCCTTGGCGTTATTATATCAAATTATTTTCAAAAAATAAACACATTACGAAAATGTCACAGTTTTTTATCGACATATTTCAGCCAATGGTATGTACTTTTTTATGAAACCATGTTACAATAGCGCAGTTATGAAGCTTACATGAAAGGATATTGCCTTGAAACGGTTTATATATATATTAATTTGTACACTGCTTTTGACGACGCTTCTTACGCCGTCTGTGTCAATAGCCTCTGCCGAGGATCCATTTGGCAGCATTACCACACCGCACATGGCGCTTATGGAGGCGGAAACGGGTACGCTCCTTTACGGGCGCAGTGAAAACGAGAAGGCATATCCCGCAAGCACAACAAAGATTATGACCTGCATTATAGCGCTTGAAAACTGCGGTGATATCAGCACTATATACACCTGCGGAAGTGAAGCGACAGATGGATTTGGTGCGCAAAGCTCACTGCTTGGGCTAAAATCAGGGTATAAAATTTCCGTAAGGGATATGCTGTACGGGCTTATGCTTGTTTCCGGAAACGACTGCGGGGCATGCCTTGCGGTTGCGACGGCAGGTTCAAAGGATGCATTTGTTGAGCTGATGAACGACAAGGCGACTGAGCTCGGCATGAGGGGCACGCACTTTACCAATCCGCATGGGCTGCAGTCCGACGACCATTACACAACGGCATACGATATGGCGCTGTTGATGAAATATGCGTTGCAAAACGCCGATTTCCGTGCGATATTGGCAACCAAGGAATACAACATATCCACTGTCGGCGGGCAGATAAACAAAACGATTTACACATCCAACAAGCTGCTGTATACCAAAAATACCGATACCGAAAATAACGAGTATTCCTATTGCATCGGCGGCAAAACGGGGGAGACAAACACAGCGGGCTTTTGCCTTGTTACAGCTGCAAAAAAAGATGGCGTTACGCTGATTGCCGTACAGTTTGGAGACAACAATCAAGGCGGAACAACCACCTATTACAGATTCAGAAATGCTGTAAAGCTGTTTGACTGGGGCTTTGAAAACTTCGTATCATACACTCTGACGGGATTGGGCGTGGCGACTGAGTTCAATATCCAAACAACAGGATACAGCGCAAATGATCCAAACTCCGGCATGATAACTGCCGTAACAGACGTTTCGGGAGTGCTGCTTTCAGGCTCCGCAACAGAGCTTGGTCAGGTTGAAGCCGCATCGATAACAATAGGCAGTCCGGAGCTTGATTCTGAGGCGATCGCGGCTCCTGTTGCGATAGGCGATACACTGGGGACGGTATCATATTACTACCAAGGCAAACTGATATGCACTGTTGACCTTGTCGCGGCGTCTGCCGTTTCTGCGCAGCCGAACGACACTGAGGAACCAACCGTCACCACATTTGTTTCAAGCACGCCAAAGCCCGGAACTCCGGATAACTGCAATCTCACGATAAGTAAAAACGGTGGCGAGGCAGAGTACACCGTTTGGGTTTACTATCAAAACACCCTCTACACAATGGAAAATGGTACGACATGGCATTATCTCTATTGTGACGGAGACACATTCCGTGCGTCAACTGTCCCCGATTCATCCGCAAAGGTCGTTCTTTACAAACAGGTTACCGATGAGTCGGGCAATGTTTCTTATACAGTGGCGAACGAGGTCGAATCAGGGAGCGTCTATGTTGTGACGTCCGATGGTATGGCGCTTCAGGCTCATAAAAAATCAAGAAGTCTCATGGCAATCAGGCTTGAGTTTGATGAAAACGGGGCAATTACTACCGAAATCCAAAGCAATATGCTGTGGAAGTTCACATCCAACGGCAGCGGCTATCAGCTCACATCCAATGGATATTATCTGCATCGAAGCGCGGGCGATGGTCTGCTGTTCTGGATATTGATAATTATTCTTGTTATCGTGATAGCAATAGTCATACGTCTGCTGGTCACGCGCAAAAATCGAAGGCGCAGTCCCAAGCGTCGCGGCAAATACAAGATATACAGGGTCGGATGAAATCTGCGGCACGGGACATATTCTCGTGCCGCATTTGCATTGCTGTGCGGTATTGCCAAACCGAGAGTATTGTTTTATAATCAGGATATGCAATATGGCAGATTCGCAACAATATACGATGCATTGATGGATTCCGTGGACTATGAGGCGTGGGCGGACTATGTTGTCAGCCTGCTTCCCAAAGGAACGGAAAGCGTGGTTGAATGCGCCTGCGGGACAGGCTCCGTTACGCAGCGGCTTGCACGTTCGGTTAATGAGCTGACAGCAACGGATATATCTGACGAGATGCTGAGCGTTGCGGCAGAAAAATGCCGAGAAGCAGGCATTGGATGCAGACGGGTAAGATTTGCACAGATGGATATGCGTCATATCGCGCTGCACAGACCTGTTGACGCGGTTGTGTGCTGCTGTGACGGCGTTAACTATCTGACGAGCCGCGCCGATGCTGAAGCCTTTTTCAACTCCGCATATTCCTGCCTCAAGCCAAACGGAACGCTTCTGTTTGACGTTTCGTCAAGACACAAGCTTCAGAATATTCTTGGTGACAACACATTCACACGGACGGAGGACGACGTCTGCTATATATGGCAAAACTGTTATGACGCACAAACAAAGCTGATAGAGATGCAGCTAACCTTTTTCCAAAAGCAGGGCGCGCTGTATGAACGCTTTGACGAAACGCATATACAGCGGGCGCACTCTGTGAGGGAACTGACCTCTTGGCTTGAAAAGAGCGGATTTACGGTCACCGCCATGGATTGCTTTACATTAAACGCTCCGAATGATACGAGCGAAAGGATACAGTTTACAGCGAGGAAACAGATATGAAGGATACAATGATAAGGGGTCTGCTTTTTGATAATACCGCAAACATGATTGCTGTTTCGGGTGCGGAGCTTGTGGAAGCGGCACGGCGCGCGCACGATCTGTCTCATGTTAATACAGCTGCGCTTGGACGGCTGTTGATGCAGACCGCAATGATGACGACATCGCTTAAAAATGATACAGACAGTATAACCGTCGTGCTTGACGGAGACGGCTCGGCGGGCAAGCTGCTGGCCGTGGGCAAGCATGATAACAGCGTTAAGGGATATGTGGACTTTCCGCAGACAGAGCTGCCGCTAAAAGAAAACGGCAAGCTCAACGTTTCAGCTGCTGTGGGCAGCAATGGAGAACTGCGCGTGATTCGAGATCTTTCACTGCGTGAGCCTTATATCGGGAGATGCCCTCTCATAGATGGCGAAATAGCCAACGACTTCGCCAATTATTATCTTAAAAGCGAACAACAGCCTTCGCTTGTGTACTTGGGAGTGAGGGTAAATCCCACAACGGGGGAGGTTCGTTCCGCGGCGGGCATGATATTGCAGCCTCTGCCCAATTGCCCGGATGAGGATATTGCTGCAATGGAAGCGGCGGCGGGCAGCATAGCTTCGCTTGCACGTCTTATTGACGATGGATACGATATTCAACAGGCATCCGCAGAATTGCTTAAAGGTATGAATCTTTCAATTACAGAAACGCTGCATCCTCGATTTTTCTGCGGATGTGGCCGTACAAGGATTGAGAGGGTGTTGATCTCCCTTGGGCGTGAGGAGCTGACGGATATGATCGAAAAAGATCATTCCGCAGAGCTGACGTGCAGATTTTGCAACAAAAAGTATTGCTTCTCCGAGGATGAATTAAAAAGTGTTCTGCGCGAGGCGCAGCAGCATTGCACAGACGCGGAGGATGGTAATGAGTAAAAATTCTGCAGACAGCAAGGGCAGGGTATTAGGCTTTGATAAGGATCACTGCTTTTATGCAAAGCGTGGCGATGCAAAGCGTATGCAAAACAACCCCGTTGATGCAATTGCCATGTACAGGCAGGCGCTGGAGCGCAACCCGCTTGATTATGAAACACGCATAGCGATGGCGGGCTCTCTTTCCGAGATCGGACGTTTTGACGAATCGAATGCGCTTGTAATAACTGTGATCAACGAGGACGAGTGGTTCAAAACCGAAGCACTGTATCTACTGGGCTTTAATTATCTGGGGCTGGAGGAGAATCAGGCGGCAGGGGACTGCTTTGAAAAATTTTTTGCCCGCACCGATGAGGTTTCTGCGCGAACCGACGCCATACTTGACGCAATGGACAGAGTCAACGAGCTTTATGACGATGACGAGCCGGAGCTTTCGGACGCTGTCGAAGACAAAATAATGAAGGCGTCATACGAGTCACGCCGTCTGTTCGGCGAACAAAACTATGATGCGGCAGTTGAAAAGCTGGAAAACGTGCTTGAGGACGCTCCGGACGATATTGAAATCAGATTCAATATCGCTCTTTCACTGCTGTGCGCAAAGCGAACAGACGAATGTACAGAGCAGGTTGAAAAGATACTCGAGAAGGATCCGTCATACGCACCCGCGCTGTGCCTAAAGCTCGTGATACTGAAAAATGGCGGTTCGCCAAAAGAAATCGAGGATGTTTGTACACAAATTGAACAATGTGAGATAACAGACTGGCGCAACCTTTTGCACGCGGCGGCAACAATGTGCGAGACGGGGATGTATGACAAGGCAATGATATATGCCAAAAGAATGATAGCAATCGCTCCCTATGAAAGCGAAACAAATCATCTTCTTGCCCAGTGCTATATTTACGAAAAGCAGTATCGAAAGGCAATATCCATATATGATAAGCTGCTTAAAATCAACGCCAACGATTATATCGCAAAAACGTACAGAAGCAGATGCATTGCCGCGGACAAGGGGCTTAGCGAGCTTGAGCCGGCGGCTAATTATCAGCTTCAGACAATGTCCACCGTTTATTATGCCGACAAGATAATGCGGTTCCAGAAATCCTCCGAAAAAACCCTTATCAAGGCTTGGAAAACCGATCCTGATTTGTACTATGCCGTGCTTCACATAATGACGCTTAATCAATTTGAGCTGTCGTATGCGATGATAGGTCTGCTGTCATGCATCAAGGATACGCGTGCGGAGTATTGCCTGAGGGAGTTTTTGCTCTATCCGGATCTCAGCGATACACTTATCAACTGTGCAATAACAACCCTAAAGGACATGAACGCAGCCGAACCGTATTATATATTCCATGACGGTTCTTTCCTTGAATCATCCATAAAATTGGTGGATATGTCAGGCACCAATATCCCAAAGAATTACCGTGATATCTGCCCGCGATGCCGTGAAAAGATGGAAAATATGTTTTCAATCGAGGTCGTCACAACAATGTCGCAGTTGGTTGAGCGATACATATCAACGATTAAGACGCTTCCGCACATTACGGAGGATCAATCAATAGCCATGTCGGCGGCGTTTGAGTACATTGCATGCAGACGGTGCAATATCGACTATGACGCGAACATCTGCGAGAAATACGGCGTCACATCACGAAGACTTTCTATTTCTCTCAAAAAGATTATCGATGCTATATTTGCCTCAAATGAGGAAGATGACAACATGGAGGACGACTGATGCGCTTTATTGCAACATGTAAAATGGGTATTGAGTCCATTGTGGCGGAAGAACTCAAGAAGCTTGATATTGAGGTTGAAGCAGTGCTTGATGCACGGGTGATTTTTCGCGGCGGGTATGAAGCGATGGCGCGTGCGTGTCTTTGGCTGCGCACGGCGGAACGTGTTTTGATGATAGCGGGTGAATTTCATGCCGAAACCTTTGACGAGCTTTTTGAAGGCGTCAGGCAAATTCGCTGGAAGGATTACCTTGCGCGTGATTCGTTTATCCATGTTAACGGCAAGTCTGCAAAAAGCAAGCTATTCTCCGTATCAGACTGCCAGAGCATCACAAAAAAGGCTATTGTTGATTCTCTTTTTTCGGCATATCGCGTTAAGGAGCTTCCCGAAAATGGCGATGAGATAATAATCGAGGTCGGGATACTTAGGGACGAGGCGACCGTATGCCTTGACTGCTGCGGGGCGGGGCTTTCGCGCCGCGGATACAGAACATGGAACGTTGCCGCGCCCATCGCGGAATCCCTTGGTGCTGCAATAGTGCTGCTTTCACGATATAATGACGGCATAAGCCTTTGCGATCCAATGTGCGGTTCGGGTACAATGCCGATTGAAGCGGCGATGATTGCAAAAAATATGGCAGTTGGAGCCAACAGAAGCTTTGCGGCGGAGAAGTGGAGCTTTATTAACGGCAGCGTTTTTGCAAACGAAAGAATTGCTGCAAAGGATGCGGTTCGCGCAGACGTCAAAACCGATATTGTGGGCGCCGATATTGATCCGCACGCAATTGAAATATGCCGTAAGCACGCGCAAAAAGCCGGAGTCAACATCAATTGGGCGGTACGGTCGATATCCGACTATAACGAAACACGCCCAAGCGGGATAATCGTATGCAATCCTCCGTATGGTGAACGTCTTATGGAAAAGCGTGAGGCGGAAACGCTTTACAGAACCATGCACGGCGTGTTCGAGCAGATGGTTCATTGGGATGTCAACATCATCGCGGCTCATCCGGAATTTGAGCGAATATATGGCGAGCGCGCAAATAAGCGCCGCAAGCTTTCAAACGGCGGCATGACCTGCACCCTTTACAGATATTTCGCAAAGGAAGGGTTCACCGGCAAACGCTTATAATCCAAGCTGATTCGTAATTGATTGCAGCTTCTTTTTCTGCTCATCGTTAAGCATAGGCACGATGCGCTGCATTGCTTCGCGCATTGCCGCACCATCGTATGTGCCGTCGTGCTTTTGCTGTGACGTTACCGTCTTCAGCTCATTCATCAGCTCCGATTCGCTTTTGTTGCCGTATTTGTCCAAAAGCGTGTTCATGTCTGCGCACATGTCGTCGTTAACACCCTGCACATCATTCCGCTTTGCACCCACGTCCTCAACAGACGGAGCGGACGCTCCGCCCCTTTTTTCGTTTGCTATCGTTTTTAAGCTTTTTGACATATTAATCTCCTTAATATCGCACATCTTGTTACGCTGCTCTACTTAACTATATGCAGAACAAGAACAATGTGCCCCCTTAGCGAATACTATAAAATGAATAGAAAAGGGGGATAAGCCATGCAGCGGGTTCCTACAAAAAATACACCTATGAATGTTCAAAACAATGGGCGCGTCATTGCACAGGAGACGTCACCGCTGCTTTCGATGGCAAGACGTGTTCGTGAGGAGCAGGGGGTTGAACAGCTGAGGGCGTTTTTGTCGGCGATGGCGCCATTTGCCGCACCAAATGAAATCAAAAGACTATGCGACAGCTTTGGACTGAGCTATGCAAGCGTTGCAAAACCAACGCATCCCGCGCAGCAAAAAGAACAATATGTGGGAAACGAGAACGAATTTTCTCAGCAGGAGCCACAGAGAAGGACCCAACAGCAGATGAACCAAATGCCCCGACAAATGCAAATGCCACAGCAAATGCAAATGCCACAGCAAACGCAAATGCCACAGCAAGTGCAAATGCTGCAAACTCTTATGAGGATGCAGGGATTTATGAACGGAGGGAAGCTCGATCCTTCACAATTGCTTGGCATGATGGGCGGCGGAAGATAAGATATATGTAAAGAGTTTATGAAATTTGAAAGTATTAATGGACAAAGGTTGGCTTTTGTGATAGATTACGCACATGGCGGACTATATTGAGCAGAATGATGAGTTTGCGTTATGGCGCGATGCTGTGTTGGACGGACTTGAAGCTATGTATCCGGACGCGGCTCCGCAGCTTCATTTCGGCAACGCATACGAGCTGCTTATTGCAACGATACTGTCAGCTCAATGCACGGACAAGCAGGTCAACCGCACTACGCCGGCCCTGTTTGCCGCATTTCCAAACGCTGCGACGATGGTAAACGCGGAGCAGACGGATGTGGAGGAGCTTATTCGAACATGCGGCTTTTACCACAACAAAGCCGCGAACATAATCCATGCCTGCAAGGATATTGCGGAAAAGCACGGCGGCGAGGTTCCAAGCGATCGAGAGGAGCTTCAGTCACTTGCGGGGGTTGGCAGAAAAACGGCAAGCGTGGTGCTTTCAAATGCCTTCGGGATACCCGCTATCGCGGTTGACACGCATGTATTCAGGGTAAGCAACCGAATCGGTCTTGCCAACGCAACAACCGTAGAGGCAACCGAAAAACAGCTTATGGAGGTCATACCACAGAATAAGTGGTCGATTGCTCATCATTGGCTGATATTTCACGGCAGGCGTGTATGCTCCGCGAGAAAGCCAAGGTGTGAGGAATGCGCAATATGTGATCTGTGTAAGAATAAGCCATTGACAGTCGGGCATGAAGCCCGTTAAAGGAGAGGTATATGCAGTTTGTTGATAAGATCCACATTTTTATTAAAGCAGGAGACGGAGGAAACGGCTTTTCAAGCTTTCATCGTGAAAAGTATGTTGCACGCGGCGGTCCTGACGGCGGCGACGGCGGCAGAGGCGGCGACGTTGTTTTTGTAGCCGACGGGGATATCAACACTCTGCTTGAGTTTAGATATTCCAAACATTTCAGAGCGGAACGCGGGGATAACGGCAGGGCAAATATGCAGACGGGCAAATGCGGTGAAAGCATCCGCATACCGGTGCCGGTCGGCACGCGTGTTCGTGATGTTGAAACGGGCAAGATAATTGCTGATATGAATGAGGACGGCAAAGAAAAAACCGTTCTTCACGGCGGTCGTGGCGGCAGAGGCAACGCAAGGTTTGCGACGCCCACCAAGCAGGCGCCCAAATATGCTCAGAATGGTCAAAAAACAAAAGAGTACGAGATTGAGCTGGAGCTGATGACCGTTGCGGACGTTGGTTTGGTGGGGCTTCCAAACGTGGGGAAGTCCACAATACTGTCGGTTGTTACAAGCGCAAAGCCAAAGATTGCCAATTATCACTTTACAACACTTACCCCAAACCTCGGTGTGGTCAAACGCTTTGAAAACAGCTTTGTGCTTGCCGATATTCCGGGGCTTATAGAGGGCGCCGCAGAAGGTGCGGGGCTTGGCAGAAGCTTTTTACGTCATATCGAACGTACGCGGATGCTTGTACATGTTATCGATATATCAGGATCTGAGGACAGAGACCCTATTGAGGACTATTATGCGATTCGCTCCGAGCTGTATGATTACAGTCCCGCACTGCACGCTCTGCCGCAGTTCGTTGCCGCAAACAAGATGGATATTCCCGGCGCAGAGGAAAATCTTGAGCGGCTGCGTGAGGAGCTTCAGGACGAGGGCGTGCGTGTGTTTGCTGTTTCAGCAGCTACGGGCAAGGGCTTTGAACCATTGATCGACGCCATAATTGATATGCTTAAGACGCTTCCCAAGCCAAAATCCTTTAGCGAAGAGGAAATGAGCGAGGAGCCTCAGTATGAACGCGGCTTCGTTATCGAACGCGAAAATAACGTGTATACTGTTTCGGGCGGCACGGTTGACTACATACTCGACACGACTAACGCCGAGGATGAGGTGTCTATGCGCAGATTTCAAAAAATGCTTGAAAAAGAGGGCATTATTAAAGCACTGCGTGAGGCGGGCGCAAATACAGAAAGCACGATTCGTTTGGGAGAATGGGAGTTCGACTTTATTGAGTAGGCAATGTACTCTCTTTTGTTTTTGTGTGCGCTCGTATCTCCTGCACGACGAATATTCCGCCTCCGACAGAGATGCAGAGTGTAGAAAGCAACCGAAAGTAAAGCGAATATCTCATATAAAATGAGCAAAGCATCAGCAACGCGCCCACGCCGAGATAGCGGAGGGCGCGTTGCTTCGAAAGCAGCTTCAAGCTTTTGACGAATGCGGCGGCGTCCCTCTTTTTTTCGTGCGCAGCAATGATTTGAGCGTCGATCTCGTCTTCTGATACCGATATGGAGCGCATAATGCGGTCTTTTGCATATTCTTGTGGCGTTTGCACAGACACCGAGCCGTTAAGCTGCTTTATCATACGCTTTGCCGCTTCTGTCGGCTTGGAGTAGGCAACGATGATCACATTGGGTGCAGCTTGAGCTTCAACAGCAATAAATGCATGACGCACATCGTCTGCGGTAACGCATTCCGCACGCGAATGCACAATAACCGATGGTTCTCTGTCCGGATTGATCAAATCGGAAAGCGCATCAGGCTCCATAAGCATGAGCTTACAGTCAATAACCTGCTGAGCTGCGGCTGAACGGAGCTTATTGATGTGGCGCGCCAAACGACGCTCATCAGTCAGCTTAAGCATAATAAACACGGTCAACGCCACAAAAAGGCTTACAATTGTGCATATGGTGCGATTTTGCAGCTGCGGTCTTGCCGCCAAGTACACTGCAAATACTGTTATCGCAAGCAAAAACAGCCTGTCAATATAATATGCTGCGGGGTTTCTGCCGCGGCGATATGTTCGCAGATAGATTTTTTTCAAACGCTTATCCATACATTCGTTCTTGCCCATTTACATCTTTGGTATTCACAAAAGCAAAATTATGTTGTATAATCAGTGCGTATGAGGATAGGTATTTTTGGCGGGACGTTTGATCCTGTTCATCTTGGGCATATTTGGACTGCAAGGGCGGTGCGGGATGAGCTTGAGCTTGACAAGCTCTTATTGGTCGTCACCGAAGATCCCCCGCATAAGCACAATGCGAACAGGACAGACGGGCAAACGCGATATAAAATGCTTGAGGCGGCGCTCAAAAGTGAAGAAGGGATATTTCCTTCAGACGTTGAGCTGCTGCGCGGAGGGACAAGCTACACGGTCGATACCGTAAGGTATTTCAGAGAGACAGAGCCTTCAGCCCGTCTGTATTTGATTGTGGGTGGTGATATGCTTGAGAATTTTCCCATGTGGAGGCGTCCAAGCGAGATCATGTCTATGTGCAGTCTGGCGGCGGTAAGCCGTCCGGATTCCGTTGACGACATGCTTCCCATCACCAAGCATATTGAATCGGCATTTGGCGGAGAAGTTATATTAACAGGATGCAAAGGGCCGCGGATATCATCGACAGAGGTTCGCTCACGGGTTTATGACGCGCTTCCTATCGACATGCTTGTGCCGCTTCAGGTTGACTATTTTATTCATGAAAACGCTATGTATATGCCGCAGGACATTGTTGACATATATAAAAAGCTCAGCGGCTTGCTTGACGCAAAGCGGCTTCGTCACACAATGCTTACAGTCCGTGAGGCGATACTGCTTGCCGACGCAAACGGCGTTGACACAAAAAAAGCAAGACTTGCGGCTATCTTGCATGACTGCGTTAAGCTTTCAAACAGAAATATTCTTGCGCTTGCAAAGCAACGCTGCTATGACCTTACCCCTGAGGAAATTCAAAACCCTTACCTGATTCACGCAAGACTCGGTGCGGTGGCAGCGGTTGACGATTATGGCGTAACCGACAGAGAGGTGCTTCAAGCAATTGAAAATCATACGCTGGGCAAAGCGGGGATGACAATGCTTGACAAGGTGATATATCTTGCGGACAAGATTGAACCGTCGCGTGATTATGAGGGCGTTGCAGAAATACGCGAGGCGGCGTACAAGGACGTCAACATGGGAATGATACTTGTGATGCAGCACACCATGGACTATACTTCCAAGAACGGGCGGCTGGTTAACCCAACCACAAGCGACGCTATGGAAAGCATCAAAAAAGATATTAAAAACAAATTGGAGGATTAATTTATATGGAAGAAACGCTCAATCCCACCGGAATTGAAAAGCGTCTCAAGGACGAAGCAAGAGCACAGGTGATTAAGCTTTTGGAGGTGCTCGACAGCAAAAAAGCTGTTGACGCCGTTGCCATCGATGTTGCCGAAAAAACGATTGTTACAGAATGGTTCATAGTATGCAGCGGCACATCAACTATCCAAGTTAAGGCTATCTGCGATGAGGTTGAGGATAAGTATGCCGAAATCGGTCTTACCCTGCGCCGCAGAGAGGGCTATAACGAGGGTCGTTGGATCGTTCTTGACTTCGGCTACATTCTTTTGCATATATTCCATCCTGACGAGAGGGAGTATTATAATATCGAAAGGCTTTGGATTGACGGGACGGGCAATATCATCAAATATCCCGAAACGGCAGAATAATATAGGAGTATCTTTATGGCGTACAGCGCGCTGTACCGCAAATATCGTCCCGAGACATTCGGGGAGATCATAGGTCAACCGCACATCACGACAATACTGCTCAATCAGATAAGAACGGGCAGAGTCGCGCACGCTTACCTTTTCAGCGGCAGCAGAGGCACGGGCAAAACAAGCACCGCACGCATACTTGCGCGTGCGATTAATTGCATTTCTCCCGAGGACGGAGAGCCGTGCGGCAAGTGTGAAGCCTGTCTCGAGGAAGGCAATGTTGATATTATCGAGATCGACGCTGCGTCAAATTCACGAGTTGAGGAGATGCGCGCATTGATTGAGCGTGCGGAGTTTGCTCCGCTCAGGCTCAAAACAAAGGTGTATATAATCGATGAGGCGCATATGCTCACCAAAAACGCCTCTAACGCGCTGCTTAAAACATTGGAGGAGCCTCCCGCTCACGTTGTGTTCATTCTTGCGACTACCGAGCCGCAGATGCTTCCTCCAACAATCGTTTCCAGATGCCAAAGGTTTGAGTTTCATCGTCTTTCAGTATCGGACATGGTTTCAACCATGCGTGGCATTCTCTCAAAAGCGGGCGCACATATAGATGACGATGGGCTTGCCACAATCGCACGCGCCGCGGAGGGCGGCATGAGGGATTGCCTCAGCATTGCCGATCAGTGCCTTTCATTTTGTGGCAGCGATGTATCTTCGGATGATGTTCTGACCGTGCTTGGCAGTGTTAACTCAGGATTTCTTTTTAAAATGGCGGACGCCGTTATCAACTCTGACATGTCAACTGTTATGCGCTGTGTTGACGAGGTGGCCGCTTCAGGACGCGACATTGGCATTTTTACGCTTGATTTAGCAAACCATTTTCGTGCGCTGCTGCTTGCCAAAATTTGCGGAGACTGCAAAGAAATACTTGACTGCACCGAGGACGCCATGACCGAGTATGTGCAGCAGGCTTCCAAGGCGGGCAAGGAGCGTATTGAGAGGGCATTGGAGGAGCTTTTGCGCCTCCAGCCCACGTTAAGACTGGTGACGATGCCCAGAGTGCTTCTGGAAAGCACTTTGCTTCGTGTGTGCCGACCGCAGGAACAGAACGATATATTATCCCTTGCCGACAGAGTGAACGAGCTTGAGACCATGCTGAAAAACGGTGCGTTTGCAATGCCGAAAGCGCAGGAGGCGGCAGCGTCCGCTTTGGGGACAGGCACGGATAATGCAAAGGAGCAGGAGCCGCCGCTGTATGAGCAGGTTCCTGATGCAACTCCGGATGGGGACGAGCTGTTTGAACGTCTCAGCAGGTATCTTGATTCTCCCGATGGCGATAAAACAATGCTGGTTGTTCTAAAAACCTCAAAAGCGCATTGGGCGGAAGGCGGCGTGCTGCATATTTGCTTCGATTCCGAAACGCTGAAATCATATTCTTATGCAGGAGAAGGCGCCACGCGTGAGGTGTTGAGAAGCGCGGCAAAAAAATGCATCCAACCCTACACGGTAGAAATCGACATTCGCCGCGGAGGTCAGATAAAACAAAATAAAGTCGAGAAGATTCTCGGCATACCCATTGAGGAGGAGTAAATTTAATGCAGCAAATACAAGCGCCGAAAGGCACAAAGGATGTTTTGCCTTCCGAAAGCTACAAGTGGCACTATATAGAAAACACCATTCGCACTCTTTGCGATTCTTTTGGAGTGAGCGAGCTTCGCACTCCGGTAATTGAGCATACCGAGCTTTTTCTTCGCGGAGTCGGCGATACAACGGATATCGTCCAAAAAGAAATGTATACGTTTATGGACAAGGGCGATAGATCGATTACGTTAAAGCCCGAGGGAACGGCGGGTATGGTTCGTGCTTTTTTGGAGAACAGGCTGTTTAACGAGCCTATGCCGCAAAAGCTGTACTACCTTAACTCACCGACGTTTAGGTACGAAAAGCCGCAGGCGGGTCGTTACAGAGAGCATCATCAGTTTGGAGTTGAGTTTGTAGGATCATATTCCGCACAGACGGATGCGGAGGTCATTCTTCTTGCAATGACTTTGTTTGAAAAGTTGGGCATACATGAGCTTAGTCTGCATATTAACAGCATTGGATGCCCCAATTGCCGCAAACAGTACAACGCTGCGCTTCATGATTATCTTGCTTTGTACATCGGCGAAATGTGCGAAACCTGCAAGTCGCGCTTTGAAAAAAATCCGATGAGGATAATCGACTGCAAGGTTCCTCAATGCAGGGAGATTGTTAAAAATGCCCCGCGAACAGTGGATTATCTTTGCGATGACTGTAAAAAGCAGTTCGAAAGCGTTCAAAAAAGCCTGAAGGACGTTGGTGTTGATTATGTGCTTGATCCGGACATAGTCCGAGGTCTTGATTACTACACACGCACCGTGTTTGAGATCGTCTCTGAGCGAATCGGCTCACAGGGCGCAGTGTGTGCCGGCGGTCGATATAATGGGCTTATCGAGGAGCTTGGCGGTCAGCCGCTTCCGGCGGTGGGGTTCGGCATGGGTATGGAAAGACTGATTGCCGTTATGGAGAACAACAACGTTATGTTCCCGCAGCCCCCGCGAATCACCGTATACGTCGCCGCTATGGGTGATGATGCAAGGGCAAAAGCGTTTGAATTGGTGCAGAAGCTGCGCACCGCGGGGATATCGTCAGAGTTTGATCACATGGACAGAAGCTTCAAAGCTCAGTTCAAGTATGCGAACAAGCTTCAGTGCCTGTACACCGCCGTGATAGGAGACGATGAGCTTTCCGAAGGAGCCGCAAAGGTCAAGCGCATGGATGACGGCACGGAGATTATGGTTCCGTTTGATATGCTTGTTCAGCATTTTGCAAAGATTTAAGACCGCACGGCGATAGGCGTTGTTTCCACAGGATCTTCAACCCATGCAACCAGTTTATTTAAACATAAGGGCGTCGCATTAAAACAGGTGCGCCGCCCCTTTTATTTCAATCTGCTATATCACGTTTCCGAGTATGCCCATCCGATTGTGTTATTGTGTTGCGCCGCTCACAGCATTACGCATATCAGACTGTTGCAGCCATCGTTAACCATGCGATTTATTGTGTCGCGCAGCTTCATTTGCACCTCAACCGGCAGACGATTCACCTTGCTTGACATTCCGTCACGAACAAGGTCATAAATGGGCTTGCCGAATATGTTGGTCGTCCAGATTTCATCCGGCTTTGTCTCAAATTTATCCATAAGATAGCTGATAAGCTCCTCACTCTGCTCCGCTGTTCCGACAAGGGGATTAACCTCACTTTCAAGATCGACGCGAATAATGTGAAGACCAGAGGCATGCGCTTTCAGCCTCACGCCAAAGCGTGTTCCATGCTGAATGATCTCAGGACGTTCAAGCTGCATTTCGTCAATTTTTGGCGGAACAAGCCCATACCCACATTCATTAGCAGCGTTAAGGGCAAGTTCAACGCGATCATACTCGCGCTTTGCATCTACAAAATCCTTCATGGTGGAGATCAGTTGAGCCTCATTTTGTATTTCATAGCCACATTCTTCGCTCAATATCCGATAGAATACATCCTCGTGAGGCATAATACGGTATGTTGCACAGCCATCGCCAAGCGTAACCTTAACAAGCTCGGGCGCATAAAAATCCGGGTGCTCATTAAAAGCCTGAGCGAGAGCGGCGTGGTCGCGCATTCGTGAAAGCTCATCAGGGGCTTTTTTTGTCATTTCCAGCAGCGACTGAACAAGGGGATGCTCAATGCCCAACGCTTTTACCCACGCAGGAATCTCAACAGTCAACGTTCTCATGGGAAAATCGAGCAGCACGCTTTCAAGCAGCCGCTGTATATCTTCAACAGACATGTTCATAACGTCAAGCGGTATGACGTCAGTTGAATACTTTGCAGAAAGCGATTCGGCAAGCGCGACAACATCGGGGTCATTCGGGTTTATGCTGTTAAGCACCGCGGCAAATGGCTTGCCGGTTTTTCTTAACTCCGCAAACACCTTTTCCTCAGCGGGCGCATAGGCTTCAACAGGTATGCCCGTAATGCTGCCGTCCGTAAGCATAACAATGCCGATGGTTGAATGCTCCGTGATTACCTTTCGCGTGCCAAGCTCCGCAGCCTCATCAAAAGGTATATCATAGCTGAACCACGGAGTGCGCACCATGCGCGGCAGTTCTTCCTCATAGCTGCCGAGTGCACCTTCAACCATATAACCAACGCAATCGATCATTCTGACCGAAAGCTCTGCGTCTGCTTCTCCGCCTATGTGAATGACAACCGCATCGTTTGGCACGAATTTAGGTTGAGTAGTCATCACTGTTTTGCCGGAGCCGCTCTGCGGAAGCTCGTCAACAACTCTTTCACGAGTATACGCGTTTTCAATCTCAGGCAAAATGAGCGCGTCCATAAAACGCTTGATAAACGTGGATTTACCCGTGCGAACAGGCCCCACCACTCCAATGTAAATGTCTCCCTGTGTCCTTTTGGCTATATCATGGTAAAGCTCAGCTCTGTCCATAAGGTTTCTCCCTTCGGTTATGAAATAAGGCATTTAATTTATATGATTGAGATTCGCATAAATGCAAACAGAGCGACACATATTGTGACGCTCTGTTTGTGAATCGGCGTCTGCCGACATAAAAAGCTTGGGTTAATCAATCGATATAGTTGCCGTCAACATCAGTCATCCTTTTCGGAACGATTGCGGATTATCAGCCTAATCACCGTTGAATCCAGCTTGAATGATTTGCGGATGTAGTTTTCAAGGTAACGCTTATACGAAAAGTGCATCAGATCCGCATCGTTAACGAATATTACAAACGTGGGAGGTCTTACGCTGACTTGAGTTGCATAGAACACACGCAGCCTTCGACCTTTTGCGGCGGGCGGTTCGGAAACAGTAACAGCTTCACCGATTACGTCGTTCAAAACACCGGTAGAAATTCGTGTGCTGTTTTGCTCAAGCGCCATATTGGCATACTCCATCACCTTGCTAAGGCGCTGACCCGTTTTTGCCGATATAAAAAGTATCGGAACATAATCCATAAACGCAAGGTCTGTCTGGATTGATTTTTTGAATTTCTCAACCGTATAGGTGTCCTTTTCGATCAAATCCCATTTGTTGACGATCAGAACGCTTGCCTTACCCTCCTCATGCACATAACCTGCAATGCGGACGTCCTGTTCGGAAAGCCCCTGTTCGGCGTCAACAACAATCAGAGCCACATTGCACCGACGGATTGCTGCAAGTGAGCGGATAACGCTGTATCGTTCAACCGTTTCGTCTTCAATGGCACGCTTTCGACGAATACCTGCGGTGTCGATAAGCACATAATCAGAGCCCTTGTATTTGAAAGGGGTGTCGATTGCGTCTCTCGTGGTGCCGGGAATGTCGCTTACGATGCTTCTTTCCTGACCGAGGAGTGCGTTTACAAGGCTTGACTTGCCCACGTTCGGCTTGCCGACGACAGCAATGGCAGTGACGGGAGACTCATCGCCTTCATCAATCTTTGGAAAGTCCGCACAGACCTCGTCCAAAAGGTCTCCGATTCCAAGCCCCTGCTCGGCGGAAACTGTGAAAGGATTGCCTATTCCAAGGGAATAAAAGTCGTATGCCGTGTCTTCAAACTTGATGTGATCAACCTTGTTTACACACAGCACAACAGGCTTTTTGCATCGGCGCAGCATATCGGCAACGTCCTCGTCGGCTGCGGTCATGCCTTCTCTGCCGTCAACCACAAATATGATGACGTCGGAGGTCTCAATTGCAAGCTGCGCTTGCCTCCGCATTTGAGCGGCGATAATATCCTCGTTTTCAGGTTCAATACCGCCTGTGTCAATAACGGTAAACCGATAGGAAAGCCATTCGGCATCGCCATATATGCGGTCACGGGTGACGCCGGGGGTGTCCTCAATTATGGCAATGCGCTTGCCGATGATTCGATTAAAAAGCGTGGACTTGCCTACATTTGGGCGTCCGACAATTGCAACAAGTGGTTTCATACTAATTCCCTTCAAGTATCATAAACAATTTTTCAATAAAGGCGTCGCCATCGTCTGCAGGCATCGCATGTACAGGGACGCCGAGTATTTTACTAAGCTCGCCAACGCGCATTCCATCAAGGAAAACATCATCGTTTTCACGAAGCATCGACGAAGGAATAAGCAGCGCGGAGCCGTTTATCCGCCCGACAAGCTGCGAAATAATGTCTCCTGCCGTAACAAGACCGCTTACGGTAACGCTCTCGCCAAAAAAAGTATTTGTCACAGCGTGGTTCTCAATGCGGATATTAAAGGCCTCAAGCTGTAAAAACAGCTTTTGCATCGATGCGCCGATTGCTGTGCCCGATACGGAGCAAAGCCGGGCAGGGGAGGGCAGAGGAGAACGATCGCAAACAGCGTCAACAAAGCCGTTTTCAAACAGACGAAACAGACCGACGCCGTTCTCTATCTGGTCAAAATCACGGTAGAATTCGTATGGCGGAAGCTCCATTCCCGCACGAAAGTACATCTCATCCGAGCAAAAGGCAAACCCGTCCGCCTGATTATCGCAGGTAAAACGGTCAACCATCTCTATTGCTTCCTTTGCCTGTGCCTGCGTGAGGGGAGTAAGCGGATACAGCCCTTGCCTGTGCCGCGTAAGTCCAACGGGCACAATCGCAACCGAAACTGCATCGGGCGACAGCGAATAAAGGTCGTCAAGCGTGCGCCGCAGTATCGCGCCGTCATTCAGATTTGGGCAAAGCACAATCTGAGAGTGAAACTTGAGTCCTGCGTTGTGCAGAGCGGTAAGCCGCTGCATTATCATTTCGGAGTTTCTGCTTCGCATCATTTGACGGCGAACATTCCCGTCTGTGGCGTGAACCGATATATACAGCGGAGAGACACGACGCTCAATTATACGCTTAAACTCTGCATCACTGACATTTGTCAACGTAACATAGTTACCCATTATCAGCGAAAGACGCCAGTCGTCATCCTTGAAGTACAGGGTTTCACGATTGCCGCGAGGCATTTGGTCAATAAAGCAGAAAACACAATGGTTTGCGCATTGCCGCACAGGCGACATTAGCCCGCTTGTAAAGCTGAGCCCCAGAGCTTCCCATGACTCCTTTTCAATTAAAAGGTCAACCGGAAGGTTTTCAGCTGTTTCAAAGGATGCAGTAAGAGCTTCAACACTTGTAAAAAGCTCATAATCAATGACATCGTGTATGACGTTGCCATCAATCGCAACAAGCTTCCAGCCGGTGCGCACTCCTGCATCGTATGCGACAGAGCCAATATCTACGTTTGTAATCAGATGCTTCATAATACCTCTCTTTCACCATTATAACATATCTTAGCAGGCGTTTCAAATATTAACGCATTGTAAATTCACATCATAAAGATTGCCAAAGGTAAACAAATGCATTATAATGTCGTCAGATGATTTTGTTGGAGATGTTTTGATGAAAAATTCTTTAAGGGTGATTGCTGTAATCTGCTCACTGGCAACGCTGTTGCTTTTGTTTGGATGCCAAACGGGTCTGAATGACGCTTCAACAGGAGGGGACGGCAACACCGATAATGTCATCAGCATAGATGAATCCGAAGAACCCATCCATACGGCAGGTCCGTCTGCGGAGCCAACCTTCACCCCGGAGCCTACCGCCGAGCCTTCGCCAACGCCGTTGGTTGATCCCAATCCGGATTTTCCATACTATCTGTATGTCGAAAAAGGTTCTTACACGCTGACAATATACGGCAAGGATGATAACTTTGAGTATACGGTTGTCGTTGCTCAGTATCGTATCGCACACGGAGGCAACAAGACCCCTGTCGGCACTTTCAAGCTGACTTCAACCAAATATAGATGGTATACGTTCCGTCTCGGCGGCAGCGTACAGTACGCAACAGCTTACTATGGCAATCTGTACATTCATTCGCCTCTATATGGCAGCGAACAGCCTTGGAATCTTTGGCCAACATATTATAACGGTCAATATGGCATTGGCACCGATCACACAGGCGGATGTCTTCGCATGGTGACGGAGGCTGCCAAGTTCATATATGATAATTGCCCTGTCGGTACAACTCTGGAAATTGTCAATGGCAGTCCGCGTGGTACGACAAGTCCGGATGTTCCGAGGATAATCACATACGGGTATGATCCGACTGATTACGAGGCGACGGGAGGAGGAAACTGAAATTAAAACTCGACTGATACCTGCGATTGCAATGATTGTATCGGTTGCTGTCTCAACACAATATGGCTGCGTGCGCAGCGGGTCGGGCGACAGTGGTTTGGCTATGGCGTCCGATTCGGCGTATGTTGATGTGTTGCCCACGTTTGTTACAGACACAGCCACGCCAACGATGGCGACAGAAACTGCAACGCCATTTCCTTCACAAAGCTCAACACCTTCCGCAACATGCACTCCTTCGCCCGAATATGAGTACTACAAGTGCCGTGTGAATCAACTCAACGTTCGCCGTGAGGCAAATACTCAAAGTGAGATAATGGCGGTGCTGCGCTATGGTGAGGAGGTTCGAGTTATCGGAAGCGAGAACGGCTTCTACCATGTGTGGTTCGGCGGCAGCAGAGACGGCTACTGTTATGAGCCATATCTTGTTCCTGCCGATGAGGAGCTGTACGGCTATGTTTCGCCTATGAGTGAGGTTAAAACGGACGCTGACGGCAATATAGTATATGAAGATGACGGCGTCACCCCTGTTGTGCTTACTGCCGAGCTGGTGGATATTCGTCTTTACATCCAAAGTATTGCCATCTTTCAGATATTTGGCACCACGTTCAACTTTACGGGCGAGGTGCTGTATGAGCGCGCAGTGCCTGTTTTGCAGCGCGGCACGGCTGAAAAGCTTGCGCAGGCAGCGCAGCTGTTTGCTGCGGACGGGTATACAATCAAGCTATACGATTGCTATCGCCCCAAGTCCGTACAATTCACTCTTTACGATATTGTGCAGAACAGTGCATATATTGCAAATCCGTACAAAAGTGCATCAAACCACAATCGTGCCGCCGCAGTTGATATTTCACTTATCGGGCCGGACGGATTGGAGCTTGATATGCCAACGCCTATGCACACATTCGGTGTTGCCGCGCATCGTTCAAACAGCGATAACTGGACTCAGAAGCAGCGTGAAAATGTTGAATACATGACGAACATAATGCTAAGGTGCGGCTTTCGCATAATCAACAGCGAATGGTGGCATTTTTCTGACACCGATTACGAAAGCTTTATGGTTCTCGATATCAATATGACATCGATACCCATGTATACAGCCACGCAGCTGGGTTACACGATTGGCGGCTGAACGATACAAAAACCGTTTTTGTAAGTTGTAAGATTCATTTTTATATGGAGGAAGACTGATGAAAAATGCTCTCAAAAAAGCCCTTTGCGCGGTGTTCGCGGCAATGCTTGCCATTAGCGCGATGTCGCTTACCGCGTGCGGCAAGCAAAATAACTTAGCCACAGCAGACGACTACATGGGCAAGCCATTCAATAACGATTTTGATATGGCGGTGGTTGTAAACGGCGCCACATACCATGTTCGCACAGACAGCGCGTCAGTGCTTGACCAACTTGGGAACGAGTATGAATATTATGAAGTGGTAAGCTGCGTATACAACGGATACGATAAAGAATTTGAATATGAAGGCATCTCGGTGTGTACCGTACCCGTTGACGGCAAGGACATAATTGAACAGTTCAAAATTACCGGAGGGGATTATTCGACTGTGCGCGGGATTAAAATCGGCAGCACACGCGATGAGGTTATCGCAGCATATGGCGATGCATTTTATGATGATGGTTGGTATATGACGTATTCGGAATCAAATGATCCCAACAACATTCGTGATATGCGTATTCAAATACATCTTGTAGACGGTGTTGTAACCGAGCTGTTCATCTATTCACCCAGCTACTGAGCGTGTCGGTCAGGTAGGGCAGCATAGGTGGAGTTTTCGTCAACAACATTTCTTTTCATATTCTTGCCGATTGTGTTCCTGCTTTATTTGGTAATGCCATGGAAAGGGGTTCGCAATTGGCTTTTGATCGCCGCCAGCCTGGTGTTCTATGCTTGGGGTGAGCCTCTGTATGTGCTTCTGATGCTCTTTTCTGCGTTGGCAAACTTTTTTGCTGCACGATTTATCGACAAAAGACAGAACGAAGGCAAAAGCGCAAAGGCATTGCTTATTGTTTCAATATGCTTCAATATCGGGCTGTTGGCAGCGTTCAAATACAGTGGCTTTGCAGCTGAGATCATCAACGGCATATTTGGCGCTGCAATACCCGTTCCGTCCATACCGAGTCCATTGGGCATAAGCTTCTTCACATTTCAGGCAGTCAGCTATGTCGTTGACGTATACCGAAAAAAAGTCTCCGCGGCTAAAAGGTTTTCTCTGATACTGCTTTACATATCTTTTTTTGCACAGCTTGTACAAGGACCGATTATTCGATATGGCGATATAGAATCACAGCTTGAAAAACGAGAATTCAATATCAACGGTATTCAAGAGGGACTGCGTCTCTTTATAATCGGATTGGCGATGAAGCTGCTGATTGCCAACACGTTGGGCAAGGCAGCCGCCTATGTTTACGCGCTTCAGACCACGGAGCTCAACGCAGCGTTTGCATGGACGGGCGCGATATGCTTTTTGCTGCAGATATATTTTGACTTTGCAGGTTATTCACAGATGGCGATTGGCTTGGGAGCAATGTTTGGCTTTACAATCCCAAAGAATTTTAATTATCCGTACATATCATGCAGCGTTTCGGAGTTTTGGCGCAGATGGCATATAACGCTTTCATCATGGTTCAGAGATTATGTATATATTCCGCTCGGCGGCAATCGATGCTCAACGTTGCGCACAGGCGTCAATAAGATCATCGTATTTCTTCTTACGGGTCTGTGGCACGGCGCTTCGTGGAATTTTGTCGCGTGGGGCGCATATAACGGAGCTTTTCTGTTGGGCGAGGGCTTTGTAAAAAAGCGAGGCGTCAAAATCCCAAAGGTATTTGCATGGCTTTATACGATTATTGTCGTGACAATCGGTTTTGTTATTTTCAATTCACCGAATATGGCATATGCTTTTGCTATGGTTAAAAATATGTTTTCCGGCTTTTCAATCGGCGCGGATACATGGGCAAAGCTGTCAACCATATTTAGCCCAATGTTTGTCGTGACGTTCTTCGCCGCTGTTATAGCGGCAACTCCGGCGGCAAAGCTGCTGTGTCAACGTCTCACGTCGCGCCCAAAGCTTCAATTCGCTGTGCGCTGCGTGTGCTCACTTGTGCTGTTGGCGCTTTGCTTGTTTGCGCTTGCTTCAGGAAGCTACAATCCATCAATCTATACTCAGTTTTAGGAGACGCGTATGAAGATCGCAAAAGTAATCTATATTGCAATCGTGATAGCCGTATTTGCTGTGCCGTCGCTTTTTCTTTTGTGCGGATTCAAAAACGAAAATCGTGAAAACCGACCGTTGGCAGCCATGCCTTCGATTGTTGAGGATGGCGAACTGAATACAGAGTACGCCGGGGAGTTTAACAGCTTCCTTGATTCCAACTTTGCGTTTCGTGAGTATCTGATCACGGCATATAACAGCATCAGCGTCAGCTTACTTAATGATTACTCCGGAGATAACGCCGTAATAGGTAAAAACGGTATGCTGTTTTTCGGAGAAACCATGGATGACTATATCGGAGTTAACAGCCTAAGGGATGATCAAATTGATTCAATCGCACGGTATCTGCTTGACCTGCAAACCGATTTTTCAAAGGACGGAATCAGCTTTGTGTTTATGACGGCGCCAAACAAGGCTACAATATATCCGGAGTATATGCCAAGCTATCTAAAAACAACTGACGCACCGCGCAATATTGATATGCTGAATAACGCATTGGAAAAATACAGCGTTAATTATATTGACATAAAATCAATTCTTACCGTTGCAAAAAACGATAGAATGCTGTATTATTACAGGGACTCCCATTGGGATAATTACGGCGCAATGCTTGTTTACAATGCAATCTCCAAATACACTTGTTCACAAGCATATAACGTCAAAGACTATTCCACGGCAAATAATTATGTCGGTGATCTGCATTATTTTGTTTATCCTTCGCTGTCCTATTCAGAGGAAAGAGTCATTTACAGCGTTGGCAGTCCGTTCAAGTCCGAAAGACCGATTAACTTTGATCAGTATAAGTTTAACGAGACTGCCTCAGAAGCGAATGAAATATCAGTCATGATGTATCATGATTCATTCGGTCGATCGCTTCAGCCTATTTTGAGCGCATCGGTCGGTCGGCTGAGAATGTCAAGCGTATTTCCATATAACTTTGGCTATGTGTCGGACGATAAGCCGACAATTGTCATTATTGAACTTGTTGAACGCAACCTCGATCTGCTGTATGAGGTCGCAAAAGCCAACGGATACTAATAACATATTTGGAGGTATAAATGAAAAGGACATTCTGTATTCTGCTTTCCACCATATTTGTTTTTGCACTTGCCGCGTGCGGCATTACACAGCATGGAGATGATGCAAACGGTGCAACGCCAACCCCAAATGCGTTAGCCACAAGCACTCCGCTTCCGAACATGGCAACGTCAACACCGATTGTAACAATTTCACCGGTGCCCTCGCCTGAAATCAGCGCCGATGGTGCGTTTGAAGCTCTGGATCTTGAGATTTTCAGGGATGTGGTGACCTCCGACGGAAGCACATACAACCAGATGATAGCTTCCGACCCACAGCTATTCGGTATTGACGAGAGCATGGTTGAGCGCGGATGGGGCAGCCGCTCGTATGATGAGCATATTGCCTCAATCGACTACTATGAAGAAATGCTTGAGCGTCTGCATGATATCAATGCGGACGAATTGAGCGATATGAATAAGATCGGTTACGAGACGATTGAAGAATCGCTTTCTGTTGCGATTGAATATCGAGATTTCTATTACTATGACGAACCGATGGAGCCGATGAACGGAGATCACACCATGCTGCCGCTTTCAATGGTGTGCTATGAAATTCGCTGCAAGGAGGATGCATTCAACTATATGTATCTTCTTGAGGATATGCCTGATGCAATTGCTGATTTGGAGCAATTCGAGGTTGAAAAGTCCGAACAGGGGCTGTTTATGACCGAAAACGCATTGGATAAGGTTATTGAATCATGCACATCTGTTGCGGATGAAGGGGACGATTTTTTCCTTTACGACTATATTGATGAGGTAATCGAGGCGGCGACAGCATACGGATTGACGGATGCGGAGGCGGAGGAGCTTAGAGCACGCAACGATAATGCGATCCGCAACGGCATACTTCCCGCATACGCAAGGATTGCCGATACGCTTGACGGGCTGCGGGACACATGCAGTGATTTTGTTGGCGCAAAGGAGCGCGGCGGCAGATGGCTTGAGTATTATGAGCTTAGATACAGAGACGAAGCGGCGTATATGGGCGATACAGACGACATTACTAAGCTGCTTAAGGACATGGGCAACGCGATGTACAACGAGCTGATTTCGCTGATAATGAACGATTACAGCCTGCTTGACCGCTATGGCGAGTATATCACCATGGGTTCAACCGAATCAAATATGGAATGGCTTGAGGGGTTCACCGCAGAATATTATCCCGAAGTCCCCGAGTATCAGGTTACATATATCAACATTCCGGATGCAATCGCGGATGACTTCAGCCCCGCGGCATACTTGATTCCGCCGTTCGACGATTACTATCACAACACGATTCTTTTTAACCCAACATCGGACGATTCAAATGCCCTGTCAACGCTTGGACATGAAGCGGTTCCCGGGCATATGTACCAGTTTCTGTACTTCCGCAACATGGAGGGGCTTTCGTTAACACAGCAGCTTTTCTGTCCAACAGGATATGCCGAGGCGTGGACGGTTTTCTCGGAGTATTTTATCGCGCACAATTGTGATGAAATTGGCTCTGATTACTGCTCCATGATGGAGTGCGAGTCAATATTCTCAAACATTTTCCTTCCCGCATATTGCAGCATAATGGTCAATTGCGAGGGCTGGACGGTTGACGATGTTATGAACTATCTTACGCGATATAACCTTGGCGTACAGGAGTATGCCGATATCATGTATGAATATGCCGTGGATATGCCTGTGTACGCTATGAGCTATGCAATCGGTTTTTCATTCCTGTACGACGTCTATACCGATGCGCACGTTGAGGGTGCGGATGAATGCAGAGCATTCTTTGAGAACTATCTCAGCTGGGGACCGATGTACCTTGATATGCTTGAAAGCTACTTAGACGACTGAGAATTTGCATGGGATGGGGCTCTGATGATATTTGGACTGCTGTGTATACCGAAAAAGCAATACGAGCGCCGAGGCGCTAAAGCGCATTGACGAATTTATTGAGCGTAACGGGCTTGTCAATGTTCACCTGTTTATTGACAAGCCAAACTGCGTGCAGGCATTCAGAGCGCTTCAAAACTGCGTCAAGCAGGAGGCTGTCAAATATGTTATTGTTGCCGAATACAACGAGTTTGGCGACGATGAGCTTATGCGGATTGAGAATGAGCTGTTTTTTAAGCGCAACGATGCGGAGCTCATAGTGCTTAAAAGGTATTCGCACGATGGCAGGTACGACATTCTAAATGGAATCTTTGGATTCTATTCGCCTGCGGGGGAGTGGGCTATAAAACATGGTGATGAAATGCCAACAGAGCCATGCCGCGACAGCAAACGCATTCCGCCTTTCGGATACGAACAATGCGCCGATGGCTCTTGGAGACCCAATCCTGAAGAAGCGGAGATTATACGCGGGCTGTTCAATGAATATGCCCGCGGATCATCGCTTGTAGCGCTTCAACGCAAGCTTGAAGGTTTTAAGACACGAAAGGGCATTTCATTCTCAACGCCAACGATAAAATGGATGCTCACATACGAGCGATACATCGGAGTATCAACCAACAGTCATCGGTATGCTCTGCCCTCAATACTTACATATGAGGAATGGATGGATGCAGCGCGTCAGATAAAGACAAAGCATCGAAAAGAGGACTCCGCATTACTTACATATCCGTTTTTCAAAAATGTTTCATCAACTGAAGGGAAAATAGCTTTTGTTGACAACGACACGCCTAAAGCTTTCAGTGCGCGTACAAGACAACAACCAAACTTATGTCGTGTTGACAGTGCTGTGTATGAAGCAAAGCTGTGAAGGCTGATCAACGGTCTTTGCAGAGCGCAATATACGCTGCCGCTTATTGAGGCTGCATATTGCAAAAAAACGGAATACGAGTCGCTGTACAGCGGATGTGAAGACGCACTTGCGCACGCGGAGCATGAGTTCGACCAAGCCTTTGCAAGACTGTGCGCAGGAAACACCTCGGACGCGCTTCAGACAATGCTGGACAAGCTTTCAGATGAACGATATGTATGCAGAACACGACTTAGAAGGCTCAAAACAGAGATCGAGCTTTATTCAATAGATGCAGAAAAGATTGAACGCTTTTTTGAACGCGGCAGAAATATTCAGAACGCCTCACAATACGAAAAAACATATTTCCCAAAGCTGTTCATAAAACGTGTGCGCGTTAAGGACGGAATCGCCTATGCGACTGTTGTATCACCACGGACAGGACGTGAAATTAAGGTTAAGCTTGGCGGCATATTGTATAACGGGTGAACGCATGCGCTTTCAATGAACAAACGAATAGATGCTTTGAAAAGGATAAAAAACGAAGCAGGCATATGTTTGACATTGCCTGCTTCAGTTCATAATCAGCTTGCGATGATACAGCGCAGCTTACAGATCAAAATAATGCTCAAACTCAGCGGGATGAGGAATGCGATTAATTTGCTCCGCCTCCTTGCGCTTGCGCTGAATCCAGATATTAATGAGCCTCTCAGGGAAAACGCCTCCGCGTGTGAGGTACTCATGGTCGTTCTCAAGCGCAATAAGCGCTTCATCAAGAGTTGTGGGGAGCGAATCAATTTTTGCTTTTTCGCTGTCGGAAAGATCAAACAGATTGAAGTCATACGGACCCCAGCCGTTAGCCGAGGGATCGATCTCGTTCATAACGCCGTCAAGACCCGCCATCAAAATAGCTGCATAAGCATAGTAGGGGTTGCAGGTTCCATCGGGGTTGCGCAGCTCAAAACGCTTGCTCATAGGAGACTTGGCATAAGCGGGTATCCTGATGACTGCGGAACGGTTTGCGGTTGCATAGCCGATTGTAACGGGGGCCTCAAATCCGGGTACCAGACGCTTGAACGAGTTGGTGGAGGGATTGGTTATGGCGCAAAGCGACTTTGCGTGCTTAAGCAGACCACCCATAAAGTTGTGGGCAAGCTTTGAAAGCTGCGCATAGCCGTTCTCGTCATAAAACAGGGGCTTGCCATCCTTGGTAAGAAGCATATGAACGTGCATGCCGTTACCCGCCTCACCAAATATGGGCTTAGGCATAAATGTTGCGGTGCAGCCATCTTCAACGGCGGCATTCTTGATAATGTACTTCACAACCATGGTGTTATCGGCCATCTTTGCAACCTCGGCAAGCTCAACCTCAATTTCAAGCTGACCGGGACCGCCAACCTCATGATGATGATATTTAACCTTGACGCCCCAATCCTCCATCAGATTGCACATACGGCTGCGAAGATTGTAATACTGGTCCTGCGGCGCGCCAATATGGTAGCCGCCCTTATGGGGAATCTGGAAGCCCTGGGTGCCGTAGCCCGTGTTCCAATCCGCCTCAGCCGTGTCAATCTCACAGCGAACGCAGTTAGGACGACACTCATACTGGATTTCATCGAATACGTGAAACTCAAACTCCGGCCCGATAATCATCGTATCTGCAATGCCGCTCTCACGCATGAACTCAACTGCGCGCCTGATTACGTTGCGGGGATATTGGTCAAACGGACGGTTAGTCGGTCGGTCGATTATCATGGCGTCACCGCTCATGGTAAGCGTCTTAACTTCAGCAAAAGGATCAACGGCGGCTGTTGACAGATCAGGTATAAAAACCATATCGCTGTTTTCAACAGGAGCATAACCATAATTTGAGCCGTCAAAGCCAATGCCGTACTGCATGGTGCTCTCATCAAACCTTTCGGCGGGGATTGTGATGTGCCTCCAGCGACCGTCGATATCGGTCATTTTGAAATCGACCATTTCAATATCGTTATCGATAATGAATTCCTTTGCCTGTTCGATAGTTTTGAACATAACTGCCTCCAAAGACATATTATGAGTTTTTGCTCACACGTTAATTTTGGCAGGACTGTCATGTAAAGTCAATACATTTGCGATATATATTTATTTGTGTATAAAGACAAAAATTGAGGTCAGACGCAGCAAATGACGCAAAATGTGATAGTGTACCGCAACCGCATACCGCAAGCTTATGACGAGTGATGGGCTGAAGCTCGGAGGTGTAAAAGCCTGAAAGGACTAATCGGTGCCGTGCGCTGAAGCAGAACATTCATCATATGTTTGTGATTTGCAATAACGTTGTCAAAAGCTTGCAGCGCACAAACAAAAGGTTGCAAAATGTGACTTCATATGCTATATTGTTGTCATCACGCAGGGAGGGCTTTTTCATGGGACGAACTTTTCTTGATGCAGGTTCCTTCTGGCAATCCGTCAACGACACACTTTCAAAATTCTTTTTCAGCATGCGTATTCTTGCAGACGAAGCACCTAAAATGTTTGGGCTGCTGCACATACTTATGCTCATTGCTGCTTTTGTTGGCATTCCGCTGCTTGTTTGGGCGCTGAGGAACATTAGCGATAAAACATTCCGCAGAATAATGCTTGGCATAGGCATTTTTCTTCTTTCAACAGAAATATATAAGATGTTATACACCTATTATGTAGAGTGCAACCAAAGCATTGGGGATTCTATGTACAGGCTTTCATTCCAGCTGTGCTCGCTGCCTATCTATATGACATTCATGGTTGCATTCATGAAGGACGGCAAGGTCAGGAATGCGCTTCTGAACTTCATGATGACGTATACGCTTTTGTCTGGATTCATCACCTGCGTGTACCCATCAACTATTTTTACGGACGAGATGCTAATTTCGGTGCATTCATGTATATGGCACACATTGCTTGTGTTTATCGGCGTACTGATTGGCGCAACAGGCAGGGGCGGAAAAACGCTGAAGGACTTTCGAGGGGCATTCTTTGTGTTTCTCATTTGTGTACAGATTGCGTTCGACTTGAATGTGATATTTGGCAAGTTTGGCACGGTGAACATGTTCTTCATCGGGCCGGTGGTTGAGCCTTCGCTGCCGATATTGGCGGACATTGCAAGAGCTGCAGGGTGGCAAATTCACTTGCCCGTATATGTGTTCGCATTAACAGCAGGGGCTTTCATCTTTTTCCTCCCATTTTACCTTATCAACAAGCGCAAAGAGAAAAAGGCATTAAAGGCAACAACTGTGGAAGTTAGCCGGGCGGAGGACAGCAGCGCAAGTACGCACGAGAAAAGTGCATAACACTATAAAAATCGGAGGTTTAGCATGATCAAGGTGATTTATGGCAGTCAAGGCGTTGGCAAATCAAGGCAGCTTTGTCAACTGGCGAATGAGCGATTGACCATCGCCCAAGGGAGCATCGTGTTTATCGATAAGGATGACGACCATATGTATGACCTCAACAGAGAAATAAGGTTTATCAATGCAGCGGAATATCATATCGATGGGCCCAAAATGTTCAGTGGGTTCATAGCGGGTATCGCAGCGCAGGATTTTGACCTTGAGGCTATATACATCAACGGGTTCGCAAAGCTTATAAAGCACGCCATTTGCTCTCTTGAAGGCATGTTTGCCTTTCTGGATGAGTTTGCGGAGCGTTCGGGTATTGATCTTGTCATAAGCATAAACGCAGGAGAAGAGCCGTTGCCGAAATTTATGGTTAAGTACTGCGTTTAATTCTTCAACACAACAAGAAATAACGGCGGATAATATCAAAGCAGCGTATATATCCGTCCTTTTGTGGGTTCTGCAATTTTTCGGCACGGGGTTGATTGAAGCAGACATATATGTTCAAGTATGCGACTGTGGATATCTTGCATTGCACATACTCGATAAAAGCTTAGCGCACACTTGATTCTTATAGTGACGTATGCTATAATATAATCGTAATTTTTCTAACGGAGGTTCACTTTGATGGATAAGGATAAGGCTTTGGATCTTGCACTCACTCAGATAGAGAAGCAATTTGGCAAGGGCGCCATTATGAAGATGGGCGATGAGGCAAACCGTGTTCCCGTGTCCGTCATCCCAACCGGCTGTATTGAGCTTGATAATGCTCTTGGCGTTGGCGGTATTCCCCGCGGCAGGATTAGTGAGGTTTACGGTCCCGAATCATCAGGTAAAACAACGCTTGCTCTTCATATGGTTGCCGAGGCGCAAAAGCTTGGCGGATTTGCCGTCTTTATCGATGCGGAGCATGCGCTTGATCCGATTTACGCTGAGCATCTTGGCGTAAATATGAACTCACTTTTTGTTTCCCAGCCGGATAACGGTGAGCAGGCGCTTGAAATAGCTGATACGCTCGTGCGCAGCGGCGCGATTGATATAATTGTAGTCGATTCCGTTGCGGCGCTTGTTCCCAAGGCGGAGCTTGAGGGGGATATGGGTGATGCACATGTGGGACTTCAGGCAAGGCTGATGTCTCAGGCGCTGCGAAAGCTTGCGGGCGTTGTCGGCAAGTCCAATTGCTGCGTTGTGTTCATTAACCAGCTGCGTGAAAAGGTTGGCGTTATGTTTGGCAATCCTGAAACAACAACGGGAGGAAGAGCACTTAAATTCTTCGCATCCGTTAGGCTTGATGTTCGCAGGATAGATTCTCTCAAACAGGGCGGAGTTGCCGTTGGCAATCGCACGCGCATAAAAGTGGTCAAAAATAAGGTCGCTCCCCCGTTCAGAGTTGCCGAGTGCGATATTATATACGGTGAAGGCATATCCCGTGAGGGGTCGCTTATTGATATGGGTGTCGCTAATAATGTCGTCAATAAAACGGGTGCATGGTTCTCCTTTGGCGATATACGCATGGGTCAAGGCAGAGAAAATGCACGTCAGTTCCTCAAAGATAATCCGGAGGTTGCAAACGAGATTGACGCAAAGCTTCGTGAAATAATCAGCAACAACGCTGCCGTTGCGGAGCCGCCCACTGTTACGGGCAAAAATAAAGAATCTGACGATGAGTAAATATCGTTATTAATTACGCCGAAGCCGTTCGGATGGTACAGCAGGGCGGCAATGGCAGGTGCGTTATGCAATCAAGTGAACGGATATAATACCAACATCAAATTGTCGACTTACGGAATAACCTGTTAAATAATTGTGGCTTTACAAATATTAGGTCGTATAAAGCAACAACAAAAAAGAAAAAGAATAGGACATGATGCCTAATCAACATCATGTCCTATTTGTGGCGGAGAAGCAGGGATTTGAACCCTGGCGACCCTTCGCAGATCCTACTCCCTTAGCAGGGGAGCCCCTTCGACCTCTTGGGTACTTCTCCGTAATACTATGGCGGAGAGAGAGGGATTCGAACCCCCGGTGCCTTGCAGCATCACTGGTTTTCAAGACCAGCTCCATAAACCACTCGGACATCTCTCCAAATGTCACAACGAACGAATTATAGCAAAACACTCAGGGCTTGTCAATACGAAAAACGAAAACATCACGGTATATAATTTACGGATAAGTGAGTTAAGAAGGCATATACAACGGCACGGAAAACAGTTCGGATATATGCACGATAAAACGCACTTATTCGTCAAGCTTGGCAAACACCATTTTACCTGCCGAGGTTTGCAGCACGCTTGTTACAATTGCGGTAACGGTTTCACCAACGTATTTTCTTGCTCCGTCAACCACTATCATCGTCCCATCATCGAAATACGCGATGCCTTGAGTTGCTTCCTTGCCTTCCTTGATGATTGCAACATCAATCAGCTCTCCCGTGACGACATTAATACGCAGTGCATTCGCCATGTCATTAATATTGAAAACAGGAACGCCTTGAACTGCAGCGACCTTGCCAAGATTATAATCGTTTGTAACAACAATACCGCTTGTTTCTATCGCAAGCCTCAAAAGCTTTGTATCAACCTCAGCCAAATCGGGATAGTCACGCTCGTCAGTATGAAAACAGCTTGACGGTTCGGCTTGCAGCTTGTTTAACGCATCAAGCCCGCGACGCCCTCTGGCGCGCTTCAGCGGGTCGGGACTGTCCGCAATGTGTCTTAGCTCATCCAGCACAAAACATGGAACGATTATTGTGCCGTCAACTATCCCCGTTGAGCAGACGTCAAAAAATCTGCCATCAATAATCGCGGAAGTGTCAAGTATTTTGGGACGTGCGGAAGGCGTCTTTGAATGCTTGTCGCCGCGCCGAAACCAGTTGGGCAGATTGATTTCTTTTATGCGTTTGGTTGGGATGCGCCAACCGAGTATGGCAAGCGTGCCGAAAAGAATTACGTCGATAATCACAACCAGCACGGGTATACCTATGCGTTCAACCAGTATGCTCAACAAAGCAGCAATCACAAGCCCGAACAGCAAACCAACAACGCCCACGAAAATCTCTTGCATTGAAAGCTCGTTCATGCGTCTTTCGGCGCCTCGAACCAGCTTTACAAAGCTTCTTGTCAGCGCGGGAGCGATAAGGTAAAATACGATGCCGAATATAATGCCCAGAATAATATAAATAAGAACCTTTACCCAATCGCTCAGCGACGCCAATATATCGGCAACGCCCAAAGCTTCCGGTCTGTCATAAACAAGCCATATCAGGCTCATTCCAAGGAAAACGCCAAATAACGCGATAAAGAAGCGAGAAAGTTTTTTTCCCAAATACAATCACCCCTTGAGGTTTATTAACAATAAAATACACGAATATACATCATCAGCAGATCAATTGCTCAATTTCGGATGGGTCTGCGGATAGAACGGTGGATATCTCTGACACAAGTATCCCCCTTGCCATGAGAAGCATTTTTCGCTCACCTGCGGAAAGCTTTTTTTCAGACTCACGCAGTGAAAGACACTTAACAACATCGGCTACGCTTATCACCGCGCCCGTGCGGAGCTTATCAAGATTATCACGATAGCGTTGATTCCAGTTATCGCTGCCGCGGCTGCCCTTTGTTTGCATATATGCCAACACGTTTTTGCAGTCGTCCTCAGATATAAGGGACCTCATGCCAACCTGCTCCGCCGTGGCAACGGGCACCAGCGCGGTCATTTTACCGGCAACAAAACGAAGCGAGTAATACCGACCCGTTTCACCAAGAACACTATGCTCCTCAATTGCCTCGACAATACCGACGCCGTGCATGGGGTAGCAGACCAAATCTCCAATCGAAAACAAGTTTTCCCTCCAAAACAGTGCTGACAACATACTGTTGCCAACAGCTGAACAGCAGCTATCGCCATAAAAGCCTAATAGTCTCCTTACATATAACTATACATTGAATTTTGACTTTTGTCAAGCGAAATGTATATTCTGTTTTTTAAGTTGGAGTACCATGACCATGTTCGAAAACAAAAAATACTTTTGAAGTTCATCAACATTCGTTATAAAAGTGCGTGCATAAAGGATGCAAATGAGTTATAATCTTGAATAATACTATTGAAGTGTGGAGCGACCGGATGGAAAGAACAAAGACGTCGTTTATAAAGGGCGCGGCGATACTTGGTATTGCCGGTCTTATCGTAAAAATAATTGGTGCGGTGTACAGAATCCCGCTGACGAACATTCTTCAGCAGAACGGATATGACGGAATGCTGTTTTACGAAACAGCGTATCCATACTATTCGTGGCTGTTGGTGATTTCATCAGCAGGATTTCCCACGGCAATATCTAAGCTTGTGGCGGAGCGCGTCGCGGTAAACGACCGACGCGGAGCAAAGGACGTTTTCAAAACGGCAATGCGGCTGCTTATTATCATTGGACTGATAACAATGCTTCTGCTGTTTTTTGGCGCACCGCTTATCGCAAAGCTTGGCAATGTTGAGGGGGCGAGCTATTCTCTTCGAGCGTTGGCGCCCGCTCTGTTCATTGTTTCAATAATGTGCGCATACCGAGGCTATCTTCAGGGGCTTCAGATGATGACGGGCACCGCCATAAGTCAGATAACCGAACAGGTCGGCAAGCTGATAATGGGCTATTCACTTGCAATACTGTTTGTAAGGTTGTACCCGACAAGACCGGAGCTGTGGGCGATGGGGACGCTGATAGGCATAAGCATATCGGAGCTTTTGGCTTTGATAGTGATATATCTGTTCTACCGAAAGAAACGCAGCTACATAAGCATTGATTCTGTTGAAAAACGCACTCGCCCAAAAAGTTCGTTCCGAGAGCTTTCGTGGAGGCTTCTTGCTATTGCTGTACCAATTACAATCGGTGCGTCAATAATGCCTATCACGGCGATAGCCGATTCGATATTCATCAAGCGAATTTTGACAGAAAGCTATTCAAACCTTTGGTGTATTCCAACCAATGTATTAGAAACGGGCAATGCACTTGCGTCTTCTGCGCTCAAAAGCATTTCAAATGTCATAGCGATGCTTCCTGAAAAGATGGCAGGGGATTCGTTCGTTGCGCTTCGCTCGTATGTCACCCCGCTTATAAACATGCCTGCTGTTTTGACCCTTGCGCTGTCAATGAGCCTTGTTCCCGCAATATCCGAACGCATGGCGGAAAATGACGCAAAAGCGGTTCGCAAGGCGGGCGCGACAGGCATGAAGCTGGCAATGATAATCGGTGCGCCGTGCGCTGCGGGATTGTTTGTTGTAGGCGCGCCAATAATTGCAATGCTTTTCACAAAAGTCGGCGCAAGCACAGACAATTATTCAATCAGCGGATTCATTTCTGAGATTATGGCAATGCAAAGCGGCGGGGATGTAGTTTCTAGCTACACACTTGCAGGAGGAATAATGCAGATAGCCGCGATTGGCGTTCTCTTCCTATCACTTGTGCAGACCATGACAGGTGTAGTTCAAGGCATGGGACGTCAACGTATACCGGTTTATTTCCTTATTGTCGGCGGTGCGCTGAAGGTTGCGTTGATGATTATCTTGATGAAATACACATCCCTCGGTATTCTGGGTGCGACATTGTCAACCGTTGTATGCTATGCTGTTGCGGGCATTGGCGATACGATATATGCGGCGGTAAAAGCGGGCATTCGCGTGCGGTGGTTTGACACATTCGGCAAGCCGATTTTTTCAGCAGGCATAATGGGCGTTGCGGTGTACTTCGCGTATGAATACATCTATTCGCTCGGTCATCCTACTCTTGCAACGATCGGCAGCATTTGTATAGGCGTAGTCGTATATGCAGCGCTTATGTGGCTGCTTAAAGCCTTTAATAAAAACGATATGGAGTTTATGCCCGGCGGAAAGCGCCTGGCAAAGCTGTTTAGGATAAAGACTGACAGCGTCAAATGAGTATGAAGGTCAAATATGCAAGCCTTACTGACGAAAGCCGCAATCCAATTGCCGTCATCTGTATGCTGGCATGGCCGGCAATATTGGAGCAACTGTTTCTTACGCTTGTCAATTACGTTGACACGGCGATGGTAGGCGCTATCGGCAACGGAACCGAAGCAGGAGCGTCAATAGGCGTTGTCGCTCCTTTCACATGGATGATAAGCGGGTTGTTCGCTGCGCTTGGGACAGGCTTTTCGGTATATGTCGGAAGAGCTATCGGAGCACAGGATTATGAACGCGCCAAGCGAATTATCCGTCAAGGCGTGATGTCTGCACTGTTCCTTGGGGTGTTGGTTACTGCTGCGGTTGAGTTAACCGCACCGTTCATACCAACGCTTATGGGTGCAGATCCTGCAATCGCAAAGCAAAGCGCGAGATATTTTCAGCTTTACGCGATGGGCTATACGGTCTGCGCGATGAGCGTAATGTCAGCATGGGTGCTGCGGTGCGCGGGTGATACAAAAACTCCTCTTATATGCAACGTGATAATGAATGTTCTGAATGTTTGTCTTAACTTTTTGCTGATATTTAACACACGTGTCATAACGCTTTTTGCGGGAGGGGTACGCATACTTGGCATAAGCATACCGGAAGTATCGTTCAATATGTGGGGCGCCGGAATGGGTGTTGCCGGAGCTGCGATCGCATCGGCAATATCGATAACGATAATGGGGCTCGTAATGCTTTCAAGGCTTTTTCTCAAAAAATATCCTGCAAGAATATCGCTTCGCGGTTCTTGGAAGCCCGATAAAGCAATTATTAAGGGGACTGTTAAACTGTCGCTTCCCGTCGCGCTTGAAAGAATCACTCAAAACCTTGGACAGATAACAATGACCGCTCTTGTGACAGGCGTGGGAACAGCCGCGCTTGCCGCACATAACTACGCAATAACGGCAGAGAGTATAACGTATATGCCCGCATTTGGGTTCACAGCAGCCGCTACCACGCTTGTTTCACAGTCGCTCGGGGCAAAAAAGGACGAGCTTGCCGTTAGGTATGGCAAAAAGTGTATCCTCTCAGGCGTTGTATTTATGAGCGCGATGGGTGTTCTGCTGTTCTTGTTTTCATATGATCTCGTTGGGATATTCTCCTCAGATCCACAGGTTATTGCCCTTGGAGGCTCCGTACTTCGCATAGAGGCGTTTGCACAGCCGTTCTTTGCAATGCAAATGGTTGCGGCTGGTGCGCTTCGAGGCGCAGGCGATACAAAAACACCATTTATGTACACAATAATCGGCATGTGGGGCATAAGGGTTGTAACTGCCGTTTTACTGATAAAGGTATTTAACCTTGGGCTTATGGGTGCATGGATAGCCATGGTTGCAAATATTGTTGTCAGCGGAAGCCTTATGTTGATACGCTTTCTGCGCAAAAGATGGCTTAACACATCAAAGGAAGCATTTCTGCAGGAGGAGCAAGAGGATAACGTTAATGATGCGGCGAATATATAAGGAGTTGCTTCTCACTTGTGCGGCGACATACAGTTACCTTATCGGAGGTGCTTATTATGGATGATACATTCCGTTTGGAGATTGAGCGGAGGGAGGCGGAAACACTCAGCCCCTATGCCATGCTGAGCGTTAACACACGCGGGCGCGAGATACCGCTTGAACCATGCCCGATTCGCACGGAGTTTATACGCGACAGAGACAGAATTATTCACTGCAAAAGCTTTCGCAGACTCAAGCACAAGACACAGGTGTTCCTTTCACCGGTGGGCGATCATTATCGTACACGTTTGACGCATACATTGGAGGTCAGCCAGATTGCACGCACAATATCCAGAGGATTGAGACTGAATGAGGACCTCACAGAAGCGATTGCTTTGGGGCACGATTTGGGTCATACACCGTTTGGACACGCGGGTGAGGCGGTTCTGAACGACCTTGTTCCCGGAGGGTTCGAGCACAATGTTCAAAGCCTTCGTGTTGTTGAAAAGCTTGAGAACGATGGGGCGGGTCTCAATCTTACGTTTGAGGTGCGCGATGGTATACTTAATCACAAGTCAAGCGGCAAACCTGCCACTCTGGAGGGAGTTGTAGTCAGCATTTCAGACAGAATCGCGTACATCAACCATGATATCGACGATGCGATTCGTGCCGGTCTGATGTCCGAGAGCGATCTTCCGGAAAGCTGCAAGTGCGCTATCGGCGACAGCCACGGCAAAAGGATAAACAATCTGATCGTAAATGTGCTGCTTGAAAGCCGCGATAAGTCGGAGGTGCGTATGTCGGCCGATATGTGGCACGAGTTCAACAAGCTTCGTGATTTTCTTTTTGACAATCTGTACACGAACAGCCGCGCCAAGTCCGAGGAGGGGAAGGCGGAGGGGGTGGTCCGCGCATTGTATTACCACTATCTGGACCATGTGTATGACCTTCCACAGGAATTCACAAAAAATATCCACATGGATGGCGCGGAGCGCGTTGCCGCCGATTACATAGCATGCATGACGGACCGATATGCAATCGATGACTACAAGCGCTTGTATGTTCCGCAGGATTGGATGTAACGGAGGGCAATAATGGCAGACATCTATAAAGACGCAAAAAGCTTCTGGGACAATGTTTTTTTTAAGGATAATGACGTCATAAGATCCGAGGACGAGCTTTCAGACCTTGGGTGTCCAACAATCGAAAGCGCACTTAACACTGTTTCAAGCGGCGTCAGCGTTATCGATTTTGGATGCGGAAGCGGATGGGCGTCATTTTATATGGCGATTAATGCGGCGAAAAACGGACACACGCTTGCGATAACCGCACTTGACCAGTCGCGCAACGCTATAAAAGCGGCGGAAACGCAGGCAAAGGCGATTGACACGATTTGCCGTGGGATAAGCTTTATCGCAAAGGATGATTCTGCGCTTGACGCCATGCCGAATGGATGCTTTGACGGTTTGTTCTCGTCAAACGTACTGGATGTAATTCCAAAGGATGCGGCGCTGATTGCGCTTGAAAAGCTCCGCCGAGTGCTGCGCTTGGGCGCGACTGCGGCGATAATGCTGAATCCATATGCGGATGAAGCGATGCGCACACGCTTAAATATGCAGCCGATTGGCGATGACGCCTATACGATGAACGGGATTCTGCGATGTGTAAACCTTACAAATCACGAATGGGAAAAGCTTCTGGGTAAGTTTTTTGCCATAACGTCATACGAGGAGTTCAGATTTTCGGACGAGCCGGAAACTATGAAACGCAGGCTTTTTATTCTTAAACGATGATTGCACGATATGCGGTAATTAAAAATCAAAAATCATACCGACAAGTGCTTTTTGCGCGGATACTACACGGAAGAGGTCATAAGTCGGAGCTTTACAACAGAAAAGAGGGAGAAAAATGGAGCATTCAAAATACATAGAATATGCACTGCTTGCGGGTGCGGCGGACTGTGTGCCATTCACAATTGACGATATTTTTTTTGACAGCCGAACGCTGCTGAAGTGTATGTACGGGTGCCCCGATTGGGGAAAAAACCATACATGCCCAAGCCGCAAGGGAAATCCTTCGTTTGCTGAATATAAAGAGATGCTGACGCGTTATAAAGGCGGGGTAATCGTACACACTCACGATAAAAGACTGTCGCAGATTATTACGTTTGAGATTGAGAGAATGGCTTTTGCGGACGGGATGTATTTCGCTTTTTCAATGAGCGACTGTTCGCTGTGCTCGGAATGCGCGGCTGTGTCGGATGCACCCTGCAGATTTCCCGAACGTGCGCGCCCCGCTTTTCACAGCGTCGGCATAGACGTTTTCAAAACTGTAAAGCGTTTGGGACTGCCGCTATACACTTTGAAGGACGATTCGGATGAACAGAACTGGTACGGTGCGGTATTCATTGAGTAATTTGTAAAACTTATGTAAAATTCAAATTTAATTAATGCACAAGCCATAATTATGGTGTATAATAAAATCATGGGTCGGGGGGTACGCTATTGACGTATAGTCCGTCCCATTTTGTTATATAGGCCGTGCGAAAGGAGGCAATATAATTATGAAAAAGCTTTACTTGATAACCGGAGCGGCGGGGCATTTGGGAACCGCTGTTACAAAGCTGCTGGTCGAGCGCGGCGAAAGCGTTCGTGCACTTTTGCTGAATAACGAGCGCATGACGATAGAGCTGGTAACCTGCTTTTATGGCGATGTGCGTGACGTGGATTCAATGCGTCCGTTTTTCACTGCGTCCGCTGACACTGAGCTTATCGTGATACACTGTGCAGGTATAGTAACGATAGCGTCCAAATTTGAACAAAGGGTTTGGGATGTTAACGTTACGGGCACTCAAAACGTAGTGGATCTGTGCCGCGAATACCACGCTAAAAAGCTTGTATATATAAGCTCGGTGCATGCAATACCCGAGCTGCCTAAGGGCAAGGAGATTTCGGAGACAGATACGTTCGATCCCGATCGTGTTAACGGGCTGTACGCCAAATCAAAAGCCGCAGCAACCGCATACGTTCTTAATGCCGCAAGTGAGGGGCTTGACGCTTCCGTGGTGCATCCTTCGGGAATATGCGGGCCGTATGATAAGGGGCATGGTCATATCACTTCACTTGTAATTGATTATTGCAGGCACAAGCTCACCGCAGGCGTCGATGGCGGTTATGATTTTGTAGACGTTCGTGACGTGGCGCAGGGCGTTGCTTCGGCGTGTGAAAACGGCAGGCGCGGAGAGTGCTATATTCTTTCAAACAAGTACGTGAGGGTATCAGACCTGCTTGACACACTGAGTATTGTTACGGGGCTGCGAAAGGTTAAGAACATATTGCCGTTATGGTTTGCAAAAAGCACCGCCCGCCTTGCCGAAACATATTATCGCATTCGCAAGACGCCACCGCTTTACACGTCATACTCGCTGTATACGCTCAGCTCAAATGCAGACTTTTCACACGACAAGGCAGCACGGGAGCTTGGCTATACAACGCGTGATTTCCGTCAGACCCTTTCAGACACCGTTGAATGGCTTATCAATCAGGGCGTGCTTGCAATCAAGCCCAAAAAACGTGCTCATTGCTGAAAACTGATATTGCAGGCGTAAAATCAAAGCGGGTCGATGAGAAAATGATTCTCGTCGACCCGCAGCTATGATCATTACAAATTTTGCGGAAGCGGAAACGGTTTTATTGCAGAGGAACCTTGACCAACCTAAACAGGTGATTTTCCTGGATAAGCCCACAATCGTATGCGCCAACAAGCAGCTCAAGCGCGTGGATTTCGTCCTCAAGCTCCTTGCCCTTGTCGGTATCGCGCACCATCATTTGCCCCTTTGTAGCAAGAATATTCTGAACTTCAATCGTGGAGTGGATATCGGCGTTGTCCTCAATCGCCTTTTCAAGGCTCACAAACGGCTCGTGTGCAACAATGTAAAGTCCGCGGGAATCGTACGTTAACGTATATCCGGCAATGCCCGTCGTCTTTTGATAGTATTTTGAGAAGCCTCCGTCAATCACTATAAGCTTGCCGTTTGCCTTAATGGGGTTTTCACCGTTTATCTTTTCAACAGGGATATGACCGTTAACTATAACAGAATGCTCGGTATCGGAAATGCCAAATTCGTGCATTATGCGAATTGCCATATCCTCGGTATCCTGATAGCTGTAATATGCGTTGCGCTTTTCTTTGTGAGATTTTGAATCGTCAATTTCCACCCGCTCAAATGTGGTCATCCTGCTTTTGCCAAACAAGGGAGAATCGGGACCGCACCACAGATACCAAAGCAGATCAAGCTCATGCTCACTTCGATTTTCAGGCTCGGTGTAGTACAGACGTTTAACCTCTTCGTCAATATAATCAAAAAGTGCTTTGCCGCTTAGTTTTTGACCGCCAAGCTTAACCTGCTTGAATGAACCGTCATCATTGAGCGGAACAAGCGCGTGAAAAAGCAGATTATTGTTGACGATAAGATACAGACTTCCATGGTCAAAAAAGAAGCGAATATGCCGCTGAAGGGTCGGACTCTTTAGGAAAGACCTCTGTAATTCATCGATAATAACCTGTTCTTCATCGGTCAGCTTGTAAGGGTCTGAAGGATCTATTGTCGGAAAGTCAGAGTCCTTAATGGGGTAGGTTATGCCTTCAATGGTAATCGTGCCGCGCTCTTGATCAAGATTTTCAAGCAAAAGACGATGATTCAGACCAAAATTCGGATTGCGCTGTATCATTTGCCCTTCAAGCTTGTGCATAATAACGAATATGGCTTTGTGCAGCTTGGCACGAATATTTGTTTCGGGATTGTCATAGTAGGCGTCAACGCTTGTTTTGCGCGGACGGAATACCAACGCCGACTTGTACGTTTTTTGCGCGAACATAAGCAAATGGCGCAGGTTGATACCGTAAACATTTTCGATCAGGTCGAGATTGCCGTGACGGAAGCTGTTTGTTAAAACACCTGCAATACAGGTGCGTTCGCCCATTGCAGCGCCCATCCAAAGGATATCATGGTTGCCCCATTGGATATCAACAGACGGGTGGTTAATCAGCAGCTCAAGTATCGAGTGAGGCTCAGTGCCTCTGTCATAAATATCGCCAACAATATGCAGACGGTCAACCGCAAGACGCTTTATTGCGTTTGTCAATGCCACAATTACGCTGATTGCATAGTCATAGCGAATGATTGAGTCAAATATTTCATCATAATAGGCGTCAAGGTCATGAAAGTTAACGCGAGCGGTCAACAATTCTTCAATAATATAGGCAAATTTCGGATCAAGATTTTTCCGCACGCGTGAACGGGTATATTTGCTGCACACTTTTCTGCCAAGAATAATCAATCTGCGCAGCGTGGTTTTATACCACCCATCCTTATCCGCCACATATTTAAGCTCCAAAGCAATTTTCTGCTGCGGATAATAGACGATTGTTGCAAGCGTTTCCATCTCGTCAAACGTGAGCTGACCCTGAAATAATCTGGTAATTTCGTTGCGAATAACGCCTGAACAGTTGTTGAGTATGTGGGCGAACGCATCGCCCTGACCGTGAAGATCGCTCATAAAATGCTCGGTTGGCTTTGGCAAGGCAAGAATGGAGCTCAAATTGACGATTTCGGCAAGCGCATACTCCGTGGTCGGGAAGGATTTCGCAAGCTGATTCAAAAAGGGGAGATTAGCTGTGATTTCCTGCTCGTTGAGAACCTTTTTCATGATAACCTCCAAAGTGTTAATAGAGTAAGTATATGTGAACCGTACACAAACTTCAACCCATAAAAACAAGATATTTTATTTGACGTCACCGCCTTCACCATAGAGATGAAGCGCATCGCGGAATTTCTGAGTTATTCGTGCGCGAAGCTCAACAGGCTCCAATACTTCAATGCGTCCAGCAAACTGACAAACCCAGTTTACAAGGCCATCGCTCACTGCGGCGTTAATAAGCGCGATGAACTGAGAGTCTCCATCGCGCTTAACGGGAGTGGTATCCCCAAAGCGATCGACAACCTCGTTCAAAAGCTCATTTTGGCAGCGGATGAGTATCCGCGAGATCTCACCGCCAAACATATTGAGGCACTTTGAGGCGTAATCAGACGCATCAAAGCCGTCCGCATACTCACTGACCTCGTTGGACGGTCTTGATGGTACGTTTTCAATTTTCACATCGCGTATTCGGTCAAGCCTAAAATGCGTCAGCCCCTCATGTCCATTCATGTTTGATATCAGATAGTATCTGTCCTGAACCCAAACCATTGCGTAAGGGCTTGTCTCATACCGCTTGCCTTGACGCTGTACAACGTCTCTTTTTGAAATATTGCGCTTGTAATATAAAAATGATATCTGCCTGCGTGCGGCGATACCATAGTTTATCATCTCGATCGTGCGATATACTTCCTCATTGCGGAATTTAACTCCGCCTATGTTTGAAGCATTCCGCAGCCCTTTTTCTTGATATTCGCTCAGAAATGACGTCAGCTTTGCAATAAGACTTTCGGTCTTGCTTTGGGTGATGAACGGGGCAGCCTGAACAGCGGATATCAAAAGCATAATCTCGGCAAGACTGAAGCGCCTGTTTCTTAGGTAGAAGCCCTTTGATGTGGTAACGACGTCCTCTCCAAACTCCTTCAAAGCCTCAATATCACGGTATACCGAACGTCTGTCTGTGCGAAAACCGTTGTTATTAAGCTCAACAACAAGCGACTGCCCGTTGAGTATATGCTCCTCATCCGTCTTGCGATGGAGAATATCCAGAAGCGTCAGCATTCGGACCTTCATCATATCAGCCAAACACCCTCCTGCCCCAAGCAAAATGACTGTTTGACCAGGTTCCAAAATCTGTAACACAGACTATTCCGCGGGAACTGGAAGCATGGATATATGCACCGTTGCCAAGATAAACGGCAACATGGGATATATGGGTGTGCGCATCGTTGTAGTAGAAGATGAGGTCGCCGCGCTGAAGCTCAGAGGAGCTGTATATCTTTGTCCAACCGGAATAGACAGCATATCCTGCGGCGGTCAGCCTGCCTACATTGATGCCGCATTGATCAAGGCAGTAGTATACAAGCCCGGAGCAGTCAAACACATTCGGACCGTTTCCACCCAGCACATAGGGCTTGCCAAGCTGCGCTTCAAGCGACGATATAAACCCCTCAACATTGTTTGAAGGCGGAACCACCGGATCATTAGACGTTGTGGGAGTGGGCGAAGCGGTTGGCGCTGGGGAAGCAGTAGGTGTAGGTGTTGGCGTAGGTGTTGGCGTTGAAGGCGCGGGAGTCGAACCGCCCGATGGGGTGGGGGATGGCTTGGGCGTTGGCGTAGGCGTTGCGGTAGGACGGGGCGTTGCGGTGGGACGGGGCGAAGGCGTCGCAGTCGGGCGGGGCGTTGGGGTAGGCGTTGGCGAGGGCGATGGTGTTGCACCGCCAGGCATAAGCGCGTCCGCTGAAAACAACAGCTCACGCGTGTCTATATCAGCAGACCCATCCGAGTCAAGCCCGTTTACAGACTGAAAAAGGGTTAGAGCACGCCGCGTTGCAACGCCGAAATAACCATTCTGCTTATCGTCATAGTAACCAAGCGCACAAAGACGCTCCTGAAGCGTGGCAACATCCTCACCCACATTGCCGTATTCAATAACATATTCCATCGCGGAATCAGAGTACAGCAAAGTAAGCAGAGCCCCATCAGCCACACCGGTTTGTGTGAGATAATGGGTGCGCTGAAATATCTTGACAGCGTTTTCAACAGAGGCGTTATATACGTTTTCCGGCTCGTCGGATGACATATAAAAAAGCTCCATAAGACGTATCTGAATATTGATTATCTCATCGTCAACGTCACCAAGGCTATATGTAACGTCCGCAAAGGGATCAGAAGAAGCATCAGGAGTTTGAGTAGGAGAATAAGAAGGGGATACCGATGCCAAAGGCTCGGCGGTCGGAGCAGGAGTATCGTCCGCAGGGGCAGGAGTGAACGCTTGAGGCGACGCGCTTGCGTTTGTGCCGGAGGAGACGTCAACAACGCCGCGGGCAAAAACAAGCGGAAGAATCAAAAAAATGATTGCCAGCATCGCACATACAACTATCAAAGGAACTCGAAACCATCTTATAAATGCCGTGAATGAACCGCTGCCCTTTGACATAACGCACCCCTTTCCGCATCGAAAACAACAAGCCGATACAGCATAGAACCCTTACAGCATTATACCATATGACGCGACACATTTCGACAGAAAAAATGTAAACATTTTATGAAAAGATGGGCAAATAATTAAAAACGATGAGTGCTGCACAAAAAAGTGGACGAACTTTCGTATCTGTTATGCGAGACCGCTCTTTCCGACCTGACGCGCATACTGAAATATGTATTGCTGAAGTATGCCGGAATATTCGCCAAGCCGAGAGGCAGCCTGAACAAGCTCCTGCTTTTTTGCTTCGCCACCGTCAAAGTAAAGCGCACGAACGGCTCGGTCAATCCATACGTCAATAGGAAAAGCATCCGTATGTCCAAGCGAAAACAGCAATACGCAATCAGCAACCTTGGGACCGACGCCATAAAAGCTTAGAAGCTCTTTGCGGGCGTCATCAAGAGAAAAATCACGAAGGGCGTCAAGCTCATAGCCATCGCATATTCTCTGCGCGGCTGAAACGATAAATGGCGCACGATAGCCAGATCCGATATCGGTCAGCTGCTCGATGGTAAGTGCGGCGATGCTTTGAGGCGTGGGGAAGGAATACAGCGTTTCGCCCAAAAAATCAATCGGGCTGCCGCAAAGTGCGCAAAGTCTTTCGATAATACCTGAAATACGTTTAATGTTGTTGTTTTGAGAAATGATAAACGAAATTAACGCTTCAAACGGCTCTTGATTGAAAACCCGTATCCCACACGCTGCGGGGAAACAAACAGCAAGCTTTGGATCGGACGCCGCTTGCGACTCGATGGAAGCATAATCCCTGCCGAGGTCAAAATAGTGCGCACATAAAGCAGCATCAGAAGGGGCGATGCTTGCGGCGCGTACGATTATTTTGTCCGCAAACTGCGCTGCATACATTGGCTTGCCGTACACCACGCCAAGCATACCGTCGGCATATGGACGCCAGCGGAAAGCCTGCCCGCAAGAGCAGCTTTTTGTCAAATCAAAACAGTTAACGCCACAAAACGTTATGCTGTCATTGCCCACATTAATATCCATACGCTTTATTTTAGCATCCGTGTCGCGGCTGTCAATACTGTTTTTATCCCAAGTCGAGCTTTATCAAGGTCCGAACGGTTCATAATTTCACGACTATCATCACAGAACGGCAACGAATGTCGTACCTTCCGCAGGACAGGAGGTTACGCGCAGCGCCCCCTTGTGCATTGCGGCAATGTTTTTAGCTATCGCAAGCCCAAGCCCGCTTCCGTCCGAAGAGCGGGAAGCGTCTGCGCGATAAAAGCGATCAAAAACATAAGGAATATCCTCTTTGTCAATTACGGAACCGTGATTGGTAACAGAGAATATTGCCCTACCGCTCTTTTTACGGAGAGAAATGTCGACGCGACCGTCTTTTGGCTCATACTTGATTGCATTATCAATAAGAGTTGCAAAGAGCTGCCTAAGCTTTGATTCATCGCCGGATATAACAATCCCCTCTTCAATATCAGCATTAACGGCAACACCTTTTTCGTAGGCAACAGCTTCAAACTGAAAGTAGGCGCGTGAGACAGCTTTTGACAGGTTAACTTCAGAAAAGCACCTTGTGCCTTCACTTGCCTCAATCTGTGCAAGCGAAAGCATATCCGCTATCAAAGACCGCATCTGTTCGGCTTCATCCTCGGTGCTGTCAAGCCATTGCGATTGACTCTCAACGCTTTCTTTGGCATGGGACTTAACAATCCTGTTGTTGGCAAGTATCACGGTAAGGGGCGTTTTCAACTCATGAGAGGCATCGGCAACAAAACGCTTTTGCTGCTCCCATGCCCTATCAATGGGACGAATTGCCGTATTTGCAAGAAAAAGACTGATGAAAAAGAGAAGAGTCATAAAGCCGACGAAGCAAAGCGCGAGTATAAGCCCAAGCCTGAGCGTTATTGTCACAGGATAGCCGGAGTCAGCAAACGCGATTGTTGTATCACCATCGCCGCCAATCATCATATATGTCAGGCCATACCCGTCTATCGTGCCGGTGAGATTGGAACTGTTTCTAATCTGCCCGATGGCGGAGTTCAACGTACTTTCTTCAATATACACGCTGTCGGAAAGCGTGGTTATCTCATTCCCCGATTTATCAAGCCGAACGATCAAAACGGGAATCTCTGTGTTGATTTGCGGTCTGCCAACGCCTATCTCGGTTTGGTGCATATCCATACCGTCAGGATGCGAATACTGTTCAAGCTGCGCCTGCATTGAGGTCATCATATCAACCCTTACGGATGAATAGCGGATTACGCAGACGACTATTGCTGCAATGAAAAGCGTTACCCCAACAAGCGACATATTTATAAGCACAAATTTTCCACGCAGCTTCTTTAGCATGAATGAGCCTCCAGTCTGTAACCCAGCTTTTGCTGATTGCGTATCACAACGGCAGACCCAACAAATTTGAGCTTTTTTCGCAGGAATGATATATATGCCTCAACATTGTTGTCAACAGCATCGGAATCAAACCCCCATACATCATCAATAAGCTTGTCCTTGGTGAGTATGGAGCTTGGCGTCAGCATAAACAGCTTCATTATGGCAAATTCCTTATAATTCAGCTTGATAGACTCAGCCCCGCATATAAGCTCCGATGAGTTAAGGTCAAGACGAATATCGCCAAATGAAAGCTCATCGATTATCACAGCGCCGTGGCGGCGTGTAAGCGCGTTTAACCGAGCGATCAGCTCTTCAGGTTCAAACGGCTTGGTCATATAATCGTCCGCTCCGCTGTTTAACCCGCCGACCTTGTCGCTTGTGGCGCCCCGTGCGGTTAACATCAAAATGGGGATTTCGTTCTTATCCTGCCGCAGCTTCTTGGCAACGTCAAAACCGTTCATTCCGGGCAGCATAACGTCAAGCACAATAACATCATAATCCATTGAGGATGCATAGTCGTAAGCATCGTTGCCGTTATATACAACATCCGTGTAGAACTTCTGTTGACGCAGAATGTACTCCAGCGCTTGAGCAAGCCTCTTTTCATCTTCAACGATAAGTACCTTCATATTAACTCACCTCAAACTTTATTATACCATTATATCTGAAAAAAGTCTGAAATTACATACTTAAAAAAACTTTTGAAGGTTTCAGAAGCTTTTAAGAATTATGCTTACAATATGAATTGTAAACCAAATAAATACGAGGAGGCTTTACAAAATGAAAAAGATTATTGCGATTCTTACAAGCCTGTGTATGGCAGGCACGCTTATGCTGACGGGATGCGTCACAAATAACAATGCAAACAACGATGAAACGTTAAACATACTCAGCCTTGCTTCTTCAACCGTGGACGCATATGTTGAAAGCATCGATGGGAATACGCTATCGTTGTCGATAGTTACAGAGTCGGAGACGGGTGCAGGTCAGATGGGCGGCTTTGGAGATTTCGGCGGTTCAGGCGATTTTGGCGGCGGACAAAGCGGTCAGACGCCTCCGACAATGCCATCAGACGGCTCGACAGGCTCCGGACAAACCCCCCCGGATATGCCGACCGACGGTTCTGCGGGACAAACAGGACAAATTTCGGACAATACTCCTCCCGCTGATGATTCAACGTCAGAGGATACGGAAAGCCCGGGCACGACAATAATGCAAAACGATGACGCAACAATGCCGGGTGGCGGCACAGCAACAGGCAGCAGCACTTTTGTAAAGAGCGGCATATGCGCAACATTGCTCATCATCGATGAATCGGTAATCTATTCGTCAAAAGACGGTGAAGCGACTGCCGTCGCTTATGCGGATATTGTTGTGGGCAGCATTATCGAGATAGTTATTGACGAAAACAGCAACATTACATCAGTTACAATTATTGATGCGGAGCTTGCTTCGTCTGACGGCACAGCTTCAGGCGGTTCTGCGGGAGGCGGCTCGGCAGGCGGCGGCTCATCCGCACCGTCCCAATATACATCTGTGTCAACATACGACGCCGATACAACGATTGAGGGCGACACATGCACCTCCGCAGGTTCAGACGAAAATGCAATACTGGTGACGAACGGCGCAACTGTGCTGTTTAAGGATATTATTCTCAGCCGTATATCATCCGACAGCACGGGCGGTGACAGCGCAAGCTTCTATGGCGTTGGTGCGGGACTTCTTGTGATTGACGGAACTGCGCTAATCAGCGGCGGCACATTTGAAACTGACAGCTCGGGCGGCGCAGGCGTCTTTGCATATGGGACGGGCAAGGTTTATATCGCGGGGGCAACAATAGCAACACAACAGGACACATCAGGCGGCGTTCATGTTGCAGGCGGCGGAACACTTTACGCATGGGATCTGACTGTTACAACCGAGGGTAATTCTTCAGCGGCAATACGTTCGGACAGGGGCGGCGGAACAATGGTGTTAAGCGGCGGAAGCTACACATCAAACGGCACCGGTTCTCCTGCTGTTTACTGCACGGCAAACATCGCAGTTAACGAAGCCACGCTTACGGCAAATGGTTCGGAAGCCGTCTGTATTGAGGGACTTAACAGCCTATACCTTTTCAACACCGATCTTTACGGCAATATGAACGATGATTCGCAGAATGACACAACGTGGACGGTCATTGTGTATCAGAGCATGTCGGGCGACTCGGAGGTTGGCAACAGCACGTTCCAGATGGTTGGCGGCACGTTGACTTCAAATAACGGGGGGTTAATCTACACAACAAACACTGAAAGTCACATTTTGTTATCCTCTGTTACAATAGAGCAAGCGGCTGATTGTGAATTCTTACTGCAATGCACGGGCAACGCAAACCAACGCGGATGGGGCAGCACCGGCTCGAATGGCGCGGACTGTACTTTCACTGCCGTTGACCAGCTTATGAATGGAGACGTTATTTGGGACAGCATTAGTCAGCTTGATTTCTATATGACGTCAGGAAGCAGCCTTGTCGGCGCAATAACAGACGATGAGACGTGGGCAGGCGAAGGCGGAAGCGGTTATTGCTCCGTTTACATCAGCAGCGACTCAATTTGGACGATTACAGGCGACAGCACCGTAACTAACCTCTATAACGAGGGGACTATATCCGATGAAGACGGCAATACCGTAACGATTATCGGAACGGACGGAACCGTGTACGTTCAAGGCACAAGCGAATACACAATAACAGTTTCAGCTTATGGTACATCAGCGGACTTCTCAGGCATGGACGAGGCGGAGACGTTCTCAACATTTGAGGTGGAGATGCCGAGCACGCTTAAGTAAAATAACTGACAAATGAAGAGAAGCAATATGTAACCGTCGCGGCCGTGCTTTAGCCGCGGCGGTTCTCATTTGCGATTATTGACGATAATTGTTTGCATGGATCTCAGCGCGGCTAATTGTGCTTTGCATTATACATAAGAGCGGTTTCTAAAGGGCGTGTGATGTGGTATAATAAGCCCGTGGACAAAAGTGCCATAGTGAATAAATGTGGAGGCAACATGATGAACAGCAAAAGAGTATCCGAAAGCGTTATTTGCGTCGGTGTCACCGATACAACGTTAGATCTGTTTGAAGGACAATACCAAATTCCAAACGGAATATCATACAACTCATACATAATAATGGATGAAAAGATAGCGGTGATGGATGCGGTTGATGCGCGAATGGGCGAGCAATGGATTAAAAACGTTCAAATGACGCTTGAAGGCAGAGTGCCGAATTATCTAATTATTTCGCATATGGAGCCTGATCACTCATCAAGCGTTGCGAAAATCGCGGAGCTTTTCCCGCATATGACTTTGGTCGGCAACGACAAAACGTTTAGAATGCTTGCACAATATAACAGAAAAGGGCTTCCAAATCCACACTTGACCGTTAAAGACGGTGACACGTTAAGTCTTGGAACACACACGCTCAAGTTTATCATGGCGCCTATGGTGCATTGGCCTGAGGTTATGGTTTCATATGAGCAGGCAGAAAAAATATTGTTTTCAGCGGATGCATTTGGCACATTCGGCGCACCTGATGACAGCGGTGACTGGTTAGATGAAGCGCGCAGATACTATATAAATATTGTCGGCAAATACGGAGTTCAAGTGCAGTCGCTTCTTAAAAAAGCAGCAACTCTGGATATACGCACGATATGTCCGCTGCATGGTCGTGTTCTTGACAACAACCTTCCGTATTATGTTGAAAAGTATAATACTTGGAGCAGCTTTGCGCCCGAAAAGGACGGAGTATTGATAGCGTTTGCATCAATTCACGGAAACACCGCAAACGCTGCGCGTGTTATGGCGGATATGCTCAAAGATGAAGGGGTAGAGGACGTCCACGTTGTTGACCTTGCAAGGTACGATATGTCAAAAGCGGTTGCGGACGCATTCAGCTATAGCAGCATGATCGTTATGTCTTCATCGTATGACGGCGGTGTTTTTCAGTGTATGGCGGATTTTCTGAATCGGTTGGAGCACAAAAACTATCGCCGCCGCACCATCGCTTATATCGAAAACGGCACATGGGCGCCATGCGCCGCCAGAGCCATGAAGGCAATCGTTGCAAATATGAAGGACATTAATGAAATTGAGAATACCGTAACAATACTCTCAACATTAAGCGATGACAACCTTGACGAGATGCGGCTTTTAGCTCGTGAGATAGCAAGCTTGTCAAAACCAACGGAATAACCTAAATCACATGGATTAGAAAGAAACATTAAAGCGGTCGCCGAAAAACGGAGCGAAATTGAGAAACAGCATCGTTGAGGCGATCGCTTTTTGAATAATCTGCTTACAGATAGCATTTGAGGGTTTCTTCAATCCAATATGAATACATGACGCCGCTTTGCTCCAACGACTTTAACCTCAGATATATAGGAATGCCATCTGTTGGGTCATGCCAGATATCCGCAAATACATAATCGCATGGATGCGCTTCTTTTGCGTAATCCATAGCATCTGCATGTATAATGTTCAGCCTGCATCCTTTGGGAAACAGCGGAAGCATAACGGACTTGAACAGCGATATGGCGTCAATTTCACTTTCAATCACCGTAACAGAGCTGACGCACGGCTTCAGCATACACATAAAAGCGAAATAGCCCAGCCCAAGCCCATATGTTGTTACATTGCCAAACGCCTCTGAAACGGGCTTACGCATGGTGTTGATCTCGTTTGGCGACAGCGTCATCCACTCGCGCCCATTTTGACTTATGCACGGATATTCAAATCTTTCTGTAAAAAACCTATCTGCGGGAGCAACCTTCCATCAGATAAACGAATTATATCATTGTACACAAATGCTTCAAACGGATTAAACGCACGCGTTCCTAGACGCCAATCGCCGAAAGCACCGCTTTTATCAGATACAACATTGTAGTACGGATCAGAGCGATAATCATCGGCGCTTTGCAGCTTGAAAATCCATCTGATGTAGTTATCCATAATGTCGCGCTGATCGTACAAGTCAAACGCGCCCGCGGCAAGGGTGCTAAACGCTGATAAGACTGACATACCACAGCCGCGCATGGTCTCCGCAACCATGCTTTCGGTTATACAATCAGCATAATTGCTGAAATAATCGCTTAGGCGCGAGAACAAAATCGAATTGCATTCATTGATACGAAGCTTATCCATGTATGCATCCGACCTCAAAATGTGCGTAATGGGCGTCATAAAAGTATGCGCTTGAATCAAGGTATCGAAAACTTATATAAAAGTCAAATATCGCAGTATCATTCATTTGAAGATCCTTTCGCGCTGCGCGCTTTCGCCATGCAAAGCCAAAGCAGCCATGCTATAAGCAGAGCCATGCCAAGTATCACAAAAAGCCATACGATTGAAAGCCATACGGGCTGCTCATAGACATAAAGAAAAGGATATGGACCGTGGAGCGTGCCGGTCAAATTCAAAATAATTGCGATTATCGCATATGCGACAGTTGGTATCGTTGCGATGAGTATACGGTTTTTGGGTGGACGGCATGTACTTTCAAACACAATAAGCGACACAATTGAAAGGATGGGGCAGAGCAAATGATGATACAGCATTGAACCGTAAGTCAACATCGGAACAAAATATGTCCAATTGCCCATAGGAGCAAGTACGAATATCACCACAAGAAATGTCAACGTCAAACAACAGGTTGCCATATACCTGACAGTTGAGATCCACCCGGGAATATCGCCACGACCGCGAAGCTTGCGAACGGCATATATTTCGAACAAAACACTTGCAACAAGCGCAAAATAGTTTGAATCCTGCGTATAGAATTGAAACATCGCTAACCCATGATCGTCAATACTTAAAATCAACCCCAATACTTCAAAAACGATTATCAATCCGTTAACAACAACGGCGGCAATAAGCTTAAGGTTTGTTTTCATGCTGTGTATATCTCCAAAGCCAAATATCTAAACAAAATACTGTTATCCGCCATACCAAAGCACAGCATAGCTGAGTTGATATGGCGGATATACGATGCAAAAAAATTCAAGACGCCGAGCGATTAAACGTCGTCAGCTCAACAAAGCAGATTCTTTTGCGTTGCCGCATCGAAAAAGTGCATTGCACGACCTTCAAATGTGAAGTATATGGTTTTACCGTACACGAGATCCTTTTTCATCTCATCGGTCAGATCCAATGTTTGGACTCTGATTATAACCTTGTCGCCATCGGGAGCAATAACGTGAAGATGAATCTCTCCGCCCATCATCTCGTTGACTTCAACCCTGCAGGCAATCGCTGAACGATTGTCCCTTGTGGTAAGCTTTATATGCTCAGGACGAACGCCGAGTGTAATTTCTCTTGTGCCGATATGCATTTTTTGCAGGGCTTCCGCCTTGCTGCCGGTAACTTCAATCGAGGCTCCGTAAGGCCGGACATAATACTTTCCTCCGGTGTTAGTGAGTGTGGTATTGAATGTGTTCATCTTAGGCGCGCCAACAAACTCAGCAACAAACAGGTTATCGGGCATATCAAAAACCTGTGTGGGAGTGCCGACCTGCTGAATTAGCCCGTCCTTCATTATGACAATCCTGTCGCCAAGCGTCATAGCTTCGGTTTGGTCATGCGTAACATAGATGAATGTTGTATCAATCTTTTGACGAAGAAGTATGATCTCGGCGCGCATTTGATTGCGGAGCTTTGCGTCAAGGTTTGACAGCGGCTCGTCCATAAGGAAAACCTTTGAATCGCGCACCATTGCTCTGCCAATTGCTACACGCTGTTTTTGCCCGCCGCTCAACTCGCGTGGTTTGCGCATGAGATAGTCGGTTATGCCGAGAATCTCAGCCGCTTCAGTTACCCGTTCATAGACTATGTTCTGAGGAACCTTCTTGAGGCGCAAACTGAACGCCATGTTTTCAAACACGGTAAGATGCGGATAGAGCGCATAGTTCTGAAACACCATAGCTATATCACGATCCTTAGGCTGAAGATCGTTTACCACCACGCCGTCAATTTCAATCGTGCCTTCGGTAATTTCCTCAAGACCGGCAATCATTCGCAAAGTAGTGGATTTGCCGCAGCCTGACGGACCAACGAACACGATAAACTCCTTATCGGCAATATCGAGACTGAAATCATCGACAGCGACAACATTTTTTCCGTATACCTTTTTTACGTTATTAAGCTTAACAGTTGCCATGGTATATCACCTTATCCTTTCACGGCGCCGCCGGTTACGCCTTCAACATAGTACCTCTGGAGAAGCATAAACAAAATAGTAATGGGTATCGCCACCAATACGCCCCCGGCGCAAAACTCGGTATAATTGTTTGCAAGGGATGCAGGCGTTGAAATCATACCCTGCAAGCCCACCGCGACCGTCATTCCCATGCTTGTGTTGTGCGATATGTATTTGGCAAACATAAAATCGCCCCAAGGAGCCATAAACGCTGTCAACACAGTATAGATAATTATTGGCTTTGCCAATGGCAAGGTTATTTTTGTAAAAACCTGAAGCCTTGTCGCTCCGTCAACACGCGCCGCCTCGTCAAGCGAACGTGGTATGGTGTCGAAGAAACCTTTTGAAACATAGTAACCCATTCCGCTTGAGGCGCTGTAAACAAGTATCAACCCATAGATTGCATTTGCGCCTGTCATTCCAAGCCCACTCAAAACCTTGTACAACACTATCATTGTGATAAAACCGGGGAACATACCAAGGATGAGTATGAGATTCATCAGTCCTTTTCTGCCCTTAAACCTCATGCGTGAAAGAGTGTAGCTTGTGCTCAGCACAAATACCATTTGAAGCACAGCCACAACAAGCCCGATAATAAAAGTGTTGAAATACCAAACCTTAAAATCAGTCTTTTTCCAAAGGTTGATATAATTGTCGAATCCCCATTGCTTCGGAATAATATAGCCGACCTGCTGAGTGCTTTCAACGCGGAAGGACTCAAGCAGTATACAGACAAACGGAATCAGCCAAATCAACATCATAATAACAAGGATTATGTAGATAACGGTATTCGAAATTCTCGTTTTTGAACGCAGCCCCATATGCGTTTTTCCACCATATACGCCCATTATGAATAATCCTCCTCATTTCTTGTTGAAGGAATAACATTGTACACGATAAGTGAAATGCCTGCAACGACAACAAAAATCAAAATGCCGATAACAGCCACAAGCTTGTAGTTGCTTGTCGCCTCCTGCGTTATCTTAAACAGCCATGTTATCAGCAGGTCAACGCTCGTTGCGCTGCCGCCGCTTGTTGAAAGTGCGGGATTCGCCACCGCCTGACCGTATGTCAACAGATATATGACGTTGAAGTTGTTTATGTTGCTGACGAAGCTCGTCAAAAGATATGGTCCGGTAACAAACAGCATATACGGCAGAGTAATTTTTGTGTATTGCTGGAATGTGTTCGCACCGTCAATCTTTGCGGATTCATATAAATCACGAGGAATATTCATAAGTATTCCTGTGGCGATAAGCATCAGATAGGGTATGCCTATCCATATGTTAATCACAATTACCATTATCCTTGCAAGCGTTGGGTCAGTCCAAAAACCGATGGGCTGCGTAATCCACCCCCAATTGAGAAGCAGACCGTTAACTATACCGTTTTTTGCAAAAAGCTTTGAAACATACAACAGAGAAACAAACTGTGGTATTGCGATTGTTAATACGAGTATGCTTCGCCAAAGCTTTTTGAGGCGAATGCCCTTTTTGTTTATCATTATGGCAACGAGCATACCCAAGAAATAGTTTGTAAACGTTGCAAAAACCGCCCAGATAAGCGTCCAAGACAATATTTCTCCAAAGGTATATGAAAGATTGCTTGAAGAACCCCCGCCGCCAATTAACTCATTAAAATTTTGCAATCCAACCCATGTAAAAAGGTTGCTGTAACCATCATGCGCTCCCTCATAATTGGTGAACGCAACAAGTATCATAAAAATGATAGGCATAACGGTAAAAATCAAAATACCGGTGAGAGGAAGAGCAAGCAGCGTTTTATGGAACTGATCGTCAACAAGCGAATGTATATCGTCCTTGCCGCTTTTCAGCTTTTTGCCGCTTGCGAGTATCTCCTCAGATATGCGGTTTTGTTTGACGTTAAGCCTCCATGTATATACAAATGCAATTATAAAGAATATTGTCAGCAGACCATAGAGCAGTATTTTGAAGGAATCATCGCCATCAACACGGTAATAGGCGTCGAGTATAGGACTATACTCGTCATGAGGCGACACAGTGCCAAGTGTTCCAAACTTTCCGAGCCAATGTCCGCCAAACAAAACCATGTAGGCGACAAACACGGCCTCGAATACAAAAAACATCAGCCCGCGCATTATCTGCCCACGGCTGATATTACCGAAGCCCATTATAAAAAATGATACCTTAGTTTTCCACGAGCCTTTTCTGAAGGTATTGATTATATCAAGTATTTCGTCCTTGATGCCAATGCCAAGCTTTTTAATGCCATTCCAAATGGCTATTCCCAAGCGGCAGAATCGGTTCGGGATACTGAGGATGAATGACAAAACGTTGTACAACAGCTTTCTTATGCCGCTAAGCTCAAGGTACTCCAAATCAGTTAGCTTTCTCATGCGTCAAATATAAACAGTCACTGTTTATACTACCCTCCTTAATACCTTTTTCGGAGTCATCGTATATGCCGTATAGGCGTCCCTGAGACAAGGGTCATCCTGAGGGATAAACCCCAAGATGACCCCAATCGGTGCAAATGATTAATTAGGCGGGGATAAGCTCAATCGTGGCTGTTTCGCCGTCGAAAACGAGCTTAATGAAGTATGTGCCTTCGGTTTCAACAACATAGTTGTTGCCGTCAGTACCGTATGCGCAATCCCAGTTAAAGCCCTGGCGAACCTTAAACTCGTCGCCAACAGCAAGCGTGTAAGCTTCGGTGGTGAGCCAGCTGCCATCGTCTTGAATCTCCATGGGAAGATCAATCGTCCAACCGTCACCATTGATGCTGCCTATTACCGTGAAGCCAACGTTGGGGTTTGTCTTTTCAAGAGAAACCACACCTGTGCCTGCAGCTGAGTCGAACACCAGCTTGACAAAGTACTTGCCTGCGGTTTCAACAACAAAGTTATTCTTCGTGCTTAATCCGTCGTCGCCGACAGCGCCGAACTGAACGTCCCAAGACTTGCCCTGACGTACCTGGAACTCATCGCCCGCGGCAAAATCTATAACATCGGAATACCATGTGCCTTCAGGATTCTGAACCATGGCAATATCGGTATCCCAGTTTGTTCCGGCAAAGGCGCCGATAACGGTGAAGGCTTCCTTTTCGTCAACGGGCATTGAAATCAATGCTTCGATTGAAGACTGATATGCAGCAAGAGCGTCAAGAAGCTCCTGATCGGTGGTGGCAGTCCTTGCGGTGGTTGCGTAAACCTTGCCGATATCCCACCAGCTGCCGTGAATCTGACCCTGAGGAACAGCATACTCGCTCTGTGCAGCAAGCGCGGAGAGGGCTATGTCGCTCTTAACGGCGTCTGTATCCTGAACATTTTTGTTGGAGGGACCCCAACCGAACTGGGTAAACCTTTCCTGCTGGCAGGCTTCACCGGTGAGATAAAGCGCAAGCTGCTGGAGGACGGCCGCCCTCTTAACGTCAACCTGCGGCTTAACGCCGAGAAGCTTGTTGCCGGAGTAGGAACCAAGATGATAGGTTGTTCCGTCAACTGTGAAGGAGGGCAGGTCGGCAGCGCCAAAGTTGTCGCCCAGAACCGTCTGCGCAATTGAGGTGCCCCATGTGCCGCTGACAACAACAGCAGAGGGTACCGCGGCGGAAAAGTCTGCGTGCGCACTGGAGTTGTTGTAGCAGGAGGACTTCAAAAGCTTCTGCATACCCTTCAGGGCGATAAGACCCTTATCGGAGTTGAATGTGTCGTTAACGGCGGTGAAGTTACCATCGATATCCGTCACCCAATTGGAAACGCATCCTGTGCCAAAGAAGAAGGACGCATTATACCATGCGGAACCTTCAAGCTCGAACGAGAACATTTTGCCTGCGGCTTCGCAGTCAGCAATGATATCCTCAAGAGAATCAAGGTGTTCCTCGGGGATAACGCTCTTGTCGTAGAACATGAAGTAGCCGTTATCGGAGGTGAGGGGGAAGCAGTACAGACTGCCGCCCACAGACGCGGCGGAAACAGCGCCCGCGTCGTTATTCGCAGTAACGGTAGCGGCGGTTGCATCGCCCAGCTTATTCAAAGCGCCTGCCATAACAAGACGCGCAAGCTGATCCTGCGCAAAGCAGAATATGTCAGCGCCGTCTTCAACGCTTGTGATCATCTGAGTCGCGGATTCACCCTCGCTTACGCCCTCAACGGTTGCGTTGATGACGATACCGGGATTGGCGGCTTCAAACGCGTCAATCTGCGTGGCAGTAAGCTCCTTAACACCCTCAAGCTCGCTAACCCAAACTGTGATGTCGTAGGTTCCGGACAGATCATCTTCAACAACGGGGTTCTCAGTGTTGTTGCAGGCGACAAGACCTATCGACATACTGAGAACGAACGTCAATGCAAGAATGATTGCAAATGTTTTCTTCATAGTAGATATCTCCTCATACTTATTCGCATAATCCCGAAAGGGATTTAGCACTCTAATAGTACACCAAACTTATATACGATGTCAATGATTTTTGAAATAATAATAAATTTCTATCACTTCGATTTGTTGAAACAGTTTCATGCGTGATATTCCTCAAACGCAGGTAATTTGCGTCCACGATAATCAAACAGACATTGATTCGCCCATTCGTTGGATGTTGACTTGCCAATTTCATTGATATAGTTCAATCCTGCTTCGGACGCCCAGCATATGCCGTCCTTCGGTATCCAAAGAGGCTCCCAGTAGAACACAGAATCAATACCGTTTTTTTGTGATAAGCGCAAGAAATCGCGCACAAAAGCTGCCTGCCCGCTTGGAGAAAGAGGATAACCGAATGTTTGCTCAAACGAGTCCGCACTGTGGCGATCGATTACAAGGCGCGCAGCAGTGTCATTCTGAAGGATATAGTTTTCAAGAGTAAAACCGTATCCCACCTCAACGATTATTATTCTTTTGTTAAACCTTCGGCAGGAGGCAAGGTTATCAAAAAGCTGTGAAAACGTGCCATGCCAGTATGGATAATACGAAGCACCGATAATATCGTAATCTACATTATACTTTTGCATGTTTGAGAAAAACTCATTATAAACCATGCGGTCGTTGCTTCGCTCAAGATGCAGTATAATCCCCGCGGAGGGAATCACTTCACGCACAGCTTTTGTGCCGGCGCTTATCAGGCGACACAGAGCTTCATAATTGCTCCTTGTGCCATCGTCAAGCTCAACCAATCTGCCGATAGGCCACAGCATACCGTTGGTTATCTCGTTGCCAATCTGCACAAGCGCAACGTCAATCCCCTCCGCGCAAATTCGAAGCAGAGTATCACGTGTATAGGAATATACGGCGGACTCAAGCTGTAAAAGCTCAAAGGACTGCCATGCCTTGGGGATAAACTGTTTTCCCGGATCTGCCCAGAAATCAGAATAATGAAGGTCAAGAAGCAGCTTGAAGCCTTTTGCGGCGGCAAGCTTTGCCAACGATAAAAAACAGTCGATATCGCAGTCGCCGCCGAGGTATGGTCTGCCGGCGGGATCGTGAGGGTTATTCCAAAGACGTATGCGAACATATTCAACGCCGTTCGCCCTGAAACGTTCAAGGGGATCGATTTGCGTATTGCCATCGTAATAGACAGCACCATGCTTCAGCTCGTCAAGATAGGTTGAGATATCAATGCCAAGCTTCATTGTGCGCCTCTTTCGTGAGGCTTGAAAACTATCGGGCTGTCGTCGTCACCAAAATCAACAACCCTAAGCTTCATTGCCTTGTAGCGGTATCTTGCTTGCTGATTCAGCCTCAGCACGTCTTTTTTTGAGCCTCTGAAGCAGCACCTCAAACAGTAATACTCCTCATGCTCCTCATCGTAAAACATATCGATATCGATATCACGCATAAAACATGAAGGACAACGGTAGTTTAGTCTGCCCTTTCCAGCTTGAGACATGATCTCATTTCCCCCTTTTGTATGGTTTTGCAAAGAGCGATGTGGTATACGGGGGAGAAGGCAATCCCCTCCTGCACGCGCAGCTCACAGCCCTCGCCGCTCATTTCAATTTTTGTTGAAATATCAGGCAGATTGACCCATGCGGATATGCCACTGCACGAGGTGACAGCTCTGCCTTTGTAGCCATATTTTATGACGTTGTCATCGATTCCGAGCGTCACGGAAGACATATCGCTTTGATACTCGTTTGTTCCGTATGCGCCCGTAAGATATTCTTCAAACGTAACGTACTCGCCATTCATATCGGAAAGAAGTCTTCTGGTAATCGCAAGACCTATCGATTCACCACGTTCAACAAAGTCAAAAATTGATTCGACAACAATATCGTGTCCGTCAAGAGTAACCGTAACAGGCTTTGCTGTAATTCGGACTCCGCTTTGCGTCTTTTGATACTTTGCCATTGTGCGGCAAAGACAGAGATCGGCGGTTTGCCCGTGAAAGCTCACACGGCAGGACTTAACGGTACCCGCTCCGGCATAGTGGGTAAAATACCCTGCGCGATAGTTTGCCTGTATCAGGTACGGATAAGAAGCATCGTACACGTTTTTTGTGCCAATGCCTATTGACTGATGAATACGGGCGGCATATGGACGCAGGTCTATCATTGCACCGCCTTGATTGAAGTCAAGACAGGTGCGCATTATCGGACTTGCATACCAAAAGTACTGCTTGTCACTGCCGTAAAGAATGTCTTTCCAGAGCGCACATTCACCTACGGAATAATCCTCGTGTGAAGCCCTGAAGAAGTCGGCAAATTCACTCATAGTCATATCAACAAGCTCACCTGCGTCTTTGAGTGAGCCGTAATACCTCATCGCATCATCGTATGACTTTGCAAGCAGCGAATATGGAGCCTCCCAACGACCGCGCTTATTCAGCCAACCGGGTCCAACAAACATCATGTTGTATGAAAACCCATTGTTGTATTTTTCAAGATGGCGATACTGATCTATCAGGTTGTAGAGATAAGGATACTCATAGCTTCCATTGTCCTTGTAGTAGATCATGCCGCGAAGAACATTTTGCGGATGTGTGCCAAAGTTGGAACCGTTTCCGTCAAAGCAGGCTATAAGATCGCGTGAAAGATGTGGTATTGCAACAATACCGCTGTCATCGTCTTTATCACAAGCGGGACAATGCGAGTTTAGGCGCGAAGGTATCCACGGATTCCAAGGCCCGCCGTCCATAAATGTATACCATGAGTTATTACAGGTATGGTATGCTTTGGGACCCTCCTCCCAGCAGGTGGCGATTGCACATTTAACTGAAGGATATTTCTCTTTAATATAGTTTATTGTGTATGAGTCCATAAAGTAGCTGCCTGTTGAAGCGGGATAAAAGCCAAAACGATCGAAAAACAGACTGAACGCATCATCAACAATCGCTTGCTTATCAGCTTCGTCAAACATCCATATGCAGAAATCATCCGTATTGTATTTTTCACGAAATTGACTGCAGGGAAGCCCCAGAAGCGAAAGTCCAATCTCATCGCCAAATTCTAAACTGTCATGCTTTGCAATCTCAATAACCTCGCTTGAAAAAAGGGAGGCGTAGGTCATTTGTATGGTTGTTTTCAATCCGTATTTATGAGCCGTTTTCTGCTGAAATAAGAATATCCCGATGGATTCGTCGTTGACGGCGCCTGCCGACCCCAATGCCTTCTCCGCATATTCGGGCGAAAGCTCAGGACGATGAATAATATTTACCGCAAATGTCTTTTTCATTTAAGCACCTCCAATGTCAATTCAATATCACGCTTGTTTGCGCATCGATTGTAAGTATCGTTCCTTCAAGTACGGCGGCGCCCTGCCCGATGTAATCGCAAAGACTTGTAAAGCTGTAGTCATATATGCTCAAGCTTTGAGAAAGATCTATGGAAAGAGTGCGATCGGAGGTGTTATGGAAAATACCTATTGTTGAATCGCCATATGTTACCAAAAATCCACCAAAGCATGATTCATTGAAGGCTATTGCCTGATAATTGCCGCGTGCAATCTGAGGATACTTATTGCGCAGCCGAATGACCTTGCCGTAATAGCTGCAAAGACTTGTTGCATTTTCAAGCTGCTGACGTACTGTGCCGTTTGTCTGCTTGTCCGGGCTGTATGTTGTTCCGTAAGGATCGCTTACAGAGTCACCATCGCCCCAAAGCATTGCAAGACGGCGATTGGCGTCGGTATTGTCCGCGCCGCGTGAACCGCGCATACCAATCTCCTCACCATAATAGATAAAGGGAGAGCCACAGCACAAAAGGTAAAGATTAGCCGCCATATAGGGACGTTTTGTTGCAAGGGGAAGATAGCCTGCCGATCTGTCCATATCATGGTTTGATAAAAAGGAAATCATCATACCATTGGGGTTAGCATCGCGCACCATCGCACTGTATTTCTCAACATAATTGGTGAACACACTCATGCTTGCACCCTTTGCGGCGCTTGCGATAAAGCCCTCTGCCTGAGCCATCTGAAAGTCAAAGCAGTTGAGACTGCCGATATAGTTCATTGTTTCAACATCGTTAGACCAACATTCGCCAACGCAGTATATATCATCTTTGAGAGCTACAAGCTCATCCATATACCAATCCCAGAATGACGCAGATTTCACGGTATCCGAGTAGTAGATATACTTGATTGCATCAAAACGGAAGCCGTCCACACCCAAATCAATATAATATGCGGCAATGTCAACAACGAGCTGTCTGACGGCGGCATTGTCAAAATCAAGCTCGGGCATATCGGTTGAAAAATTGCATTCATAGTATTCATCGGAGCATCCGGGTATCTGACTGTAAGCGTGCCCGCCCTTTCGGGTATCAAGCGTTGCATAGGAATAGTAATCATAATATGGGTTATCAGTGTCGTCCTCCTTATGGGCGTTGCAAAAGCTGATGAACCAAGCATTGCTTGATGAGGTATGGTTAATAGGAAGATCAAGTATAACCTTTACGTTGCGCTCATGGCATAGGCTTACAAGGTCAACAAGATCCTGCTCGCTGCCAAAATTAACATCGATATCGTAATAATCTCCAACGTCATACTTGTGGTATGAGGGCGATGAAAATATCGGAGAAAGCCAAAGCCCCTGCACACCGAGACTTTTTCCTGAGTTTATATCCCCATCGTTCAAATAATCCATTCGATTGATGATGCCTTTAATATCTCCGATGCCGTCATCGTTTGAATCGGAGAATGAGCCGACAAATATCTCGTAAAAAACTCGGTAGTTGTCGTCAATTGGATCAACAACCGGATTTGACGTCGGTTCCACGGGCAACGAATCATTACATCCGCAAAAAATAACCGAAAGCTGAAGCGCCATAAAAAGCGCAAGTATTGCAGCAAAAAATCGTTTCATAGGCGTCCTCTCTAATTATGAATCAAAAAGCGATGCAAGCGACTGAAAACATCGTTATCTCACATTCGGCTTATTCAGAAACTGAGTTGAGCATAGCATCGTCAATCTTTCCCCATGCGCCGTTGCCCGCTCCTGCACATTTTACATATATGCCAACGGTGATTGTGTCGCCTGCTGCATACTCAATGCCATCAATAACGGCAGTATACCAGCTGTTGTACACGGTGATCTCCATATCGGCACGATATACTATCTCATCGTTAATCTTAACATAGGCATATATCTGCGTATCTCCGCCGTCGCCGCCCATAATTGATATGGAATACTTGTATGTGCCGGAAGGCAGGTCGGCAACCTCCTGTTCAAGCGAAAACTCAACAGAATTGGGGTTCGCACTCCAAAAGTGATAATGATATGAGCCGGTAAGCGAATCGGTAGGCTTGTTTTCAACATATAGCTCATCCATGCTTTCGCCGCCCAAAACAGTCCACCCGGTTTCATCTCCGCTTTCAAAGCTGTAATTATCAAGGAAATTAAACTCGATCATCGAAACATAGCAGTGCGCAGTCATTCCGGCCGCATCGCCGATAATGTCGTATGTATTGACGCCGCCGTTGCGCAGTTCATCATAATCAACATCAATCCAAGCAACGTCAACGGCTTGGGTTGAGTTGTCCGTCATCACTGCGTTGACGGTTTGCGGAAGAACGATATCCCCGTTGAGGTCAATCATCAGAGTAGTGTCTTCGATCGCGTCAGCCTTGACCTCGGTTATATTGCCCGTCCGTGCAAGACCAAACACCTTAAGCGATTCAAGGGGCAAACCGCAGGCGTCAAACATTGCCTGATTATCAACAGCATCGCCGCCGTAATACTTGCCCGCATCATCGGGATCATATTCCGAAGCATAGGACGTTGCCCAGCCGGAACCGAATTTTTCCCACAGGGAGGAGTTTTCCTCCCAAGAGGACTGACCTACCGATATCCAAGTTCCCTCCCAATAGAAAACGCCTATGCCGTTTTTAGTGCTGTTTGCAATGGCGTCAATGACGTCACGAACACAGTTTGCTTGACCCTGAACGGTGAACGGATAATTCTTTGTTATGGCGCTTCCGGAGGTAATCGTGTTGCCGCTGAAGTCGCTGTCCTCGGCGGTGTAAGCATAAGAAATCTCGGCAACCATAACCTTTTTGCCATAGGAGGTGGCTATTTCGGATAGTATTGAAGCAAGATTTTCAAGCGTACCGTGCCAGAACGGATAATATGATGAGGCAAATATGTCGTAATCAAGATTGTAATAGCTGAGCTTTTTCGCGTAATCTTGATAGTTTGTAACCTTTTCGGGGTTGGCAAAATGCACAGCAATCAGAGCGTCAGGCATAACCTTTCTTGTCGCTCGAGAGCCTGCATCCATCAGCTTATATATGTTCATCCAAATCTTTTCGCCGCACATTGCGCCGTTGGTTTCGTTGCCAAGCTGCACCATGCCGACGTTAACTCCGCTGTCCTTTAATTGCTTAAGGCAGTCATATGTATATTGGTACAGAGCGTCAACTTTTTCATCAATATCCATTCCGACCCATGCCTTTGGAGTCATCTGCTTTGAAGGATCGGCCCAGAAGTCAGAATAATGAAAATCAACCAAAAGCTTCATGCCATACTTTGTTGCACGAAGACCAATCTCAACAGCAGTGTTGATATCACAGTTTCCGCCGCCATATCCGTTGCCGTCGGCGTCATAGGGATCAACCCACACCCTTACGCGAATATAGTTTATGCCGCTGTCGCGCAGAACTTCAAACACATCCGCTTCTTCACCATTGTAATCGTAGTATTTGACGCCGCTTGCTTCAAGGGACGGAACGCTTGAAGCATCCATGCCCATTATAAAGTCATCGGGGAGGTTATCCACCTTTTTGACATAGAGAGTGTCGGAGGGGGTGGAGTAGAGCCGAACCTGATTACATCCTCCCACAGTCAGCAAGGCGCACAGTAAAAAGCAAACAGCGAGCAATGCGGATAAGCGTTTTTTCATATATAATTCATCTCCATATCAAGTACTTCGTAGGCAGAAAACCAAAACGATATTATATTATAGAATAATTTCAGCGCTATTTCAACCGCTTATGTCGCGTTGCTTTCATCAGAATTCGCAGAAAATGTAAATTCCGTGCGCTCATGATACAATTCATTCGGTCTCAAAACGGTGGAAGGAAATAACGGATAGTTTGGCGAGCAGGGGTAATGCTGTGTTTCAATACAAAGTGCCGCATGGCATGGATAACAAACTCCACCCTTGCCGTGCCCGACTGCGTCATTTTGTACGCTGTTTGCCGTGTATAATTGAACGGCGGGCTGTGTTGTGCAAAAGTCAAGCCGTATACCGCTTCGAGGGCAAAAGACATTCCCACGGTGTATTATGCCGTCTGCAAAAATCAGGTTGTGGTCAAATCCATTGTATTCAAGAATCTGTTTATCAACGGCGGAACCGATTCCCGCGCTGACACGCAGCATGGCGTCTTTTATAGCCGCACCCACAGTACGGGGAAAGCCAAAATCAAGAGGGGTGTTCCTTGCAGAAAGGATTCGTCCCGTCGGCAGAAGCTGTGAATCGCTTTCGGTAAAGCGATCACAGTCAAGCCGGACAATGTGGTCAAGTATATCGCCATTGCCTTGACCTGCAAGGTTAAAATAGCTGTGATTAGTGAGATTAATCACTGTTGCGCGTGAAGCGCGTGCGGTGTATTCCATCACTAATGTATTTGTTTGCGTAAGTGAGTATCTGACCTGTACGCCGAGGGAGGCGGGGAAGCCGTCATCGCCATCGGGACTCTCAATAGGGAACCTCGAAATATTGAAGTCCCCGACTCGTTTTTTGCAACTCAATGCTT
>CAYXRF010000001.1:0-306680 GCA_964467585.1 uncultured Oscillospiraceae bacterium | reverse complement strand
CCTTGATAAGGTCGGTCAGCTTGTAGGCGTCGATGGTCTTCTGGTCGAAGGTGGGGTTGCTCTCGGTATAGGCCGCGTTTTCGGCAGTCCACGCCGCAACGGAATGCGTACCGGCAACGGGGATCTTGCGCTCGTTGGCGGTCGTGATGATCTTGCAGAGCTTTCTCATCACGTTCTCTTCCTTCAGAGCGTCTACGATCTGGCGCTCAAATTCCTCCGGGACGAGATAGCCGCCGTTGGCGTCAACGCCCTCGGAAAGAACATTATGGAGCAGATGCTTGCCGCGAAGGTGCAGACCGAAATCCTCCTTATAAGCGTTGGATGCTCGGCCGCGCTTTTCATCCGTGCCGGACTTCATGGGCTTTTCGGTGATAGGAACACCCACAGGCTTCGCAAGCTCCGCTTCGATGGCGTCACGTCGCTCCGTGCGCTTGATTTCATTGGTGAGGTCGTTCAGTTCCTTCTCCATATTGTTGTAGGTCGTGTCGTCGTCAACAGACAGCACACCCTTTTCGCTGCGGTGCGTATCGAGGAAACCCTCCATAGGGTATTCAAATTGCTCCTTGAGCCGAGAATGCTGGAGAAAACCCATAACGCAGAAAAAGCCTGCAATACAAAGGATTTTGCATACCCCTGTTGGGCAAACCCCTTGTATTGCAGGCTTTCTCAATATGAAAAATAAAAGGATTGACCGTAGCATTGTATCAATGCTACGGTCAATGTTTGGTGCGAATGGGGGGATTCGAACCCCCAAGCTTTCGCCGGCGGATTTTAAGTCCGCTGTGTATGCCGTTCCACCACATTCGCAGCTCAAAATTGAAATGTTACAAAACCATCCGCTCATGCAGGATTGTTTCAGAACAAGCAACATTATAAAGGCAGGAGGGTGTTTCGTCAATAAAAATCAAAAATAATATCAGCTTGATTGAGTGGCTGGCGCTGCCAAGCTTTGTGGTGCTTTGGCATAGGATAATCAATTAGCGAAAAGGGACGATGTGTTCATCATCCCTTTTCTCAAAAAACAAACTTTCAATCGGCAAATGCCGAATCAATACTCCGCGAAACGCAGCGTTCAATGCAGATCAGTGTTTGATGAGCGCGTGTTCAGCGGCATGACATACTGCCGTCACGCGATAAGACCGAGGGTTTTGCGGAAAATAAGCAAAGCGTCTGTTGTGTCTACATTTCCGTCGCTGTTATAGTCAGCCAACTCAAGCTGCTCTGCAGAAAGCTCAACGGTGCGGAGCGTATATCGCATAACAAGCAATGCGTCCGCAGAATCAACAACGCCATTACCGTTAACATCGCCAAGGACTGCGACAGGTGTAATTCGCGTCACCTCAACATTGTCAACATAACCGCAGTCGTCGCCGGAATCAACACTGACATCCTTCGAGTACTTCCACATGAATGTATATGTGCCGTCAGTTGACGCAGTGTATGTTCCGGAAGACCACGCGCCGCCCGTCCCGCTGATGCTGCTGCCGTTCTTGACGCCATTAACGTAAAACTCCAGCAAGTCATAATTTGTTTCGCTGCTTACACGCCATTCAAATGATATCGAGTCGCCTGCCGACAGCGTAACGGTTGTTGACAATGAGGAGGACGAGCTGTTGACGCCTGCATTGCCTGATTTTACGCACGCACGCCCATCCGAGCCAATATACGCAGCCCAAGGGTAGTTTGTGGTGGTTGAAGTAAATACCAACGAGCCGCCGTCAACGTTTGCGGCCTCCCCGAGAGTCGGATAGTACAGAACGCTTATCGCAACCGTGTCGGTATACCGTGCGCCCGATGCGTTATCCGTTGCCGTGCAGGTAACGCTTGCATTGCCAACGGCAGCACCGTAAAGAATCGCGGCAGACTTGCCGGAGCTTGTTATTTGCACAATATTTGAATTAGTGCTGTTCCATTCAACCGTAAAATCGTTTGCGTTGATTGGCGTGCGAATCACGCTGACGCTTGAGGAATAGCCGGTATACATGGTCAACGAGTCGCAGTCAAGCTCCATTCCTGTTAACGCAACAGGTTCAGTGGAAAGATTCCGTGTTACACCTATGTAAACGAGAGATGAGCTTGCACCGCTCGGCGGATTGTAAACCCCGTTGATTGGCTTAACTGTGATCGAACCTCCGCCGTAAATCGAACAAGTTGAGCCTGTAAACACAATTGGCGCAAGCAGATTGTATAGATTTTCAACTCCGTTATACTCATCGGGATCATAAGCATCCTGCATATTGAACCCATATAAACCGTTGAATGACGTTGGGTCATTCGCCGTGAGAGCAATCCTGAAGTTCTTGACAATATCGGAAGTGTTCCCACCCGTTGCGCTTGCAATGGCTGTTACCGCATTGCCCGATGAACTGTAATAGCTTGTTATGGTACGAAAAATTGAATTACCGTAATGGGTGAACAAATACTGACTAAAAAGCGAAACCTGAGAATAAAGGGGCAGCACATAATCAATATAGTTGCTCCAATCGTACATGGAAAAGCCATTGTGAAGCTCATATTCCGAATAGTATTCAAATTCAGCGGGAGGAGTAAGCCAGTCTCCGTTGTCTGAATAGTAATAATGCTCCCAGCTTTGAATACGAGGCGATATACTGCTGCCGGGATAGCAGATTTCCTCCGCGGCAGCGCTCATGCACTCATTAAGCCATGTGTCCATTCCACCCGTAATGGAGTAGTTTATCAGATGCTGATACTCATGGCAGAATACTCCGAAGGTTCGTGAAAGACGAAGCGTAACTACATTATCGGTGTTCACATAATAAACGCCCGGATAGGTGTCAATGTGGATCATTGGTAAATCGTTGTTATAATAGTCCGCACTGGAGAAATAGCCGGCAACATAGCTGTTACTGGTCGCAGGATTAAATCCGTCGTCAATGTTATAGTACATCAGATTAACCCTGCCATCGCCGCCGCCAACATCGTGATTGCCGAACGAGCTTGTCATTTGAGCGTATTTTGAGTCGAACTCATCCGCAACTATCTGCGGATATGTCGGGTCGATTACATCAAGCGGATAGTAATTGGTTATGTTCTGCGAGGGAGTCCAAACGTAGCAATGATCGCCAACGGCAACACACTTAAACTGAAGCGTACTGCCGCCGGGACTGTAACTGCTGATATTGAAGTTGCGGGTGTCGCCAACATTGTACGAGTCGCGTGAGCCAATTGCAGGCTCAGCCGTATTGTCAATATTTTTGTTTTGTTCAGCAATCAGCGAATCAACATCAATTATATTCAGCTCATCGGAGGCATTGTCAACGTTGCTCATACCATAAGGCTCAACAGTCGTTTCAATAAGCCCCGACATATTGCCCGTTGAGCAGCTTGAGCTGCTTGAAGTGGATGGATTGTAAATCACAACATAGTCGCCCTCATAACCGCCTGCGGCGTTGGTGTCAAGCACAAGGTTCCCACTGCCGATAAGCTTTTCATCCGGATCTTTATCAGCGCCGACAGCCATACCTGGTGCGCATACCGCTAACATGACAATCGTGAGAATTACCGCAAAGATGCGTTTTTCCATTTTAACTCCTTTCGATACTTCTTAACAGAAGTAAAACAACATATCATAGCTTCATTTTAACATATCATCAGATTCTATACAAGCATATACAGAAATATTTTTGCCAATCAGTGTTTGCGGGATGAAACAAAACATAAATGGAAATTGATTAAATATTGTGATGAATGAATCCGTCCGACAGTTTATCAGAGTCGTTTGACCTTCGGAAGCTTGACAGGCATTAACGTAGGAAAAGAACATTACTTAATCGCAAGTGTCAACATCTTATAACAATGAAAAAGAAGCAGAAACACTGGGTGACAATATGGCAGCATTCAAACAGCAAAATCAAACTTGCCATCGGTATCGCCATGTGGTATAATCACTGTCGTGAATGCACCCGTAGCTCATTTGGATAGAGCGTATGCCTCCGGAGCATAAGGTGATGGGTTCGAGCCCCGTCGGGTGCGCCAAAAAGCGAAAGACCTTCAACTGAAGGTCTTTCGCTTTGTCTATCCAGCAATCATTCCGTAAAGACTGACAACATCAAAAAAAGTAACATTGCCATCTCCGTCAACATCCGCATTTGCAAAAAAAGTTAGAGGAGACGCACTCAATATTGCATTATAAATCGTGGCAACATCCGAAAAGTCAACTGCACCATCGCCGTTTGCATCGCCACGCAGTGTTTGTTGAATGCTAACGTACATTGCGTGAACAACAATATCGCTTGTTACACAATCAAATTCGAAGTCCCCTCCGATAAAACTGAAACCATTGACTGCGGGCACTTTGGGTGCGGCTGCGGAAAGTCCATATCCGACTGTTTGAACGTCAAGTACAATGTCGTCATAACCGACAAACGTTACGCTGAACGGGCTGAGGATATACAGCGCGATTATTGTAATATCATCAGTAACATTGGTGTAGCTTCCATACCAGCCGACAAAGGTATATCCAAGTCTTTCAGGCACGTTCGGAGCAACAGCATCGCTGCCATATGCAATGGATTGCGACGAAAGCAACATGTAATCCCAATTGAAAAATTTTACATTAAGCGTGATGATATTGAATTCTCCATAAACTGAGACAGGCTCGTCCGGCATCGTATTTGGGATATCGCTCCAGCCGCTGAAAATGTATCCGGTGCGGATCGGCTCGTTAATGTATTGCAATACTGCATCATATTCAACGGAGAACTCTGCGTAGACTTCACCGTCAACATAATATGTTAGTGTGTTTTGGTTGAGATTAAATAGCCCTGAACGGAAATATTATTCATAGGCATTACTTCGGGGAGGTTGATCCAGCCGGAAAAGCTGTGATGCGCCGACGTTGGGGAGGCGGGGGGCACAATGACTTCTCCGTATGAGTACACCTGTTGATCGTATTGAACACCATCGAGATAATAGGTTATCGCAAAGCTGTCAAGCAGCCATTGCGCATAAAGTGTAACAGGAGCATCCACGGCATAGACCGACCCGGGGGAATAGTATCGGCCTCCTCAATTAAACATATATTATGAGTATAATGTTTTAACTGTCGTGATGTCAATATCTGATTCACGCATTTATCAAATAATCTATGAAATTCAGTACAACAATATAAGCACAAAAAAGGGTCGGCAACCGACCCTTATCGTTTATTCAACGGTAACGCTTTTGGCAAGGTTTCTCGGTTTGTCAACCGAGCAGCCTTTTTGAACCGCCATATAGTATGCAAGAAGCTGCATTGGGATTATTGCGCAAAATGGCGACAGAAGCTCACTCATCTCGTTAAGCTGCCAAACTTCGTTGCAATGGCTTTCAATATCTGATATTGAACCGTTTGTTACCGCAAGTACATATGCACCGCGGACTCGAACTTCTTCCATGTTGCTTGCCGTTTTAGGCGCAAGGTGACGCTGCGTTACCAACGCAACGACCAAAGAGCCTTCTTCAATTAATGCGATAGTACCGTGCTTTAGCTCTCCTGCTGCATATGCCTCGGAATGAATATACGATATCTCCTTTAGCTTTAACGCTGCTTCCATAGCAAGTGCGTTATCCATACCTCGACCTATGAAAAACACATGCTTAACCGCAAAGGACCGGCTTGCAAAATACTGTATTCTTTCACGATCGTCAAGCAGCGACTGCATATTTGCGGGTACAGCGGCAATTTCATTCAACATTTTTGACACTTCAATCTCATCAATCGTTCCGCGCAGCTTCGCAAGATAAAGGGCGGCAAGGAAAAGAACGGTAATCTGTGTCATATATGATTTTGTAGCAGCAACGGCAATCTCCGGACCGGCATAGGTAAACATTACTTCGTCAGCTTCACGCGCAATGGTGCTTCCGATAACATTGCATATGGCAATTGTTTTTATTCCATGCTGCTTTGCCATACGCATGGCGGCAATTGAATCTGCAGTTTCGCCGGATTGTGAGACGACGATAAGCATCTCTCCCTCCTCAAACTGATATCCGCTATACCTAAATTCTGACGCTATGTCAACCTCGACAGGTATTTTTGCAAGCTCCATAAAATATTTCTTGCCGAGCAAGCCTGCATGATATGCGGTTCCGCATCCCACAATACGAATACGTTTCAGGCGCTTTGCATCGTTTTCATCCCACGGAAAGCAATCGGATTTCAATCGCATATCCTTCATCTGTGCATATTGCTCAACAGTTTTTCTGAAAGCGATGGGCTCTTCGCATATCTCTTTCATCATGTAATGCTCATAGCTGCCTTTTTTGGCAGCGTCCATGTCCCATTCAATATGCGTTACGGGCTTATCAATCGGCAAGCCAAATTCGTTGAAATAGGAAATTGAATGGGGACGTAAAACGGCAATTTGCATATCCTCCATAAAGGTTACATCGCGCGTGTATGAAAGCATTGCGGGTATGTCGGATGCAATATGTGCGCCATCGGTGCCCAGACCGACCACCATGGGGCTGTCCTTGCAGGCACAGTATATGCTTTCGGGATCATCGCGGAATATTATCGCAAGTGCAAAAGAGCCTTCAATCAGACGCATTGCAGCAATAATTGAAGACAGGGGGTCGCCCATGTACAGCGTTCCCAAAAGTTGCGCAACAACCTCCGTATCGGTTTCGGACAGAAATACGCATCCCTTGTCAATGAGCATTGATTTCAAACGAACATAATTCTCGATTATGCCATTATGAACCAGAACAAGCTGCTTGCGCACATCGGTATGAGGATGTGAATTTATATATGAGGGTTCTCCGTGCGTCGCCCAACGCGTGTGACCGATTCCACAATTGCCCGACACAGGCTCTCGCTCAAGAAGCTCTTTTAGATTGGAAAGAAGCCCCTTCGCTTTTTTCATAACGATATTGTCCCCGTCCCAGACTGCGATACCGGCAGAGTCATAGCCACGATAGGCAAGCGTCTCTAACCCATCGATAAGTATTGGAGTTGCGTTTGCAGAGCCGGTGTAACCAACAATTCCGCACATAATAATAACCTCTTTCCATATTAAACATACACATCCAAAGTATTGTATAAAACAACTTGGAAATTATATATGGAATAGCTGCGTATGTCAAACAAAAGTTATTCAAACGTCATATAGATGCGTGAAACTAATCAAACATAATCAGCATTAAGAAAGAATAAACATATATCGTTTTACACTGTTTACAAATTTCTCGATTTGGTGTATTCTTCATATATCTGTTTTTTCGGAGGGGGCAAGCATGGCGGTTAAAAAAGAAGTGAACGTACTGCAGCTTTTTGCAGCAGGATTTGCACTTATCATTCTGATAGGCGCTGTTTTGCTGTGGCTTCCCATAGGGAACAGAAGCGGTATTTCTTTCTTTGACGCATTGTTTACCTCTACAAGTGCGACTTGTGTTACCGGCCTTGTCGTTCATGACACGGCTACTGAATTTACATTGTTTGGGCAGATAGTCATAATCATACTTATCCAGATTGGCGGTCTTGGTTTTATGACAATCATTGGCGGCTTGTCAATGATTCTTGGCAGAAGAATAGGGCTGCGTGAACGCTCGTTTCTTATGGAGTCATCAAGCTCTATGCAGCTTGGCGGTGTTGTACGTCTCATAAAGAGGATACTGATCTGTACGTTTATCTGTGAGTTTACAGGCGCGCTGCTGCTTTCCATAAGGTTTATACCCAGGTTCGGATGGGGGACTGGTGTATGGTACAGCATTTTTCATTCAATATCCGCATTCTGCAATGCAGGCTTTGACCTTATGGGTGTAATTGAACCATATTGCTCACTTGTGCCGTTTGTAAGCGATGCTTTGGTCAATCTTACCGTTGCGTCATTGATTTTGGTTGGCGGCATAGGCTTTATCGTGTGGAATGACTTGATAGACAATGGGTTTCATTTCCGCAAGTACAAGCTTCACAGTAAAATAGTGCTTGTTTCTTCTGCAATACTGATTGTCGGAGGAACAATTCTGTTTGCCTTGATTGAATGGAACGGCTCGCTTTCGGGGCTAAGCGTTGGCGGCAAGCTGCTTGCTTCGTTGTTCCAGGCAATCACTCCAAGAACGGCAGGGTTCAACACGGTCGATCTTGCATCGCTTTCGTCAGCCGGAAAAGTGCTTACGATGTTGCTTATGCTGATAGGCGGGGGAGCGGGCTCCACGGCAGGCGGCTTAAAAATATCAACTATCACGGTGATTATTCTTTCGGCACTGGCGTATGCGCGCAGACGTGAGGATGCGGACGCCTTTGGCAAGCGTATTGCCAAAAGCGATTCTTCGCGGGCATATGCTTCCGCGCTGCTTTACTTGTCGGTAGTTCTTGTCGGCTTTTTCGTTGTTTCACTTCAGGGGCTGTCCTTCTCAGATTCACTATTTGAGGTGTTTTCCGCGATCGGCACGGTTGGGCTTTCAACCGGTATCACAAGGCAGTTCAATACTGTATCGCGTATTATGCTGATCCTTATGATGTATTGTGGCAGATTGGGCAGTATGTCCGTTGCGATGGCCGCAACGAGAAGCACATACAGGCAGACTGTCAGGCTGCCTGAAGAACGAATAATCATCGGTTGATTTACTTAACCACACAAAAGGAAGGATGTATTTATGAAATCAATGCTTGTAATAGGCTTAGGTGCGTTCGGAAAGCATCTGGCAGCATATCTGATGGAGCTCGGTAATGAGGTGCTTGTTGTTGACAAGGATGAAGAAACCATCAACAGAATCGCTCCCACCGTTACGCGCTCGATGATTGGCGACTGTATGGATATTGAGGTTTTGCGTGCGCTCGGAGTTAAGCATTTTGACGTTTGCTTCGTCTGCATTTCAGAGAATTTCCAGTCCTCTCTGGAAATAACATCTCTGCTTGATGAGCTTGGCGCAAAAATGATTGTTTCAAAGGCAGACCGTGAAATCCACGAAAAGTTTTTGCTTAAAGTGGGTGCGGATGCAATTATATGCCCCGAAAAGGACATGGCACGTCGCGCGGCTATGCGGTACAGCATGAATAATGCGTTCGAATATTATGAGCTTTCGCCTGAGTACGTTATTATGGAGATGCTCGTGCCTGCCGGTTGGGTGGGAAAAAGCCTTATCGAGCTTCGCGTAAGCACAAAGTATGGCGTAAATGTCATCGGTATAAAAGAAGATAAGTATGTTACGCCGGTAACAAACGCGAACTACATTTTTAAGCTTGACGATCATATCGTTGCGGCAGGACGCAAAAAAGACATAATACGTTTGAATGAACGCGCTTAATTGTCGCCGCTGTTGTCCAAATCGTTTTTGTCGCCAGCGTTGTTTGCGTTTTTACTAATGAGGGCGGGGGAGAGGTCGCCATGCTTTTCATCATAGGCGTCATCCCTCAGCTTGATTACCTCGGCAGCCAATCGCCTGCGGTCCTCGCTCATCGCGGCATAATGCTTGCGCGTTGTATTCACATCCTTGTGCCCAAGCACATCCGCAACAAGATAGATATCGCCCGTCTCTCGATAAAGCATTGTTCCATATGTGCTTCGCAGCTTATGAGGAGAAATTTTCTTGAGCGGCGCGGCAAGCAACGCATATTTTTTAACAAGCAATTCAACCGAACGAACGCTCATCCGCTTTTTTTGAAGCGACAGAAACAATGCCTGTTCATCGCCTTCTGCGGCGTGAGTGCCTTCGCGCAGCAGCATATACTCAAGTAAAGCGGTTCTGACGTCCTGACCGAAAACCATTTGTTCTTCATTGCCTCCCTTGCGCGTAATCCTGACTTCGTTTGACATAAAGTTCAAATCGTCAATATCAATACCGACTAACTCGCTGATTCGAATACCGGTTCCAAGAAAAAGAGTTATGATGGCAACATCGCGTACGCATGTTTGCTTATGATACTGTTTTTGACGGTCTGAAAGACCTTCTCCGGATTCGGCGGTCAACAAAAGCCGCCGCATTTCATCGGGCTCAAGCCTGATTATCGGCTTTTCATGAAGCTTGGGCGTGTCTACAAGCGCAGGAGCGTTGGTGGTTATGCGTCCTTTTTTGAATAGATACTTATAAAGAGAGCGTATAGCAGATAGCTTTCGCGCCTTTGCGCGTTCTCCATTGACAAAAAGCTCATCGCTGTCATCGGCAGACGGATATAGCGAAACATATTCAAGAAAGCATTCGATTGTATCGGCGGTAACTGCATCAAGCGTTTGATAGCTGATTGAGCGCATGGATGCAAGCCCTTCACAGATTTCGGTTGTCATAAGATATGTAAAAAAGGTTTTTAGATCTACCGCATATCCAAATCTCGTCATAACTCCCGTGACCTGTTCAACGCCCCGGAAAAAATCCGCACAGCACGGGGGAAGCTCAGCCGAAAGCTCTCGCGACTTTATGGTATATTCCTTATTTTTTTCAATTGAATAGTTGCTCACCGCAAAATACCTCCTGGGAATGCTTGCTCTATTATAACATAACTATTCGTTAAAGACAAGTTTAACGAATAGTTATTGGTGAAAATATGCGAATATATTATCTGATACGTTCTAAGTACTGATAGCTGAGTAAAACATCGAATTCATTGGCAAGCAGGCTCGTAAATAACGGCATTAAGTGCTTTGTTCGGATTGCAGCCGCTTGATTTCTCCGCGTGCCAGCTCGTCACAGCGATTGTTAAACTCGTTATCGGCGTGTCCTTTGACCTTGAGCCACTTAACATTATGAATATCGGTAAGCCGCAGCAGCTCTTGCCAGAGATCTTGATTTTCAACAGGCTTTTTGTTTTTTGTCAGCCAGCCGTTTCGCTTCCAATTCAATAGCCAAAGCTCATTAAATGCGTTGCACAGGTATGCGCTGTCTGAATACAGTTCAACATTGCACGGCATTTTCAGAGCTTTCAGCGCCTTAATTGCCGCCATAAGCTCCATACGGTTATTTGTTGTTAAAAGCTCGGCGCCGCTCAATTCACGACGGTGTTCTCCAAACATCAAAATTGTCGCCCAACCGCCAACTCCGGGATTTTTTGAGCAAGCGCCATCGGTATAAATTACCACGTTTAGCATATTATATACTATTATTAGGGCTCTGTACAGTAAACGTCGGAATCCCATTTTTGAACTGCCAATCACCGCACAGACCGCAATGCGCCGCACCAAGCTCAACATGAAGCATAGCAATCCCACAGTCCACCGCGCCATAGCCAAAATTGTTTGATGTGCTGATTACCTGAAAAGAATCTCCAACCACATCAAACTCCCATGGTTGCGAATTCAACGCTGATGGTGCGATACGCGCACACCTGAGAGCGCATTGCTGCCATTTTGAAAGCATATCGATAGAAGCGTCCTCCATCCCTGTCAGACGAAGCAAAGACTTGCGTGAACGAGGCTTACTTTCAGCGTCCGCGGCAATTCCAAACGCAATTAAACAAACAAGCTTTTCATGCCCGCCAAGCTTTACAACGCTGTTTGCCTTTGACTTGTTATACGATGCGCCAAGCCAGCAGGTTCCCAGCCCTCTTTTGGTGCATTCCAGAACAAATGCTTCTCCGATATAACCTGACATAAACTCATTCTCGGTTTTTTGAATCAATGCGGCATACGCCGATGTTCCGTGTATTACCGTGCCAAGCAGCTTGTCGAAAATTCCGTTGCAAACGCCAACGACAATGCGTGAGTCATCATTTGAAAGCGTCCGCGCAAAGTCTTTCAAATCAGTCAGTACTGCTTTTTCGGGCGTACTGTCATATTTGCGTACAGAAACACGTGTTTTTGCGGCTTCGTACCATTGATCCATAATTCCGTTGGCTTCCATTTTTGTTCTCCTCTCCCCTGTCTGCTTAATTATTACATAATATTCTTTTTAAGTATTGCCCTGTATAGCTGCTTTCACACATTGCAACCTGTTCAGGCGTGCCAATCGCAAGCACCTTGCCTCCGCGATCTCCGCCTTCCGGTCCAAGGTCAATAATGTAATCTGCTGTTTTAATTACGTCAAGGTTGTGTTCGATTACAAGCACGGTACTGCCACCGTCACATAACCTTTGAAGTATTCCGAGAAGTCTTTCAACATCTGCCGTATGCAGTCCCGTTGTTGGTTCATCCAAAACATACAGCGTCCTGCCTGTATCCTTTCTGGCAAGCTCTGTCGCAAGCTTTACGCGCTGTGCTTCACCGCCGGAAAGTGTTGTGGAAGGCTGACCAAGCTTAATGTACCCCAACCCAACGTCACATAATGTCTGAAGCTTTTTTGCAATTTTGGGCAGCGGCTTAAAAAATGCATACGCTTCCTCAGCAGTCATATCAAGAACATCCGAAATGCTTTTTCCTTTGTACTTTACTTCCAACGTTTCACGGTTGTAGCGCTTTCCTTTACACACCTCGCACGGAACATATACATCAGACAGAAAGTGCATTTCAATTTTGATTATTCCGTCTCCGGAACATGCTTCACAGCGTCCGCCCTTGACGTTAAAGCTGAATCTTCCCGACCCGAACCCACGCATCTTTGCATCGGGAGTTTGGGCGAACACATCTCTGATAAGGTCAAATACTCCCGTGTATGTAGCGGGATTGCTCCTCGGCGTTCTGCCGATAGGAGATTGGTCGATATCAATTATCTTGTCAAGCTGATGTACGCCAAGGATATCATCGTGATCTCCTGCGCGAACGCGAGCTCGATTTAACTGACGCAACAAGCTTTTTTTGATTATTTCGTTGACTAAGCTGGATTTGCCTGAGCCTGAAACTCCCGTAACGCAGGTAAATACGCCAAGCGGAATATCTACGTCAATGTTTTGCAAGTTGTTGACACGCGCTCCGCGCACAGAAAGCCATCTGTCGTTTGACACGCGTCTTTCCGCAGGTATCTCAATACGTCTCTTTCCCGTTAAATACTGACCCGTAACAGAATCTACGCTGTCCATAATATCCTGCAGGGAACCCTGCGCGATAACGTTCCCGCCGTGTTCGCCCGCGCCAATGCCGATATCAACAATATGATCCGCAGAACGTATTGTTTCTTCATCGTGTTCAACCACTATAAGTGTGTTGCCGAGATCTCTCAATCCCCTAAGAGCATCTAACAGCTTTGCATTATCGCGTTGGTGAAGCCCAATGCTTGGTTCGTCAAGAATATACAGCACGCCAACAAGACCTGAGCCAATTTGCGTTGCAAGCCTGATTCGCTGTGCCTCTCCGCCTGAAAGCGACGACGCCGGACGTGAAAGCGTAATATAGTCCAGACCGACATTAATCAAAAAGCCCAGTCTTGCGTTAAGCTCCTTAACAATTTGATTGGCAATCATTCGCTCGGATACGCTCAATTCAAGCCCGTTGATAAACTCGCGTGCATTACGGATTGTCATGTCGCTGACCTCGGCAATTGATTTGTCGCCAACGGTCACAGACAAAGCTTCGGGCTTTAGCCTCTTGCCATGACATACATGGCAAGGCGTACTGCGCATGTATGACTCTAAATCCTGCTTTGACCAATCGGACTGCGTTTCTCTGTATCTGCGCTGAAGGCTCGGTATAATTCCCTCAAACGGAGTGTCGAACGTACCGCTGCCATATTCTTTTTGATACTCCACGTGCATGCATTTGTCTCCCGTGCCATACAGTATCGCATTGCGCCCCTGAGGAGGAATATCCTTCCACGCTGTATCCTCAGTAAACCCGTATTCCTGTGCTATGGCGGTAAAGTACATTGACGCGATGGTGTTCTTTGATGCACTTTGCCAGCCTGTTACTGAAATTGCACCTTGTTTAAGCGACATTGATGTATCGGGAACAATCAACTGTTCATCTATGGTCAGAAGCGAGCCAAGCCCCATACACTCGGGACATGCTCCAAATGGACTGTTGAACGAAAACATACGCGGCGTTAATTCCTCGATGCTTATTCCGCAATCCGGGCAGGCATAGTTCTGCGAATACAGCGTTTCGTTTCCATCCACAACGGCAATCTTTGCAAGCCCCTCGCCAAATCGAAATGCCGTTTCAAGAGAATCGCTCAAACGAGACGCAACGCCGTCGCGCACAATAAGGCGATCTACAACAACATCAATTGTATGCTTGCATTTTTTGTCCAATGAGGGTACTTCGTTTATGTCGTATATGGTTCCGTCAACCTTGACGCGCACATACCCTTCCTTGCGGATTCTGTCAAACACTGCTTTATGCTCGCCCTTGCGTGCTCGCACTGCGGGAGATATCACAAGTATGCGCGTGCCCTCGGGCAGCTGCATAACCCTATCAACAACTTGATCAATACTTTGCTTTTCGATCGGTTTACCGCAGCTTGGACAATGCGGTCTGCCGATGCGAGAATACAAAAGCCTGAGATGATCGCTTATCTCTGTTACAGTGCCCACGGTTGAACGCGGATTGTTCGAAGTGCTTTTCTGGTCGATTGAAATAGCGGGAGAAAGCCCCTCGATAATATCAACGTCGGGCTTATCCATCTGCCCCAAAAACTGTCGTGCATAGGCGGAAAGAGACTCCACATACCGTCTTTGCCCTTCCGCGTAGATTGTATCAAAAGCAAGGCTCGACTTTCCGGAGCCTGATACACCTGTGAATACAATAAGTTTGTTTCTTGGCAAAACAAGGTCGATGTTTTTAAGGTTGTTCTGCCGTGCGCCTTTAATTACAATATTATCATTCATCGTTGAATTCCTTTGTTTACGAAATAGCTGCTCCTCATATAAAGCTTATTTTCTGGTGCGCTGACGCGCTTTCTTCCTGCTGCCGACAGTGCCCGGAGCCGCCTTTGCCGATCCGTCAGCTTCCTTCCCTTGCAGCCTAAACAGCTCATCGCGCAGCTTTGCAGCTTGTTCAAATTCAAGCTCCATTGCCGCTTGCCGCATCTGCTGCGTTATAAGCTCAATCCTTGCCAACCGCTCTGCATCACCCATTCCGTCCTTTGAAACCTTTGCTTTTGAGCTGATTTCGATCACGTCTCTGACGGCTTTCTTGATGCTCTGCGGAGTAATGCCGTTAGCTTCGTTATATTTGGTTTGAACGTCGCGTCGTCTGTTTGTTTCGTCAATGGCACGCTTCATTGAATCTGTCATAACATCCGCATACATTACTACTCTGCCGTCAACGTTTCGTGCAGCGCGCCCAATCGTTTGAACAAGCGAAGTTGTTGACCGCAGGAAGCCTTCTTTATCAGCGTCAAGAATCGCCACAAGCGCAACCTCAGGCAAATCGAGCCCTTCACGAAGAAGATTAATGCCGACCAAAACGTCAAACTCTCCCAAGCGGAGATCCCTGATTATCTCCATGCGTTCAATTGTTTCGATATCGGAGTGCATATATCTGACGCGCACTCCCATGCCGTCAAGGTACTCGGTAAGCATCTCCGCCATACGCTTTGTAAGCGTGGTTACAAGCACGCGCCACCCTGCGCTTGTGGTTTTGTGTATTTCCCCCAGCAGGTCATCTACCTGCCCTGTAACCGGCTTAACCTCGATTGGAGGATCTACAAGACCTGTTGGACGAATAATCTGCTCCGCCACGCGTGAAGCGTGCGACAGCTCGTACTCAGCAGGAGTTGCGCTGACGCAAATCAGCTGGTTAACACGTTCGTTGAACTCATCAAATTTAAGCGGACGATTATCAAACGCACTCGGGATTCTGAAGCCGTAATCAACCAACTCAGTCTTGCGTGAGAGGTCTCCGTTGTACATGCCTCTGATCTGAGGGATTGTAACGTGGGATTCGTCGATTATTGTAAGAAACCCTTTGGGAAAGTAGTCCATCAGGGTGAACGGGGGCTGCCCTTTTTTTCGCCCGTCGAAATATCGAGAATAATTCTCAATTCCCTGACAATAGCCTATCTCACGCATCATTTCCATGTCGAATGTCGTACGTTGTTCAAGCCGCTGCGCTTCAACCAATTTGTTCTGCAATTTAAGCTCCGCAACTCGTGCCGTCATATCAGTTTCAATTTCCGCGAGGGCACCGTTCATTTTCTCCGGGTCGGCAGCATAGTGCGTTGCGGGGAATATCATCGCATGGGACAGCGAACGAAGCGGTTGTCCGGAAAGAACGCTTATTTCAGAAATTGATTCAATTTCATCTCCGAAAAACTCAATCCTCAGAGCCTTGTCGGATTCGTTCATGGGGAACACCTCAACGATATCGCCCTTAACACGAAATGTGCCTCGTGAAAAATCAAGCTCGTTGCGCTGGTATTGCAGCTCAACCAGCTTGCGAAGAAGTGCATCCCGCCCATACGCCATGCCACTGCGCAAGGAAACACTCATACGCATATATTCTTCAGGACTGCCAAGCGCATAGATGCATGACACGGATGCAACGATTATTACATCACGTCTTTCAGTAAGCGCACAGGTCGCACTGTGACGAAGCCTGTCAATCTCCTCATTGATAGCCGACACCTTTTCAATATAGGTATCTGTTGAAGCAATGTAAGCCTCAGGCTGATAATAATCATAATAGCTGACGAAATATTCAACAATGCTTTCGGGAAAAAACTCTTTAAGCTCCGAGCATAGCTGTGCCGCAAGCGTCTTGTTATGTGCAATTACCAGAGTAGGCTTCTGAACCTGCTCAATTACCTTTGCCATTGTAAACGTTTTGCCCGAACCCGTTGCGCCGAGAAGCACCATAAGACGCTCGCCGACGTTAACTCCGTTTGTCAATGAAGCGATTGCCTCGGGCTGATCCCCCGTCGGCTCAAACGGAGAAACTACTCTGAACCTATCCACCATCATACTCCATACACATAATCTCATTTAGCATTATACCACCAAATATCAGCATAACAATACCCGTTTGCAATAGTTTCCTTATGTGACAACAAAACACGATTGAATTGTTGCGCACATGAATGCTATCATTCGTGTGAGGTGAGAATAAATGCTTAAAACAATACTTTTTATAGCTTGGGCTGCTATTATCCCGATAGTACCTCTATGGGGTATCATCCATTATCGACAAAAAGACGACAAAACAAGGCTTGCGGTTTGTGGCGTTCTGTTTGGAATACAGACGTTCTTGTCGATCGCATACATAGTTGAATACATAAAATGACTGCCGAAGGAGCTTCCCGCGGCAGTCAAATACAAAAACAATGAGCTAAATATCTTCGTTGCTGTTTGCTTCAGAATCTGTTTGAGAAGCTTCTGTCTTGACTGTTGAACGACGCCCCCGCTTGAACACAAACATATCAAGCACCTTGGCAATAGCTCCGCCCGCTATACAGCAGACGACAGCCTCAACAATACCATTGATGCCAACAAGCAGCCATACGATAGCCCAAACAGAATTGCCAAAGTCTTTTATGTAGTCGCAGTTGCCAAACAAAAGCATCAATGCGCCAACAAACAGTATTGTATTGAGCAAAGCTCCGGATAAGCTTGCGATCGGATAGGCGATAATCTTTCCCCTATTGCTTGAGTTGATTGCCTTGAAAATATAGCCCGGAAGCAAACCGGCAAGTATGCGGGGAATGAAGCAAAGTATCGCCGTGTAAAACGGGTTAATCGACGCCAGTGCTGTTCCGAAAGGATCAATACCGAAGCATTGCGCAAAGCTTGTTATACCGAATATGAAGCCGAGCATTGCGCCCGTCCAAGGACCAAGCAATATTGAGCCGAGGACAACCGGCAGCATCAGAAAGCTTATTGAAAGGGCACCTACGCGCATATACCCCAGAGGCGTCAGCGCCATAATGATAACAAGAGCCACGAACAATGCGCTCATGCAAAGGCGGCGTACATCGGTTGGCTTAGGCGCCTGCTTAGGCGCAGTTGCCTTAAAGCACGAGAAGCAAAGCACAAAAGCAAATAACACCAGCAGCCATATGCCGATCCCAAGGTTGGACGCGCTCAACTCCACAAGAAACAGAACAACAATCACAACCGCAGAGGCGGAAAAAGCTACGGCGAAAGCTCTTATAATAGCTTTGCGCTCACAGAAGACGCCTATCGCAAGCAGCAGAGCGGACAATCCTGCAAAAACCAGCACAGGCTTTAGATAGGGTATGTCGACTTCAAATATCGAAAAGCCTTCGTTTACAGTCCACGGCAAAAAAAACGATGCGATGCACAGCGCCAAAGAAACAAGCGCGCAAGGTATCCAGTAGTTCTGTACATTGTCTTTTTCAGCAGTCATATTAACCCCCTATGAACACAGAGCGTCCAATCGCTCCATGCTGTTAAGCTCGTGTTATTATACCACATAGAAACAGATTTTTTTATATATTACGGTTCTGCGGTTACACACAGCATACCATCGTCAGTTGTTATGCGGATAATATATATCCCGCATATTATGGCGTCAGATGCTTTTTTGCCATTTTTTAATACGTCAGTCAGTGCATGGTTTAGCTGCGAATCAAATGAATCTGTAATGGATACATTGGGCAGAGCACTTACAAAGTCAGTAATAATATCGCATAAAAGCTCCGTTGTTTTCTTAGCTTCGTCGTTTGTTATGCTGTCAAGCAATGCGCCTATCTCGCTGTTATCATAGCTTTGATACTGCGGAGAGGATAGTGAAAGAGAAAAACATACAAGTCTGTTTTTTACATATACCTGCATCACGCCGTAATTGTCCTCATCGTTTGTATTTACTGACAGAGAAACACCGTTATCAAGCGCGACATATTTGTCCGCATACCCGTATGCAACAATCTTTTTTGCATATTCAACGCATGGGTCCGGATTGACAGTCGGCTCGGCTGTATACGAGGTTGATGCGATCTGTTGACCATTGGCAAGAATACTCACAGCAACATACACCCCAACGGCAAAAACGCTTAACGTCGGAATGAGTATCTTCATTAGCGTATCTTTTCTTTTTTTGCTGTCGCTCTTTTTCGCCATATGTCACCTCAAAAGCATTGTTGCATATATCACACACCAACACAGCATCAATATACCACATGTAATGCGAATAATAAAGTGTTTTCTTTTTGGGTTACAATGTGTTTTACGCGTTAAGTTAATGCCTGACGGAGGAAATACAACCTTGCTGTGTGCTTTTTTGAACGAGCTTACATAATTGCAGTAAAAGGTATTGAAAAATGTTGCGTTTTGTGTTATAATTCCAAACTCAGCAAGCAGGTTGTTGCGCCGCTTGGGATTAAGGAGAGTTTATGATTGATTACCATGTTCACTGCAGCGCTTCCTTCGATTGCGAAGCTGCGCCGCAGGCACAGATTGACGCCGCGATACAATGCGGCATTAACGAGCTTTGCTTTACTGACCATGTTGATTTTGACTACGCCGAGAGCAATCCCAACGCACCTGCCATTGCCGACATAGCCTTGAGAAATGCTGCGTTTGATTCACTGGATACCAAGGGCGTAATGGTGCTTTCCGGTGTTGAGCTTGGGCTTTCGGACGCAGATGCGGCAACTCGTGCGGTTAGCTATCTTAACAGCATAAAAAGTGTTGCTCCCATGGATTTTATTATTGGTTCCGTACACCAATGCGATGGCTTTGATTGCTATTATCCGGAATATTTTGCAGGCAAAACAAGAGCATATGCATACCGTCGCTATTTGGAACAGGTTGTTGCGTCCGCAAAATGCTGCTCAATGTATTCCGTAATCGGTCACTATGATTTTTGCGCAAAGTTTTCTCCGTATGCAGACAGAGCGGTGCGTTATTCGGACGCTCCTGAGCTTTTTGATGAACTGTTTACGTATTTGATTGAGAACGGCAAAGGTATTGAGGTTAATTCGGGCGCGTGGCGAAGCTCCGATGCATGGGGTTTGGACATTATCTCTCGATATCACGAGCTTGGCGGCAGGATTATTACGATAGGTTCAGATGCACATCGTCCGGAAAACATGGGTAGGCGATTGAATGAGGCAGTTGACCTGATCGCTGCAGCAGGTTTTAAGTACATTACGACCTTTCGTGGGTTAACTCCGCGTTTTATTCCGATTGATGAGGTAAGAATTGGATAAGTGTGCTAAACTGACAGGCACGATGAGTGTGGAAGACGCACTGGAGCTTTCGCTGTTTATGCGCGGCTGCGTCGATATACAGCTCATATGTGGATACTCCGGTCTTTCTCTGCATGACGCCTATGCAGAGCTGGTGGGTTTAATTTACTTTGATCCCGAGGCAAACAGACCGGTTTCGTCTGATGAATACCTTTCCGGCAACGTTTTGAAAAAGCGCAACCGAGCAAACATGGCAAAAAAGAGTGAAGCCGAATTCGGTGCGCCCGACCGTGGCTTTGAAGTTGATTACGATGTAAATATTAATGCGCTTGACAGCGTTATGCCTCGTCTTGTTAAGGCGGATGAGATTAAAATCTCAATAGGAAGTCCGTGGATACCCGCATGGGTTTATCGCGACTTCATAATCGCACTTATCGGAATAAAGCCGATTGGCGGCAAAAAACCTCGTATTATGGTGGAATACGTCCGTCCCGCAAATCATTACATTATCCATGGCAAAAAGATTTATTCAGAATATACCAGGGCAAAGCTTACTTACGGGACAGATCGCATGAACGCATTTGAGATAATTGACCGAATGCTCAATTCCCGTGAGGTTATCGTTTATGATACGATTTTTCCGTACAACAAAACTACTCCTGTCCGCAGAATCAATCGGGCTGAAACGCTTATCGCGCAGGAACGGATGAAGCTTATCGCAGAAAAATTTTCTCTCTGGATATTTCATGATAAAAACCGCAGAGAGCGGTTGGTTAACCTTTACAATGAATGCTTTGGCGCTGTGCGTCCTCGCGTGTACGATGGCGGGAAGCTTGCTCTCCCCGGGAAGAATCCCGATATACAGCTTCAAAAATATCAGCTTGACGCCATATGCCGTATAGTAAATTCAAAGAACACGCTGCTTGCGCATCAGGTGGGCGCCGGCAAAACATACGCTCTTGCAGCCGCCGCAATGGAGCTTAGGCGCACGGGCATATCCAAAAGAAATATGATTGTCGTGCCAAACAATATTCTCGACCAATGGCACTCTGAGTTTTTGCGTCTCTATCCCGAAGCAAAGCTTATGGTTGTCGAACCAAAGGATTTTACTCCCGCACGCCGAGCACATGTTCTTGATGAAATACGCACGCAGGAAAGCGATGCAATCATTATCGGATACGGAAGCTTCTCACTCATACCCTTATCCAGAAGGGAAAGAGAGAAGGAGCTTGTAGATACCCTTTCAGAAATATCAAAAACAATGCACGACGCCGTTTACAACGATGCATATATGGTGCTTAACCGCTATGCATCGCGCATTGAACGCAGGCTTCAAAAGCTTTGGGATGATGAACCGCCCGTCCCTGAAGGAGAGGTTTGCTTTGACGACCTCGGTATTGACACACTGATTGTTGACGAGGCGCACAATTTTAAAAACATAAGCATTGAAACAAAGCATGGCACGTTGCCGGGGCTCAACACCAAAGGCTCAAAACGGTGCGATGACCTTCTGGCAAAGGTTAGGTTCACTCAAAGAAGTCATAATGGCCGCGGCGTTGTCTTTGCAACGGGTACCCCTATTACTAACTCCGTATCCGACCTTTACACAATGCTGCTTTATCTTGCACATGAACGGCTCGAGGAAATGAATCTTCTTGAGTTTGATAACTGGGTAAAGCTTTTTTCTGAAGTAACTGAAGAGTTTGAGGTCGAGGCGAACGGCGTAGGCTACAGGCTTCGCCGTCGGCTAAGCAAGTATCATAATCTTCCTGAGCTTTCTTTGCTTTTATCTGATATAGCAGACCTTCATTTCACGGGTGACGATGAACAGCATTTGCCGACGAATATTCACTATTGCAATTGTATCGTGCCCGCCACCGATGCGCTGCGCAAGTATATTGCCGAGTTGGCGCTTCGCGCAGAACGCGTTAAGAGCGGAATTGTTCCCCGCACGGAAGATAATATGCTCAAGATTACCACAGACGGTCGAAAAGCTGCTTTGGATATGCGTCTTGTCGATCCATGTGCAGAGGATAGCCCAAGCTCAAAGCTGAACACATGCGTTGATAACGTCTACAAAATCTGGTCTTCCGTAAGCACAATTACACAGCTTGTGTTTCTTGACCAATCCACGCCCAAGGATGGGTTTAACCTGTATGATGACTTGAAGTCCAAGCTGTGTCAACGAGGGATTCCTTCCGATGAAATAGCTTTTGTGCATGACGCCGCAAACGATTCTATGCGAACCGCTCTTTTTAACAAGGTACGAAAGGGAGTTGTGCGTATACTTGTTGGCTCAACCTTTAAGCTTGGAATTGGCGCAAATGTTCAGGAAAATCTTTGGGCCGTTCATCATCTTGACATACCGTGGCGACCTTCCGACGTCACTCAAAGAGAAGGACGTATGCTCCGCCAGGGGAACCGAAACGATGAGGTTGCCATATACCGCTACATTACCAACGGAAGCTTCGACGCCTACTCATGGCAGCTTCTGGAGAATAAGCAAAGGTTTATCTCTCAAATTGTTAACGGCGACCATCCCGAAAGATCAGGCGATGAGGTTGACGAGGTTGTTCTCACATACAGCGAGGTTAAATCCCTTGCTGTGGGCAATCCGCTCATAAAGCGTCGTATTGAGCTTGAAACCGAGCTGCAGCGAAAGGCAATGCTCAGAGCGCGTATTGACAGAGCAAAGGATAGTGCGCGTGAGCAGCTTTTGCAGCTTCCGCAGCGCGAACGGCAGCTTATCACTATGATTGATATGTATGAAGCGGATATTAAAACGGCAAAAAATAATCCTAACGAGCCATACACATTGGAGCTTGGCGGCGAAATTTTCCTGCGCCGCCGTGATGCGGGTGAAAGGCTTTTGGAACTGCTTGATGAAAATGCATACATTAAACAGCCCGTTTGCATCGGTGCATTTCGCGGATTCCCGCTTTATTTGACGGTTGACGTCTCGGGCTTGCGTCGTGTTCTGCTTATAAAGGGCATGGCGTCATATACTGTTGAACCGAGTGACAGCGCACAGGGTATCGCCGTCAGAATTGACAACGCAATAAATGGGATGCCTAAAAAGCTGGAGGATGTTAATTCACGGCTTGAGCAGCTTAAGCAGGATGAATCTGCGCTTGAAGCAGAGATCGCAGCCATAAACCCATATGAAGCGGAAATGCGTTCGATTACCGCTGAGCTGCGCGCTGTCAGCCACAGACTGGGTATTGATTGAGAAAATAATATACGTGTTTGTGTTGACAAATACAGAATAATGTCGGATAATTAGCATTGATATAGATTGCAGCGGCAATTATCTATGCAAATACCGAAAGGAGTATAGTTATGGGACTTATTAAAGCGGCGATCGGGGCGGTCGGGGGCACTCTTGCCGACACATGGCTTGAGTATTTTTATTGTGACTCAATCTCTGAAAAAGTGCTTGCGGTCAAAGGTCAAAAACGCACAACAAATCGCAGCAGCAATACAAAGGGTGAGGACAACATCATCTCAAACGGTTCTGTAATCGCGGTTGCGGATGGTCAATGTATGATCATCGTTGACAACGGCAATGTGGTTGAGCTGTGTGCAGAACCCGGCGAGTTCCGCTATGATTCTTCAACAGAGCCTTCCATATTCTATGGTAAGCTTGGCAAGAACATTGTCGGGACATTCAAAAGTATGTGGGAGAGAGTAAAATTTGGCGGCAGTCCCGGCAAGGACCAGCGTGTATACTACTTCAACACCAAGGAGATAATCGGCAACAAATATGGCACGGCCAACCCCGTCCCCTTCCGTGTTGTGGACAACAACATTGGTCTCGATATGGATATATCGATAAGATGCTTCGGAGAATATTCATATAAGGTCACTGACCCTATTCTGTTCTATCGCAATGTTTGCGGTAATGTTACTGACAGCTACACACGCGACAGGCTGGACAGCCAGTTAAAGAGCGAGCTTCTTACAGCCTTGCAGCCTGCATTTGCCCATATTTCTGAGATGGGTATACGTTACAGTGCGCTCCCCGGACACACAACCGAGCTTTCCGAGGCTATGAACAAAGAGCTTTCCGCTAAGTGGAGCGAGTTCCGCGGAATATCAATCGCAAACTTCGGCGTTAGCTCTGTAACTGCGAATCCTGAGGACGAGAAAACCATCAAAGAGCTTCAGAAGAACGCCGTGTTCCGCAATCCCAATATGGCGGCGGCTCATCTTGTTGGCGCGCAGGCTCAGGCTATGCAGGATGCCGCAAAGAATGAGAGCACAGGTCCCATGATGGCGTTTGCCGGTATGAATATGGCAACGAATGCCGGCGGCATGAATGCGCAGTCGCTCTATCAGATGGGCGCACAACAGCAGCAGCAACAGCCTGCAGCAGCTCCGGCAAATGGTTGGACTTGTGAATGCGGCACAGTTAACACAGGAAAGTTCTGCCAAAATTGCGGCAAAACAAAGCCTGCTCCCGCCGCATCGACAAACAGCTGGAAATGCGCTTGCGGCACCACCAACACAGGTAAATTCTGCGATAACTGCGGCGCAAAAATGCCCGAAGCCACTAAAGGATGGACTTGCGCATGCGGCGTTGTCAACAAGGGTAAGTTCTGCGCGGAGTGCGGCGCAAAAAAGCCTGCGGATGCTCCGCTATACCGTTGCGATAAGTGTGGTTGGGAACCAAAGGATCCTACAAAGCCTCCCAAATTCTGCCCGGAATGTGGCGACCCTTTCGACGATAACGATATAAAGTGATTGAGTACATTTTATACTGACAAGAACGCCGCCCCAATTTTCATGGGCGGCGTTCCGTTTTTTGCTGAATGCGCAAACGTTCGGTTATGCAGCGGCGACAAGGCGCACAAGCTGCTCAACAGTTTCGATCTTGTCGTCCTCCGGAATCAAAACATCAAATTCCTCCTCAACGGTAAGCACAAGCTCCTCCATATCAAGCGAGTTTAGATTGAGTTCGTCAAGAGTGCTGCTTGGGGAAATACTGTCGGTCGGTATACCGACAAGTTCATGGATAACACCGCAGATCTTTGTGTAAATATCCATACGACCTCCATATAATACCAAATAATTAAACATATGCGACAAAATAAAAAACAATGTCACAATAGCATTGTACAGTTATATGCGTCTTCTGTCAAACAATATATACTTGTCACACATTGTGTGAGTCAGCATCCCTGCAAATGCGCGGATGATAACCTTCAAATACAATGGCGTCGCATTGTGACATGATTTCTTCGTGTCGATGTGCTTGCTTTGAAGTGTACAGCACAAGCGGAGCGCCCATCTTGCGGCATCTTGCCGCCGATACGCTTTGCTTGCCAATTTTATACGCAACGATATGCGGTCTGGAAATGCAGTTGCTCAGCAAATGACTTAATATAAAGCTTTTGAGTTTTTTTGTATGCTCGTCTCTCCAGTCAAAATACTGCATGGTCGCCTGCATTCGTATCACGTCCTCGGCGTTTTCTCTGAACCAACGCAGCACCTGCGGATCAAAGCTTGCGATGCAATATTCACCGTTGTATTGGCACAAAACGTCGTACACTCTTTCACACAGCGTCCAAAGTCCTCCCCGTATTCCGGGCGACTTGATTTCAATAATCACGGGAACCCTGCCGTTTATCATGCTTAACACATCGCTCAACAGAGGAATATGTTCTTCTGAACCGAAAAGCTTCAGCTTTTGAAGCTGATCATAGTTAAACACGCTCGGCATTTCGTCAATACCGCAGGCTGATCGTATATGGCTGTTGCAAAAGCAAATAATCTTATCGTCTCTGGTGCTTTGGATATCTAGATCAACGCCGTATCCGTTTTCAACCGCGGCAGCAAATGCGGGCATAGAATTCTCAGGTATTGTCTGATCTAAGGAGTAAAGCCCTTTGTGCGCAAAGCAAACGCCCCGATATGCTTCAAGTCTTCTGCGGATTGTATCATCGCCCTTTGCGGGCGCTGTCATGTAAAGCACGCACAAAACAATAATGCCTGCAAATATTGCTGTTCCGACCAAACAATAAAGCAATACCTCCACCGAAAGCCTCCGCCAATAAATCAATGTTGTTATTATACCTTTTTTATGTTAAAATGTACATAGTTGTTTATTTCGTATATTCTCAACAAAGTTTTCAAGGAGGCTGTTATGAAGCTAAAGTATTGGAGAACTATTTGCGTTGGTTTTGCATTTTTCCTCATAACAATGTTCTGGCAGACATATGACAATATTATTCCCAAGATACTGACAGATAAGTTTGGCATGACGCAAGCGTCTTCAGGCATTGTTATGGCGCTTGACAACATACTTGCTCTGTTCATGCTTCCTCTGTTTGGCGCAATATCCGACAAATGTACAAGCCGTTTCGGCAAAAGAACGCCCTTCATATTTGTAGGAACCATTGTGGCGGTAGCAGCCTTTATCGGTCTGACTTTCGTTGATAACGCCCAGCTCAAGAATATCAGCGACATAACCGCAACTGATTCAACAACGCTTCAGGTGTTGTATGACGATGAATCGGTTTCCAATATGGAGCTTCTTACTCCTGACGGTGACAAGTATATAATCCGAGAGAAGTTCAGCGAGGATGAGTTTGTCGGCATAACGCTTGACTCAACTGAGGCAGACGGCGACAACGAATGGAGCAGCTATGTTGTTCCTGCGCAGCAGGCATATGCCGCAAATGTTACCGATATGCATCAGCTTACGCTTTGGTTCTTTATCGGCATACTGTTAATTACCCTTGTTTCAATGGCGATTTTCCGTTCTCCTGCCGTTGCGCTCATGCCGGATGTTACCATCAAGCCCCTGCGTTCCAAAGCAAACGCAATAATCAACCTTATGGGCTCAGCGGGCGGTATTCTTGTGCTTGGTCTTGGCATACTGTTCGGCACCGGAAAAGTCGAAAACGCATATATGAGCTATACTCTCTTTTTTACCATAGTCGGCGTCATAATGCTGATTGCTCTCGTGGCATTCCTCTTTACTGTCAAGGAGCCAAAGTTTGCGCAGGAAATGAGGGATGAGAGCGAAAAGTTAGGCATTGACGACTCTGAAAACACTGAAGAGGGCAAACGCAGGCTGAGTAAATCTGAGCTTGCCTCTTTGCTTTTGATACTTGGCTCCGTTGCCCTATGGTATTTTGGCTACAATGCCGTGACGTCAAAATATTCGGTGTATGCAACAAAAATTCTTCATCTTGACTACAACCTCACCCTGATGATAGCAAATATCGCCGCTATCGTCTCGTATCTTCCCGTAGGAATCATTTCATCCAAAATCGGACGAAAGAAAACCATTCTTGCTGGTGTTGTTATGCTGACGGCAGCTTTCTTTGTGGCGTCATTCCTCCGCGATGACAGCTCCCCCGCTCTCATGAACTGCATGTTTGCACTTGCCGGTATCGGATGGGCAACAATCAATGTTAACAGCTTCCCGATGGTGGTTGAGCTTGCACGCGGTGGAAAGGTTGGCAAGTATACCGGCTTTTATTACGCTGCAAGTATGGGCGCTCAGGCGTTAACACCATTCTTCAGCGGCCTATTGATGGATAAATTCGGTATGACCGTGCTGTTCCCGTATGCCACCGTTTTTGTTGCCTGCGCTTTTATTACCATGCTGCTTGTTAAGCATGGCGACAGTAAGCCCATCGCAAAGCGCGGCATTGAAGCTTTGGATGTCGCCGATGACTGATTGTAGACGTCCGTGCATACTTGTAACCGCATTTATGCCATTCGGCGGAGACGCGGTTAATCCGACCGAAACGATACTGTCACGGCTTCCGAACGCATTCCGCAATTTTTCCGTTAAGAAGCTATTACTTCCTGTTGAGTTTGAGCGCTGCGTCCGCATTGCTCTCGAAAGCATTGATCGTCTCTCCCCCGCTGCTGTTTTGATGCTTGGTCAGGCGGGAGGAAGATCGGCGGTTACTCCTGAGAGGGTTGCGATCAACATTATGGACGCCACAATACCGGACAATGCCGGATATATGCCTGTTGATATGCCGATATGTGATGAGGGCGATGCCGCTTTATTTTCGACGCTTCCGATAAAGCGCATAGTTAACTCCGTCAACAAAAACGGTTTGCCGTGCGCTGTATCAAACAGCGCGGGGACGTATGTGTGCAACACGCTTATGTATGGCGTACTTAATGCGTTAAAAGACATTAAAAATGCACCTCTTGCAGGTTTTATCCACGTTCCCTATTCCTGTGAGCAGGTTGAGGGTAACGCCAATCGCAAAAGCGTGCCATTTATGAGAATGGACGATATGCAGGCGGCGATAGAAATTGCCATTGAAGCAACAATTGATGAGGTTCTCAGCCGCGATACTGCTGCCGAGGAGTAAAAGGCATACCGACAGAAATTGAAAATGAGCATAACAACGCCTTCCCACATAATTGTAGGGAAGGCGTTGAAAAATCATTAATACAGACCGCTTTCAAAAGCCGTTATACAACCGATGGCTCTACAAACAGGTCTCCCTCCGCAAACCGACGGAGCTTAAGCCTTGAAGCGTCTATGCGCGGTTGACTTCCCGTAATCATATCGGACATAACAACGCCTGTTACCGGTCCAAACATAAATCCGTGTCCGGAGAATCCGATTGCCATATAGAAGCCATCAACCTGTTCGGACTTATCGTATACGGGCTGACGATCAGGCGTCATGTTGTAAAGCCCCGCCCATTGACGTATTACCCTCAGCTTGCCGATTGCCGGAAGCACATTATCAATAGTTTTCGCCATTTCCTCAAGAAACTGCCATGTGGAAGTGCGTCTGCCGTCGCGTGGCTCGTTTGAATCGCCTCTGCCCATAATGAATGAACCGTGCGGCGACTGCTGTACATAGAGATTAAGGCCAAAAGCCATTACCATAGGATCCTGCATTGGCTCGACAGGCTCGGTTACAAGTATCTGATGACGTTCACGATAAACCGGAAGCTCAATGCCTGCCATATGCGATATGTCATACGAGAACCCACCCGCACAGTTCACGACAATTGGAGTGTTGATGGTACCCTTGTCGGTAACAACTGCCTTTACACGTCCATTTTCAACAATTATATCGGTAACGGTTGTAAATGTGTTAAACTCAACACCCATGCGACGCGCTGCACGATAGAATGCGTCAGTGGTTTTGAACGGATTAAGGAAGCCGTCCTTTTCACAGAATGCGGCACCCAACAATATGTCGGTGTTAAGATGCGGAACTAACGCCTTGGCGTCTGAAAGGGACATCATGCTTGCGGGAATCCCACAGGCATTTTGAACTTCAACATTCTTTTTGAATTGCTCTATCTCATGCTCGGTATCGGCAATCAACAGATAGCCCTTTTGCTTGAATTCAATATCGCCTTCATATTCAAGCGTATCGTTTGCGTGTTCATAAAATTCGGTACTGAATTTAGACATACGGCAGTTCATTTCGGTGCCCCACTGCATTCTGATACCCGCACCGCAGCAACCGGTAGAACCACTGCAAACATAACGCTTTTCAAGCACCACGATATTCTTTACGCCCTTCATGGCAAGGTTATAGGCTATGGAGCAGCCGGTTATACCTCCGCCGATAATTACAACATCAGCATTAGTTTTCATCGCGGTATGCCTCCTTTGCGATAAGCTCAAGCCGCACGCCGACAGTCGGCGGACGCGTAGTTTGATCGACAAGCTCTGATATGGGTTTACCTGTGGCAACAGCAATCTCTCTCTGAATCAACTGCTGGCAGGTCTTACCCTGACACGGCCCCATTCCACAGCGCGTAATACGCTTTATCTCGTCAAAGCTGGTATACCCATCGGCAATAAGCTTGCGGATATCGCCAAGAGTAACGTCTGAACAGCGACAGATGATTGTGTTATCCATTTCGTTCATATTGCTCACTTCCTTTTCAAGCGAATGTTTCGCACCGTGTATAAATACTCTCGCCCAACTATAAAACGCACGATGGGTGTGCGGTCAAATCCCTTTTGGTTCAGCACCTGTGTTACCTTGCCCTCCGCAATTGCCGCTCCCGTGCGGTCAAGCGCTTCAACCGTCTCACCTACTGTGGGCAGTGGCAAAAACTCATATGGAATGCTGACTTCAATTGAGTCCGCCCCTTTGCTTCCGTCAACAAGCATGATTGCAAGCCCGGGACATTTTGTGAGACAAGCACCGCAGCCCACACACCTGTCAAAGGATATTTCCGGAGTGTTGTTGATATCATCGCCAACATTTATCGCGGAGAAGTTGCATGAGCTTTGACACGGATTGCAGGAAATGCGCTGATAGCATTCCGCAACGGCAACGCGCCCACGATTTATGCGTTCAATCGAAGGAAATTTTGAATGTATCATGTCCTCTGTGGGGATGCCTGTTTTTTCAAGAATATCAATACTCATAAGCTGTCACCTCAATTCATTTGAAGGGCAATGCCGTCAAGTATGCGCTTTCCGACAGGCCCGCCGCGAAGCTGACGCAGCTGTTCCGTGTAATCTGCCTTCTTCGCCTCATATTCGGGATGCGTACATCCAACGTAATTTGCGGCGCAAAGCCCCGCAAGATATCCCTCGACCATAGCGGAGGATGCTTCCTCAATGCCGGACACATCGCCGGCGACAAATATATTGGGTATCGTTGTTTGATACTCAGCATTTCTCATCGGAACCGTACCTGAAAGCTGCGGAATGTATTTCATCTGACAACCTGCCATCGCAAGCAATTCTCCCAAAGGGGTAAGTCCGACAGATATGCAGCACACGTCACAGTCAATAGTCTGTTCTGTGCCTTCGATTGGACGGAATCGTTCATCAACAGCGCATATTACAACGCTTTCAAGGCAGTCCTTGCCAATCGCCTCTTTTACCGTGTGGCTCACCATAATCGGAACGCCCATCCTTCTGATTTTTGCGGCATGGACAAGATAGCCGCCGATCTTTGGCGCGGCGTCAAGTATCGCCGCGACCTGCACGCCTGCCTGCATAAGCTGATAGCTGACAATAAGACCGATGTTTCCCGCGCCAACCATAAGAACGCGGTCTCCGGGTTTAACCCCGTACACGTTCATAAGGGTTTGAACGGCTCCCGCTCCATATATGCCGGGAAGATCGTTGTTCGGAAAAGCAAGCGCTTTCTCAGACGCACCTGTTGCAACGACAATCGCATCGGGTTTGATTTTGAAATAGTCATCCTCCTTGTGAAGAGCTGTAACTATGCCGTCCTCATATATGCCGAGTATTGTAGTGTCTGTAAGAATACGAACTCTGTCGCCATACGCTTTTAGCTTGTCCATAAGGATGCCCACTATGTCAATGCCACGTGTTGAAGCATATTGACGTTCCGAGCCGAAAAACATATGCGTCTGCTTGATAAGCTGCCCGCCAATACGGGGGTTGCGTTCAACAATAAGAACGTCGCTGCCCGCTTCAGCTGCCGATATCGCGGCGCAAAGCCCGGCGGGCCCTCCGCCAATTATCAAAAGCCGAGTGTTAATCATACTATTACGCCCTTGCCTTTCTGCCTCTCAACAATCATGCCGTCACGAAGCTCGGTTATACAGGTTTTGACATTTGGAACACCGTCAACAACCATCATACAGCTTGAGCAGTTCCCTATGGCGCAGTAAAAGCCGCGTGGGCGCTGCTTTTCAGCGCTGTGTGCAAGCACTCTGACGCCATTTGCATGAAGGGCTGCCGCGATAGACTCCCCTTCATAACCCACCATGCTTTGACCGTCAAAGGTGAAGTTGATCGGTTTGCCTCTGTCGAATGTGAGTATTGGATGATCTTCAATCCTCATAGTTACCTCGACTCCTTATTGTTTGATAAATGTCGGGGACGATTTCCGCCTGCGGAGCTGCCGCTGACGAACCTGCTCGTCCAACCAATAGAATAGCACAATTGTATAAAATATGAAAGTTTATATATTCAACAGATATAATATATTTGTTAAGTTATGCTCTGTCGGGCTTTAATACGGAGGATTGTTTGGTATAATCTTGTTGCGGAAACAATGTCCGCTTATGAAGATGTACGGAGGTTGATTTTGTATGAGCTCAGAAACTGTCAAAAAGGATAAGCTGCTTTCGCTTATCGTTCCTGTTTACAATGAAGAGGACGTATTATCTGTCTCGTTTGAAAGAATGAACGATGCAATGCTAAAGCTTGGCTATCCGTATGAGATAATTTATGTTAACGATGGCAGCCGCGACGGCTCCATGAGGATATTGCGTGAAATCGCCGGAGCACACCCCAATGTTAAGGTTCGCTGTTTCAGCCGAAATTTTGGGCATCAAACTGCCGTAACATGCGGCATGGACGCCGCTCGTGGCGACGCACTTATAATTATTGACGTTGATCTGCAGGATCCGCCTGAGGTTATAGCCGAGATGGTCGATGCATGGGAAAAGGGCGCAGATATCGCATACGGCAAGCGGCTCAAACGCAAAGGTGAAACAATATTCAAAAAGCTTACCGCATTTGTGTACTATCGCTTGCTTAGCTCAATGAGCGCCTACCCCATCCCCCTTGATACGGGCGATTTCCGCCTGCTTGACCGCAAGGTCGCGGATGTGTTCCTCAAGATGCGTGAGCACAACCGCTTTTTGCGCGGCATGAGCGGATGGATGGGCTTTGAAGCCGTCCCTGTCGAATATGTCAGGAACGAACGTTATGCGGGCAAAACCAAATACACTCTAAAAAAGATGCTGCGTCTTGCGATGGACGGAATAGTTGGTTTTTCTGACCGCCCATTGACTCTTTGCGGAGAGTTTGGCGCCGCTCTGCTTTTGCTTGACGCATTGGGACTTGTTGCACTTATTGTGCTTGCGTGCTGTGCGATCGCCTTCCCCGCTTGGCTTTGGGCGCTGTGCGGGCTTGTTGCGGTTCAGGGTGCAACGCTGATGTTTATGTCTGTTCAGGGGATGTATATGAATCGCATGTACGATGAACTAAAAAATCGCCCCCTTTATATCGTGGCTGAGGATATCAATATCTGAACATAACCGATTGTATGGGGCGTTCGTGAGTGTGCCCCTTTTTTGTGCAATAAATTAACGGCGCCAAGGCTTTTGCCATGACGCCGTTTCATTTTGCCTGCAATGATTGACTGTCGCTCAATTAAGAATATCGGTCGTTGTTTCCTCTCTGAACTGAGTTGTGTAGAGATCGTAGTAATAGCCCTTTAGCTTGAGAAGCTCTTTATGCGTGCCCGATTCGGTTATTCGCCCGTCACGTATAACAAGTATTCTGTCGGCGGAACGTATGGTTGAAAGGCGATGCGCTACAATAAAGCTTGTACGATGCTCCAACACCTTGGTAATTGCATGTTGGATTAGCTGCTCGGTTTCCGTGTCAATTGAGCTTGTAGCCTCGTCCAACACAAATATTCTCGGATCGGCAAGTATCACCCTTGCAAAGCTGATAAGCTGCTTTTGCCCTGTCGAAAGTCTGCCTCCGCCCTCTCCAACCTCTGTATCATAACCGTTTTCCTGTGCGAGAATAAACTCCTCGGCATGCACAAGCTTTGCGGCTGCGTAAACCTCCTCATCAGTAGCTTCACGTCTGCCGTAACGAATGTTTTCCTTTATGCTGCAAGAGAAAAGGTGCGGCTGCTGAAGCACATATCCCAGCCTATCCTGCAGCCAAAGCTGACTGCGCTCCCGATAGTCTACTCCATCAATAAGGATGCGTCCCTCCGTCGGTTCATAAAAGCGGCACACAAGGTTTACAATCGTGCTTTTGCCTGCTCCCGTCTCTCCGACAAGCGCAATATTCTCGCCCGCTTTGACGTCAAGGTTGAAGTCGTGCAGAACGCTTTCACCGCCCTTGTATGCAAAGCTGACATGTTCAAACGTAACGTCACCTCGTATAGGTTCCCAATTCTCACGCTTAGGTTCAAAGCAATCCCCATACTTCTTTATAACGTCCTCGCTGTCAATTATGTCGCACGGAGTATCAATAAGCGTGATTACGCGTTCGGCGCTTGCCTGCGCGCTTTGCATCTCTGCAAATATTCCCGCAAGCTGCTGAATCGGGTCAAACAATCCGGTTGAATATGAGATGAAAGACGCCAGAGTACCAACGGTCATAACTCCGAACGCTCCCTCCCACGCTGAAGTAACGCTCATACCTCCCGCATACAGCGCCAAACCTGTACCGACAGAGCCAAGGCACATTACAATCGGTGTGAACATAGCCGAGAGCACCGCAGCTTTTATCGCAGCTTTTCGCATTTGCCCTGTTTCGCTTTGAAATTCCTCTGCGTTTCTTTCCTCTCTGACCAGAGTTTTGGTTGTGACCGCGCCCATAATACCCTCGTTAAATGCGCCTGTTATCTTTGAGTTTTGCTTGCGAACTATACGGTAATGCTTGAGTATCTTTTTCTGGAAATACATACATATTATCGCAAGCGGCGGCAGCACGGCTATTACAATGAGCGCAAGCTTTGGATTCATTGTCAGCATAATGATTATTACGCCAATAACATATCCTGAAGCCCACAAAATGTCAACAACGCTCCACGCGATAAGCTCGCTGAGTCTTGCGATGTCGCTTACCATTCGTGCCATTATGTAGCCCACTGCGGTTTTATCATAGTATGAAAATGACAGCTGCTGCAGCTTTCGAAAGGCGTCCTGACGGATATCATACGCCATGTTCATTTCAAGCTTCCCGGAGCCTTTGATAAACAGCACAACACCAATTCCCTGCAGTAATACCGCAGCCACATACGCAATTGCAAACCATGGCAGTATGTCAAGCCTGTCCGCAACAATAATGTGATCTATTGCATACCTTGAGAACTGCGGATACAAAAGATCCACGGCAGCGACCACCACAAGTGCAATAATTGTGCGAAGCACCAGCATTTTATATTTGAGTGCATAGTCTATCAAACGTTTCCATATTTTGAAGTCAACCTTTTGGTTGAATTCCTGCTCTTTAAGCGCGGATGTCGACTTTTCCATTAAGCCTCGCCTCCCTCGTCCTCTTTCATTTCGTCCTCAAGCATATTCTGAATGTTTGCAATACGCTTGTATAGACCGTCTTGCTGCAGAAGCTCCTCGTGCGTACCCTGCTGAACGAGCTCTCCATGCTCAAGCACAAGTATCTTATCCGCCTTACAAAGGGTTGTAATACGGTGAGATATAATGAATGTAGTGCTGTTGAGGCGCCTTGAATGGAGTGCGTCGCGTATAGCGGCGTCTGTTTCCGTGTCAACAGCGCTCATGGAGTCGTCAAGTATGATAATCGGAGCCTTTTGCATGAGCATTCTTGCGATTGCAACACGCTGCTTCTGACCGCCGGACAGCGTAACGCCTCTTTCTCCGACAATAGTGTCGTATCCGTTTTCAAAGCCGGATACAACATCGTGTATTGAAGCTACCCTTGCAACGTCATACACATCTTCGTTTGAAGCGTCCGGATCAACAATACGAATATTATCGATTATCGTGCGTGAATACAGAAAAGGTTCCTGCAGTACTATACCTATATTGCGTCTCAAATGATGACGTTCAATATCGTTGACATTGACGCCGTCGATGAGTATCTCTCCCTTATTGCAGGTATAGAGCCGTTGTATCAGCTGCACAAGGCTGGATTTGCCTGAGCCAGTTGAGCCCAATATGGCAATTGTCTGCCCGTGCTCTGCTTTGAAGCTTACGCCGCGCAGCACGTCCTGCCCATCTTCATAGCCAAACCAGACGTTTCTGAACTCAACATCGCCGTGAATATCAGGCTTTAATGCCTTTCCTGTTTCACTCTCAACGGGAACTGACAGTATTTCGTCTATTCTCCCCAATGACACAGTCGCCTTGCCAAGGTCTGCAAGTATTCGTCCAAGCTGACGAACGGGCCAAGTTAGCATGCCGGTATATGAAACAAACACAAGAAGCTGTCCCACCGACAGATTGCGTTGTATTGTAAAGAGTATGCCGACGCACAATGAAATGGCTATCTGCAAATACCCGAAGCAATCAGACGCACCCCAATAAAAAGCAAGCAAATCAAGCAAATGCTGAGTTTTTGTTTTGAAGTCCTTATTCTTTTCGGTGAAGTTATCAAGCTCAGCTTTCTGCTGCCCAAATGCTCGAACAACCCTGACGCCTGTCAGATTTTCTTGAATAGTAGCTGAAAGCTTACCCTCGGCTTCATCTGATTGAGTGAACCAGTAGCGTACCTTCCTAAAATATAGAAAGGATGACAGCGTAAGAAACGGCATCAGCATCACAGAATAAAGCGTCAACATGGGATTAATGCTTATCAGTATTGAAGCTGCACAAACTACCATGATTACGGTTCGCACCATCTCAAGCAATTGGTTTTGAATAAACCTGCGGACAGTGTCAACATCCGACGTACATCTTTGCACAAGGTCACCTGTTGAAACGTGCTTGTGATAATCAAACGGAACGTTTGCAAGGTGTGTATAAAGATCGTCGCGCAGATTTTTCGCTATGCCTTCACCCGCGTATGCAATGTTGCTTCTGCGCATATATGTGGTAAATGCGTTTATAGCGGTTACGAGAACCAGCAGTATCGCCATTATATACAGATGGTTTGCCAAAAATTCTCTGCCGCCAACAGCTTCAAGCCAATTCTGCAAAAAGGAAGGCAAATTAAGGCTTGCCGTATAACCCTCCTCCGCATATGGCATCAGCACGTAGTCAATAGTGAAGCTGGTTACGAGCGGGATTAAATAGGCGGATAGAACCGCGATGATAAGCCCGATAATTGACAGCGTAAAATACTTGCCGGTGCCGCGCATAGACCGCTTAACAAGGGCATAGTTGACTGAAGAATGAGCTTCTTTTCCTTTTCTGTTACGTTTCCTTTTCAATTTCTGAGTTTCCATACAACCTCCAAATATACAAAAAGTCACGGGAGCCTTGCTGCCCGTGACCCAAAATGTACAAAACCAGTCCCTTAATCAGACGGCTGCATACACAAAGCGCAGGCATAGGCATAGGTATAGCGATACCCGTTAAACACATTGTCAAGAACATAATAGCCAAACATGTACGCAACCTCCTCTCGTAATATGGTCACAGTATAACCGTATGTGAAAATGATTGCAAGTCTTCAACATCATCTTTTGCTAATATATAATCATTTTTACATCAAGCGCTCGTTCCAAAAAATATATTCATTATATTACTGCATTCACTGTTGACAGAGAATGTTAACTTGCATATAATTAGCCCTGTTAGCACTCGAGGGTGTTGAGTGCTAACAAGCACCGTGCGGATGTGTACGAATATGTTCCATCAGATTGGGATACAGCAAAGTTATTCGTCCGATGCGGTAAGAAATCAAACAAACTATTTGGAGGTAAAGGTCATGAAATTAAGGCCGCTTTCTGACAGGGTTGTCATTAAGTCATTGGATGTTGAGGAAACAACAAAGAGTGGTTTCATACTTGCGGGCAGCGCAAAAGAAAAGCCGCAGATGGCGCAGATTGTTGCTGTTGGTCCCGGCGGGGTCGTTGACGGTAAAGAGGTTGTCATGTCCGTAAGCGTTGGCGACAAGGTAATATGCTCTAAGTACGCAGGTACCGAAGTCAAGGTTGACGGTGTTGAATACATGGTTGTGCGTCAGAGCGATATTCTGGCCGTTGTTGAAGATTGATTGAGGAGGAAACAATTATGGCAAAGCAGATCAAATACGGAGAGGACGCAAGGCGTTCTCTTGAAACCGGTCTTGACACGTTGGCAAACACAGTAAAAATCACTTTGGGGCCTAAGGGTCGTAACGTTGTGCTTGACAAAAAGTATGGTGCGCCGCTTATCACAAACGATGGCGTCACTATTGCAAAAGAAATTGAGCTTGAAGACCCGTTTGAAAACATGGGTGCTCAGCTTGTAAAAGAGGTCGCCACAAAAACAAACGATGTTGCCGGCGACGGTACAACCACCGCGACTCTGCTTGCACAGGCGATCGTGCGTGAAGGTATGAAAAACGTTGCTGCGGGCGCAAATCCCATGGTTTTAAAGCGCGGCATAACGCTTGCTGTTGACGAGGCTGTTGCCGGATTGAAGGATCTGTCCAAGCCCGTTACAAGCAAGGGTGAAATCGCGCAGGTTGCGGCTATTTCAGCATCTGACGAGACAATCGGTTCACTTATCTCGGAAGCAATGGAGAAGGTTGGCAACGATGGTGTAATTACCGTTGAAGAAGGCAAAACAATGAAGACCGAGCTTCGCATTGTTGAAGGAATGCAGTTTGATCGTGGTTACGCCTCCGCATACATGGTAACCGATCCCGACAAGATGGAAGCATCTCTCGATGATCCGTACATCCTCATTACCGACAAAAAAATATCAAACATCCAAGAGATTCTGCCTGTTCTTGAGCAGATTGCAAAGCAGGGCAAGAAGCTGCTTATTGTTGCCGAGGATGTTGAAGGCGATGCGCTTGCGACTCTGGTTGTTAATAAGCTGCGCGGTATATTCACCTGTGTTGCCGTTAAGGCTCCGGGCTTTGGCGACAGACGCAAGGATATGCTGAAGGATATTGCTATCCTTACAGGCGGCGAGGTTATTTCCGATGAGCTTGGTATGGATCTCAAGGATGCAACCATTGCCCAGCTTGGTCGTGCGCGTCAGGTTAAGGTTGACAAAGAGAATACAACAATCGTTGAAGGCGCAGGCGACAATGCGGAGATTCAGGCACGCATTAAGTCCATTAGGAAGCAAATTGAAGAATCTACAAGCGAATATGACAAAGAAAAGCTGCATGAGCGTCTTGCAAAGCTTGCCGGCGGCGTAGCGGTTATTTCGGTCGGAGCAGCGACAGAGCCTGAAATGAAGGATATCAAGATGCGGATAGAGGATGCGCTCAACGCCACTCGCGCCGCAGTTGAGGAGGGAATTGTCCCCGGCGGCGGAGTTGCGCTTATCAACGTAATCAACCGCGTAAAGGCTCTTGAAAAGAGCACAACGGGCGATGAAAAGACGGGCATTCAGATTATTGTCCGCGCCCTTGAGGAGCCCCTTCGTCAGATTGCCACAAATGCGGGGCTTGAGGGCAGCGTCATTGTCGCAAATGTGCGCAACTCCAAGAAGCTTGGCTATGGCTATGACGCCGCAAAGGACGAGTACGGCATGATGGTTGCCAAGGGAATTATTGACCCGACAAAGGTTGCGAGAAGCGCATTGCAGAACGCCGCTTCGGTTGCCGCCATGGTGCTTACCACCGAAAGTCTTGTTTGTGATATTCCCAAGCCCGAACCTCCCATGCCCGCAGGCGGCGACCCGTCCATGGGCGGGATGTATTAATTCGGTGAAATAGAAAAACAACAGGATACTTAAACTGAGATTTGGGGCTGCGGCATTAACATATACCGCAGCCCCGATTCTTTTAAACCTGATGTATTCAATCCATAAAAATCAAGATTGCTCTTTCGGTTGTTCCTTCATTTTAGGCAAAGCCTGTTCAGAAGACGCCAAAGCTTTGTCCGATTGCACAACTTTATCCGCTTGCGCTTTATCGTCATTTTTGTTTGACGCAACCTCGTCCTTAATATCTTGATGCTTAGGTGCTGGTTCGGCAAATCTGCTGATTCCGGTCACACCGTCAACCGGCAGTGAAAAGCATATCCCCATGCCCGCCTTTGAAAGCCCTGCATCACGACATATCACTTCCATCATCACCGTGCGCTTTTCTCTTTCAGTAAGTATCAGCACCATTTCCTTTTCGGGCTGTATGGTTGCGCCAAAAAACTTTTGAAGCTCATTCGTGCCTGTACCCCTTGCATTAACAACGGTGCCGCCAAATGCGCCTGCACGTCTTGCTGCGTCCATCACCTCGTCCGCAAAGCCTCTGTTAACAATTGTCAATATAAGGTCATACTTAATCATTCGGTCTTATCTCCTCGCTGTCTGCTCTTTATCCGTTTGCTTTTTTCGCGCATGGTCTGCCTGCCTTTTTTTACCGCTTGAGCAATCGCCTCTGCGTTTGTGGAAGTGTCGGGACCGATAATGGGGTTTGAATTGCCCGACAGAATATCATAGGACGAAAGCTGTGATGCAACGGCAGAAAACTGAATTGAAAATGCAATTCCTCGCCCCGCACGAGTTAACTCAAGCTCATCGGTAAGCTTCTGCATGATCTCGTTCGTTCTGCTCTCACATACCGACAGAAAGGCGACGTCCTTTTCTTTATCGCCTATACCAAGCAGATTCAACGTTTCGGAATCAGCTGTCCCCCGCCCTCTTAAAAGGATCCGAAACATTATGTTCTCTCGCGCACACAGCTTTACAACAAGCTCGCCCATGCCACGATTAACAATGCAGCCTATCAGTTCAAGCGGTTCCGATTCCATAATCAGGCAGCCTCCTTATACTCAAATTCGATAACATTTACAGCGTCTGATGCATTGGATGAATGCATCCTTGTGCGCTTAAGCTTTATTGAATAGGAAAGCCCCAGAAGCTGGATTGTGATAAGGGGCGTCATTGCCACAAATGCAATCAAACCAAATGCATCTGTCAGTATGTTTCCGCCAACCTCAGCGCACGCGCCCATTGCAAACGGAAGCAAAAATGATGCAGTCATCGGCCCGGATGCGACTCCGCCGGAGTCAAAAGCAATCGCAGTAAATACCTTTGGAACAAAAAATGAAAACAATATTGCAGCGGCATACCCGCCAACGATAAAATACCATGCGGATATGCCGGTTATCACCCTCAGCATTGCAAGACCGACGGACACGGATACACCAATTGAGAGCATCAGCAGCATAGCACGTTTTGTGACGGCGCCAACAGTCAGTTCTTCAACCTGACGATTAAGCACACGAACAGCAGGTTCCGCCATTACCACGAAAAAGCCCATGATCATGCCAACAGGTATTAAAAGCCATTTAGTTTTAGCAATCGCAGCACCGATATATTGACCTGCCGGCAGGAAGCCTACGCTTGCGCCAACCAAAAAGACCGTAAGCCCTATGTATGTGTAAAGTATCCCGATCCCGATACGAATAAGCGTTTTAATTGGCAGCCGCAGAAAAATAAAATTGAAAACAATGAACAGCGCCACTATCGGCAACAGCGCGAGCGCCACTTCCTTTAGGTATGTGGGTATTCCGTGCACAAACATAAGCAGCGCTTCGCCAAACGTTGAGGCGGACGCGGCGGCGGTGCTTGCCGTTGCTCCCGATGTATTGCGAAACATACCAAGTATCAGCATAGCAAGTATTGGGCCGACAGAACATAGCGCAACCACGCCAAAGCTGTCATCCTGAGAGCTTTTACTTCCTCGAACTGTTGCAAGTCCGATACCCATGGCGATTAAAAACGGCACGGTTATAGGTCCTGTCGTAACACCGCCCGAGTCAAAAGCAACCGCTCTAAAGGCGTCCGGAGCAAAATATGCAACCGTAAATAACACAAGATAAGAAACGATTAATATCAACGAAAGCGATATGCGTTTCAGCACCCGTATGAATGCAAGCACAAGAAAAGCTCCAACGCCAACCGCCACAGTGATTATAATTGTGCGGTCGTCAATAGCAGGAAACTGCGATGCAAGCACGCTTAGATCCGGCTCGGCAATTGTAATAAGCGCACCTATAAGAAAGCAGCACGGGATTAATATATAGTATTTACCCGATCTTGTGAGATGTGCGCCAACGCGTTCCCCCATCGGGATCATGGATATATCGGCGCCGATTGAGAAAAAAGTCATGCCGATAATCAATAAGACAGCACCAATTACAAACTGCCACACCATACCAGCGGGCATTCCTCCGTATGGACTGAATATCGCCAATGCAAAGTTACATATCAGCACTATTGCAGTCAATGGCAATACGGACGACAGTGATTCCTTAAGTTTGTCAATAACGGTGTTCCTCAATGCAGACCTCCGTCACAAGACTTTTTGATTTTACAAATACATTATAGCAAAGACTATGACACAATGGCAAGACTATAACACTGCAAAAAAATAAAAGGCACGGTTAATTCCGTGCCTTTTGCAAATAGAGACAATATTATTTAGTATTATCGTGTACGTTTGCTTTCTCGTTGAAGGCATTGATCAGCTTATCTATATCATCAGCCTGCTTATGAATGTTCTTCCAATAGTTCGGATCATACCACTGTGCGTTAAGCTCATCCACGGTTTTGCCCTGTTGCTCAACCCAAGTGTAGTATTTGAGGTTGTGTATACGCTTGCGTTCCTGATAGGTAAGCTCCTCCATACTGTCTGTACGGACGCCCGCAATATGCTCCGAATAATCTGAAGCGGCGGCAACAAGCGAATACTGTCCCTTTTGCTCGTTCAGCTCGTCAATGCGGCTTGTGTACATAACGGCGGAATCCGTGCACACCGTTGCAACAACATCATCCTCGGTAAGCTCATAATACTTTGCAAATTTTATGCAGCAAAGCAGGTTTGCAATCCCGGAAATACCCATCAGCGAAAGCTTCTCTACTGTGTCGGGGTCAACTCCGACATAATCGACAAGATACTTATGCCCATCAGGCGTGTTAAATAGACGAAGAAGGTTTTGGCTGTCATCGTCATCGATTGCTATAACCATATCGGTGTTTTTTACATTGTGTACCCAGGGAACGTGCTTGTCGCCAATTCCCTCAATGCGATGTCCGCCAAAACCATTGTTAAGCAGAGTCGGGCATTGAAGTGCTTCGCCAACGGCAAGTTTACTGTTTGGATATCTTTCCTTAAGATAGTCACCGCTGCCCATTGTACCCGCGCTGCCGCTTGTGAAGCAGGCGCCGGCAAAGCGACTTGTCGGTGTTTTTATGCTCTCATAGACCTCCTCAATTGCGCCTCCCGTAACATGGTAGTGCCAAAGATGATTCCCCATCTCATCGAACTGGTTGAAAATAACAACATCATTGCGGGTTCGCCTAAGCTCCCAAGTCTTGTCGAAAATCTCTTTAACATTGCTTTCACATCCCGGAGTTGCAATCACCTCACCTGCAATTTTGCTGAGCCAATCAAAGCGTTCTCTGCTCATTTCCGCCGGAAGTATTGCAATGCTCTCGCAGGACAGCAGCTTGGAATTGTATGCGCCGCCGCGGCAATAGTTGCCCGTGGAAGGCCATACGGCTTTATTATAGGTTGGATCAAACTGACCTGTTACAAGTCGCGGAGCAAGGCAGCCAAAGCTTGCGCCAACCTTGTGGCAACCCGTTGGAAACCACTTTCCGACAAGCGCGACAATGCGCGCACGCACACCCGTCAATGAAGAGGGTAATTCAATGTAATTTACTCCACCGAATGTACCTCCGTATTCTTTGGGTTCATTGTGCCAAGATATTCTAAAAAGGTTATATGGGTTAACATCCCAAAGCCCGATATGCTTCAGCTCGTCTTTAACGTACTGAGGAATAAGAGCAGGGTTCTTCATCTGAGCAAAAGTCGGGATGACTATCCCCTGCTGCTTTGCTCTTGCAACGGCTCTTTCAAGCTTTTCTTCATTAATGGTTAGGTCTATCATTTATCGCCCCTTTTTACATAGTATTTGAAGTATATTGCCTTTTATCAAAAAAGTAAAGGGTTATTTCAAGTATAGTGCCTTAACGCGTTAATTCTTTTTGCTAAAACAAGTACCCCGTGCATTACACGGGGTACTTGCTTTTTGGTGGACGGGGATGGATTCGAACCATCGTAGTCTGTGACAACGGATTTACAGTCCGCTCCCTTTGGCCGCTCGGGAACCCGTCCTCATTCATTTGGTACTTTGCCATTATACATCAGTTCATTGAAATGTCAACATATATTATTCTCGGTGTCATACACCTCAACTCACTTCAGCAAAACACCTTCACCTTTTTAAAAAAACTGGTTGATTTTGATGTTTGAGTGTGGTATCATTACCTCCAGTCAGTCAAATTTCCATTGTTTTTGCCGGTGTGATGGAATTGGCAGACGTAGTGGACTCAAAATCCACCGGTAGCGATACCGTGCCGGTTCGAGTCCGGCCACCGGCACCAACTATGTCGCAGAGAACTGATATGATGATTGTATTCGTTCTCTGCGATGTTTTTTATGATCAAAAGAAGTATTTGTCTGATTCTTTTGAAAAAATTCTCATACCAATGATATATTTCCCAAAGCAAGTCTTTCGTGGGGTGAAAATGTTTCACATCCGACATGCAAATGGTAATTGTTAACTTTTTGTAAATCCATTTACAATTAGGGCGGCATACGCTATAATTAGTCTGTAATGCTGTGTACAGAGGTATTTAGTGGTGAAGAAAGTATTTCATTATGTTCTAACGGGTGTTGTCTGCCTTGCCGGTGTAGTTTGTTGCGTTTTGATTGCAAACAAGGTTTACGCAAATGGTTCCGCATCCTATGCCGAGGCGATCACCAATGAGATTGAGGCTCTTCGTCAACAGATTGAAAACAGTGAAACCTTCCACAACGGTATAACCGTCAATGGTGTATCCATTGGCGGTATGACGATGAGCGAAGCAAGCGAAGCCTTGAAGCCCGTTGAAGCTTCGATTATTTCCGATGTTGGATTTGAACTCCATCATGAGGAATGTACTCTCAATTTGACTTCTTATGAGTTTGATATCAGCTTCAACACCGAATCTATTCTTTCTGACGCAATTTTTCTGGCGCGTGAAGGCGAATTGGAGTCTCTGCAACAACAAATTGATCAAATTGCTGCCGAAGGGAGATCATATACCATTGAATACACAATCTCCCCCAAGGTTGCTCTTATCCGCACAAGAATTATTTCAATGGCAGACGTGCTTGACTACCCCGCAACCGATGCATCCTATCAGCCCAATCCTGACAGCGTATATGTGACCGACTCAACCTATGAGGGAATTGAGGATCCGACTTCGCTGCCTGACTATGTTTCTCCCGACAGATTCATTTTTGTGAAGGAGTCAAATGGGCGAAAGACGCTTGTTGAAGACGCCTTAAATGAGGTTGTTGATCGTACTGAGACACGCGATTATGGCGTTGTTGAAATTAAGACTGAAGAAATATACCCAACTGTTTTGCTTGAAGATATACAATCTAATATTGTGTTGCGTTCTCATTACGAAAGCAGCTACGGCAGAAGTCCGTACAACGCCGTCAACCGTGTTTATAACATTAAAAAGGCTTGCGGCATTGTTAACGGCACGGTTTTGCCTCCCGCAAATCCCAACGACCCAAATGACGGCACAAATGTCTTTTCTGCAAATGATACGCTTGGAGACAGAACAACCGAGCTGGGTTGGCTGCTTGCCCCTGGCTTTATTGACGGCGGCGCAAACAGTAAGGATTCTCCCGGCGGCGGCGTATGCCATGTCTCGTCAACAATGTACAATGCCGTCATTCTCGGTGATTTTAAGGTTGTATACAGAATTAACCATTCTTCTCACGTTGGTTATGTGCCTTGGGGGCAGGATGCAACAATCGACACCGGCAGAATCGATTTTAAGTGGAGCAACAATACCGAACACAATGTATACATTTTTATGTGGGTCGATACCGATGAAAAAAATGTCTGCTGTGAGATATGGGGTGAACCATTCCCCGAAACATTTGACAGTATAGTCTTCTACGCCGAGCTTACCGAAACGATTGAGATAGGCGCAACAGAATATATTGAGAAGTCGGCACTTCACGCTCCATATTGGTATATCTTTAACAGCGCGAAGGTTGGGTACAAATACCAGTCATACAAGCAGTATTATCTTGACGGAAAACGCGTTGGCTCCCCCGTCCCCGTTGCGGAATCTGAGTACAAAATGCATCCCCTGCGTATATGTGTCTGGCGCGGCTTTGATCCATCTGTTGACGAATTGCTGCCTGAATACAAAATTGCTAAGCCGGCCGATTAATTAAACCTTTGTTTTGGGTTTAAAAATCAAAGCAATTACATATCCGAATACAACCGCTGCGGCAATGCCTGCTGCGGTTTTTTTAACCCCGCCGGTCAATGCGCCTAACAAGCCATCTTCCATCGCACCGTCAATCGCGCCCTTTCCCAACGAATACCCAAATCCGGTCAACGGGATAGTCGCGCCGGCTCCGGCAAAGTTTACGATATGTTCGTATATGCCTAATCCGGTCAGAATAACTCCCGCCGTGACAAATAAAACGAGGATACGCGCAGGGGTAAGACGCGTGAGGCTAATCAGAAGCTGCCCAATCAGACAAATCGCTCCGCCCACCAAAAAAGCCCAAACATAACTGATAAAACTGCTCATCATTATATCCTTTCAATTACTACCGCATGTGCAATAGACGGTATGCTCTCGCCCTGCATTGTTGCAACTGTGCTCATAAGCGCACCGGTTGCCATGAAAAGTATGCGTGAATAATCGCCCTTTTCTACCATTGGCAAGATATGAGAGCTAAGTACCGTTGCTGCACAGCCGCAACCGCTTGCACCGCAATTAACATTTTGGTCAGTTGAGAACATCAGCTTTCCGCAGTCAACATGCTTCCGTTGGATATCAATACCTCTGTCGTTACACAGCTCATACAGCATATCGCTGCCGAATGCCCCAAGGTCTCCTGTAATTATTGCGTCAAAATCATCAGGTGAAGCAGAATTGTCCTGCATATGCGCACATATTGTCGCAGCAGCGGCGGGAGCCATCGCCGCGCCCATGTTATTTGCATCGGTTATGCCAAAGTCAGCAACCTTTCCGATGGTTCCGCCGGTAAGACGAATGTGTTCAAAAACAGATGAAATGCACGCCGTATCCGCAGCTGCAACAACAATTGCTCCGGCGCCTGTTACCGTTCGTTGAGACGTAGGCGTTGGTTGCGTTCCCATTTCAAGAGGGAATCTGAATTGCCTTTCAGCGGACGAAAAATGACTGCTTGCGCCACAAACGCCAAGACTTGAAAAGCCACCGTCGGTAAGCATGGAGCCTATAAGAAGCCCTTCTGAAATAGTCGAACAAGCGCCGTACAGCCCCAAGAACGGCGCACGAAGCTCCCTTGCTGCGTAGCCTGCAGAGATTATCTGGTTCAGCAGATCGCCGCCCATAAAAAAATCAATTTCATTTGGTTTTTTATCAATCTTCGCAAGGGATAGCCTTACTGCACTTTCAAGCATGCGGCTTTCCGCCTGCTCCCAGCTGTTAAGCCCAAGTGTATCGTCAACAACAATTGTGTCAAAGCGTCCGCCTAACGGACCTTTGCCTTCCTTATCACCAACAAACGATGCGGAGGATATAATACGCGGCATACTTTCAAGAATGAAAGACTGGCTGCCAACCCTTTTTCCCATGCGACGCCTCCAAATAATACTCAGCTGTATTATTTGCGTCACACCATTATTTATACAAAAGGCGCGAGGTTGATCGCGCCTTGACATAGCCTATTGTTCGAGGATACTCTTAAATCGTCGTGCTGCATCTGTGATTTCGGCATATTGCCCGTTCATAATAGCTTCTCTTATGAAAAGACCGTTGCTTATGCCGAACGCAACAGCACCTGCTTTTTGAAAGCTTTTGATGTTTGACTCGTTTATTCCGGCAACGGCTGCCATAGGAATGTGACGCAGAGGCGCACGAACAGCCTTGAAATAATCAATGCCGAGGGCTCCCGCAGGAAACACTTTAACAATGTCCGCACCCAAGCTGTATGCAAAAGCAATCTCCGTCGGCGTCATAGCTCCCGGTATGGAAACCGGTCCAAGTCCTCGGGTCTGCTCAATAATATCCGGGTCGGTATTGGGTGAAATGATAAATGAAGCACCCGCAGAATGTGCAGCTTTTAACTGCTCAAGCGTCAGAACTGTTCCTGCGCCTATGCAGGCGTCCTCTCCAAAAATATCGGCTAATTGACCGATACAGTCAGCCGTTTGCCCGACAGGCTTGTCCTGCTCAAATGTAACCTCAATAGCGCGTACACCGCCCCTGAAAAGAGCCTTAGCAGCTGCAAAAAGCTGCTCACCATAAAGCCCCCGCGAAATTGCGATAAGCTTTGTTCCTATTAATATATCATATGCTCTGTTACCGTCCATTTCAAGACATCCTCCATTCATTCAAAACCCTTGAAATCATTTTGCCGCAACGCCTCGTATACGACAATCGCCACAGAATTAGAAAGATTAAGCGACCTTCTGTTCGGCAGCATAGGGATCCTTACGGCGTTATCCATCCTTGAGCCAAGTATTGCTTGTCCAAGCCCTGCGGTTTCCTTGCCGAACACAAGAAAATCATCGGGATGATACTCAACCTCTGCATAAGAGCGATATGCATGAGTCGAGCATAAGAAAAAACGTGAGCCCTCGTGCTGCTTTTCGAGCTGCATGAAGCTGTCATAATAAAAGATCTCAAGGTCATTCCAATAGTCAAGACCCGCTCTTTTAAGATAACGGTCGTCAACAGAGAACCCGAGCGGACGCACAAGATGCAGAGCGCAACCTGTTACCGCGCAGGTTCTTGAAATGTTGCCGGTGTTTTGGGGGATCTCCGGCTCCACGAGCACCACGTTAAACATAATGCTATTTTAACAGCAATCATGAAATAATCAAGTTGATTTTTTACTCTTTCGTATCATCTTTAGTTTTTCAATATAAATATCGCACAATTCTTTCGCATATTCCGAATCCATGCTGCCGGCAACGACCTTAAACGCTGATTTTTCAGATACGGGGCGAATCGTAACCCAGCCACTATCGTGTCTTAGACGTACACCATCCACAAGTTCCGCTGAGACATATGCTTCAGATTCAACTATGCGGCGCAAAATTCGTCCGATATCCCCCTGATTAACTCGCATTGACACTTCCTCACGGCAGCTATTGGGAAGCTTTCTTGCTTCACTTTCAAGAGTATCATTTGAAAATGTGTCACATATTGCAAGGATCATCGCTTCGGGTTCCAACATCTGCGCGATATATGCGCCCTCGTGTTTGGCAAAGTTACGCCGCCTGGACAGTTCGACGGGTACGTTTAGCAAATCAATGCTCCGTCCAACAAGATAATCCTGAAGTGGAATTGCTGTATCAACGGGCAATGGCACACGTTTTCCATCAAAATTTGATTGTGTGGCAATGATACATAACAGCTCCCAATATTCAATTATTCTGTCAGGATAAACATATGCACACATAATCTCATCATCGTTACAGAAGATTGAAATTGTGTCTTTACTTGGCGATGCAATAAGCTTTTTATTACTGCTTATGCCGTCAACATCCCAACCAAGACGTAACAGAACCCTTGAAACGGTTTGAATTATATGGTCGTTAGCGGCAAGAATAAGCTTTTTTCGGTTTCGGATCATGTCATTTGCGTTGATTTCTTTTAGCAGCTTTGCCTCATAAGCAAGCTCTGCGCCGGAATAATCGATAATCAGGCCAATTTCTGTGTTTGTAACCGGCTTTTGCTCGCCAAACACAAATGCCTTCTCTATGCTGCGCATATCATCGTCATCAGCCTCCGCACCCATGCCGCCATATATATTTGCGCGCACCAAATGCTGAGGTGAGTCGCATTCAACATATATGCCTCCCGCAGAAGAGGTATCGACAATGGCATTTGCAAAAACACTTTTACCACAATTGGAAATGTTTACTGCGTTAATTCCGTTAGACACTATACCTGCTATCCCAGCCGATTTAAGCATTGCCGCCGCTTCGCTTCCATCGCTGCCAATGCAAATGCAGCTTGGTGCTGTGAACCTCTGCGCATAAGAAGCCGCAATCCTCACCATTGCTTCAGGCGTAAGCATGCTGTCGCCATATCCAAATATACATGAATTGAGAAAAGAAATACGTTTATACTCTCCCCACACTATATCATCACTGCATTTTGACCCGCTTTCAATATATTTGCTTGGCCATATTGAATGCCCGCCCGTCACGGAAACGTTTTTTTCAAGCACAGTTCCCGCGCCAATGACGCTGCTCTCGTAAACAGTGGAGTCCTCTCCTATTTCTGCATTTTCACATATTATAGCGCCCCTTACCTCCGCGCCGCTTCTCAAGATTGCATTTCGCATAATAACAGAACGCTTAACGCTGACGCCATTTAAAAGCTTTGCTCCGCTGCCGAGTATTGAGTATTGCTCAATACATGCCACGTCTCCAATCTCAACACCATTTCCAATGTAACAAGGGCCAACGAGTTTAGCGCTTGCAGCAATGTGCGCATCAGATTCCATCAAAATGCTTCCATAACGCTTTGCCGTTGTGCAAAATACGCATTTGCCGTCAAGCATATCCCTTTGTGCGGCTGCATATTGTGATGAATTCCCAATATCGCACCAGTATCCATTCATTCTGAAGCCAAATATTTTCTGATTATTTGCAAGCATTCGAGGGAAAAGGTCCTTTGAAAAGTCGTATGCGCCCGTTGAGGGTATCAGTCCAATTACGCTTGGCTCCAATATGTACATACCTGTATTGGCAAGATCGCTGAATACGGTTGAACGTGAGGGCTTTTCAATAAATCGGGTAATAAAGCCGTCCTTATCGGTCAACGCAATCCCATACTCACGCGGATCACTGATTCTATGTAATATTACCGTTGCATCAGCCTGCGCGGAAGCATGGGACTCTAACGCCCCAGTGAGATCTGCATCGGTCAAGCCATCGCCGCTTAACACCAATATTCTGTCGTCTATACCCTCTGCGGCAAGTCTCACGCTGCCCGCAGTGCCAAGCCGCAGCTCTGAATCAGAGTAAGTGATGTTAAGACCAAATGCTGTGCCATCACCGACTTGACGCTTCAGCATGTCACCCATATAGCCAAGAGTGATTATTACGTCATTTATTTCGTGGCGCTTCAGAAGCTCCAACGTATAAAATATCGTTGGTTTGTTGAGCAATGGAACTAATGGCTTTGGCATTGTACACGTCATGGGACGAAGCCGTTTGCCGTCTCCCCCCGCAAGAATTATGGCTTTCACAATAATAAAAACCGCCTTTCATCAGATTGACGGTTTTAGTATGTTCGTTTTCAAAAAATGTATCAGTAATAGTATCTGCCGTAGTAATAGTTGTTGCCTTCGATAGTGGCATAATAATCGGTATAATAGACCCATTCAACACCACAGCTTGCCGCACGATAAAACAACACTTTTTTTGGAAGCGTGCTTCCATGCTCTTGAAATACATATCTTGCAGACGCAAGAGCGGTGTTGGATGGCGTTATCGCGCTCAATTGCTCGCGGCTGTATCCATATTGACCTGATTGGAATATGACTCCGCTGACCGTATTGGGAAACCATCCTGATTGATTCATTACGCGATTAAGCACCACGCTTGCAAGGGCGCGGAAGCCCACATAGCTGCTGCCATGACCTTCTGCATATATAAGTTGAGCGACAAGCAGCACCTCCGCGTCAGAAAACTGACCGGAATACACTGTGTAACAGCTTGGCGGCTTGGGGGTGGGGGTTGTGTGGTATCCGATAGATATAAACTTTTTGGCAATGAATCCAACAAGATCGCCAATTTCAACACGATACCAGTCCCCCGTCCTTCCCGTAAGATAGACGTCCGCTCCATATCCATATACACCCAATACGTTTGCATTGGTATTAGGACGTTCACGCAGATTGACGCCATCGCAGTTGACATGGGCAGGAATATAGCTGAGATTCTCAATCACAACGGGGGTTGGCGAGGGCGTCGGTGAAGGCGTTATGGTTGGCGTTGGAGTTGCCGTGGGTGTCGGACTTGCGGTTGGCGTTGGCGAAGGCGTTGGTGTTGGACTGGGAGTTGCTGTTGGAGCGGGTGTGTCAATGCTTATAACGTCTGCGCCTGTTTCACCATTGGCAATGCCGACGGCGGTCTGTTGCCCGTCGGTCTTACAGCCAACGAGCAATACCGCAGCCATTGCCAATATGATAAATGCACAGCAAAGCTTTTTCAAACAACACACTCCTTAGGTATTATTATCCACTCAGATAATGTATTTATGCAAGTCGTCCGATGCTTTTGATAAATCAATATGCTTTTCAACATATTGTTTATCAATCAGAACATCGGTCATTGGATATTCTCCGTTGGCATCAAAGGATATTTCGTCAAGCAGGTTTTCGATAATTGAGTGCAGACGTCTTGCGCCAATGTTCTCCGATCTCTCATTCTCGGTATATGCGGCAAGCGCAATCGCTTTTTTTGCGCTGTCGTCAAAAATCAAGTGAACATTGTCCGCTTCAAGCAAAGACGTATACTGTTTGACAACAGCATTCTCAGGCTTTGTGAGAATCGCCTCATAATCCTCAATTGACAAAGCGTCAAGCTTAACACGAATAGGAAACCGCCCCTGCAATTCCGGAATAAGATCGCTTACCTTTGCAACATGGAATGCGCCGGCAGCAATAAACAGCATATAATCCGTTTTTACAGGACCATATTTGGTGCTGACAGTAGAACCTTCAACAATTGGCAGTATGTCGCGCTGCACGCCCTCGCGGGAAACATCCGGTCCGCTTACTGCACCGGTTTCAGCAATCTTATCAATCTCATCAATGAACACAATGCCGTTCTGTTCAGCATTATGTATTGCCTCGCGTATAACATCATCCATGTCGATGAGCTTATCGGACTCCTCAAGAATCAATATTCTGCGTGCTTCGGAAACAGGAACCTTCCTCTTTTTTGTTTTCTGTGGAAGCATTCCGCCCAATACCTCATTCAGGTTGATGTCGATACCCATGGCAAGCATTGCATTGTTGCCGTTGTTGCTCTCCGAAACCTCGACCTCAACGATTTCATCCTCAAATTCACCATCTCTTAAGCTCTGCGTGATTTGCTGACGCTTTTCCTTTCGGGACTGCTTCTCGTCTTCAGTTATCTCCGGCTCCTTTGCGGGCTTGCCTGCACCAAGCAAAATTTGAATTGGTGAAGGTTCATCCTTGCGTGAAGCACGTTTTCTGTCGTTATCGTGCATCAGCAGGCTGATTAATCGCTGCTCTGCCGCTGCCTCCGCCATAATGTGAACCTTTTCATATTGACGACGTTTGCACAGCCTGATTGATTCCTCAATAAGGTCTCGGATCATTGAGTCAACATCTCTGCCGACATAGCCCACCTCGGTGAATTTTGTAGCTTCAACCTTTACAAACGGAGCGTCCACCAGCTTGGCAAGCCGCCTTGCTATCTCAGTCTTGCCAACGCCTGTCGGTCCCATCATGATTATGTTTTTGGGCGTAATCTCCTCACGGATTTCCTCGGGGAGCTTGCTTCTTCTGTAACGGTTTCTTAAAGCGATTGCTACCGAACGCTTTGCTGCGGTTTGCCCAACGATGAATCTGTCGAGCTGTTCAACTATTTCTTTTGGCGACAACATTTTTTCAAACCTCCTCAATCGTGATGTTTGAATTGGTATATACGCATATTTCGGATGCAACCATAAGCGATTTCTCCGCAATATCACGAGCCTTCATATCAGTGTTTTTGATGAGCGCCCTTGCGGCTGCAAGCGCGTACATACCGCCCGAACCGATTGCGGCAATGCCATCGTCAGGGTCGATCACCTCTCCCGTTCCCGATACAATAAGCAGCTCATCGGCGTCCGCGCAAATAAGCAGTGCTTGAAGCTGACGCATTACCTTGTCATTTCTCCAATCCTGAGCAAGGGCAACCGCCGCTCTGCGCAAGCCACCGCCATGCTGCTCAAGCTTTGTTTCAAACCTGTCGCAGAGCGTAAATGCATCCGCAACCGAGCCTGCAAAGCCTACAACGACCTTTCCGCCATAAATTCTGCGAACCTTCTTAGCCGTTGCTTTCATAATTGTCGTTTCACCAAGCGTGACTTGACCATCGCCCGCAATTGCGCATTCGCCGTCACGGCGAACTGCAACAATTGTCGTTCCCTTAAGCTCCATATTATAACACTCCTTCTTCAACAATCATATTAATTTGTTCAAGCGCCCTCCTCGACAGCATCGAATATCTTTCGCGCTTGCCCTGAGGAGCGTTTGCTATTGGTTCCATAATGCCGTAGGTAACATTCATTGGCTGAAAGTCCCCGCCATTATATTCAGATACATAATGTGCCAACGAACCGATCGCCGTTCGTCTTCCAAAGTCCACGGGTGCGCGGTCATTAAGTGTGTTGGCAAGGTTGATTCCCGCAACCAATCCACTGGATGCGCTCTCTATATAGCCTTCCACTCCGGTCAGCTGACCTGCAAAATAAAGCTTTGGCATACCAACCGCAGAGTAATACGGAGTAAGCTTGCCCGGAGAATCGATGAATGTGTTGCGGTGCATTACCCCGTATCGAATGAATTCGGCTTTTTCAAGACCTGGTATCATCCCGAATACACGCCTTTGCTCCCCAAACTTCAGATTTGTTTGAAAACCGACAATATTGTAGAGGGTTCCCTCGGCGTTGTCCATGCGAAGCTGAACGACCGCAAATGGCTGCTTGCCTGTCTTTGGATCAACAAGACCGACAGGCTTTAGCGGGCCGTATGCAAGAGTAAGGTCGCCTCGTTTTGCCATTACCTCAACGGGCATACACCCTTCAAAAACCCTCGGGGCCTCAAACTCATGCAGCACCGCTGTCTCCGCTTCGGTAATTGCGCGGATGAACATAAAATACTCCATTCTGTTCATCGGGCAATTAAGATAATCATCGCCCTTGCCATATCTGGATGAGCGAAAGATTTTGCTCATATCAAGGGAATCAAACGAAACAATTGGCGCAGCGGCGTCATAAAAATGAAGTCCGTCGCCCATAAGTCGCTTAATCGCCTCAAGCATTGCTCCATCCGTCAGCGGGCCTGTTGCAATTATGCAGGGAGCATGCGGTATATCAGAAATGATTTCATTGTGCACATGGATATTGGGCTGCGCATTAATCATTTCTGTGACCATGCTTGAAAATCTGTCTCGATCCACAGCCAACGCTCCGCCCGCAGGCACGCGTGTAGCATCGGCGCAGGTCATTACAAGAGAACCGATTCGCCTCATTTCTTCTTTGAGCAGACCGACAGCGTTATCCACACTGTCGGAACGTAATGAATTTGAGCAAACAAGCTCGGCAAACAAAGGCGATTTATGCGCCGGAGAATACCGCATCGGCTTCATATCATAAAGATTGACTTCAATTCCGCGTGCTGCAAGCGCGTAAGCCGCCTCACATCCCGCTAATCCTGCACCAATCACTGTTGCAGCTGCAGACTGCTCTGCCATCACTCATTTTCCATTTCAGTTGATTTATTTTTGCCGGCGGGACGGAACACATAGCCGCAATCCTTATCGGAGCAAGCCTTGTAGCTTCCATACCTGCCAACCTTCTGGACCATGTATTTGCCGCACTGAGGGCAGTTTTCCGCAAGCGGCTTATCCCATGAAACAAATTTGCAATCGGGATGACGTTCACATCCGTAGAATGCACGTCCGCCTTTCTTTGCGTGCAGCTTAACAAGCTCCGCCCCGCATAACGGGCACTTAACATTTATGTATTCACGAATGTTTTTAGTATTTTTGCATTCAGGATAGTTTGGGCAGGCAAGGAATCTGCCATATTTACCCATCTTATAAACCATCATAGCCCCACATTGATCACACACAACGTCAGAAACCTCGTCCTCTAATGTAACCTTTTCAACATTTTGAAAGGCTGCCTCAACGGATTTTTCGAATGGAGCGTAAAAATCAGAGACAACGTCCTGCCATTGCTTGCTTCCCCCCTCAACATCATCAAGCTTTTTCTCCATATCGGCGGTAAAACGGACGTCAACAATATCGGCAAAGTTATCCTTCATAAGCTGATTTACAACAAAACCAAGGTCCGTGGGTATAAGCTGTTTTTTCTCTCTGCGCACATAACCTCTGTCGATTATTGTTGAAATCGTGGGAGAATAGGTGCTTGGACGTCCAATCCCCTTTTCTTCCAAAGCTTTAACCAAAGACGCCTCGGTATATCTGGATGGAGGTTGAGTAAAATGCTGTTCCGGGATGATTATAAGCGGAGTTAACACATCGCCCATCCTCACCTCCGGCAATGTGTTCTCCTTCTCCTCAGATTCATCATTGCCCTCAGTGTAAATATGCGTGTATCCGTCAAAAACGGTTTTAATGCCGTTTGCCTTATATGTGCATTCATCAGCATTAAGCACCACGACAGTCGTTTCATATAGTGCGTTTGTCATCTGGCTTGCTATGAACCGTTCATATATTAGTTTGTATAGTTTATATTGAGCGTTTGACATTGAGTCCTTGAGCATCAACGGAGAAAGCATAATATTTGTTGGACGAATGGCTTCGTGCGCGTCCTGCGCGTTGCTGCGCCCCTTGTAAACATTGGGCTTGGCGGGTGCGTAATTGTCGCCATACTCAGATTTGATAAAATCGATGGCGATTGCCTGCGCCTCATTTGAAACGCGTACCGAATCGGTTCGTATGTACGATATCAGTCCGGTGCTTCCCTGTCCGACAATATCGATGCCCTCATAAAGCTGTTGGGCAATAGACATCGTAACCTTGGGGGTAAGCCCAATCTTCCTTGAAGCTTCTTGAAGCATGCTGCTTGTTGTAAACGGAGGCGGCGCATGGCGCACCTTATCAGCTTTTTTTATATCATCAACCTTGAAAGGCTTATCGGTTGACGCCTCAACAACTTTTTTTGCATCAGCCTCACAGCATATATCAGTTTTTTCACCATTAAAGCCATAGAACTTTGCGGCAATGCTTCTTCTCCCGTGCGGATTGCGAAGCGTTGCGGTAATGTTCCAGTATTCTTCAGGAATAAAATCCATAATTTCTTGCTCACGATCGCAAATTATCCTTGCTGCGACAGACTGCACCCTTCCCGCTGAAAGACCTTTGCGAATTTTTGCCCATAGCAGCGGACTGATTTTGTAGCCGACAAGCCTGTCAAGCACACGCCTCGCCTGCTGAGCATCCACAAGATTTTCATCGATAGGACGTGCTTTTTTTATGGACGCCTGCAGTACGGATTTTGTGATCTCGTTGAACACAACTCTGCACTCGCTGCTTGGGTCAAGCTTGAGTATGGCGGCAAGATGCCACGATATTGCCTCGCCCTCTCTATCAGGGTCGGTTGCAAGCAGTATACGCTTTGCCTGCTTTGCTTCCTTGCGAATCTTTTCAAGAACCTCGCCTCTGCCGCGAAGTGTTATATACTTTGGCGCAAAGCCGTTATCAACGTCAACGCCAAGTTGACTTTTTGGCAAATCACGAACATGACCGTTGGAAGCAATGACCTTGTATTTGCTTCCAAGGTATTTTCCTATTGTTTTCGCCTTTGCGGGCGACTCTACAATAACAAGAGTATCCGTCATATAAGCAGTAATCCTTTTCCCTTTCTTAATGGCTGCACATCAAACGCTGTACAGTCTGTACGACAATTGCTTTATTATTCCCGATAATTCCATTTCTGTCAAGTATGTATTCAGTTCAGACATTGAAATATGTGTTTCGTCACACAATTCATCGACATTACGTTCCCCTCTCAGCAATATCTCGTACACCTGCTGCTGAATTGGATGCAGCTCCGCCGTGTTAACCTGAGCAATTATCGATGGGGGCGTGTCTTCAATGGGCATACCATACTCATATAGAATGTCTTCAATATCAAATACAGGCTTTGCGTAGCCGCTTTTTATTAGAGAATTTGTTCCCATGCTCATTCTGTCAGTAAGTCTGCCCGGGATTGCAAAAACGTCCCTGCCTTGTTCTTGAGCAAAGTCTACTGTTATCATTGTACCGCTTTTTTCACCTGCTTCAATCACAAGAACGCCCTTTGACAGTCCGCTGATTATTCTGTTTCTTTGCGGAAAGGAAAATGCTGTGGGTGTAGAATTTGGCAAAAATTCTGAAATAACCGCACCGCGAGAGATTATCTCATCATAGAGTTGCTTCCCCGTGGGCGGATAGACGACATTAACGCCGCTTCCCAAAACGGCAATCGTTGGATAATCATTGCCCATTGCTTTCAGTGCGCCTTTTGCCGCCGCTGAGTCACACCCTATAGCCATACCCGAAACAACACAAAATCCGCGTTCCGCAAGCTTTTGTGCAAACACCTCCGCCATATCCAATCCGTAGCGGGATGGTTTTCGGGAGCCAATAATTGATATCGGACGCTGAATATTGCTTTTGAGCCTTCCTTTAACGTAAAGAACAATCGGAGGATCATATATGTGTGCAAGCAGCTGCGGATAGCTTTCCGATGAGCGTGTAACGGCAGTAATGCTTAAAGAATCCAGCTTATCGATAAACTCGTACATTGATTCATCATGTGCGTTTTTTTCAAGCTTTGTAAGCTGTTCCTGCTGAAGCACCCCCTCGCAGTTAAGCTCGTGTGCTGTTGCCTTTTTGCGCAAATCGCAAATACCATCGTTAACGCCGACAAGGTTATCAATCAGCTTTACCGAAGTTCCAAGTGATCTGCTAAGCCAAAGCCAAGTAATATCGTTTTCTGTGTATTCGTTCACAGCGCACCCCAATACTTTTCGTCAAGCCCTCTGTACTGAACTGCCTCCGCAATGTGGCGCCTGCCAATCTCCTCAACCATATCGATATCCGCTATTGTTCTTGCAACCTTTATAACTCGTGTATATGCGCGTGCCGAAAGCTTTAGCTTGGTATACGCAACTTTCAAAAGCTGTTCTGCCTCCGCACTCATGCGACAGTATCGCTGAAGCTGTATGTTCCCGAGCTGTGAGTTGTAAAGTATTCCCTCGTCAGCATATCTTGCACGCTGAATTCTGCGGGCGCGGCATACACGTTCTCTAATTGAGGCAGAGCATTCGCCTTCAGAGGTTGACGTCAAATCCTCATAGCTCACCTCTGTCATTTCAACATGAATGTCAAGACGATCAAGCAATGGAGCGCTTATGCGATTTCTGTATCTGCTGATCTGCATGGGAGTACATCTGCACTCCTTTATCTTTGAACCGAAGTTGCCACAGGGACATGGATTCATAGCGGCAACAAGCATGAAGTCCGCAGGATATGTCGCCTTTGCCGCCGCTCTGGTTATTGTAACTATTCCGTCCTCAAGCGGCTGCCTTAACGCTTCGAGAACGCTTGACGGAAACTCCGGAAACTCATCCATGAACAAAACGCCGTAATGCGACAGGCTGATTTCTCCCGGTAAAGCGTTTGCTCCCCCGCCGACAAGCGCGGGAATCGACGCTGAGTGATGAGGCGCTCTGAATGGGCGTTCGCGTACCAAGCCTCCGCATCCGCGCAATTCTCCTGCGACAGAATGAATCCTTGTTATTTCCATTGCCTCCTGCAAAGTAAGCTCGGGAAGAATCGAAGGAATGCTCCTTGCAAGCATTGTTTTGCCCGAACCGGGAGTGCCGATCATCAATATGTTGTGATTGCCCGCAACCGCAATCTCTGCTGCGCGCTTCGCGGATTGCTGCCCCTTAATATGGCAAAAGTCATGCGAAAATCTTGTGTCAGAGCTGTTCCATTCAACGGTTGGAAAAGGAGGAATGTCAATATCGTGACGAAGAAAACGACAGGCGTCCTGAAGCGACGATATAGGGATCACCATCATTCCGTCAACGCAAGCAGCTTCTTCCGCATTTTCAGCCGACAGCAACACGCATCTATCCCCGCGATCATGCGCGTCAATTATCATCGGAAGCACGCCCGTAATCCCTCTGACGGAACCGTCCAAAGCCAATTCTCCGAGAGTAACATACTTTTCTGCGGAGTCAACCGGAATGATTCCCTGAGCAGCAAGAATGCCCAAAGCAATCGGCAGGTCATAAATGGTGCCCGCCTTTCGTATATCCGCGGGCGCCAGATTGATAACTATCCGTGCATCCGGAAAAGAGTATCCGCTGTTGATAATCGCGGACCTGACCCTCTCTTTAGACTCCTTTACCGCATTATCAGGCAAGCCAACTGTGTCATATCGAACAAAGCCATACGACAAATCCACCTCAACGCTGACAGGACAACCGTTGATACCAATAAGGCCACAGCTTTTCAGCTTTGCAAGCACCCAAATATCACTTCCAATTCATAGATGATTAGTTATCACGCTTTGATTCGTCTGTAATGTCGCCGGCATGCTCGGAATCCAAATTAGCACCGCCGCCCTTGCTTTTGAACACAATAAGCTTGTTCAAAATAAAGTTGAGCAACCAAGTCGCAGGCATGATTACGATCTTGCATACCATTGAGTTAAGCTTCTCCACGCTTTCGAAGAATTTACCAAAGAAGGTTGCGTATAATGTATTTGCAAAGCTCATTTTAACAAACACATAATGCTCAAGAAGATATATTAATCCGAGCGACAGCGCAAGAATAATCAGATTGACAGCAATAAACGATGCAAATTCGCGGAATGTATGCTTGTGCTCCTTTTTGAAAGTCCACGACGAGTTGAACAGATAGCTGTTTAACACACCGCATGTGAAGGAGATGCAATGCGCCAATACGGTGTTGAACTGCAAAAAATTTCGAAGCAAATAGAACACCCCAAGATCGATAAGGGTATTAAGCACGCCAACGGCGGCAAACTTCAAAAACTGGATAATCGTGTGTTTTTTTTCAATCGCCATATTCAACCTCCATCAATCGCCATATCCGAGGAATGTCCACCCTATGCGTATGGTACGTTCACCGGACTCAAATTTGAAGAATGGTACCCATTGCAGCCCAAGCACATAATCTCCGGGAACCGGATAACCTGATATCACAGGATAGAAAACAATGAACATCAACGCAACCAATCCTATCCAAATCCACTTGATTGACGGAATGAGTAAGCCGCTTGTTGTTTTATCAAACTTAACGTTGAATGCATGTTTGTCTTCGATATACTTCAAAACGCTTACCGATGCAAGAATTATGAATGGTACCGTCGCAAAATAATGATATGCATATGTGCTGCGCGTTACAAACACCCACGGAAGCAATGACGAGGCAATGCACACGAATATCATGAACGAATCCCACGAGAATCTCTTTTTTCTGATGATTAGCAGCACAATAAGCGCAATTGTGCCCGCAAGGCACACTAACCAAACCATTGGATTGCCAAACGTGCTGATTGTGCTGACGATGTTCTCGCCCGGTGCGTTATAGCCTACATAAAACCATGTCGGTCTGAGATTAAGGAGCCACTCCCACCAAACGGAGGCGGCGCTGTGGACAGAGTCCAAGCCGCTGTGGTAGCTGTACATAGATGTTTGGTTATTCCAAACTCCGGTAAGATACGTTTTTATCTCCTGCGAAAGCGTAAGCTCAACATCTTCATAGCTGACAATGCCGTCTTCCTCGGTTGTGTATTCGCCCCGCTGATATCTGTCAACCAGCTCTTGCTTCTGTGCGTCAGGCTTCCACATGCTTGTGTAATACCTGAAGTAAGAAGCACAATATATTACGGATGGTATTGCCACAAAGAAAAGCAGGCACCATGCGCAAAGAACTGTGCAGCGCTTCCAGAATTTGCCAATCAGATTTTCGTCCGAAGCTGCTTTGCTTGCCTTTGTGAGCTTGTAGCTCTTAACACCCATTACGATCAGCTTGGTAAAGAACATCACAGCCAAGCCCACGCCCGTATACAGACATATCCATTTGCTGGCGCTGCCAAGCCCAAAGAATATGCCCGAAAGAGCAAGCGGAGCAAGCATCTTTTTTGTGCTGTCGCCAATATCAATGCACAGAAATTTGTACATGAAGTAGGTCATTAAAAGTATGAAGAACACACCGTATACGTCAATAGTTGCTATTCTTGTCTGCGTAAAGTGCATAAAGTCGAACGCGAACAGGAATGAGGCAAGGAAAGCCAATTCAGGACGCTTGAACAGTCTTTTTGAGAAGCAATACATCACCGGTATCATTGCTATGCCAAAAAGTGTACCGATTATGCGCCACCCGAATGGATTCATCCCAAATATGGCTATGCCCACTGAAATGAGAAGCTTCCCAAGGGGCGGGTGCGTCCACTCGTATACCTCCAAATTATTGAGATGCTCATAAGCTGTTCTTCCATGATAGAGCTCGTCAAAATACATTCCGTTGAAATAGCTTGGGTATGCGGGAACCGTGTCCTGCTCGTCAATTAAGGGTGATGCGCTGCCGTCAGATGTGTGACAGCTAATTTGATTTCCATCGCTGTCAAAAAAGGCAAGCTCGTTTATCCATGCAGTCCCGTTTTGAACGGTAACGGTTACTCCCGTAGTGCTTTGTGAAAGACCGCCGAGCTTTGTCCATCTATACATCTGACCGTATTCAATACTCTGGCTCAATGAAGTCCCCGAGTCGCCTGTGATGGTATATGTGCAGGATTTGCAAATGCCCGAATTTTGCCACACGTCCGAAACGGTATACTCACCGTCAAATTCAATTCGTATAGAATCGCCCTTGGCTGCCGACCAATAGCTTTCCGGAGAAGCGGTGGTTCCGAGGTTTAGCAAGGCTACAACGCCATAAACCACGGTGAGGCCAATCATAAATATCCAATCCAAACGCTTGAAGTGCAGCTTTGTATCGGTTGGACGGGGGATGGAATTCTGCCGCATATCAAAGAAATCCGTGCCGCGAATCTCGTTTAATGCATCTGTGCGAACACGTTCTTCTTTGCTGACGGAAGGATACTTTGTGCCGGATTTGTCTTGACGCTTGTTATTGCCTGCCCCTGCACCGTTTTTGTTGCATATGCTCCAGATTGCGAATATAAGCACGGCAAGTCCCAGCAGGCAAAGAATGATTATGCCGATAATCCTCGATCCATTTGACGAATTGTCAGACCCGGAATCTGCAATGGACGAGCTTACAAAGAAGTTGACGGTTTGACCTGAATAATCAGTCAGCTTTTCAACCTTGATATCATCATACCATACGTCGCCGCGTGAAAGCGCACTGTACCCGCCAAGTCTGCAAGCAATACAGATGGTTGTTTGGTCTGAATCTGTGACGCCGATGAGCTCCGCATTCTGCCAGTCATTTGTGCCTGTTATTGCCGTGGAGCAAGCAATAAATCCGCCAATCATGCCGATATTTGCGCCTGCGCCGCCCTCGACATTTGACGTTTTGATTCTGCATGATATTTTATATGTGCTGTTCGGCTCAACAGTGATTGTCTGAGCAAATCGGACGTCATCCTCGGCAGTGCTTGAAATATGCAGAACATATCCGCCGCCCGATACGTCAACCTCCGCAGCTGCAGACGCGTCTGCGTTAGAAACCCCATTGTCATAGAGATATGAGCCAAACTCCCAAAGTGCCGGTAATCCGTTGTCATCCAACGTTTCAAAGCCCGCATTTGCAACAATCACGCTGCTTTGCGAAGCATTGTCGGTCTCTGCAAAAACCGCTCCCGTAAACGTGAGTATGATAATTGCCGTTACCAATGCCGCAAGAATTCGTTTTGTCACGTTGAAACCCCTTTCAAGCAGAAGATGTTCTGCAACAATAATACCACATATTGGAACAATCGCAAGCCCGTTTAACGTTTTAGGCGTTGAGCACCGCTTATCGACGACTCGTCGCAGCAATAACTGTGCCATGGCTTACTTCGGATTGTAAGATCGAACGTAACATATGCAAACCATGCGAAAATTCTCATGTTCAGCAGCGAACCGAAGAATATGAGCTTTTCATCCCAGTAGAGATGGTAATCAAAGTATTCCGAGTAGTAGTATGCCGCCATGCAGTTGAGCATAAGCGATGCGCTGTATGCGATATATGTCCACAGCAGACGTTTGTCATTATAAATTATGAACGCTATCATGAGCAGCATCAATATGGGGAAAAGGTAGCGTTCATGCATATAGTGCCCAAACGTAAATATCCCCGCAAACATGAAAGCCATTGAAAGAGGCAGCGCCCTGTAGGTGCCCTTATGCTTCAATGAATCAAATACATATAAGCCTATTGAAAGCACAACCGAGGTCACCATAAAAGCCGAACCCCATTTGCCGTATGTCGCTCCCATAAATTCTGTATCTATGCTCTTCCAATTTGCACCGATAAGCGCCCAAAAGTTATATGCGTTTACAGTTGCATAATCATATGAAGTGGCAGTATTGTAGTATTTTTCAATTAGCCAATACCATTTCTGCTGACCGGTAAAGGGAAGTGCAATAAGAATAATCACGCCGAATGCAGCCATGACTGCGATGAAGGTTTCCGCAAGCCTCAGCCATACAGAATCCTTTTTTATGTGAAGTATGCTTGCAAGGCTTGCTTTTTGATTGAACCTGTTGGCTGTGTCGCCCATTAAAACGTACATGATGTATGCCGCCGCAAAAAGAGGCCCCGCCATCAGCGCCTGCGGCTTCATAACGATTGCAAGCCCGTATACCAGTCCTGCACAAATTGGTCTGCGATTGCCGATAAGAAGTATAGGTATAACCATAAGGAAGGTTAATACTGCGTCTATCTGCCCCCATACAGATGATATGTATGCCATTATCGGTGAGAAAGCAACCATGCACATGAGAATAACGGCGGAGGCGTCCGACATTATTTTTTTTGCAAGCCTGAAAACAACATACGCGGATGCAATATCAATTATTATACATGGCAGCTTCATCAGAAGTATATAAACGGCATTATATGTGCCATCCGTACCATACATTGAATTTTGGAGTAAAGCGGATATTTTGGACATTATTCCGAGAACAAGCATATATCCGGGAGGATAATCACACCAGTTATTATAAAAGCTTGACGTGCCGTTAACAGCGATGCTGTTGCCCCAATACGCAAAACAGCTTATGTCTGTTTTGTGTCCTGTAAACAGCAGCGCGAGAATAATCCGCACAATAAAGGCAGCCAAGAGCAACAAAATAACCGTCATCGTTGTTTTTTTGCTATGATTATCAATGCCCTTTTTGCAATACGCACGATATAAAAAGTAAAGAGCTATCAAAAACACTGCGCTTATGACTGTAAACAGGACAATTTTGGTTGTAGGAAACTCTGTCGGAGCATCATCTGTCGATTGAGACGATGTGTTGCTCTCTCCAAACAGAACATCTGTTGATTGACTTGATATTTCAACGGCAACACAGTCAAACCATGCCTCACCACCCGATTCAGCGCTGTAACCGCCCAGCCCGATTGATACGCCCAGAGTTTTTTGAGCCTTGGCTGTTTTGCCGATTAGCTCAACTCTTGTCCAATCTGTATCGCCATATACGCCTGCGGATGCGGCTGACTGCCCGATAATGCCTATAATAGCACCCGCGCCGCCTGATACTCCTTTGGTTTTAACGTAACAGGTAATTTTATATGTGGTTTTAGGGGAAACCTGAATATCCTGATAAACGCGTGAATCCGTTGCGCCCGAATTAACGATGTGAACAACGTTAGCTCGTTCAGCATCCACGCTCACGGAAATACTGCCGACAGCCTCATCCCAAACGTTTGAATACCATCCCTGCGGCAATCCTCCGTCAAGTGTTTCAAAATCGCCGTTTTGCAGCTCGGGCGACTTAACGTTTGCGCATGAAGAAAGCGCAAAAAGCGCAATTACAATAACCGAAATAACAGCAAAACTTCTTTTCATAGACGTCTCCACTATTTTGATTTATTGATTATACCACAAAAGCAGTGAACACAACAATACTATATTACGTTCATGCTGTAAAAGCGTTTGGTATGTATGTTATTTTGCCGCTTGAAAGCTCAACCTCAGACACATCAAAGCGCAATATCCTGTCGCTGTACCCATTTCTCTGTACATACGCCTTTGCAGCTGTGATGATGTTGAATTGCTTTTTCAGCGTAACCGCAGTTTGAGGTCTTACGCGACTTGTATCGGTTCTGGACTTGACTTCGACAAAGGCTATCAAATTGCCTTTCTGCATAATGAGGTCAATCTCCTTATGACCATAACAAAAGTTGCGTTCAAGAAGGTGAAATCCTCGAAAGCGCAAATACCACAAAGTACGTCTTTCGCCGTAATCACCCCGTCTGCGGTTGACTGTTCGATGTTTATTCATCACATCAGTCCTTTGATAAATGTTTTTCTGTGTATCTCACAGGCGCCATAAATACGAAGCGCTTCAATGTGCTCTCGCGTGCCGTAGCCCTTGTTTTTTGCAAACATATATTCAGGATAACGTTTACTCATCTCAATCATATATCTGTCGCGCTCAACCTTGGCGATTATCGATGCAGCAGCAATGGAATATGATAATGCATCGCCATGAATTATCGAGCGCTGCTCACATGGCAGCTTTAATCCTGTCACTGCGTCTATTAATGCAACATCACAGGATGCTTTCATGTTGGCATATGCCTCTTCAAAGGCAAGCTTTGTTGCATTAAGAATGTTGATCTCGTCAATCACGCGTTCGGACACCCATCCCAGACCGTATGCAACAGCAGCTTTGGTGATATGTGTGTAAAGTAATTCACGCTTTTTTTCAGACAGCTTTTTTGAATCGTTAACGCCCTCAATAATCGGTTTTGAAGGCATAATCACGCAACAGGCAACCACCGGCCCCGCCAAAGGACCCCTGCCGACCTCGTCCAAGCCTGCCGCAACGCCGCCCGCTTCCCAAATGTGTCGTTCGTTTTCGGTGAGTATATACAGTCTTTCGCTTTCAGAAATACGGCTTGCCATCACTGCGGCTCCGTCACAATCTGATCGCTTGGAAGTTCAAAGGATACTCGTGCTATTTTGCCTGCCCGAAATTCATCCAGCACGATTCTTGCAGCGCGTTCGGTATCGGGCATGCCCTTTGAAAGCACAAAGCCTCTGCTTCTGCATACGGCGGCAAGAAGCTCATCATCAGAAGCATTCTTGTCTATCTTAGGATATCGACTGATCAGTTCGTCCGGACAAAGCTTAAGCAAATCCGAAAGCAAAGCTTCAGCAAGCTCCTCAATATCAAGGATATCGTCCCTTATTGAGCCAATATAGGCTATGTGTCTTGCGTATACCTGGCTGTCAAGCCTTGCCCATAAAAGCCCCGGCGTATCCATAAGTTCAAGATAAGGAGACACTTTGACCCATTGCTTGCTTCGCGTTACGCCCGGACGGTCGCCGACCTGTGCTTTAACAACACCGGCAATACGATTGATAAACGTTGATTTGCCAACGTTTGGTATCCCAACCACCATCGCCCTCAGCGTCTTTGACACGCCTCTGGCACGATATCGGGCGATAACATCCTCCCCCGCCTTTTCAATCACGGCAACCGCAGCTTTTTTTGATGAGCCGCCTGTTGAAACGTACTCAACCGCAGTAATTCCGCAAGAGGAAAAACAACGTATCCATTCTTTATTGGCGGACGGTGATGCAAGATCACTTTTGTTAAGTATCACAACCCTGCGCTTGTTGCGAAAAAGTTCTTCAAAGTCGGGATTGCGGCATGCCGAGGGCGCACGTGCGTCAACTACCTCAACAACAACCTCAATCAGCTTGAGGTCTTCTTCAAGCTGGCGCTTTGCCTTTGCCATGTGTCCGGGATACCAGTTGATACTCTGCATTAAAAATCACCTTGCACTTAATAGAACAACACCCCCGACGCCATATGACGCAGGGGGCGAATAAGACGATAAATTACTTTGTGACAATGCGTTCTTTGATCTTGGCAGCCTTGCCTGAACGCTTGCGAATGTAATAGAGCTTTGCGCGGCGTACAACACCGTGACGAACAACCTCTATATGACCGATGCGAGGGCTGTGATACGGGAATGTTCTCTCAACGCCAATGCCATAGCTCATACGGCGAACGGTAAATGACTTGCGGATGCCGCCGCCCTGCATCTTGATTACGATGCCCTCAAAGTTCTGAAGACGCTCACGCGTACCTTCAACAACCTTGACGTATACGCGAACCGTATCGCCAATCTGCAGCTTAGGCAGGTCTGTGCGGAGTTGCTCTTTTTCGAGCTCTTTAATGATGTTTGCCATAGTAATACCCTTTCATTTAAGATGTTCGCAGCTGACATGCAGCCGTAGGACCATCACATTAACTTAAGGATTTTACCATGTGCAAATACCGTTTGCAATAGAAAAAGCAAAATGTTCAAATATATTTTTTGTATCGGTGCAATGCGTTAACCCTTTAGATTGTCATATTCGCCATGCAAGTCCGAGACTCTGCAAATTATATTTCAAGCAAAGCGTGTTGGCACAATTCGTTATTGCCGAATCTCTCGTTTTACTATATAATGTGTGTGCGCATACCTGCTATGCACAATTTGTCACATATTGAAAGGTTGTTATGCACGATTACTCTGTAAGCGATATTAAGGTGATGGAGGGCTTGGAGGCTGTTCGAGTTCGCCCCGGTATGTATATCGGAAGCACAGGCAGCCGTGGTCTGCACCATCTGTTATGGGAAATAGTTGATAACTCCGTCGATGAAGCTGCCAACGGTTTTGCGGACTGTGTTTCGGTTACGCTTGAAAAAGACAACTCCGTTACCGTTGAGGACAACGGCAGGGGGATTCCCGTCGGTATTCATGAAAAGCTTGGCGTTTCCGGTGTTGAGGTTGTGTTCACACAGCTTCACGCGGGAGGCAAGTTTGGAAACGAAAGCTATGGTTTTTCCGGTGGACTGCACGGAGTCGGAGCTTCTGTTGTCAACGCGCTTTCCGAATATGTAATGGTTGAGGTTGCAACAGGCGGAAAGCTCTATGCCATGTCGTTCCATAGCAGTGCCGATTCGGAAGGAAATATCCATTCCGGCAGGCCTGACGCGCCGCTTGCGGAAATAGGCCGCACGCGCAGGCAGGGCACAAAGGTTGCTTTTTTGCCTGACGCGAGAGTTTTTGAAACGATTGAAATGAATTTTGAGCTTATTTCACGACGGCTTAGGGAGCTTGCATATCTGAACAAAAGCGTCACTTTTAAGCTTGTTGATCTGCGTGAGCGTGGTAACTCAAAGGAAAGAGAGTATCGTTTTGACGGCGGCATATGCGATTTTGTTAAGTATCTCAACAGCGACAAGACCGCGCTATATCCCGAGCCGCTGTATGTTTACGGAAAAAAGGACGATATAATTGTTGAGATAGCTATGCAGCACAGCGACGGCTATTCTGAGAATGTTTTTTCGTATGTCAATAATATTCCCACCTCTGAGGGCGGGACTCATGAAACGGGCTTTCGTTCCGCTCTTACAAAGGTGATGAATGATTACTGTCGCCGAATCGGGCTTCTGAAGGATAAAGACGCTTCACTCTCCGGTGAGGATTTTCGTGAGGGATTAACAGCCGTTATCTCACTCAAAATGCATTCGATACAGTTTGAAGGTCAAACAAAGACACGGCTTGGCAATACCGAAGCGCGTCCCGCAGTTGAAAGCGTTATGTCGGACTGCCTGCCTCCCATACTTGAGGACCTGAAAAATTCGGATTTGTCTGCAATGATTGCGGACAAGGCGGTAAAAGCCGCCAAAGCACGCGAAGCTGCGCGCAAGGCAAAATCGATGGCAAGAGAAAAATCCAAGCTGGAAAACGCACCTCTTGTTGGCAAGCTTTCAAGCTGCACGGGCAAGGACCCATCAAAGAACGAGCTTTTTATCGTTGAGGGCGATTCCGCGGGCGGCAGCGCAAAGCAGGGGCGCGACAGACAATTTCAAGCTATACTGCCGCTGCGCGGCAAGCCATTAAATGTTGAAAAAAAGCGTCTTGAGCAGGTGCTTGAAAATGATGAGCTGCGCAGCATAATAACCGCACTCGGTACGGGAATTGGTGAGGACTTCAACATTGAAAACCTCAAGTATGACAAGGTCGTGATTCTGTCCGATGCAGACCAAGACGGAGCGCATATACGCGCACTGCTTTTGACCTTCTTCTACCGCTACACCAAGGAGCTTATTACCGATGGTCATGTATACATTGGTCAACCTCCGCTCTACAAGGTTCAAAAGGGCAACGAGCAGACCTATGTATATGACGATGCCGCGCTTGCAAAAATCACCAAGGGGCAGCGTGGATATAGTCTTCAGCGATATAAGGGACTGGGTGAGATGAATCCGGAGCAGCTTTGGGAAACCACAATGAATCCATCCAAACGCACAATGGTTAAGGTCAGTATTGAGGATGTTGCAGATGTTGAGCACCTTGTTACCCTGCTTATGGGCGATAAAGTTGCGCCGCGCAAGGAATACATAAGTGAGTTTGCAAATTTCAACAAAGAGGACAGCTTTGCAAAGCGTTCAAACGTTGACGGAGTTTGATTCGTCAACGCCTTGTTCTTCAATTGCTGAACAGCTTATCTCATAAGCAACGCGTTGCTCGACGCCTCCGTCGGGCAGCGCTTTTTGATAAGACCGTGATTGCAGCCTGCCTGAAATGCGCACCCTGTCGCCAACGTCCAGTTCGGATGTGTACCTTGCATTTCTTCCCCATGCGATACATGGAAGATAGTCCGATTTGCCGTATCTCCTGTTTACGGCAATCAGCATATCCGATATTTCCCTTGAAAATGGCGTCGTTCTGTATATTACCGGTTTGCAAATATGTCCCGAAAGCTCCACCTCGTTTTTATCCGCCAACCCTTCGGCATAATCCGCGTCAATAAGCTCCAATTCACGCGCAAATACAGTTATGATAAGCTTGCTGCCAATCTCATTCTTTTGATTATATGATCTGATTTGCCCATGGATACAATACCTGTCTCCGCAGGTCAGCTCGCTTCTCAGCAGTCTGCCGGACACGGTAATCGGGAGCGTGTCAACGGCTCCGCTTAATCTTGAAACCTTAATTTCCGTATGATAAAAAGATTCGCCGAACAATGTATGATCATATTCCGGCGAAGAATATATGCTTCCGACAAGCACAATGCGGTTTGCGTCCTCTGTCATATCCAATGTACCCCCAAGAACCGTAATATCGTTTTGTACTACGGTATTCTATGCGTGAGTTTTGAACATGATGATATGGAGCCTTAATTGGCACCACAAACATAATCGGACAAAAGTGGATCAGTTTTTGTGCAGAGCAGCAGAATCGCACCGCAGTATGATTAACACCCTGCGGTGCGATTCGTCAATCATCAGAACGGTTCTGCATATACAGCTTTGCGGTCAGTTCATCCTTTTTTATTGCTTCAATATCCTCTTTTGACAGGACGGAATTTGTACCAAGGCAATCGGTGCATCGGTTAAAGCATTCCGGACATATACATCCGAGAATACCGTCCTCCGCTTGAACCATATATGTTCCACACTTACGGCAGCTGCATCTCACGTTATCATCTCCCTAATGCTTATTATTGTTGAATATGCAGTCAATCATCTGCGGTAATTCGCATATTGCATCAATGCAGTATTCTGCGTTGAACATTCCGCCAAAGCCGTAACCGGCACGAATAAACGAAACACCCGCTTGCGCCGCAGAAAGCATATCGCGTTGTGTATCGCCAACGTATATGGCGTCTGACAAACCGTTTCTCTGCATTATCAGCCTGATATTATCACCCTTGCAAAGACCTGTGCATCCAATACATTCATGGTCTTTGACAAGCCTCGCCATATTGTGATACTCAAGAAATGCATTGATATAGCCTTTCTCACAGTTGCTTACAACAAACAGAGGCATCCGACTTGAAAGAATCTCAAGAGTATCCGTCACGCCGTCATACAACGCTCCGCCAAATAACCGCAGCCTGCGGTTTTCCTCCTCACAGCAGTCTTTGAGAATCCTGTTTCTCTGCGCCACATCGATATCTGGCAGCAAAGCTTCACCTATCTCCGGCACGGTTCGCCCCATCATAACCTTCATGTTATCGGGAGTTAATCGCAAATCAACCCCGTAAAGTGAAAAAACATGATTCCATGCAAGCCCGACCTGATAGGACGAGTCCCATAGCGTGCCGTCAAGGTCAAATACTACGCCCTGTCGAGCGTATAATTCACCGCGATTGTCAGCCATTGCCGTTAACCGTCCTCATGCCTGCCACTCCTTTTGGTCCATTATCTTAATCAGCACTTCGTTTTGAAAATCCAAGCCCTTATTTGTTAGATAAATGCTTTTGTCATCAACCACAAGCATTCCGTCAAGCACAAGCTCTGCAATAGCGGGCGCATACTGTGTTGCGGCGTCAACACCGAAGCTCTTCAGAAACAATCCTCTTTCTATCCCATCGGTTTTGCGCAGCCCCAGCATGATTGATTCAAACATTTCTTCATCCTGTTCAATTATTTTGGTGTTTCGTACCGGCAGCTTTCCGTCCCCGATTTCTTCAATATATTCGTTTAACAGTGATGTGTTTTCCCAGCGAGTCCAACGTCCTGCTATCCGCATAGCCGAGTGAGCATTAAGCCCCAGTCCGAGATATTCGCCATTGTTCCAGTAATTCAGATTATGACGGCATACATGCCCTTTAGCCGCAAAATTGCTGATTTCATAACGAAAATAGCCGTGGTTGGATAGAAAATCAAACCCCAGATCCTCCATGTCGGCAACGTCATCGTCATCAGGCAGCTTGACGCTCCCTTCGTTTATCTGTCGATATAGCGGGGTGCTTTCTTCAAGAATCAACGCATATGACGAGATATGCTCAGCCCCAAGCTCTGTAACATATGCAAGCGTATTTATGTATGATGCTTGTGACTGTAGCGGCAAGCCGTGCATAATATCAACATTAATGTTATCAAACCCAATTTTTCTTGCGTTGTTAAACGCCTCATCAAACATTGCCTTGTTGTGAATCCTGCCGATAGCCTGAAGGACAATATCGTCATCGCTCTGCAGCCCGATTGAAAGCCGCGTAACTCCTGCATTCTTCATTTCCGAAAGCTTGTCCATATCGGCCGATTCCGGGTTTGCCTCAACGGTAATCTCGGCGTTGTCCGCAATTGAAAAGCATGACCGCAGCTCGCTCAATAATGTGCTTATTCTGCCGCATTCAAGCACGGTTGGCGTCCCCCCGCCTATAAAAACGGTATCAAAAGTCCTTCCCTGCATGAGAGCCTTGTATCTGCGGATTTCAGAAATGAGAGCAACAAAATAGATATCGGCTTTGCTGCAATCGGCAAAGCTTACAAAATCGCAGTATGCACATTTTTTCCTGCAAAAAGGAATGTGGATATATATTCCTGCCATATTTTCAGTTAATGCGAAGCACGCTCATAAATGCATCGCTCGGTACGGAAACCGTGCCCACTTGACGCATGCGCTTCTTGCCTTCCTTTTGCTTTTCAAGCAGCTTTTTCTTTCTTGTTATGTCGCCGCCATAACATTTTGCAAGAACATCCTTTCTCACGGCACGAACCGTTTCACGCGCAATTACCTTCCCGCCTATTGCCGCCTGAATAGGTATCTCGAACTGTTGACGCGGAATGACCTCCTGAAGCTTTTCTGCAACAGCTCTGCCCTTTGCATATGCCTTATCTCTATGCACTATCGTGGAGAGCGCGTCGCATATATCACCGTTGAGAAGGAAATCAAGCTTTACAAGATCAGATGCTGCATAGTCGCCCAGCTCATAATCGAACGATGCATAGCCGCGGCTTCGGCTCTTTAACCCGTCAAAGAAATCAAAAATAATCTCATTCAGGGGCATTTGGTATGTTAGCTTGACTCTGTTCGCTTCAAGATAGGTCATGTTCTCAAACAAACCACGCTTGTCTTGACACAGCTCCATGATTGTGCCGACGTACTCCGGCGGCGTCATAATATGTGCTGTCACCATCGGCTCCTCCATGGACTGTATCTCCATTGGAGAAGGCATGTTGGACGGATTATCAATCATCCTGATTTCTCCATCCAACATAATGATACGATATATTACGGATGGCGCGGTCGTAACCAAATCAAGGTCAAATTCACGTTCCAGTCGCTCCTCCGCTATCTCCATATGAAGCAAGCCGAGAAATCCGCAGCGATAACCGTAACCCAAAGCCTGAGAGGTTTCGGGCTCAAATGTTATTGAAGCGTCATTCAGCACAAGCTTTTCCAATGCGTCCTTTAGCGCCTCGTAATCTGCGCCGTCCGCGGGGTAAATACCGCAAAACACCATCGGATTTGCGTGCTTGTATCCATGCAGCGGTTCTTTGGCAGGGTTCGCAGCAAGCGTAATGGTATCGCCGACCTTTGTTTCGGCAACGGATTTAATCGACGCGGATATGTATCCGACCTCCCCCGCAGTAAGCTCCGTGACAGTCTGCCACCGTGGGTTGAATATGCCAACCTCCGTAACGTCAAATTCATTTCCGCTGTGCATGAAACGGATGCGGTCGTTTGGTCTGACCGCTCCCTCCATTACGCGAACATAGCTCAACGCACCCTTGTAATTGTCATACAGGCTGTCAAAAATGAGCGCTCGAAGGGGAGCGTCCGCATCACCCTTGGGCGGTGGTACATCGCTTACAATCCTTGAAAGCACCTGCTCAACATTAAGCCCCGTTTTGGCGGATATCCGCGGAGCGTCCTCTGCGGGAAGCCCGATAATATCTTCAATCTCACGGATTGCATTTTCTGCGTCCGCTGAAGCAAGGTCAACTTTGTTGACGACAGGGATTATCTCTAGATTGTTGTCAAGCGCAAGATAAACATTGGCAAGCGTTTGCGCTTCAATGCCCTGCGTGGCGTCAACAACAAGCACAGCTCCCTCGCACGCAGCAAGCGCACGGCTGACCTCGTATGTGAAGTCAACGTGCCCCGGCGTGTCGATCAGGTTTAACATATAAGTCTGTCCGTCGGTATGCTTGTAAAACATTCTTACCGCAGTTGACTTGATGGTTATCCCGCGTTCGCGCTCAATATCCATGGAATCAAGCAGCTGCTCCTCCATATCGCGCTCCGCAACTGTGTCGGTAAGCTGCATCAGCCTGTCTGCAAGCGTTGACTTGCCATGGTCAATATGCGCAATTATACAAAAATTTCTAATCAGCTCTCGTGGGTATGCCATACACTCTCCATCATTTCTTGATCAGCGACATTGCTGCGGCAGCAATATTTTCGGCAGTTATTCCAAACTTTTCAAAGAGCTGCCCTGCGGGCGCAGACGCTCCGAAGCTATTCATGGATATCAGCTTGCCGTCAATGCCAACGTATTTATACCATGACATACCGCCAAGCGCTTCACATGCGACACGGCAGCGTACATCAGCGGGCAAAACGCTCTGTTTGTATTCTTCAGATTGTTCGTCAAACAGCTCCATGCAGGGCATTGATACTATTTTGACAATAACACCCTGAACCGAAAGAATGTCGGCAGCCTTGAACAGCAATTCAACCTCTGATCCGCTGCCCATGAGAATAACGTCGGGCTTTATGCATGTATCGCGCAGCACATATCCACCGCGCATTGCTTCCTTTCCGGTTCCCTCAAGCTGAGGAAGATTCTGACGCGACAAAGCAAAAACAGACGGTGCATTGAGCTTTAACGCCGAACAGTATGCCGCAGTGGTTTCCCTTCCGTCAGCCGGACGGAAAACGTAGGTATTAGGCGTTGCTCTGAGCATATCCAATTGCTCTATCGGCTGGTGTGTAGGTCCATCCTCGCCAACACCTATGCTGTCATGTGTGAGTATATACATAACGTTCAGACCCATCAATGCGGAAAGTCTTATTGCCGGCTTGAGATAATCGGCAAAAACGAGGAAGGTTGCGCAATAGGCTCTTAATCCTCCGTATAGAGTTATGCCGTTGCAAATTGCCGCCATTGAAAACTCACGCACGCCAAAATGTAAATTCCGTCCCGAATAGTCATTTGCCGAGAAATCACCGTATCCCTGCATATATGTAAGGTTAGAGGGTGCCAAGTCGGCCGAACCGCCGACAATGTTCGGCATGATATCAGCCAATCGACCGAGCATTATTTCGGACGTTTTTCGTGTTGCAATGCCCTTGTTGTCATACATCCAAAGGGACTCATTGTTTTCAACGCCCTCCGGCAGCACGTTTGACAGCCATTGCTTCAATTGAGCATAAAGCTCCGGATAGTCCATAGCGTACGCACGAAGCATTTCATCATAGCTGTCATACGCCTCAGAATAGTTTTTCTGTAATCCATTGATGTAATCGTAAACCTCCTGAGGAACGGTAAAGGCAGGGTAGTTCCACCCGAGAGAGTTTTTATATGCAACAATATTTTCCTCTCCGAGGGGCGAACCGTGCGCGGACGCGCTTCCCTGCTTTGGAGTACCTTGAGCAATATTTGTATGCACGATAATAAGTGTTGGTTTTTGCTTTTCAATCTTTGCGGCAATGAGCGCAGCCGAAACTGCGTCTGCGCTGTCTCCGTCCTCAACTGTGATAACCTGCCAGCCATATGCGTTGAATCTGGCTGCGACATTTTCAGTAAATGCAATATCGGTGCTGCCCTCAATTGTAATTCTGTTGCTGTCATAAAGGGCAATCAGCTTATTCAAATGAAGCGTGCCCGCAAGCGACGCAGCTTCACCGACAACGCCCTCCATCATGCAGCCGTCTCCCATAAGCGTGTAGGTATAGTTGTCTATGACGGGATAACCCTCTTTGTTAAAAACAGAAGCCATATGTCGTTCTGCCATCGCCATACCAACAGCCATTGCAAATCCCTGTCCGAGAGGGCCTGTCGTCGCCTCAATCCCTTTGATGTGACGATATTCCGGATGCCCTGCGGTTTTGCTGCCAAGCTGTCGGAATTGCTTAATGTCTTCAATTGATACGTCATAGCCAAATATGTGCATAAGCGAATACAAAAGCATTGAAGCATGACCAGCACTCAACACAAACCTGTCCCTTGAAAGCCAATCGGGATGCTTTGGATCATGCTTCATCTGCTTCCAAAGCGCATATGCCATAGGCGCAGCGTCAATTGCCAAACCGGGATGCCCGCTTTTTGCCTTTTGAATAGCATCAACTGTAAGTGTTCTAATCGATGTTATCGCCAATTCATCATAGAAGTTCATCATAGCCTCCGTTTGTTTATCCTCATCGGGAAAAATATTGATTTCTTTACCATTATACAATTAAACAATTTGCTTTTCAACACAAAAATCAAGCGGAGCGGCTGCGCCCCGCTTGACCTGCTTCTGCTAATCAGAGCCTTGCGGCCCCGCTTCGTCTTGCCGCGTCCGCTACCGCGGCGGATACCGCCTTGCATACCCTCGGATCAAATGCTTTGGGGATTATGTAGTCCGCACTCAGCTCATCATCCGAAATAAGCTCTGCAAGCGCTTTTGCTGCGGCGTTCATCATCATATCGTTGATTTCGCTTGCGCGCACATCAAATGCACCTCTGAATATGCCCGGGAAGGCAAGCACATTGTTTATCTGATTTGGAAAGTCGCTTCTGCCTGTGGCAATTACCGCTGCTCCCCCCGTCTTTGCATCGTCAGGGAAAATCTCCGGCGTGGGATTAGCGCAGGCAAAGACAATGGCGTCACGCGCCATGGATCTAACCATATCCACGGACACCGTATTGGGGGCAGAAACGCCAATGAAAACATCTGCGTTTATCATTGCGTCAGCAAGCGTGCCGCGCATACAGCTTTTGTTTGTAACCTTTGCCATTTCACACTTGATAGGATTCATTCCATCTGTTCTTCCGTCGAATATAATCCCCTTGCGGTCGCATATGGTTATGTCAACAAAGCCATCGCTTAAAAGACGTCTTGCAATCGATATGCTTGCGGCTCCGGCGCCGTTAATCACAACACGCACATCCCGCTTGTTCTTTCTAACAACCTTCAGCGCATTTGTAAGTCCCGCAAGCGTTATGACGGCCGTGCCATGCTGATCGTCATGAAAAATCGGTATATCGCACATCTGCTTCAGCCGACGTTCAATTTCAAAGCAGCGCGGTGCTGAAATATCCTCAAGGTTAATTCCGCCAAAGCTGCCGGAAATGAGGTATATGGTGTTTACAATATCATCGACGTTCTTGCTCTTTATGCAGAGAGGAAATGCGTCCACGCCGCCAAAGGCTTTGAAAAGCACGCACTTTCCCTCCATAACGGGCATACCCGCCTCGGGCCCGATATCTCCAAGCCCAAGAACGGCGGTGCCGTCTGTTACAACAAGGCACAGGTTGTGGCGACGCGTAAGTGTGTAGCTCTTGTTCACATCCTTTTGTATTTCAAGACAAGGCTGCGCGACGCCCGGTGTATATGCAAGCGAAAGGTCATCCTTGCTGCTTACGGGTACGGTTGCAATAACTTCAATTTTGCCCTGCCATTTTTCATGCAGACGCAGGGATTCTTCGGCGTAATCCATTTGGTATCTCCAATTCGTCAGTTTTCAAACGGGAATTTATAATTGAGATTATACATATCTCTGACCGCAACAAGGTCTTTTTGAACCCCCTCGCTGACGGGCGTTCCCTTGTCTTTTCTGTCCAGCCAAGCCAAATACTCTTTTTCACCTGCGGTATATATTTTGTCCTGCCCCGGGGCCTTCTTTGAGTCTCTGAGCTCGCGCAGTATATCGCCACAGATTTTTTTGAACTCGGACTGACCGAGGAATGCATCGGGATCGACAACAAGGAAGTAATGCCCCAGATGATATGGGCGGCGATTGCCGTTTTCGTCATATCCTGTAAGCATTTTCAGATAGCTTCCCCCGGCAAGCGCGGCGGAAAGCACCTCAACAACGGTTGCATAGCCGTAACCCTTATAGCCTGCAAGCCCATCGCCTATCCCACCAAGAGGTGCAAGCGCCGCAGTGCCTTTGGTAAGGTCTTGAAGTATCTCATCGCTGTCTGTAAGCGCTTTTCCATCTTCGCTTATTACCATGCCTGCTGGCGTGTCCATGCCGTTGCGCGCAAAGTATTCAATTTTTCCGCGCTGCGTAATTGATGTTGCGCAGTCGATAACAAACGGGAAGTCCTCGTCTGTCGGCAGCGCAAATGTCAGCGGGTTCGTGCCCAGCATATTTTCAATGCCGAATGTCGGCGCGATGCTTGGGCGTGCGTTTGTTCCGGTAAATCCAATCATCCCCTCTTTTGTTGCCATTGTAGCCCAGTATCCGGCGATACCATAGTGAGACGAGTTGCGTATTGCGCCCATCGCAAGCCCAAACTTTTTTGCTTTTTCAATAAGCATCTCCATGCATTTGTGGCTTGCCACCATGCCCATGCCGTCATGAGCGTCCATCACAACGGTTGTAGGAGTTTCCCTGACAATTTCAATCTCAGTAATGGGATTGAGTATGCCCGCACGAATACGATCAATGTAGATTGGCTTGAAGCGATTGCAGCCATGGCTTTCAATGCCCCGTCTGTCGCTTTCCATCAAAACATCTGCGCAGATTGTTGCATCACCATCGGGAATGCCGCATGCAACAAAAGCATCGTGCATAAAGTCACCTATCATTTTCCATGATACATAGGGTCTTGTTTCCATTACATCCTCCATATATATTAATTAGTGATCCGCTTGTCAGTTTGCCCATCCGCGGGAACGGTCCACGGCTCTGTGCCATGTTCTGAAGCCCGCTTGACGTTCCGCTTCGGTGATTTGGGACGTAAATATCCTTTCGACCTTGCGGTTTTTTTCGATATCCTCAAGACTGCTCCAGAATCCAACCGCAAGTCCGGCAAGATACGCCGCGCCGAGAGCGGTTGTTTCTACAACCTCGGGACGATTGATACGAACATCCAGCATATCGGACTGAATCTGCATAAGTATGTTTGAAACCGACGCCCCTCCGTCAACACGAAGCTCTGCAATCGAAAATCCAACGTCGTCTTCCATCGCATGGATAAGATCCGCAACTTGATATGCGATACTGTCGAGAACGGCTCTTGCGATGTGTGCGGACGTTGTGCCGCGTGTAATACCGACCATCGTGCCTCTTGCATACATATCCCAATAGGGTGCGCCAAGCCCCGTAAATGCAGGGACAAGCACTACTCCGCCCGAATCCTTAACACTCTCTGCAAGAATGTTTATTTCCGGTGCTGATTTTATAAGCCCTAATCCATCTCGAAGCCACTTAATAACGCTTCCGCCGTTAAAGACGCTGCCTTCAAGCGCATACTCGACCTCGCCTGTGCTTAAGCCCCACGCAATGGTTGATATAAGCCCGTTTTTGCTGCGCATTGATTTGTCGCCGGTGTTCATAACAAGAAAGCATCCTGTTCCGTATGTGTTTTTTGCCTGCCCCTTTGAAAAACAAGCTTGACCGAACAGCGCCGCCTGTTGATCTCCCGCAACGCCTGAAATGGGTATGCCCGCCAGAGCTTCAAGCCCCGAAATCCCTCCGGCAACAACGCCAAAATTACCGTTTGACGGCATTACCCTCGGAAGCATACACATTGGGATATCCAAAATGTTCAGAAGCTTTGCATCCCAGCACAGCTTGTCAATATCAAAAAGCATTGTACGCGATGCGTTAGAATAATCTGTTACATGAGACTTTCCGCCCGTCAGCCACCAGATAAGCCATGTATCTATTGTTCCGAAAAGAAGCTCGCCGCGCGCTGCCCGTTCGCGTGCGCCGCTTACATTGTCAAGTATCCATTTAATTTTTGTGCCTGAAAAGTAAGCGTCGATCAGCAGCCCTGTGTGTTCGCGCACATAGTCCGAATACCCCTCGGCAATCAGTCTCTCACAAATGCCCGCCGTACGGCGACACTGCCACACAATCGCGTTGTATATCGGAAGCCCTGTTGATTTATCCCATAAAATCGTTGTTTCTCTTTGGTTTGTAATGCCGATTGCCGCTATATCGGATGCGCATACGCCGTTTTGCTCCATAGAAGCCGTTACGGCAAGCTTTTGGCTGCGCAATATCTCCATGGGGTCATGTTCCACCCACCCCGCCTCAAGATAATGCTGCGCAAATTCAATCTGCGCGTTGCCATGAATGCCTCCGCCACGGTCAAACAGTATCGCACGTGAGCTTGTGGTGCCTTGATCAAGAGCAAGTATGAATTTCTTCATCAATAATAAACCTCACTAAAACCATTCTGTCTGTAAAAGCAGTCTGAGGTAAACGGCGTTGACCTCTTATCGGCATTATAGTTTATTAGCGGATGTTTTTCAACCTCTGTTTTCCTGATGATTATTAACGTCTTATGACGAATTATGCGGTGCTATTGCCAAAAGACGTGATTCGGTCTATAATACAAAATGAAAATATATGTAATCGGCTCGGAGGACGTCCTTTGAAAAAACTGTTTGCAAACAAATCAATGCTCATCACGATCATCGCGCTCGTGGCTTTGCTTGTGCTTGCTTTTTTATCAGCCGGTTCGCGCACAATACCATGGCTTGAAAACACGGTTGGGGTAATTTTCCGCCCGATACAAACCTTTGCCGCAACCGCCTCAAACGCCATTTCAGGCTTTTTTCAAGATATATTCAATACCACCGACGCCGATCTTGAAAACGCAAGGCTCAAGCAGGAGCTTGCCCTGTATCAGCAATCGCAGATTGATTACAGTGAGCTTCAAAATGAAAATCAGCGGCTTCGTGAAATGTTGAATTATTCCGGTACATTTGCAGATTTTGTATATGTCACTGCAAAGGTTATAGGGCGTTCAAGCGGCGTTTGGTTCGACGTCATCACAATAAACGCAGGCAGAAATCAGGGCATTGAGCTAAATATGCCCGTTATGTGCGGAGACGGACTTATCGGAAAAGTCACAGACCTCGGCGCTAATTGGTGCAAGGTTACCGCGCTTATCGATTCATCCATCACGGTTGCTTCTATGGTTGAACGCACCCGTGACAACTGCATGGTTCGCGGAGTTATGAGCACAAACGACAAGACCTCAACCTTGGAGCTTTACTATCTTCCAACTGACCTTACCGACATTGTACCCGGAGACGTAATTATCACAAGCGGAGTCGGGGGCATTTTCCCAAAGGGCATACTTATCGGCACTGTAAAGGAGGTCATTCTGGATACCGACAGCAACGGTGTAAATGCAATAATCTCCCCCGCCGTTGATTTTCTTCATATCGAGGAGGTAATGGTCATTACGGATTTTGGAGGTGATGGCTGATGCGTAAATGGCTTATTGCCGTCATGGTTGTCATCGCGCTTTACCTTGATTCAACATTCTTCAACATCGTTAATCTTTATGGCATTCGTCCCGATGTTACAATGGCGCTTGTCGTATCGTTAGGCGTTCTCATCGGCGGCGCCCCCTCTGCCGCGATAGGCTTTGGAGTAGGGTTTATTATTGATCTTTTCTTCAATAAGGTCGTCGGCTTGTCATCCATCGCCTACATTTCCGCTGCGGCGGTGGCGGGAATATTTTTTAAAAAGTTTTACGCGGATAATCTGATAATTCCAACCGTTATAGCTGCGGTTGCTTCATTTGTAAAGGAACACATTTTTCTTGTTGCCGTTTTGCTTATGGGTGCAAGGCCGAACTATCCGTTAATGCTTGCCGCATATATCCTGCCCTCGGCACTGCTGACAGGCGGCGTATGCGCCATTGTGCATCTGTTCCAACGCAAAGCGCTGTATCGTCCGCTTTGGCGACAGGGAGCAATCGATATTGAGAAAGGCGAAAAGTGAAAAAAAGCAGTACTGCAAAAAAACCTATATCACGAATTATCATCCTAATGATTATTCTTGCCATGATGATGAGTGCGCTGACATACCAGCTCGGTACTATTACGATTGCTCAGGGAGAAACGCTTGCGGTTGAAGCGGACAGTATGGCAAGCCGAACCATTGTTACAAAGGGCAAACGTGGCAGCATACTTGATCGCAACGGGCTTGTGCTTGCATATGACGAAACCTGCTTCAATGTTGAGTTTTTAAGGGATGCAAATAATCGCACCGATTACGACAGCGCGATTTACACGGAAGCCCTCATTAAGGCGATTGGCATCATCGAAGACGGAGGCAGCTCCGTAATTGATACCTCCTACATTTGTATGGATGATAACGGGCTGATATACTACGATTTCGGCGTAACAAGCGAAACCTTTATTAAGTCACGCTATCGCAATTTTTGTAATGTTATGGGCTTTTCAATGAAGGATCCTGATGATATGAGCACTTGGATAAGCGCTGAGGACGCGTACCTGCGTTTGCGCGAGCTGTGGTTCATACCGGAGGAGCTTCCTTTTTCTGAAGCACGCAAGATAATCTCTATACGCCAAGAGGTTTTGCTCAACAATTATCGAGCATATGTACCCGTTACAATCGCATACAACGTCAGTCTTGAGGTTGTCGCTCAGATTGAAATGATGGCGGATGAAATGCCGGGACTTCAAACATCCCAAAGCACAACCCGTGTATATCCCTATGGCGAAACCGCTGCTCATGTTGTGGGCTATTGTCAAAAGATGAGCGCGGAGAATGCTGAAGCGCTCCTTGCTCTCGGCTATTCTTATGACGATTACATTGGTGTATCGGGCGTGGAGTCTACAATGGAGACGTACCTTACCGGTGCGACCTCCGCGCATCACGGTGCAATTGTGCTTGAGGTCAATTCAAATGGTGCGATAATTAATACCGTGTCCACGACTGCGGCAACAGATGGAAACGACGTCACACTAACGCTTGATCTTCCCTTACAGATAGTCACAGAGCAGGCATTGTATGATATCATTCAAGCCATTCACACAAAAGAACAAAACAAAATCGATCCTGACGGGGACGGCGTATTTGACGGAGCATACGCCGATTATGATGAAATCGACCTTGCCGAAACCGGTGCGATTGTCGTTATGGACTGCAATTCAGGCGAGGTACTTGCCATGGCAAGCTATCCCGGTTACGATCCTAATTGGTTCATACAAGGGCTTACGGACGAGCAGGTGTATTATCTTTACGGCGATCCTAATGAAGACAACGATTATGCGGACAGAACAACACCAACAAGAAATAAGGCAATTTCAATGAAGCTTGCTCTCGGTTCTGTTTTCAAAATGTGTACTGGGCTTGCGGGTCTTATGGAAGGTGCAGTTGGTCTTAACGAAACAATTGACGATGAATCGCCGTATATTTATTATGATGAGGAAACGGGCAAAAAGGTGGATACTCATGCCAACTGTTGGACGAGTTATCCTTGGAACCACACTGATCAGGATATTGTTAAGGCTGTCAAAAACTCATGCAACTATTATTTTTACGAGGTATCCTATCGTCTCGGAATTGACAGGCTTGTAAACTGGGCAGAAAAGCTTGGGTTGGCAAGCCGCACAGGAATCGAGCTTACCGGAGAAACCACAGGAATCATCGGCGGGCAAACCGCAATGTACGACAACACAAGATCCTACAACAATCAAGACACATCGCTTCCGCTGCTTGTGTACAGAAGTCTTGTAAGCCTCCTTAAAAGCTATCAGACTGTGCGCGGTGTTGAAATCGACAACGATGCTATATCCGCCTGCGCCCAACAGCTCATGGCATTGCAGGATGGTTCGTTGAAGGGCAAGGGGGCTAACGTTCGGCAAATCCTATCGCTTAATCTTGGCATTCCCTACGGAATATCCCGTGCGCAGAGCTGGGACAGCGAGATTACTTCCCTTTTGACAGAGCTTCAATGGAAGGCTTCCTATACCATCCGTACGGGTATCGGGCAGGGTATAATGCTTGTAACTCCTATCGCCGTTGCTCGATATGTATCGGCCATTGCAAACAGCGGTACTGTATATGACGCTCATATAGTTGATTCTGTGTCTTCTCCTACGGGCGAAACCGTTCTTGACGTTGAGCCTTCTGTATTCAACCAAATTGATGCGCCCGACACCTATTGGGAGGCGCTGCGTCAGGGTATGGCAGGCGTTGTATCTCCCGAAGACAGAGGTACCGCCAGCGACGCCTTCAGCGCTGAATACGCTGCGCTCGGTTATCTTGCATTAACAAGCGGAAAAACCGGTTCCGCTCAGATGGGCGGCGTTACGATTGATATTCAAAACACAAGCTGGTTTGTTGCTTTTGCCCCCAACGATGATCCCGATATCGTAATTGTTGTCTGTATACCCAGCGGGCTTTCCGGCAGCTCATCCGCAGGTGCAGTTGAAGATATTCTTACATATTACTTCACTAAGCTGTATTCTCAGGCGACTGAAACATTGCCCGGAGTGAATGAAGTTACGCCCTGATAAAGCAGCATAAATTCAGATGCTGTTGCATACAAAAAGGGACGCCGCACATACCATGCAGGACGTCCCGTTTGTTTTTTGATGCGCCTATTGAGGCTTATACCACAACAACATTCACGATGTTCTTGATTGCGATAAACTTTTTTATTGTCTTTCCCTCATGCCATTGCATGAACTCCGGCTCGGAGAGCACAAGGTCTTGCAGCTCCTCCTGCGAAAGACTGACAGGCACTGTCATCCTGCCGCGAAGCCTTCCGTTAAACTGAATGCCAAGCTCGAGCTCATCCTTTTGCAGCGCATTGTCGTCCCATTTGGGCCATGAGGTCTTATATATTGGCTCAAAGCCGAGTCTTTCGTTCATCTCCTCGGCAATATGCGGAGCAAACGGATCAAGCAGAATCAGCAGAGTATGAAGCTCATCACGCGTGATACTGCCCTTTGAATATACATCGTTAACAAAGCTCATCATCGCTGCAATAGCGGTATTGAACTTCATTCTTTCAATATCCTCAGTGACCTTTTTAATGCAGGCGTGTAATGCTCCCCTAATCTCAGGTCGTTCGCCTTCTCCTTCGATAAGCTCCTGAAGCCGCCACACCCTGTCGAGGAATCTGCGGCATCCCATAACGCCTGTTGTACTCCAGGGAATTGTTTGATCGAAAGCGCCAATGAACATTTCATATGTGCGCACCGTGTCCGCGCCATATGAATTGCACAGATCATCAGGATTGATAACATTGCCAAAGCTTTTTGACATCTTTCGACCGTCCTCCGCAAGTATCATCCCATGGCTTGTGCGTTTGTTATATGGTTCGGGACAGCTTACCACGCCAATGTCATATAAGAATTTGTGCCAGAAGCGAGAGTACAGCAAATGCAGCGTTGTATGCTCCATACCACCGTTATACCAATCAACGGGCAGCCAATAATCAAGCGCAGCCTTATCCGCAAGGCACGAATTGTTATGCGGATCACAGTAGCGCATATAATACCAGCTTGAGCCGGCCCAGTTCGGCATCGTATCAACCTCTCTTTTTGCGGGAGCGCCGCACTTTGGACAGGTGGTATTAATCCAATCCGTTGCGCGTGAAAGCGCGGAGGAGCCATCATCCGACGGCTTGTAATCGTCAATATCGGGCAGTGTCAGAGGCAGCTCGTTTTCGGGTATGGGAACCCAGCCGCAGTGCTCACAGTAAACGAGGGGGATAGGTTCGCCCCAATAGCGCTGACGCGAAAACAGCCAGTCACGCAGCTTGAAGTTGGTTTTTTTGCTGCCAATGCCCTTTTGCTCAAGCCATTGTATGACGGCATTTTTTGCATCGTCAACCTGCATTCCGTTCAGAAAACCAGAGTTCACCATGACGCCCTTTTCGCAGTCCGTATATGCCTCTTCTGAGACGTCTCCCCCGGATACTACCTCGATTATCGGAAGATCAAACTTTTTTGCAAACTCATAATCACGTGTATCATGACCCGGAACAGCCATAATAGCACCTGTGCCATACCCCATCAGCACATAGTCAGATATCCAGACGGGAATGGGCTTGCCCGTACATGGATTGATTGCGTTAATTCCCTGAAGCGGAACGCCTGTCTTTTCCTTTGCAAGCTCCGAACGTTCAAAATCGCTTTTGTGTGATGCTTGCTCACGATATTCAGTTACCGCATCCATGTTCTTTATCATGTCGGACATTGCGTTAACAATCGGATGCTCGGGAGAAACCACCATGTACGTCGCGCCAAACATTGTGTCGGGACGCGTCGTGTATATCTTCAGCCCATCAGGATAGCCGTCAATCGCAAACGTTACCTCCGCGCCCGTGCTCCGTCCTATCCAGTTGCGCTGAGACGTCTTTACCCTTTCGATAAAGTCGACCTTGTCCAAGTCGTCTATCAGTCTGTCGGCATATGCCGTTATCTTCAGCATCCATTGACTTCGCGTCATGCGTACAACCGGTGCGCCGCAGCGCTCACATGTGCCGTCAACAACCTCTTCATTTGCCAAGCCAACCTTGCATGACGTGCAAAAGTTGATCGGCAGCTCCGCCTTGTACGCAAGCCCATTCTCAAACAGCTTCAGAAATATCCATTGAGTCCACTTGTAATAATTTGGATCAGACGTATATACCTCGCGTGAGTAATCAAAGCTCAGTCCAAGCATCTCCATTTGACGCCTGAACACAGCTATGTTGCGCTCGGTAACCTTTTTGGGATGCTCACCGGTCTTTATTGCATAATTCTCTGTGGGAAGGCCAAAGCTGTCATACCCGATAGGGAAAAGAACGTTATATCCTTCAAGCCTTTTCTTGCGTGCGATAACGTCAAGCGCAGTGTATGGTCTGGGATGACCGACATGAAGCCCCGCGCCGGACGGAAAAGGAAACTCAATCAGTGCGTAATATTTTGGAAGCGAATAATCGTTTTTCGCCTCAAAGCAATGCGCGTTCCGCCATGTGTCCTGCCACTTTTTTTCTATGGCGATATGGTCGTACCTGTCTGTCATGTTAACCAATTCTCCTTTCAACATAAAAAACGCCCCGTCACCCTTAACAGGGAGACGAAGGCGCAAAATCAACCTCCGCGGTACCACTCCGTTTGAAAGACAAAAATGTCAAACCGCTTTGACCCCCGTAACGCGAGGAGCGCGGATGCGCCTACTTGAGGCTTGTGAGCCACAAAAGCCATTTCAACGCATCAACTCCGCAGAGAGCTTCCCATGCATTCGTGATCGTCTTACACCAAACCAACGACTCTCTTTGCAGCGAAAACGCAGTACTTTTCTGCTTCATTGTATTTAACAATAAAGCACGGCATATCATACAGAACTGCCGTGCTTTTGGTGGAGCTTACCGGATTCGAACCGGTGATCTCTACACTGCCAGTGTAGCGCGATAGCCAACTTCGCTAAAGCCCCTTGGCTTTGCCATTATATGACAGCAAAGCACTTTTGTAAAGGTTCAATTATAGTATATTTTATTCCGCCGACACTACAACATCATCCATAATTACCATTATCATCAATTGTCCCCTGCCATTTTTAGATTCGATTTTAATCTCCTCTGTGTTGATGACAGTTTTTTCGCCGTGAGCTTGGATAAATGTGACGTCACGCGGCTCCCTGACGTGAAGCGCCGAAACCAGCTTGGTTCCGTTTGAGCCGTTCTTTTTGAACCCAAAGCAGATGCATCCTCTACCGTTTCTGCCCTGTACCTCATGGTCAAACACAAAGCTGCGTTTCATATAACCGCGTTCGGTAACGGTGAGTATCTCCCCCTCGTCAGTAATCGTTTCAGCATATATCACCGAGTCTCCGTCATCAAGCTTTATGCCGCGTACACCGCCAGACTGCCTTCCGGTTGTAGGTACAGAATCAGCCGCAAAACGTATCCCCATGCCCTTTTCGGTTAAAAGCATTATTGATTGACCCTCGCTTGGTTCAATCCTTTCAACCCGTATGAGCCTGTCGCCATCCTTAAGGCTTATCGCGGAAATCCGTTTTGTTCTGGTTATGTATTCGCCTGCGTCGGTTGACTTAACCATTCCTCGTTCGGTATAGAACACAAGACGACCTTCTCCGCAGAGATCTATCATCGAGCACAGTATGGTTTCGTCCCCATCGATTGGGATAATTGCCGAAAGATTGGTGGGTCTTGATGACGGTTTAAGCTCCGGTATATCGGCGACCGGAATCGAAAGCATGAAGCCTCTGTCGGTAAACAGCCGCAGCGTGGCATTTGTGTCTGTGCTGTACACCGCCTTTGGCAAATCTGCCGAAATAACATCGGGTGTCAACAGCTTAACGGGCAGTCTGCGAAGCTTATTATCGCCAAGCACCATTACTGCAGCAGGCTCCGCTTGTGAAAGCTCTTCATCATCGTCCGATGATTCGTTGTCGGCTTCTATAAGCTTTGTGCGCCTTGCATCGGCAATTGAACTGCCGAACATACGCAGCTCATCCTTAATTAGCCTGTCAAGCTTTTGCTTAGATGAAAGCAATTCCTTCAGGCGTGCAACTTCGTTCAGGCAATCCTTATGCTCACGTTCGATTGCTATCTGCTCAAGGTTAGTCAACCGCTGCAGACGCAGGTCAAGTATTGCGTCCGCCTGTGCAGCTGAAAGAAGAAAGCGTTCCATAAGTCCCGCTTTGGCAATCTTTGGTGATTTTGATGCACGTATGAGTGCGATAACCTCGTCAATATTCAGCAGCGCAATCATCAGCCCATCCAAAATGTGGGCGCGCTTCTCCGCCGCCTCCAGTTCAAATCTGCATCTGCGCGATACCACATCCTCTTGATGACGAATGTAATAATCTATGACCTCGGTAAGTGACATAAGCTTTGGTTTGCCGTCTGCTATCGCCACCATTATTACGCCAAATGTTTTTTGCAGGTCTGAATACTTGAAAAGCTGACGCAAAACCTTATGCTCGTCCGCGTCCTTTTTAAGCTCGATAACCGCACGCGTACCGCTGCGGTCCGACTCATCCCTTATATCGGTTACGCTTGCAAAGGCAGATTTCTTTTCTTGAACAAGCTTGAGTATTTTTTCAAGAGCAGCCGCCTTGTTGACCTGGTAGGGAAACTCGGTAACAACAATTAGCTTTTTCCCGCTCTTTGTTGTTTCAAAATGAGTTTTTGAGCGGTTCGTCAGCTTGCCGCGCCCAGTTTCATATGCTGCGCGTATTTCATCAGATCGAAGAATATATCCACCGGTTGGAAAGTCCGGACACGGAATAATCTTCATAAGTTCATCAAGCGTAATATCAGGATTTTCGATGCGCGCAACCACCGCGTTAACAGCCTCCGTTGGATTGTGCGGCGGGATGGATGTTGTTAACCCCACGGCAATACCGTTTGCGCCGTTTATAAGCAAATTGGGAAATCGTCCCGGAAGAAGCTCCGGCTGTTTCAACGAATCGTCAAAGTTTAGCCCGAACTTAACGGTATCCTTTTCAAGGTCTTTCAACAGGTGCATCGCAGCAGGCGCCATACGCGCCTCTGTGTAACGCATGGCTGCCGCTGAATCACCATCCACGCTGCCAAAGTTGCCATGACCGTCAACGAGCGGAACGCGCATATTAAAGCCCTGCGCCATTCGCACCATTGCGTCATAAACCGAGCTGTCGCCGTGGGGATGATATTTACCCAAGCAATCTCCAACGATTCTTGCGGATTTTCTGTGCGGCTTATCCGGCGTTGTGCCAAGCTCCAGCATTGTATACAAAATTCTGCGTTGAACAGGCTTTAATCCGTCCTCAACGCGTGGAAGCGCACGCTCAAGTATTACATGCTCCGCATATGGCAGCATCGAATCGTGCATGACGTCGTCCATGCTTACGACATTGAACACCTCATCGTAGTTGAATGAGTCGTTCTTGTTTTCGGTTTTTTTAGCCATTGTCGCCCCTTATGTCCGCTATTGCCTGTTTTCTGTCTGCGGCGCAGAAAACCGCACTTCCGGCAACAAGCACATTTGCGCCGGCTTCAATACACAATGCTGCGGTATGGGTGTTTATCCCCCCGTCAACCTCGATATCAACCTTCACGCCCATTTTGTTTGCCATCTTTCGTATTGCCGTGATCTTTCTGAGCGTTGGCACTATGAGCTTTTGTCCGCCAAATCCGGGGTTAACACCCATCACAAGCACCATATCACAGCATTCAAGCAGATACTCAACAGCATAGTGGGACGTTGAAGGGTTCAGCGCTATTCCCGCCTTCTTCCCCAGTGAACGAATAAGCTGCAAAGTTCTGTGCGCGTGAACATCGGCCTCGGTATGAATAGTGATTATATCCGCGCCCGCGTCCGCAAAGTCTTTAACCCATTTTGAAGGCTCCGAAACCATAAGATGAGCGTCAAACACAAGGTTTGAGTGCGTTCGCAGCGCACTGCACATTGGGGCGCCAAATGTAATGTTTGGAACAAAGTGACCGTCCATTACGTCAAAGTGAACATAATCTGCGCCAAGAGATTCAAGCTGTTCAACCTCGTGACCCAGTTTTGAGAAATCCGCCGACAGTATAGAGGGTGCAACCTTAATCATATCTATGCCTCCTGCTTTTAATTGCTTCATTTGCGATCTTAACATATCTTTCGTATCGCTCCTTTGGTATTTTGCCTGCGTCCACAGCTGCTTTAACGGCGCAGTGAGGCTCGGAAATGTGCATACAGCTTGTAAATCTGCACATTCCGTCAAGCGCCAAAAATTCCGGATACAGGCTTGGAATTTCCTCAGGCTCAACAGGTATGGAGTCAAGCATGCTGAACCCGGGAGTATCGGCAATAAGCCCGCCCGAAGGTATTTTCAGCAGCTCCGCATGGCGTGTTGTATGTCTCCCGCGCTCTGTCTTGGGCGACAGCTCACCCGTTTCAAGCTTAAGTCCCAAAAGCCCGTTTAGCAAAGACGATTTCCCAACCGCAGACTGTCCCGCAAGACAAATCGTGCTTCCGTCAAGCAATGCGGACAGCTTATCGATTCCAAACCCTGTGGCTGCGGAAACCGTAACAATTTTATATCGGGCGTCCGCATATTGACGCTCAATCCTTCGAGCCGCTTCGTTCTCTCCGTCGTCACACTTGTTGATAACGATTACGGGCATAATGTGCTGTTTTGCACAATACAGAAGCAGCTTGTCTGCAAGCTCAAGATCAGGTTGAGGCTCTTCGGCAGAAACAACAATAAGAAGCATATCGATGTTTGCAACCATCGGTCGAACAAGCTGATTTTGCCTTGCGGAAATGCGCAGAAGATAGCCGTCACCCTTAGTATCGACAGAGAACTCAACTCTGTCCCCAGGAACGGGAGTTTCACCGTTTTTGCGAAACAGTCCTCGCGCCTTGCATACATAATCAAGCTTATCCTCGGCAAAAACCGTGTAAAAGCCACCAACGCCCTTTGTTATTGTACCATACATTTCAGTCGTTGCCCTGCCCTCCGTGTATGAACTCTCTGTTGAAGCTGGAATATACCTCTCCGTTGACATAAACGATGCAGAGATGACTCCCTCCCTCCCAAAGGTAGGCGGTAAAGGGTATCGTTACAGTACCGGACTCGTACTGTCCGCTGAACAGCACAACCTCTCCAATACTTGTGCTGACGGTAATCAGCACCTCGTTGGACTGCCCGCTCATTGTGATATTCTGTGAGAAATCGGCACAATAATTGCCCATACTGCTCATGTAAATATAGATCTCGACAATAATCGAAGTATCCGTAACGTTTATCCCCGCAGCGGGACTTTGCGATACAATCTGTCCTTCCTCATATGTGTTGCCGGAGTCGGCATAATCGCTTATATAGATGCGATAGCTTTCAACGCCGATCAGCCTAAGCCGTTCAACCGCCGCGCTGACGTCTGCGCATTCGGTGAGATTTGGCATTTGCTTAACCTCGCTTGAATATGCCTGTCCGATGATAATTTTTATAGATTCGCCCAGCATTACATCCGTGTCCGCAGTCTCGGATTGATATATGCACTTGCCATAGTATTCCTCCTCGGAGGTTTCGTACCCTATGTTTGGATCAAGGTTAAGTCCCGCGTCTTTTAACGCACGCTCCACCTCGATATATGTCAGCCCTATCAGGTTCGGCATTTTTACCGTTGAAGCTCCAAGGCTTATTGTAACGTATATCGTGCTGCCCGGCAATGCCTTTTGATGTTCCCCGGGCGTCTGATCGCAAACCTCTCCCGCGGGATAATCGGATTGTTCGGAATTTTTCACTTCCAGATAGAAGCTGCGATTTTCGGCGTACTCTCGTGCGTCGTCCTCGGTCATTCCAAGCAATTCGGGAACTTTGAGATATTCCTCATCGCCTGCGGTTCTTCCTTTAAGCCAAAGGAAAAACATGGTTATGAAAATTGCGATTATCGCAACAACTGCGATCAATATGATGATAGACGCACCATGCTTGCTTAAAAAGCCCGGCTTGTCGCCATCCGTTTTTGCATTTGCCTTTTGAGGACCCTTAGCGTTTTTGCTAACGCGGCTGATTGCCGCAAACCTCGATTTTGGCTGACGGAGTGCGCGCATGAGATCCTTTTTCATATCGTCTGCCGATTTATATCTAAGCTCCTTATCCTTTGCAGTCGCCTTCATCACAACGTCGCTTATTGCGATCGGAATATGGTAATTCAACTCATTGGGAGGAATTATCTCATCATTTATATGCTTTAGCGCGATCTGCACGGGTGTTTCACCGTTGAACGGAGTTTGACCCGTAAGCATCTCATAAAGCATTATGCCTGTTGAATAAATATCCGTTTGGGCGTCAACATCTTCTCCCTTTGCCTGTTCCGGAGAAAGGTAGTATACCGAGCCAAGCGCCTCCGCCCTGTCAAAAGTCCTTGTCGAGCTGTCCGCAAATTTAGCTATGCCAAAATCCATCAGCTTGATTGTCTTATCTGCCGATATCATTACATTTTGAGGTTTTACATCACGATGTACAAGCCCCTTTTCATGCGCGTGGGACAATCCGTCCAGAACCGAACAGGTTATCTTTGCAGCTATATGAGGGCTTAGCGCGCCATGCTTCTTTATATAATCGCGCAGAGTACAGCCGCTTACAAGCTCAATCACAAGGTAATGAACGTCTCCATCGTCGCCAACATCATATAATGACACGATATTGTCGTGCGACAGGTTCATCATCGCCTGCGCCTCACGCATAAATCTTCTCAGGTATTGAGGGTCCTCGCTGTAATCAGCCTTAAGAACCTTTATTGCAACATCCTTTTGCTTTTCAACGTCAAAGGCACGATATACGTCAGCCATTCCGCCGCTGCCTATCTTGCAGTCAATACGGTAACGTTCGTTCAAAACCCTGCCTATCATACAGCCGTCACCCCCTCTTTGTTTTTGAGGGAATTTGTCTCATTCTTGGCAAGCACAACCGTGATATTATCGGTTGAACCGTTATCCAAAGCAAGCTCCACCATTAAATCGCAGCACCTCAGAAGATCACGCTCCGAGCGCAAAATATGCTCCATTTCTTCATCGGTTACGCTGCCGTGCAACCCATCCGAGCAAAGCAGGATGATCTCGTTGCGTCTCCATGAGTATATATTGACGTCGGCTTTTTCAAAACGTGATGTTCCGACTGCGCGAGTCAGTATGTTTCGCTGCGGATGTGTTCGCGCCTGCTCCTCCGTGATGTAGCCGGAAGCGACAAGCTCCTCAACATATGAATGATCACGCGTTATGCGATGTATGCGTGAACCGTCAAATTGATACAGTCTGCTGTCGCCTATATGCGCACAAGTGTAAGTTCGATCGCTTAGAAGTGCAAGCACCACTGTCGTACCCATACCCATGCAGTCAACATCATGTTGCGCAACATCAAATATCTTTCGATTGGCGCTGTTCACTGCTTGCCGCAAAAGCATTGCGGGGCTTTGAGTCCCTGTGGAAGACGTCACAACGGCTCGGATTGTGTCTATGGCGGTTCTGCTTGCGACGTTACCGGCACGATGCCCGCCCATGCCGTCCGCGACAATAACAAGGGGGCGTTCTCCGTCCTCAGGTATGCGGCAGCAATCCTCGTTAACTTTTCTTAGCCCCTTTTCGGTTCGGAAGGCATATATCATATAGTTTTCCCGTCCTCCTTTTCGGACTCGAGCCGTTTATTGCGCAGCTGTCCGCAAGCCCCGTCAATATCGGTTCCAAGCTCTCTCCTTACGGTTGCAGATATATGCAGCCCCTCAAGCATAGCCGCAAACCGAGCCGCCTGAACTCGCGTCACACCGTTAAGCGAACGCTCTTTAACGCTGTTGAGCGGGATAAGGTTAACATGACAATTAATGCCGCGCAGCAGTTTTGCAAGCTCCTCCGCATCGTTCGCGGAAGCGTTAACTCCGTCGATAAGCGCATATTCAAAAATAACCCTTCTGCCTGTCTTTTCAGAATAGTGTCTTGCCGCCGGGATAAGCTCGTTAAGCGAATATCTGTTTGCGATTGGCATTGTTCTCCTGCGGATTTCATCGTTGGGAGCGTGCAAAGATATGCACAGCGTCACATGAGGCGCTTCATCTGCCAGCCTGTAAATCATCGGAACAAGACCGCAGGTTGAAAGCGAAATGTTCCTCGGGCTTATACCCAGACCATCCGCCGCCGTTGCGCGTTCCAAAAAGCGGAGCGTATTGTCGTAATTGTCGAGCGGCTCTCCGCAGCCCATCATTACGATATTTGTAACAGAACGCTTACGTTCCTCCGTTGGAGGTATAAGCTTTTCAACCGAACGAACCTCGGACAGCATCTCTCCCGCTGTGAGGTTTCGAACTCTTCCGTTCAATGTTGAAGCGCAGAACGCACAGCCCATTCTGCACCCGACCTGACTGGATATGCAAAGCGTGTTACCGTATGAATAGCTCATCAGAACGCCTTCCACAATGTTCTCGTCCTCAAGCCGATACAAAAACTTGATTGTTTCATCACGTTTGGAATGCAGCTCCTCAACGATGCTTGCATCTCCGTAAGGCATTTTGCTAAGCTCCGCACGAAGCGCATTCGGAATATTTGTCATTTCAGCGGGTGTTGCCCCGACCGCAAGCCATTCCATAATCTGCTTTGCTCTGAATCTTTGTTGACCAATAGCTTCCATAAGTGCAAGCATCTCAACATAATTCATTGATGACAGCTCTTGTGTCATTTTCGCACCATCCTTGCCATAAAAAACCCATCGGTATTATCCAAATTGGGAAAAAGCTGAAGCATACCGTCTGAACACCTTTCAATCATCTGCGCAGGAATGAATTGTGAAAAATCATCCGCTGCGAACTCTTCATGCTCATCAATAAATTTGCTAATGATGTTCTCGTTCTCACGCTTTGATATTGTGCAGGTTGAATATACAAGCGCACCGCCTTTACGCACGTAATTGCTGCAATTGCTGAGGATATCATATTGCAGCTTTGCAAGCTCATCGATTCCCTCGCTTGTTCGGTTATAACGGGCGTCCGGCTTTGAGCCTCCGCCAAGTCCCGAACATGGCACGTCGCAAAGTACAGCGTCAAAATATCCCTCATATTGAGGACAATAGACCGAGGCGTCACGCGTGGATGCAATTACGTTTGATATATGCAAACGTTTCATCGCTGCGTTTATCAGCTGCACCCTGTGTTCATGGACGTCCCATGAAATTATTTCCCCGGTATTATCCATAATTTGCGACAAATAAGCTGTTTTTCCGCCCGGAGCGGCGCAGCAGTCAAGAACCCTCATTCCGTTTTTTACATTAAGGCATTTGCACACAAGCATCGCGCTCTCACTTTGAACGGCATATTTGCCTTCTTCGAAAAGCGGATCGTTGGCAATACCTCCCGATATCCCATATACTCGAACGGCGTCTGTAACTATACGGCATCGTTCAAACCTGACGCCGTGATTGGCAAGCTGTGTTTCCAGTTCGTTGATTGTGAAAGGAGCAACCGGACGAATAGTGGTGAATGTCATTGAAGCCGACAACATTGAATCTGCAAAATCAACGCCGTATTCGTCAATGTATTCTTTTATGATGAACTGTGGGTAACCATATTCAATACTCATTCTCAATGTTGGCTCCTGCGGAAGCCTCGGCAGCGCAGCTGATTCCTTGTCACGGGCAATGCTTCTCAGAACCCCGTTGACAAAACCCTTGAGATCTTTTTTTCCGATTTCATCGGCAAGCTTCACGCTTTCATTACACACCGTATATGCCGGTGTGTCCATGAAAATAAGCTCTGCAACGGCAATGCGGAGTATTTGCCGTATCTTGCTTTGAACGCGCCCCTTTGCGTAATAATCGATTATAAAATCGCTGTAATTCATATGCTCCACTGAGCAATAAACCAATGCGGTCAATCGACCGACATTGTTCGTACAAACGCCCGACAGACCTTTTTTGATTGCAAGATTCGCGTATGCGCCCATTTCGGTTATTTCGTTGAACGTATTAAGCGCTGCACGACGATCTGTCATAGTCCCAATATCCTCCCATACATTTTACGACTGTTAAGTGCTGCCGCTGCCGACATTTGTTTTGTGCCTGCAAATTGCAGCTCCCGCACTTCAATCACACCAATTCCGCATTTAACGTACAGTCCATGCTTTGCGTCCGCAATAACGCATTCACCCTGCTCCGCTGCTGCAAATTGCTCATCAAGCTCCAAATGCGGTATTGTTTTATACACCTTGAGCATCGCACCGTCACATACTGTAAATGCAGCGGGAGCGGGATTCATTCCGCGCACAAGATTGTGAACCTCGGCAGCCGATTTTGAAAAATCTATGCGTGCCATTTCTTTTTTTATAGTTCTGCACATGGTTGCTTTGTCATCGTCCTGCGGCGTTCGCTGCAGCGTACCCGCCTGCAGCGACTCTATGGTTTGTTTAAGCAGCTCCGCCCCCATCACTGCAAGTCTTGCATATAGTTCTCCTGCGGTTTCGTCAGGATAAATATCTGTTTCTTTTTGAGCAAGAATGTCTCCCGTATCAAGGCCAACATTCGTGAGCATTGTGGTTACGCCCGTTGTTTTTTCTCCGTTTATAACAGCCCACTGAATAGGCGCCGCTCCGCGATACCTTGGCAAAAGGCTTCCGTGCACGTTTATGCATCCAAATTGAGGTATTTCTAAGTTTTCTGCCGATAATATCTGTCCGAAAGCGGCTGTGACCATAAGCTCAGGAGCAATTTCCTTGAGCTTCGATACCCCTTCGTCCGAACGGATTTTTTCAATCTGAAAGACAGGTATGCCGTTTTCAACTGCCATCTTTTTAACAGGCGACGCCGAAATACCATGCCCTCTGTCTTTTGGACGGTCGGGCTGCGTAAACACTGTTAAGCTGTCTCCGCGTGCAATAAGCATCTCCAATGAAGGCAATGCAAATTCAGGAGTTCCCATGAAGACGATTCGCATCGGTCTCAGTCCTCCGTGACGTAATCGGGCGGCGTGGGTATCACGAGGCTCTTATAAACCTTGCCGTCAAGGTGATCACATTCATGCAAAATTGCGCGTGCAAGCAGACCCTCTCCGCGCACCTCAAAGAACTCACCATTCCTATCCTGTGCACGCATAACGGCTATATTTGGACGAATAACATAACCCTGTTCGTTTGGAAACGAAAGGCATCCCTCCATTCCTCCTTGCTCACCCTCTGTATATATGACTTGGGGATTAATTGCTTCGATCAGGCTGTTCCCCTCCTCGCTGCAATCAATAACGACAATTCTTCGTAATATCCCAACCTGTGGGCCCGCCAAACCGCATCCCTCCGCATCGTACATGGTATCCGCCATATCGTCCAGAATGTCAAAAAGCCTTTTGTTAAACTCGTTGACCGGTTTTGCAGTCTTGTAGAGGCATTCCGAATCGCCCGTGTATATCTTCCGTATTGCCATGGTATCCTCCTTTTTAACGAAACAGATTGAGTTTTTCAAGCTCCTCAATTTGTGGAGCGCAGTAAACCGGTTTGCCTGCGGCGCGAAGTCCGTTTTTAACGTCCTTGAGACCGTTGCCGGTTGATATTATTGTTACGGTTTCATCCGGACGTATTACGCCGTTGTTGACTGCACTGATAACGCCTGCGGCAGAGGCGGCAGCGGCCGGCTCTGAAAACACGCCTTCGGTTGAGCCAACGATTTTCATGGCGTCAAGTATCTCCGCGTCTGAAACAGCAATCCACGCCCCGTTTGATTTTGCAATAGCTCTCTGCGCTTTCTTTGGGTTTCGCGGAACGCCGACGGCAATGGAATCGGCAATTGTGTTCTCATTCGTAGGGATAAGCTCTCCGCCGTTGGCAATGACAAACGGGCAGCACCCATCAGACTGAACGCCAAGTATTCGCGGAATACGTTCAGTCAAGCCGATTTCGTAAAGCTCACGAAAGCCGTTGTACACCGCGCCCACCGTGCAGCCGTCTCCAACCGAAACAGATACCCAGTCTGTGACATTGAAGCCAAGCTGCTCCGCTATCTCAAACGCCACTGTTTTTTTGCCCTCAGTCAAAATTGGATTGATGCCGGCGTTGCGGTTATACCATCCATATTTTTCGATAGCGGCTTTGCTCATCTCAAATGTTGCACGATAGTCTCCTCGAACGGCAACCAGCCTCGCGCCGTATATCAATAGCTGGGCAAGCTTACCCTCCGGCGCACGCTCCGGCACAAAAATCACGCTCGTCAGCCCCATGTGAGCAGCATTTCCCGCAAGCGATGAGGCGGCGTTGCCCGTTGAGCTGCAGCAGATTGTGCTGTATCCAAGCTCAATTGCCTTTGCGACGGCAACACCCGATGCTCTGTCCTTAAGCGATGAAGTCGGGTTCATCCCGTCATCCTTTATATAAAGCTCCTTCACTCCGAGCATGCGTCTTAATCTTATTGATTTATAAAGCGGCGTCCAGCCAATGCGCAGATATTCATCAAAGCTTTCACCTTCAAGCGGCATAAGCGCATTGTAACGCCACATTGAATAATCACGGCATTTGGCAAGGTATTCGAAATTCAGTTGAGCTTTAACCGCATTATAATCAAACAGTATGTCAAGTATCCCTTTTTCACCGCAGCGCGGGCAGGTCAGCATCTCATTCTTGGCGTTATATTCGCTTCCGCAAAGAGTACATTTATATCCGACGGCAAAGTTCATTTTAACCTCTTGAGTACACAAAAATTTTCGGAGCTTATATATTAATACAAACCCATTATTGATTATAGCATAAAACTCCCTGAATGGAAACCTATATTTCTTATACCAAACTTTCACCATGTCAAAATAATTGATTATTCGACAACTATCATGTATAATCCATTTGATGATTGTATGAAAGGAGTATCATTTATGAGTTCATTATATATTGGCGACTTGCCGGTAATTCCGCTTCGCGGTATAGTTGCGCTGCCATTGGCAAACATGGGATTTGACGTTGGCAGAGACGAGAGCGTGAACGCAGTTGAAGTTTCCACTGCAAATGACGCGCTTGTTGTTCTTGTCGCGCAAAAGGATCCCAAGGATAATGAGGTCAATCTCAAAGAAATGTTCGAGATTGGCTGCATTTGCAGGATCAAGCACGCTTCAAAGCTGAGCGGCAATTCAATGCGTCTCATAGTAGAGGGTGTGGCACGCGCAAGGATTGACTGCTACACTGCTTCAAAGCCTTATATTATTGCATCTGTTACAGAGCTTAAGGACGAGCCATGCGACAAAAGTGAATCGACGACTCTTAGAATGCTTATCTCCCGTCGTTTGGGGGAGTTCTCATACAGCAACGGTAAAACGCCTTTGCGTACTGCCATAAACGCTATCGAAAGCATTGAGGATGATTCCGCATACGTTTACGGCGCTGCCAACATTGCGCTTCAGCGTTTTGAGGATCGTCAGCAGGTGCTTGAGCAAAACGATTATTCTGCCCGCTGCCTGTGTTTGCTGACAATAATGGCGAGAGAGCTTGAGTTTGCAAATCTCAGCAAAAAAATTGACGCGGATGTTCGTCAGGCGATTGAAAAGAGCCAGAAGGACTATTTTTTGCGCGAACAAATCAGGGCGATTCGAAAAGAGCTTGGCGAAACCGAGCAGACGGAAGCGGATGGTTTTCGTGAGCGTCTCGAAAAGAAAAATGTCCCCGATGACGTCCGTGAGCGCATACAGAAGGAAATCGAACGGTTTGCATCTTTGCCTGCCGGTTCGCATGAAATGCCTTCATCCCGTGCATTTATTGAGTGCATGCTTGATCTTCCCTTTACCGAAACAAGTGAAGACAATCTTGACATCGAAAATGCAAGGAGAATACTCGATGCAGACCATTACGGCTTGACAAAGGTTAAGGATCGTGTTCTTGAGCATCTTGCCGTAGCACAGCTCACGGGCAAGGTTAATGGTCAGATTCTATGCTTTGTGGGCCCGCCGGGAGTTGGAAAAACCTCCATATCATCATCTATTGCAAGCGCGCTCGGGCGTCGTTTTGTAAGGATGAGTTTGGGAGGCATACGCGATGAGGCCGAGATTCGCGGACATCGCCGCACATATATCGGGGCAATGCCAGGGCGAATAATAGCAGCAATGCGCACCGCCGGAACTGTCAATCCGGTTCTTCTGTTTGACGAAATTGACAAGCTGTCGCAGGATTATCAGGGCGACCCCGCCGCTGCAATGCTTGAAGTGCTTGACAGTGCGCAGAATTTTGCCTTCCGCGATCATTTTCTTGAGATGCCGTATGACCTTTCGAAGGTGATGTTTATCACAACCGCCAACACTATGCATGACATCCCCCGTCCCCTTCTTGACAGGATGGAGATAATCGAGGTGCCGAGCTACCTTGAAAACGAAAAGGTGCAGATAGCGGTAAGGCATCTCATCCCCAAGCAGCTTGAAAAGCACGGGCTGAAAAAGAGTATGCTTTCAATCCCCGAGTCGCTTGTCGGCACGATAATTTCTGACTACACAAGCGAGTCGGGCGTCAGATCGCTTGAACGCTGCATAGCCGCGATATGCCGCAAAGCTGCCTGCGATATTGCAAACGGCAGGAAGCGTATACGGCTTACCCCATCAAAGCTTCGTGAATATTTGGGCAACCCAAAATTCACGCATGAGCCTGCCGATGTTATCCCCGAGGTTGGCATGGTTAACGGACTTGCATGGACTGCCGTCGGTGGTGAAACAATGGAAATTGAAGCGGAAGCGCTGAAGGGCAACGGGCAGGTTCAGCTCACGGGAAAGCTTGGAGAGGTTATGCAGGAAAGCGCACGCGCCGCCATAACCTGCATACGCGCTCATGCCTCAGACCTGTGCCTGAGTGAGGATTTTAATCTCACAACCGACATACATATCCATGTCCCTGAGGGCGCAGTTCCCAAGGACGGACCTTCGGCAGGAATTGCCATGATGACAGCCGTTGCAAGCGCACTGACGCATATACCTGTAAGGGCGGGGATAGCTATGACCGGTGAAATCACTTTGCGAGGAAGGGTTTTGCCCATTGGCGGTCTGCGGGAAAAGCTGCTTGCGGCCGTTCGCGCCGGTATCCATACGGTTTTGATTCCCGCAAAAAATCGAAGAGACGTTGAGGACGTGCCGTCAGACATTACCAATGCGCTTAACATTGTCTACGTCACGACTGCTGACGAGGTGCTGCGCAGCTCATTATTGACCATGCCAAAGCAGGTTAACCCAGCAAGCATCGTCAGTCAGATCAATCTCACCATGCCCGCATAGTCAATCATTTGACCTGACCGCTCAAACATCTGTTGTGTTGAGCGGTCATTTTGTTTTTGCGCTCATTTATTGCATTTAAATTTCTGTACATTTTATATTATGCAGGCTGTACAATATTCAATATTATATTGTATTACCGTGTAAACTCGGATTTACAACGTCATGTTATTGTGGTATAATAGAGTGATATGTAATGCGCCTTGGCAATTTGTCGATCCGCATTGCATATGTAACGATGGGGCAAAGCCCCAATTACGGAGGACTATTATGTCAGAGATAAGCACTATTGAAAACGGCAAGGTACAGCTCAGTCTGAGCATTTCCGCCGACGATTACACAAAAGCACTTGACAGCGCCTATCGCCGTCTTGGCGGCAAATATCCCATCCCCGGCTTCCGCAGGGGCAAGGCTCCACGCAGAATGATTGAAGCGTCATACGGCAAAAACATCTTTTGGGATGATGAGTTTGACGCGCTTGTTTCTCACGCATATTCTGCCGCCCTTGATGAGCATAATCTCAACCCGGAGCTGCCGCCTGAGATGTCGTTCAAGTCTGTATCTGAGACTGATGGTGTGACTTTCAATGCCGATGTGGTGCTTCATCCTGAGGTTGAGCTTGGTCAGTATCGTGGTATAGAAGTTCCTATGCAGGAGTATAATGTTACGGACGCGATGGTTGATGCGGAGCTTGATAAGCATCGTCACGAGATGGCAAGGCTTGTTCCCTCCGAAGCACCCGTTAAAGAGGGCGACACCGTAAAATTTGATTTTGCGGGTTATGTTGACGGAGAAGCGTTTGAAGGCGGCAGTGCTGAAGATTACACGATGGTAATCGGCTCTCATTCATTTATTCCCGGTTTTGAGGAGCAGATGGTTGGGATGACTGTTGATGAAGAGCGCGATGTTATCGTCACATTCCCTGAGGATTATCACGCGGAGCACCTTGCTGGTAAGCCCGCCACATTTAAGGTTAAGGTGCATGAGATTTCCGCAGAGGAGCTTCCTGCTCTTGATGATGATTTTGCCGCCGATACATCCGACTTCAACACGCTTGAAGAGCTTCGTGCCGACACGCGCAAGAATCTTGAAAAGCAGGCAGAGCAGGATAAGGCTGCCGCATTTGAATCCGCTGTGCTTCAAAAGGCAATCGACAATGCCAAGGTTGATATTCATCCCGAGATAATATCTGCCGAAGCGCATGAGGAGCTGCATTCGCTTGAGGAACAGCTCAAGAGCTTTAATGCCGATCTTGAGAGCTATGCGCAGTACATGGGCACGACTCTTGACGATCTTCATGAAAGATATCACAATATGGCAGAGCAGCAGCTGCGTGCTCGTTATGTCATTCAGGCGATTATCGACGCCGAAAAGCTCGAGCCTTCGGACGCTGACTATGAAAATGCCATTCGTGCCTATGCTGAAAGGCAAAAGGATTGGGATGATGCAAAAACCGAGGATATGCTCAAGCCCGAGAATCGTATTAAATTTGCGCAGGCTGCGCTCTATGAGGCGGTTGTCCGACTTTTGAAGGACAGCGCTGTTAAAATCAACAAGGAGGAAGTATGAGTTTGATACCCATTGTTGTTGAGCAAACCAATAAAGGCGAACGCTCGTATGACATTTACTCTCGTCTTTTGAAGGATCGTATAATCTTTCTCGGTTCTGAGATAAATGACGACGAGGCAAATCTGGTTATCGCGCAGATGCTTTTTTTGGAAGCCGATGATCCCGATAAGGATATATACCTTTATATCAACAGTCCCGGTGGTTCGGTTACCGCAGGTCTTGCGATTTTTGACACAATGCAATACATTAAGTGTGAGGTATCCACTATCTGTGTCGGTCTTGCCGCTTCAATGGGCGCATTCCTGCTTGCGGCAGGCGCCAAGGGCAAGCGTCGTGCGCTTCCTCACAGCGAGATAATGATTCATCAGCCCTCCGGCGGTGCACGCGGTCAGGCAAGCGATATTGCGATTCAGGCTGAGCAGATTATCAAAACTCGTTCAATACTTAATGAGATCCTTGCTAAGCGTACCGGTCAGCCTCTTGACAGAATTGCTGCCGATACCGATCGTGACAACTATATGACTGCGGAGGAGGCATGCGCATACGGCTTGGTGGATGAGATAGTCCCCCCGCGCAGATAGTATATATCATTGTATTACAGGAGAATTTATGGCAAAATATGACGACAAAGACATGGTCAAGTGTTCATTCTGCGGCAAAACGCAAGATATGGTCAACAGGATTGTTGCCGGTCCGGGCGTTTTTATCTGCAATGAATGCATTGAGCTGTGCCGTGAGATTGTTGAAGAGGATGCGGTTGAGGAGAACACCGAGCTTGCCGAATTGCCTAAGCCCGTTGATATCGTAAAGGTTCTTGACGATTACGTTATTGGGCAGGAGCATGCAAAGAAGGCTTTGGCTGTTGCTGTGTACAACCACTACAAACGTATAACATCCGATCCGTCTGACGACGATGTTGAGCTTTCAAAGAGCAACATTGTGATGCTTGGGCCGACAGGCTGCGGCAAGACTTTGCTTGCGGAAACTCTTGCGCGTATTCTGAAAGTGCCTTTCGCCGTAGCCGACGCCACTTCGCTTACAGAAGCCGGATATGTCGGTGAGGACGTTGAGAATATATTGCTGAAGCTGCTTCAAGCGGCTGATTATGACTTTGAGCGCGCCGAAAAGGGCATTATATACATCGATGAGATCGACAAGATTGCCCGCAAAAGTGAGAATCCGTCTATCACTCGTGACGTTTCGGGCGAGGGCGTTCAGCAGGCGCTCCTCAAAATTCTTGAGGGAACTGTTGCAAGTGTTCCTCCTCAGGGCGGGCGTAAGCATCCGCATCAGGAGTTTATTCAGTTTAACACCACGAACGTGCTGTTTATATGCGGCGGCGCGTTCGCGGGCATTGAGGATATTATCTCAAAGCGCACCGGCAAGAAGGCTATGGGGTTTGGCGCGGACGTACAGTCCAACGTTAAGAAGGACGTAGGAACGATCCTCAAGGATATCCTTCCCGAGGATTTGCTTAAGTTTGGGCTTATTCCCGAATTTATCGGCAGAGTTCCTATCATTGTCACGCTTGAACAGCTTGATGAGGAAGCTATGCTTGCGATACTCACGCAGCCTAAGAATGCGCTTGCAAAGCAATATCGCAGGCTTTTCGAGATGGATAATGTTGATCTTGAGTTTGACAAGGATGCGCTGTTGGAGGTTGCAAAAATTTCCATTGCGCGCAACACAGGAGCGCGCGGTCTGCGCGCCATACTTGAGGACATAATGCTGCCCGTGATGTATGAGCTGCCGTCAAGAACAGATGTTTCAAAGGTTGTAATCACGGCTGCTTCAGTCCGCAAGGAGTGTCCCCCAATGCTTGTGATGAAATCTGACGTGCCGCTTCTTAAAGAAGCGGACGCCTCGTAACAAAGGAGTCTTATAATGAAATTCGTAAGAGCGATACACAATGATGTTGATTCGTTCTACGGGGTTCTGTGTGGGCAAACCGTCAAAAGGCTTGCCCACTCTCCGTATAGCGGATTGGATTACGATGGTCGTGAGTATCCTTTGGAAAGCCTTCGCTTAATCGCACCTGCAGAGCCAACAAAAATTGTTGCCGTTGGAAAAAATTATCGTGCTCACGCGGATGAAATGGGCGAAGGTCAGCCGCCGGAGCCGCTGTTGTTTCTCAAGCCCACTACCTGCATCGTTGCCAATGGCGACAGGGTGGTGTATCCCTCAATCAGTCACAGACTTGATTACGAGGGGGAGCTTGGCGTCGTTATAGGAAAGCGCTGCCATGCAGTTGAGCGCGGCGCTTCGTATAAGTATATATTTGGCTATACCTGTCTGAACGATGTTACGGCACGCGACATTCAAAAATCCGACCCACAGTGGACAAGGGGTAAGGGCTTTGATACATTCTGCCCGATAGGCCCGCATATTGAATCAGAGCTTGACGCCATGAATACCACCATCCAAACACGTCTTAACGGAGAGCTTCGTCAAAGCTCAGTCACGAGTCTTATGACGCATGATATTGACAAGCTTGTCTGCTATATAACCGAGGTTATGACGCTGCTGCCCGGTGACATTATTGCCACGGGCACGCCGGAGGGCATAGGCAGTATGCAAAGGGGCGATATTGTTGAGGTTGAAATCGGCGGCATTGGCATCCTCCGCAATGTGATTGTGTGATGGACGGGCTTTCGCTTGCAGCCGTTTGCCATGAGTTGAATGCGCTTGTCGGCGGCAGGATTGACAAGATACAGCAGCCTGAAAAGGACGAGCTGCTGTTGGGCATATATTCAAACGGCGTAAACTATCGTCTTACCGTCTCTGCTTCTCCGGACAATTGCAGGGTTCTTTTGACGGATGAACGGCGAGCATCGCCAACCGAAGCACCCGTGTTTCTTATGCTGATGCGCAAATACATGACAGGTGCGCACATTCTGTCTGTGTCTCAGCCAAGCATGGACAGATTGATTGAGTTTGAGGTCGAAACATATTCCGAGCTGTACGACGTTATTCATCTGCGTCTTATATGTGAGATAATGGGGCGTCATTCAAACATTATTCTCGTTGACGGAGATGGATGTGTTGTGGATGCAATTCGGCACGTCTCCCCCTCCGTTTCGTCAGCAAGGCTTGTATTGCCGCACGTAAAATACGAGTATCCTCCCTCAAAGGTCAAGCTTGACCCGTGCAAGGCGTCCGCTGCCGATTTTTTCGGCGTCATCAGCGGAGCGCTAAAGCCTGAATCTGCACTTGCAGATACGTATTATGGGCTTTCTCCCGCCGTTGCCAAACGTCTTGTATCATCCTTTGGCTGCGCTGCAAATGATGCAATTGCGGTTTCGCTTGAAAGGTTTTATCAGGAATTTCAGCGTGGAATATTCTCTCCGTGTATTGTAAAGGCAGACGATGGTTCCTTTGTATGCACGCTGCCATTTTGCCCTTCCGTTGATGAAAAATGTATTGAATATGCAACCATGTCTCAAGCAGTTGAGGCATTTTACGCTCTTCGCGCAGCGGCTGAAAGTGTAAAGCGGCGTACTTCATCCTATGAACGCATAATTAAAAACGCCATACAAAAGCTTGAACGTAAGCTTGCTATATACTCCGATGCCATATCGAGCGGGGACGAGATAGCTCGCCTTCAGCTTTGGGGGGAGCTTATAACCGCAAATCTGCATTCGCTTTCAAAAAAGACGTCCTCTGCGGTTGTTGTTGATTACTACCGCGAGCCTGCCGAAGCCATTGAAATTCCTCTGGATCCTTTGCTTTATCCCGCAGAAAATGCCCAACGCTTTTTTGCCAAAAGCCGTAAGCTCAAGCAGGCGCGGACGATGGCAATGGCTATGCAAAAAGAGGTCAATGATGAGCTTTCGTATCTGGACGAGCTTCTATATACGCTTTCGTGCTGTGAAGGCGAACCTGAGCTAAACGATTTGCGCTGTGAGCTTATCAGCGGCGGCTACCTGCGTGAGGGCGTCAAGTGCGGTTCGGAGGGCAAAGCGTCCCCCAAGGGAAAAGCAAATATCAGCGCAAAGAAGAAAACCGGCGGGGGCAGTAAGCAGCCTGTTTCAAAGCCCTACTCGTTTTTGTCAAAGGACGGCATACCTATACTTGTGGGCAAAAATAATCAGCAGAATGACCGCCTGACGCTTAAAACTGCGCTTCCCGATGAAACATGGCTGCACACCAAAAGCGTGCATGGTTCGCACGTCATAATACGCAAATCAGGTGAAATACCTGAAACAACCCTTTTTGACGCCGCTGTGCTTGCTGCGTATTACTCTCAGGCACGCGGATCAGACAATGTGCCGGTTGATTATACTCAGGTAAGATATGTAAAAAAACCCTCCGGCGCACGTCCCGGCATGGTGATTTATACCCATCAGCACACGGTGTATGTTACGCCCGACGGAGAGTATGTTGCTAAGCTTGCCAAGTAGGTCACGGTCTCTTGTGTTTTAGGCAATCATGTTTCTGACGTCCTCATAGTGTTCACGATACACCGCCATGTTGATTGCCTTTGCAACTATTCCTGACATATCGTTTATTATTGTATCGATATCCTTTGGCGTAACTATCATCGAGCCAAGCTTTTCATCCGATACCTTTTCCGCAAGCTCTTTGAGCTTATCCTCGTCGTTATGCAGCCCCGTTTCCTCTGCAATAAGCGATATTGTATCCTGAGTGATTGTAGCGGCGCGGACTACAAGCGGAACGCCTATCGCAATAACAGGAACGCCAAGGCTTTCCTTATTCAAGCCCGCCTGAAGATTGCCCACTCCCGAGCCCGGGCTTATGCCCGTATCCGAAATTTGTATTGTTGTTGATATTCGTGCCGCCCTGCGCGATGCAAGTGAGTCTATTGCAATTATGACGTCGGGCTTAACACGTTCCACTATCCCTCGTATCACCTCCAGCGTCTCTATTCCTGTTGCGCCAAGCACACCCGGAGCAACGGCAGAAACAGAACGCAGAGGGTATTCAAACGCCTCGGGCACATACTGCTTAACGTGGCGTGTAACAAACACCTTTTCAGCAACCTGAGGTCCAAGTGAATCCGGTGTGATTCTGCGGTTGCCAAGCCCCACCACAAGCACCTGCGCATCGTTTGGGATATTCTCGGTAAGCTTCTGCAGCTCCTCCGAAACACGTACGGAAACGGCTTCAAACAGATCGAGCGGTCGATCCGTCAGCTGCGGCGCGTCGATCGTGATATACTTGCCCATAAGTTTGTTCAGCTTTTTTGCGGCAGTCTCGTTTGTGACCTGTATCCTTGTTACGGTGACGTCCTCAGTCGCTTCGCTCTCCTCTGTCACACCGTCAATATCGGGATTCATCTCCCGTGCTTCCGACGCCAAATCTGTATATAATCCCATTGAATCTTCTCCTTGCAAATACATTTATCGGTCGCTTTCATAACCGTTCAGCTTAAGTATTCCCCCATTGCATTAACAATATATCTGTTTTTTTCGCTATATATTGAAAAAAGAGCTTGCATTACCCACAGCATAGTGTTATAATGACCTTCGTTCGAATTTTGATGAGGAGGTGAACCGATTTGGCAAACATTAAGTCAGCTATTAAGCGTGTTAAGGTAACGGAGAAGCAGCATCTGCGCAACCGCATGGCTCTTTCCGAGTACAAGACCGCTGTCAAAAAGTTTGACAAGGCGTTGGAGTCTAACGATGCTGCGCTCATTAATGAGGCGTATACCAATGCAGTCAGCATGGCAGATACAGCTGCCTCCAAGGGCGTTATCCATAAGAACGCTGCCAATCGTAAAAAGGCTCAGCTTGCCAAGAAGCTTGCTGCCAAATAAGGTTTATCGTTTTGATTTACCCGCAAACAAAGACCGATACTATTCGGTCTTTTTTGTAACTCACTTTTTCAAATCGGCTGTGTCCGCCATTCATGCTTCAGCAGAACCAATTCTATGTATCTGTCCTCTTTCATCTGCCCGCTTATGCGTTGATACATGGTGTCTGAAAGCTCTGAAATCAGCTCCGCAAGCTCTGCTTGTGTAAACCGTCTTGCTGCATCGTATGCCTTTTCGTTTGCATAGCGATTACCCTCCATTGCGGCGATCGCGTCCCTCTTGCTCTTTCCCGCGTCAATGCCGCGACGCGCTTCCAGCATCAGCTTGAAACGACTTGAGAGAAATGCCGACAGGCTTATGCCCTCGTCACCGCCTTCCAGCAAAGCGTGCAGCGCCCTCATACCATCGTTTAGCTTGCCATAGGTCAGCAGCTCAAGCATGTCGAACACACGCACGTCCATATTGGGCTTTACGCACATTGAAACGGCCTGCGGCGTTATCACCCCGCCTGCGCCCACAAGATCCACAAGCTTGTTGAGCTCGCCAAACATTACCGTCAATTCTGTGCCGATAAGCTGCACCATGATCTGTGCCGTGCGCGCATCAATCGTTGCGCCCGCCTGAACAGCATGGCTCATTATCCATTTTATGCACTCCGAAGCGGAGAGATAGTCAAACAATACCTCACGTTCGCTTTTTACTGCGAACTTGTAAACCGATAGGTTTGCCGCAAGCTTACCCTCGAAAACAAGAAGAAGTATTGTTTCCGTTGGTACGGATTTAAGATATTCAACAAGCTTTGCGCTGTCCACGGAAGAATCTACGTCCCAGCTTACCACAATTTTTTTATCAACAAACAGTGGAAGCGTCTCGCACGCCTCTGTCAACTTTGACATATCGGGTCGGTCGAGTATTGTAACGTTAAAGTCTCTCAAGTCGGCAGGAATCGTTTCAATAACACGCTGAACAGCCTGCTCCTTAACGTATTCCTCATCACCATGAAGTATATACGCTGAAGAAAGCCCACCTTTTGCTATCAGTTTGAAAAATTCAGTATGTTTCATGCTGTAATTATATCCGTTATCATCACCGCTGTAAATAGAGCAAAAACACAACCTCCGTACAAAAGCCTTGTTCTGAATGGTTTAAGAATATACTTTGACAGCACGAACATCAGTACGATTATCAGCACTGCCGCTGCTGCCGAGGGGCGCGGGACGTCAATAACGGCGTTTGGAAAATTGGAAATTTGTTCGAGAATGCGCTTTGTAAAATCCAGCAGCGCATTCACCGCCAAACAAGCTGCGGCAATCACCGTATGCGGCAGTATTAACGACAAAACTGTAAGCAAAGCTCCGCAAATGATAATCAATGAAAACAACGGCAATGCTACAATATTTGTCAGAAATCCATAAATTGAAAGAACGCCAAAGCTGCGAATGCTCACAAGCGTCGTTGCAACCGTCGCGCCCGTGTAAACCGATGCGCTGTTTGCAAGGTAGTTCAATGCTTTGTTTTGGATGAGGGACCCGCCTGTGCCGATCAACAATATTCCAAGCGTGGCAAGGAATGAAAGCTGCATGCCGATTGAGTACAAGCTGAATGGGTTGACCAAAAGCAGAAGGATGCACGCAAGTGAAATAGACGAAAGAGGGTCGCGCCGTCGTTCAAAAACATCGGCGGACAGTACGCAAAGGAACATGACCGATGCGCGAACAAGCGAAGGCGAAAAGCTTGTAAACGAGCAGTATGCAAATAGAAACAACGCCGCGGCGAAAAACCTGAGCTTTGGAAAGCGCTTTGGTATCAAAAGCATCAGCATTGCTCCCAACAGGCTCACATGAAATCCTGATAAGGCAAGCAGATGCGCTATGCCCGTGTCGCGCATAAGTATTGTATCGGTATAGCCGAGACTGTCTCTGTCTCCAAGCAGAATTGCGGACATCATTGGCGCATTCTCACTGCTGAAAACACTGCTTACGCCATGCAGCAATGTTTTTTTAAGTTTGTTCAACGCCTGCAAAATCGGTCTGTTGTTGTGGGATAGTACAGTAACGCTGCTTGTATACGCCTTAACCGATATTCCGTTTGAAAGCAAATAATATCTTTCGTTATAGATTTGGTTCTGCGTTGAAGGCGTCCGGGCGATGCAATCCGCCGATATCCTGTCCCCAACCCCTATGCTAACCCCTGTATTCTCAACTGTCACAAGCACTCTGTATGCAATACGAATCCCGTTAATTTTAACGTTGCCGAGCGTTGCGTCCGTGACAGAGTCATCCTTTTGAGTGATATTGACGACAACACCCGTGATATTGTATTCACCTGTTTCAACATAAACCGGTTCCGCCGCAATCGTTCTTGCAATACCAATTATGAATGCGGCGGATATGATGATTGCCCATGCACATTTTTTCGTAATCGAATACGCAAGCGCCGCGCAGCTCAACAAACCCGCTATGACGCAAATCAGTATCACTTGCTGCGAAACGCCTCCGCCGGACTCAGCCAAACCGCTGATACCGCCAACAGCGATACCCATGATTAGGCCTATCGCCGCTAACGGAATCGGGCGAAAATTTACGATTCGCCTTTTGTCATGGGGTGGCACCTGCCTATTCCCGTGTTACAGCCATTGCCTCAACCTCAACCAGCGCACCTGCGGGAAGCTTAGCAACCTCAACGCAGGAACGTGCGGGATAGGGGCTTGGAACAAGCATTCCGTAAAGCTTGTTCACACGCGGAAAATCCTCCATGTTCATAACAAAAACGGTTGTTTTGACAATGCATTCCATCCCTGAGCCGGAAGCTTCAAGTACAGCCTTGAGATTATTCAGTGCCTGAACGGTTTGCGCTTCAATACCGTCGGCAAGCTTCCCGTCCTCGGGTTTAATTCCGAGTTGACCCGATGTGAAAACCATTTTGCCAAGCTTTGTGGCATGGCTGTAAGGTCCTATTGCCGCGGGTGCGTTTTCCGCCATAACTACCTGTTTCAACATAAAATCAGTCCTCCTTATTATCAACCGCATTTTTTGGTGCGGTGTTCTTCTCGTATGTTTCGATAATACAGTCATTCCAGAGAATGAGCGCGTTCTCTCCGTTGTCAGAGTAGTACCCCTTTCGCATCCCCGCGTATGCAAACCCAAGCGAGGCGTAAAGCCGCTGCGCTCTGTGATTGTTCTCTCGAACTTCAAGCGTCATGCGTTCAGCGCCTTTGTTAAGCGCGATGCCCATGAGGCGGAGTATCATACTCTTCCCAATGCCTCTTTCACGGTATTCGGGAGATACGGCAATGTTGTTCATATGCGCCTCATCCAATATAACCCATATCCCTGCATAACCAACGACATAACCATTCTGCACTGCTACAACATAATAGGCAATGTCGTTGCTTAACTCTCCGATCAGGGCATGAACGCTCCATGGACTTCTGAAGCAAACACGTTCAATCTCCGCAACACGTTCAATATCGCCGCGCTGCATTCGTCTGATGGTTATATCGTCCTCCACGGTTAAATACCGTCCCTTTCCGCTTCTGCAGTATAGCAGGCGGTTGCCGCATAAACGTGGGTGCAGCCTGCTTTTTTGAGTGATATTGCGCACGCCTCAAGCGTAGAACCGGTTGTCCTCACATCATCAACAAGAAGTACGGTAAGCCCCTTGCAATTTGGCGATGCCAAGAAAGCTCCTTTTAGGTTGACGTGCCGTTTCCCCACCCCCAAGCTTGTCTGCCGCGGAGTGTTCTTTATCCTTTTCAGCAACGTTTCGTCAAGCTCAAGGTCATATCGTTTGCATAATGCCTTTGCTATCAACGTACTTTGGTTAAATCCGCGTTGATTTTTTCGTCTTTGATAAAGCGGCACGGGGACGACCGCGTCAATATCTGTAAGTCCGCCGACGTCAATAAACTGGGCAAGATATGGTGCGATATACTTCTGCCCATTATACTTCAGCCGTTTGACAGCGTATGAAGAAACATTGTTGTACAGCAATCCTGCTGTGTACTCATCAATCTCATGAATTGACGGCGCATTGACAAATATGGAAATCCCTTTTGCACATTCTGCGCACAGCCCGTGATTGTCTGTCTGCGCCTCCGCTCCGCAAAAAGCACACGCCACATCCCGTGGGTACAATATGTCAAGCAGCCAATCAATACTCTTCATAATTCACCATCGTTCAATTGCTTGAGAAACCACCCCAGTGCGCTGTAACGTTTTTCGGTATAGCCATTCAGCACCATTTTTTCTACGCATTCAGACGTGCCGACTATGTATACACGATCTCGCGCACGAGTGACGGCAGTGTAAAGAATGTTTCGATTCATAAGCATTGGGGAGCCGTACACCAAAGGCAAAATAATTGTGGAAAACTCACTTCCTTGACTTTTATGCACCGAGATACAATAAGCAAGCATGATCTCCTCTATCTCAAGCGACGAATATTCAGCGGTGCGCTCATCATCAAACAGTACGGAAACCGTCTCTCTGTGACGATCTATCTTCATCACGGTTCCGATATCGCCGTTAAACACACCCGTACCTTCGTCTGCAACGCGTCCCATAACGGTTTTTTGCCACTCAAGACGGTAATTGTTTTTGATCTGCATAACTCTGTCCCCAAGCCTGAGCACTGTCTCTCCGCGCCTGTACTCCGGCTTTGAAGGATCATACGGATTTAATGCATTCTGCAGCTTTTCGTTGATATTATTGACGCCAAGCATGCTCGCTTTCATGGGAGCAAGCACCTGCGTCTCTGCATCGTGCCCGCTGTTTTGGAAGCTGACGCACATGTCAATTACAGTATCAAGCGTTTCAGTCAGACTGTTTCTGCGTATAAAAACAAAGTCTGATTCCTCTGAATTGAGCACCGGCATCATCCCTCGATTGATTCGGTGTGCATTTGTTACTATCATGCTCCTGCCCGCCTGCCTGAATATCTCCGAAAGGCGAACGATCGGCACTGCGTCGGTTGTTACAATGTCACGCAGCACGTTTCCCGCTCCAACCGGGGGCAGCTGGTCAAAATCTCCCACCATCACAAGCCTTGTTCCCTCGCTTACTGCCTTCAGCAATGAGTGGAACAACGCAACATCAACCATTGACATCTCGTCAATGATTATCGCATCCGCTTCGATTGGGTAATCATCATTTCTTGAGAACTCATCAGCGCCGAAACCATATTCAAGCAAACGATGTATTGTCCTTGCCTCTCGACCGGTTGTGTCGCTTATCCTTTTGGCGGCGCGGCCTGTCGGTGCGGCAAGCTCAATTGAAAGCCCCATTGCCTCCATCAGCTCAATTATAAAAGTCAGTATGGTTGTTTTGCCTGTGCCCGGGCCGCCAGTGATAACCATTACGCCCTCCGTCAGCGCAAGCGTTACCGCCTTTCTCTGAGTGAGAGCCAACTCAATTCCAAGACGTTTTTGTAATGCGTCAATCTCACCGTCAATATCAAACATGGGCAATACCTCTGCACCGCGCTTAATCTTCATCAGTCTGACGGCGCAATCCATCTCTTGATAGTGCAGGTATGAAAGGAACACAAAGTCCTCACCATCGATATGCTTCTCAACCAATTGTGATGACATGATCATCCTTTCAAGCTCGACCTCTACCGGAGAAATATCAATGCCCAGTATGTTGTTTGCAGCCTTCATTATCAGCACATCACGAGGTATACAGGTGTTGCCATCGTTTCTTGCCATGTTGAGGGTATGCAATATGCCTGCCTTAATTCTGAATGGTGAATCAGCTTCAATGCCGGTGTTATATGCAATTTTGTCTGCAGTTTTGAACCCGATCGAATCGACGTCCTCTATAAGTCTGTATGGATTATCACGCACTTTTTCAACGCATCCATCGCCATATAGCTTGTGAATTTTTACGGCTTGATTGATGGTTATTCCATAGGTCTGAAGCCCCATTATAACCTCTTGAAGCCCCGCCTTCTCCATATATGAGTTATGTATCATCTGCGACCTAACGGCACCGATTCCCGAAACCAATTTAAGCTTTTCGGGCTGCTTTGCAATAATTTCTAATGTGTTTTCACCGAATTTATCAATTATCGCCCTTGCCGTGGGCTCGCCTATTCCCTTTATCAATCCGCTTGAGATATACTTGAATATTCCGTCAAGTGACGAGGGTGCAACGGAGCTGTATTCCTTAACGTTGAACTGTCTGCCGTATGTTTTGTGCATTGTCCATTCTCCGTTAAGCTCAAGCTGTTCGCCCTCATATGCGGACGGCATAACGCCGACGCCGACAAAACGGAGGTTGGTTTCGTCAACAAAATCAACCACAGACCATCCATTGTCATTTCTAAAGCGTATATTGTTTACCGAAGCTTTAATCTGCATTGTTTCCCCCGTGTGTTGATTATATCACGACATACAGTTATATGGCAATGGATTTGCATAAATAAAGATACGTCGACGGATAATTGACGTAAACGAACATAGGCACGCCCCATATTCTGAGGTGTGCCTTGATTCACTCCAAGTTGATACGAAAGAATTATTTCTTCTCGTCTTTGTCCATCACAATGACCTGTTCGCCATCGTAATAACCGCAGTGCTTGCATACCCTGTGTGCCAGCTTTTTCTCATGGCACTGAGGGCATTCCACGATAGCCGGAGCAGTGATCTTCCAGTTCGCACGACGCTGGTCGCGCCTCGCCTTAGATGTTTTCCTCTTTGGGACTGCCATAGTCTAAACCTCCTAATCTTCCTTGAGCAGTTGCGCGAGTTCTTTCAAGGAGGCGAAAGCGTTATTCTCCGCCGCAGACGAACACGAACACTGCGTGATATTCAAGTTTGTGCCGCAAACCGGGCATAGCCCGCGGCAATCGGGTCTGCACAGACCATACTGTGGTGCATTTAGCATTAACAAGTCCATTACCATTTTGTCAAGCTTTAACGTTTCACCAACAAATGAGTAGCAGTCAAGCTCCTCAGCCTCCTGCTCTGAAACCTTCAGAAAGCGCTCGGCAAAGCTCAGCGAAAACGGTTGAATGAACAGGGTGTTGCATTTTGTGCAGTTCATACGAAGCGCAGAAGAAAACGAGCCGTTTACGCTGAAACCTTCGCCGTCAAATGAATATGTCACATCTGCAACGAGTGGTTCGGTAAACTCAAGCAAACGCCCAACGTACTCAAACGGCTCAATCTGCTGTTCGATGTGCGCGGCGCCGACAGAACCCGCTAACTTAAGTTCTTTCGCAACGTTAACTTCCACCTGTACCCCACAATATCTTGATCCTACAAGACAACCTTACATATTTTATCCGCACTCATTCACATTGTCAACAATGAATGCAAATATATTACCACAAGAGAGTTGCCCGCTGTGTGATCAGCTGACAAGACGCGCCGTATCAAGCGCGATCATCATCTCTTCATCTGTGGGAATGACGATAACCTTAACACGGCTCGTCGGCTTGGAAATAACAACCTCCTGTCCGCGGGGACAAGTCATGTTGAATTCATTATCAAATTCAACGCCGAGGTAATCAAGTCCGTCCATGATGCTCTGACGCATTGCGCGATCGTTTTCACCAACACCTGCCGTGAAAACAATAGCGTCAACGCCGTTCATAACCGCAGCATACGCGCCGATAAAGCGTTTGACCTGATATGCAAATGTCTCCAGCGCCAGCTTTGACCGTGAATCACCCTGCTTTGCCGCATCCCCAAAGTCTCTGAAGTCGCTTGATTTGCCGGAAATGCCAAGCATACCGCTCTTTTTGTTCATATAGGCGTCAACACCCTTGCGGTCAAGGTTAAGCTTTTCCATAAGATATGTTACAATTGCGGGATCCATATCCCCACAGCGCGTACCCATGGCAACGCCTGCAAGCGGGGTAAAGCCCATGCTTGTGTCAACGCACTTACCGCCGCGGACAGCCGTGACAGACGAGCCGTTGCCAAGATGGCAGGTGATAATTTTTGTTTGTTCAACAGGCATTTCAAGATAGCTTAACGCTCTGCGGCTAACATACGCGTGTGACGTGCCGTGGAAGCCGTAACGACGTATCTTCAGTTGGGTATAGGCTTCGTAAGGTAAACCGTACATAAAAGCCTTTTCGGGCATTGTTTGATGGAATGCAGTATCAAATACAGCAACCATTGGGGTTTTGGGCATTACCGCTTTGCAGGCATTTATTCCCATCAGGTTGGCGGGATTATGCAGCGGTGCAAGTGCTGACAGGGACTTAATCTCATCGATGACTTCGTCTGTAATTAATACGGACTCCGCAAACCTTTCACCCCCGTGAACAATGCGGTGACCTACTGCGTCTATTTCGTCCATGCTTGAAAGCACACCACGGTTTTTATCCACAAGCATATTCAGCACAAGCTTTATGGCGTCCGTATGATCTTTCATGTCCTGAACAAGCTCATATGGTTCCTTACCCTTGGGCTTGTATGTCAGTTTTGAATCGTTGATGCCTATGCGCTCGCAAAGTCCCTTTGCGATAACGTCGTTTTTATCAACATCAATAAGCTGATATTTCAGCGATGAGCTTCCTGCGTTTATAACGAGTACCTTCATAACAGTATTTCCTCCCAGGGCTTAAAGGCTCTGTGCCTGAACGGCGGTAATGGCCACTACGCTGACAACGTCATCAATGCTGCACCCACGCGAAAGGTCATTGATCGGCTTTGCAAAGCCTTGGCAAATGGGGCCGAGCGCCTCAGCGCCTGCAAGCCTTTGAACAAGCTTATAGCCGATATTGCCCGCCTGAAGGTCCGGAAATACAAGAACGTTTGCCTTGCCTGCGACGGGACTGCCTGGGCTTTTGAGTTGACCGACCTTTTCAACAAGCGCGGCGTCGGCCTGAAGCTCACCATCAATCATGAGCTGCGGCGCAAGCTGCTTTACCAATTCCGTTGCGGCGACAACCTTATCAACGTTGTCATGCTTTGCGCTGCCCTTTGTTGAGAAGCTGAGCATTGCAACCCTCGGCTCCATGCCGACAAGGTTCTTTGCTGATTCCGCTGAAGAAATTGCAATCGCTGCCAGCTGCTCCGCATTGGGCTCGGGGTTAACGGCACAATCGGCAAATATCAGAACGCCGTTGTCGCCATATGCCTTGTTGGGTACCTCCATAATAAAGCACGAGGACACAACATTTATTCCCTTTGCCATTTTGATGATTTGAAGCCCCGGACGAAGCGTGTTGCCCGTGGTGTTGATAGCCCCAGCAACCATGCCGTCCGCTTTGCCGTCCTTTATCATCATGCAGGCAAAGAAAAGAGGGTCATGCATGGTTTTTTCTGCCTTTGCCATGTCAACGCCCTTCGCCTTGCGCATCTCATAAAAACGCTCGACATAGGTGTTAAAATCCGGAGACTTAATGGGGTCGATGATGCCGACGCCTGTAAGATCAACGTTGAATTTATCCGCGATCAAGCGAATTTCGTCCTCATTACCAAGCAACGAAATATCCGCAACGCCCTCACGAATGATACGCTCCGCCGCCTGCACTGTACGCTCCTCTGTACCCTCGGGAAGAAGTATGTGCTTCCTCTCGCTTCTTGCCTTTGACTTAATGCTGTCGATAATAGGCATTTTTATTTCTCCTTCCAAAAAAGTTATTGACGATTCAACTAAATTGCATTATAACATATTAGGGAATGATTTGGCATAATCAAAATAATATAATTGTTAATGAGGTTTTCTTATGCAAGCAGTCGGTATTGTCGCCGAATACAATCCGTTTCATAACGGTCATGCGTTCCATATAGCTGAAGCGAAGCGTATGACGGGAGCTGAGTATGCAGTTGCGGTTATGAGCGGCAGCTTTGTCCAGCGCGGTGAGCCTGCCGTTGCCAACAAATTTGTTCGGGCAAAATGGGCGCTTCAGGGAGGCGCCGATATGGTGATTGAGCTGCCTGACGTATTCGCGCTTTCATGCGCGGAACGCTTCGCATGCGGCTCAATACGAATTCTTAGAGGAATCGGTATTGTTGATTCGATATGCTTTGGAAGCGAATGCGGTGATATTGATAAGCTTTCAAGGCTTTCGGGCATTGATACCAATACAACCGAGGTTGCGGATGCGCTTTCGCGTGGGCTGCCGTACCCAAAGGCTGCCTCCTCCGCATTCGGTGAGGAGCTTTGCCCTAACGATATTCTCGGTGTTGAATATCTCCGCGCCATAAAGCGATATGCGCCTTCTTTCGCCGCGTGTTGCGTAAAACGAGTTGACAGCGGTTATGAAAGCGACCTTATATCGGGTGATTTTGCATCCGCAAAGGCGGTTCGCACTGCCCTCTCCCGTTGTGTCGCGGGTCAGCGCATTTGTGAATCCACGTTTGAGCTGCTAAGCTCCGTGTTGCCTCGATATGTGCTCAACGACATTAAAACTCAAATTCATGCGGGCGCCTTTCCCGCAAGCGCAGTTTCTCTTTCAGACGCAATACTCTATCGTTTCAGAAGCATGAGCGCGGATGATATTTCATCGCTCCCCGAGGTTTCTGAAGGATTAGAAAATCTATTCATGCGCGGCGCCATTTATGCGGATGATTACGCAAATTTGCTCTCAAAAGTCAAATCAAAGCGTTATACAATGGCAAGGCTAAAAAGGATTTGCATGAATGCACTTTTGGGTGTTACATCAGATATTCAAGCGCTTGCGGCAAGCAGCGATGATGCGCTTTATGCGCGTATGCTCGGCATACGAAGCTCCGCCATTCCAGTTATCAGTGAGATATGCCGCACCGCGCAGATACCGATCGTCATTCGCTCGCGTGACAGAGAGAAGCTTCCGCCGCTTGCACAAAAAATTGACAGGATAAGTCAAACAGCTCATGCAATACGGGCAATCGGTCAGCCGTATGATAAATCCTGCGCCCTTGACGTCTCTGAAAGATTGATTGTTGTATAGCTAAGCCGATCGGATGACGTTAGTCGGTCGAATGCCCGACATTATATGGTTGTTGTCGGTCGTTCGTCCGATTTCATCATTTCGTCATATATCGATGTTGTTTGAAATAGCATACCGATATGAGATATTTTTTTATTGCTGCAATGCTTCTTATAGCCGTGCTTATGGTCGTGTTCAGCGATACGGTAATGGCTGCCGCCGTTACGGGCCTTTATATATTCGGCACAAGCATATTCCCTTCACTATTCCCCTTTTTTGTATGCAGCAGATTTATTAATTCAGCAATGACAAAAAAGAAAAACATTAGCACTCCTCTATTGCTGATTTCATCGTGGTTTGTCTCCGCAGTTTGCGGAACTCCAACAGGAGCTGTGTGTTCAAAAACACTGCTTGACAGTGGCAAAGTTAAAGCAGACTTTGCGTCTATATTATGTGCTTGCTTTAATCAAATGGGGCCTCTTTTCATATGCGGAGCATTTGCGTCAAGTATAATTGGCGTTCCAAGGCTGGGCGTCCTCTTTCTTACGGCGCATTATGCTCCGTCGCTTATTTTTGTTGTTTGTGCCGCCCTTTTTTATGGACGAAAAAAAGCCGCTTTTGAAAAAACAGGTCTTGAGCCGTTGCAGCTTAATGCACCTTCAATTTCGTTTGTCACATTGATTGTTGAGTCAATATCCGAAGCTACGATGATTATTCTTCGTGTTGGAGGTACTATTGTCTTTTTCAGAGTTATATGCTCGGTCATTTCGCGCACAGGCATTCTTTCGGCATTAAGTATTCCAATGCAATCAATGCTTCTTGGTATGTTGGAGTTTACAAACGGAATTTATCTTGTTTGCGCAAGCGGCTTATCGTTGCGAACCTGCTGCGCTGTATGTTGCGGGTTAATGTCCTTCGGAGGATTCTGCATTTTTATTCAGTCAAGGCTTGTTATTGATTTGAAGGCTTTTCCGTATTTTGCTGCAAAAATGGTTTATGGAATCCTCAGCTTTGTTATATGCTATTTTCTCTTTCCTCAGTTTTTCGGTTCAGAGGCTGTTTTTTCAGACATGAGCCCGCTTGTTGACACAACAGATTTTCAGAATCGCATCGTGTACATAGCGGCGATTACCATCTGCGTGCTGTTTTCCATTGTTGCGTCTGTTATCTACGCCGCTTTGGTAACACGGCGCACGGGAAAGCATATATAAAACGGGCTCACCGATATCAGGCAAGCCCGTAAGTGCTTTTTGTTGAACAAACTGCATCATCCTTCATCGGCGTCATCGTCATCAGAATCGTACATATCATCGTCAGTCTTTTTCTTTTTGCGCTTCAGAAATCCAAATAATGACGTCTCTGTGTCGTCATAGTCGTCATGACGTTTTTCTGATTGTTTTGCCGCCTCCTGCTTTGCCTTTGCTGCTGCGGCGTCCTGCTGCGCCTGCTCCGGATTTTGGTTGAAGTTTGGTCTTGACGTAACGCCCAAATCCTTTTTGTTCACTTCAACCATCGCATAATACTCCTCAAGGAACTTCATAAGACTGTCAAGTACGCCATCGGCATATTGCTTTGCGTTATCATATACAACCTTTGCATTATACTCTGCTTTGCGTTGAAGAAGCTCCGCCCTGCGCTGCGCCTCGTGGGTAATCTCGCTTTCGCTGAGCAATTCTTCACGCTTTGCTTCGGCGTCCGCTATTATCTCCGCAGCCTTTGCTTCGGCTTCCGCAACCATTGCGGAGCTTTTAGCGGCGGACTCCTCGTTAATGGCGTCTGCCTTAGCTTGTGCGCCGTAAACAAGCTCCGTGGCGTGCAGCTCTGCGTTGGATGTTATCGTCTCGGCGTCAACCAATACGCTGTTTGCCTTGCGGATATCCTCTGGAATGGTAATCTTGAGATCTCCGAGAATATCAAGGATCTCGTCGATATCGACTATGCGTCTGTCGCTCCCGCCAAATCGCGGCGTCGGACTCGTGTCGATAACCTTCTCAAGCTCGTTTATTTTGCTGAAAATCTGCATAGTCAATTCTTCGGTTTCCATAACAATTATCCCTTCTTGAATAGTATATGATCAGCATTGGGGACAAGTCCCTGAATGCTAATATCAATATCCAACAGCTGACGAACCAAGCTTGAGCTGATATAGGAATGCTCCGGTTCGGCAAGCAAATACATGGTCTCAATCTCCGGCGCGATACGCTTGTTGACCGATTCAAGCATTACCTCATACTGAACGTCATCACCGGATCTAATTCCGCGAATTATACAGCCCGCGCCCACCCTGCGGCAATACTCTACAAGAATGCCATCGTCCGCTTCAACAACAACATTGGGAATTGAGCTGACTGCTTCTCGAACAAGCTCAATGCGTTGGTCGGCAGAAAACCTTGCGTTCTTAGATGGATTTGCCGATACGCACACATACAGTCGTTCAAACATAATCGCAGCACGTCGTATTACGTCCATGTGTCCGATCGTTATCGGGTCAAAGCTGCCGGCAAATACAGCGATCATTAAGGTTCCTCCGTTTTGTTGAATGTCATGTACGTCAGTGCGGTCTCACCATATTTTCGCGCCGTTCTTGCGCTGATACCATTGGGCGTGGTCGGCGGCATTTTCCACGGATGCTCGCATATAACTATGGCGTCATTCTCAAGCAAATCAAGACCCACCAACAGCGCAAGCGCCCTGTCGATCAGATCGGACGCATATGGCGGATCAATCAGCACAAGAGAAAACCTGTTTCCGTTTGCGGCAAAATCGCTCAGTGCGGCAATCGCATCCCTGCATATTACCGTCGCTCTGTCTTCCATGCCGAGACGAATCAGATTTGACTTGACAATACCACAGGTTTGCCGATCGCTCTCACAAAAAACAGCATGCGCCGCTCCGCGTGAAAGAGCCTCTATGCCTAACGCTCCGCTGCCGGCAAACATGTCAAGCACTTCGGCGCCTTCGGTGTCAAACTGAACCATGCCAAACATGGCTTCCTTAACTTTGGCAAGCGTCGGACGGGTGTTTCTCCCCTTTGGGGCGACAATCTCCCTGCCCTTGGCGTTTCCTGCAATAATTCGCATAACTTCAGCCCCTTGCTGCACACTATTTTAACATTTGTTGCCCCATCGTTCAATAGCGCATACGCAGAAATTTGTCACATATTTGCAAATTTTCTGTGTTTTTGCAGCAGACGCCGCTCTATATCGCTTCGGTTCGATGGTAAGCATATGTTGGAGTAATCACGGCGTCAACAGGTCTGTCCATTTCATCCGCAGGAACCCTATCGACAAGTTGACAGTCAAAACCGACAGCAACCGTAAAGCAATGCGCTCTTGCCAGAAGCCTGTCATAGTACCCGCCGCCCTGTCCAAGCCGACCGCACATTGAATCAAGACCCACCGCAGGCAATATTATTGCGTCAAGCTCCTCAGCCGATATTTCTGTTGAGACGTCCGTGCGTGGTTCAAGTATGCCATATGAGCCGATTGTGAACCCGCTCGCTTCCTTCGGTATAAGCAACCTCAGCCCACCGCCTTCGATGCACAGCGGATATGCAATTCGCTTGCCCTGAAGCCTTAGCATTTCGACTGTGGGCTGAATGTCAAGCTCATAACGCATCGGCATATACGCAAGGATTGTGTCCGCACGCTCTATCTCGTAAAGACAAGTCAAACGTTTTGCAACGCTTGCTGCTGCTTCACGACTCTCAAATTCGGTCAAGCTGCGTCGCTTTTGACGTATAGCTTTGCGTAGCTCCGCCTTCTGTTCACTTATTGACATATCTCATCGTGGCATATACGACCGTTAATAACCGTCATAACGCATCTTGCACGGAAATCAAGAGGATTGCCGTTAAACACGGCAACGTCTGCATCCTTGCCAACCTTTAGACTTCCGACCCTGTCGTCAATTCCCGTGATTTTTGCAGCGTTAATTGTAATTGACTTCAACGCCTCATACTCCGGCAGACCTTCACGCACGGCTATTGCGGCGCATACAGGAAGGTATTGCTCCGGGATTACCGGATGATCAGTCATCATTGCAAATTCAATCCCGTTCTCATACAGCTTACGCGGCGCCGTAAAGCTGAGATTCTTCAATTCGATTTTGCTTCTGTCGGAAAGCAGCGGCCCAATTATTATACCTGCTCCGGTATCGCGTATGCCCTGCTTGAGAAGCTCCGGCATGAGATAGCCCTCCGTGCAATGGTCCAGCGTTATACGCAGGTTAAACTCCTTTGCAATACGCAGCGCAGTAAGAATGTCGTCTGCGCGATGTGCGTGAATCTTTAGCGGAAGCTCGCGTCGAATTACGGGAAGCAACGCCTCCATGCCAAGATCGCGCTCAGGCTTTTTTGATTCGTCATCACCCGCGAGCTTGAGCTTTTTATCATATTCTGCCGCCTTAGTCAGCGTCTTACGCAACGTTGCCGCAACTGCCATGCGTGTGTACATGGTTTTGTTTGCGTTGTACACGCGCTTTGGATTCTCTCCAAACGCAGCCTTCATTGCAATCGGATATTTCAGTATCATATCCTCTACGCAGCTCCCATTGGTCTTTAGCGCTACAAATGCGCCGCCTATTACGTTTGCGCTCCCCGGTCCCGTTACACAAGTGGTAACTCCCCCGTCACGCGCCTCCGAAAAGCACCTGTCGAATGGATTAATTGCATCAATTGCACGCATTTCAGGCGTTGACGGATTTGACATCTCGTTGCCATCGTCCCCCTCAAAGCCCATTCCGTCCTCCCACATACCGATGTGGCAATGCGCGTCTACTATCCCGGGGATGACCGTGCATCCCGTAATATCACGAATCTCTGCCCCATCGCATTCACAGTTTTTTTCCATCGCGGCTATTCGACCGTTTTCAATCGCAATATCCCCGACATACTCCGGTCCCTCCATGGGAATCACTCTGCCGCCCTTAAGAATAAGCATCTCTTGTTCCTCCTGTTTTTTATTTCAATTATTGTTTTTAATCGCGTTGCCATGCGTTTGTCGCTTTTTTACCGCTTATAACATCGATAATATCAGTTGCGGTCAATGCACGCCTGCCAAGCGTATCAAGCGCCCTTTCAGCGGAAACGCCAAGCAGATAGGCTCCCGCGGAAGCGGCGTCAAACGGGCATAATCCTTGCGCCATCAACCCCGTAGTAATTCCGGCAAGCACGTCTCCGCTGCCGCCCTTTGCAAGGGAACTGTTGCCGCTTGTGTTCCAGCGAAGCGCGCCATCGCATGAGGCTATAACACTGGTTGACGACTTAAGCAGCACATTGCATCCATACTCTGAAGCAAAGCGAATTGCGGTATCGGCAAAGCTATTTATAACGGATTCATTGTCTTTGTCAATCAATCGTGACATCTCCGCAACGTGGGGAGTGATTACAACGTTACTGTGCAACAGTCTGAGAATGTCTTTATTTTTTGAGACGGTATTCAGCGCGTCCGCGTCAATTACTATCGGTTTTTGCGTCTGCAGAGCAAGGATTAAAAGCCTTTTTGTCCTTTCATTCACGCCCATACCGCAGCCGATACAAATTGATGTTGCCCAATCAAAATCAATTTTGGGGTCCTTTTCGTCGAATGAGGTCATCACCTCGGGAATAATTGAGAATGACGGCGTAATTTCCTCGGGAATAAGCGCCTTTGTCAGACCCGCCCCTGCGCGTACAGCAGCGCGTGAGGACATTATTGCGGCGCCTGTCATGCCGCAAGAGCCAACAACCATTAACGCTTTACCAAAATTCCCCTTGTTTGATGTGTCGCTCCGCTTGGGCATAAGCTCCCGCACAAGCGTTTCATCTATCAGCGTTTCACGATTGTACTGTTCATCCGCGCATGGCGTCATCACGCCAATTGGTGCAATGGTAAGCTTGCCTATGGCTGCGCGCTCACTTGTCAACAGCAAACCACGTTTTATGGCGTTGAATGTGATTGTTTCGTCCGCGTGAAACACGCATCCCATCACGCGCCCGCTGTCACCATTGATGCCTGACGGAATATCAACGGCTATCTTGTACGCATTTTGAGCATTTGCATAGGTTATCGCTTCGTATGCGGCCCCAAAAACGTCTCTGTCAAGCCCTGTGCCAAATATTGCATCAACTATAACGCCGCATCCCTGAAGCGATTTCAGCTCGTTAGTCAGCGGCAAATGTGCTTTTACCGCTATCTCATAATTGTGTTTTGCATCCCCCGAATAGCCTGACGGGTTGAATACGAGTATTGCAGTCGCCTTTATCCCACAGGATATCAATATGTGAAGCAACGCCAAGCCATCCCCGCCGTTGTTGCCGCCCCCGCATAATATAGCAACATTCGAGTTTTGGGCCATGCCCGATGCTATGGCAGACTTTACGGCGTATGCAACCGCGTTCGCGGCATTTTCCATAAGAATTGCTCCCGAAAGACTCACATCATTTATCATGTGCGCTTCCATATCGCGTATGTCCTGCACGCTCGCAACCTTAATTCCGCTTGAAATCATATCAACCTACCACCTTATTGAAACATCCGCCGCACTCAACGCTTCTTTGCCGTCTCCTTCAAATGTAACAATCAGCCTGCCTTCATCGTCAATATCCTCTGCGATGCCATTTTGCTCTTTTTCCGGTGAATGATACCTCACGCATACTCTTCTGCCGATTGTTGCGCAGCTGCGGCGGTATATGTCCCGCATAGCGCCAAAATCCTTTTCGCCAACCAGACAATCAAGCTTGTCCAGTATTGACTCCATAATATGCCGTTTATCAATTCGCTCCCCCGTCTCTAAATATAGCGACGATGCAGGCTGCATAATATTGTTTGGCATCTCCGAAGCGTCTGTATTTATACCTATGCCAATTATTGCATAAGCGTCGTTGTTAATAAAAACGCATTCAGAAAGTATTCCGCACAGCTTCTTTCCTTCATTTGTGATAATGTCGTTTGGCCACTTGATACCCGCGCTGAAATAATCATCCAGCGTTTGTTTAACCGCCAAGGAAGCCGCCAGTCCATACAACGGGATATGCCTTGAGTCCGTACTGCTTTCGATAACCACGCTCATAAGCAGCGCCCCATCGGTGTTGAGCCACGTTCTGCCAAGCCTTCCTCTTCCCAAGGTTTGACGTTCAGCCGTAATGACCATCTTGTTGTTCAGATACTCCCTTGCAACCGAGTTGGTTGAAGAAATCTCTCTGAAGCTCAGTATTGTATAGCCATGGTATTCGCTTTTTTTATATGGAATCTCCATTTATCACCCTTTGAAAGCAGCGATTAATTATGCTTCGTCTTGTTCGCAGCTTTGACATTCCGCAATAGCAAGCTTTATTGTATCAAAATCAAAGCCGCGTGTCTGCAAACGCGAAATAACACGGTTCAGCCTTGTCTGTTCATCCTCAATTGTTGCAAATTGACGAAAGAACTTTTTTGCGACTGCAACGGCGTTTGCAAGCTCCGCTTCGCCCGTGATCGCCTTCAGCGACGTTTCAATCACCGCCGCATCGACATAATGCCTTTTAAGCTGTTCCGCAAGCCTAAAGGCACTGATCGGTTTTGTGTTAAGGCGTGTTTCTATAAATTCACACGCATATCTGTCATCGTCAAGCAATCCGGCATACTTGAGACGTTCGATTGTCTGCATTATTTCGCCTTCCGAATAATCGCCCTCATCGAGCTTCATCTCCACCTCTCGCACCGTTCTTGCTTTTGAGGTGAGATATGTCAATGCGACATCATATGCCGATTGATTTTTTGTACTTCTTGTCACCGATAGAGGCTCCTTACATTTCAATACCTCTATACTATCACAAACCGAATGCGTTTTCTACACCCAATGCACACAATGTTGATACTGCATAAGCCGACGTCATTAATAAAAGTGTTCGCAAAAGCTGTCTGAACGGAATTGGCGAAACGTCAATGTGCTTTTCAACCATAGCAAGGTTGCACATCAGTCTGCAAAGCTCTCCGAGTATCATTGCAATAAGATATCCATATATGTTCAGCGTTGGAATCGAGCTTAGCAGGGCTATCAACGTCAGTTGGAACGCCTCGCCGATAACCGCAAAAATCAGAACTGTTCTTTGCTGCATCAGCCCGTTTAACGCGGCGACAGAGGCGACCTGATAGTAAATTACAATCGCTTTAATGCCAAGCAGCACAAAAATTGAAAGTGGTGCGGTCACTCCGAACAGCTTTTCGGACAACAACGGCGCAAACGGAATTATGGCTGCTGTTGCGACGCAAGCGATACTTCCGGTTAGTGAAAGCATTCGTTTTGTTATTCGTATCTCACCGTTTCGATCGCCTAATGTGTGGCATTCCGCAATTGCGGGCATTGAAACCGACGACAGCGCTCCAACGGCCGCCATGGGCAGCAGCGTTATGGGAACAGCGACGGTTGAAAGAATTCCTATCATTGACAAAGCGTCCGTGCGCGATAATCCCGCAAGCATAAGTCTTGATGGCAGCAGCAGCGAGCCGACGGACGAGAACAGAGTGCCTGCCAATGCCGTCAATGTGGCGGGAAATGTTATCGCCAATATCTGTTTGTAAGATGGTGCGCATGCGTTTTGACATTTAAGCTTATCACCCGTTTTTCTCATAAACAGCCTTAAATATGAAGTGAAAAGAAAGCCAACGCTGAAAAACTCACTGAAAACCATTCCGAGCATTATCAAAAAAACCGTGTCTGCGGAGCAATCATGCTCTATGCATACCAAGAGGAGTATTACAAGCGCAAAGCGTATCCCCTGTTCGCAAAGCTCTGAAACAGCGCACTGCCTAACGTTGCCAGTGCCTATGTGTATCGACTTGAGAATGTTTTCAACACCTGTCATCAGTATGCATACAAGCATAAGCGCAAGCGTCGGCGCAGCGGATGCATCCCCCAATGCAGCGGCCGCTATTCCGTCTCTTGCAAAAAATATTGGCGCAGCCATCAAAAACCACAGCAGCGCAAAAATCACACCTGCTTTTTTCAGCAAACCGCGTATTGAAGAAATGCTTTCTTTTGCTCTCAGACGCGCCGCGATTGCCGTAACACCAACGCAAAGTCCAGACATACACACCGATACAACAACTTGATAGACCTGCATCACAAGTGAGTTCAGCCCAAGCGCTTCAGTTCCTGCATATGCAGTCAGCGCAATACGGTACACAAAGCTCATCATCTGCAAAATCATGTTTGAGCAGGTGAGTATCACAACCTTGTATCCGAGTGAGTTTTTTGTCAAACGCCTCATACCATAGCATAGTGTGAAGCGACCCGTTTAATGACAAAATGGGCGACGGTTGTTCTCCGCCGCCTGTTCATTTACAGCATCAATATCTTGCGGGCTTAAAAACCTTATGCCGGTGCCAAAATGCATCATCTTTTGTAAGCACAAGTATATCTATATCGCCTCCGCAGGTTTTTACACGCGGCTCAAATCGCTGAAGCTTTATCGTTAGATCTATCAAAAACTCTGCAAAATCAATTGCATCTCTCAGCGGCATCATTGCATGGTCAATCGCCGTCGGCGGCTGAGAATTGAGAAGCTTTGTTATCGCCTCCTGCTCGCCTGACCAGCTTGAAGCATATCTGATTTTTCCGTTGTCGATATTTCCGCGCTTTAACTCCTTGTTTACAGTGTAGACGAACGGCTCATCCTCATCGTATCCGCATACAAAGAAATTTACCTGAGGGAAAAACTTATAAGCATATGCCTGAAGCTTTTTTGCAACATCGGAAACGGTATCCTTTGGCTTTATCTCCTCGATTTCAAAAATACGAAGATAGTCTGAGATCGTTTTGCCGTCAAGAACCGCAAGACCGCATGCGGAAATGCCAACCTTGACCTTGCTCAAAAGGACGATTTTCTGCGCATTGTCAGAAATTGAAAACATTGTCGTGCTTTGCGGCTTTCCGTCGCTTGGCTTCATAACCGCGTTAACAGTAAGACGGCTGTCAGCCGCAAGAATTATTCCTTCAGGAACATAGACGGTACACATAATTGACATATCAAAACTCCCTTTCGGCTAATAAGAATCATTAACGTCTGTTGACGTACATACAACTTGCGCGATCACTCGCTCAATGCCATCGCCGCCCCGAAAATGCCTGCATCGTTACCGGCAGATGCGCATACAATCCTTCCGCAGGAGCCGAAAAAGCACTTTTGCGCGGTGCGTTGTCTCAATGGTGCAAGAAGAAATTCGCCCGCAGCGGACACTCCTCCTCCAAGCGCGATAACCTGAGGATCCAACATATTGACTATCGAAGCAAGCACGTTTGAGAACCCTTCAATATAATCGTCAAAAGCTGACAACGCGTAGACGTCCCCCGCCTCCGCGCAGTCGATAAGCAGCTTCGCATCCGGCAATTGCCCTGAAAGACTCCTTGAGTATATCATCCCGCGCTTGTTTCGGCAAGCTGATTCCGCAGCTTTTTTAAGCACCGAAGCGGATGCTATCGTTTCAAAGCACCCGATGTTACCGCAGGAGCATTTATCACCCGCCTGATTAAACACCGCATGACCGATTTCGGTTCCTCGGTTAAGACCGCCCTTGAACAGCTTGCCGCCGAATACAAATGCTCCGCCAATACCCGTGCCTATTGTAATCAGCAGTCCTGTTGATACCCCCTTCAGACTGCCAAGCTCAACCTCCGCAAGCGTCGCTGCATCGGCATCGTTTATCAGATGCGTTTTTTTGCCGTAAAACCTTTGGGATACAATTTCTTTCAATGGTGAATTCCACAGTCCCAGATTCACGGCGCGGATAACCGTTTTGCCGTCTGCATCGATTGTTCCGGGAACGGCGATTCCTATACCTTCAATCTCATCAATACCGATGTTTGTTTTTCCTGACAGCATCATCGACAAATCAAATATCACGTTTGCAGCTTGCTCCGCCGAACCGATCGGAGTTTTTGCCGACAGCTTCCCCATCAATTTGTATTGATCGTCAAGTATGCCTGCCGCGATATTCGTCCCGCCAACGTCTATTCCAAGCCTGTACATTTTTGCCCTCACAATATGAATTTATTTATCAGCCATGCAACCCCGTTGTCCGCACACGTCGGCGTGATAACGTCCGCGATTGCCTTAACGTCCTCATTTCCATCCTCAACACACGCGCCAAGTCCTGCCCAAAGAATCATGTCCGCATCAAGAGTGTTGTCGCCTATCGCTATCGTGTCGCTTTGGTCAACACCAATGTGCTGTGCAAGTATGGCAAGCGCGCTTCCCTTGCTTGCTCCAGGCTTGTTAAACTCGATAAAGCCCGGTGACGAAGCGGATACCGCCGCTCGACCCTCAAAACGCTTTTCAAAAAAAGGAAGCAGAGTTTTAACCCTGTGCGGCTCGGTTATTATCAGCACCTTCGGCACATTTTTCCATTGCATACTGCGAATACTTGGTTCGATGCGCGAAGGCAGCTTCAGCTTTTCGGCATATACGGTTGGATAAAGATGCTTTCGCTCGTATACTATCTCATCTTCCTGATACAGATGAGCATGAAGCCCCATGCTTTCGGCAACATTCAAAATCTCGATAACGACATCGCCATCAAGCTCTGTTACCATAAAGGGCTTGCCGGTGGAAATATCGTTTATCATCGCCCCGCCATAATTGATGATCAATCCGCTGAGACAAAGCTGCTTCCAGATTGGGCTTGAGCCCAAAAAACCTCTTCCTGTTGCAAGCGTAACATAGCATCCCGCGTCACATGCGTTTTTTATGGCGCGCTTATTCACGCTTGACACGTCCCTCGCCTTTGAAACGAGTGTGTCGTCAATATCTATGGCAAGCAGCTTAAACATTGTCGTTCTCACTTTCATCTTTGCTTTTGTGAAAAAAATCATATACCGACTGTGCGGACGTGATATTCATGCCCTGTGCGCTCCGCAGCTCGTCCACAGACGCCGCCTTAATGGCGTCTATTGTAAGAAATCTGTCAAACAACGCTCTGCGCCTCTTTTCACCGACACCCGGTACGCTTTGCAGCACGGAATATAATGCTGTTTTTGAGCGCATGCTTCTGTGATATGTTATAGCAAAGCGATGTGCCTCATCCCTTATTCGCTGCAGCAGATGAAGTACGCTTGAGCTTTTGGGCAAAGCAATCGGGTCGTCCCTATCCGGCAATATTATCTCCTCATTTTGCTCCGCAAGCCCTATTGCAGGTATGTATGCTAGCCCGAATTCATCCAAAACCTCTAAAGCAACATTGAGCTGCGCCCTGCCGCCGTCAACAATAAGCAGATCAGGCGGCTCCGCAAACCTTGCATCGCCCTGTGCCGCACGTTCAAATCTGCGCACAAGATGCTCTCGCATGGCAGCACAATCATCGCCGTCAACGTTCTGCTTTGTGCGAAAACGTCTGTAAAGCTCCTTTTGAGGCTTTCCGTTAATGAATACAACCATTGATCCCACGGCATCCCTTCCCTGAAAATGAGAGTTATCAAAGCATTCCATCCGTGTTGGTATGGAATCCATTCCCACAATCTGTGACAGCTCCGCAAGCGCACCCTCGTCACGCTCCCATTCACGATGATTAAGCTCCTGTTTGCGCTTGAGCGCCTCGGTTCCGTTCATGTAGGCAAGCTCTGTGAGCTGCTTCTTCTCCCCACGTTTAGGACACGTCAGTTTGACAGAATGCCCGCTTTGCTCACGCAGCCAAATTGACAGCGTTTCTTCATCGTCAGGCATACATCTGCACACTATCTCGCTTGGCATGAAACCTGCGTCAACATAAAATTGCGTAATAAACGAGGACATTATCTCGCTCTCTGTCTCTCCGTTTGCGCTCACAAAATAGCTGTCTGCGCCCACAACATTGCCATCGCGCATAAGCATTCCGTATACCAATGCGTTGTCTTCATCGCTTGCAAACGCAAATACATCATAGCTGTTTATAGCGGTTGTGGCAGCCCGCTGCTTTTCTGCAAGGGTCTCCATTGCACGTATTCGATCGCGCAGCATTGCCGCACGCTCAAACTCCATATTCTCCGCCGCTTCCGTCATTCGTACTTTCAGTTCGTCCGTATATGGTTTGCAATGTCCCTGCAAAAAGGAAGCTATTTCGTTGAGATAAGCGTGATATTCTTCACGGGTGACATTTCCTGTACATGGCGCACAGCATTTGCCGACGTGATACATAAGGCAAGGACGCTCACGACGTGCGATTGCCTTTGCGATATCTTTTTTGCAATGACGAATGGGAAAGTGTTCTCGTATTGCCGTCATTGCGTCACGAAGTGCCACACCCGACAGATATGGGCCGAAATATCTTGCGCCGTCACGTTTAACTCGTCTTACTACCTCCGGTCTCGGAAACTCCTTTGTAAAGTCAATCCGCACATACGGAAAATGCTTATCGTCCTTTAACAACACATTATAGCGAGGACGATTTTGTTTTATCATGTTGCACTCTAAATTAAGTGCTTCTGCCTCTGAAGCTGTTATGGTGAATTCGAAGTCGGCGATGTTTGATACCATCGCCGCAACCTTTGGCGCCATTGTCTTTGATGACTGAAAGTATTGTCTTACCCTATTCTTGAGGTTTATCGCCTTGCCCACATAAATAATCTCTCCAAGGGCATTATACATTCTGTACACCCCCGGTTTATCAGGCAGCAGCTTCAGTTTGTCCGCAATCATATCGTTCATATCGCTATTATAGCTTTTTTTGAGTAAAAAGGGAACCCATATTGTATTTTCTGCGTTTATTGTGTAGAATGGGCTTGCACCGTTTGATTTATTTCTGCTAAGGAGATTATGAAGATGAACGTAAAAAGGGTTCTGTCATTTATCATTTCAATCGTTTTATGCATGGCCGCCTTTGGCTGTGCAAAGGTTGATGATACCGTTATTCCGTCAGATAATAACGAAACCGAGTCTGCCTATATCAATCGTCAGGGAGAATCCGTTGCGATTGCTTTGCACTCCTTGGGAGCAACTCATGGAGTTGGCGCAATCACCGACAGCTATTCCCAATCAGATAATACTTTTGCTGTTTCTGTAATTAACGCATTGGATGAAGATTGGTCCGGCGTTATCTCTCCGCTATCTATACGCGTTGCCCTTCAGCTTGCGGCAAACGGCGGCGATGCAGACACGATGAACGCAATTATGAGCGTTATCTGTCCGGGACAGACACGCGATGATATCAACAGCAACGCATATGCTTTGATGTCTATGTTGAACAGCAGCCGCAGCATTGGGTTGTCGTCTGCCGTGATTGCAGACGATGAATTGCAGATAAACAGCTCCTATGCCGAGTTGGTTGCAGACTATTATCGTGCAGCTGTCGGGACTGTGGATTTTTCAAATCCCGAAAAGGCCCTTGAAGATATCAACAATTGGATAAGCAGCAGTACCAACGGCTTGATTCCCGAGCTTTTCAAGGAGATAAGCTCCAACACCTGTGTGGTTCTTGCTTCATCCTTGACCCTTGATTTAGACTGGGAGACTCCCTTCCAATCGTATCGTGAGCTTTCCGACTTCAACGGCGTTAACGGCGTTCAACAGATAGGTATGATAACATCCAACAGCAAATATGCTTACAATCAGTTTGACTGCGGGCAGATGGCGATAATTCCTTATAACGGAGGCGAATATGCCATGGCGCTTATTCTGCCCGAAAAGGGCTGCACTCCTCAGTACGCCGCAAGTCAGCTTATCGGGCGTTGGGATGAATGCGTTGAGGCTCCCGGATATATATCTATGCCCAAGCTCAATATCAGCACGACAACCGATTTTATGTCAATGCTTGAGCGGCTCGGTCTTGAGGACGCAATGAACGGCAACTTTACCGCTTTGGTAAACGGTGGAGCAACGATAGGTCAGATTCTTCAGGGCGCAACGCTTACAATGAGCGAATCAGGCACGACTGCCGCAGCAGCAAGCGCTGTAACTGTTGAAAAAGGGCTTTACGCTCCCGCTTTTTATATGGAATGCAACCGCCCCTATGCAACCGTTATCTATCATATTGAAACGGGTACGGTTCTTTTCGTAAGCATAACAAACAATGTTGGCTGATCCCTCGTTCGATTATTCGAATCGTTGATTCAGTCAATCAACCCGAAGACAACATTCGTCTCGACAATTAAATGAATAATTCGATATTGCTTTTTGCGCAACAATGCTGTACAATCATACCAACACGATGATGTTTGAAAGGAGTTCAACATTTTTATGGAAAACGAACGCGACTATGTCGTTTTTACCGACGATGATGGCAACGAGTTTGAGTTGGATGTTATTCGTTATTTTGATTATGAGGGTAACGAGTATGCAATTCTCGCCGACTGCAGCGAAGCCCCCGAGGGTGAGGGCGAAGACGACGATGGCTCACTCTACATTATGCGCATAATCGTCAATGAGGCGGAGGATACTGAGGAGTTCGTATCCCCCGAAGACTCCGATATGGAGGCCCTTATTCAGCTTGCCGAGCAGCTTCTCTCAGAAGAATGCTGCTGCGACGATGGCTGCGACTGCGGCGATGAGGGCTGTAATTGCGGCAAGCACGACGATAAATAAATTTGCACTTCAAATATGGGCGTATCTTAAATGATGCGCCCATGTTTTTGTGCTTTTTAATATGGCAGCTTGTGCGTCATATGTGCTAAATTATTGTTATCGCACATGTTGTACGCGCATTATTGCTTGCAGCATCTGGTCGTGCTTAAATCTCTTTGTGTTGCACATGTTATATTTAGTTGTCGCTTAATGATATATAAAAAAACCACTTGCATTGTTGGGGATGTTGAAGTATAATACGCCATGTCGTGGGGCATTAGCACAGTTGGTAGCGCGCAACGTTCGCAATGTTGAGGTCAGGAGTTCGAATCTCCTATGCTCCACCATTACGGTATTATCCGAACCAAGCGGTTTTCGGGCATACCATAAAGCTTAGGCAGAGGGCATAAAGCCCCCTGCCATTTTCTTATTATTCCTCCTCGTCGGGAGGCTTCTCATAAACTGTAACTTCGGTCTCGTCCATGTTCTGCGCGGGAACTTCGGGGAGTCCGGCAAGGCTCGTCAATATCGAGAGCAGAGCCGCAAGCCCCGCAATCGACAGTACCGACAGCCAGTTTACGTCGGACAAGAGAGCCGATGTACCGCAAGCCGCGATAGCCGCCTGTGCGAAAGTTCGGAGAGCGCGGATCCCCGCTGCCTTAAACCATTCCTTAGTAAAAATCTTCATAGTGATTAGCTCCTCTCTATTTTGTTTTCTATCTCGTCAAGTCGGTGCTGATTGCTCTTGCACCGCTGTTCGACAACGACCATTCTTTCAACAAGGTTATTATGCTTGTTGACCTTTTCCTCCAAAGCTTTCAGCCGGAAGTTTACGAGCTTGTTTGCCGCCAAAATGCCCCCCAAGGATCCTACGGCGGTTCCGGCAAAAGCTATTGCCGCTACAATAACCTCTGTACTCATTCGGCTAGTCTCGTGTGCAAGCTTAAAGTCTTCCGGCTCAATGCTGCGGCAGAGAGCGAACAGGTCTTCGTAGGCTGTTATTTCGGCGGGAGCCTTTTTTATTTTCGCCAAAATTTTTGAGATAAGATTATCGTTCATTTCACACCTCCAAAAGAAAAAGGGCTACCCAAATAGAGTAGCCCCGGTTGGCTGTTCACGCACACCCGATTATGTGCGCCTAAACATTTTACTTCGATACGTCTACATATTCTGTATCTGTTATGTTGACCGTATATTTCCCAAATCCGTCATCATAGGTTCGCCTTCTCCTGCGAACCGTTCTTTCTTTTCTCGTTCCGTTTCTGTTCGCATATCGAGCCGCTAATACATAAACGGCAATAAACGTACCAATAATAGCGGATATTCCCCAAATAATTACGAATGCTACATAAATAATGTTCTTGTCCGATTGCGCACATTCTTCAAGGGCAGCGATAAATATTTTTTAGCGTCCGTCTCGTTTTTTGCAAGCCGCAAATAATCTCCGCCCGTATAAACCGTTGCGTTTATGTTGTTTTTAAGCCGCTCGGCTATAGTGGATTTGCCTGTGCAGCTTTCACCGAAAATAGCAATAACCACAATCCTCTCCTCACGCCGAGAGCAAAGCCTCTGCAAATGCGCGTGGCTCAAACACTTGAAGATCATCTATGCCCTCGCCAACGCCGATGAAACGTACCGGCAATCCGAGCTCTGCTTTGACGGCTACTACAACTCCGCCCTTTGCCGTGCCGTCAAGCTTGGTGAGGATTATGCCGGTCAGTCCGCAGCTTTCGCCAAACACCTTGGCTTGATTGATTGCATTCTGCCCCGTTGTCGCGTCAAGAACAAGCAACACCTCAACATTCGCTTCCGGAATTTCTTTTTCAATGACGCGCCGCATCTTTGAAAGCTCGCTCATAAGATTCTTTTTATTATGAAGTCTTCCCGCTGTGTCACAGATAAGCAAGTCGCGTCCGCGCGCTTTGAATGCGGCGATCGCGTCATACACGACTGCCGCAGGGTCAGCGCCTTCACCATGCTTAATTATCGGCACATCCGCACGCTCTGCCCATACGGTCAGCTGTTCAGCCGCTGCCGCACGGAAAGTATCCGCGGCGGCAAGCATAGGCAATCGACCTTCAGACTTGTACAGCGCGGCAAGCTTGCCTATCGAAGTTGTTTTGCCAACGCCGTTCACACCGACTATCAGTATAACGTCCTTATTGCCTTTGGGCAAAAATTCAACATCAGCCTGCATATAGTCCGCAAGTATCCCGATAAGCGCTTCCTTTGCCTCTGCGCGTGTGCCCAGCTTGTTGTCTTTAATAGCTTTCCGCAGGCTTGTGAGCAGCCGTTCCGTTGTGTTGTATCCCATATCCGCCATTATCATGGCGTCCTCAAGTTCCTCATAGAACTCATCATTTATACGTTCGTCACTGCGAAATATTGCGTTAAGCAATGTATCACGAGTTTTTTGCAGTCCCTGCTTTAATCGGGTAAAAAGGTTTGGCTTTTTTTCCATGGTAGTCTCCTTTATGCCGTTTCTGCGGCGTCGTCATCGTTAAATCTTGCGGATACAAGCATCGAAACGCCCTTCTCCTCCATTGAAACACCATAAATTGAATTACATACTGCCATACATCCCTTTCGGTGAGTTATGACAATAAACTGAGTATCCTTTGAATACTCTCTCAAATACTCGGCAAAGTTATCAACATTCGCCTCGTCAAGTGAAGTATCAATCTCGTCAAGTATGCAGAATGCCGTGGGCTTGAGCTTGAGTATTGCAAATAACAAAGCGATTGCCGTCAACGCCTGTTCGCCTCCGGACAGCAGCGACAAAAGCTGAAGCTTTTTGCCCGGTGGCTGGGCAATAATCTCTATATCGCAATTAAGTATGTCATCGGGATCGGATAGTCTAAGCTCCGCCTTGCCGCCCAGAAACAGTTCGGAAAACGTTTGTTCAAAGTTTTCTCGGATAAGCTTGAATTGCTCGGCAAACTCACGCTGCATGGTTGAAGTCAGCCGCTTGATAATCTCCGTAAGATCCGCCTCCGCCTGCTTCAGATCGTTTAGCTGACGGTCAAGCTCCGCATGACGTTCGGTAACGTTGCGATAATCCTCTATCGACGCCGTGTTCACCTCGCCCAATCCACGGATTTCTGTACGAAGCTCGTCCATACGCAAATGAGAGACATTGACGGCGATTGGCCGGCGAAAGGCAACGGTATTTTCATATGTCAGCTCATAGTCGTTCCAAATACGCTGAGACAGTGTATCAAGCTCGATCTGCAGTCTGCTGAGGGTAAGCTCGGCGCGATGCCTGCGCTCACGCATATCATCAAGCTCGGCAGTGCAGTTATCTCTGCGCAAACGCTGTTCATCAATATGCTTGAGCTTTTCTGCTCTCTCCGCTTCAAGCCTTCTAACCTCATCGGTCATCATATCAACTACATGCCTGTCAGCGCCTATGCTGTCTGTCATACCGGTGCGCTTTATTGAAAGAGAATTCATCTCGTTTTCGGCCTCGATACGCTTTGAAGCTGACGCGGCTTTTTCCGCACGATAAGCGGCTGCTTCCTTCAGCACACGCGAAAGCTCATTTTCCAATGCGGCGCTTTCTTTTGTGTTTGCCATTTGCTTGACCTTCAACGCAGTAAACGTCTCGTTCAGACGACTGTATTCGTCTCGCATATCATGAAGCTCGGACTGAATGCGGCGAATGTCCTTTCCTGACGACACGCTTCCGGTGTCCAAGCCATGTTCCATTGCCGACGCCTCGTTAATTTGCGCATCGATATCTGCGATATTGTCATTAATCTGAGACAGCTCAGTGGAAAGCCGTTCAATGTGCGAATGGTTTTTGTCAATATACTTGACAACAATATCGCTCTTTTCAACATATGAAGCCCTTTGCAGCTCTAACTTACGCAGCACGGAGGATATTTCATCAACGACCCCGCTGGCGTCCTCAAGCTTTGTTGTGAGTTTTGCCGTGGACGTTGTAATGTCCGCCAATGAGCTCTTTACGCTGTCAATTTTTGATGAAAGCTCGTCAAGCTCACGCCCGCGGCCAAGCAGGCTGAACTCACGTTTTTGCATACTGCCGCCCGTCATTGAGCCACCTTGGTTGAGTATATCGCCCTTTAGCGTTGCGATGCGGAATGACGAATGAGCATTTCTGTTGATTGCTATGCCAACGTCAATATCGCGTACTATCACGACGCGGCCAAGCAGATTTTCAATCACACCGCGATAGCGCGGTGAAAAGCTGACAAGGTCTGAAGCAACGCCGTAACAGCCCTCGACATTGGTATATGAGCGCTCCTCTGCAGGAAGCGTGCGCGAACGCATTGCGCTTATCGGCAGCATTGTTGCCCTTCCGTAATTCTTTTTGCGCAGATACTCAATGACCTGCTTTGCGTCCTGCTCGGTAGGCACAATAACATTTTGAAGTGCTGAGCCAAGAGCCATTTCTATCGCGGACTCATACTCTTTTGGAACAGTAATCAGCTCGGCGACAACGCCTTCAATTATTGAGCCAATCGACCTGTCGCGGTCAGCGTCGCGCAAAAGGTCCTTTACGCTTGAGTAATAGCCCTCATGCGCACTCTGCAAATCAGTCAGAACCTTTTGGCGCGAAAGCAGCGATTCACGCTCGTTTTCAAGATGGCGTTCATTTTGCTTGTTTGCAAACAGTTCTTGATTCACCTTGTTAACGGTGTTTATGGCAGCATCGCGTTTGCTCGAATGCTTGTCATGTTCGATATTTATCAGAGCAAGATTGCTTTTATATTCATGCTGCTCCTGCTCAAGCTTTGCGCCCTCTTGATTGACTTCTTCGGATTCAGCAGCGATAGTGTCAATCCTTCGCAGCAATGATTTTTTCATCTCGTCAAGACGGGAAACACGGCTCTTAGCGTCCGAAAGCTTGTTCATGGCGTCCATCATTGACTGCTTATTATGCTCAAGCTCATCTTCCTTCGCTTCAATTGCCGCGTTACACGCGGAAAGCTTTTCTTCCGCCGCAGAAAGCTCCTCGCCCACTGTTGAGGCTATGCGCGCCGCTTCCGCTGCAGACGCACGGATCTGCTCAGCGTTCAAGCAGAGTTTTGAACATTTTTCATCAGAATCAGCAATGGAAGCCGTTAAACGCTCGCTCTCCTTTTCAAGAGACGCGATACGTTCGCAAAGCACCTTTTCCTCCCCCGCTCGTGATTCGACCTCGGTCGTCGTTGAAAGCAGCCTTTGCGACGCCTCGCTTATCGCGGTGGACAGCCTGCGTTCATTCTCCTCGTCCTCAGTAAGCGCTCCGGCAATTGTTTTCTCAGTTAATTCGCTCTCTTTAATGCTTTCGGTCAATTGCCCGATATTGTCGGTCAATTGTACGACACGTTCGTTTGAGCGTTCATACTGATATATAAACAGATTAACGTCAATATCGCGCAATTCCTCACGCAGTTTGAAGTATGAAAGGGCTTTCTCACTTTGCGTGCGAAGCGGTTCGATACGTTGCTCAAGCTCTGAAAGAATGTCGTCAAGGCGAACAATATTTTTTTGAGTGCTTTGAAGCTTTTTTTCTGCTTCATCCTTGCGTGATCGGTATTTCATGACTCCCGCAGCTTCCTCAAAAGCGGTTCTCCGATCCGTACCCTTGTCTGACAGTATATCCGCAACCTTCCCCTGACCTATTATGGAATAGCCGTCCTTTCCGATTCCTGTGTCTCTGAAAAGCTCGTGGATATCCTTCAGCCTACATGAAGCTTTGTTGATTAAATATTCACTTTCACCCGATCTGAAAGCGCGTCGTGTTATGCACACGTCCGAATAGGGCGTCAGCAGCTTGCCATCGCTGTTATCAAAGTCAAGCGATACCTCACAAAATGACAAGGCACGTCGTTTTTGAGTGCCGCCGAAAATAAAATCCTCAACCTTTTTGCCGCGAAGCGCTTTTGCACTCTGCTCGCCCAAAACGAAGCGAAAGGCGTCGGCAATGTTGCTCTTGCCGCAGCCATTAGGCCCCACAATGGCGGTAATGCCCATCGGAAAGCTAAGCTCCTGTTTTTTTGCAAAGGATTTGAATCCGTTGATCTCGATCTTTGTCAGCTGCATATCATTCACTTTTCGGTGAACCATCCGACACCTTTGCCGTTTTGGTTCCCCGTGTTGCGTAGGTAACGGTGCGTTTTTTGTGTTCAACGCCATTTTTATTTAACACCGTGCGTTCTTCATCACAGCTTTGTTCGTCAAAGCCTTCACTTTTGCAGTCCGTAAGGGACTCGGCTGACGGTTCTGCCGCCCCCAGCATTATCAGCGAAGCACGCGCTGCGTTTTGACCCGCCTCTTGCTTGGAAAGCCCATGACCGATTCCGTAAGGCTTGTTGTTTATCATCACCTGCATTGTAAACGTGCGCTTATGGTCCGGCCCGCTTACTGAAATAACCGTATACTCAAGCTCGCCCTTGTGTTCCTGCTGAACATACTCCTGTAAAAGCGTTTTATTATCCTTTACCGTAATGCTCTTTACGGCATCGTTTATGTGTTCGATTGCAAAGCTGAGTATGAACCTTTTTGCCGGCTCAATCCCGCCATCAATGTACACCGCGCCTATAACTGCCTCAAGCGCATCAGACAATATGGAAGGCTTGCTTCTGCCCCCCGTGTGATCTTCACCGTGACTGAGCAGAAGGTATGAGCCAAGATTGATACTCATCGCGGAATCAAACAGTGCGTTCTCATAAACGGCGCGTGCGCGTATGCGCGTCATAAGCCCCTCGTTCATGTTTTTATTGTTTACAAAGAGGTATTCGCTGACTATAAGCTCCAGCACGGCGTCGCCAAGAAACTCAAGCCGCTCATTATGACCTGACGAACGGTTTTCGCCCTTGACATAAGAGGTATGCGTAAGCGCAGTATCCAAAAGAGCAATATCCTCAAAGCTGTATTGAAGGGAGCTCTCAAGTTTTTTAAGCTGTTCAATTCGATTATCACTAATTTCCATAACATAACACCCGTTTTCCAAAGCAAACCAAAAACCCGCATTCAGCATGGCGGTACACAAGCAAACCAAGCTTGTGTATCACCTTTTGCAGAATATGCGGGCGATTGGCATGACTTGGATTATTTCTCAACAAATTTGACTATGTCGCCGACAGTCTTGATGCGGACAAGCTCCTCATCGGGAATCTCGATATTGTAGCGCTGTTCAAGATCCATAACAAGCTCTACAATGTCAAGAGAATCCGCTTTGAGATCCTCAATAAGACGGGTATCCTCTGTGATATTTTCAACAGGAATACTGAGTTGCTCGGCAATAGCCTCACGAATTTCATCCAACATAAAGCATCCACCTTTCATATGAGTCTTTCGTATTTTAGCGCAATAAACGACGTATGTCAATTACTGCTTATATCTCTTTTGAACATTCGCATTTTTTAGGAGTTTCGTCCGTCTTTGCTGCGGCAACCTTTTGCCTTATCATTGAGATAACGTCATCTCCCATGCAATAGCGACGCGCCGTATGTATTGCAGATCGAAATGCCTTTGCATCACTGCTGCCGTGCGCCTTAACTATCCTGCCGTTAACGCCAAGAAAAACCGCTCCGCCATACTCGGTGTAGTCCATGCGTTTTTTAACTGTTTTGAAAGCGGGCTTTGCCAACGCCGCACCAAGCTTTGTGCGCGTGCTGCCCATAAGCGATTCTTTCAGCATAGAGAACAGCGCAGATGCGAATCCCTCAGCTTCTTTTAATATGATATTTCCGGTGAAGCCGTCACATACAAGAACATCAAAGTCCCCGTTGAATATATCTCGCGCTTCACGATTGCCGTAAAACTCAATCTTTGCCTCGGTTAAGAGGCCATAAGCATTTTTGGCAAGCTCGTTGCCCTTGTTTGCCTCCGCTCCGTTGTTAAGCAGGCACACAGCGGGGTCAAGTCTGCCCATTACCCCCTCCATATATGCGCTACCCATTATAGCAAACTGGACAAGATGCTCCGGACGACAATCGGCATTTGCGCCGCAGTCTATCAGCATAAAAGGCTCTTTAAGGGAAGGTATCAGGGGAGCGAGCGCAGGGCGGCTGACGCCCTCTATGCGATGAACAATAAACGTTGCTCCGGCAAGCACCGCACCTGTGCTTCCTGCTGAAATCAGGCAATCCGCCTCTCGTCTTGCGATTATGTTCATTGCTTCAACAATGGAAGAATTCTTTTTGCGCCGTATGGCAAGCGTCGGCTGCTCATCGCAGGTGATTATCTCCGGTGCGTGAAATATCTGAATACGCGACATATCACAATCGACTTTTTGCAGTTCACGCTCGATAACCGTTTTATCTCCCGTAAGAGTCACCGAAAAGTCATCCGCATCACGCATTGCAAGAACAACACCCTCAATCACCGCGGACGGAGCATTGTCTCCGCCATGTGCATCTATTACAAGCCTCAAGAAACTTTCACCTCCAATTCTTGAACGGTTAACATCTTTAACCTGATTATACAACACACATGCATCTATTTCAACCAAATATATTACATTGAAGCGTTGACAATTCATGTCTGCGGTGTATAATCATATTGCTGTAAAGTTAAATTACTTTACAGCAATGATTTGCATCGGTGGTATCCAATGGTTAGCAAAACCGACACATCCCTGTTGCTTGACTACTACGGAGCCTTTCTGACCGACAGGCAGCGTGAGCTTATGCGGATGAATGTTGATGAGGATATGTCCCTTGCGGAGATTGCGGAAGCCGTTGGCGTATCGCGTCAGGGCGTCCGCGACACAATTGCGCACGGGCTAAAGCAGCTGACTGACTGTGATGATAAGCTGCGTCTTGTTGAGCGTGACAGAAAAACGGTCGCCGTATTGGTTAAGCTTGAAGATGCAGTGCAGGATGAGTCCGTTCCGTTTGACAAGCGTGAACTGATTCGGCTGTATATTAAAGAGATTCGTTCACTATTGGAGGATAAAGATGGCGTTTGAGGGTCTTTCAACAAAGCTCCAGAGCATATTTAAAAAACTTGGAAATCGCGGTAAGCTCTCCGAAAAAGACGTTAAGGAGGCTATGCGTGAGGTTAAGCTTGCGTTGTTAGAGGCCGACGTCAATTACACCGTTGTTAAGAGCTTTATAAACAAAGTCACCGAGCGGTGCGTCGGCTCCGCTGTGCTTGAAAGTCTTACTCCTGCTCAGCAGGTCATAAAGATAGTTAACGAGGAGCTGACCGCTCTCATGGGCGGGCAGGCTGCAAAGCTGGATTACGGTTCAAAAAAGCCCTCTGTTTTTTTGCTTGCGGGTCTTCAGGGCGCCGGCAAAACAACTATGGCGGGCAAACTGGCAGGCTGGCTCAAAAAGAATCAAAGCAAGGACGCCATGCTTGTGGCGTGCGACGTATACAGACCCGCTGCCGTTAAGCAATTGCAGATAGTCGGCGAAAGAGTTGGCGTTCCTGTATTTGAGCGTGCTCAAAGTGACCCCATTGAAACTGCAAGGCTTGCTGTCGCCCAGGCGGAGCGCAACTTTCTTGACGTCGTAATTATTGATACCGCAGGGCGTCTGCACATTGACGAAGCTATGATGGACGAAATTGTCGCCATACGCGATGCTGTCATGCCGTCTGAGATACTGTTGGTAGTTGACGCCATGACCGGTCAGGATGCCGTAAACGTTGCAAAGGCATTCCATGAAAAGCTTGCGCTGACAGGCGTTATACTCACCAAGCTTGACGGAGACACAAGGGGCGGCGCTGCGCTATCCGTAAGAGAGGTCACGGGGCAGCCTATAAAATTCTCCGGCACAGGTGAAAAGCTTACCGATATTGAGGTATTTCATCCTGAGAGAATGGCGTCGCGCATACTTGGCATGGGCGATATGCTTTCCCTCATAGAAAAGGCTGAGCAGGCTTACGACGAAAAAAAAGCGACCGAGCTTTCCCGCAAGATCCGCAAGGATGAATTTACGCTTGACGATTTTCTTGACCAGTTTGAACAGGTCAAAAACATGGGTTCTATCGAGGAGCTTCTCGGTATGATGCCGGGCGTTGACGCTTCTCAATTGCAGGGCGCGTCAATCGACACAAAGGCAATCGCCCATATGGAAGCAATAATTAAATCCATGACGCCTCTTGAGCGGCGCAAGCCCGATTTGCTGAACGCAAGCCGCAAGCGCAGGGTTGCCAAGGGCTCGGGCACCACTGTTCAGGAAATTAATCGTCTTCTGAAGCAGTTTGACAGCACCCGCCAAATGATGAAGCAATTCACGGGCGGCAAGGTCAAGGGCAAAAAAACCGGTAAAAAGAAGGGCTTCTTTGGGTTTTGACGCCAACCGTTATTGATAAGCCATTAACAGCAAAGTATGCTGTATGGATAGATTTAAGTTAATAAACTTAGGAGGAACAAACAATGTTGAAGATTAGGCTTCGCCGCATGGGCGCGAAAAAGGCTCCCTTTTACCGTATCGTAGTAGCGGACTCCCGCGCACCCCGCAATGGTGCTTTTGTTGAGGAGATTGGTTATTACAATCCTCTTACGGATCCCGCGACTCTGTCCGTAGACGGCGACAAAGCGCGTGAGTGGATTAAGAACGGCGCACAGCCCACGGATACGGTACGCGGTCTTTTCAAGAAGAACGGCGTTATCTGAGCAGTATCGGGGACTGATTGAGATGGAAGATAACATCATAGCAAACGATAACATGGCGTCGCTTGTCGATTATATTGCACGCAGTCTTGTGGATGACCCGGCTTCTGTTAAGGTCACATCAAAGCAAGGCGAGGATGCGATAATCATTGAGCTGACTGTCGCTAAGGAAGACATGGGCAAGGTCATCGGGAAGCAGGGGCGCATTGCGAAGGCAATCCGCACCGTTGTTCGCGCTGCGTCTGTCAAGTCTGAAACTAAGTACATGGTTGAGATTGTCTAATATTATGAAGTATCTGCGTGTCGCCTCAATAATCAAGCCTCATGGCGTCAAGGGTGAGGTTAAGATATATCCCCTTACGGATGACGTTTCTCGTTTCAGACGTCTGAAAGAGGCCTTTATTGAGCGCGACGGGCAATACAGCCCCGCAATTATTGATGGTTCAAAGCTGCTCAAGGAGTGCGTTGTGCTTCACATTGAGGGTTGTGATACTCCTGAGGTCGCGGAGAAGCTTCGCGGCGCGTACATCTGTGTGGATCGTGCACATGCCGTTAAGCTTCCAAGCGATTGCTATTTCATATCCGACCTTATCGGTTGTCGCGTTGTCACGACTGACGGTGAAAGTCTCGGCACTTTAAACGATGTGTTTGAAACCAACGCCAACGATGTGTATGTTATTGAAGGCGTTCGGCGTTTACTTGTGCCTGCCTTAAAAAAGCTGATATCAAGCATCGATATTGAAGCTCAGCTTGTTGTGCTTAACGCTGACGTATTGTCGGAGGTAGGCTTTTATGAGGATTGATGTGCTTACCCTCTTCCCTGAAATGTTCGAAGGCGTGCTTCACTCCAGTATGCTGGGACGTGCCGAGGAGCGCGGCATACTTGAGTTTCATACGCATAACATTCGTGACTATTCAGACAGCAAGCACAAGAATACCGACGATTACGCTTTTGGCGGCGGCGCGGGCATGGTTATGATGCCACAGCCGATTTTCGACTGTATGGAAGCCGTGTTATGCGGAGCGCACGCAAGACGGATCCTCATGTCTCCGCGTGGAAAAAGGCTCACTCCGGAATATGCACGTGAGCTTTCTCACGAAGACCGGATTGTTATACTTGCCGGTCATTATGAGGGAGTTGACGAGCGCGTGAGCGAGCTTATCGATGAGGAGGTTTCGATAGGCGATTATGTTCTTACGGGCGGGGAGCTTCCGGCAATGGTTTTGATTGACTGTCTTGCCCGATTTGTTCCCGATGTGCTTGGCTGCGCTATGTCCGCCGAGGATGAAAGCTTTTCCAACGACGGTCTGTTGGAGTACCCCCAATACACGCGTCCCGCTGATTTTCGCGGCAGGCTCGTTCCCGATGTGCTGTTGAACGGAAACCATGCCAAAATCGCATCGTGGAGGCGTGAGCAATCGCTTGTCAAAACAATGCGTATGCGTCCCGATCTTTTGGATAACGCTGCGCTGTCACCATCCGAAAAGCAGTTCCTTAGTTCTCTTGACAAATAAGCTTCAACTATATCTCTGCTGATTCAGATTCAGCGCTTATCCCCCGCCTTTAATCTCAAAATTCCATTTGCTTTTTGTTAACCTGTCGCCGCCTTGCATCGAATATTCGGCGGCGCGGCGTTGCTGCGTGTCGGCATATTAACGCTTCGGCTTCTGTTTTTGAAAAAGAGGGAGACGTTTGCGATTTATGCCAACGTCTCCGACTTGATTACTCAATATTGAGTTTGAATATTTTGTTTACCCCAAAAGACCGTTAACGGACTGTGCGACAACGTTTGAAGCGTATGTGCCGTTCTCCGTTCCGCTGTACTCGATGAAGCATTGCGTTGAAATGCTGTAACCAAAGTTTGCTGGACGGATGCATTTAATAACGCAGGTCACCTGATAATAGCCTGTTACGCTGTCCACCGAATAGACCTTGGACGCGTTAACGAACGCCTCTGTGCCAAGCTCCGGTACGCTGACGATGAAATAGCATTTGTCGATAGTGTAGCCTTCATGTGGATAGACCGTTGCCACAAAACGCATATCCGCATTGCCGTCATCCGTGGTGCGGGCACGAAGCTCAACAGCCGTAATCTCAACAACCGCCCTATCGTAGTAAGGCACGTATGTGTAAAGGAGACTTGTATACTGGGTAACAAAGTCAAACGGCTTGTTCTGCCCCCATGCGGTATATTCACCGGGATAGTATATAAGCGCAGTGGCAGGAATATTGCGGACAACGTTCTGCCCAACATATGCGGGAACGTCACAGTGGAACTTGACATACTCCAGCCCTGTGCAGTTATAGAACGCACCATTGCCGATGCTTGTAATGTTGCCAAGTACGTCAATCGTAAGCAGCCCCGTGCATCTTTGCAATACGTTAGCGCTGATTTCTGTAATTGACGCGGGGAATATGAACGACGTCAGCCCTGTGCAGTTGCTGAAACCGCTGTCTCCTATGAATGTGCAGGCTTCAGGAATCACAATGCTTGTAAGCCCTGTGCAGCCGTAGAATGCATGCTCGCCGATTGAAGTTACCGTACTCGGAATTTCAAACTGTGTTAATGCAAAGCAGCTGTTGAAGCACTGCTTCGGAATCTCCGTAAGAGTCGGCGGAATAGTTACGTTTGCAAGCACAGAGCAGTAATTGAACGTGCCTTCGTTATATTGAGTGATGTTTTCGGCAAGATTTGCCGTAGTCAGCGCGGAGCAACCCGCAAACATGTACCAACCCGTCTGTGTAACGTTTGCGTCAAGATTTACGGTTACAAGATTGATGCTGTTTGCGCACACCTCGTTTTCAATAACGGTTACAGAATATGGAATTGTAAGCTCCGTAATGCCCGAGCATGACTGAAAGCACCCATACTTCAAGGTTGTAACAGTTGACGGAATGGTGATTGCGGATACCTGCGTGTTGTTGAAGGCATACTCGCCGATTATGGAGCAGCCATTGTATATTTCTACCGCTGAAGTAATGCCCTGCGGACAAAACAGAAGCGTATCAAGCGCCTTGGTGTAAAGCATGCCGCCGTTGTCCGCGTATGTCAGGTTGTTGTCATTTACCGTCAAATCGGTAAGCAGAGAGTTCCCTGAAAATGCGTTATATGCAACGGATGTCACGGATGCGGGAATGTCCACAGATGTAATTGACGTATATCCAAATGCCATGGAGCCTATCGAGCTTAATCCCTCATTTAGAGTAAGCGATGTTGCGGAGGAGCAGCTTTGAAACGCTGAGTCCCCAATTGTTTGAACGGATGCGGGGATTGTAATTTCGGTAAACAATGCGCCATAGAATGCATTTGCGCCAATGCTTTGCAGCGTTGAAGGATAAACGCAGGACGTCAGCGCGGAGCAGCCCTTTGCCATAGCCTCGGGTATCTCAGTAACGCCTTCAGGCAGAGTAATGGACTGCAGCAGGCGACAGTTGAGAAACGTGTTGGTGCCAAGGCTTGTAACAGATGAAGGGATTGAAACAGACGTTGCCTTTATCAGGTAGTAGAAGCCATAATTGCCGAGATAGGTAATGCCCTCGCCTATTTCGATAGAGGTTATGTTGTTGCGTCTTGCATAAAACGGGTTGCGGTTTGATGAAGCAGACACATAATCCGCCATAGCCCCCGAACCCGTAAGCTGCAAAACACCGTTTGCGGTGTCAAGATACCACGATATGTTATCGCCATCCGCACCACAGGTTCCTGTGTATTCGGTCGCCTGCGCAGCAAGAGGAAGTGCCGTCGCAATAACTGCGACAAGCGCGATTGTCAACAAAGCGCTGAACCATTTTTTCATATAGGTCGTCTCCCATTAAATTGATGAATTTGGCAATATGCCATCATTTAATATATCAGTATTTGCGGATAATGTCAATTGGAAATGCGTAATTAAAGATGTGATATCACAAATATACAAATTCTGACGTTCAATATGAAAAGCATGTCGAAGCAAAACATACTTCCTCCGTTGTGTATATAAATGCAACAATAGGAATTATACTCTTGTTCAGCAGGTGACATTCGTATCGAATTATGCTATACTTGTCCGTATGGATAAGAATATTAAACACAATAAGAAGAATTTGTCATCTGACGTAATGGTTAAACGCATTACCGTCTATGCGCTGATGCTTGCCATCATCACCCTGCTGACGCTATTTGTTTCGATTCCTCTGCCTGTGGGCAGCGGAGGCGCATACCTTAACGCAGGCGATGCGGCTGTGTATGCAGGGGCGTACCTGCTTGGAGGCTGGGGCGGCGCGCTTGTTGCCGCCGTTGGCAGCGCGTTAGCCGACATACTTCACGGCTCCGTGTTGTATGCGCCCGCCACATTTCTTATTAAAGGCGCTATGGCATTGATCTGCGGGGTGCTGTATGCAAGGCTGTCTAAGCGTTGTCGTTTTTTGTCCGCGGTAATCGCCGGACTTGTTATGCCTATGGGATATTTTGTATATGAAATATGCCTTTTCGGATCTGTTGTCGCCCTTTATGGGCTTTGGACAAACGCTATACAATATCTGTTTGGCGTGGTCATGGGCATCATAATAATTGTCTCGTTTGAAAAGGTAAAATTTCTTTCAGACATACGGAACATCAAATAAGGGGTGCGAAAATGGAGCTTTGGCAATTTGTAACGCTGATAGCCGTCATATCCGTGTTCGGTATCATTACAATAATTGTTGCGTCAAGAAAAAAGGACGACACGCAAAAGCTTGAAAGACTGCTGGCGGAGCATTTCGCCAAAAATACTGACGAGCTTGAGCGCACCAAGAGAAACATTCTTGAAGCGAACGACGAACGCATTTGTCATATGACTGAGCTTTTGAAGTCGCAGCAGGACGCATACGCCAAAGAGCTGTCCGCAAATCAAACGGCTGTAAATCTTGCTATTACAGCAAACGCCACGCGCTCGGAGGAACGTTTTAAGACTTTTGAGCAAACAACGCTTGCGGGTACAACGCGTTCAGAGGAACGGCTAAAAACATTTGAGCAAATAACCGCAAGGGAGCTTGATTCAATACGTCAAACGATGGAGCGTCAGATAAAAACAATGTCTGATGACAACGGAAAGCGCATTGACGAAATGCGTGGCATAATGGACAAGCGCTTGGACGAGGTGAAAACCGTTGTTGATGAAAAGCTCCAAAAAACTCTGAACGAACGTATAACCGAAAGCTTCAAGATGGTCAACGAAAGGCTTGCGGAGGTATATCGCGGCTTGGGTGAAATGAAAACGCTTGCCGATGGTGTCGGCGACCTCAAAAAAGTCCTCTCAAATGTTAAGACACGCGGTACTCTTGGGGAAATTCAGCTTGGAGCTATACTTGAGGATATTCTTACGCCTGAGCAGTATGTTAAAAATTTTGACGCGAAACAGCGTTCAAACGAACGTGTAGAATATGCGGTACGTCTTCCGAATGACGGTGAAACACCCGTATATCTTCCGATAGACAGCAAATACCCGTCCGATGCATATATGAAGCTCTCCGATGCGTATGACGCTGCCGACCCTGCCGCCGTGGCTTCCGCTCAAAAAAGTCTCTGCGACACGATAATGCGTTTTGCGCGGGATATTCGAGACAAATACATCGACCCGCCGCGCACTACCGATTTTGCAATAATGTTTTTGCCGACTGAGGGGATATATGCGGAAGCGGTGCGTCTGGGTATGGTTGAAAAGCTTCAGCGTGAGGCGCACATAAATATTGCGGGGCCTTCTACAATGGCAGCGCTTCTTAATAGCCTGCGAATGGGCTTTTCAAACTTTGCAATGCAAAAGCGAAGCACCGAAGCATGGCAGGTGCTTGGCGCAGTCAAGACCGAAATCACCAAGTTTGAAGGGGTTTTGCTCTCCGCTCAAAAGCAAATTAACAAGGCGAACGATGATCTGGAACAGCTAATCGGCGCACGCACAAAGCAGATAATGCGAAAATTGAAGAATGTGGAAAGCATGCCATCATCGGAATCTGCCGCTCTAATTGACGACGGCGATCAATAATAGTATATATTGCGGCAACAAATCAAAGGCGGCGGCACAAAATGTGTGTCGCCGCTTCTTTTTATTTATGGGCAGAATATAGACTTAGTCAGTTCATCAGCTCTTCCATCTCATCAAGCAGTTCTCCGAACAGCTTGAGAGCTTCGTTAACGGGAGCGGCCGTTGTCATATCAACGCCTGCCATCTTCAGTATTGAGATTGGATCGGTGCTGCCGCCTGCGGAGAGGAACTTTTTGTAATCGGCAACGGCCGGTGCGCCTTCCTCAAGTATGCGGTTAGCAATCGCGCACGCGGCGGAGAATCCTGTTGCGTACTGGAACACATAGAAATTGTAGAAGAAATGAGGTATGCGCGCCCATTCCTGAGCAATCTCTTTATCCACGACAATGGCATCGCCAAAGTATTGCTTGTTCATCTCATAATACTTATCGCACAGTGCATCCGCCGTAAGCGATGCGCCCGTCTCTGCAAGTTGATTCATATAGAGCTCAAACTCTGCAAACATCGTTTGACGATAAAGCGTTCCTCTGAAGCTTTCAAGGAAATGATTGATAAGGTATGCCCTTTCGCGCTTGTCCGATGTGTTGTTCAGCAAATACTTTACAAGCAAAACCTCATTACATGTTGACGCAACCTCAGCGACAAATATCACATACCCCGAATTACATACCGGTTGATTCTTGATGGAGTAGTATGTGTGCAGCGAATGACCCATTTCATGCGCTATTGTGAACATGCTGTCAAGGGTATCCTTCTGATTGAGCAGTACATAGGGATGAGGATCGCCGCAGGACGAATATGCACCGCCGCGCTTCCCCTCGTTTTCGTATACGTCAATCCAACGATTGTTAAAGCCCTCTTTTAGAATATCAATGTATTCGTCACCCAGAGGAGCAAGCGCCTTGATAATAATCTGCTTTGCTTCCTCATATGGGATCTCTTTGTCCGCGTCGCCAACGATAGGCGTGTAAAGGTCGTACATATGAAGCTCGTCCACTCCCATGAGCTTTTTGCGCAGCTCCACATACTTATGCAGGTAGTGCAGATTTGAATGAACCGCTTCGATCAGATTATTGTATACTGATACGGGAACCTCCGTTTCATCCAAGGCGGCATGAAGCGTTGACTCATACTTGCGCGCCTGCGCATTGAATATAAGCCCCTTAACCTGTGCGTCAAGAAATGCGGCTGTGGTGTTTTTGTACCCTTCGAATGTGTGATACAGCGATTCAAAAGCCGCCTTGCGCACATTGACGTCAGAATTTTCCAGTAAAGGCACGAACGAGCCTTGCGTAACCTTTAAAACGTTGCCATCCGCATCAGTTATGTCGGGGAATCGGATATCCGCATTGCGGAACGCAGACCCAATTTCTCCGGGAGCGGCAGTGACCTGTCCGGACAAGGCAAGTATTCTCTCCTCAGCGTCTGAAAGCGTATGCGCTTTTCTGCGGCGAATCTTTTCAAGCTTGCGGGAATATACGGCAAGCTCCGGCTTTTCGCTCATAAACGATGCCAGCTTTTCATCCTCAATGCTAATAATTTCGGGAGTGGAAAATGCATCCGCGCTTGCAATTTTAACATAAAGGCTCATTAAGCGCCCTTTCATGGCATTGTAAAAGCTGTTGCCCGTATCCTCATCCGACTTGCGCATGGCATAGTTGCCGAGACGCTCAATTTTAATGGTGACGTCATCACCAAGCTTCAAGTAATTAAAAAGGGTTTCAGCGCTTTCACCCAAATGACCGCAAAATTTCTGTATGCTTGCGGGAATATCCTTTGCTGCCTCAAGCGATTCGTTCCAAAGCTCATCAGAGGCAAAAAGATCCTCCGTTGCCCAAGTAAACTGTTTTTCGACCTCGCTTCGTTTGGGTATATGCTTTTGTGTTGCCATTTTGTAATATCCTCCTATTTTGTGAACTGCGCTCATTGCCTAAACGCATATCCAATTTAACACCTCATTTTAGCACGCCGATACTCGGAAGTACAGTATAAAATTTACATTTTTTGATTGGGCATACGCTTTACAGCAGCGTGAATCCGTCTTTCAATCAATCACAAACAAAGGCGACCTCGTATCGAGATCGCCTTGAAGTAATTTTTTCTCTGTCTGTCGGCATGAAGTTGGGCACGCAGCAATTCTAATGCCGCAGTGATGCAGTGTTATCAGTCAACAATAAACTGTGCGCCAAGCACAAGCTCTGTAAAATCGGAATTCTCAATGACATATTGATAAGCCATAACGATATCCATCGTAAGCTCAATGTTAATAACGATGAGATTGCCGTTATCGTCCGTGCCGCAGAGCTCAAACAGGGTGTAACCATATTCATCCAAGCAGTCGAAAAATGCACCGTAACAGTCAAAGCCGTCTATCGTGTAGTGATAGAGGTCTGTAACGCCATCGTTATTTTCAATCAGGAATGTCAGCCCATCGGTATTCCATGCGGACACAGAAAATGATATTTCCGCCACGCCATAATCCTCTCCGGAGATAACGAATGAAATTTCATCGTCCTCAGACACGGTATAACCCTCGGGAAGTATAACGCTGATCTGCCCGTTTGAGCTGACTGTGCGCACAACATCGGGCGTATTACCGCCGCCCTGCGTGCTGAGCATCATGTTGACTTCTCCGCCTATAAGCTCAGAAACGGACTGCGGAATCTGTGGCAGATCATCAATATTCCCTCCCATATTGGCAACAAGTGAGCCAAAACCGTTTTCACACACATAATCGTATGACACGGGAACAGTGCCGGACCAAGCGGCGCCCGGGCGCTTCATCGTTATGGTGATGTTCATATAGTCGTCACCGCTGACATATACCTCGGTATATATGAGCTTATCGCCAATCGCAGTAAACGTTCCGCCTCCAAGCCCCGCTTTGCCATCAGCCGCAGCTTCCAGCATAAACGTGCTGCCATCGGCTATGTTGCAGTTATAAAGACGACCACCGTTGCCGTTTATTACAAGGTATGCAGAATACGCACCTGCCTCATCGACAGCGATACGCATTGCACAGTCATTTGACACATTTGCGTTATCGGCATAGACGCCGCCGGCGTCCGCAACCGCATAAATGCCATACCAGTCCCCAATATACTTAGCAAGCACACTCGGGTCAACCTCATTAACGGTTGGCTCGGAGGGCTCGGGTGTTTTTATCGCATTCAATGCGTTGTCAACAATTGAGCATCCAACAGACGCAAGTACAAACAGAGCGCAAAGAGCTATCGCAAAAAATCTTTTCATATCTGATTCCTCCTTTACGGCGCGGTTGTAAACGGCACAAGCGGTACGCCGCTCGGGAAACCGTCAAAGCTTGGGTCAACAATGGTGAGCAAGAATTTAAGCGTATATGGCGTCCCGTTGATTATCAGATTCAATTGGAACCTATAGCTGCCCTCCTCCATCGCCGTACCTACAAGCCGACACGAACCGATGTCCGCTAACAGCGTCATTCCCGCCGGCAGCGTCACATCCGGCACAAACATTGAAACGTCATCGTTTGTGTAGGAGAATATTTCAATCTCCACAGGCTGTCCTATCCGTGCGGTAATGTTGAAATCCGCTGCATAATCCCAAAGAAGATACTCCAAATCGCCATCGGGACCGATAGTGGGCTCAACTGTCGGTTCGGCTGTTGGGGTTGATGCAGATTTAATTACAAGCGTAAACTTCTTTTGTGTCTCCATTCCTGCCAAGTCTGAGCAGCAATTTATAAAGAACGAGTAGCTGCCTGCCTTATTCGGCGTGCCTGAAAGCTTGCCATCGGAAGAAAGCGTGAGGTTGAGCTTTTCATAATCGTTCGGACCGCTCGGATTGTAGTAAAAACCGAATTCTGCATCCGGGAAGTTTGCCTTGATACGCTTTGAATACTTTTCGCCGACAGTACCCTCCGGCAGGCTTGAAGTTGTTATCACAAGATCACCCGATATGATAAATTCATAACGGGCATAAGACCACATTGCGTCCTGCGGCCGCAGCTCAAACGTGACTTTATAGCTGCCGCACATGGTTGGCGTGCCTCTGAAGTAAAATCCGGTGCTGTTGTTTCCTTCAAGGCTTATACCTGTCGGCATGGTGCCGCTTACAAGCAGCATCGTTGTGCCCGTCGGCATATCCGCTCCCCAAACATATTGGTTAATATACTGTCCGTATGATGCGTATACAGGTGCATAGTCGTCGCCCTGTGCGGTCATCGGCACGGCGAAAGCGACAAACACCAAGGCAATCAGCATTGACAGAGTGCGTTTGGCAATGCGCATAAAGATACCTCCTCTTATCAGCAAGAATCTGCAGATATTATATCATAATCACCGATTGTGTCAACAATCCAACTTGCAGTCTTTCCGCACTTTTGATAATAACGTGTCTGCCGCAGCTCAGATTGTGCCGCCGTGCAGCGCACTGTAAAGGTTGTCGCGGGTTGCGGCAACCTTTTTTGTCATGTTGACATAATGCTTGTGCGGACATTCGGGGCGCATTTCGCTCTCCCATGTTTCGTGTGCAAGCTGCCTTGCAATGTAGTCACGTTTTTCGGTAATTGTAGGCAGTTCGCGCACAAGCTCCCCATTTTGGATAAACGGAACAAGTATACGCTTCACGCTTGTCGGAATAAGCGTTATCTCGCGCTTAAATGCGTCATGGTCAAGGTTGATAACCGTTATCGGCTTGCCAACCTCAATTATCTCATCGTCCATTGAAAGAATGTCGCATTGCGCCTGACCGTTTTCGTCATACATACGCCATGCCATCTTTTTGCCGGGGATAATCGCCTTGCTTGCCGTGTCGCTGCACTTCATTTTGGGAATGTAGTCTCCGTCCTCGCTCATCACCGCAACAAGCTTGTATACGCCGCCGAACACAGGATCGGAGGATGATGTTATCAGATTTTCACCAACGCCATATGAATCAAACCTCGCCTGCTCGTAAAGCTCCATATCCGCCATCTTTTTTTCATCAAGCCCATTTGACGCCACAAGCTTGATATAGTCCTTGCCGACGGCGTTTAGCGCCTTGCGCAGGCGCTTGTAGCCGCGTGCAAGGTCGCCCGAATCTATGCGTGCGCTTTTCACACGGCGATTAGTATCATTAGGATATTTTTCGATGAGATAATCATCAATCTTGATAAGATTCGGAAGCCCGCTGCCAAATATGTTGTAGGTATCCAGCAGCAAGCTGACGTTTGTGGGATATGCGTCCGCATAAGCCTTGAACGCCTCGTATTCGCTTGGGAAAAACTCAATAAAGCTGTGAGCTATTGTACCTACCGCCTTAACCTCCGCTCCGTATTTCATCTCGGCAAGGCAATTTGCCGTGCCGATACAGCCGCCGAGAACCGCCGCGTATGCGCCATCGTTGCCCGCTGACTCGCCCTGCGCCCTGCGCGTGCCAAATTCCATAACGTTTCGCGGGTGATTGGTGTTAAGCCCGACTATGCGCGTTGCTTTTGTTGTAATGAGGCTGTGAAAATTCATCGTCTGAAGCAGATAGGTTTCGATCAGAATCGCTCCGACCATGTCGCACTCTATACGCACCATAGGAACATACGGATATGCGACAGTTCCTTCCGGAAGCGCGTACATGCTGCCCCGCCATCTGTAATTACGCAGATATTCGCAGAACGCTTCGCTCATGCCCTTGCTCCGCAGATAGATAATATCCCTTTCATTAAAGTGGTATTCCAGAAGAAAACGAGTAAGCTTTTGCTGACCCGCGGAGATTGAATATCCAAGGTTGTTTGGGTTCTTGCGAAAGAACATATCGAATACCATTGTTGTGTCCTTATAGCCGTTCAAAAACAGGCAATTAGACATAGTGAATTCGTAGAAATCCACCACCATAGCGGGATTGTCATAATCCTCATCAGGAATATAGGGAATAACCTTTACGTCTGACATTTGCTTCTCCTTCCGCAACATAACATCTCTTAAGTCGATTTTTATAATAAACTGTTAGTTTTTTGCATAAAACACCCCGCACATCAGAAACCGCAGTCCATGCGGTCATACAGACGGTTTGGACGATACAACGCAACGTCACGATTGTAGTATCGCTTGGTTCTGCCCGTTGGTATAAGCATCTTCATTATATCGCGTCTGAAATTGTTTCGATGCGCTTTTCTGCCCATTATGCCCTCGAATGCGCGCTGCATCTCCCCCAAAGTAAATTCCTCAGGCAGCATGTTAAAAATGATGCCGGTTGACGCCGCGTTTGACTGAACCTCGCTTACCGCCATGTTCACAAGCTTAACGTGATCCCCCGCAAGCTCGTTGGTTGATTCGCTTTCAATAAGCTCCGACCTCACCTTTACCCAGTTATCCACAACTGTTTCGGTTATTCGATAGCATATCGTCTCCCCCGCCTCGGCATTTTTTAAAGACAAACGTGTAACACGCATTTCTTCTGTTTCACACTCTACAGTCTTTAGCACCGTGAACCAAAGCGCATCCGCGGCGTCGTCCCCGGCAGTTGAATGCTTGATATTCTCCTCCGGCGTAAGTGTCAGATATGCCGTTGATATAACACAGGTGCGTGGATCTCTGTCCGCTTTTCCGAATGTGTAAAGCTGCTTAAAGAAAATTCCGTCCTCAAGACCGGTTTCTTCCTTAAGCTCTCTCAGTGCGGCTGCGTCAAGATCTTCGCCATATTCAACAAAGCCTCCGGGCGTCGCCCAGCACCCGATAAATGGGTGGTTGCGTCTTTTTATCAGCAGGAGCTTAAGCTGTTTGCCCGACACTGTCATTACTGCCATATCAACTGTGTTTGATTGATGGCGATACCTGTCCGCATCATATTTGGCAAGAAATTCCGAAAGGTTTTCGCCGTTCTCGTTCCTGTCGCTGCGATAATCGTGCATATTCCTCACCTCCGCATTGCGATGATACCATAGCGATTCCTTTTGGTCAACACATCTGTGCTCAATTTGAGTACAGATGTTGAATATATTTACCTGCCCTGAATATGTGATTTAATATATGACGCTATATTGACAAAGTGCCTTCATTTCTGTTATTATGATGACCGTGAAAACGAGCGAATTGCGTTTCAACTCAGCTTCAAGGCGGGGCTCTGTCAACATATTTTCCTCCGTTCGCCGCAGCGCAGTACGACGTGCTGTTGCGGTATGCTTTGTTGCAATGTTTTTTTTGCTTGGCTTGCCGCTGCCTATATGCGCATACGCCGACGCTGAGGTCTCCGCCTATACCCTCTCGCCCTATGTTGGCAGGGGCGTCAGCATCAATTGGGAAAAGAGCGATTCCTCAATTCTTGGCGTAATGGACGGCAATACGTTCACTCCTGCCGAAACAAAAACTTTAACGTTGTATGCGCGATTCTCACGCGGATACTCGTATTGTCCTCAATATTCATTTTTTTTCGATGACGACCCATCGGCAATCGTGCAGCCGACTAACGACTTGGGAGACTTTTCGTTTTCATACACGTTTACCGAAAACCTTGCCGTATTAAAATCTGATTTCGAAGGTCTGCGTATTCTTGCGTCGGCAGACTTGCTTCCAAAGCTGATGATAACCACGGATATTCCCACTGACAGCATAACAAAAGACAATTGGGAGTCCGCAAGCATTTCGCTTGAGCTTGGTTCAAAGGTTTTTGCGTGCGGCAAATATAACGGCAGGGTCTCCATAAAGGGACGTGGGAACTCATCGTGGAGAAGTCCAAAAAAGTCCTACTCCATCAATCTTAAATCTGCTGCGTCGCTGCTTGATATACCTGCAACCGAAAAATATGCCATAGTTGCCGCCTATGACGACAGCTCTATGCTGCGCAACTATATCACATACAAAACCGGGCAGTCGCTTAGCTCTATCGAATATACGCCAAAGTGTGAGTTCATCGATGTTTACATGAACGGAATTTATTGTGGCGTATATCTGCTTGTTGAGCGTGTAGACATTGAGGAAAGCAAGGTCAACATCAAATGTGCTACGCGATTTAACATTGACGGTGGCTATCTGATTGAAAAGAACCTCCTTCCTAAGGTAAATATCCAAACGGAAAACTGGTTTGATTCCCCCTATCGAGCAAATATCAGCGAGGATGTTTTTTCGGTAGTTGCTCCCGATCCTGAGAACGATACGTTCTGTGATGAAATGCTTCTCTATCTTGAAACCTATCTTTTTGAAGCGCACAAAGCGATAATCACAACCTCTGACGATTCGTATTTGGATTATGTTGACGTTGATACTTGGGTTGATTTTTTGATAATGCAGGAGATTTCAAAGAATATTGACGGCAATTTAAAAACAAGCTGCTATATGTACAAGCTTGACGGCTCCGACAAGCTCTATATGACTGCACTTTGGGATTTTGACCTTGCATACGGCAACTGCGATTACAGCAACGCAAGCATGTACAACGATTGCTATGATTGTCCTCTTGGCTCAACGACAACAGGCTTCATGGTGATAAACAGCTCATGCCCATGGTTTGACACGCTTTATCATGACCATGCCGACTTTTATCTTGCGGTTAAGCAGCGTTACGCGGAATATCGCGGCACGCTTATACCAAATATGTTCAATATGATTTACGAACAGGCTGCTTACATATCCACATCCGCAAAATACAACGATATGATCTGGGGCTCCGACTCAGTGACCGCAACACAGGCGCTCTATACTTGGCTTGAGCAGCGCATATCGTGGCTTGACGAGCAATGGCTGAACAATCCCAGCCTTATGCCCGAAACAAAAACCGATATCCCTCTCTACACCGTTATATACGCTTTGATCGTAAACGCGTATAACGTCATGCTTATCGTGACGATATGCCGCTATGAAATGCACCGCCGCAAAACGTCATGCAATATTACCGGCAGCGCAAAATGCTTGCGCACTTCACCGAGATGCGGCAACGGCAAAAGCGCTTTCAAAAGCAGCGGCTGAGACGTGTTGGCTTGGCAATGCGTTTGGCAATCGATCGGCCCAGCAGAATCACAGCGTTCTTCGTCTAAGCTTGCTTTTAATTCGTGCGATTCGCTCCCTCCGTTCCTCCTCAGCCTGCTTATTGACTGTGAACACTCCATCCTCGTCCTGATCAAGTATGCTCCCCTCGTCAATGTCGGGAGGAAGCAAAGCAATCAGAATGTCAGTTTGGCTCTCATCATCGGCTGTCAGTACGGCGTAATCGCCTTCAATTCTGTCTATTGTGTATCTCATAATCGTTATCTCCGTTCGATATAGTGACCTATTATATCATATCGCATTATTTTTTCAAATTATTCATTTTTAAGGACTTCAATTTTGTGCGAAGATATGTTATTATGATATGTGATTGGATGTGTTGATAGCCTGGGGCAGTGTTATCTGCGCGTTCCTGCGGTTTCCCCGAATGCCGCCGTGCGCCTGCGCTCATCCATGTTTCGGGGGGAAAGGGGTTCCGTAACCCTTGGTTGCGGGATGTGTGTTACATGTCGCTGACAGATATCCTTGCTGCAATAGAAAGTGGCTTTATGGAATTCAGGATCGCTGATCTGTTGGATATCCTGATAATCGCCACTGTTCTGTACTATTTGATTCGATTTATGACGAACACAAGGGCATATCAAGTCCTAAAGGGCGTTGCTGTTCTTTTGGTTGTTCTTGTGGTCAGTAATGTGCTGAATCTGATAACCGTAAGGTACTTATTAAGTTCCTTCCTGATTTCCGGTATTGTGGTCGTTGTTGTGCTCTTTCAGCCGGAGCTCAGGCGTGCGCTTGAACGCATCGGCAGATTCAAGCTTAACCTTGTTCAGCGCGAAACGCCCTCCTTTGAAATTGTGCGTCAGCTTACGCTTGCGGTTGAAAATATGTCCCGCCGCAAGGTCGGTGCGCTTATAGTCATTGAGCGCAACACAAAGCTTGGCGATTATGTCGGCACAGGCACACTGATAGACGCGATTATATCGGATGGTCTTATCGAAAATATATTTGAGCCGAAAACACCTCTGCACGATGGCGCCGTGATTATTCGTGACGGGCGCATATATGCCGCTGCGTGCGTTCTTCCCCTTTATGACGATCCCAATATTTCAAAAGAGCTTGGCACCAGGCATCGAGCGTCCCTCGGTATTTCACTTGTGTCCGACAGTATTACTATTGTCGTGTCTGAAGAAACAGGCGTAATATCCTACGCCCGCGACGGAAAGCTTGTGCGATATGTAGATCACGACACGCTTGAAACCATTTTGAATGAATTATTCTGTTCAACGCAAGAAAAATCGTTTACGCTGTTTGGAGGAAGGAGGACAAAGCACGATGGAAACGGAAAAGAAAGCTCAGAACCCTCAGGCGACTCAGACGTCTCAAAGCAATGATCCCACGGCTAAGAAGACCCCTTGGATAAAAACTCCGTTGGCAAAGAGCATTCTGTATGGCGTCATTTCGCTGATTTGCGCAATGCTGCTTTGGGGATATGTTTTGATGTCTCAAAATCCTACCCGTGAAAAAACCTTTACCAACGTGACCGTTAGCTTTGAATCGGGCAGCGAAGCGGATCTTTCCGCAAGAAATCTTATTGTAAGCGGTAACATAAGCGACATATTGAGTGACGTCTCCGTCACCGTTTCCGCCCCGCTTTCTGTTGTTACAAAGCTGACCGCTAAGGATATTACGGCAACCGTCAACCTTAACGATGTGCACGATTCCGGTCCCTTCAGCCTTGAGATTCGCGCCGTGTGCAGCAATGGCAGCATTGTCAGCATTGAGCCTTCCCATATAGATGTAACGATTGATGATATTGTCACGCGAACAATACCCATCAGCTACTCCTTCAGCGGAGAACCCGATCCCAATTATTGGCATGACGACCCTGTGCTTATGTCAAGCTCGTATGTTTTGACCGGTCCTCTTGCTGATGTTTCGGTCGTCAGACGTGCCGAGTGTATTATCAATCTTGATGGGTTGATAAAATCTGTCAACGATTCTTATCCATTAACCCTTATTGACGCCGACGGCAACACAATCGCCGACACCTCCGTCTTTATCGGAAGTCTGCCCTCTGTCACTGTGCTGATGACAGTGCTGCCATATCGTGAGTATGAGATAAAAATCGACATAACCGATTTGGATATTTTGGATGAGTACTTAGAGATTGCTGAGCAGATCGTTGTGCCTTCGTTCATCGGCTTGGCGGCGGAGCAGGAAGTGCTTGATTCAATAGACGGGCTTATGACCGCACCTTTAAGCGTTAACGATATTTCCGCCGTTGGCTCATACGACTTCAATCTTGACGTCATTGGGATTCCCGCGGATGCCGTCGTTGTCGGCTCCGATACAAATGTTCTTGTTCACATAACCGTTCAGGAACGTATGGCAAGCGTTGTATTTGAGGCGGTTCCCATCGTTGTAGAAGGCGCGGACGATAATTTTTCATATGTGATCGTATTCAGCGGAACAGACATGACGTCTGTCGATTCCGATATTGACGGCGGTGCAACCGTAATAATATCGGGTCCCGCACGCTATGTTGATCAAATACAGTCCGGCGACATAGTCCTTTGGGTTGACGTAACGGGTAAAACATCCGGAAGCTCCTATACAAACATCAGCATTCAGTGGCGTATAGCAAGAGACAATATCAGCGCGCTGCTGGTTGATAATCCCGATCTGTTGGACGTGAGTATTAAGCCCGCTACCGTGGATGTTACCGTTTCGATTAACCGACCGACATAAGCCGTTATGCGTTTGCGCAAAAGTATTATTTGGCATCTTTGCCGACGTCGTTATGTTCATTGGTTAATGCCTGTGAACAAGCAGAAAGAAAGAGGTTTATATGCGGCTTGTCGCCACAAATCTGAATTTGCCATTTAACGCCGACGAATCGGCGATACGTTTGCTTATATCTGCCGAAACACGTCTTCCCTCCGAAAGGATAGACAATGTTCGTGTTGTGCGCTCATCATTGGATGCGCGTGACAAGAACGACATTCGTATTATTTACTCTGCAACCTTTGAAATATCAGACTCTGATGCAAGACGCGTTGCAGACGACCTTCCCAAAAACATTGGGCGTATTCCCGAAAAGCCCGTGATCGCCCCCTGCATTGGCAGCATTCCCCAGTCATCGCCCGTTGTGGTGGTCGGTGCAGGCCCCGCAGGGCTGTTCGCCGCTTATACGCTTGCAACGCATGGCTATGCCGTCACGATAATTGACCGAGGCAAGCCCATTGAGGAACGTCATGCGGATGTTGATCTTTTTTGGAACAAGGGTATTCTCGATCCCGAGAGCAACATAATGTTCGGTGAAGGCGGTGCTGGAACATTTTCTGACGGCAAGCTGACAACAAGAATTAAGGACTCTCGTGCGGAGGTTGTCGTTGACCTGCTTGTGCAGCATGGCGCCCCACATTCTATATCCGTTGACGCTAAGCCCCATGTCGGCACCGATGTTCTGCGAACAGTTGTCCGCAATCTGCGTGACTCATTGATTAATGCCGGAGCGACGGTTAGATTCAACTCCTGTATGACCGACATAATTTCAACAGACGGCAACATATCGGGTGTTATAGTTAACGGCAGCGAAAAAATCGAATGCTGTGCCGTTGTGCTTGCTCTTGGGCAGGCAGCCCGTGATACATATAGGATGCTTATTGCACGCGGTGTTGAGATAATCGCAAAGCCCTTCGCGGTTGGCGCAAGGATCGAGCACCCACAGACTTTTATTGACCGTGCTCAGTTTGGCAAGTTTGCGGGACATCCGCGGCTTGGTGCGGCTGAATACCGATTAACCGGAAAAACAGGCAATCGAGGCGTCTATACTTTTTGCATGTGTCCGGGCGGGTTTGTAGTCGCGTCATCGTCATCAGCCGGAGAGGTCGTTACCAACGGCATGAGCTTTTCAAAGCGTGACGGTGAGAATGCAAATTCCGGAATTATCGTTCAGGTAAATCCCTCTGATTTGGGCGGTGAGCCCCTTTGCGGGCTTGTTTTTCAGGAAAAGCTCGAGCGTGCCGCATTCCGCTTGGGCGGCGGCGACTTCTCCGCGCCCGCAATGCGCGTTGCTGATTTTTTAAGCGGGGATACCGCTCATCCGTTCACCGCGGTTACTCCCACATACAAGCCTCAGGCAGTGCCGCGTGACATTCGCAAGTGTCTGCCTCCCGTGATAAGCAAGGGTATCGCGGACGGCTTATCAGCATTTGGACGTCAGCTTCGCGGATTTGATATGCCTGATGCGGTGTTGACGGCAGTTGAAAGCCGAACAAGCTCCCCTGTCCGTATTGTCAGAGGCGAAACAGGAGAATCTACTCGCTTGAGCGGTCTTTATCCTGTGGGTGAGGGCGCAGGTTATGCCGGCGGAATTGTCAGCGCGGCTGTTGACGGTATGCGCGCCGCCGAGCATATTATCGCGCAGTATCGTCCCTCGCGATAATATATCACTAATTGTTTGAAAGGCATTGCTGCATGAAACGATATGTCATTCTTATCGGCAACTTTGGTTCGGGCAAAACCGAGCTTTCGCTTAACATGGCGTTTGAGGCGGCCGCGGCCGGTCAAAAGGTCACGCTTGTTGACATTGATGTTATCAACCCCTATTTTCGTTCAACGGAAAGAAAGGCTGAGCTTGACGCGGTCGGCGTGCGCCTAATATCGCCAAATTTTACAACCTCCGGTGTTGAGGTGCCGAGTATTCCTCCTGAAATATATTCAGTTTTTTCGGATAACTCCGACCTTGTGATTTTTGACGTTGGAGGCGACCCCGTCGGCGCAATAGCAATCGGTCAGTATTACGGATATTTCAAGCAGATAGATTCTCTTGAAGTGTACTATGTGATCAACATTCGGCGTCCGCTTTCCGGTGGTCTTGAGGAAAATCTTGAGATGCTTGACAAAATTCGAAGCGTCAGTCGGCTTTCGGTAACCGGTCTTGTCAACAACACCAACCTTGCGCATGAAACCGCAACGGTAGATCTGTTTGACGGTCTGGCTGTCACAAAAGAGCTTTCAGACGCAACCGGTTTGCCCGTTTTTGCAACGATGGGTACGCGCGATATTTTAGAAAAGTTTATCGATGAGGCAACCAAGGTCGGCGTTGACGCGTCTTATATTGGTATGCCTATCGCAATTGAACGCTATATGCACCGAGATTGGGAGAGGTATGCGGGAAAGGGTCTGTGATGCTGCTCTCCGACTGCCATTATGACACTGCGTGCTGCGCTCCGATGCCCGATAAGGATATCTGCGTATGCTTTTCGGGTCATCGTCCCGAGTCGCTGCCGTGGGGTTATGACGAAAAAGACCTTCTATGCGCAAAAATTAAAGCTTCACTTGAGGAGCAAATCCGCTTTTTCTACTCAAAAGGCAAGCGATGCTTTATTTCGGGTATGGCGGAGGGCATAGACACATATGCTGCCGAGATAGTGCTGAGGCTTGCGGATGAGCTTGAGGGGTTACAGCTGATATGCGTCTTTCCGTATCCTCAACTCGGTCGTATTCGTCAGCATGGTATCGCGGAATGTGCATCGCGCATGATTGTTTTGTTCCAAGAGTATTCTGCCGGCTGCATGAACGCCCGAAACAGATTCTTGGTCAACAGCTCGTCTGCAATAATCGCCGTTTATACCGGCAACGCAAAAAGCGGAACCGGCTCAACGCTGCGAATGGCTGTCGAAAACGGGCTTTCATCGTCTGTTATAGGCGTTTGATATGAGGTGTTAATATGCCGTTACTGGCTGTAAACAATATTAAAAAAATGTATGTTACGCGCCTGCTTTTTGAGGGCGTCAGCTTTGAGGTTGATACAGGCGACCGAATTGGCTTTATCGGGGTGAACGGCTGCGGCAAAAGCACGCTGTTTCGGATACTTACCGGCAAAGAGAGCTATGACGAGGGCTCGGTTTTTATCAGCCGAGACGTTATTATCGGCACTATGGAGCAGACGGTAAGCGACGACAATGTGTCTCTGTACGAATATGTGCTGTCGGTTTTTGCGCCGTTGATAGGCATTGAAACCGAGCTTGAGCTTCTGAACCAAAGGATTTCAAACACTTCTGCTGATGAATCGTCCGCGCTTATAGATCGTCAGCATACGCTGCAGGAACGCTATATTGACGGCGGCGGCTTGACTTTTCACGCCCGGACGCGCTCAACTCTGCTTGGTCTTGGCTTTAGCGAGGACGAGCTGTCAAAAGCTATACGCCTTTTCAGCGGCGGGCAGCGCAACAAGGCGCAGCTTGCGCGTGTGCTGCTTTCGGGAGCTAATCTGCTTTTATTGGACGAGCCGACAAACCATCTTGATATTCGGGCAATCGAATGGCTTGAGGATTTTCTTTCATCCTATCGCGGTGCGTTTATTGTCATATCCCATGACAGATACTTTCTTGACAAGGTTACCAATCGAACCATCGAGCTGAAGGATAATCGATTGTATTCGTCAAAGGGTAATTATTCACGGCATATGGAGCTGCGAAGTACGGCGCGTGAGCTTGAGCTGCGTCAGTATCTGCGCACGAAAAAGGAGATTAAGCGAATTGAAGGTATGGTTGAGCAGCAGCAGCGTTGGGGTCAGGAGCATAACTATGTGACCGCTTTTCACAAGCAGAAGGCTGCTGATCGTCTGAAGGCTGATTTGAGAGAGCCCGAGCGCGATTCCGCGTCAATACATTTCAGCTTTACCGCAAAGGAAGGCGGCGGCAACGATGTTATTGTATCAAAGGGACTGTCCAAGGCCTTTGACGGGCATGAGATATTTCACAGCGTAAATATACTTGTAAAAAAAGGTGAAAAGGTATTTATCCTCGGTGACAACGGCTGCGGCAAAACCACTCTTTTGAATATACTGGCGGGTCGTATGCGCCCAACATCCGGAGTTTATTATCTGGGTGCGCACATTGAGGAAGCATATTACGAGCAGACTATGACCTCACTTAACCCCGAAAGCACGGTACTTAACGAGGTATGGGATAAGTATTTCAACACAATATCCCACAGGGATATTCGCAACGCGCTTGGAGCATTTCTTTTTCGCGGAGACGATGTTGACAAAAAGATCGGAACATTGTCGGGCGGAGAGCTTGCGCGTGTACAGCTTTTGAAGCTGATGCTGACACGGGCAAATCTGCTTTTGTTGGATGAACCGACAAACCATTTGGATATTGCCTCCCGTGAGGCGCTGGAGTCCGCGCTTGAGGAATACAACGGAACGATACTTGCCGTAACGCATGACCGCTATCTTGTAAACCGTCTTGCTGACCGAATATTCCATATGGACTTCGGCGGTCTTACGGAGTATGTCGGCGGATATGATGATTATGTTGAGGCGCTAAAGCTTTCACGCCAATCGGAATCCGCTTCGGTTTTTCCCCCCGCCGTCTCGGTTAACGCAGCTGAATACCGTGAAAAAAAGGCGTTCCAGAGTGAGCTTACAAAGGCAAAAACTGCTCTGTCGCGCTGTGAAAAAAAGGTGTCCGACGCTGAAGCGGAGCTTGCACAGGTTAACTATCAGCTTGCTCTGCCGGACGTTGCGGCAAACTATGTTCGTGTTGGCGATTTGTCGCGCAAGGCGAACGACATAAACGCAAGGCTTGAGGGACTCTATGCCGATTGGGAAGAATCTGCAGAGCGGCTGAAGCGGCTTACCGATCAATCGAACGAGTGAGCGCTTTTCCCGTCAGGCGCTGGGTGAGAACTCCCCCTATGTTGAAAATCCACTGTATTGTGGTATAATAACTATAAGATAGAAAGCGAGGAATTTTCTTGACAAAAAAACAACCGAAACTCAAAATAATCCCATTGGGAGGTTTGGGAGAGATAGGCAAAAACATGACCGTATTTGAGTACGGCGACGACATGATTGTTGTTGACTGTGGGCTTAGCTTTCCCGATGAGGAGATGCTCGGTATCGACTTGGTGATACCCGATATGACCTATATTGAGGACAACTTCAGCCGTCTTCGTGGGTTTGTTATAACTCACGGGCATGAAGACCATATAGGCGCTTTACCTTACGCTCTTAAAAAATTCAGCGTACCTGTGTATGGTACAAAATTCACTCTTGCGCTTATCGAGCATAAGCTTGACGAGCAAAAAATCAAGAATGCCGACCTTAGATGTGTCACGGCGGGCGACGTCATTGAGCTTGGCTGCTTTCGCATTGAATTCATAAAGGTTGGGCATTCAATAGCAGGCGCTGTTGCGCTTGCGATAACAACTCCTGTGGGTGTTGTTATTCACACCGGCGATTTTAAGGTTGATTACACGCCTATTGACAACGAGCCCATCGACATCAACCGTTTTGCCTATTACGGCAGCAGAGGCGTGCTTGCTCTGCTTATGGACAGCACCAACGCAGAGCTTGCGGGAACAACCCCTTCGGAGATGGAAATCGGCAAAACCTTTGAGCGTGTGTTTGAAGAAGCGGTCGGCAGAGTAATCGTTGCCAGCTTCGCCTCCAACGTGTACCGCATTCAGCAGGTTGCGGACGTTGCCATACGCCACGGCAGAAAAATTTGTCTGCAAGGTCGTTCGATGATCTATATCGCTCAGATAGCCATGGATCTTGGGTATCTGCACATACCGGAGACGAGCATTGTCGATATTGAAAAGCTGCGCCATGTTCCCGACGATGAGGTCTGCGTTTTAACAACAGGCAGTCAGGGCGAATCAATGAGCGGACTGTTCAGAATGGCAAACTCAAATCATCGACTGAACATCGGCAAGGGTGATACGGTTATTATCTCAGCATCGGCAATACCGGGCAATGAACGTGCCGTCGGCAAGGTAATCAATCAGCTTTTCCAGCGCGGGTGCAATGTTGTGTATGACCGATTGGCGGACGTTCATGTTTCCGGTCACGCCAGACGCGATGAGCTAAAGCTGATGTTCCGCCTAATAAAGCCTAAATACTTCATACCTGTTCATGGTGAAGCGCGTCATTTGCATCATCATGCACAGCTTGCGTCGCAAATGGGCGTTGAGCCTGCGCATATCTTTGTTTTGGAGACCGGTAATGTGCTGGAGCTGAGCCGCAGAAGCGCCAAAATCAACGGAAGTGTAACCTCCGGCGGCGTGCTTGTGGATGGTTCCGGCGTGGGCGACATTGGCTCCTCTGTGTTGAGAGAGCGACGCATGCTTTCGCAGGACGGCATGTTTGCGATAGTGATTGCTATCAATCGAACCACAGGCGCTCTTTCCGCCGAACCGGAAATTGTGTCGCGTGGGTTTGTGTACGCTAAGGATTCCGAGGATATACTTGCGGACGCCAAGTCACTTGCCGTGACTCTGGCGCAGCGTTTTTCATCCGCTGATAAATCCGAATGGGGCGCAATCAAAGCAAGTATTCGCGGTGAAATCAAGGCGTGCCTCTACAACAAAACAAAACGTACGCCGTTTATAATGCCTATCATTCTTGAAACAGACTGATAAGCTGTGTACGCGTGTACGTAACTCTTGCATAACGCTTGTGCGCTTGAAAGGAGAAATATTATGATATACGACAAAGCGAACGAATTGGCAAAGGATATTACCGAAAGCGATGAATACAAGGCGTATGTTGAAGCCAAGGAAGCCGTTTCGCAAAATGATACTACCGTGAATCTGCTGAAGGAATATCGCAAGCTGCAGTACAAGGCTCAAGCCGCCATGGTTGCCAACGAAACCGATGCGGAAACAATGGAAAAGCTGCAAAAGCTTGGCGAGCTGCTTCAGATGGACAAGAACGCCTCCGCATACCTTATTGCTGAGTATCAGCTGAACCGTATGCTTGGCGACATATACAGGATACTGGCGGATGCGGTTGACGTTGACCTCAGTATGTTTGAGGAATAAGCTGTTAGGAGCATTGTTATGATCGAGCTTTTTGTTCGTGTTGAAAAGCCCGAGGACGAGCTTTTGGGCGTTCCTCATGACGAGGACGACCTTGTAAGCTCCGAAAAATCGACCCCACGGGCAGTAGAAGGCGATGATGAAACGTCCGAGCAGCGTGCGGACGCTTCGTTTGACGCGTCTGAATCGAGTGATGACGGTAACAACGGCGGAGAAGCATATGATGCCGCAGCTGCACAAGCTGCCGAGGATGACAAATGTGACGATGACGTCTCCGATGACGTCTCCGATGACGTCTCCGATGACGTCTCCGACGATATATTACGCGACTCGTCCGACTCCTCGGATAATTCGGACGACACTTCTCTTGATGCGGAGATATATTTTGCTGTCAATCCATCCGGAAAGCCTCCGGAAATAACCGAGGTAATCAACGATAACGGCGGAGACGATGTGTTGATTGACGACAACGGAATACGTCATAATCTCAGCTCATATGAACGTTGGGTTGAGCGCAAGCGCAGGCGCGAAAAAAACGCTCCCAAACGTCAGAAGCTGCTTAAAGCATGGCGTGTTATTTGTCCCCTGCTTGTTGCCGTTTGTTCAATTGCCCTGTCGGTTTTGATTGTATATATCGCCGGCAAGGCTGTTGTTCGCAAGTTTATCATGCCTGTTGACCCCAATGATCCAACGCCCATTGTTGTGGTTATCCCAAGCGGAAGCGGCTCCTCCGCTATTGCAAAGATTCTTTATGAGGCGGGCGACGAAGGTGAATCGGGTCTTATTTCGTATAAAGCTGCATTCAAGGTATATGCCGACTTTAAGGGCAAATCCGGCAGCTTGCAGGCCGGTACGTACGTCCTTTCACGCAACATGGATATTGCTCAGATTGTTGATATAATCTGTTCCGGTAATCCCCCGCGGGAGACCACAAAGTTTACAACCACCGAAGGTATGACCGTTGAAAACATCGCCGACAGGCTTGTTGAGCTTGGCATATTTGAAAGTCCCGATCGCTTTTTGGAGCTTTGCGTTACCGGAGAAGCGTTTACCGACGAATATTCGTTCCTGAGCGACGTCGTTGTGCCTCGCGGGCAGGCAAGACCATATCTTCTTGAAGGGTATTTGTTCCCTGACACATACGAAATTTTTGTTGATGCAAACGAAGAAACTATCATCGACAAAATGCTCTCACGTTTTGCGGAGGTTTACACAAGCGCATATGCCGAACGTGCGGAGGAGCTTGGATACACCATGGATGAAGTTGTGATACTTGCCTCGATGATCGAAAAAGAAGCAAAGACATTTGACTTTGCAAAGGTTTCGGCTGTTTTCCGCAACAGGCTTGCTCTGGGCATGACGCTTGGCTCCGATGCAACGCTTGAATACATTTTTAAGACGGGAGGGTTGTCGCTGACCGCCGAGCAGCTTGCGAACCCCACTCCCTACAACACCCACAGATATCCCGGATTACCGCTTGGTCCAATATCCAATCCGGGGCTTGCCGCGATTGAAGCCGTTCTGTATCCTGATGAACAGTTCATAACGGACGGATATCTGTATTTCTGTCTTATGGACTCAAGCACAGGCGCTCTGATATTTGCGCGAACGCTTGAGGAACATAACGCAAATGTTGAACGGTACAGTCCGTATTGGTGATAATGTATGTCAAAGCTTGAGCTGCTTGCCCCTGTGGGCAATTGGGAAAGATTGGTTTACGCCGTGCGTTACGGCGCCGATTCGGTGTATCTCGGCGCGGATGCTTTTTCGCTTCGCAACCTTGCCGACAACTTCACTCTTGACGATATACCGCACGCAGTGCAGTTTGCCCATTCGAATAATGTCAAGGTATATGTGACGGTAAATGCGTTTATCCGCGACAGCGATTTAGGCACGCTTGAAAGCACTCTTTGTGCGCTTAACGTCAGCGGAGCGGATGCGCTTATTGTAAATGACGCAGGCGTTATTCGCATGGCAAAGCTGTATGCGCCCAACATTCCGCTTCACCTCAGCACACAAGCAAACACCCTCAATTCTCAAGCGGCTATGTTTTGGCATGAGCAGGGCATATCGCGTATTGTGCTTGCACGCGAGCTTACTCTTTCCGAAATACGCCATATGCGGGATGTTCTTCCAGATGAGATTGAGCTTGAAATGTTCGTTCACGGCGCAATGTGCGTAAGCTACTCGGGCAGATGTCTTTTAAGCAACTATGTGGATGGCAGAGACAGCAATCGCGGCGAATGTGTTCAGCCCTGTCGTTGGCACTATGAGCTGAACGGCGGCCGCGTTGCCGCAAATTCACTTTCCGCAGAGTTTCGTGAATATGGCAAGGACGGCGAATATCTCACTATTGAAGACGATGGCAAGGGCAGTTTTATATTGAATTCACGGGATATGTGTCTGGCGCCCTTCATCAGTCAGATTGAAGACGCCGGCGTCGGCTGTGTCAAAATTGAAGGGCGTATGAAGTCCATACTTTATGTTGCAACCGTTGTTAATGCGTATAGGATGGCAATTGACGGTGTTTCGACTGAGCTTGTCATGCGTGAGCTTTCATGCATAAGTCATCGACCATACACCACAGGGTTCGCTTTTCGTGACAGCGAAGTGTGCCGCGGCGGCACATATGGGCAGCAAGCGGGTGCAGCACGCGGCAATCAGGGTGATGATCTGATGGAATACTCCTTTGGCGGTTATATCGCAGACAGCCAAATCAGTGCGATTGTGCTCGATTACGATGCTGAAACGCTTACCGCTCACGTTGAGCAGCGCAACCGCTTTTGCGATGGTGATACGCTTGGCATACTTGCTCCCTCCGATGTTGAACGCAGCTTTATCGTGCGTGGCATTCGCACTGAGGATGGTGAAAGGGTTGATGCTGCGCCACATCCGAAGGAACGGCTGTTCATAGGATGCGATGCGCCGCTGCACTCGGGCGATATACTGCGAAAGGCTCTGTGAGCGGATAGAAGGATTGCCTTAACCAAATAATTATGTTATCATGTGCAATGGGTTTACGCCTGTTGATGCTTCAAAAAATCATGGGAGGATATTTGGATTATGAATAAAATGACTGTCAGAGACATTCCCGTTCACGGAAAGCGCGTGCTTGTTCGCGTTGACTTCAATGTGCCGCTTGACAAAGAGCTTAACATTGAGGATGAGAGTCGTATTGTCGGTGCATTGCCCACTATACGATACCTTGTTGACAACGGTGCAAGGGTGATACTCTGCTCTCACCTTGGACGTCCTAAGGGCAAATTCGTCCCCGAAATGTCCCTTGCTCCCGTTGCAAAGCGTTTACAGGAGCTTTTGCCCGATGTAAGCGTTGCTTTTGCTCACGATGTTATTGGCGAGGATGCAAAAGCCAAGGTCAACGCGCTCAGGGATGGCGAAATCGTGCTGCTTGAGAATCTGCGTTTTCATCCCGAAGAAGAAAAGAACGACCCTGCCTTTGCAAAGTCGCTTGCGGATTATGCGGAGGTTTACGTTTCCGATGCTTTCGGCACGGTTCATCGCGCTCATGCATCAACAGAGGGCGTAACACACTATTTGCCCTCTGTCGCCGGCTTCCTGATTGAAAAAGAGCTTACCATAATGGGCAAGGCGCTTGCCAATCCCGAAAGACCGTTTACTGCGATTCTCGGCGGCAAAAAGGTTGCCGACAAGATAGGGGTTATTACAAATCTGCTTACAAAGTGTGATACGCTGCTTATCGGCGGCGCGATGAGCTACACCTTCTACAAGGCAATGGGGCTTAATATCGGCAATTCTTTGCTGGATGAGGGCAGCGTCAATCTTGCGGCACAGCTGATGGATGACGCAAAAGCACGAGGGGTCAACCTTGTGCTTCCAATCGATTGTGTGGTTGCAAAAGAGTTCTCCGCCGATGCTGCTCGTATGACAGTCCCGTATGACGCGATGCCCGATGGATATGAGGGCTTGGATATCGGCGCTGAAACTGCAAAGCTGTATTCAGACATAATCCTCAATTCCAAAACCGTTGTGTGGAACGGCCCTATGGGTGTGTTTGAGCTTGAACCGTTTGCGGCGGGTACAGCCGCCGTTGCAAAAGCATGCGCGGAATGCGGCGGCGTAACCATAATCGGCGGCGGCGACTCCGCTTCTGCGGTTAATCAGCTGGGATATGCCGACAAGATCACTCATATTTCAACGGGCGGCGGAGCATCCCTTGAGTTTTTGGAGGGTAAAACGCTTCCTGGCGTTGCCGCGCTTAACGACAAGCCGCGCAGAAAGCTTATTGCGGGCAACTGGAAGATGAATATGACTCCCGCCGATGCGGCGGCACTTGTTAACAGTCTCAAGCCGTTGGTGCAATCCGCCGACTGTGATGTTGTTGTTTGTCCGCCATATATCGACATTCCTGTCGTCTCCCCAATCATCGCAGGCACAAATATCATGCTTGGCGCGCAAAACGTCCATTGGGCTGAAAAGGGAGCGTTTACCGGTGAAATATCCGCTGATATGCTTCTTGAGTACGGTGTTTTGTATGTTATTATCGGTCACAGCGAACGCCGCCAGTATTTTGGCGAAACGGACGCTTCTGTCAACGCCAGAACAAAGGCCGCGCTTGCAGCAGGTCTTATCCCGATAATATGCGTTGGTGAAACGCTTGAGCAACGTGAGTCCGGCGTCACCGATGATTTTCTTTCTTCTCAAATTCGCGGAGCGTATGAAGGCATTTCGCTTGACGACGCCTGCCGCACAATTATTGCCTATGAACCTATATGGGCTATCGGCACAGGCAAAACCGCATCTGATGATGAGGCTGACCGAACTGTCGGCGTTGTGCGCAGCACGTTTGGGCGGCTTTATGGTGCGGACGCCGCAAGCGGCATACGCATTCTGTACGGCGGCAGCATGAATGCCAAGAATGCTCACGGTTTGAAGGCCATGCCCCAGATAGACGGCGGTCTTATCGGCGGCGCAAGCTTAAAGCCTAACGATTTTGCCAAGGTAATACTTGATTAAGGTTGATATCGTCTGATGAAAAAGCTTACCGCATTAATTATACTTGACGGCTTTGGATATCGTCCCGAAAAGGACGGAAACGCCATACTTACCGACGGTGCAAAAAACATTATGTCCTATATCAAAGAGTATCCCCATACGCTTATTGCCGCTTCAGGGTCGGACGTTGGTCTGCCGGATGGACAGATGGGCAACTCTGAGGTTGGGCATTTGAATATTGGCGCCGGACGTGTTGTATATCAGGAGCTTACGCGCATCACAAAATCCATAAACGACGGTGATTTTTTTACTAATCCCGCATTTATCGATGCAGTCGATAATTGCAGGGCGCATGACTCATCCTTACATATAATGGGGCTTTGCTCCGATGGCGGCGTTCACAGCGCGTTCGCTCATATTCTGGCGCTTGTAAAGCTTGCGCACGACAACGGACTTAACAAGGTGTATATCCATTGCTTTATGGATGGTCGTGACGTGCCTCCCGAAAGCGGGCTTGGTTATATTAATCGATTGAGTACGGAGCTTGCTAAAATCGGCTGCGGAAAGATTGCAACCGTTATGGGACGCTACTACGCCATGGACAGAGACAATCGTTTTGAACGCGTTGAAAAGGCATACGCCGCTCTTGTATACGGCGAAGGCATAATGGCAAAAGACGCAGGAGACGCCGTTAAAGCCTCTTATGATAAGAATGTGACGGACGAGTTTATTGTTCCTGTTGTTGTTACTGATTCAAACGGCAAGCCCACGGCAACGATTGGCGCAAATGACAGCGTAATATTCTTCAACTTCCGTCCCGATCGTGCACGAGAGATTACGCGAGCATTTATTTTCCCCGATTTCAATGGTTTTGAGCGCAGGCATGGGTACTTCCCCGTCAAATACGTCTGCATGACACAATATGACAAGGCGTTCGATGGTCGTGTTTCTGTTGCCTTTGCTCCCCAGCATCTTACCGCAACGCTGGGCGAATACGTCGCCTCTCTCGGAAAGACTCAGCTGCGCGTTGCCGAAACCGAAAAGTATGCGCATGTTACTTTCTTTTTCAATGGTGGTGTTGAGGCGCCAAACAATGGTGAGGACAGAGTGCTTATCCCCTCTCCCAAGGTTGCAACATATGATCTTCAGCCTGAGATGAGCGCATTCGAGGTGGCGGATGCCGCAGTTGAACGCATCAACAGCAAGCGTTATGACCTTATGGTGTTAAATTTTGCAAATCCGGACATGGTCGGTCATACCGGCAATCTGGACGCCGCCGCGCTTGCCGTCCACGCCGTTGATGAATGCGCACATAGTGTCATATCCGCAGTGCTTGCAAACGGAGGCTGTTGTCTTTTAACCGCCGATCACGGCAACTGCGAGGTGATGCGATATCCGGACGGGAGCCCCATGACCGCGCATACCACAAACCCAGTGCCTCTTGTGTACATAGGCGCGGACGCAGACAGCTATGCTTTTGTTGAAGGCGGCAAGCTCTCGGATATTGCGCCGACGCTTCTGATGCTTATGGGCATTCCTAAGCCTGATGAAATGAGCGGGCATTGTCTTCTTCATAAAAAAGTGCCGCAGGATGTATAAAGTAAAAATATACCGATACGCTTTGTAAATCTGTCGAAATTGTGCTTGCATAATTTATGGATGAGTGGTATAATTGCTGTCGCAGTTGATTTTTGAAAGGAAAGTACCATGAATATCGTTGAGTTTATCGTCAATATCCTCCTGCTTGTTGCATCGATACTGCTTGTGGTTATCGTTTTGATGCAGGACTCCAAGAATGCAGGTCTTGGCAGTGCGTTTGGTTCCGACACAACATCGTTCGGCAATTCGCGCAGTAAAAAGGCAAGCCGTGAAAAGCAGCTTCAGAAGATCACAGTGATCCTTGGTGTTGCCGTTGCGGTGTTGGCGATCATTATGCTGTTGATCCCTGCTTTTACAAAGTGGTTTACACCGTCTGCCACTACAACAACAATGGTTTCAATTATTGAGACCATTGTCTGAGTGAGGGCTTAACTCGTTTTGCACAGCACTCGACTTATTGTAGGGTGCTGTATTTTTGTTATTGAGGAGCAGCAATGCCTGTAAAGCTTGGACGAAAGATTCTTGCCGAAAACCGCAAGGCAAGACATGAATATTTTATTGAGGATACCTATGAATGCGGTATTGCTCTTGTCGGCACTGAGGTTAAGAGCATCCGCATGGGCAAGGTCAATATTAAGGACTCATACGCTCGCGTAAAGGATAACGAGATGTTTGTTGTCGGTATGCACATAAGTCCGTATGAGCAGGGCAACATATTCAATCGAGATCCTTTTCGTGAGCGAAAGCTTTTGCTCCACAAAAGTCAGATTCGCAGATTACAGGCTCTTTCTCAGGCGGATGGTTACAGTCTCATACCCCTCAGTCTCTATCTCTGCGATGGTCTTGTTAAGCTTGAGCTTGCCGTTGCAAAGGGCAAAAAGCTTTATGACAAACGTGCAACGCTTGCCGAGCGCGATGCAAAGCGCGATATCGAGCGGCGTGATTCACTGCGGCGTGACCGATATTGATCTGTGATTCATTTTTGTGTGACTGATGCAGTTGCATCATGATTAACTCTGTAATCAGTCCCATGATACAGTATCTTCGGCATAGCGTCCGCGCTTAGCAGCGCAGGGTGCGCGGGCTTGGGATGAATTTTTTCGCCATAGGTCTTGACAATGGCGAAAGGGTTTGATTCAGTAATATCAGAGTTCGCATAAGACCCATTAGAGAGGGCGGTTTTTCGTCAAACCTATTGTCGGCGAACTCTTTTTCTATGCCCTTCAGGTGGTACATCACATTTCCATCAATATAGTGTCGTCAACATCGCGGATTCCGCAGCTGAAATGAGCGGTTTAATCTGCCTTGAGAAAAGGGATGCGTTTTGATCTTGCTTCGGAAATTAACCAATAAAATATAATGCTTCCATTTTTCTGCCGAGTATGCTAAAATGTTTCGGTTAATAAGTTGTTAGGAGAAGTCGCATGGCATACAGTATGACGGGCTTTGGCAGAGCTTCTGTGTTGAGAGACGGCAGAGAGATCTCCGTTGAGCTTAAAAGCGTTAATCATCGATACCTTGACATTGGGTTGCGCACCCCCAGGCATATCGGGTTTATTGACGATGACATTCGGCGCATACTTACGGCACGTCTTACCCGTGGGCACGTTGATGTATTTGTCACCTATCGCAACACCCGAAACGATGCGCGTGCCGTTGTTATCGACGCTTCTTTGCTTGAGGCGTACATCACGTCCGCAAGAGAAGCGGCAAAAGCCTTTGGGCTTACTGACGACCTGACGCTGACGTCCGCGCTTCGTCTTCCCGATGTTGCAGACGTTATTGAGGCTGACGAGGACAGGGACGCGGTTGTATCAATACTATCCGACGCGCTTAATGCCGCGTGTGATGAGCTTATCGAAATGCGTCGTATTGAGGGCGCAAGGCTTTGCGCCGATCTTCGTGCTCGTCTAAACATCGTGCTTCAGCTTAGAGACGCGATAGCGCAGTTTGCACCTTTGGTGGTTGAAAGCTATCGTGACAAGCTCAATGAGCGTATTGAGTCCGTTTTGTCCGATGTGGAGGTTGACCGTGCAAGGCTTGCCACCGAAATTGCTCTTTTTGCGGACAGGGCAAGCATTGACGAGGAACTTGTTCGTCTTTCTTGTCATGTCTCCGCCGCAGCCGATCTTTTCGACTCCGACGCCGCCGTTGGACGCAAGCTTGATTTCATCGTTCAAGAGATGAATCGAGAGTTCAACACAATCGGTTCAAAGGCAAGCGATAAGGATATTGCCGCGCTTGTAATAAGCGGCAAGGCGGAGCTTGAGAAGATCCGCGAGCAGGTTCAGAATATCGAGTAACAGACTTGTAATTCGGAGGCAATTATATGGAAAAGGGTATTCTCGTTGTGATCTCCGGTCCATCCGGCGTTGGCAAAGGCACCGTTGCAAAGCGTCTGCTTGCGCGAAGCTGCGGCAGCATGGTGTTCTCTGTCTCCGCAACTACCCGCGCTATGCGCTCCGGAGAGGAGAACGGCGTTGATTATTTCTTCAAAACCGAGGATGAATTCAATCAAATGATTTCAAACAATGAGTTTCTGGAGTATATGAACGTATTCGGTCGCAATCATTATGGCACGCCGAGGGCATATGTTGAGGAGATGCTTGAGCGTGGCAAGGATGTTCTGCTTGATATCGACGTTAAAGGCGCGATGGAAGTCAAAAAGAATTATCCCAATGCTGTGGCGATTATGCTTGCCCCTCCCTCCATGTCTGTCCTGAAGGCGCGTCTTATCGGAAGAAATACGGAATCCGGCGATGTTGTTGAACGCAGGCTTGCCGAAGCTAAAACGGAGCTTTCTTACGCTCCAAAGTACGATTTTGTTGTTGTCAACGACGATCTTGAGGTTACGGTCTGTCAATGTGAACAGATTATTTGCAGCGCGCACCTTACACCCACAAATTGTGATGATTTTGTATCCTTGCTTTTGAAAGAGGACTTTTGATATTCTAAATTGTATTTATTGGAGGTATTACCACTATGATGAATCATCCGCCCGTAAACGAGCTTGTTCAGAAGGCAGGCTGTCGTTATATGCTTGTCACCGCCGTTTCAAAGCGTGCGCGTCGTCTGATGGAAAGCAAAGAGGACTTGGGTGTTGAAAAGCCTGTTTCCATTGCCGTTGAGGAGCTGTATGACGGCGAACTCAAGCTTGAGTATCCGGAGGAATATCATAAAACCGCAGAACGCTGAGCCAACGTTTTGCGTCGGGGGGTGTGCGGTTTTGTTTGCAAAGCTCATTGTCGATATAGCAAATTCTCACATTGACAGGCTATTTACCTATCGTATCCCCGAGGGTATTTCCGTTGCGGTCGGTCAGCGCGTGCTTGTTCCTTTCGGTCGCGGCAATCGTCCGACCGAGGGCTTTGTTATTGAGGTCTGCAAAGATAATGATACAGATTATGAGATAAAAGATATTATTCGTCCCTGCGAGCCCTACACAGTGCTTTTTGATGAACAAATTGCCCTTGCAAAGTGGATAAAACGTGCGTATCATTGCACGCTTTGCGATGCGTTAAGGCTGATGATACCCGCACAGCTTCGAGGAGCCGGCGTGAAAGAAAAGACCGTGCGCACCGTTATGGTTGCGGATGGTCTTGATGTTGTTGCCGCAAGGCAGTCGCTGCTTAAAAAAGATGGTACTCCGCGCTCTGAAACTCAGCTTGAGGTATTTGAGCTTCTTGCAAAAATGAACTCTGAGGTTGAGATATCAGACCTGTATGCTTTTGTGCCCAACAGTGGCGCCGCTTTACGTGTGCTTGTCAAAAAAGGGTATTTGGCTGAGGGCGGTCGGGTGACATTCCGCAGTCCGTTTTTAAATACGGTCGAAAGGGACTCTCCCCCATGTCTTACCGATTCGCAGCGAGCTGCCGTTGAGGCAATAAACAACGGCGATGCAGGCGATTGCTTTTTGCTGCACGGAGTTACCGGCAGCGGCAAAACCGAGGTATATCTCAACGCTATACAGCATGTGCTTGACAGCGGAGGCGGCGCTATCGCTCTTGTTCCGGAGATTGCGCTCACTCCGCAGACTACCGACAGATTCAGAAAGCGTTTCGGCGATACAGTTGCGGTTCTTCACAGTCATTTAAGCGTTGGAGAACGTTTTGACGAATGGCGGCGCATTCGGCTTGGCAAAGCGCGAGTTGTGGTTGGCGCAAGAAGCGCAGTGTTCGCCCCCGTTGAGAAGCTTGGACTGATAGTAATTGACGAGGAGCATGAGCCCTCCTATCATTCGGAATCCTCCCCCCGATATTCCGCAGACGAGGTTGCGATAAGACGAGTGCGAATGAATTCCGCCAAGCTTGTGCTGGGCAGCGCAACGCCGCAGCTTCTGTCATATCTGCGCGCAAAGCAAGGCGCGTACAAGCTGCTGTCTCTGCCCGAAAGGGTCAACGGGATACCCATGCCCGAGGTTGAAATTGTGGATATGCGTTCAGAATTTATGAGCGGCAACAATGGGATTTTTTCGAACTCACTTGAAAAAAAACTGCTATCATGCGTCGGGTCGGGTAATCAGGCGATATTGTTTTTGAATCGCCGCGGATACTCCTATCATGGCGAATGCCGTGCCTGCGGTTATGTATTCAAATGTCCCAACTGTGACGTTGCTATGACATATCATCGTTTTGACGAAAAGCTTCGCTGTCACTATTGCGGTTATTCCGCGTCCGTTCCGTCAATATGTCCCGCGTGCGGTTCACGCTTTATCAAATACTCGGGCATTGGCACCCAGCAGGTTGAGGAGCAGCTTAAAAGGCTGATGCCGAACGTTCGCTGTTTGCGCATGGATACTGATACCACCGGCGGCAAAACCTCTCACCGTGATATACTTGACAGCTTTTCTGCCGGCAACGCCGATGTTCTTATAGGAACCCAAATGGTTGCGAAGGGGCTTGACATTCCAAACGTCACATTGGTTGGAGTCGTTTTTGCCGATTCATCACTGTTTCACTCGGACTACCGCAGCGGGGAAAGAACCTTTCAATTACTGACGCAGGTTGCGGGGCGTGCCGGTCGAGCGGGCGATGCAAGCGTTAACAAGGGTATTGTCGTCATTCAGACCAACGCGCCTTATCACAGGGCGATACAGTACGCCTCCAAGCATGATTATATTGGCTTTTATGAGTTAGAGATTCGTGACAGACTGCGCACGCTTTTTCCTCCGTTTGCGGTATTCGCCCGTGCATTGTTTGAGTGTGAGGACGAGAGCTGTGCCGCCAACGCCGCGAACAGCTTTTGCGAAAATGCAAAGGAAGTTTTGCTTTCAGTCCTGCACACGCATAATGCCGAGAAGGAACTGATATTCGTTGCCGCAGATGCTGCTCCGATAAGAAAAAGGGCAGGACTGTTTCGCTATGCCGTGCTTATCAAGCTTGCACGCACAAAAAACACATCAGACGCCATCTCGGCTCTTTGGGGTCTGGCGGACGAAACAAATGTTGAAGGCTTCAGAGGGATAGAGATTAATCCGGATGAGCTGTTATAAAAAAATGGGAGGGTGCGCGACGTAGCTCCCTCCCCTGTTGTTTTGGCAACACATGTTGTTAAGCCGCAGACTCTTCTTTTTCTTTATGGTTTGGTCTGGGCATTATTCTGTCCAACGCCTTTGTAACGGGCGGAAGCAGCGATATTATAAGGCAAATCGCTGTGTCAACTCCCATGTAGATCCCATTATACACAAGAGAAGCAATCCACAGACTTGAATAATCCTGTGAAAGATATTCGCCCCAGAAAACAATCGACGCAAAGAAGTGGCAAAGAAACCGAAGGAAGCAGCTAACCAAAATTGTAAGCGGAAGCTTTTTGAAGAATCCACCCAGAGCTATCACGCCAAAGGCAATCGGGTACTCCAACAGAAACTGCCATACGCTCAGGAACGATGGGTTTTGTATGAACTGAAGGAGCCCATACAGCACGCCCGCGATAAGCCCGTCCCGAACGCCGTGTCTGTTTGCATATATACACAGCGGAAGCATTGAAGCAAGCGTTATCGAACCTCCCGTTGGCATTGACCAAAGCTTTATATAGCTCAGTACAAACGCCAAGGCGATGCACAGCGCCCCGTCAATCAACGAGCGTGTGGTGAAGGAATGCAGTGTATTGAACGAATACAGCAAAAACACAAGAGCTATCGCCGCAACGCCCGCCATTACCACAAGGCATGTGACTTGCTTAACAACGTCTTCCTTATCGGCGTCCGCATCCGAAAGACTGTCAGTCAGATAGATTGTCAGCGCAGCGGCGAATATAACCGCAAGCGCGACAAGCAGCACAATTTTGACCCATTTTTTCATAAAGCACCTCCAAATATAAATAAAATCCTCCGCACGGTGCGGAGGACCCGAAAGCGCTCTTCGGTCAAAGTCCGTACCGCTTCCCTTCAAGGGTATTATCCCACAGGTTCTAAGGGTGTTATCTCAGCCAATCGGCACCCCCAGCGGATGATGAACGGCAAGGTCAATGCCGTAACATCAACAGTATTGTATCATACACGGTCGTTCATTTCAATGGCGGTTTAACATTGCCGTTAAATATAGTTTTTTGGCAAATCGGCAAAAACGAGCTTCGTTTCAGGCTATGCCGTGCAAGTCGATATCAGCCTCAAGCCGCCGTAGCCGCACACAGTACGATTCGCGTTGACGCGGATGACGATTTATGCTAATATCACGAGTGTGGGACGGCGTCCGATAGACGGAAATTCTTTGTCCCCCGCCTGAGGTTTATATGTCAAAGGTAGTATTTGTTAAGGATAAAGGTTTGTTTGACGTTACTCTCGTTGACAATATTTTTATAACCGAGTATATGCCTGATGCACCGGAGCTTGCGGTAAAGGCATATCTGTACGGGCTGATGCTTATGGCATGCCCGCACTGCAATGACAGCGACATTGCCGCCGCGCTTGCGGTAAGCGATTCGGAGCTTCGCGCAGCGTATGCCTATTGGGAGTCCCGCGGCGTTCTGCGTGTGGTTGCCGACGAGCCGATGCAGGTGCAGTATTTTAACCTAAAGGAATACAGTCCTGTCGGCGTCACCCGATCCTTGCCAAGCGACGCACGCTATTCCGCTTTTATCGGCAGCTTGCAGACTGTGTTGGGAACCCGTATGCTTTCGGGCGCGGAGCTTTCAAAAATATACGATTGGCTTGATGTGTTTGGCTTTGAGCAATCCGCCGCGATTGAAATAGTGCGGCATTGCCTTGATACTAAGGGAGCGAGAGTAAGTGTTTCGTACATGGATGCGGTGGCGCGCACTCTTTCCGGCGCGGGCGCGCTTACGCGTGACGCCGTTATGGAGCATTTTGAGGCGGAGAAGCTGCTGAGAGGCGGCGCGGCGGCGATATTGAAGCGTCTCAACAAAAGGCGTATGCCCACAGAAGACGAGCTTGCTCTTTATGAGAAGTGGACCTCCGGTTGGGGCTTTGAGGCGTCATCTATTGAGCTTGCGTGCGCCGAGATGACCGCCGCGGGCAATCCCAGCTTTAAGTATCTTGATTCCGTGCTTGACACATGGAGACAGGGGGGCGCGATAAACGCGGACGCCATTGCAAAAATGCAGAAGGATGACGACCGCATATACGAGGTTGCGCGTGATGCGTTTGCCCGTGCGGGCATTAAGCGAAAGCCGTCGGCGGAGGATCGTCTCTGTGTGCGCGAGTGGATTGTTGATTGGCGCATTAGCGCGGAGCTTATATTTCTTGCCGCCGAGCTGGCGGTGGGTATGCGTCAGCAGTTTTCCGCAATGAAAGGTATCGTGTCGGAATGGCATGATAAGGGCATCTCTTCAGTGAGTGCAGCGCGTGCATACTATGACGCACACATGAAAAATAACGAAGGGTTTGCCCACAAGCAGAGCAAGGCAAGCTATAAGCGTGGTAATTCGTATTCCAAAGACGATCTTAAACAGATGGGCATAAGCTTTGGGGAGGAGTTCTATAAAGATGACGACAAGGATTAACGGCGTTGCGTTTACCCGCGACATGGAGATGAACCTCGTTGCACGCAAAAGCGCGTCGCGTGAAGCTTCCGCTGCGCGAAGGCGTGTATTGGCAAGCAAGCATCCTGACATTCTTGCTGTTGAAAAAGAAATTAACGATGTTGCAATTGAAATATCAACAAAGATGATAACCATGCCGTCGGAGGCGCAAAAGCTTCAGTCTTTGGGCAACGACATGATTGCAAAGCTGCGTTCGGAATTGAGCGGCAAGCTTCAGCGCTATGGTCTGCCCCCCGATTATCTTGATGAGCAATACATCTGCGCAGAATGCCGCGATACGGGCAGAGTTAACGGCCGTATATGCGGATGCATGCTGCAGCTTGCGGTTAACGCACAGTTTTTAGGCTCCGGATTAAATCCGCTTGAAAGCTTTGACACATTCAATCTTTCGCTTTTCAAAGATGAAAAGCAAAAAAAGGCAATGTCAAAAATCAAGGAGTATTGCCTTGCCTATGCGGACGGTTTTCCCAATACCGAAAAGAGAGATATTCTTTTTATGGGTGCGCCGGGCGTGGGCAAAACCTTTTTACTCAACTGCATAGGCGGCAGAACGCTTGGATGCGGGCATTCGGTTTTGAAGCTGAACTCATACAAGCTTATACAGATGGTAATGGATTCCTTCCGCAGCGAAGCGGGCGACAGACCCGATTTTTTGCTTCCGGAGCTTTTGATAATCGATGATCTTGGCGCGGAACCTATGATTGGCAACGTGACGGTTGAAACAATCCTTTCAATACTGTGCGAAAGGCAGGATGCAAACAAGGCAACGCTTATTGCAACCAACTGCAGCTCCGATGATCTTGCGTCAATATACGGCACGAGAGTGGTTTCAAGGCTTGTCGCTCCCAGAACGGTACAGATAATCGAAATTGATTCTCAGAACTTACGGCTCACCAAGTGATGCGTCGTCCGCTTCCTTTTGTAAATCAATCCGACGGTTACGAAAGTACAGCAACAGATCGCAGAACACGAGAACGAAGTTTGCCAGATAAAACCAAAACGTATACGGCAATTCTCCTCCTGTTGCAAGCTTTGACGCCATTCCGCATATGTATCCTGCAAGTATAAGCGCAAGAAACACAGGGCTTTTGCCCCTTGCCGTTCTTGCAGTGTAGCTTTTCCATATAGATACGGGCCATGATATACCGAATGTTACGACCATTATCGCTTCAAGTATTTGCGGCATACGACATTCCTCCAACCCTTTCGCTCATGTGTTTGATTATATCGCTGTATTCGATTAAAGCAACAACGGCAAGCGCAATATATCTCAGCCCGGATGGGGATCTGCTCGGAAAATCGTACTGTCATCGTAAAGCACTGTTAAAATGACATTTGCAAAAAATGATGCACAACGCCATTTTAATGGATGGAGATCTGTTAAGAGGTCTTTCTTCGTGCATTAAGCCCTCACCGTGGCAGTGACATGACGCGCTTTGCGGACATTCATTTTTTTATAGTCTGACGGCGCGATCGTTGACCGCGCCGTACTGTGCGTATAAACTATCCTTTGTGCTGTGCTCCGTCAGTTTCGGGTTAACATCTCAATCTCATGCGGGCTTTTGAACACCGTTTACGTCGATAACCGTTTCGCCCTCAAGCAGCAGCTCGTTGACGGATACAAACGAAAATCCCTGTGCCATCGCCGTTTCAATCAATGTCGGAAGGTATTCCTCGATGGTGTAACCATTGTTGTGACACAATATTATACAGCCGTCCGAAAGCTTTGGCAGAACTGTATCCAGAATTGTTTGAGAGCTTCTTTCCGCTTTCCAGTCAACAGTATCGTTATTCCATTGGATTATCTCATATCCCGCTGCGCGAACGGTTTTTATAACCGTATCGTTATATTCGCCGTACGGCGCACGAAAAAGCGTTGACCTCACGCCGATAACAGACTCCAGCAGGTCGTCAAACTGTTTAAGCTCATCAAGAATCTGCGCTGACGACAGCTGATTCATATGGGGATGCGTCATCGTGTGGTTGCCGATGGTGTGTCCCGCTTCATATATTGCTTTAACCTGATCGGGATATGCCTTGACCCAGAATCCGCACAGGAAAAAAGTAGCCTTGACATTATACTTTGCAAGCGTTTCAAGTATGAACGGAGTTTTATCGTCCTCCCATGCCGCGTCGATGGTAAGCGCGATGGACTTGTCGTTTCGCGCAACGGAATAAATCGGCAGCTCCTTGTGCAGCCCCGCAAGCACCTCCGTCTCATATGCATCGCTGCTTGAAAGCAAAGAGGCGTTTGTTCTCATGTCGTATGGCGTTGTAGCGGGCGCAATTGTACTTTTTCCGTTAGAAGCATCTTTACCCGCAGCTCCTTTTCCGCTTAGCACAATGACAAGTATCAGTGCTGCCACAACAAAAATGACGGCTGCGCATATTGCTGCAAGCGTCCGTTTGGTTATTACGAATATCTTCATGTCTCACCCTCCGAATTAGCTTCTGGTTACATATATGCGGGTGAAACTGATAATATAATTGAAATGCGGACGTTCCGCGTCTAATAACATGGGCGCAACAACATCCTGAAAGCCGCGGCAGTCAGTCAACCTTTGTTCTGTGATATTTCACTCAGACGACAAAGCGTGCTCCACGATTGCCCTCACTTCGTCAAGTGTAAGCCCTTTGGCGTTTGCTATTGCCGCTATGTCATCATACTCAAGCTTAAAGCGTGTTGTGCCATATCCGTTGGATACCTTTTGCCGCACCACGCCATATGGTGTGTTCACCTCAGATATGTGCCGATCAAGCACATATCTTGTACGTTTGCTTTCACGCACACCAATCGTGGTTGTGTGCTTAAAGAGCACATTGACAACGCTTTCACGCTTTTGCTCGGCGCACAGCACGCAAATCAAAATGCCTGTGCGCGATTTCTTCATGCCGACAGGTATTGTAAATGCGTCAAGCGCACCCGCGTCAAGCAGTTGTTCCACGGCAAATGCAACGTCCTCGGCTCGCATATCGTCAACATTGCAGCAAATCTCGTAAACCGTCTCCTTTGCATCCTCGGTTTCTCCCCAAAAAGCTCGAACGCAGTTGGCTGCCTCAAAGTCCTTTGTGCCCATGCCATAACCTATGGATTCGGGCGTCATAACGGGCATACTTCCGAATGATGCTGCAAAATATTTAAGCAGCGCCGCACCCGTGGGAGTGCAAAGCTCTCCCCTTATGCTTCCGCCGTAGATAGGCGCTCCGCGCAGTATATATGCTGTTGCGGGCGCAGGAACGGGCAATATACCGTGAGCACATTTTACCGTGCCGCTGCCCACATGGATGGGCGAAACGACAATTCTTTGCGGGGCAAGCCGCTCAATAAGCAGACATACGATGGTGATATCCGCTATCGCGTCCATTGTGCCAACCTCGTGAAAGTGAATCTCCGCGACCGGCACTCCGTGCGCGTGGCTTTCCGCCTCCGCTATCAGCCTATATACGCCCAGCACATCGGTTTTAACCTTTGCGGACACGTTGAGCCCGTTGATAATATCCTCTATTTCGTGTATTCCGCTGTGATGATGGTGGTCATGGTCGTGGTCGTGGTCATGGTCGTGGTCATGGTCGTGGTCATGGTCGTGGTCATGGTCGTGGTCATGGTCATGGTCATGGTCATGGTCATGCATTCCATCGGTATGCTCCTGCTCGCCGTTCACAAAAACCTCTATATGGGTTCCTGCTATGCCGCACTTTGTTGAAGGAATGCAGTTTATTTGCACGTTTGGTATGCCGATACCGTTTATCTCGTTTATAAAGCCTGTTTTATCGGACAGAAGCTCAAGCAGTGCGGCTCCGAGCATATCGCCCGCCGCACCCATTTGACAATCCAGATAGAGTGTTTTCACTTTTTTGCCTCCATGTGATTTATCATGTGCGCCATATATCCGGCGCCAAAGCCGTTGTCAATGTTTACAACCGCTACCCCGCTTGCGCAGGAGTTAAGCATTGAAAGCAGTGCGGAAAGTCCATTAAACGATGCGCCATAGCCAACACTTGTCGGCACCGCGATAACGGGACAGCTTGCAAGCCCTCCGATAACGCTTGCAAGCGCTCCCTCCATGCCGGCTATGGCAATAATTACGCTTGCGCCCATTATATCATCCATGTGCGCAAGCATCCTGTGCAAGCCCGCAACGCCCACGTCATAAAGACGCGTAACCTCATTGCCGAGCGTCTCCGCAGTCAGCGCCGCTTCCTCCGCAACGGGAATATCGCTTGTACCGCCCGTTGCGATAACAATCCTGCCAATGCCATTGGGAGCGGGCGGTGCGCCGATGACGCCGATTTGGGCTGCATTGTGATATGTAAGCTCAACACTTTTGGCGACTGCTTCAGCGGCGTCCAAGGCAAGCCTTGTAATGAGTATCGTGCCCTGTCCGTTATTCCGCATGGTGTTGACAATTGCAATTATCTGCTCCGGAGTTTTGCCCGCGCCATAAACAACCTCCGCGACCCCCTGCCGTATCCTGCGGTGCAGGTCAACCTTTGCAAAGCCGATATCCTCAAACGGAGCTTCCCGGAGCTTTAATGCGGCTTCATCAACAGAAACCTCTCCTCTCTTTACTCCTTCAAGTATTTGCCTTAAATCATCCATTTCGCGCCTCCAAATCCAACAGCACATCGGAATAGTATTTCTTTAGCTCTGTAACGATTGTGTCTCTTTTTGCCATAAGCTTTTCAAGCTGAGATGAGGGCAGCTGAATTCTTGCTGCTTTTTCAATGAATCGAATTCGAAAATCCGTAAATCCCAGTGAAAAAAGGAAGTCCTCCGCCCGCTCCGTAACAGTAAGCTTTTGCTTAGTGATTGCTTCGCCCGTGGGGATACGAGTGGCAAGGCACGCATATGCAGGCTTATCCCATGTGAACAGCCCCGCCTCTTTTGAAAGGCGGCGTATCTCCGCCTTGGTCATTCCGCATTCTTTCAAAGGAGACAGCACCGAAAGCTCGCAAAGTGCGCGCATACCTGCGCGATCATTCGCGCTGTCGGATGCGTTGGTGCCGTCAAGCAGAATATCATATCCATCATTATGCGCCTGTTCAAGCACGGTCTGAAGCATAAGCTTTTTGCAATGATAGCAGCGATCGTTATTGTTTTGCGTGATATCATCGCGCAAAATATCAGCGTCAATAATCACCGGCTGCGCGCCTGTTAATGCGGCAATACGGTTTGCATCCTCAAGCTCAAATTGAGGTTGAAATGCCGTTTTAACATAATATGCTCGGATATCAGCGCCGCAGCGCACAGCGGCGTACAGCAGATACGATGAATCCGTACCTCCCGAAAAAGCAAGCGCTGCCTTGGGATGAAGTTGAAAAAAATCAGCAAGCACCATAATTACTTATCCACCTCAATTATACGCTTACTCGGCGTGCTTGTTTGGCTTTGTTTCGGGTTCTGCCTCTGCTGCAAATCAATCCTGCCTATACCTTCGGCGTATCTTTTGTGGGTTGTAAACGCGACAACAACCTCGGAAGAACCGTTGATCGGCGGCAGGCGCCGCACTCTGTGCCAAAAAAGCTAATGCACTCATTGCTTTTTTTAAAAGAAACGGAGCAAGCGATATCCTGCTTGCTCCGACGTGGCTCCCCCTGTTGGACTCGAACCAACGACACCGCGGTTAACAGCCGCGTGCTCTACCGACTGAGCTAAGGAGGAATATCAACTTTGGTGATTTTACATCAGTATATGTTAGAATGCAATACCCGAGACGAAATATATTGTTGAATGCCATTTTGCGGGCACATATTCTGTTTGATGCATTGCTTCCTCATATACCAAAGAAGGCATAAGGTTGATTCATCCTCATGCCCTCTTTGCGCCGCCGTTAAACCATGTTAGTTATTCCGTGCCACAGTTTTTTGCCGTCACGCTTCATTTTTTTTGAAACACTTGGGTACATGCTTGTTACAGCGACCGTTGCCGCGGTCATGCCCAGCGCCATTCCCGCCGCGAAGCTCCAGATTTTCATGGACTGTCCTCCTCTCATCAGCATATGCTTCTGTAAACAGTTTGCCCGAAAATCCGTCTTGTAGGAATGTCAATATTTGCTTGCTTTTCAAATAATTATAGTATATGATGGCTTCATAAATTATTGGAGGAATAAGCAATGGATAACATGGTTTTGGACACGATTTTGTCACGCAGCAGTATTCGGGCGTACGCAGACGCCGCATTGACAGATTACGAGCTTGACGTTTTGAAGAAAGCGGCGTTGGCTGCCCCGACAGCTATGAACAAGCAGGAGCAACGCTTTATTTTTGTTGAAGACCCCGCTGTCACGGCAACGCTTGATAAGCTTGTTTTTGACAAGCTTGATGAAAAAATGCGCGAACGCATTACCTCACGCGGGGGCAAGGTGCTGTACGGCGCTCCGCTTGTGGTGATTGTATGCGCGGCTCCGTCACATTTTTCTCCCGTGGACGGCGGTATTGCCGTTGAAAGCATTGTTCTCGCCGCTAAGTCAATAGGGCTTGATTCCGTAATTCTCGGTATGCCCGCAGTCGCCTTTGACGGAGAGTCCGGCGTCTTGGCAAAAAAGCTTTTCCGTTTTCCCGAAGGATATGAATTTGTCATTGCTGTCGCCGTTGGGCACAGAGCCATGGACAAAGCTCCCCACGAATGGGACGAGTACCATATAATTGAGTTGTAATGCCGTCACAGCGTTTACTTCTGACGCATTCTACACGATTGAGCTTTGATACGCCGCCTCGCCAACGAAGCTTCTTGCCTTCCATATAACCGACTGCATACCGAATATGGTTGCCTGTTCCGCATTTGCGGCGACGTGTACCTCTAACCCAAGATAGTTTGAAAGCTGCATGGCAAGCCCATACTGCATTGCGCCGCCCCCTATTAGCCACAGTCCGTTGTCATAAACATCGGAGGCTGATTCGGGCGGTGTTTTATTGATTGCCGCTTCAATTTCCCGCGCCAACACAGCGGCGGGGCTTTTAAGCGCATCGCGCACTGCGACTGAATGCACCTCAATCTTTTTTGGCAAACCCGTATCCGCGCACCTTCCGTTTACAAGAAGCAGAGGTCTGTCCATCTCCCTTTTAATCTTTTCCGCTGCAGTGGCGCCTATCAGCATTCGATGCTCGCCCGCAAAATAGCTTTGCAGCGTTCGGTCGAATATCCGACTTCCCATCCCCGAAACGGATTCCGCGACTATCCCTCCGTTTGCACACATCATTGTATTAAGCCTGTCGTGTCCGATATCAACAACCATATTCGCCGTATGAGAGTCAACATCCACACCCGCGCCTATCGCGCCCATAAGCAAAGCGTCAACCAGCCTGACGGATTTGAATCCCGCCTCCCTTGCCATCTCTGCCGCAGCGGCCTTTTGCATATCGCTTACAACGTTTGGAACAGCCATGCGCAGCACCACGCCATACAATGTTTTGCGCTTGAGCATATTGAGCGCAAGCCGCCGAAGCAGTATTGATGCAAGCTGAGTATTTGCAATTGCTCCGTTGCGCACGGGATATGCGGGAGAGGCGTTAAGCAGCTTTCGGCTTTCGTTGCCTATTGCAAGCACACGGCAGGAGTTATCCGGGTCAAGCGCAACCCTTGATTGCTGACTTTCAATCTGATTACGCGTTGCAAGACGGGTTGTTGCCGAACCGACGTCCGCCGCCAAACTTATTTCAAACATAAATCCTCCGTTGGTTTTGTTAAATATCACGACATCTCTGTCATAATATGTTATTCCCAAAACCAACGGTTATTTAGCGTTTTAACTGTAAAATAATTGTCGAATCTGCACTAAAAACCGCGAGGACGTATTCCAACAGCTTTAAGCATGGGATATAGAAGGTGTATCGGCAGACCCATTATCGTAAAATAGCTGCCATTGATATTTGTAACAAACATTGCAAACTGCCCCTGTATGCCATATGCGCCCGCTTTATCCATAGGTTCGCCTGTGGCTGCATAGGCTTCAATCTCAGGCATTGTGATTTTTGCAAATGTGACGTCCGCCGTTGCGCAGTCCACCGCTGCGGAATCATCGGTTATCACGGCTATGCCTGTGTAAACCGTGTGTGTTCTGCCGCTTTCCTCCGCAAGTATTCTAATCGCGTCATCCCTGTCCTTTGGCTTGCCTATCACTTTGCCGTCAAGCACCACTATTGTATCCGAACCTACTACAACAGCACCGCCGCCGAGACGCAGACTGACTTCCTTTGCCTTTATAAGCGCAAGCCTCTCCACAAGCTCAATCGGAGAGGACGCTTCAATATGCTCATCCGCATTGCTGACCACTGTGTCGAATTCATAGCCGCATTTGGTCATCAGCTCACGTCTGCGAGCCGAACCGCTGGCAAGTACAAGCCTCATATCAAGCCCTCCTAAGCTATTATCAGTCCTCATCATTATACTGAAATATCCGTTTTTGGCAAGCCGCAACTAAAATCACATAAAATGAATTAATTTTGAAATAAAAGTGGTGAAAAGTGTTGCGTTGCGGTTTACCTTGTGGTATAATTAGTCTTGTCCGAGGTGTACTTCGCCGTTTCCCTTCACCGTATTACGGCGATACGATCTCACAGTACAAAAAAGGGGGGTAAGCATTGTGATAATCGGCAGATATGTCAACGCAGTCGATGCAAAGGGTCGTGTATTTGTGCCTGCAAAGTGGCGCGGCGACATAGGCGACAGCGTTGTGGTTATGCGCGGATTTTGCGAAAACCCTGAAGAACATTATCTTAAAGCTATGTCCGAGGCTCAGTTTGAGCAGCTTGCGGCAGAGCTTGAAGCGCTTCCTCCCACCGATCTTCATTATCTTGACGCGGCGCGTGAGATGTTTCAGTTTGCCACGCAATGTGAAATCGACAAGCAGGGGCGCATACTTATCGCGCAGCATTTGCTTGAGTATGCAGGTATTTCAGACGAGGCGGCGCTCGCCGCTTCCGTAAAAAGCTTTGAAATATGGAATCCTGCGGAGCTTGATGCGAAGAACTGTACCTATTCACGCAAAAAATTGGCTGAGGACTGTCAGTCTCTTGCGGACAGAGCAAGTGTGAAGCAATGACTGAGAGCGTATACCACACTCCGATAATGCTAAATCAAGTGCTTGAGCTCATCCGTCCGGAGAGTTGTCATTCGACCGTTGACTGCACGCTTGGCGGTGGCGGTCACAGTGAGGGCATACTTGAAAGGCTGCCGAGCGGTGCTGTGCATTTCGGCATTGACCGCGATTGTGACGCCATAGCATCGGCAAGTGCAAGGCTTAGCGGATTCCCCGCCTTCCATGCCGTTCACGGCAACTTCTTTGACATGAAGACGCTGCTGCCTCTTGCTGAATATGGGCTCTCCGGCGTTGACGGCATGATAATCGACTTGGGTGTAAGCTCTCATCAGCTTGACGACGGAGCACGCGGATTCTCTTACGGCACAGAAGCTCCTCTTGACATGAGGATGGATCAAACCGCGAGCTTTTCCGCCAATGATGTTGTAAACGGTTATTCTTCAAAAAGGCTTTACGAGGTAATACGTGACTTTGGTGAGGAGCGTTTTGCCTCCCGTATAGCAAACGCCATTGTTGCGGAGCGTGAGAAGGCTCCGATTGAAACCACCACGAGGCTTGCGGAAATTGTTCGCAGCGCGATACCCGCCGCAGCAAGGCGCGAAGGTCCTCATCCTGCAAGACGCACTTTTCAGGCGATCCGAATTGAGGTTAACGGTGAGCTTGACGGGCTGGAGCAGGCTCTGCGCGATGCCGTTGATCTGTTAAATCCCGACGGTGTGCTTGCCGTCATAACGTTTCACTCCCTTGAGGACAGAATCGTCAAGAACGTGTTCCGCGACCTCAAGTCCCCTTGCACCTGTCCCCCGTCCGCGCCCGTGTGCGTCTGCGGCAAAAAGCCAATCGTGGATATTCTTACCCGAAAGCCTCTTGCGTCCGATGACGCCGAGGTGGAAAGAAATCCACGTTCAAGAAGCGCAAAGCTGCGAGCGGTCAAGAAACTCATAATTTGTCGTGAGGGCGAATAATATGGCTATCGATAAACAAAAGGCAAACGACACGATTCGAGTATATGCACCCAGCAGGGGCAATCTTGCGCTCTCCACGGAGGCGGCGCCCAAAACGAGAGTTGCTGCCGAGCCTGTGAGAAACCCTGAGAGAAAGCCTCATGAGGTTTTGACCCCGCGCAAGGCTGAGCGTGTGCAGCGTCGGACGCTGTGGCAGCTTATGGCGGATTACAAGGTTATTCCAAAGACATTCGCGGTGGTGTGTGTTGGCGCAGTCGCAGCGTCTATGCTGTTTGTTATGACACGATACAATGCGATATCCGCCGCCTACACCCGCACAAACGAGCTCGCCGCAGAGGTTGAGGCGCTTGAAAAAGAGGTTGAGCGAACAAATGTCGATTATCTTTTTTCGATTGACATAGGCGCCGCTCACGCCGCCGCAAAGGCTGCGGGAATGGTTTATCCAACGGCAGACAACATCGGAGGTTAGCGATATATTATCGTTTTCGGAGGGCGGGAATATGCGTCTCAGAGTTAAAAAGAGGAAGAACGGCGGTAAACCCGCGCAGGCAATAAAGCCGGCGTGGTCGCTGAAAAAACGTCTTCTTGCCGCTCTGTCGCTGGTGATTGCCCTGTTTGTGGTGCTTGCCGGTTGGCTGTTCTACGTTCAGATAATCTGGGGTCCCGAGCTTCAGCGTATGGCGTTGAACCAATGGACGCGTACAACCTCACTTACGGCGGCAAGGGGTGACATTCTTGACGTCAACGGAAACGTTTTGGCAACAAACGGTACGGTATACAAGGTGGTGCTGTGGCCTTCGTTGATTGACAGCAGCGATCGTGAGCGCATATCCGCGGAGCTTAGCTCTCTGCTTGGCATGGATTATGACGTGGTGCTTGACCGTGTGTCCTCTACACAATACCGTGAGAGGATACTCAAGCGGCAAATAAGCGTTGAAACACGCGATGCGGTTGACGCCCTGCAGCTTGGCAAGGGCGTTGGTACAGCGCTTGACAGCAAACGATACTATCCCAACGGAACCCTATTTTCGCAGATAATCGGCTTTACAAATATTGACAATGTGGGGCAGTCCGGTTTGGAGCTGTCCTTTGACAAGTATCTTTCGGGCGTAAACGGCAAGCAGATTGCCGAGACGGATTCCTCCGGAAATACCCTTGCTTACGGTTCGGTTGAGTACATCGACCCGATAGACGGCTACGACATTGTGCTGACCGGCGACAGTGTGCTTGAAAGCTATCTTGAGAAAGCTCTTGAGGAAGCGCTTGAGGTTAACAACGCCAAAAGCGCACAGGGCATAATTATGGACTGCAACACAGGTGCGATACTTGCAATATCCTCGTTGCCCGATTACGACCCGAACAATCCCCCAAGAGACGACCTGACGCTGCTTGCGGAGCTTTCGCGCAACCGTATTGTTACGGACTCATATGAGCCCGGCTCCACATTCAAAATCGTCACGCTTGCCGCCGCTATTGACAGCGGAGCGGTAAGTCTTGACAGCAGTTTTTTCTGCAACGGCAGCTATCTTGTTAACGGAGAGAGCATCCACTGCTGGAAAACCGCAGGTCACGGCTCTCAAACCCTAACCAAAGCCGTTGAAAACAGCTGTAACTGTGCTTTTATGCAGATGGCTCTTTCAATGGGTGTTGAAGAGTTTTATGACTATATCTACGCGTTCGGATTTGGTCAGACAACAGGCAGCGGGCTGATTGGCGAATCCGGAGGCATAGTCACTCACGAAAAATACATAAAGGAAAACGACCTTGCCCGCATAGGCTTTGGGCAAAGCATCGCGGTTACGCCGCTTCAGCTTTGCGCGGCGGTGTGCGCCGCCGTCAACGGAGGTTATCTGCATGAGCCGTACATCGTTCAGCGTGTGTTGGACAATAACGGCAGCGTTGTATATGAGGCAGATACCACCCCGATACGTCAGGTCCTATCCGAGGAAACATCCGCGAAGGTTCGTACAATACTTCAAAGCGTTGTTGATAACGGCACCGGACGCAACTGCAAGATAGAGGGCTACAATGTTGGCGGCAAGACCGGAACCGCTCAGAAGTACGATGAGTACGGGCGCATATCGGCAGGCAGCTACATATGCTCCTTTATCGGCTTTGCGCCGGCGGAAAATCCTCAATATGTATGTCTGATACTTGTTGACGAGCCGCAGGTCAGTCAGATATTCGGCAGCACCGTTGCCGCTCCGTTTGTTAAGATGGTGCTTGAGGATACTCTGCACTACTCCGGCATTCTTGCCTCTCACCAAAGCCAAACTGTTGAGATCCCCAACGTGACGGGTATGACCACAGCGGAAGCTGAGGCGGCCCTCACCGAAAAAGGGCTTTGTGCTGTTTTTCAGTGCGATGATGTTGTAACCGCTCAGGTACCGTCGGCGGGAAGCGAAGTTGTTGTCGGTTACTCTGTTTTGCTGTATACCGCCATGACCGCGATTGACCCGACTCTGCCCGTTGACGCTGCTGTCTATGTCACCGTGCCGGATCTCACCGGCATGACCCCTCTTGAGGCATACAATGCGTTGACTGCTTTGGGTCTGACATTTGAAAGCAACGCCGATGATCCCTCCGGAACCGCTTATATGCAGTCCATTACGCCCGGAACAAACGCCGCGTACGGCACGGCGATAGTCGTATGGTTTAGGTTTGAAACCGACGATGGCGCATAACGCATGGCACGGCGCCCGAAAGCGTCGTTGTTCGTAAGAAAATTGATACAAGGAGACTGCTATGCTTCTCAGTGAACTGGTCAAGGATACCGAATACAGGCTTGTCGGCGGAGACGCGGACATAGACCGCATCGAATACGACTCACGAAGGGTCTGTACAGGCGGGCTTTTTACCTGCGTTGTCGGCACGTTTCAGGACGGGCACGAATATGCGGGCGCGGCAGTTGCACGCGGTGCGACCGCCCTTTTGGTTGAACGCGAAATGCCGTTTAATGTTCCTCAGATAATCGCTCCCAACTCACGCAGAGCTATGGCGGTGCTTGCAATGAAGCTGTATAACTGTCCTTCGAAGGAACTTCGCATTGTTGGCGTCACCGGCACAAACGGCAAAACAACAACCACATACATGATTAAGGCTATTGCTGAAAGATACGGTCTGAAGGTTGGTCTTATTGGCACGATCCGAAATATAATCGGAGACCGAGTTATCAGCACCCAGCGCACAACTCCCGAATGCACCGAGCTTCAGGAGATAATGCGCATGATGGCCGATGACGGCGTTGACCTTGTTATAATGGAGGTCAGCTCACATTCGCTTGATCAGGGACGTGTTTACGGCATTGATTTTGAAGTTGGCGGATTTACAAACCTCACTCAGGATCATCTTGATTATCACAAAACGTTTGAAAACTATCTTGCAGCAAAGCGCAAGCTGTTCTGTCACAGCAAGTTTGCGGTTGTTAACGCGGATGACCCTCACAGCGTTCCCTTGCTTGAAGGACTTGACATACCGCGCATGACATACGGCATTAGGGAGCACGCGGATATATCCGCCGCCGATATTGAGATATGTGCGCGTGACGTTGAGTTTGATATTGCCACGCCAATCGGATACGCGCATATCGCCGTGCCGATTCCCGGTCTGTTCAACGTGTTTAACGCTATGCTGGCCACCGGCATATGCATTCAGCTTGGCATACCTCTTTGTGCTATATCCGAGGGGCTTGCCGCCGTTGCGGGAGTTTCCGGCAGAATGGAAGCGCTTGACACCACGGGCTTCCCCTTCTCCGTTATACTGGACTTTGCCCACACCCCCGACGGGCTTATCAACCTGTTGACGTCTGTGCGTGAATTTGCAAAGGGTCGGATAATCACGGTGTTTGGCTGCGGCGGAGACCGTGACCGTGCGAAACGTCCCATCATGGGAGAGGCGGCAGGTCGATTTTCAGATTTTTGCGTTGTAACCTCCGACAATCCCAGGACAGAGGAGCCTATGCGCATAATCGGCAACGTGCTTGACGGCGTTAACAAAACGGCTGTTGAATATGTGGTGATTCAGAACCGACGTGAAGCCATACGCTATGCGCTGAATCACGCACGCAAGGACGACGTTGTTGTTCTTGCGGGCAAGGGGCATGAAACCTATCAGGAGATAGACAACGTTAAGCATCCGTTTGACGAAAAGGTAGTCGTTGCGGAGCTGCTTGAGGATATGCGTAAGAATAAGGGTTTGGTTTGACGGGATATTGCCGGAAAGCAACGTTTCAAGCCATTACACGGAGGATGCGACATCATGCAGGAGTTTTACAGGATCACCTTTTCATTCATAGCGGCGGCAGCGGCAGTCATGGCTCTCGCTCCGTTTTTCATACCTCTTTTACGCCGTATGAAATACGGACAGGTTGAGCGCGAGGAAGGTCCTCACGCGCACACATCAAAGGAAGGCACTCCCGCGATGGGCGGAATAATGTTCATCGTTGCCATTATCGCCGCAACCTTGGCTTTTTCCAAATATAACATAGCCTTCTGGTACCCTGTCCCCGCGCTTATCATGATGGTTGCATTTGGGTTTGTCGGCTTTCTTGACGACTTACTTAAAATCCGTCACAAGCGTAATCTGGGGCTGAGAGCATATCAAAAGATAATTGCTCAGGTGCTGCTTTCCGCTGCGGTGGCAGTGTTTGCTTACAAATACATCGGCACCGAGGTATACAGCGCCATACTTGGCAGATCGTTTGATTTTGGGTGGGGCTATATACCGCTTGTTATGTTTATGGTTATAGCAATCGTAAACAGCACCAACCTTACAGACGGGCTTGACGGGCTTGCTTCGGGCGTGACGCTTGTATATTCTTTGGCTATGGGCGTAATGTTCCTATATCTTTCGGGAGCTTTTTCTCAATCCTTTGCGGATGCTCCTATACTTGTTGCACAACGCGACGGTATGCTTTCAATGTCTGTATTCGCATTTGCCGTTGCGGGTGGCTGCTTGGGCTTTTTGTCATGCAACGCATACCCCGCAAAGGTGTTTATGGGCGATACCGGTTCAATGGCGCTTGGCGGCGCAATTTGCGCCATGGTGCTGTACAGCCGCTATATGTTCCTGTTTCTCCTCATGGGCTGCTGTATAGTCGCCTCCGCCGTCAGCGTTGTGCTGCAAGTGGGCTCGTTTAAGCTCAGGCACGGCAAGAGAATATTCCGCATGGCTCCCCTTCATCATCATTTTGAGCTGGAGGGACACGCGGAGACCAAAATTGTTACCGGTTACATGATAGTCACTTGCATCGCCTGCCTTGTGGCGCTTGTACTTTTCATGTAGCGCTTGACTTTGTTAATCCGCCGTTCGGCGTTATCGCGTGAGGCAGCGTGGTTCTTGTTGGCACTTGGCACTGCTGCCCGTGGTTAGGTATCGTGATGGTTATGCCTGCGCATCAGCCATTGCGGAGGGTGCTTGCATGAGGATGGCTCTCCTCCTGCAAGTGCCTTGACCCGCCGAACGGCTTTTTTTAAGAATGTCGGATGGATAACTCCCTCCGTTATTGTGATTTTTTAGGGTTGTATTAACGACCATGCGGAAAAGAGGATTTACGGCGACACTATGAAAAGGACGGCTTTAATTGTTGGTATGGCAAAAAGCGGAGTATCGTCCGCCAAACTGCTTTACAGGAATGGATGGAATGTGATAATTAACGACCTCAAAAGCGATATTCCGGGTCTGGATGAAGCGCTTGAGGACATTAAATATGTTGATCGTCTGGGTGTTGCGCCTGAAGCGCTGCTTGACGGCGTTGATATGATGGTGATCTCCCCCGTTATTCCCATATTTCGCCCGTTTGTAAAGGCGGCGATACTGCGTGGGATTGAGGTTATCGGTGAAATCGAGCTTGGTTACAGATTTTGCGACCGCGGATGCAGGTTTGTATGTATCGGCGGCACAAACGGAAAAACCACCACTACCGCACTCACAGGGGAAATATTTAAGGCTGATTACGCGATCAAGAACAACGGCGGCAGAGCGTTTGTGTTGGGAAATATCGGCGTGCCCATAACCGAACACGCGATGGAAACAAGGGCTGGCGATACCGTTGTTGCGGAAACCGCTTCGCTTCAGCTTGAAAGCATTGTTGATTTTCATGCGGACGCGGCGGGTCTGTTGAACATCACAGAGGATCATATCAATCGATTTGGTTCAATGGACGCATATATTGCCGCCAAACGGCGTATGTTTGAAAATCAAGCCGAAAACGATATTGCGGTTTTGAACGCCGACGACCCGATTGTATCGGCGTGCCATACCCGTGCGCGGATACTGCTATTTTCAAGAACGCACGAGGTTGAAAACGGTGCTTTTGTGCGCGGCGGCGATATTATTTTCCGCATGGACGACATTGAAACCGTTGTTATACCCGCCGACGAGCTTGGTATACCGGGCGGTCATAACCTTGAAAACGCTCTTTGCGCTGTCTGTCTGAGTCTTGGCATGGGCGTTTGTATTGAGGCGGTGCGCGATACCTTGCGCAGCTTTAGGGGCGTTGAGCATCGTATTGAATTCACGCGGACGCTTGACGGTATTACCTACTTCAACGATTCCAAGGGTACAAATCCTGAATCGACAATAAAGGCAATCGAGGCGATGAAGTCCCCGACCGTGCTGCTGCTTGGCGCGGGAAATTACGACAAGCAGAGCGATTATCATCCCGTTTTTCGTGCCTTTTCGGGCAAAGTAAAGGCTGTGGTAGTCAATGGTTCAAACACCGAAGCTATAATGCGTGCCGCGCATGACGAGGGCTTTAGCGCCATATATCCGGTGCATGATGATTTTGCGGAAATGATACATACGGCAAGGTCGCTTGCCGTTTCGGGCGACGCGGTGCTGCTCTCCCCCGCGTGCGCAAGCTGGGGAATGTTCTCCGATTATGAGGAGAGAGGAAGATTATTCAAGGAGATTGTGAATTCGCTGTAATGGAGACGAATGTCGTCAGTATGAGAACCCCTTCGGGAGACGGCGTGGCAAACGGAAAACCCGTGTCCGCCGTCCCCTCTGTTAAGAAGCACCACTTTGACTTCCCGTTGTTCATTGTGCTTGTGCTTCTTTGTGCCTTCGGTGTTATCATGCTGTTCTCCGCAAGCTATTATTACGCCCAAAGTCAGTTCGGCGATGGGCTTTACTTCGTAAAAAAGCAGTTGATATTTCTTGTAATTGGCTTTGGCGCGCTGCTGGGGCTTTCACATCTCAAATACACATTCTATCGAAAGATTGCACTTGTATCATACCTTGCGCTTATAGCGCTGCTTGTGCTAACGCTTGTTGTAGGCAAAAGCGCGCAGGGTGCGCAAAGGTGGATACCCATAGGAGGTTTTCAGTTTCAGCCCGCTGAGTTTGCAAAGTTTATAATGGTTGTTGTTATGGCAAACTTTATGACAACCAAAAAAAACGATATGTCCAAGTTTTTCAGCGGAATGCTGCCGTTGCTGGTTTATCTGGTAATCCCCTGCGTATTGATTGTGCTTCAGCCCAATCTGTCGATGGTTATAATACTCTGTCTTACGGCGTACTTCATGTTTTTTATCGGCGGCACAAAGATGATTCATCGATTGATGCTGCTTGCTGCAGGAGCGGCGGCGATACTGGTGCTTGTGCTTATCGAGCCATACAGACTTTCAAGACTGACAACCTTTTTTGACCCATGGAAGGATCCCTCCGGCTCCGGATATCAAACCATACAATCGCTTTACGCCTTTGGAAACGGAGGACTGTTTGGGCAGGGCATAAATGCAAGCCGTCAAAAGCTGTTGTTTTTGCCATATCGTGAAAGCGATTTTGTTCTTTCGATAATCGGTGAGGAGCTTGGGTTTGTGGGCTGCTTCCTTTTGTTGGCGGCATACCTGTTTGTTATCTATCGCGGCATTCGTATTGCTATGCGCTGCAGAGAACGCTTTGGAAGTCTTCTTGCTGCCGGCATAACCGGTGTGCTTGCCATACAGGTGTTGATAAACGTCGGCGTTGTGACAAACGCCCTTCCCGCAACCGGGCAAACGCTTCCCTTTATCAGCGCGGGCGGAACATCCTTGGTTGTGTTTCTTGCTGCAATGGGCATACTGCTAAATGTATCCAGATATACAGAGGTTGGCAAACTGAATGAGTAACGAAACGGGCAAGCCAAATGACGGCATCAGGAAAGGCGGAACAAACGTATACGAAATTCGCCCCTTTGCCGTGCCCGCATCGCAGAACAGGCATGACACGGCAAACGACGCTTCAGTTAAGCCCGATACAGCATCGGATGAACACGATACTGAAGCTGAGTTTGACGAGGACGAGCCCATTCGCACTCCGCGTCCCAAACAGTCGTCCCCGCGCACACTCGCCAACGCTTCGTCTTCTGCAAAAAAGAAATCGCAAGGCGTCTCAACCAAGCTGCTTGCTTCTGCTGTTATCGTGATTGCGTTGGTGCTTCTTGGCTGCATTTTCGTTCTGATGTATCTGATAACCGACGTTGACACAATTGTTGTAGTCGGCAATGACCCGCAGACGCATTCAAGTGAGTCCATTATCAACAGCTCAGGTCTTTACACGGGGAAAAACCTGTTTTCGTATGATCTCAGTGCGGCGGCACGGCGAATTGAAAGTGACCCCTATGTTGAGGTGTTGAGCGTCAAGCGGGAATTTCCCTCCACAATCCGTATCACCGTGCGTGAGCGCACGGAGTACGCAGCGATAGTGGGCGCCAACTCTACATTCTGCATTGTTGACATAAACGGTTTTGTGCTTTACATCGGCCCGCGCAGCAGTGTTGACGGGCTGATATCGGTGTTTGGCATAAGCACAAACGGTTTCTGCGTCGGCACATCGATCAATGCGGACAAGTCCAAGCTTCGCACATACACGCTGATGGAAATAATTGGGGCAACCGCCTTCCGAAGGGACGACATGCTTTTAATCGATGTATCATACACGTCAAATGTGCGTATCTGCACGGTTGACGGCTATACGGTTATTCTTGGTGACTCGATTGACATAGCGGACAAGATTTCCCGTATGTTTGAGGCGTTGGATCGGTTCCGTCTCACGCATCCGGATGGTGGGCTGCTGTATGTTCTAAGCTCCGGAGAGGTCGAATACAGTCAGGGCGCCGCTCCGACAGCGTGCCCTTCCGAAACGCCCATGCCATCGTCATCGCCCGATCCGAATGCCTCTCCCTCGCCCTCTGAGACGTCCGGCTTTGACGGATGAGACATTATTTTGCAAAATGTAACATTCCGTTTGCAAAATAATCAAAATAACTTTGAATAAGCCCTTGCACAAGATATTGTGTTCATGCTATAATGTAACCGTATATATGTAGTTATGCAGCGCGTGGGATGCAGTTTGCGCACACGCGAGGCAAATGGCATTTGGGGGACTGACATGCGGCACAGCGCTATTCTTGACATAGGCAGCAGCAAGGTCATCTGTATGGTCGTCAGCTCCGAGTCCGATGGTGCGATAATCGTTCACGGTATCGGCTCGAAGGAATATGAGGGCTATCGTTTCGGTTCCCTTCCTGATGGACGAGCTCTTGCCGAAGCGGTTGAATTTTCCGTTCGGCGCGCCGAGCGTGATGCTCAGATGCGCATTCGCAGTATTTTCATCGGTGTGCCTTCCCCATTTATGCGGCTTTATACCCAGCTTGGCGAGGTTGAGGTTCGATCTTCACGAGGCAGAGTCACCGATGGCGATGTTGAGGAGTTGCTTGAGAACTCTCTCGATTTTCCCGTTCCGGAGGGTTATAAGCTTATGCACAGCACGCCTGTGGCGTTTAAGGCTGATCGTTCCGCCGTGCGTGGCTCTCCCGTTGGTCTGCCTGCCAAATGGCTTTCCGCAGACGTTTCCCATTGCTTTGTTGACAGCAGCTTTCGTGAGCTTGCCGTCAATGCAATCCTGCCGTTGGGTATTACGGCGGAGGCGTTTATTTCCACCGCGTTTGCCACCGCATGTTTTGCGGTGCCGGATGATGACAGGTTGAGCGGGGCAGTGCTTATCGACTGCGGAGGCTCTCACACCGATATTACGTTGTTTAGGGGCAGCGCGCCTGTCGCCTGCGACTCCATTGGGGTTGGCGGGCGGCATATTACCTCGGATATCTGCTATGGGCTTCGCGTTCCCGAACCTGTGGCTGAGGATATTAAAAAACGTTACGTGTTCTCGCTTGACTATGGCGACAGCGTTGAACGCGTGCGTATTCCAAACGAAGGAGTGTTCGCAGTTGAACACTCTCTCATACAGCTTATCATAGAGTCGCGTACCGAGGAGCTTTGCGAGATGATAGGCGATTCCATTGCCGCGATGGATGCGGACGGTGCAGGTGTTTGGCTTGTTGGCGGCGGGCTGGCGCTTATGCGCGGTTCAAAGGAATTTCTTTCACGGCGGATAGGGCGCGATGTTGCTGTGACTATGCCGTGGATGAGCACTCACAGCTCTGTCAATTACGCTGCGGCATTTGGGCTTGCCGATTTTGCACTGTTCAGGTGCGGAGCGGGCAATGCTGTTCGCGGCGGCAGGCGCAACGCGTTTTCACGCGGCATAAAAGAAATATTCACCAATTGATTTATCGTTACGGAGGGGATAGGTTTATGGCATTCGATATCGAAATTGACAACGACAAGGGCCCTATCGCACAGCTGAAGGTTGTCGGCGTGGGCGGCGCGGGCGGCAACGCAGTTAATCGGATGGTCGATTACGGTCTGAAAGGTGTTGAGTTTATTTCTATCAATACCGATAAGCAGGCTTTGTTCGGTTCAAAGGCCGATATGAAGGTTCAGATCGGTGAAAAGGTCACACGCGGACTGGGCGCCGGTGCAAAGCCCGAGGTTGGCAAGGCTGCCGCCGAGGAGAGTATTGACGCAATTACCGAAGCTGTTCGCGGTGCGGATCTCGTTTTCATAACCGCCGGCATGGGCGGCGGCACGGGAACGGGAGCAGCTCCAATTGTTGCCAAGGCGGCAAAGGAGCAAGGCATATTGACAATCGGCGTTGTTACAAAGCCCTTCCATTTTGAGGGGAAATCGCGCATGAGGAACGCGCTTGCAGGCATTGACAGTCTGCGCGACGTAATAGATACCCTCATCGTTATACCGAATCAGCGTCTTCTTTCAATCGTGGGCAACGCTCCCGCCGATGAGGCTTTGCGCGTTGCGGACGACGTTCTGCGGCAGGGTGTTCAGGGCATATCCGATCTTATCACGTTCCCCGCAATGGTCAACAGCGACTTTGCCGATGTTCGCACCGTGATGAGCGAGCGCGGCATGGCTCATATGGGCATTGGCAATGCAACAGGTGATAAGCGGTGCATTGAGGCGACAAAGCAGGCAATTGCAAGCCCGCTGCTTGAGACGAGTATTGACGGCGCAAAGGGTGTTTTGTTAAACGTTGTCGGCGGATCAACGCTTGGGCTGCTTGAGGTCAGCGAGGCTGCAGATCTTATTGAAAACGCTGCCGATCCCAACGCCTCAATTATATGGGCGATGGGTATCGACGAATCAATGGGTGATTCAGTCCGCGTGACGGTTATCGCCACCGGTTTTGACTGGCCTGAGGATATGCAGCGGGGCAGACAGGAATCCGCCATGAGCAAGAGCGCCGACTCCCCTGCCTCTCAACCTTCCTCCCCGAAGGCGGCTTCAGAGCCTGAAGCAAAGCCCATGCCCTCCTATCGTGAGGAGCTTCAAACCACAAACGTAAACAGCGGCAATCGCGGTATCCGCCGTGATACCCCTCCCGAGGACAGATATTCCTCCCAGATACCTGAGGAACAGCCGTTGCCTAAGCGTGAGATTAACACATCGCGTGACGCTAAGTCATCAAGCTATAATCCACGCGGCGGCTTGGATGTTCCTGCGTTTATCCGCAAAAAGAACAGCTGATTCCTTTTGTCAGTAATATTAACGTTTATTGAACGCTTTGGGCGACACGATTTGCTTTCGTGCCGCCCTTTAATTTGGTTGTTTGCAATTTTCGATCTTGCGTCCGGATTTTCGTGCCGAGTCACGTCAAGCTCTGCGGCATGGCTTTATCGTGTGGAATTTTTTTCGGTTTTAACATTAAGCGCACGAGTTGCGTTAAGTATAGCGATAACCGATACTCCAACGTCCGCAAAAACGGCAATCCACATATTTGCAATGTTTAACGCTCCAAGCACAAGCACCGCCGCCTTTACGCTCAACGCGAATATTATATTTTGACGTACAATCCTCATTGTACGCTTTGCGATGGTCTTTGCCTCCGCAACCTTTATAGGATTATCGTCCGTCAGCACCACGTCCGCCGCCTCGATTGCGGCATCGCTTCCCAACGCGCCCATGGCAATGCCAACGTCCGCCCTTGAAAGCACGGGGGCGTCGTTAAGCCCGTCGCCAACAAATGCCACTGCAGTGTTTTTGCGTTTTGCGTCTATCATCGTCTCAACGATAGCCACCTTATCATCCGGCATAAGCTCGGAATGAACCTCATCGATACCAAGCTCTTTTCCCACGACGTCTGCAACCTTTTTGGCGTCGCCCGTCAGCATAACCGTTTTTGAACCGTCCTGTGCCTTAAGCATGGCGATAGCTTCCGCGGATTGCGGCTTCAGCTCGTCTGATATAACGATATGTCCGCAGTATATGCCGTTGATTGCAACGTGTACCGCCGCACCGCGACAGCATTTTTCGCAGTCACAGCCACCGCAGACGGCAATACCGTGATTCTCCATCAAACGCGTGTTGCCCGCAAGAACCTGTTTCCCGTCAATTACTGCATTTATCCCCAGCCCTCCGACCTCGTTGACCTCACCGATGCGCTCTTTATCAATATGACCCTTGTGCGCACGAACAATCGACTCCCCTATGGGGTGGTTGGAATAGCTCTCGGCAAGGGCGGCAATATCAAGCAGCTCATCCTCGGATACGTCATGTGGATGTATTGCTGTGACCACAAAATTTCCACGTGTCAGCGTGCCTGTTTTGTCAAACACAAACACATTCGCTTTTGATAACGTTTCGATATAGTTTGAGCCCTTTATCAATATTCCGTGCTTTGAAGCCCCGCCTATCCCGCCGAAAAAGCTGAGCGGCACCGAAATAACCAGAGCGCATGGGCAGGACACAACAAGAAAAATCAGCGCACGGTTTATCCAGTCGTCCCATTCCCCGCCAAATACAAGAGGAGGCAGCACCGCAAGCAAAGCCGCACAGCCAACCACGCACGGCGTGTAATACCTTGCAAAGCGGGTGATAAAGCTTTCGGATTTTGCCTTTTTCGCGGCTGAATTCTCAACAAGATCCAATATGCGCTTTACGGTGCTTTCGGCATATTCGCTTGTGACGCGCACACGGATTACGCCCGCTATGTTAACCGAACCGCTTATCACGTTCTCCCCCGTTGTTTTATCGACAGGCAGCGATTCGCCGGTCAAAGCGGAGGTGTTGACGGCCGTTGTGCCTTCGATTATGACTCCGTCAAGAGGAATCCTTTCGCCCGGGCGGATGATAATAATCTCGTCCGTCTTAACCTCCTCCGGCGAAACCTCCGTTTCAATGCCGTCACGCAGCACATTGGCATGGTCGGGACGGATATCCATCAGCGCGGCAATAGATTTTCTGCTTTTGCCAACAGCGATTTTTTGAAAAAGCTCCCCCACCTGATATAGCAGCATCACTGCCGCTGCCTCGGGATATTCCCCGATTGCAAACGCGCCTATCGTCGCTATCGTCATAAGGAAGTTTTCATCAAATATCTGCCCGTGCAGTATGTTGCGCACCGCACGAAGCAATATATCATAGCCTATCAAAAGATATGGTATGGCATATACGCAAAGCGCTTTCCATCCCGTAAGCGGAACAAGCTCTGTCATTATCCACGCAGCGGCAAGCAATACGGCGGATACTATTATGCGAATTAGTGTTTTTTTGTGACTTTTAGTCATGTTATCGCCTATAAAACAACTTTACAGTCCGGTTCAATTTTTTTGCACAGCTTGACAACACTGCGCATAATCTCTTCAAATCGTGCATCGTCCGCTTCAATCGTTAGACGCTGCGTCATAAAGCTTACCGACGCGAACGTTACGCCTTCAAGCTTTTGAATTCCGTTTTCCATCTTTGCGGCACAGTTTGCACAGTCCAAGTCCTCAAGCTTATACGTCTTTTTCATTTTCACCCTCCGTTAAATGATCATATCCCTGCCCGATGATGCTTCTGACGTGATCATCCGCAAGATAGTATATGTTGGTTTTGCCGCTGCGCTTGCACGCGACAAGCTTGGCGTCCTTCAGAATTTTAAGCTGATGTGATATCGCCGACTGCTCCATCTTTAAAAGCTCCGCGATAGCGCACACGCATAGCTCTGACTCGAACAGCGAATACAGTATTTTAATGCGTGTTGTGTCACCAAACAGCTTAAAAAGATCTCCCAAATCGCACAGCAGCTCATCCGAAGGAAGCCCCTCCGTTACGGCGGCTATCGCCGCGCTGTGATCATGCCTGACAGCCATGTAATTAACCCTCCTTCATATGAATCTATATTCATATGATAGCTCATTCATATTCAAGTGTCAATCTTTTTATTATGCTTGCTTGAAATATACTCATGCAACAAGCCGTCTGATATGAATCCAACGGCTTTAATGTCGATTAATTGATTGTGCTCTTAAGCTAATTATTGCCGCCGTACAAGGCGTGCGTTAACTGTCAAGCTTTTGATTGACGGCAGAAAGTATTTCAGCCGTGACACGCTCTGTCTGCTTATTATCCGAAAAATCCGTAATCACAAGCGGACGACATTCGATCACGCGCTTCCCCGCATCGTCTACAACAAGCGGAATAAGCCGCAGATGTCTGCCCGACCATACATGGTAACGTTGCGCCAACGCAAGCAGGTCTTTTTCAATACTTATGCCGTTTGTGAATGTTAGAATGCTTTGACCGATTTTCAATCCGCGCTCCGCCTCATTCAGCATTGCTTTGCCGTTTGATGCTATTGGCTTTGTTTCCTTCGGGGCGTCGTCCGCAGCCATATGTGTATCGAAGCCAAGGCTGTATGCCACCGTCAAACGTCTTTCAGTGTTGTTAGCCTTGCAAAAATAGACCGCCCCGCCCGAGTCCTGTGTGACAAGCGATCTATATTTTTTTATAAACATCCCGTGCACGCGGGCGGCAAATCCCCAGAAGCTTTTGCCCCTGTTGCTTTCCGCAAATACCCAGTTGCACTGCACCTGATATGAAATCACCGCAAGGCATATGTCGCTCATCGCCTTCATCACGGTTACTGCAATCGCCGCAGGAAAGAGGCTTTGCCAAATGAATGCAAGACCATAGGATGCTCCGAGCTGGCATATCCAAAGCGTGTAATACCGCAGAATGCTCTTTTTGGATTTTCCGTTAAAAACAAATTTGAAATTGATTGTGAAGTTGATGATTGAGGACAGTACACGCGCCGTAACCGTGGCGGCAAGGGTTGCAAGCCACGCCTTGTCAAGCGTGAAAATATATCTCAGAGCAACATAGAACACCACCGTATCCGTAAGCGCGGATATGCCACTTGAAGCTGCGTACCAGCCAAGATTTTTAAGCAGCACTCCGAACACCTTTATGCTGTCTGAAAGCGTTCTGTAATGGGACGAGCTTTGCGTGTCATATACTGTGCCAATTGGCGTTTCACGTATGACGACCCCTTTTTTGTGCAGCACTATCAGTTGATTCATCTCGTATTCAAAACGCATTCCAAACACATGGCGGAGCATATCAAGCAAGCCGTATGAAAATGCACGCAGCCCTGTCTGCGTGTCTGAAATGTTAACACCATACAGAAGGCTGAACAGCTTTCGCGTTGTAACATTGCCCATTCTGCTGCGTTTAGGCACGTTGACATTTGAAAAATCCCTTGCGCCGAGCACAAAATCGTTTGGGTATTCACGCGCAAAGTCTGCTGTTCTGATGACGTCCTTAATGGTATGCTGACCATCGCAATCCGCTGTTACAAACACATATGAGTCGTCATAGCTCTGTTTGCAGTACGCAAAGGCACTTTTGAGAGCGCAGCCCTTGCCCTTGTTTTCACTATGTGTAATAACATGACAGTTATTAATACTGCTCAGCTTTGAAAAAATATCGTCGTATTCGCTGCCGCTCCCATCGTTGACAACAACCAGGCCGCATATACCGCTGTCAGTCAATTTCTGCGCATATGCAACAAAATTTTCACTTGGCTTGTATGCGGGAATCACCGCAACGATTCTTTCATACTGACCCATTCAGCAAACCTCCCATTTGGCGTTTACAGCTTGCTGCAAACAAACACACATTTTATTTTATCATATCGTCACTGATTTGTGAATCCCAAATAATATTGCTTTCGTCACTATATGTTGTGATGCATCATATTGACGTGTGCCGTGCCGTGCGCAAGGCGTAATTTGGCGCTGCGGCAGCTGCAAACAAAACGAATGACGTCCGGAGCTTATGAATCAAGATTAGGCACGATTCAGCTCCGAACATCATTATAGATATGTGTATTATGCGTCTTGTTGATTTGTTGGCGAACAGCAATTTGGCTCAATCCGTTTTTTTATCTGAAAATGAAGTTAAGCCAATCCGCTGAACCCCCACGTCTATTTTTCACGCATTCGCCGCCATGCCTGCCCTCAGCGTTGAAAGGCGTCTCATAGCCACGCATTTTAGAGCGACGCCGTGAATATCTCCTTTATGTCGCTTTCGGTAAGCGGCGCATACGCGCTTTCAAGCCCCTCGTTTACGGCGACATGATGTGCCATTTCACCAAGCCTGCTTTCATCAATGCCAACCTCCTTCAGGTGCATGGGGATGCCTATCTCCTCAAAAAATGCATACAGCGTATTGATTCCCTTGTTGGCAATTTCGTATTTGTCCTGAGACGCATCAATACCAAATACATTAACTCCAAACTTTACAAAGCGATCAAGCGTCCTGTCGTTGAGGATATGCCTCATCCATCGCGGCGTGATGATTGCGAGTCCCTCTCCGTGCGTAATGTCATAATATGCGCTTAACGCGTGCTCCATGCCGTGACAAGGCCACCCCGATTGGCTGTTTCCAAGCGCAAGTATGCCGTTGCAGCCGTATGTGCAGTCAAGCATCAGCTCCGCTCTTGCCTTATAATTTGTGGGATCCTTCAGAGCAATACGGACGTTTGCCATAAGGCTTTTCAGCTCCGCCTCACAAAAGCCATCGTTAAGCAGTGTTGTATCCTCCGCAAAGTATTGCTCTATAATGTGGTTCATTGCGTCCGCCGTCCCCGCCGCAGTGTGCTTTGGCGAAACCGTGAATGTGTACGTCGGATCCAATATTGAGCAGACGGGCGCCAAAAGCGGATCGAGATAGCCTATCTTGTCGTTTGTGTCGGTTCTGGATATAACCGCACCAGTGTCATATTCGCTCCCCGTTGCGGCAAGCGTGATGATATCCACTATCGGCAGCGCAGCCTTTGCCTTGACCTTGTAGGATATAAGGTCCCACGCATCGCCCTCATATTTTGCGCCGGCAGCAATAGCCTTTGAGCAGTCCAGTACGCTGCCGCCGCCAACAGACAGTATGGCGTCTATGTTGTTTTCTTTGCATATCCTCACGCCGTCAATCACGCTTGGATCGTATTTGGGGTTTGGCTCAATCCCTGAAAGCTCAAACACATCAAAGTCCCTAAGCAGAGACTTTACCTTGTCGTACAGCCCCATCCTTTTGATGCTTCCGCCTCCATATGTCAGAAGCAGCTTTTTGCCCAATGGTCTCAGAGCCTCCGGCAGGCTTTCAATTGAATCCTTTCCGAAAATCAGCCTTGTCGGGCAATAGTAGTTAAAGTTTTGCATAATAATATCTCCTCATGTTTTACTTGCAGTTTTCATCCCATGTAAGCTTACCGGTTTCCACGGCAATCTCGTAACGGGCAATCTTATAATTCAGCCTTTCAAGCGTTGTGTCGATGCTTTTGCGCTGTTCAATCAGCACGTCCTTCTGGGCTTTAAGCAGCTCAAGCCTTGCGGGAATTGTTTTTTCTCCCTGTCTGTAAAGCTTGAGATACTCTATCATCACCTCGACGGGCAGACCTGCGCTTCTCATGCATACGGCAAGCTGCACCCATCCTATATCCTCGTCTGTGTAATCGCGTATGCCACCCTCTGTTCTGTGAACGGGCGGTATCATGCCCACGCGCTCATAGTAGCGCAGGGCGTCCGCAGAGACCCCGAATTTCTTCCCGACGTCCTTAATCGTCATCGCGTCTTTTCTCCCTTACAGGATTTTTTGAGCAACCAGCCATTGTTTTATGGCGGAAGATGAATTTTTTACCGACGAGCCCTGAATGGCTATGCCTCTTCTGACGTCCGCGTTTGGAACCGCCTTCTTCAAATCTGCCTCGCTGTTTGCCATGCCGCTGCCCTCATGCGTGCAAAAGGGCAATATTATCTTTTGGGAGAAGTCGCCGCTCTCCAAAAAAGTCATAACAGCCATCGGCATTGTTCCCCACCAGTTCGGATATCCCAGAATTATTATGTCATAGCCTGAAATATCTATGCTGCCTGCAAGCGCAGGTCTTGTGTTTGCTCTAAGTTCATCCTTGGCAACAACGGTGCATTCGTGATAATCATTTGGGTAAGACTTTATCGTCTCAATCTCGTAGGAATCCGCGCCTGTAAGCCCCGCGATTATCTCTGCGGCAACCGCCGTATTTCCTTGTTTTAGCTCAACTATTGAGCCATTTGAGTAGTTTTGCCCCTTGTGGGAAAAGTATGCTGCCAGCACATGTTTTTTGTCGTTGCTCATGTCAACGCCTCCTTCACTGTTTATAATGCGTATTATAAACCTTTGAGTTAACTCTAAGTCAAGCGTTAGTCTTGATTCTTTTCAATCCGTTTTTTCGGATCTGTTTCAGTGAACAGCGACAGCTTTTGTATGGTATTACGTATTGTTTGTGCGCATATGCTGGATATATGCAATATATCGTGCAATTGATATGCCTCGGCGGATGCTTTGAACTGACTGCCGCCCATTCGCTGTTGCAATATGGTAAGCATCCGCAAAAATATATTTTTTTAAAAAACGAGAATTTTGGACTTTTGGGGGATATATGTATGAAGGAGTTTTGCGGATGATTGCCGCGATGAAAAATGTTGGCTTTCTTCCGCTCATGTGCCGAGGCAACAGTCTGCCTGCGTGCGGGCTGCGGCTGAGGTATTGTGAAGCATCCTTGGAGTCATATTGAGCGTTTTCGTTTGGTATCGGCTGTTTTGTTTTTATATCATGGAGGGTACATAATGCCGTCATTCCCATGTCTTTGCTGCAAATCATAAGCGCAATACGCTTCCGCCGTCGCGCTGCCCTCCGGCGCGACGGCTCTTGGAAGCCTATACTATACCGATTAGCACAATGCAGCATCTGATTTTCGTTGCGTCACGCTGTTTGCTTTATACCTCTTTTATCTCATCAATGTCACATTCTTTTAACGCGGAACCTATATACCGAGCAATGCGTTTTATGATATAATGCTGCTGTTGTATTGTATTGCTGTGCGGCAGATTCTTATGGGAGGTGCGTTAATGTTTGGGAAATATACGCTGCGGCGTCAGCTTTTTCGTTTGCTGTGGCTTTTGGTGTTTCCTCTTGTGTATGCGCTTACGCGCCTTGCGGCACGTTACCCCGCCTTTACAGAACGCGTCTATTCGCTTGGCATATATCCCAAGCTTTCCCAAGCGCTGGGTGCAATCAGTTCCGCAGTGCCGTTTTCGATTGCCGAATTTGTGATTGTCATCGGAGCGTTCGCAATGCTTTTGTTGCTTATCATCAGATTGATACGGGCATTTTCATTTAAGCCCGAAAGGCTTGTCCGTCTGCTCTCCCTCGTAATCACATACTGCATAATCGGTGGCATGCTTCTTTTTGCCTTTTACGGATTATGGGGCTTCAACCAATTCAGAGTGCCGCTTTCGCAGACAATGGAGCTTCCGAGCGGTCAATACAGCACCGAACAGCTTGAAACGGCTTGTACCGAGCTTGCAAAAAAGGCTGCGGCTCTGCGTGAGACGGCCTCTCAGGATGAAAACGGCGTATTCTGCTATGCCGATATGTTTGACGACACGGCAAAAAGGGTTGTCAACGCCTATACGGATCTTGCAGCAGAATATCCTCTTTTTTCGCGCAGGGTATATCCCGCAAAGTCCGTGATGCATTCTAAGGCTATGTCATACACGGGTACGGCGGGGATATTCATCTGCTATACTGCAGAAGCAAATGTTAATACCGAGCAGCCCGATCTTTTTGTCGCGTATGACGCCGCGCATGAAACGGCGCATTACCTTGGATGGGCGCAGGAGGACGAGGCTAACTTTGTGGCTTTTCTTGCCTGCACCGCTTCATCCGACGCCGACATTGCATATTCAGGCTATATGGGTGCGCTTATAAGCTGTGTTAACGCTTTGTATCAATATGACAGCGATGCATACGCACGGGTTTGCGCTCTTTATTCCGACGGAATGCTGCGCGACTTGGCGGATTACAGCGAATACTATAACAAATATGACAGCAGCAAAATAAAGAGTATATCCACAAGCTTCAATGACTCCTACCTTAAGTTTAACGGGCAGGAGAACGGCGTGGAGACATACTCTGAGGTGGTCAACCTAATACTGAGCTATTATGACAAATGCGGGTTGATGGGATAGGTCGTTTTTATATGCTCAAGCGAATGCCACGATTATCTGAAGCGACCCGCTTGAATTCCACGAAAGGGTAACCATCTTACCGTTTTTTGTGAACTGAGGCATACCGTTGACGTCCTGATTTATCCACAGTGACGAGCTTTCCTTCATGACAAAGCCGCTCTGCTCAAGCACGTTGGCATACGCTAAAAAGTCATCCTTGGAAACATCCGAAAATGCAACCGTGACCGCATCTCCATAGGAGTTTGGCTTTGAAGCTTCAACAAAGGTGCCGCCAAGCTCATACTTTGGGATTTCTGCCAATACGGAATATGTGTTCCACGCACCATCAGTTGCAATATCGCTTTTGTGCTTGAGGCTTTCTTCCTCTGTTTGGCAGGCGCAGAGTGAAACGGCAATCACCGCAAGCATTATTAATGCGGCGGCCGATACAAACGTTTTTTTCATTGATTGAACCCCCATGACATTCATGTGCTTTACATATTATCACATACTCTTTTATTCCGCAACCGTGCAAAAGCATAATTTCTTTTATTAATGAAAACACTTATATCGTTGCCGCTTAACATATAAGTCGGAGGTGATTCTTTGTTCACGTTGTTCATAAGGACGATAATCGTCTATTTTTTGGTGTTTGCTGTCGTGCGGCTTATGGGTAAGCGGCAGATAAGCGATATGCAGCCATTTGACTTGGTTATCACTCTGCTTATTGCAGACCTTGCATCCGTTCCCATGAGCGACTCCGCCATACCCGTGATGTATGGTATAATTCCCATACTGTGTCTTTTTCTTTTGCACAGAGTTGTCGCTCATCTTGCGCTTAAAAGTGGCAAAGTGCGGACGCTCGTCTGCGGAAAGCCACTTTTGATTATTTCCAAGGGTATAGTGATGGAGGACGCCATGCGCGCCGCCAATTATACCCTCAACGATCTTACAGAGCAGCTGAGGGTAAAGGATGTGTTTGCAATATCGCAGGTGGAATATGCAATTCTTGAAACCAACGGCTCTCTTTCCGTGCTTATGAAGGGTCCATTTCAGCAGCCCACATGTGAACAAGCGGGGCTTCAGTCCCCCAATGCCCATCCATCAATAATGCTTGTGTCGGATGGCAGGATCTCCTGTAAGGCACTCGCTGAGGCGGGCTACGATCATGATTGGCTTGTCAAGCGTCTTAATCGAATGGGCTATAAAAGTGAGCGTGAATGTCTTTTTGTCTGCCTTGACGATGACGGTATGCTTCATGCGCAGGATATGAGCAGACTGAGCAGACGCACGGAGTCCCATTTTTTGAAGGTTGAAGCGGACTGAAGCATGCCGCATTGACGTTGTGTCAACATTTTTTAGTGAGGAGCATTATTAATATGAAGCTGAGGAACAGCGGCTTAAAAGCAAATTCAATCGTCACCGTGATGGCTATGGCAGTCGCCGTGCTGATTCTCATAGCTGTGTTTGTTTTGCCTGAGATTATCACGGGAAGGCTGGAGAAAAAAGCAACGCCACTGTTGGACGCCGCACTTTCATCCGCTCACGCAGGGGATTTTGAAACGGCGTATTCCGCCGTTTCAGAGCTTAATTCGCTTTTTTCAAGCTATGAGAACCGTCTGAATCTGTTTTCGCACCACAAGGATGTATCCTTAATGATTGCTGCGACCCAAAGCGCGATGCATCTATCCATCGTAGAGGATTCGGCTAATCTGATACAAAAGCTTGGCGATGTGCGCTATTTGCTGGAATACATATGCAGCGCGAACGACATAAGCTTTGTGGATATCATATGACAAAGTGTTATCACAGCTTGATCAGACACTTGGGCATAACCGCCATTGCATCGGTTGAAGCGTAATATGCTTTGTCCACAAGCTGCAAAAGCTGTTCATCCGTAACTATATCAAACTCCGGTACGGCAAGCGCTTCGCCGCTTCTTTCGAGATAGCGAAGAAGAATATCAAAATAATCGCCCCTTTCAACGCCATACTCGCGGGCGATACGCGGAAGTATTTGCTCATGGACGTCGCGCATTGAAGGCGCTTTTCCGATAAGCCCGAGATAATCTCTAATTATGCGCATAAGTATGTTATACGCCTCGTTTTCAGTCCACGTGCGGTCCACATAGTAGAAATCCCCGCTCAAGCCATATGCAAAGCGCTTTGCGTCATAATAGCCGAGCTTAATAAGATAGCTTGAATGCTCCGGTGAAAAATCAAGCAGAGAGCCCAGCTTTCGTGTCGGCTCAATGTATTGGATGGTAACGTCCGGCGCCGGCTTTACACGCTTAACCACACCCAAGCCCTCGCCAAGCTTTATGGCGATAATATCTTTATGAGAGTGGCGCAGCAGAGCTGATACCGGTATTACGTCCCCGAACCCACCGTCTGCATAGCGTTTTCCGTCAAGAAGCTCATTTTTGAACGCAGGAAAATATGCGCTTGCAAGCAGCATCTCACGCATACGATGCTCCGACAAGGATTTGACGTCAACTTCAACCTCTTTTTTGTCGGAAACGGAATACGTCATAACATAAAACTCAACATCAGAATTAAGAATTTTTGCCGAATCAACGTACTGCATCAGAAGCTGACGCAGAGGCGACACATCGATGCCCTTTTCGCGTACTATGCCCATCACGCGCCTGAGAATGGGGCGCATCTCCGTTTTGCTTATGCTGCCCGTGAACATCCGCTGCATCAGACCATCGTCAACATCCATTACCTGTGAGTAACGGATATGACTCCAAAGCTGTTCCGCTGCATCAAGCTCTCTCATTGTCATAAGCGCACCGTTAAGCGCGCCGACGGACGTGCCCGAAACAGCGTTGTACTGCATACCCTCCTCCTCAAGTGCGCGCCACACGCCAACCTCATACGCACCCTTGGAGCCGCCTCCGCCCAATGCTATCGCATATGTTTTTGAAGAATCAAACCTTTTTTTCATCATCTGTGTACCCCCTATCGGTCAGTTTCTATCCCATCGGCTATCTGACGTGCTATACCCTCAAGATGCATTCCGTGTGACGCCTTGATAAGCAGCGTGTCACCCTCATGCAGCTCATTAAGAATTATTTCCGCAGCGTGCTCTCTTTCAATCCTGCGAACATCCCGCACGCCGTTTTCCTCCGCGCCTGCCGCTATGTCTTTGCCGCGCTCGCCCAAAGTAAACAGCACGCTTACGCCAAGCCTTGCCGCCTCCGCGCCCGCCTGCCTGTGAAGCTCCTCGGTATTTTGCCCAAGCTCAAGCATATCTCCAAGCAAGGCAAGCTTTCTGCCTTTTGAGTTGCTCAACACATTAAGCGCCGCCAATACTGAGGCGGGGCTTGCGTTATAGCAATCGTCAATGATTGTTGCGCTGCCCGTGCGGATTATCCGCATACGGCTTCCCACGGTGGAATAATTTGCAATACCTCTTGCGATTGATTGCACATCCAGCCCCACTGCATCGCCCACCGCCGCTGCCGCAAGTGCGTTTAGCACCATGTGATTGCCCGATGAAGGCAAATCAACCGTTGTATTGCATCCGTTAACCATAAGCGTGAACCGCGTATGCTCAATATCAGTTTGAATAATATCACGCGCTGTAACATCACATCCGTCCGACAGGCCGTAATATATGCGCTTGAATCCTTTTGGCGGGATATACGCACGAAGCTTATCATCGTCTCCGTTCAAAATCAGGATGCGTCCGCGCATGCTTGATACGATTTCTGTTTTTGCGCTGAGAACCCCATCGCGGTCGATAAGATGCTCCGTATGGACGTTTTCAATGTTGGTGATAACCGCAGCATCCGGTTTTGCGATTGCGGAAAGCCTTGACATCTCGCCAAAGTGGCTAATGCCCATCTCAAGCACCGCAACGTCAATATACGGCTCAAGCCCGAAAAGAGTGCGCGGCAGCCCAAGCTCGTTGTTGAAATTGCCGTCTGTCTTAAGCACGTTAAACGATTGTGAAAGCACGGCGGCGGTCAGCTCCTTTGTGCTTGTTTTGCCGACACTGCCTGTTATGCCCACAACAAAAACGTTGGACTTCTCACGGATATACGCACCAAGCGCACCTACTGCCGCGAACGTGGATTCAACCTTCAGCTGGATAAAATCCGAATCGGAAACGGGCACAGTGTGTTCGACAATCGCCGCTGTGCATCCCGCCATTTGTGCGCCGCCGACAAAATCATGCCCATCGAAGCGTTCACCCTTCAAAGCGATAAAAACACCGTTCGGCTTGACTTGCCTGCTGTCGATGGTTATCGACCCAACGCACGCGTCAGTATTGCCTGTGCCGAATATCTGCGCGGATATGGCGTGGGCTATCTCGTTAATGGTAATGTCTATCATTTTCTTTCAAGTTTGATGCTCTCTGCGATAATCCTTTCGCAGAGTGCCTCAAAGCTCATTCCCGCAGCCGCCGCCTCCTGAGGAAGCAGACTTACGGGCGTCATTCCCGGAAGCGTATTTGCTTCGAGACAATATATAACGCCTTTGTTCGTCATTATAAAATCAATCCTTGCGTATGCGGAAAGCGACAGTGCCGTGTAGGTTATGCCCGCCATGCGCTGCATCCTTACAGATGTTTCTTTATCGATATCCGCCGGACAGATTTCGTCCGTGAGCCCTTTTTGATATTTGTTGCGATAGTCATAAAAGCCATGCTTGGGACGAATCTCTATCGCGGGAAGCACAAGGTCTCCAACCACGCCGACAGAAAACTCCCTCCCCTCAATGTATTCCTCGATGAGCACCCTGTCCTCATAGCGGAACGCAAGCTGCAAAGCGGTTATAAGCTCATCCTCGGATTTTACAATTGATACACCAACCGATGAGCCGCCGCTTACGGGCTTTACCACCAGCGGCATACCCAGTACCTCCAGCCCGGACGGCAAACCTTCAACGCCAAAGCGTTCGCGTCTTACAACCGCGCCCCTCGGAATCCGCACCGCTTGAGGCACAAGGGATAATATCTGCTTTGTAAGCAGCTTATCCATCGCAAGCATACTCCCTTTTGCGCCGCTGCCCGTGTAGCGTATGCCGAGCATATCAAACGCAGCCTGAAGCCTGCCGTCCTCGCCCTCCTCACCATGCAGAGCGTTAAAAACAATATCCGCCGCCTGACATATCCCGATGACATTTTTGCCGAAGAAGCTCTTGCGTGACCTGCGCAAGGCGTCAATATCCGGAGCCACGTCGGCAATCGCACCGTCGGCATTCTCCACAGGTGCGGATGAAAAATATGACATTATATCATCGTCATAATCCGCTGCTGAATCCACAACGGCAACCTGATGCTCGCCCGATCTCAGAGCGGCGGCGACCATTGCTCCCGTTGATAAAGATACATCCCTTTCGGGGCTAAGCCCGCCGCACAGTACGGCAATCCTCATGCTATCCAATACCACTTTGCGTCACAAACAACGCATTCCCTTTCAATAAGCCTCGTTCAAATAATACGATAGTTTTATCGTGTATAACACACCATTATAAGTATAACATATTATACCTGCGTTTGCAATTGTTGCGATTGGGTTGCCCGACTTGCACGGCTGAAACTTATACTCTGTTTTTTTGTGTCACAAAAACTATTTACAAGCCGTTCCAATCCTGGTATTATATGTTTGAAATGTGTTTTGGGCACATATTGTATAGATGTCGCATCCCATATTATATTACATGAGGTGTTACACCATGAAAAAGCTTATTGCGCTTTTGTTGTCAATGCTGCTGCTTGTTGCCGTATTTGGATGTTCCAACTCAAATTCACACAATGATGGCGACAGTGACTCCGATAAAGTCACCACCGCCCCGACGGATCCTTCCACACCCGACAATCCGATTGTTGTCGGCGATGTATCCTCCCAAGCTGATGTTGAAAACGCCATTGTCGCTTATCTCAGCATATTTGGCGTCAACTCTATTTCGCTTTGCGGAGGTACAGGGTATTCCTACAAGCCTGCGGACGAATATGGCTTCTTCAGCGATACTTGGACGATTACAGATCCGGATATGGGTTACAGTGAGCTTTCCGCTCATATCTCCGACCAGCTTTTGCCCCTCGGATTTACAGAAAACTTTACGCTGTGGGGTAATACCTGGACAAAAAAGGTTGGCTTCAAAAATGTGGGGCTTACGCTCGGCTACATTGAAGAGGGCGACAACGAATACGAGTTTTCTCTTACTCATGCGCCAAGCTTCTATACCGCCGCTTACATTGCCGAAAGCTCCGCAAATATGCCCGTCATAATTGAAGGAGACAGTGCGCTGGATGCGTTCCCTGAAAACTTCAGTATAACTTGGAGGATGTCCTACGGTCTCAAACAGACGATTTGCCGTTACAATGGCAGTTGGTTCTTCTGCTATGACAGCACAGAGCAGGAAGACTATTCCGGTTCTGTCTCTTACACCGCCGCAGTGCTTCAAAGCGATGGTTCATACTGCTACTACATGTGGGGCGGCTCCGATTCTACGCCGCGTCAAACCGACAATCTCGGCTACTCCAATAAAACTCTTGAGGAATACCTTGAGGACTACGTCGATAAAGAAGCCTATGACAGCGCAGGCATATCCACATATCTTCAGATGTGCAAGGACTACAATCTCGGTTCAAGCTTTGGGCCGACAAACTACCACTATGGCTTGGGCGAAAACATCGTTATGACCGATTCTGTCGTGATAGCCGGTGTTACCTGTCAGGTGCTGTACAATTCCTCTCTGTGGTCTGAGTACGAATTTGCGTTTGACCCGCAAACGGGCTTGCTGTTCCGTTACAGCGAAAATACCGATTCAGACAGCTCCACCCCAATGGAGGTTCTGTATGAGGTGATCGACTATACCGACTCCCCCACCTCTCTCGGCACTTTTGTTCAGCCGTAAGCTTATGCTTGCGATGCTGCAAAGGGCAAACACAATTTGGTTTTGATGTAACTTATAAAGGGCGTTCGCGGTTGTTTCTGCGGCCGCCCTTTTTTTTGTGCGTCAGCACTGCTCATATGCTATGGTCAAGGCGAAATATCGTCCATGCATCATTTTTTCAATATTTTGCGCTCAGATACGCAAAAAATGTCATTATCAAGGTATTTACGGCGAATGACGTTTATGGTATAATTGATGATTGTTATGATGACCGAAGGATACATAGACATACACATTCACATATTGCCCGACGTTGACGACGGTGCGGCAAATATGCGTATGGCTTTGAATATGCTTAAAATGGAGCATGATGAGGGTGTGCGGGCGATAATATGCACGCCTCATTATGGCGAACTTGGCAAGGTTGTACGTCCAAAGCAGTTCGTTGACGCTCAGTTCACAAAGCTGAAGCTATTTGCGGCGGAGCAATATCCTGATATGCAGCTGTATCGCGGAAACGAGCTTTTTTGTCAGCGTGATATGCCAATGTGGATACGCGAAGGTCGCGCCTGCACGCTTAACGGAACGCAGTACGCACTTATTGAATTTGACCCTTTGGAGCGCGGCAGGGATATATATGATGATTTGCTTTACATTAAGGCGCAGGGCTTTATTCCCGTGCTTGCCCACGCCGAACGTCATTTTGGGCTTGTTGAAAATCCAAAGCTGATTGACAGGATGGTTTCCGATGGTATCCTCATCCAGGTTAACGCCTTCAGTCTTATGCTGGAGCGTACCCGTCCTTTCAAAAAGCTTGCGCGGCAGATGTTTGAACATCAGCAGATACATTTTGTCGCTACGGACGCGCACGGTGATGATCTGCGTGTGCCATATCTTATGCCCGCCATAAAGTGGATGTACAAATCCGGAGACGCCTCATATGTTGATGCAATAACCAAATTTAACGCTGAAAAGCTTATTGTGGGAGCCTCAATATAGCTTTTGACGCATACGGAGCATTCCTTTGGTGCGCCATCGTTTTTGTCAGTTAATTGCATCGTTTTAACCGTGCTTGCAATTTACGCATATTGCTGTATAATATCACCATGAGAATCTTGAAGCAAAAATCGAGCGCTCCTTCCGAACGACACGTATGGATTGTTGTTGTGTCGCTTGTCGCACTTATGATGATCAGCGCAGTCGTTGTTTTGCTTGTGCGGCAAAGCGGGAGGTCGAATGTCGATGTGGCTGCGACCCCAACGCCGCAGACTGAGGTTTCGCCCTCTCCCGCTGAAGCCTCACAGCTGCCGGATGATTCCGCATTCCCTTCCCCATCGTCATTGCCGTCCCCCACAACCTCGGTTTCGGACAGATATGTCAAAACAGCTATTGTAGTAGACGGCGAAAGGGTGCTTGTGCTTTCAAGCTATCAGGCGGCTGAGGAGCTGATGCTCAACGTGCAGCTTTATTTTGCAGGTTTGGATGCGATTCCAACCAACGCGGTTACAATTTTAAAGAACAACGTCTCTCTTGTGACGGCTCAGGGTAATTCTGTCGTTACCGATTATGATACGGGTTATGCACTTTTGACGGGTGCGGAAACGCCTCTTGTTTATGAAAGCATCGCTTCTTTTACTGAGGATGAGATTGTTCCCCATGAGGTTGGCGAGGTCACGGACAGCTCGCTTCCCCTTGGCGCAAGGATTGTAACAGTTTATGGCAGAGACGGCATAAATCGTAATAGCTACACCGCACGTTATCTGAACGGAACGCGTATTGAATTGGTGTTGAACGATACCTCTGTGATACGTGAGGTTCTGACGGGTGAGATTCGCGTTGGCTCCGCACGATATAGCGACAGCTATGCTCCCGACGCCGATTTTGGCGACTCCGTTTCAATGGGCGACATGAGCTTTATCATGCCTGTAAGCGGTGAAATAATCCGTTATTACGGTCCGTATGGAGGGTGCTTTCATCACGGTGTTGACATTGCCGCCGAGCTTGACGCCGATGTTGTTTCCGTGTATGGCGGTACTGTTGTTTCCGTGATGGTGCGCGGCGATTATGGTCTCATGGTCGAAATAGATCACGGCAACGGCTTCACAACGCGGTATGCCCAGCTTTCTTCCGCTTCCGTCAGCGTGGGCGACCTTGTTTTGCAGGGGCAGACGATCGGCAAGGTTGGTACGGGCGGCAGCTCGGACGTTCCGCATCTTCACTTTGAAGTACGCGTTGATGGGTTTGCCGTTAATCCTCTATTCTGTATCCCGTTTGAGGATTGACGGGTGTAGTCACTTTGAGCGGCGACGTTTGTATCGCCGTTTTGCTTGCATGAAAGGGTATTATGGCGTATTACAAAATCGACGGCGGCAAGCCATTGGAGGGGCAGGTTACAATAAGCGGCGCGAAAAACGCTGCGCTTGCAATAATTCCTGCCGCGATACTGGCGGGTCAGCCCTGTATTATTGAGAATCTGCCCATGATAGAGGACGTTCGCGTGCTTGCTGAGATACTGCGGCTGATGGGCGCGGGAGTCGATCTTAACGAAAACGGATGTATGCGGATTGACCCGACAACGATTGACGAGTTTGAGGTCACTTTTGAGATGGTTAGTAAGCTGAGGGCTTCATACTACCTTCTCGGTGCGATGCTGGGGCGCTACGGACACGCGGCGCTTTCGCTGCCGGGCGGCTGCTCAATCGGTCCGCGTCCTATCGATTTTCACATCAAGGGTATGCGTGCGCTGGGCGCGGATGTTGTCACACGCAACGGCATAGTTTATGCAAACGCGCAAACCCTTCACGGAGCTGATATTTATCTTGACATGGTAAGCGTTGGTGCGACTATCAACATAATGCTTGCCGCTTGTCGTGCGGAGGGCATGACGGTTATATCAAACGCTGCCAAGGAACCGCACGTTGTCGACGTTGCAAACTTTCTCAACATGATGGGCGCTTCCATTAAGGGCGCCGGCACGGATGTAATTCGCATACGCGGGCGAAAGGATTTGCACGGGTGCAGCTATGCGATTATTCCCGATCAGATTGAGGCGGGCACGTTTATGATCGCCGCCGCCGCAACTCGCGGAAGCGTTATTATCAACAACATAATTCCCACTCACCTTGAGGCGATATCCGCAAAGCTTATGGAAAGCGGCGTCAGAGTGGTGGAGGGTGACGACGGCTCGGAGTTCTTTTTGCACATTGACGCTTCTGACCGTCCCCGCGCAATAAATATCAAAACTCTGCCCTATCCCGGCTTTCCAACAGATTTGCAGCAGCCGATGATGGCATTCCTTTCGGTTGCGTGCGGCAACAGCTTTGTGGTTGAAAACATATTTGAGGACAGGTTTAACCACGTCCCCGAGCTTTGCAGAATGGGCGCAAGCATCACCGTAAACGGACGGACTGCAATGATTGAGGGCGTTGAGCGGCTATACGGCGCAACCATATCCGCAACCGACCTTCGTGCGGGCGCCGCGCTGATTGTCGCCGCGCTTGCGGCGGAAGGCGTGAGCATTGTTCGCAACATTCACTATATCGACCGCGGATACGAGTTTTTTGAGCAGAAGCTGAGGGCCTTGGGCGCGTCTATCGAAAGAGTCGAAGAATGACGGGCGTGCTTGTTATCGATATTTTTAGCGGCGCATCTGTTTTGCGTCGCTTTTGTTTTTAACTTTGCGACAGCAATTGTTGGCTATCCCCCAATTCTGTTCAGCATATCCACATACAGCAGCGAAACCTCAATCATTGCATTTTTAAGCGATGATGAGAACTCCGTTCTGTCTGTGATGGATTGCTGTACCTTGCTTAACACAGCCGCAACGCCGACATAATAGTCATAAACACACATCAAAAGAGCATTGCTTTGAGCAGGCGTTTCAATCGCGCCCGCAGCGTTTCGTGCGTTGGTTTGCATCTCTGCAAGTATTACAAGCTCATATTCTACCGTGCGGCATGCAGCATCAAAGTCTATCACGGCTTCGGACAGCCCGCTTACGCTGTCATACGCAAGGGTAAACGCCGTTTCAATCGGAAGCAGCCTTTCCTCCGATGCGGTGATCAAAAGCTCCGCACCACGTGTGGATATGGAGTAAACCGTGCAGCTGTATCCCTCGGACGTCAGCCTGTCTCGAACGGATTTTGCGGACGCCTCGTCCACATATGCGGCAGCGATTACCCGAATGTTGCCGTTGTCCTCATACGCGTACCCCGCTGCGCCAAGGCTTTTGAGCGATGCGATAACGTCCTCCGCATTCTCACGCGATGAGAATACACCCATTTGAAGCATATACAGATTGATTGCCGGAAGCGTAACCTCTGTACTTCCGGAAGCAGTAAGCACAGTTGCAATAGGTGTTGACGGCGTGGGCGTCGGATCCGTCAGAACGTCCGATTTGGGCGTGGGCTGCGCAATTTTTGCAAAAAGGGGCGCAAGCACCCTCTCCGATATGAACGTACCTATACTCGTCCCGCACAGTAAGTAGATAATAACTGCGGCGAGCAGCAAAAAAACCACTGCGCGTACCGCCTTTGCGTTAAGCTTTACCGCTGCGCCCCGCGCTCTTTTGTAACCGCGTCCGCGCCTTCGTTTGCGTCTGTACTCCATCGCTCTCGTCTCCTGTTTGTTTTTTAAGAAGGACAATCCATCCCTCAACGCTTAACAATATGAAGAACAAACGATGTGTATTCTTAAAAAAAGAAGGAACGACGCATTACGCGCCGTCCCCTTCAATGCGAATGGAATCAGTTATCCTCGAAGAAAAGCACATGGTCCACATCAAGCTCGTAACCACCTGCTTCACGCCAATACTGAAGCACAATTTCGGAGGCATAATAGCCATCGTCCGAGGATGTGTATTCGTAAAGATCATCTTCCCAACATATATCCTTGTAAACTGAGTTTTTAAGCACAGAATAAAACACAACTCCTTCAACAGAAGCGCGAAGTATCATATATTCGTCATTCCCGTCAACATATACATACACGCTCAACAATACAAGCGACAAATCCTCTCTTGCGCCAATATCCACCCATTCAAAATAATCCCTCGCGGCAACCTGCTCCCAGCGGATAATGTCACTCATGTGATCAGCTTCGTCAGAGTCCGCTTCGTCAAAATAGAAAGCGGCGTCAGAATAATTGAAGGCGTTATAAGCCTGAAGCCCCAGCTGATATGCGCATTGACCATACAGGTCTTTTGCGTCTGAGTAATTGTCAAGATCTGAGAACATATCAAACGCAGTTTCGTAATCGCCTGTCTCCATGTATCCCTTTGCGATGCGATACTTGCACTCCAGCACCATATCCGCGCTGTCGCCATGCTCGCCAAGCTCTGTGAAAATTTGGAGCGCTGCTTCTACATCGGTCTCCATCAGCGCGACGGCAATGTTGTAGCGGCATTCCAAAGCCAACTCGTTCGCATTGCTGTAACCTGCAATACCGCTAAGACACTCATATGCGGAATCGTACTCACCGTTTTCCATCATGGTAACCGCTGCGCGATAATCGCACTCTTTAATTTTGTCTGCGGAATCCTTGTATGAGGATATTGCGGAAAACATCTTTTTTGCTTTTTCAAACTCGCCGCGCTCTAAAATGAGGCACGCATACCCGTAATCGCACTCCACCACCTTATCGGCGGAATCCATGTAATCACCGAGTGCGGTGAAATACTCACGCGCTTCAACGAAATTGCCTTCAGCTAGCAGACCTTGCGCGATACCGTAATTGCATTCATCGATCAGATCAGACGAATTCTTGTAGGTTTTATCCTGCTCAAAAAGCGTAATCGCCTCTTTATAATTGCCTGCGCTCATGCAGTCAACCGCCTCATTATAGTTGAGAAGCGGTTTGAGGAAGAACAGATAGCCGCATACGCCCGCGGCGGCAAGAACAACGACTACCGCAGCGACTATGCCGATAATCAACCCCGTTTTCTTCTTTTTGGGCTTTGTCTCCGTTTGCTGCATAGGAACATACCCCTGCTGCGGCGGGACATACCCCTGCTGCTGCGGAGGAACATACCCCTGCTGCGGCTGTTGAGGGACGTGCGCTTGCAGCGGCTGCAGCGGAACCTGCCCCTGCTGTGTGGGCTGCTGTTTAAAGCCGTTATTCTGTTGGGCTGACGCTTGTTGAGGCGCTGCCGTTGCGCCGCAGACTCCGCAGAACCTTGCGTTATCCGGCAGCTGTGCGCCACAATTCGGACAATTCATAATATGTTAAACCTCCTTAAAAAAATAGAAAACCACCCGTATACATAGTATCATATATGCGCGTGGCTTTGCAAGTGCTTTCGAATTTTTATTTGTCAGTCGCAGCGATTTCTCTTGCGTTGATTACGGAGCCCCACACGCCGCAGCGCTCGGCGGCGGCGGACGCTAACGCAAAATCACCGACTCGCTCGGGGATGTGCGCATCGCTGCCTATCACCAGCTTGCATCCATGCGCGGAGATCGTTTTTATCTCGTCGTCTGAAAGCGTAACCCTTGCGGAATTAATTTCCAAAGCGATACCAAGCTGTCGCGCACAGTCCGCAAGATAGGTAATGTCTAACCGTACATACAGATTTGGATGCGAAATTATGTCTGCCCTGCAAGCCTCTGCGGCGGCAAGTATAGACTCGGTGTTGGCACGTGGGCTTCCCTTAATGCCAAGCATGCTCTCCGTCCATATGTGGGCGGCAAAGCGGTTAACGGGCGCAACTCCCTTATGAAATCCGATTATTATAATGTCGTATGCTTCTCTGTCGGCAGGGGCGTCGCTTTTGCCAAAGCCCGTTACATTAAGCTCCGCTCCGCGCATAACGCTGAGCGACTGTGCATACTCGCTTTTGAGAGCCTCAATCTCGTTGTTAAGCTCGACAAGCCGATTGCCACGCACGCCATACAGCATATGCCCCGCTCCATGCTCGGATATGGCAACCGCCTCAAGTCCCTTGTTTTTTGCTGTCTCAACCACATCACGCGGACTGCCGCTGCCATGGCTGAAATATGTATGCGTATGGTAATCCGCAAATATCCGATAGTTCATCTTGTTGTTCTTGACGTAAATACATCAAGAAAATCCTTGCGCTCAATATAGCCGCGCTTGTTTGCAACAAGCGTCGCCAGCGTTTCAAGCAGCGCCTTCATCGAGCAGCTTGTTTCAAAGCCGCAGAAGCGGTAAAGCTCATCCAGACGAGATGTGCATACGAAGTAGTCCGCATACTCCCTTGCGTCGGAATTGTCAAGGTTAGTCATGAACGCAGTAGTCGCACCGCATTCCTTTGCAATCCTTATGCAGTCGATCGTCTTTTGAGTTTGACCTGAACGTGATATGCCAAAGAACAGATCTCCCGGCTTAAGCCGCCGCGCATATGTGCGCATAACGCTGTCCTCCGTAATCACAATTGAATCGACCTCCATGCGGCACAGATCCTCAGAAATAGCGGATGCGGGCGAAAGCGCGTTGCCGACTCCAAACCACACAAGGCGTTCACACTTGTCAATAGCTGTGGCAAGGGAAGAGAACATATCACAGTCGAGCACACGCAGGGTGGACTCAATTGCACGCATCTCTCCGTACATCAGCTTTTTGATGATGACTTCGTCGGAATCTTCTCTGTTGAGGGGGGATTCATCCACCGGCTTTACAGTGGATGTGCCGCTTGCAAGCGCGACGCGAAACTCCATAAACCCATCATAACCAAGCTTGCGCGCAAGACGGGTAACGGAAGGCACGCTGACCTGCGCGGCGGCGGCAATGTCGTTGATGACCATGTGAGCCGCTCTATCGGGGTTGGACAGGATAAAATCCGCCACTTTGCGCTCCGCAGGTGGTAATGTTGAATAAACTGAGCTTAATTTCGTTCTTGCAGGCATATACAATCCTCCGTCATTTGCCAAATATACCAAGGATGAAAATATTTCTCCTTGGATGATTGAATCATTGTAGCACAAAGAACAAAAAATGCAAGCATATTTTTACAGGAAATACGGCTCATGCTGTGATTTATTTAATTTGTTTCGACATTGTCGTTTTTTTGCCATATTTCACAGCTGTATGTTCAAAACACAATAGGCATTTTGCGTCGTTCCCTCTCATATTCTGCTATGGCATAGTTTATATTTGGAGGCGCGATGAATTCACTGCCCATGCTTTGCATAACAACGGCTCTGCCCTGCTTTATTACCGTCAACGCGGAAGTCGTCGGCGTATCTGACAGCGGGCGTCGTTTGATACTGCCGGTATCCGAAAGCACGGAGTGTTATATCGGTGCATTCCCGACAGAAAGCCCTGATGGCTGTGCCGCCGTACCCGTTACACGTTTAATACGTATTACCGATTGCAAGGTTGACGGGGATGCAATTGCCGATGATGTGCGCGTGACGGATTGGCGTGGGCTATTTGAGGTTTGGCTTTCTCCCTGCTTGCTTCCGATTTGCGGCAGGCGCAAGGCGGAGAGCTTTGGCTCCGTACAGTTCAGATATGGCGGTGCGCCGGCGAAAATCGAGCTTATTAACGATGGTGAAATGCGTCTTGTTGTCTCTCCCGAAAGTGAAAAATCGTCCTCCGCGTTTGCCATCGGCTTTGGCGACTCCGGCATCTTGTCACTTTTGGATGTTGGCAGAGAGCGTTTGCTTGAAGCGCGCATTGCATATCAGGGCGGCGAAAGGCTGATTCTTTTGAACGGTGAGCTTGACGCACTTCTTGACATAAGCGGGGACATGGTTGGTGTGATTGACGGTTATCCTACGGCGATATGTGAGCTTGAAACTTCTGCGGGATTTCAACGGCGGGAGCGCTATGAGTATCGCTCAGGCGAATACGTTCCCCTTGCGGAGGAATACGGTTTTTTCACGCGTGAAGCCGTTGCCGCTTCCTGCGATGAAGAGATTGCTCTTTGCTTCTGTGAGTCTATACATCTCCGTCTTTATGACAATGCCTCACCTCTTGTGGCAAGTGAGCTTACTCAAAGCCTCAGTATTGATGAGATTGCTGAATACCTTGGCGACTTTGAATTCTGCAAAGCGTCCCCGCTTTCAAACACATCAAACGGATTTATTGTCATCGGTCTTTTTGACGAGAAAAAGCCCGTCATGCTGCCAAGGCTTTTTCGCTTTGAGCTGCGCGGCGGACTTATTAACGATATTGAAAGCTTAGATTGAAATTATCAATGCATTAACTCATTTATTCTGATGTGTGTCACAGGCTGAAAACTGCCGCCGCTGCAACATACAGCCAGTTTGCTGCAACGCCCGCAACAAGTCCCCCGATAGTGTGTGACAATATTGCCTTGCCCGTCAGCTCACGGCAGTTAAGACTGTCCATCATTGAAACATGGGTGGACAGATAACCGCTCCAGCACATACACATGGCGGTGAAAACAGCAACATCGTGAACGCTTGCTGCGCCTGATGAAAGCATTGTGGGCACAAGACCCATCGCCGCACCCGCAGAGCCGAGGGCGGTTATAGGTACGGCAATCGCGCTCGCGCTTTGAAAGCCGAACAGCGGCTTAATAATAAAGTTGAGGTATTCCGCAAGCTTAGGCAACAGACCTATGCCCTCGTAAGCACCACCGGTAAAGCCTTCGGCAGGGGCGGAATTTGTGAGCATCATCACTATTGTGCAAATAATCAGCACTCCCGGTATTATGCCCAGACCCAATGTTACCCCTGATTTGCCGCCTGTGAGCAGAGCGTTCATAACGCGCAGACCAAGTCCCTGCTTTGGCTTGTCATCCTGCGCTGCGGGAGCTTCACCATCATCCAAAGAATCGGCCGGAGCTGTCTTTCCGTACAGTCTTTTTGTGTAAAAAAGCATGATGCGTGTGCTGACTACGCTGCCTATCAGGGCAGCGATATTTCCGACTATAACGGGAGCTACAAGGCTTACGCCCGTTGTTCCGCCAAGACCAAGCATGAAAGTTGTAACTATAAGACCCATCCCAAACGATGTGCCGAGGTTTGTAAGGGCGGGAAGCTGATACTTTTTGAAATATCTGCGAAACCCCTTATCGTCCGCAAGACACAGTATCGCAGGATTATCGGAAAGATAGGTTGTTATAACCCCTATGGACGCCGCCCCCGGCAGGTCATAAAGAGGACGCATCAGCGGCGATACAAGCTTGTTTATCAGCCCGACAACGCCAAACTCCGTAAGCAGCGCGGAAAGTGCGCCCATCATAACGGCAATCGCCATAATGTACAGGGTTGTGTTGATGAGTATCTCATATGCGGTATTCATAAGCGTACTCAGCATATTGGCGACGCCCATCGGAACGGCGAACACCGTGAGAACGGCGGTCAATACCACCAAAAAAATAACGGGAGTAAGCTTTTTCAAAGCATTCCCCGAACGTGCTCTGCCCTTTGGCTCTATGCTCCGCTTTGCCCTTCCGTCCAAAGGACGGGTTATGGATTCCATTGCGATACATTCCCCTTGTTAATCGTTTTATCTGCGTTTCTCACAGACCTTGCACATATTACTACAAAGCCTATTGAAATGAAAGCGAATGTTTGTTATACTATCCATGCGGTTTTGTAATGTTTGCTTCGGTTGACAGCGCAGATTATTGCCGAGGAAATTCCGACACGCACCGCATAGAGGCGTATTATATGAATACAGTCAAATATCAAGTTTTTTTGACAGTTGCGGAGCTTGGCAGTCTTACCGCCGCGGGCGACCGACTGGGCTACACTCAGTCCGGCGTCAGTCGGATAATCGCCGATATGGAGGTTGAATTTGGCTTCCCTCTTTTTACGCGAAGCAAGGGCGGCGCGGCGCTTACAGCGGACGGCGCAAAGCTTATCGCTCCCATGCGGGAGGTTATAAATTCTGATGAGCTTCTGCGTCAAACCGTCAGCGCGATAAACGGTCTGCTTTCCGGCAGAGTTCGCGTCGGAATGTTTTCCAGCGTGGCGGTGCACTGGGCGCCTGACATCATCTGCGGCTTTAACAGGCTTTATCCCTCCATTGATATTGAAATATTTGCCGGTCTGTACCAAGAGATTGAGGAAATGATACTGGACGAAAGGCTTGACTGCGGTTTTATCACAAAAAGCACTCATAAGGATCTGAACTCCATCGCGCTCACCCGCGACAAAATGTTGGCGGTGCTTCCCAAGGGACATCCATTTGAAGGCTTTGACGCACTGCCGATTGATTTAATCAGCGGAGACGATTTTATTATCCCGGGTGAGGGTTCAAACTACGATATAGGTCAGCTGTTTGGCGCGAATGGCATAACGCCCAAGGTTCGTTACACGCTTAGGGACGACTATGCGGCGATTGCAATGGTTGAGCGCGGAATAGGCATCACTATTTTGCCGGAGCTTGTGCTTTCCGGTCATGACGAGAATGTAACCACGCTTGAGCTTTGCCCCGCGTGCTTCCGCACGATTGGCATAGCCTCGCGTCCGCACAAGGGAATATCCCCTGCGGCGCGTGCGTTTGTGGATTACGTTCGTTCATGGGCTTCCGCACGGCAAAACCGTTAAACGTCATTTGACTGTATAGCTGCGCTCGAATAAATTTTTATTTTGCCCAAACACATAATTTTGTTTAGCAATGCTATACTTTTTGCTTTCATGCACTCACATATCCCATATTGTGATTGAATTAATTTCACGTTAAAAGCAATAGTATATTGTCGGATAAATGTTGACGTACGCTTTATGATGTGTTTTAATTATGTCAATAAGTTTAGTGTTGATAAACTTTGTGTTTAGCACTTATACAGGAGGCGATACTCGTGTTTGACATCGGTGACGCCATAAAGCGCAAGCGGCAAAAGCTTGGGCTTACACAAGAGGAGCTTGCGGCGCGCACAGAGCTTTCAAAGGGCTTTATCAGCCAGTTGGAGCGCAACCTTACCTCGCCGTCAATTGCGACGCTGATGGACATATTGGAGGCTCTCGGCACTGATATATCAGACTTTTTTGTTCACAGTGCTGATGAAAAAGTGGTGTTCAGCCCCGATGATATGTTCGTTAAAGACGACGCGGAGCTTGGCTCGACAATCTGTTGGCTTGTTCCGAATGCTCAAAAAAACGATATTGAACCGATATTGGTCACTATCGCGCAGGGTGGTGAAACCTGTCCCGACGACCCGCACGAGGGCGAGGAGTTTGGCTATGTGCTTTCGGGAAATGTTGTGCTTATTCTCGGCAGCCGCCGTTTCAGGCTTAAAAAGGGCGACAGCTTTTGCTTTAAGCCAACCGAACGGCACTATCTGACAAACGCTTCAAAACGTGAGGCACGCGTTATCTGGGTGGCAACGCCTCCCTCATTTTGACGGACGGAGGAACTGACGCGATGGACAGCAAGCGGCTTATTGAGCTGATTGATCTGAAGAAGGAATACGACGGCGACGTCGCTCTTGATAACATAAACCTTTATGTGCGCGATGGAGAGTTTTTGACTTTGCTTGGCCCTTCCGGCTGCGGCAAAACAACCCTCTTGAGGCTTATTGCGGGCTTTATAATGCCCACCTCCGGCAGGGTGTTGATTGACGGCGCGGATATGACGGGCATACCTCCTTACAAGCGCAAGGTCAACACGGTATTCCAGAAATATGCATTGTTTCCTCATCTCAACGTATATGACAACGTTGCGTTTGGCTTGAGTATTAAAAAGGTTGATAAAAAAGAGATTGCCAAACGTGTTTCGGAGATGCTTGAGCTTGTTAATCTTTCGGGCTTTGAAAAGCGCTATATCGAGCAGCTTTCCGGTGGACAGCAGCAGCGCGTTGCCATTGCGCGTGCGCTTATCAATGAGCCTGAGGTTCTTTTGCTTGACGAGCCTCTCGGCGCGTTGGATCTGAAGCTTCGCAAGGGTATGCAGCTTGAGCTGAAGCGTATGCAGCAGCGGCTTGGCATTACCTTCATATATGTTACGCACGATCAGGAAGAAGCGCTTACAATGAGCGACACAATAGTTGTGATGAACAAGGGCGTTATCCAACAGATCGGGCGCCCGATAGACGTCTATAACGAGCCTAAGAACCGCTTTGTCGCCCGTTTCATAGGTGAGAGCAACATCTATTCGGCAACAATGCTTCATGATTATCTTGTCAATATAAACGGCGTCGAGTACGAATGCGTTGACACGGGCTTTGGTTCCGAGCAACCTGTGGACGCCGTGATACGTCCTGAGGATGTTGACATAATACCCACCTCCGGCGCAAGGCTGTGCGGTGTGATAACCAACGTGCTTTTTATGGGTGTGCATTATGAATTTACCATCGATTGCGGCGGCGACATATGGAAGGTGCATTCAACCGATTACGTTCCTGTAGGTGAGACTGTGGGGCTTCAGATACTGCCCGACGCGATACACATTATGCACCCTGAGCCTTCCGCCGACATTGACGTGTCGTCAGACGGCAGCGAAGCCGACAGCGAAACGGAGTGAGCTGATACTATGAAGCGTGCGCGTATAGCATATCCCTACATTTTCGTGTGGATGCCGTTATTCATAATAGCACCTCTGCTTTTTGTGCTCTATTATGCCTTTTTTAACGATGGCGTTTTCACGCTTGAATATGTTGAACGGGTGTTTTCGGATACAACGTATCTCCCCGCGCTGTGGAATTCCATTTGGATCGCATTGGTTGCTACTGTGGTGTGCCTGCTTGTGGGATACCCTGTGGCGTACATTCTTTCAAATATGAAGAAGCGCACCGCCGCGCTGCTTTCAATGCTTTTTATAATGCCCATGTGGATGAATATGCTGCTGAGAACAATAGCGTGGAAGATTCTGCTTGCAGACAGCGGAGTAATCGTGCAGCTTCTTGAATGGCTCGGCTTCAACAGCCCTCAGCTGATTTACACTCCCGGTGCGGTACTGATCGCAACAATATATGACTTTTTGCCATTTATGATTCTGCCCATATATACCGTGCTGCAAAAAATTGATCGCTCTCATATTGAAGCGGCACATGACCTCGGTGCGAACTCGGTAAAAACCTTTACAAAGGTTTACCTTCCTCTGTCAATGCCTGGAATAGTTTCAGGCATAACGATGGTATTCGTTCCCGCTATGTCAACATTTGCTGTATCCGGAATTTTGGGCGGCAAAAATGTTATGCTGTTTGGTCAGGTGATTGAAGAAAAATTCTTTCTCGGCAGCAACGAATGGGGTATCGGCTCAACGCTTTCCATTGTGCTGATAGTGCTTGTTTTGATTTCAATGTTTATAATGCGGCGCATTGACCGCGATAACGGCACGGAGGGGGGAACAATCTGGTGAAGCGTGTTTGGAAATTTATCAAAGGCTCATACCTTGGTTTGGTGCTTTTTTTCATGTATATGCCGATACTGGTGATGCTTGTAATGTCGTTTACCGACTCGCGCACAGCGGTTGTTTGGAACGGTTTTTCATTTGGCGCATATGCAGCCCTTTTAAATGACACCGATGTAAAAGACGCACTTGCCACAACGCTTACCGTTGCGGCAGTTTCTTCGGTGCTTGCAACGATAATCGGCACCGCGACAGCGATCGGGCTGCACTCGATGAAAAAGCGCCCTCGTTCCATTGTTGAAGCTGTCACACAGCTCCCCATGGTCAACCCTGATCTTGTTACGGGTATTTCCATGATGCTGTTGTTTACCTTTATCGGCTTGCGTCAGGAGTATGGGCTTCTGCGGCTGATAATCGCTCACATTACATTCAATTTGCCGTATGTTGTATTTTCCGTTCTGCCCAAGCTTCGTCAAAGCAGCAACACGCTTTACGAGGCGGCGCTTGATCTCGGGTGCAGTCCCTTTCAGGCGCTAACAAAGGTGGTAATACCCGACATAATGCCCGGAATAGTATCCGGATTTTTGCTTGCGTTCACACTGAGTATTGATGATTTTGTTATAAGCCAGTTCACGGGAGGGCTTTCAGTTAACCTTTCGATGCTGATATACTCAAAGGTGAAAAAGGCTGTGCCAACAGAGTTCTGTGCGCTTTCAGCGCTTATGTTCCTTGTCGTTACCGTGCTTCTGCTGATAATCAATATTCGCAGTATAAATCAGGAAAAGCGTGCGGCAATACAGGAGAAAAAGCTGCTGCGGAAATCCTGATTTCTGCTGCCGCATTACATAGCATATCACAATCAACGGAGGCTTTTGGAAATGAAAAAGATTATTGCGGTTCTTCTTTGCGCGGCAATAACGCTGGTTGCTCTTCCCGCGCTTACGGGATGCACGTCCGGTGACACCCTCTATGTGCTCAACTGGGGCGACTACCTTGAGGATTCTCTCAAAGACCGTTTCAAAAAGGAATATGGCGTCACAATTAAAGAAAAAACTGTCACCAGCAATGAGGAAATGCTTGTGCTGCTTGAGGCGGACGATTGTCCTTACGATCTGTGCATTCCTTCGGATTATGCCGTTGAACGTCTTATTTCCGGCGGCAGACTTTCCGCGATAAACAAAAGCAATGTTCCTAATATTGAAAATATTGACGATCGTTTTATGGATCTTGCCTTTGATCCGAACAACACCTATTCCGTGCCGTATACATGGGGCGTGCTTGGCGTGCTTTACAACAAAACGATGGTTGACGAATCAGATCTCGGCTCATGGGATATACTTTGGAACAGTAAGTACAGCAACAAGATCTATATGTACGACAGCATTCGAGACTCGATGGCAGTTGCGCTGCTGTACTTAGGATACGACATTAACAGCACCGACGAAGCGGAGCTTAATGCCGCCGCCGACGCTCTTATTGCGCAAAAGCCTCTTGTAAAGGCTTATCTTACCGATGATGTTAAGGACAGCATGATTCTTGGCGATGGTGCGCTTGCGGTTGTTTACTCAGGTGACGCCGTGTGGTGCTGCGACCCCGATGAAGGCAATCCCGACCTTGACTTTTTTGTCCCCGAATCGGGCAGCAATATCTATTTTGACAACATGGTGATACCCGTTAACAGCCAAAAGCAGGAGCTTGCGGAGAAGTTCGTCAACTTTTTGCTTGACCCGGAGATCGGCGCGATAAATACCGAGTACATAGGCTACTCCTCCCCCAATGCCGCCGTTCTTCCCCTGCTTGACAAGTATTATCAGAATAACCCTATTTTCAACATATCCGATGGTATTGTTGCACGCTGCGTGGTGTTCCGTGATCTTGGCACAAACATTGCGCTGTACAGCAAGGCATGGGACAGGGTATTCGGTTAATTTGGTGTTGCAACCGCATTCATAATGTGCTAAAATAATCGGAATTAATCGAAAAAAAGAGGCTATGTATGATACGACTGTACGAATTGCAAAAATGTCCGGAGGAGCACGCGGGCGATGTTGAAGTCGCAGGGTGGATAAAAACAGCGCGTGAGTCCAAATCCGTTGGATTCATCGAGCTTGGCGATGGCTCCGCCTTCAGAAGCGTTCAGATAGTTTATGAGCACAGCAGCATTCCTTCGGATGTTTCCGACAGGTTGGCGACAGGAGCGGCTATCACAGTGCGCGGCAAGCTTGTGCTTACGCCCGATGCAAAGCAGCCATTCGAGATTCATGCGAGTGAGATAGAGATTGCGGGCGACTGCCCAAGCGATTTTCCACTGCAAAAAAAACGTCACTCATTGGAATATCTGCGCACGATTCAGCATCTGCGTCCGCGTACAAACACGTTTCAGGCAGTGTTTCGCGTGCGCCATGTTGTTGCGATGGCAATACACCGTTTCTTTGATGATCGCGGCTTTATCTATGTGCACACGCCAATTTTCACCGGCAGTGACTGTGAGGGCGCCGGAGAGATGTTCCGCGTAACCTCCCTTGATATGGCAAATCCGCCCAAAAACAAGGACGGTTCAATTGACTACACTCAGGATTTCTTTGGTAAGCCCGCAAACCTTACCGTCAGCGGTCAGCTGCATGGCGAGGCGTTTGCGCTTGCGTTCCGCGACATATACACATTCGGTCCGACCTTCCGTGCGGAAAAGAGCAACACGGCGCGTCACGCCGCCGAGTTCTGGCAGATGGAGCCTGAGATGGCTTTCTGCGACCTTAACGGATACATGGATATCGCCGAGGAGATGATTAAGTACATCATTCGCACTGTGCTTGAGCGCTGCCCCGATGAGATGGAATTCTTCAACAGCTTTATGGATAAGGGTCTGCTTGAGCGTCTTAACCATGTTGCAAGCTCCGATTTTGTGCGCTTATCCTACACAAAGGCGGTCGATATACTCAGCACCTGCGGACGTGAGTTCCAGTATCCTGTTTTCTGGGGATGCGACCTTCAAACCGAGCATGAAAGGTACCTCTGTGAGGAGGTTTATAATTCTCCCGTGTTTGTTACAGACTATCCTGCGGAGATCAAGAGCTTTTATATGCGTCTTAACGACGATGGCAAAACCGTTGCCGCGGCAGACCTGCTTGTTCCGGGCGTTGGTGAGATAATCGGCGGCAGTCAGCGTGAGGAGCGTTACGACGTTCTCCGTCAAAAGATTGAGGCGTTGGGTATGGATATGAGCTACTACGAGTGGTATCTTGACCTGCGTAAGTATGGCGGTGTTAAGCACGCCGGCTTTGGCATGGGCTTTGAGCGGATACTTATGTACCTCACGGGTATGCAAAACATCCGAGACGTCCTTCCCTTCCCAAGAACGACAGGCAGCATGGATCTGTGACGCCGCTTTTGCGGTTCTCATTTTTTAGATTATGACGGTTCGCAAGGCGTCGCGGCTTGATATTCGCTGCGCGTCCGCGAACCGTTTTTAGGGGGTTAGCTATGGAATTTTCAATCAAAAAAGCTGAGTTTGTTACGAGCTTAGGCATCGGCTCCAATCTTCCGGAGGTTAAGCGTTCGGAAATTGCCATTGTCGGCAAGTCCAACGTTGGCAAGTCATCGCTTATCAATTCGCTCTGCGGAAGAAACAAGCTTGCAAAAACCTCACAAACCCCCGGAAAAACACGGTTGATAAACTATTTTTTACTGAATGACGATTTCTATCTTGTTGACCTTCCCGGATACGGCTATGCCGCCGCGCCAAAGACTGAGCAGCAGAAGTGGGGGGAGCTTATTGAAAGCTACCTTGCCTCCGGGCGGGTGACGCACATATATATGCTGATTGATATTCGTCACGAGCCTACGGCACTGGACAAACAGATGTTTGGCTACATACTATACTACGCCATACCTTATACGCTGATTGCGACCAAAGCGGATAAGCTTGCCCGCAGCAAACGCCGCTCCTGTGCAAACGCCGCTGCAAAGCAGCTTGGCGCCCCGCCGTACGCCATAGCATATTCATCCGAAAGCGGCGACGGCAAGGATGAGCTTCTTCGCAGAATCGCTGCAATTGTATACCCCGATTTGGGCATGGACGTCCCCGATTCTGTTACGTCCTAAAAAACAACAGATAATTTTTTTATTTTGTATTGACATAGCGGCGTCATATTCGCATAATAGATAGCAATGCGGGGAATGCTTCAAAATGCTTCCCGCCAATAACCAACATTCCTTTGGAGGATGATCTATGGGTCTTAAAAAATGTCCCAGATGTGAGCTTAATTATATCAAGGATGATGAAAAGCTCTGTAATGTTTGCCGTCGTTCTGCACGCAAGGAGCCTGACGAAAGCGACGAGCAGGAATCGCTGTGTATTGAGTGCGGCGAGCATCCCGCCATGAAGGGGCGCGACGTCTGCGCTCTCTGCTATAAAGAGATGATGCGTCAGGAGCAGCTCCAGAATCAGCGCAAGACGCCAATTTCCGGTCTGGATTTGGACGATGTTGAGCTGAAAGAGGTTGACGTACCCATTACCGACGACATACCCGCAGAGGAGATTGCCGATATTGACGATGATCTCAACGACGAGTTTGACGACGATGACGACGAGGCGGATGAGGAGCAGGAGAAGCCTGTCGATGACGGTGAAATCGATTTTAATGAGGATGATATCTCCGTTGAAGCACTCGAGGAGGACGATGACGATGATGACGCCGATGATGAAATTGACGAGGGCGTTATGCCTGCGCGGCGGACGCATCGTTGAGGCTTCAGTGAAGATTGTGAACGGATGAAAGTATTTGCCATAGCCGATCTGCATTTGGACGGCGGCGCGGGCAAGCCGATGGACGTATTCGGCAGCCGTTGGGAACGGCACCGCGAACGCATATTCGACTCATGGCAATCCGTTGTGGGCGCGGGCGATTGCGTGCTTATACCGGGCGATATCTGTTGGGCAATGCGATTTGAGGATGCAGCAAGTGACCTCGAGGACATTTCCGCGCTTAACGGCACAAAGCTGCTTCTGCGCGGCAATCATGATTTCTGGTGGTCGTCCGTAACGCGTATGCGCTCCGTCCTTCCCTCCGACATTCGTTTCATTCAGAATGATTCCGTGGATATGGGTGAGTTTTGCGTTGCCGGTTCACGCGGATGGATGCTTCCTTCAGACAGTGATTTTACCGCAGACGACCGTAAGATTTACAGCCGTGAGCTTCTTCGTCTTGAGCTTTCGCTTTCATCCGTCAAGCATGCTCCGCTTATATGCATGACCCACTTTCCGCCGCTCTCCGGCGATGGCGCGGACAGCGAGGTTACGGCGCTGCTTGAAAAGCATGATGCGTTGCTGTGCGTGTACGGGCATATTCACGGATATGCGTGCGCAGGGGCGTTCAACGGCGAAAAGAACGGTGTTTCGTATGTTCTCTGCTCTGCGGACAGTATCGGATTCTCTCCCCTTTTGGTAAGCGAGTTCTGAGCCGCGCAAGGCTCTCGTTAGTTTGGATTATCACAATTATTGCTGCAATTGGACTTGCTCCGCTATTGAAAAACGGAGCAAGTCGTTTTATAATATAGTGGTAGAGATTTTGGCATACGGGGGTCAATATGCAAAATACGGATGGAAAATACAAGGCGTACTGCGATATATTGAAGGAAGAGCTGGTGCCCGCCATGGGCTGCACAGAGCCCATAGCCATTGCTTTTGCCGCCGCAAAGGCGCGTGCAACGCTTGGATGCATGCCGGATAGGGTTGAGATAACCGTCAGCGGCAATATAATTAAAAATGTTAAGTCAGTCATCGTGCCAAACACCGGCGGGATGAAGGGCATTGAGGCTGCCGCCGCTGCGGGCATTGTTGCGGGCGATGCAGATCGTGTGCTTGAGGTGCTTTCCTCCGTCACAGATGAGGACAAGCCGCGCATAGGCGAGTTTTTGCGAAGCGTTCCCATGATAGTGCGTCCTTCTCACGGCGACGTAATATTTGACATTGACGTCACGCTGCATAACGGGGCGGAATATTCCCGTCTGCGCATAAAGGATTATCATACAAATGTTGTATTGATTCAAAAAAACGGTGAAACTCTGTTTGAGGCTCCCGAGATTGAGCTTTCGTCAAGCGGTCTTACCGATCGTGGTTTGCTGACAATACGGGATATACTTGATTTTGCGGACACTGTTGAGCTTGACGATGTTCGCGCTGTGCTTGAACGGCAGATTGAGTACAACACCGCCATAGCAAACGAGGGCATTCGCGGTGCTTGGGGTGCAAGAGTTGGTCGTGTGCTTCTTGACGTTTATGGCTATGATGTTAAGATTCGTGCCAAAGCAATGGCGGCAGCAGGCTCCGATGCACGTATGGGCGGGTGTGAAATGCCCGTGATAATTGTATCCGGCAGCGGAAATCAGGGCATGGCGGCTTCGCTTCCAGTTATCGTTTACGCACGCGAATATGACGTTGGTCAGGACAAGCTTTTGCGTTCTCTTGTTGTATCCAACCTTGTTACCATTCATCAGAAAACGTGGATCGGCAGGCTTTCGGCATTCTGCGGCGCGGTAAACGCAGGCTGCGGAGCGGGCGCGGGCATTGCCTATCTGCTTGGAGGAGATTACGATGTTGTCGCTCACACGCTTGTTAACGCTCTTGCGATAGTCAGCGGCATTGTATGCGATGGCGCAAAGGCTTCGTGTGCCGCAAAAATCGCTTCCGCTGTTGACGCTGGCATACTTGGATATCAGATGTATGTGCGCGGGCTGCAGTTTCAGGGCGGCGATGGTATTATATCCAAGGGTGTTGAAAATACGATAGCAAACGTGGGACGTCTCGGCAAGGACGGTATGCGTGAAACAGACCGTGAGATTTTGCGAATTATGCTTGCCAACAAGGATTGATTAATTTATCGGAGGTTGTCAATGGCGACCATATTAAAGGGCGCGGCAGTCAATGCCGTTTTGAACGAGAAGACGCTTTCCTTTGCAAACGAGCTGCGTGCGCAGGGCGTTATTCCTACTCTTTGCATTATTCGCGTTGGTGATCGAAAGGATGATATCGCATACGAAAACGGTGCGATGAAGCGCTGTGCTTCCACGGGCGTTGAAGTTATAACACGCTTGCTTCCGCAGACTGTTTCCGAATCGGAGCTGCTTGAAACCGTGCGTGCGGTTAACGCGGACTCATGTATTCACGGTGTGCTTTTGTTCCGTCCTCTTCCCCGCCACATCAATGAATCCGTGATATGTGAAGCGATTTCTCCCGAAAAAGACGTTGACGGCGTTACACGCAGCTCTATGGCGTCTGTTTATTCCGGAGTGGGCTGCGGATTTGCACCGTGCACCGCGCAAGCGGTAATTGAGCTTGCAGACTGCTGCGGCATTGCTCTTGAAGGCAAAAATGTAGTTGTTGTGGGACGAAGTCTTGTGATAGGCAAGCCTGTTGCCATGCTGCTGATTAAGCGCAACGCAACGGTTACGATTTGTCACACTCGAACCGTCGGGCTTGCCTCTATATGTGCGAAAGCGGATATAATCATTGCCGCCGCCGGCAAGGCGGGCATGATTGGCGCTGAATGCGTTTCGCCTTCCCAGACCGTGATAGACGTTGGCATCAATTGGGATGAGAAGAATAACCGTGTTTGCGGTGACGTTGATTTTGACACGGTATCTCCCATTGTTAATGCCATTACGCCCGTTCCCGGCGGCGTTGGCGGGATTACCACAAGCGTGCTTGCCGCTCATGTTGTGCAATCGGCAATGGCAAAGCAAACGCTTTAAGCGGCTAAGCAATTGAACAAATAAGCACTATGGGGGCAATATGACTTTTAACGACATGGACGGCATCCGCGAGTATGCGCAAGAGACCGCTGCACTGCGAACCTCCCCGCGCTATCGCCGCAAGCTTGCGGCGCACAGATTTTCTGTGCAATACCTTCATGGCGGCAAAGAAGACCGAAGCGACTTTATACGCTTTATTAAAGGCAAGCTCACGCACAAAAAGACGGACTGTCTGCCCATGACGCATTTTGACTCAACGCGTGGGCGCGAGCGCGAAGTCGCCCACGCTGTCGCATCCGCTTATTCCGCCGATCCGCATGGGCGTTCGATACTTCTTTTTTCGATGTTCCCTTTCTACACAAGCGGCGGCGGGCAGAGGTGCGCACAGCTTGCGAAAACCTTTTCAAAGCTTGGATATGACGTCATTTATTTATATTTAGGTGATAATTTTTACACGCTTGACCGTGATTTTATCGATGCGGCACGCATTCATCAGCCCATGCAGCTATACTCGATTGACGAGGTTGTTGAGCTTGCCCGGTCTGCTGTTGCTGCGATATTTGAGTACCCCGCAGCTGAGTTTCTGCCTGTGCTGATCGCGCTTAACAAACACGGTATCCCAACGATTTACGAGCATATTGACAATTGGGAAACTGAGCTTGGCAATGGGTGGTACTCACGTGAAATCTGGCTGCGCTTCCTGTCTGAGGCATATATGCTTACCACAACCTCCATGCGGTTAAAGGAGCTTGTGCAGATGCATACCGACCGTCCTGTTCATTACATTGCGAACGCCGTCGATACCGATTTGTTCGACCCTGACAGGGCTTACGACAAGCCGACGGATATGGTCTTGGGCACAAAAACTCTTTTGTACTATGGTCATTTGATGGGCGAATGGCATGATTGGGATTTGCTGTTTAACGTTGCTGAGTCAAATCCCTCCTACGCTTTTAACATCATTGGCGTCGGAGACATGAAAGCATTGCGCGCCCTGCCGCCAAACATACACATTCTCGGCTCAAAGCTTCAGAACGAGCTGCCTGCGTACCTGTGCTATTCGGACTTTGCGCTTCTTCCTTTTGCGTTAAGCGATATAGGAGTTTATGTATCGCCGCTTAAAATATTTGAGTATTTGGCAATGCACGTTCCCGTTATTTCAACGCCATTGCCTGATATTACGGGCTATCCGAATGTAATATGCTCAAGCTCTGTTGATGAGTGGTCGCACGTCATACGCGACGGTATTCCCGCACAGCCAAGTGACGATTTTGTCCACGCAAATTCGTGGTATGCTAGATGTCAGGCAATTCTTATGGGGGTTGAGTCCTTATGAAAAAGCTGTTCATAGTATTTGGCACGCGCCCCGAGGCAATTAAGCTGTGTCCGCTTGTGCTTGAGTTGAAGCGGCGCGGCTGCTTTGACGTTCGTGTATGCGTTACGGGGCAGCATCGCAGTATGCTTGACAGCGTTCTGTCTCTGTTTGGCGTCGTGCCCGATTATGACCTCAATATTATGCGGCAGCAGCAGACCCTTTCGGACATTACTTCCTCCATTGTTGCTGACGTCACGCCTCTGCTTTTGTCTGAAGCGCCCGATTGTGTGATTGTTCACGGAGATACAACAACCTCCTTCTCCGCCGCTCTCGCAGCATTTTATCTGAATATTCCTGTTGCGCATGTTGAAGCAGGCTTACGCACATATAACCTTGCTGCTCCCTTTCCCGAGGAGTTCAATCGTCGAACGGTTGGGCTGATAGCTTCTTTGAATTTTGCGCCGACTTTTCACGCACGCGAAAACCTTTTGCGTGAGGGCGTCTCCCCCGCCTCAATTTTTGTTACTGGTAATACGGTTATTGACGCCATGCGTTACACCGTTCGTCCATCGTTTTCAAACTCTTTGATCGATTGGGCGGCGGACTCGCGTCTGCTTTTGATTACAGCGCATCGGCGTGAGAATTTTGGCGTACCCATGCACGATATGTTCATTGCCATTCGTCGTGTTCTTGCTGATTTTCCTGACGTTAAGGCGGTCTACCCCGTTCATTTGAATCCTGCGGTTCGTTCCGCCGCCATGGAGCATTTTTCCGACTGCGATCGTATTCGTCTTACAGAACCTATGGATGCGGCTGATTTTCACAATTTTATGGCGGCAAGCACGCTTATTCTTACCGACAGCGGCGGCATTCAGGAGGAAGCGCCCGCCCTTGGCAAGCCTGTTCTTGTTATGCGCAGCGTAACCGAACGTCCCGAGGGCATTGAGGCTGGCACGTTGAAGCTTGTCGGCACGGATTCGGACGCCATATATGACGCCTGCCGTCTGCTTTTGACGGATAATGAGGAATATCGACGCATGAGCAATGCCGTCAATCCGTATGGCGACGGTCATGCGTGTGAGCGGATTGCAGATGCGTTGGAGCTGCGGCTGAATTGTGACAACAGCAGTCGTTCATGCATGCTGATTTCAATTATTATTTCGCTCTATCAGCAGGAGAAATACATCAATGATTGCGTTAACAGCGTGCTCACACAGTCCTACTCCAATATTGAAGTGATACTCGTTGACGATGGCAGCACCGACGCCACGCCTTCAATGTGCGATGGCTATGCAAAGCGTGACGCACGCATAAAGGTCATTCACAAACCTAACGGAGGGCTCTCAGACGCCCGTAATCATGGCATGGCGGCCGCGACTGGCGAATATGTGGCTTTTCTTGACGGCGATGATATGCTTGCATCAGATTCTCTTGAAGACATTGTACGCGTCATTTCCGCGCAGTCCTATCCTGATTTGATATACGGCAAGTTCAATTCGTTTTCGAATGACGGCACTCGCATCCTGTATGACGCCGATTTACCTGATAATGTGATTAGCGGCGATGTACACGAGCTGATACGCGCTGTCGGCGGCATCGAGTTTATCGCGTCCGCGTGTCGTTTCTTTATAAAGCGTGATTTTATTGAATCAAACGGTCTTTCATTTTCGAAGGGACTTCTTCATGAGGACGAGCTTTTCACGGTGCAGCTTCTGTGCGCCGCATCAACCTATGCCGTTTATCGCAAGCCGCATTACCTGTACCGCACGCACGGCAACAGCATTACTACATCTGCAACGCTTAAAAACAAGCTTGATCTGCTGAAGATTGCTTGTATGCTTGTTAATCTCGAGGATAAGTATGCTGCCGACGCCGATAAGCACAGCTTTTTGGAATCGCGCATTACCATACTTACAAGGCGTGCTATTTCTGAAGGCTCCGCCATGCGCGGCAAGTTTATGCCGAGGCTCTCGGCCGCAGCCGCCGAGCTTGGGCATATTTATCCGCCTGCATTCGCATACGACAAGAAGTTATACAGGCTCACGCGCCTGCTTGGCAAGCGCTTTGGCGTTTTGCTGTATCTTTACGGCGTGCGTGCCAAACGTCGTTTCAGTCGGAAATAGCCTCTAATTTGAACAGCATTTGCCGCTGAAGTCATATTTTGTTGACTGCCGAAGCTTTGCTTTTGAAAAACGAATTTGTTATCGCTTCGGAATTGCACCGATAAAACGATTAACCGCGTACCCACGCTGCTGCGCGGATACGCGGTTTGCATAATCGACTGATTATAATTGCGCTTTGCGATGTTTCGGCTCAGAACAGCCCTGTTATCACGCCGTTCTCGTCAACGTCAATACCCTCAGCCGCCGGTACCTTCGGCAGCCCCGGCATTGTCATTATGTCTCCGGTATAAGCAACGACAAATCCCGCTCCCGCGCAAACCTTCAGATGAGAGACGTGCAGAGTGAATCCACGCGGCGCTCCAAGCTTTTTTGCGTCATCAGAGAAGCTGTACTGAGTTTTTGCCATGCACACAGGCAGATTGTTGAAGCCATTCTGTTTTATCGCAACAAGCTCCTTTTCGGCATTTACCGTGAACACAACCTCCGAGGCCCCGTACACGCGCTGTGCGACGGACAGTATTTTGTCTGCGATAGGCATATCCAGATCATATGTAAAGCCGAAATTGGAATTTTTGCCGCTTTCGCACAGGCGGATGACCTCGCGTGCAAGCTCCTCGCCTCCCGCGCCTCCCTTTGCCCATACCTCGGACAGCGCAACCTTTACGCCGTGACTGCGGCACTCGTTTTCAAGCAGCTCAAGCTCCGCATCGGTATCCGACGGAAAACGATTAACCGCAACTACAGCAGGCAGTCCATACACTCCTGTGACGTTTTCAATGTGCTTTTTAAGGTTTGCCATGCCGTTCATAAGAGCATCAAGGTTTTCTGTCGTAAGCTCTGTTTTGGGAACGCCGCCGTGCATTTTAAGCGCACGGACGGTTGCCACAATTACAACGGCTGAAGGAACTATGCCCGACTTGCGGCATTTGATATCCACAAACTTCTCCGCGCCGAGATCTGCGCCGAAGCCCGCCTCCGTAACAACATAATCGGCAAGCTTCATTGCCGTGCGCGTGGCTATCAGACTGTTGCAGCCGTGGGCGATGTTTGCAAACGGGCCGCCATGGATTATAGCGGGAGTATGCTCAAGACTTTGAACAAGGTTGGGCTTTACTGCATCCTTGAGAAGAGCGGCCATCGCTCCATGAGCGTGTATGTCGGCAGCCGTAACCGGCTTTGAGTCACGGTCATATGCGATTATCATACGACCGAGACGTTCCTTGAGGTCTGACAGACTTTCCGCAAGGCAAAGAGCCGCCATTACCTCGCTTGCTACCGTTATATCGAACCCGTCCTCACGCGGCATCCCGTTGAGCCTGCCGCCAAGACCATCGATAATGCTGCGAAGCTGACGATCGTTCATATCAAGCGCACGGCGCCATACAATGCGGCGTGTGTCAATATTGAGAGCGTTGCCCTGTTGGATGTGATTGTCAAGCATTGCCGCAAGCAGATTGTTCGCGGCGCCGATTGCGTGGAAATCACCTGTGAAATGCAGATTGATATCCTCCATCGGCACAACCTGAGCGTAACCGCCGCCCGCCGCACCTCCCTTTATGCCGAAGACCGGTCCCAGTGAAGGCTCACGCAGGGTTATAATCGTTTTTTTGCCAAGCCGTGCCAACGCATCGCCAAGACCTACGCTGGTGGTGGTTTTGCCCTCCCCCGCGGACGTGGGGGTTATTGCGGTTACAAGTATCACCTTGCCGTGTCTGTCTGTTTGTGGCAGCGCATGCGTGTCAATTTTTGCCTTGTACTTGCCGTAAAGCTCAAGCGCCTCATCGGGTATGCCAAGACCCTCGGCTATGCGCTCTATCGGCAGCATTTCTGAACCTTGTGCTATCTCAATATCGGACGGAATGGACATTTTTACCAAACCATACCCCGCCTCAATAATTGGGCAGGGCATTCCTTTCATATCATATTCTATAATATTAACAAGACGCTTAATGTGACAACACACTTTTTGTGCTTGTCACAGCATATCGGTTGTCGCGGCGTACAGCTTTGCATAGAGGGCGTCAACCTCCGCCAAAATAGCAAGTCCGCGAGTTTTGAAATCAACGGCAGAGCTTTCGTCAAGCCCGCCAATATTGATAAGCACGTTGAGCCACGCGCCATAAGCGCATGAGCGCAGATTGAGAGCGGCAACGCCAAGATCGCTGACACAATTGGTGTTGAACTTGCCAAGCATCCTTTCGCCCACCCTCAGCGCTTCAAGCGACAGCTCAATTGTGTAAAACGGAGCCTTTGTCGCCGCTAATGTTGCATCCGCGATTGCCTTGCGGCGCACCGTCTTTTCATCCTCGGTATCCTTTGGCATTCTGAACGCCGCAGACACAAGATTGAAGGCTTCGGTATCGCGGTCAATCTGCGCGATAAGCTCTGATTGAATTTTCATTCCGTCTGCGATGACGGACTCACAGTTCTCTGTATAGTCGAGATACTTTTTTTTGCCGAGGGTCAGCCCCGCGACCATTGTGATAAGCCCCATTCCCTGAGCGCCCGAAAGCGCGGAGGCGCTTCCGCCGCCCGGAGCGGGCGCGTTGGAAGCAAGCAGCGACATATAATCCGCGACAGTCATTTCTGTAAGGTTCATTTTGAGATAACTCCTTTATTTATTACGTGGGAGACAAGATTGCTCCCCATGCGGTATACAATGTAGTCAAGATCAGGCGCGTCCCATACGATAAGGTTCGCAAGCTTGCCAACCTCAACCGTGCCGCGGGTGTCGCCCAAGCCAACAGCGCAGGCAGCATTCTGCGTGACCGCACACAGCACCTCTGCGGCACTCATGCGATATTTAAGCAATCCCAAATTCATGCAGAATTGCAGATTGTTTGAAGGGCATGAGCCAGGATTGAAATCTGTGCATATGGAAACAGGTACGCCCGCATCTATCATGCGCCTTGCGGGAGCGTATTCCTTGCCGAGATAAAATGACGTTGCCGGCAAAAGACATGCGGTAACGCCGCCATCCGCAAGCGAAGCGATTCCCGCTGCATCGGCTGCTATGAGATGCTCGCATGACACGGCGCGTATCTCGCCCGCAAGCTCCGAACCGCCTATCGCGTCAATCTCGTCCGCATGAATCTTTGATGGCAGCCCCAGCTTTTGAGCCGCAAGCAAAACACGTCTGCTCTGACCAACGTTGAAAACGCCTGTTTCGCAGAACACATCGCAATACCTCGCAAGCCCCTTTTCAATAACCTGAGGCAGAATTGTATCGCATATGTAATCGACATATCCGTCGGCGTTGCCCGAAAACTCAGGCGGGACGGCGTGCGCCGCCATAAAAGTGGGCACAACGTCATAGCCGCCCTCTGCTGCAAGGCGATTTATCACGCGAAGCTGCTTCAGCTCGTTCTGCAAATCAAGCCCGTAACCGCTTTTTATCTCAACTGTTGTCACGCCGTGAGCAAGCATCTCGTCAAGAAATGCGGCGGCGCGCAGATAAAGCTCGTCCTCCGACGCGCTGCGCGTTGCTTTAAGCGTGTTCAATATGCCGCCGCCCGCCGCAAGTATCTCAAGATAACCTGCGCCGCGCAGCTTGAGCGGAACCTCATGCTGACGCCATCCGCCAAACACCAGGTGCGTATGCGCGTCAACAAGCCCCGCGGTAACAAGCCCGCCATTCGCATCCAGAGTCTGAGCAACGCTTGGTTGCTCCTCACCCTCGCGGAACACGCGGACAATTCTGTCGCCTTCTGTCAGCACAGCCGCGGACGGGATAAGCTCCACGTCATCGTTTTGCCGTATCCCGCAAAGGCTTTTTGTACCATGCGCGGTTGCAAGCAAGCCTATGTTGTTAATCAACAGCATATTTGTACGTCCTCCGTTTGGACTTACAGCAGGTGGTTCTCAAGCACTTGCTTATCAAAATCGAATTTTTCAATCTGCATATAGTATTCGGCTGAATCAACAAGCGCCTGCATTGGCACTAAGCCGATAACCTCTGTGCCGATCACCTGAACACCCCACCTTGCCGCCTCCGCACGCGTGTATTCAACCACGCGATATAGAGGAGTTTTGTGGAAGTTTGTCATGTTGATGGACACCTGAGCAATATTTCTGTCCTCCAGCAAAACGCCCATTGCCTTTACGCAGTCAAGACCGCCGCTGCTTCTGCGAAGAATGTGGGCAATCTTATCCGCTATTGAAACATCGGATGTGTTGAGGTTGATATTAAACGCCACAAGGGGCATACGTGCGCCGACTGCGCACACGCCGCCGGTGGGATGAATCTGTCTGCCGCCAAAATCGGGCTCCCACTCGGGAAGCATGACCTTTTCTGCCATACCCTCGAACTCACCCTTGCGAATCTTTGCAAGATTGACTCTGTGGGGAGCGGACGCCGAATCCTCATACAGAAAAACGGGCAGCCCTGCCTCCTCAAATATGCGCTTGCCAACGCGCTTAGACAGCTCAACACATTCCTCTGAAGTCATCTCCTTTATAGGGATAAACGGCACAACGTCCACCGCGCCCATTCGCGGGTGTGCGCCCTGATGCTTTGTGAGGTCGATAAGCTCAACAGCCTTTTTTGCAACCGCGACGGCAGCATCCGCAACGCGCTCCGGATCGCCGAAAAAGGTGATAACGCTGCGATTATGGCTTGCATCGCTTGAATAATCCAGCAGAGTTACACCTGGTATTGCGCGAACCTCGTTAACAACCGCCTCGACCACCTCAGGCCGTCTGCCCTCGCTGATATTGGGTACGCATTCAACGATTTTTGACATGGGGTATTACCTCCGTTATAGTTATAATGTAAAGGATTTACATATCCTTGGTGAGCTTGTCAATCAGAGCGTCGTCGGCAATGTACGGTATTGTTATATGCGCTTTGCCGTTCTGCTTTTGATTGTATTCGACGCCCGTTTCGATTGCGTGGGGATTTCTTGCCCACGCACGCCTTGCCACGCCGCCCATGACGTCCCACATCATTGCGGAACGGATGGTGGCGTCAACACGTTCGCTGCCGTCAAGCACAAGTCCGAAGCCGCCGTTGATGCTCTTGCCAATTCCTACGCCTCCGCCGTTATGCAGCGCGCAAAGGCTCATTCCTCTTGCCGCATTTCCCGCAAAGCACTGCACCGCCATATCCGCCATAACATTGCTGCCGTCCTTGATATTTGCAGTTTCGCGGAAGGGCGAATCCGTGCCCGAAACGTCGTGATGGTCTCTTCCTATCATAACAGGCCCTATCTCGCCGTGGCGAACCATTTCGTTGAATTTGAGAGCTATGCGCGTGCGTCCCTCGGCATCCTGATACAGTATGCGCGCCTGCGTGCCAACCACAAGCTGATTAGCCTCGGCGTCGCGTATCCAGTTGTAGTTGTCTCTGTCCTGAAAACGTCTGTTCGGGTCGATACAGCTCATCGCCGCGTGATCTGTGGCGATAAGGTCTGAGCGTTTTCCGGAAAGGCATACCCAGCGGAACGGGCCGTAACCATAATCAAACAGCATCGGTCCCATTAAGTCCTCAACATATGACGGGAAAATGAACCCGTCCTTCTCATCCACTCCGTTGCGGCTTATTTCGGTGACGCCCGCGTCATATACAGCCTTCATAAAGGAGTTGCCGTAATCAAAAAAGTATGTGCCGCTTTTTGAAAGAGCGCATATAGCATTAAAATGACGGCGCAGAGACGCATTGACCGCCGCTTCAAATTTGGCACGATCCGTATGCAAAAGCTGCGTGCGCTGCTCAAACGTGTAACCCACGGGGCAGTATCCGCCGTTGTATGCGTTGTGGCATGAGGTTTGGTCTGAAAGCAAATCAATATGGAAGCCGCGCTTTACCGCCGCCTCAAGCAAATCTACAATGTTGCCGTGATAGGCGATGGATATTGTGGTTTTGTCGGCGCGATGCTTATCGGCAAGCGCAAACACCTCGTCAATGTCGTCTGATATCACATTGACCCAGCCCTGTTCAAGACGGGTCTCAATGCGTGAGCGATCAACCTCGGCAAAAAGACCGACGGCGTTTGCAATATTTGCAGCCTTTGGCTGCGCGCCGCTCATGCCGCCAAGCCCGCTTGAAACGAATACGCGCCCCGCAAGGTCTCCGTCCTCGGGAATACCGAGATATTTGCGTCCCGCGCCCAATATTGTGTTGAACGTGCCGTGGACAATCCCCTGCGGACCTATGTACATCCAGCCGCCCGCCGTCATCTGGCCATAGTTGGCAACGCCCATCTCCTCGGCAATTTCCCAATCCTTGAGATTGTCAAACATGCCCACCATAAGAGCGTTTGTAAGTATAACCCTCGGCGCGGTAGGCTTGGACGGAAACAGCCCAACGGGATGCCCGCTTTCAATAACGAGCGTCTGCTCGTTTGTCATTTGCTCAAGATATTTTTTTATAAGACGGTATTGCAGCCAATTTTGGCAGGGCTGCCCTGTTTCTCCGTATGTGACAAGCTCATACGGATAAAGAGCAATCTCAAAGTCAAGATTGTTGTCAATCATCACCTGAAACGCCTTACCCTCTATGCAGTTGCCCTTGTAATCATCGATAGGTTTGCCGTAAATCCTCCCCTGAGGTCTGTAACGGTATGCGTATATCCTGCCGCGTGTGCGCAGCTCCTCTAAAAACTCCGGAGCAAGCTTTTCATGCAGCTCCTCCGGCACATACCGCAGAGCATTTCTGAGGGCAAGCTGAGTCTGCGCTTTTGTGAGGCGAAAGCCACGATCCGGCGCACGGCGACGGGTTGCATCAAACTGCGGATAGTCGGGAAGGACGTTATCCAGTTTGATCGTCATAGCGTTTGAAATATCAAAATTGTTCATAATTGACGCCTCCTTAAATGTTATTTAAGCACCCCGCATACAGCCTCGGCAGCGGGAGCGATCCTGTCTGTTTTAATAAGTGTTTCGGCATTTTTAAGCAGCGGATACATTACCACGTCCTGTTCGACGGGAGGTATCGTCTGACGGATAAGGTCGTAAACGGCGCGTGTTGCGGGCGCGCACTTTTCAGCCCCGCAGCGAAGCCAAAGCGCCTGCGCCGCCGTCACAAGCTCAATTGCCAGCACCTTTTGTGCATCGTCAAGCATCATACGAGCCTTGCGTGCGGCAGTTGTGCCCATGCTGACATGATCCTCTTGGTTTGCGGATGAGGGGATGGAATCCACGCTTGCCGGATGTGCATAGACCTTGTTTTCCGACACCATTGAAGCCGCGCTGTACTGCGCTATCATGAATCCGGAGTTGAGCCCGCCGTGCTTTGTGAGAAAAGCGGGCAGCCCGTATGAAAGCTGAGGGTTGACCATCCGTTCGATTCTGCGTTCGGATATGTTCGCAAGCTCTGAAACGGCAATGCCCAGAAAGTCGAATGCCAAAGCCATTGGTTGACCGTGGAAATTGCCGCCTGAAATAACCTCGTCATCATCAGGGAATATTATCGGATTATCGGTGACCGCGTTAATCTCACGTGATACGGCGTTTGCGACGTATTCGATCGCGTCTCTGCTTGCGCCGTGAACCTGCGGGACGCATCTTATTGAATATGCATCCTGTACCTTGTCGGGCTGTGTGCGTGCCGCAAGCCCGCTGCCGCAAAGCAGCGTTAAGAGGTTCTCCGCACATTCCATCTGCCCTTTATGCCCGCGAAGCGCGTGAACCTTTGGGTCAAACGCGGATGTTATTCCGTTCTGCGCCTCCGCCGTCATAGCGGCGGCGATATCCGCAACCTTTGTCAGCTTTATGGCGTCTATTGTGGCAAGTGCGCCGATCGCTGTCATTATCTGAGTGCCGTTTATGAGGGCAAGCCCCTCCTTTGCGGCAAGCTCCACCGTGGGAATGCCCGCCTTTGCCATAGCTTCCGCGCCGTCCATGCGAACGCCCATAAACTCAGCTTCGCCCAGCCCAAGCATCACAAGCACCATATGTGAGAGGGGGGCAAGATCTCCGCTTGCGCCGAGACTGCCCTTTTCGGGAATTATCGGGTGAACACCCGCATTAAGCATGGCAAGCAATGTATTTAATGTTGAAAGACGAATGCCGCTGTTGCCTCTTGAAAGCGCATTGCATCTGAGAAGCATTGCAGCGCGGACGGTCTCTGTGGGAAGCGGTTCGCCCATGCCGCAGGAATGAGACATTATCAGGTTTTTTTGCAGCTGAGCAGTCTCCTCCCGGGGTATGAATGTGTCTGAGAATTTGCCGAAGCCTGTTGTCAATCCGTATACCACAGCTCCATCTGAAAGCTTTTTTTCAACATAGGCACGCGCACGATTTACTGCGCTTTCCGCCGCTTGGGAAAGTCTGACCGCAGCACGACCGCGAGCGACCGCCTCAACCTGCTTAAGGGTGAGAGACATACCGTCGATAATAATCCCGTCCATAAAAAAATACCCCCAGTTTCAAATCTTATCCGAATACATATTATAGGTCAAATACAACGACAAAGTCAACCGTTTTAGGGGGCTAAAGCATCGCTTGATTGAATATAATCCTTAATTCTTATTATATGGTGCACAAACTTGTTTTTCGTGAAAAATTGATTAATTTGTCGTATTGACAATAGTTTACCTGCATGGTATAATATATCGGAAAGGGCTGTTTGAGAATTAAAGAGCCTGTAATAATTTACGGAAGTGAGTGTTTTTTATGAGTACACAGCTTAAGGACATCGCTGAAGAAATGCAGCAGAAGTCAATGGCGGCAAGGGACTGGGTTTTCCAAGTCATTCGCACGGCCATCATCCGCGGGGTACTGCCCGGTGGTATGCCTCTGCGTCAGGATGAGATTTCAGCTCAGCTTTCGGTTAGCCATATCCCCGTGAGGGAGGCATTCCGTCAGCTTGACGCTCAAGGTCTTGTTCGCATTTACCCCAACCGCGGAGCAGTCGTAACCAAGCTTACCCGTGAGGAGCTTGAGAACGCTATGGATACCCGCATTGTTCTGGAGCTTGGCGCAATGCGCGCCGCCATCCCACACATTACCCCTGAGGATATCGAAGCGGCACAGGAGGTTCTTGATCAGGCCAAGGACGAAACAGACCCGAATAAGCTTGAGGATCTCAATCTCAAATTCCACTTTGCGCTTTATGGGCCCGCGAAGAATCCGTTCATGATTCAGCTTATTGAGCAGCTTCATGCCAACGTTGACAGATACATTCGCCCCTACTACGCTCCAAGTGAGGCATATGCTCAGACTGTTGATGAGCATCGCCGTCTGTTGGACGCCTGCGCGGCGAAGGACGCCGACCTTGCCGTTGGTCTGCTTCGCACCCATCTGCAAAAAACGAAGGAGCTTTCGCTCAATTCGCCGCTGCTTAGTATGTAAGTCGGCGTAAACGCAGTTTTGCATTTGTTCGCCATGTGTGTTGTGTTTAGCGTACAATTATATGCACACGGCTTGGTTTGTGTAACCGAATTGGATTAGATAATCAATTCAAACAGATATATTTTCGTTTGAGAAGGCGGCTGAGAGGTCTATCCTCTTGCAGTCGCCCTTTTTATTTATGCTGCTTTTCTGCCCGCTCCTCCTGTTAAGGGCAATAAGCTGATTCTGTATGTCCCCGCCTTGCGATTGATGCTGAGCACCTCAAGCCCCGTCATCTTGCCTTCGACATATAATCAGTCTAAGCAGAGAGAATGTAAAAAGAAGTGTTGCAGCGTATAAATCGAATCTTATATTTCTGCTTCCTGCGTATCCTTTTGCCTTTCAATACAACAAATATAGATAATCAGCACGATTATTGCTGCCGCGCAAATTATCATCCACGAGGCAAACATGCCACGATAGCTGCCTTTGTCAAGCACCGCGCCATAAATGGCGGTGGAAATCCCCGCGCCCATGTAGGTTGCAAAATCCAGCAGCCCCACCACGGATGAAACGTTGCCCTCATCGCCAAACGAAAGCGGAAATATCGAAAGCATTGACGTGTCTATCGCCGCTATCGCCGCGGCGCAGAGCGCAAGCGCCACCATTGCAACAACGGCTGAGCCTATTCCAAACGCAAGCGGAGCGATAAGCACTATGCACAGCCCAAAGCAAGCGATCGACACTATATGCTCCCGCCCTTTGAAAGCCTTATACAGCAGCGGATATGTAAAGCGTCCTATAATGCTTGTGAGAGGTATCGCAAACACATAGAACGACATACTCTTTATATCCACCCCGAACCTGTCAACAAAATAGAACGGCGCCCAGAATACAATGTTATCCTTTATAACTCCCTGAGCAATTGTTGGCAAAAGCATGCCGTAAATACGCGGTCGACCTATCAGCTTAAAAAAAGATATTCTGTTGCGTCTTTCAACAACGGCAGTATCACGAAAGAATAAAAGCACGACGACTGCGGCAGCAAGCGTAACCGAGGATGGTATCAAGAATGCTGCGCACACGCCAAATGCGGTTACAGCCTTTTGTGCAAGCAATATGCCCACAACACTGCCGACAGCGACCGATGAGCCCAAAAATGGCACGAGCTTTCGCGCACGGCCATCCCCGCATGCGCGTGAGACCGTCCGAAGCATCGGTCCCCATATCATCGACTGAGCATAGCCGTTTAATCCCCACAGCAGCGCGATGCACCACACGGGGGGCACAAGCCCAATCAGGGCGTTTGAAACGCCAATCAGCGCAAGCCCGCAAACTATCATCAGCTTTGGGCGAAGCTTGTCTCCAAGCGGGCCGTTAAGCAGCTGCCCCAGAGAATAGGTAACAAAAAAGACACTGCCTATCAGCCCTGTTTGGGATTTTGTGATAAGCGAAAGGCTTTCCATAACGGGCGTTGCTATCGAAAGATTCACGCGGGATACGTATACCGCACTGTAAGCTATATATGCAACAGCGAAAAGCAGTGCGAACCTCCCGTTGCCCTCGGTTCTTTTTTGTGCGTTCATGCCGACATTGTAGCACCCGCCCAAGTATTTGTAAATGGCACTATGGGCTTTATGCTCCTTAACTTAAAAATCTTAAGCTGTTTATCAGCGCGGCGTCGGAGATGTTATGTGCGCCGTGCGTACTTGATTTGAAGGGACGGTGAATCCAATGGATTACGAAAATTCAGACCGCAACAACGAGTGGGAAAAAGTGCGTGCAGAGGTTTTGCACGAGCTTCGCGCAGATGAAAGCAGCAGGCTTGAACCGCAGGGAATCAACTATACAGCTTTTATAAGCATGACGACTTCAACAGCTCTGCTTTCCGCACGCGTAAGCGACTGCTTTGTAAACGATGCAAAGCGAATTATGTCTCTGCTTGGCAAAGCCTATGGTTTGGCAGAAACTGAATCAGAACGATATATTGATTCAATACTTGGCGTAATGATGTGCATAGCATCGCCAAAAGACTATAAAACGTTTCAGGCGCTTCGCGGAGGCGACAACGTTCTTGACTGTGAGGATATGCTTTTTGACATCAAGGGAAGCGTTCTTGACAGCATTATGGCGAGCCGAGCAAGGGGGTTATACGTCGGCCCAGCAGGTAATGGCGAAATGCAGCGCGTTGCTTACAACGCACGAATGAGCTGCATAAAGCTCTGCGACATTGCCGCAACAGGCGATGTGCTGTGCAGCCGTCAGGTTTCAATTATGCGATATCTTGGCATTGGCTGTGAAAAAAACGTGGAAAGGGCGATAAACGGTTTTATCGAGTGCGCATATTGGGGCGATGCAACGTCCGTCAAGCTGCTGCATGCGTGTTTATGTGAACAGAACATGGATGTTTCAATCATACGCGATTATGAAGCCATCGCTTCTCGATATTGGTACGACACTCCCCTTCTGGCCCCCCGTGACGCCTTGCTCCGTTATTCGCCGGAATCCATCGCCTTGTATCGTCAGGCTGCGCTTATCTGCCGCAATATTGTTCGCGGCGGCGGCGTGCACGATATCGACAGAGGATTTGTTGAGGTGCTGCGAGACCCGGGGATTTCAAACGCTGATAAGGAGGAATTCATCAATAACTATGCTGCGGGTATTTGGCGCAGCGCTTCAAGCGTGGCAAAGCTTGATTCAAACAGGACTATCGGATTTTAGGAGGTTATGACAATGAAAACCATCAGTGAAAGAATACGTCAGGCGTATATGCACGCCAACTATGAGCATAACAGGCTTGTGGAATATGACGACATGGCTGCGCTGCCCGAAATGCGCAGCGTAAAGTACTGTGATCTGCCCCTTACCAATGTGGATGGTTTTCCATACGCAAGCAGGCGCAATGATAATGGCGAACTGGAATTTTTCTTTTCACCGAACGCGCATGAGATTTGTGTCGGAACCACCGGAAGCGGCAAAACAACGGGATGCATTGAGCCGCGAATACGCGTTTTGGCAAGCCGCAGGAATAAACCGTCGTTTTTTATCACAGACCCTAAGGGAGAGATATTCGAGCGCAACGCGGGATACCTTTCAAAGTGCGGTTACAGGCTGTTTGCACTCAATTTTAAGGACTGTATGCATTCTGACAGATGGAATGTGCTTGGCGAGATATACGACAGCTGGATGCGCATACGCGATAATGCTCCCATCCCCTCCCCTGCCAATGAACCAAACGGCAATGACGGTCATTTTGAATTTAACGGCATGACCTACTCGTCTGCGGATGAGGTTAAGGCTGCGTACTCCGTATTTGAGGGATTGTGCAAGGCGGAAACGGATGATTTGATTTCTCAGCTTGTTTGCTCAGTCTGTACGGTAAATCTTTCAATAATCCACGATCCATCATGGTACATGGGCGCACAGGAGATTTTACGCGGCATGATATATCTGCTGCTTGAGGAAGCAATCACTCCCGACACTCGGTTTACACGCGATATGATGAGCTTTTCAAGCATTCAGGAATGTTATTTGAGTATCCGCACGCATATATACTCAGGCTCGGGTATGCGTTCGCTGCAAACCATGCAATGGCTGTCGAACAAACCGTATAACAGTGAATCGTTGAAGCATCTGCGTCCTTTTCTTGAAAATGCTCCTCAAACCACAAAATCTTACATGGGGGTATTTGAAAACATGATGCAGAATTGGTTCAGCGTCAAAATAAGCACCCTCTGTAACGGAAACAGCATTGACATTGACGCCTTCCGCGACAAACCAATTGCGATTTTTCTTGTAACACGCGATTATGAAAAGAGCGATTTCACCGTTGCGGGACTGTTTATTGATTGGGTATATCGGGTTATGCTGCGTCTTTCGGAGGAGGAGGGCGGTGCGCTTTCACGCGATATGTACTTCATGCTGGATGAGTTCGGCAATATCCCTGCGATAAAGGATTTTGAAAACAAGATCGCCACCGCACGCTCCCGAAACATATGGTTCAACATAATCGTGCAGTCATACTCACAGCTTTCAATGGTTTATGGCGCGGAGGCTGCCTGTATAATACGCGACAACTGCAACTCCCATATGTTTTTAGGTTCGCAGAATTACAATACGAAGCTGGAGTTTGCAAGGGAATGCGGAAGGCACGCCATACCCTCGCTTGGCGCGATGCTTGATCCGTGCGATAACGGCATTGTTGAAGTGCCGTTAGTGTGTGTTTCTGATCTTGAAAGCTTGGATACAGGGCATATGTACGTTAAAAAATACGGTATGCCCATTATCTGTTCACAAATGGAGCGAAGCTACAACTGCCCCGAATTTTGGGACGGACGTGATATAAATGTGGCTATCCCTCAAGCACAGCTCAAACCCTACTCCGACAGAAGCTTCGTATTTGAACCGACCCCGGGTGCATCTCGTTTGCAAAAAGAATAGCCGCGCACCAACGGCAGCAAGCAATTCTTACGGCACTTGCCGACAGCTTCATTTCGCAGAGGACGTTCTCTTTAAAAGGAGACGTCCTTTGCTTTTCTCAATTAAACCGCTCTTGCTATCGAATGAGAATTTGGATATAATGTATATGTGAGAGTATTTTTGTTTGGAGGTTTTGTAAAAGCATTATGGGCATTGATAAGAAAAACGCAATAGGCGATACGGTTTTGGGATGGAAATGTGAGTATAGCCGCTGGATGAAAGCGGCTGCAAACGACCCTCTGCTTATGTCGGATATGAAAAAGCTTGAGGATGATAAGTCCCGTGAGGATAGCTTTTACACTGAGCTTGAGTTTGGTACGGCAGGGCTTAGGGGCATAATCGGCGCAGGTACGAACCGCATGAACAGATACGTTGTGCGCCGTGCATCGGCGGGGCTTGCAAAATATCTCTTGCAGCTTGACGGTGCAGCGGAACGCGGCGTTGCGATAGCGTACGACTCCCGTAACTATTCGGATGTTTTTGCTATGGAAGCGGCGCTGACGCTATGCGCCTATGGTGTGAAATGCTATATCTACAATTCCCTCCGCAGTGTGCCGCAGCTTTCGTTTACCGTGCGGCGTCTTGACTGCGCCTCAGGTATTGTAATAACCGCAAGCCACAATCCTCCGATGTACAACGGCTACAAGGTTTATCAAGCGGACGGCGGACAATGCACGCCGTCTCAGGCAGGTAATATTCTTGACTGTATACGTTCATTTGATTATTTTGATGTTGAGCCTATGTCATATGCCATGGCTCTTTCAAGTGAAATGCTGACAATAATCGGCGGTGATATTGATGAGGAATACTATCGCGCAACTCAAACTCTGCTTCTGCATCCCGACTGCGTTAAGAGGCACGGCGGAGAAATCAGCGTAGTTTACACTCCCCTGCACGGAAGCGGTTACGTTCCCGTAACCCAGATGCTTATGCGAATAGGTGTTTCAGACGTCAGCGTTGTTGCGGAGCAACAAAACCCGGACGGCGATTTTCCCACCGTTAAGGCTCCAAATCCTGAAGACCCCAACGCCTTTACACTTGCAATAGGGCTTGCCAACCGCATAGGCGCGGAGCTTTGCCTTGCTACCGATCCCGATTCTGATCGTTTGGGTGTTGCCATACGGCGTCCCGACAACAGCTTTATGCTGCTTACAGGCAACCAGACAGGTGTGTTGCTGTGCCACTACATACTGTCATCTATGGCTGACGAAAACAAGCTCCCGTCAAACGGGCTTGTGGTTAAATCCTTTGTTTCTTCCGCTATGGCCGATGCGATATGCCGAAAATACGGCATATCGATAAAGGACGTGCCGACAGGCTTCCGCTTTATCTCCGAATGGATTGAGCGTTGCGCGACAAGCGGAGAATACACATTCATTTTTGGTTTTGAGGAGAGTTACGGTTGCCTTGCCGGTGGTTTTGCGCGTGACAAGGACGCGATATGCGCCTCCGCTTTGGTGTGTGAAGCTGCCGTTTGGTACAAAACGCATGGCAAAACGCTTTATGATGTGCTTCAGGAGATGTACCGTACATATGGCTTTTACCTTGAAAAGGTGCAGTCGCGTTCGCTTGCGGGCAAGGAGGGCATGGAGCGCATAGCGGGAGCTATGGCAAAGCTTCGCGCCGAGCCCCCTGCTGCCATAGGCGGCGAACCGGTGCTTGCATATGAGGACTTTTTATCTGATTGTCGCGTTGAGCACGACGGAAGCGTGCGTGAAACAGGTTTGCCTAAATCAAACGCTCTGCGCTTTATTCTGCCTGACGGAGCGTGGGTTGTGGTTCGTCCGAGCGGAACTGAGCCAAAGCTGAAGCTTTACGTTGGCGCTGTCGGCGCAACAAAAGATGCAAGCGAAGCCCAGCTTGACAGCATCGTTTCGTATATGGACGCTTTGCTTGACACAATAATGTAACTTAGAATTTCAATATGCCTTACCTTTATATTGATACTTATTATGTGCGATTTTGTGTGCTTATGCTGTCGTAATATCATTTAATAGATTTGTTTTTTGGTGTTTCGGCCTTGATTTTTGTTATTTGATATGATATAATATAGCAAAAACTTAGGAGGTTATCATCATGAGACGTATCCTTTCACTGTTTGTGGTTTTGGCATTTTCGCTGTGTTCCTTCGGCGCCGTTCTTGCGGATACGCAGGTATCCGTGGTTCCCGAAGGCGTCGTGTCATAACAGTTGACTCTCCGGCTGTTGAGATACTGGTTGACGACCCTGACGCGGAGCTTTTCTACAACGCCGCTGATGAATACTACATCACAAACGGTACAACCGTAACCATTCGCATATCGCTGCCCGATACCGCCATACTTGAAAAGTGCTGGGTGCAGTGCGCATTTGACTGGTGGGAGCCGCACTACATGGCAGATCTCGCTTATGAAGACGGTTGCTATGTATTCACGTCAGAAATTGACTCGATTGACACCACCGGCAGCAACTTCAGCGACTTCCAGTTCTATTTCAATCAGGATTACAATCCCTATCCCGGCGGTCACTATCCCGATGTGATAATCAACCTTTATGCAACTGAAGCCGATGCGGATGCTTTCTGCGCAGACTTCACAAATGTCACATGGACTTACGCCGCGGAGCCCGGCCCGTTGATGGGCGATGTTGACGGCGATGAGGCTGTTACAACCGCCGATGCGCTGTTGATTCAGCGTTATGTGCTTGGTGTAATCACGCTTGAGGATGCTCAGCTTGCCCTTGCGGACGTTAACGGTGACGGCAGTATTGATTTTACCGATGCGCTTATTGTGCTGCGCTTGTCTCTTACATGATGCTTTGATGTTTTTTATGCCGCTTTCCGTAACGCCCCGTGAATGACGACAGTGCAATTAACGGACGGCGGCACGCACAAAAAATTGGCTCACGCTTATGGGATGTTTATCGTCCGCATTGGCATGAGCCTTTAATTTTTGCTGTGAATACGTCAGAAGCCTTCTTCACTCAGACTAAGCTTTTTTGCCGTCATGAGGTCTGCGACAAAGTCGTTTATCCAAGACTCGTTTCTCAGAAGCGCGGCGGGATGATAGGTTGGTACAATACAGAATGACTTAACCTGCTTTACGCAGCCGCGTTGGCGGGATATTTGTATGCTTGGGTCGTATATGTATCCTGCCGCAACCTTGCCCAAGCATACGATCACCCTCGGATGAACAAGCGCAACCTGGGCACGCAAATACGGCAGGCACGCCGCCGCTTCGTCCGGAAGGGGATCACGATTTTGCGGAGGGCGGCATTTCACAACATTGCAAATGTACACCTCGCTGCGAACCAAGCCCGCTTCCTCCAGCAGTCGGTTAAAAAGTCTGCCTGCGGCTCCCACAAACGGCACGCCGCTGACGTCCTCCTCCCTGCCCGGGCCTTCGCCTATGAACATAATCCTCGCATGGGGATCGCCGTCTGCTATAACAACATTGGTTCGCTGCTCACACAAGCGGCACTTGCTGCAATTTGCAAGCTCTGTGTAAAGCTCATGCCAATCATATCGAATAACAGTCAATTGAACCCTCCCTTGCGTGTAGTGTTTTTATCCTTTTAGCCGTTAATATATACCCTATGCGCTCTGCGCGTGACAAGGCATGTCAGCTCATAGTTGATTGTTCCCACTATTTGGGACACGACCTCGATATTCATGCCGCCGTTTCCGAAAAGCACAGCCTCGTCACCGCGCTTAACGTCGCCGCCCGTAACGTCCGCCATGCACATATCCATACAAATGCGTCCAACCTGCGGATACGCTTTGCCGTTTATGGTGATTGTCGCATTGTTGGAAAGCCTGCGCGGATAGCCGTCCGCATAGCCAACGGTTATTACAGCGCTTTGCATATCGCGCTCGGTCATAAATGTACGTCCGTATGAAACCGACGTGCCCTTTGGCAAGTCTCTTATCTGGGCAACTCTTGATTTGAGAGTCATAACAGGACGAAGCTCACCATCCCTCGGTTGGCTGTCGGGATACATACCGTAAAGCATTATGCCCTCACGCACATAATCAAAATGCACCTCCGAATGCTCCATTATTGCGGCGGAGTTGCTGACATGGCACTTTTTGAAGACTATGCCTCGTTCGGCAAGCCCCTCGCGGACAGCTTTATAGCTTTCAAACTGAGCGGAGGTGTACGCGTCCTGAGACGGGGTATCAGCAACGGCAAAGTGCGTAAACATACCCACCGCGTCAAGCCCGTCCATCAGATATATCTGTTCCGCATCGTCAATCGCGCGCGCAACGCAGGCCTTATCCACCTGCCCCTGCGCGTAAAGCCCGCATCTACCCATGCCGGTATCCAGCTTTATGTGAACCTTTACAGTCACTCCCGCCAAAAGAGCGGCACGGCTCATCTGCGCCGCATGTGAAAAATCGACAACCGTCTGCTCGATATCATATTTTGCAAGCTGCTCCGCAAAGCATGCCGGCGTGTACCCCAAAATAAGAATCGGCAGGGTAATGCCGCCCTCCCTAAGCTCTATGGCTTCTTCAATGCAGGCTACGGCAAACATTGCCGCCCCGTTTTTTTCAAGGAAACGACCGCAAGTTACCGCCCCATGCCCGTATGCGTCCGCTTTGATAACGCATATCACGGGCTTGCCTGAAATACGCTTTGCATAATCAAGGTTTGCTTTAAGTGCGGACAGGTCAATTTCAGCCCACGTTCTGTAAGTGTCGTTTGCCGCGACGGCTTCATCATGAATAAAATCCATTTGTAAATTCGCCTCTTTTTATGAGATTAAATATAAGTTTTTTCAACATATTTGCTTGTGAAAAGATGCAGCAGCGCGCCGTATGAAGGCGTGAATCGCATTATGTCGCCAACCCGATAGGCGGTTTTGCATTCGGTAACGTTAACTATCATATGGTCTGAGCTTGAGCCTATTATCTCGGCGTCCTCATCAAGGCAGGTCAGTCCGTCAACAATGACGTCCTGTCTGCCGATGGCAAGAATCGCCCTGCGCATTTCGCCTCTGTCGGGGAATTCAAGGTATTCGCCAAAAGCGTTTGGGCCGCTGCTGCCTACCGGCTTTGACGGCTTTGTTTGAAGCTCTGCAATCTCGGCTTCCAACGTAAAGCAATCGGTGTTAAGCCCCGTAACAGGTTTGCCTGTTGCCGTGTCGTTGCCGAGAACAAACGCCTCGCCCAAACGGAGGTTATTAACGCCGCATGGCACGTCTCCCGCAAGAAGCATACCCATTGTGGATGAGTTGCCGCCCGATACTATCGGGATATCTCTGCCAAATTCACTGCGCAGTGCCTGTGCCGCGGCAACCAAGCCCGATAGATTTGTTTTATCGGGTAGTATGCCTCCATAGCAGGTGAGGTTGACGCCCACCCCGTATAGCTCAAGATTGGGACTTGAGACGACTGCCGCTGCGGTTTTGCGGATAAGCTCCGTATCAGTGTTGTAAATGCCCTCGCGCAGATCGCCCATGTCTATCATCAGGATAATTTTATGAACGGTATTTGCCCTCCCCGCCGCTTCTGATATGGCGATTATGGTTGAAATCTCGCTCTGCATTGATATGTCCGCGCAGCGAACTATTGCGTCCGCTTCACTTTGCATACCTATACGAAGCAGCAGCTTTGGCTTTGACGTTGCCATGCCGCACATATTTTGTACGCGGCTGTCCGCTATCCAATCGGCGTCGCTTTGGTTAATAAGCTCAACTATTTTCTCGTCCGCACAAAAAACCTTTGTGACTATCGCGCATTTAATGCCGTTACTGTGGCAAAGCTCAACCAAAAAATCGAGATTAAACTTCAGTTTTTCAAGGTTCACCGCTACTCTCGGAAACATATTGACCCCCCTTAGCTTATCAGATGCCCAAGCTCTTTTTCATCAGCAGCGCCGCCGCCCTTGGATGCTGTTTGCTCAGTACGCCGAGCGACGCCATAATGTAATCGTTATCGTACAGCAGTTTAAGGCTTGAAGGCTTTGGAAAAAGAAGCATTCCGTTTGAATTGCAGTCGGCAATCCTGCGCATTATGCTTTCACGCTGAGGCAGTCGCGTAAGCGCGCCGCCCGTACCCACAAGGTACTTCAGCCTTGTCAAGTCCTTGCCCTCTGCAATCGTCTGTCTGCCGCGTGGCGTGTAAATGTAGCGCAGCGCGCCGGCGTGACGTTCAACGCTTATAAGCCCCGCCTCAAGGCAAAGCCTTTGCGTCAGCGCGAACTGCTCGGGCGATTCGGGTATCGGCTTGTAATTCGCCATCACCCTCGGGACGTCTATCCCCAGCTCTCGGGAAAGCTTTTGTTCGCCTATCATATCGACAAGATTATGTGCGTTGACAAAAAGCCCCAAATCACCCTCTACCGTGCGCTTTGCAAACGGCTCAGGCGTGGTTTGTATTGAAGCTATCTCATCGCTGCCCGCCGTTACGGAATGAACGTCTGTCGTTGCACCGCCAATATCGATCACAGCAATGTCGCCTATCTCGTTATACAGCAGCTGCGCCGCCTCCATCACCGCGCCCGGCGTGGGGATTATACTGCCGCTCACAATATCGCGTATATGCTCCATGCCCGCCGCTTTGACGATATGCTCCTCAAAAACAGCATGTATGATGCGCCGCGCAGGTTCGATATTCAGCATATCAAGCTTTGGATATACGTTATCGGTTATGTAAAGCGGGACGTCCGCATCACGGAAAATATCCCGTATTATGCGCTGATTCTGTATGTTGCCGCCATATATTACCGGTGTTTTAAGCCCCGAAGCGGCAATCATTTTTGCGTTATGCACGGCAGTGTCTCTTTCACCGTAATCGGTGCCGCCTGCAATAAGAATAAGGTTTGGGTCGATTGCCCTAACATCGTCAATGTCATAATCCGACATTTTGCCTGCGGTTGCAAGCTTAATTATTGCGCCCGCTCCAAGCGCGGCAGCGCGTGCCGCCTTGACCGTCATATCATATACCAAACCGTGAACAGTCATCCTAAGGCCGCCCGCTGCGCTTGATGTTGCAAACGCCTTGCCGTACTCAATATGCTCCCCGCCAAGGTTTGCTTCAAGATTGCATATTGCCTGCGAAAGCCCTATGCGCACGTCGCCCTCCAAAACGGAGGTCGCCGCCTGCCCCTGCCCCAAAAATACAGGGTTTTCACTGTCAACACCGTCAAACGCGTTGACAAGCGTGGTGGTTGAACCGATTTCAAATACAATCGTGTCGATATACATTGAATCATCCCTTAATCGGCACGGGGAACCGCACGCTCATTCGCGTATGCGGCTCCCCGAAGTTGTTCTTTGCAGTCAGTTATTACATACGACCGTCTTTTTCCATTTCCCATCTGCGTTTGATGAGGAATGTTGCGTTATGAACGCCGTGAGAACCTCTTCCGAAGCCCTCGTCCGCGCCCGCCTTCCTTGCAAGCTCCGGCGTGACCTGTGTGCCGCCCGCAACGAATATCACCTTGTCGCGGATGCCCATCTCACGCATTATCTTATCAATCTTAGCTATGTTTTTGTAATGGATATCATCATGGCTGATTATAGTGGAAGCCATAATAGCATCCGCATGAACCTCTATTGCAGCGTTGACAAGCTTTTCGGGAGGGCAGGATGTGCCAAGGTATACAACCTCCATACCGTACTTCTCGATACCGCCGTGCTTTATGTCGATTATTTCACGTAAACCAACGGAATGTTCGTCTTCTCCGACTGTCGCGGCAACAATCTTCATCGGGCGGCGCTCAATATCCTTGCGGATAACATCATCGGACAGAACATCGGGCTCCTTGGGGATAACCAGAGTATCAACGTCTATCTCAAAGGGAACCTTGCCCTTAACCTCGATGCGCGTGCCGTCAACGGGATGCATTATCTCACGGCTGATAACCTCGCACTCGGTAAGATTCATTCTGCGCGCACACTCAAGCGCTGCAGCCTCCGCTATGCGCTTTGGTGCGGGGAAGAACATCGTAAGCATAACCGTGCCGTCCGCAAGCCACTCCATTTCGGGACGAATCTTATGCCCGCCGGGTGTGAACTCGTTTGATTCACTCATACGAACGTTTACGTTATCGGTCTCGTCAAGCTCATCGATATAGATGATTTTTTCGGGACATTCAAGTGTGCATCCGCCAATCAGAGCGGAGGGGTTTTGCGGGTCGCCGCCATACTGCAAAACATTGTTGTATCCGTAATGAGCGGTGACGGGAGCCATGTATTGCTTATCACGCTTGAATATTGTGCCCGCGCCTATACCTCCGGAGAGCTTCCTTGCGATGCCGTCGCCGTTTCTCTCGGGATATATGCCGCTGTCAACGAAAAAGCCCTCTTCAACGGCGGCAAAATAACCGCCCAGCTCAAGCATCTCTTCCATAAACAGCACGGCGCGCTCTTTCAGCTCACGCGCTTTTTCACGCAGATATCCGTCTTTTTTAAGCTCGACCATATCCATAAGCCCGTCAAGCCCCACAAGCGTCTGCTTTGCAGTGTCGCAAGCCTCAATATTATAAATGTGCCACGGCACGTTTCTGCCCTCATCGGGTGTGATGGTGCTTTGGATATCCGCGCTTGTCAGCTTTGAAATAACCATGTTGAGCACATGGGTAACCGTTGCCTCACGAGTGGAGGATTCGATATACTTGGTGTTCATCTGCGCCCTCATGCGGTATTCATGGAACAGATCTCGCAGCGCCACGGCATACGGCAGATCCATATGCACGCACGGAGCGGGAGTGGCCGTTGGAGGAACCGTTGAAAGGCATATGTTGGACTTTGGAATGCCCACGCGGGCGGAGAATATGGAATTGATGGCATGCTGAACCATAAGCTCGGGCATTACCTTCCACGCCTCACGCGCAGTGGCGTTGGCATTGTGTGCGCCGTCTATCTGCGCCATGCCCGCCCATGCGATCAGCTTTTTGCTTTCACATGCGTCAACAAATGAGCGTGCCATGTTAATGTTGCGGTATATGACGTTATACTGAGGGTCTTGGTGGACGCCGTTGACGCCCTCCTCTGCGAACATAACCGCTATATCGGGACCTGCAACGCCCGAAACATAGCTGTGATAGTTGATTGGTCTGCCGACCTCGTCCTCTATCATGTCAAGCGCTTTTCTCTGCGCCCTAACCTGCTTGCGTGTTATGGGAACGCCGCCCATACCCTGCGGAGTGCCTTCAATCAGACCATCGAAGTGGCTTTGCCCCGCGGTGCGGATAACCATTATGTGATCCGCCCCGTGATGCGCCGCCATACGCATACGGCGTATGTCGTCCTCAAATCTGCCCGATGCAATTTCAGTTGTGATTACGGGCGCAGGCTGCGGGTCGATATCACCAAAATAGTGAGCGGGGGGCAGCGGAACGCTGCGCTTAAGCGGCTCGGTGCATTCTTTATATTCAAACGGACCCATGTGCAAATCCTCAACGGGCTTGCGCCATGTCCACCCTCTGCGGCGCGGACGATAATGCTCAAGATCGTCAAGTATTTCCTCCACATCGATCGGCTTGTTCGGATCAAGCTTATAATCGCTCATTGCTCTTCGCCTCCCTTAAACAGATCCGCGGCTTCGTCCCACAGTCTGCCGTTTACAAGCTCCAGACCTGCATCACGTATTTGCATATCTTTGCTTTTTGCAAGGCGATAGACCACGTTGCCCGCGCCATAGCCCATGAGCGAACGCTCAACACAGCCGTCAACAATCGCCTTTGCCTCAAGTGAGGAAAAGCCCATGCGCAGCAAAACCGAACGTTCGATCGCAGGGGATGTGTATTCTACGCCCATCTCAAGGAGGGGATCGACAAGCTTGTTCGCAAGCTGCCAAAAGCGCTGCTCAAGCTGCTCGTCCGTAAGCCCCGCCAGCGGCGCTCTGCGTGTTTCAAAATCGTCGTCTCTTTTCATCTGGTACCCCGTTACAGTGCAGCAACCGCGCTGCGGACAAATTCTTCGCTGCTGTTCGTCTCGATCATAAGGTATTTGATGTCGTTATCGGTCAGCTCGTTTTTATGCGTGCCGACAGCCCTTTTGATGCGTGAGCGGCGAATATGGTCAAGATCCAGATCGGTAACCTGTATGAGTGAGGGATGCGCGGGCAGAATTATGTTCTTGCCCGGTATCTCGTCCTTGGGGTCGCCAAAGTGGATGTCAATACCGTTCTGACGGGCAAACGAAAGCTGTGGATTGATGTGCTTGCCCGCGCCCGTGTACTCCGTCTCCTGAACGACGATTATCTGATCCTCGTCCATATCCTGAGCAAGTCTGAACGCAGCCGCAAGAGAGGTGTTGCCCGCTGGGCCCTTCTCAAGCCCTTCAAGGGACGCAAGACATTCTGTAATGAAGAAAACGCTGCCCTGTGTAACCGTCACATACCTGTCCATATAGCGGAGAGGACGCGCCGCGCTGCGGGGAACGTCTGAATGGTCCGGATCCACAGCGTATGGCACGCCAAAGCCCGTGTGACCTGTTGTGAAGCTCTTTTTATTGAACTGATCGTCGCTTGCCATGTGCAGCCCCGTGAGGTTGACGCTTGCGCCGATTACCTTTGCCTTGCAGCCCGCCTTGCGCAGACCGCGTGCGGTTCCAGTGAGGTTGCCGCCGCCCGCGTTGGTGCAGACTACAACGTCAGGGTCCTTGCCAAGCTTTGAGCGGAACTGGTTTGCTATCTCATAGCCCAGCGTTTCAACGCCGGCAATTCCGAACGGAGTATAGAGGGAGGCGTTGAAATAGCCTGTCTCCTCAAGAATTTGAAGCACGGTTGAGAAAAGCTCCGGCCCGACCGTGAGCTGAACGACCTCTGCGCCCAGCGCCTCGCACTTGCGTGCCTTCTCGACTATTTCGGGCTGACCGACTCCCTTAGAGTCATAGCACTCCTGAACAACAATGCACTTTAAGCCCGCCATTGCCGCGCAGCACGCAACAGCCGCACCATAGTTGCCGCTTGTGGCGGCGACTACACCCTTATAGCCAAGCTTTTTTGCCTGATAAACGCTTGTGCAGGCGCGGCGCGCCTTGAAGCTGCCGCTGGGGTTTGCTGCCTCATCCTTAATGAATATACGTGCGCCTTTGCCTGCGGGAGCGCACTTTCTTGCAAGAGCGGTAAGGTTTTTAAGCTCTATAAGCGGTGTATTTCCGATAGAGAACATCGCCTGAACACGCTGAAGCTCCTCGATAGTGTAGCCTGTCGCGTCCATCATCGCCTCATAATCAAACGCTATGCCGCCGCGTTCGAACTCGTTGTAATCCATGCCGACGGCATTGCGGATGATTTCGTTTTTACGCGCCATAATCGCATTATAGCTGTTATCCATCACCTGTCACCCCCAAACGTGATATCACGCACCATGTCGCCGATCTTCAGAACCTCGGGAACAAGCACGCCAAAGTTGTGGTTGAAATAGGGTCTCTCGTCAACAAGAGTTCCCTTAACGTGACGCCCTACGCGTGTAATGACTTCTACCTCATCGCCAATAGCCGCGTCGCTTGTGCACCAACCCTTCATCCAAACCTCAAGGGGATGACTCTTTGTGTCTGCGGGCAGCGCACTCGAACGTTCTTCCGGTGTGAGAACGATGTTGTGGATCTGTACCCAATCGCCTTTCTTAGCCATAAAACCCTCCAATACATATATTTATTGAGAAAGGCAGCCTGTTGTCAAACTGCCTTTCCCGTGTGAAAGCAAAAAAGTTAACGTTCGATATAGTCGCGGAAATCGCCCATAATTGCGTGAGGAACCGGCATATCAATCATTGTTTTAAGACCCGGTCTTGCATTGATAACATGGGGGATCATGTTGACGCACATTGCTATCGTGCCGAGACCGCCGTCAACCTCAGGAGTGTTGGCAACATTGATAGAAGGAGTGCCCTTGATGACGATGTAATCGCCCGTATGAGTACCCTCCATCTCCGGCTCAATCTGCTGGGGATGAATAAGGTCGATCTTCTTTTCGCCGTCAACATATGCCTGCGCGGTCATGTTGACGCCCGCGACATTGCCCGCTGCCGCAAATCCATAGGGAGCCTTGCGGTCAACAGTGGTGACGATAGGCTTCATCTGCTGTTCGAACCTGTCGATCTTCCAGCCGAGTGCGTCCGCTATCATGTTTGCGGACTCTGCAAAGCCAACGTGCCCGGAGAGAGTGCCGTTTTTGCAGCCCTCTTCAAACTCATCAACCGTGATGCCTATGCCCTGCTCCTTCATTACCAACGGTCCGAACGGAGACAATGAGTTGACGCGCTTGCACAGCACGCTCTCAACATCGATCATACAGCCGGAGAGACAAATTGCCAGCAAATCCATCATAAGACCGGGGTTGATGCCCGTGCCGAGAACGGTTACGCCATTCTCCTTGGCAAGACGGTCGATCTCTTTTGCAAGCTCGGGCTGCTGTGCCTTGGGATAGCTCATTTCTTCTGCAATGCTAACAACGTTGATGCCCTGCTCAACGACATATTTGATTTTGGGGAATACGTCGGGAGTGAATGAATCGGTTGCTATGACGCAGATATCGGCTGCTCCCTTATAGACGATGGACGAAATATCGGTTGTGAGAAGCACATCCTTGCGATCCCCACGCTCAACGCCCAAAAGCTCAAACATGCTCTTGCCCGCACGCTTGGGATTGCGAATACATACGCCCGTGATATCAACGCCCTTTTTGCTGAGGATCATCTTTGCGATACCTGAGCCCATTGCGCCAAAGCCCCAAAGCGCGACCTTTACGTTTTCCATAACTTAACCTCCAAAAAATAATGCTGTGATAGTTGGGTTTTTCTACCCAAAGCAAGATTATATCATATTGGATTGATATCCGTAACCCCCTAAAATAACAAAACAGCAGTATATTTTTGCATTTTTGATAAAAGCAGTAAATCTGTAACACAACGCGGGGCGGCGCTTTTCGGCGCCGCCCCATTCGTTTGTTCTATTGTCGGTTTTTCATTTATTTGATTGTCGCTCCGCATCGCTGCGCGTGACTATGAAGTCTTGCCGAGCGTCAGCGTGTCAATGGGTTGTCAATCACGTCATTCGTTGTCAAATATACACATCAGACCGACAATCTGTAAGCCGCTTCTGCCAATGTTGCCCACAAAATACGCCTGCCCGTTTCGCACGTCAATAGCGGCAAGATAGCTTTCATCAGCGTTGTACAGATAGCCTAAGTACAGCACCTCGTTCACGTTGTCATATGCGAGGGTTTGTGTGTATGTAAACGCCTTGAGCCCTGTCTTGCCGACATACGTTTTTTCGCCCGTCGCCATATTCATCGTGTAGATCTCCGCCGACCTTGAAATCACGTATCCCAAGCCGTCGTCCGTTATTGTAAGCGCGCTGACAAGCCCTGCCGCGTACAGTCTTGTCGTTTGCGCCGTCTCAAGATCAATTGTCATTATGCACAGCCCATCGATATTTCCCAGCGCGTACATCGTATCTGTGGTTACATCGTATGCCATATCATACACATATCCCGCGTTGCCTATCAGCTCCGCATTGCCTTCGGAATCAATCCGATAGAGCGCACGTTCGATAATTGTGACGATATATATGTACCCGTTGGCGTACTCAACCGCAGCGGCTCCGCGTCCGCTCCATGCAACGGCGGACTGCGTTTGAGGCAGCGTGTCCGCTGTAAACGATACAAATCCGCCAAGCTCCGCAGCGTATGCCATAAATCTGTCCGGATACAGATTGCATTTGAATTCACACGATGTTGAATAGTTAGGGTCGGCGGACGTTGCGGTGATATACACGATACCTCGTCCCAACGCTGTTACAAGCCCGTTTTCGTCAACGGTCGCAATGCTTTCATCGCTGCTTGACCATGTTACGCTCTTATCGGCAGCATTGATAGGCATTACCGTCACATTGAGCTGTTGTGTTTGACCTGCAAACAGGAATGCCTGCTCCTTGCTCAAAATGACGCCCGATATCGGTGCGACTGTTGGGGTGGGGATATCCTCAAGCACGGAATACATACCCGTTATCTCCGCCATATCGCCCGTGCATCCTCTTGCGGTCAGCCTTCCTGTTGAAAGGTTTACCTCGTACAGTCCGCCATCGGCGTCCGCAAAATACTGTGCCCAATACATAACGCCCGCATTATGATCGTATGCCATGCTTTGCAAATAGTTAGCGTTTTTGCCCGTGTTGCCAATAAATGTGCATACGCCGGTGTTCTTGTCGATGCTGTAAAGCAGACTTGTACCAAGCTTTTCGTTACCGGAGGTTATACCGTACATATCACCCTCCGTGGTGACCGCCAAAGCCATAAGCTGCTCCGCGCCGTAAATGTTGCAGTACCAGATCAATTCTCCTGTATCAAGCAGCATTATATACAGTGCTCTTTCGGTGCCGGACGCAATCAGCACATACATTGCTCCAACGCTGTAATCGAACGACATATCAACCGGTACGTCTGTTATCTCAACGCCCGTGTATGTGCGAATATGCGTTTCGTGGCTTTCCTTAAAGCCTCGATAAATGCCGTCATCAGCGGTTTCAAAGCCGTATATGAAGCCGTCATAGTAATCCGCGGAGGCGACATATGTTGCTTCCCTTTCGGTGACAGACGTCCACGAATTGCCGTTTCCGCTCAAAAATCTGAGCCAGTCTCCATAATATCCGCTTCTTGAATATGCTCTGAAGCCATACATCAGCCCTGTTTCTTCACGCGCATTCACAACGCATGCAGCCGTCTTGCCGCCGTCCTCGCTTGTTGCCGTGATTGTAACCTCGCCCTCCGCATACGCGGTTAGCGTTCCGTTCTCGTCAACGCCTACAACGCTTGAATCGGAGCTGTGCCATGTAAGATTTTTATTTTGTGCGTTGAACGGCTTAAAGCTCACAGTAAGCGTTTCCGTATCGCCAACAAGCATCGGCAGCTCGGTGTGGTTGAACGATATGCTCGTCACAGGCTCGTTGCTGATTACTTCATCATATGGAGCAAACAGACCGCATATCTGACAGTTTCCTCCGATTGTTCCGAGGGCAGCCGCCATGCCGTTTTCAAGATTTACCTGCATAAGTCTGCCCTGCGTATAATAGCACTGCGCCCAGTACATAACGCCGTTGGCGTGGTCATACGTCATGCTCTGAAGTGAGCTTGACATATATGCGCCCGTGTCTCCTACAAGCGTACTCTCGCCCGTTGTTTTGTCTATGCGGTATAGCTTTGTGGACGAGCCGTCATACCCATATGACAGACCGTAAATCTGGCCCTCTGTTGTGGCGGCTATGCAATATATGGGCGCACAGTCAAGCGTCACCGCATATGACATTGCTCCGGAATCGACGTCCACAACGTACAGATATTCGGTATCAATAAGCGCATACATGGTTGATGTTGAATAATCAAACGTCATATCAAGCGCCATTGTGCCCGCGCTTGTTGCGCCCGTGTATACGGGAATCCATGTTCCAAATTCCTGTATGACATATCTGTTGAACATATCATATCCGTATATCTTGCCGTTAACATACTCCGCACAGTTCAGAAGCTCTTGATTTACCTTGCCGAGCCCTGTGACATTGCTTGGTGAGAACGGTGAGAAGCTGACCCATTTGCCCTCGTTCTCATTATTGTAATCAACCGAGCACTGTCCATATATCTGTGCCTCACCGTCCATAACATTGACAGTGCAGGATGCGGAAAAGCGTCCGTCCGCAGTTGTTGCGGTTATTGTGGCGGTGCCGAACCAGAAGCCAAGCACCGTGCCGTCTTCAAGTATGCCTGCCACTCCTTCATCATCACACGACCAGACGATTGATTTATCCTCCGCATTGTAGGGAAGCGTCACCGCGTCGATCATCTTAATTCCGCCCGCCGCCATAACTATCGAGCTTTCGCTTATCAATATGCCCGATATATCTTCGGTCTCGGCAGCAGCGGGTGGGTCAAATGACGAGCAGGTCAAGCCCACAAGCTCCGAACCGTCGGATATTCTTCCCAATGAACACGCCTTGCCCGTTTCAACATCGATTATTGTAAGATTGGCGTCTAAGAAGTTGTGCTGCGCCCAGTACAGCACGTTGTTGTCCAAGTCGAAGGTCATCGACTGAACATAGTTCGACGACATACCCGCTCTGCCGATAGGTGTGGCAACAGCGGTATATTTGTCAATCGCGCACAGCGTGGAATCGCCTATCGTAACTCCGTAAAGCTGTCCGTTTCTGTCGCAGGCAAGCGTGATAACGGTATCGGGAGCGCCCGTTATCGGTGCAATCGGTGTAAGCGCGCCTGTCGATATGTTGGAAACCATCAGATAACGCGTTGCGCCTATGGACGCTATTGCGAACATTGTCTGCGTTGTGTAATCATAGGTCATATCCGTGACCTGATAGTTTTGCTGATTAAACGTGCTTGGGTATACTGTCGGCGTACCGCCGGACCACAGATTTAGCTGGAAGAACTGCATTTGACTGGTATAGCCGTAAACCTCCTCGCCAACCAACTCGGCGGCATACGCCTGAAAATCAACAGCACCTGCATCCATGGTGTATTGGAGATACAGTCCGTCAAAGGCTATCCAGCTTCCGTTGCTCTTGAAAGCCTGAAGCATACCGTTTGACTGAATAACCTGAACAATGCATTGATCGGTAAACTGACCGTCCGCGCTTACGCCCGTAACCGTCATTCTGCCCGCCGCAACCGGCGTAACAACGCCATCCGCGCTTATCGTTGCAACATTGTCATCGTCACCGGTAAATGTAACGTCCTCGGAGGCTAACCCGTTTGGCGTATATGTTGCCGTCAATGTTTTTGCTTCTCCCCAGAGGAATACCGGCAGGAAGTCCTCCGAAAGCTGAATGCCTGTTGCGGGTACCTCTTCCTGTTCAACCTGAACGCGAACATTTGTTGTGTTGCCCGCATAGTCCTCTGCGATAACTTGGAAGTTGGTACCAAAATCTGTGACATCAACGCTGTAATCGCACTGCACGCCCGGTTCTGTCTCACCGAAAAGCACCCTGTCATACTCGGTTCTGCCATCCTCGGAATAAACAAGCAGGCTCATGACATATTGATTGTCGATAATTGTGACGTCAAGGTACTTCCTTCCGTCTGAATCGCGCTGAGAAGTCCTCACACGCGGGGCGGATGTATCTATTGTGATTGGGAACGACCATGTGCTGAACTCATTTGCGGATTGATCCTCGTCATAATCAAGCTGCGCTTCTATTGTGACGATTACCTTGGTTTGGTCTGCAAGCGCCGTGCCCGCTTCATTTGTGCCTTTCCATACCGCTTCGCCGCTTGTAAGCCAGCTGAACACCGTGGGAATCACCTGCCCATAGCTGGGGTTGTACGCGCTTTTGCGGATATAGTCATAGCTGAGACTTCTGTACACCTCGCCTGTCTCCGCATCGGTTACGGTAAGCGAAAGGTTTCGTGCGTTTCTCAAAAGCGAAACGTATACGTCGGTCAACGCGTCGCGCCAGCCGTCTCCGTTTGGCGACAACGCGTTTCTGTCCGCCAGATAATCAATCGTTCTGTCGGTATCATAATAGTTTTCTCCAAGGAAAAAGCTTAAATAGCCATAGCTGCCTGTCGTCCATGCGATATTGGGATACTGACTGTAATCCGCCGTATCGCCGTTGATGTACTGACCCCAATCATACTCATCCATCGCGGGCGCCTGTGCCCAGTCGCCATAGAACGCAAGGTATGGAATTGTGAGATTTACATCGTCTGTTGAGGATTACATGCAGACAAAGCCGTCAATATACATACCGTTCGGATAATTTTCATCGATAAACGCCTTTTCATCCGAAGAAAGTCTGACGGTGATTACAACGGCTGCACTTGCGCCTGCCGCAACAATAAGCTCGTTCGGCTCGACATACATATTTTCATATCCGAACATTGTGCTGCGCATTATCAGCAGTGCATCCTCAATGGTGATTTGACCGTCCAGATTGTAGTCTGCCGCCGTTGCGTTGGTAATCTCCGCGCTCATACTCAGACTGTGCCGCAGCGTCAGCAGTGAATCGGATACGCTTACGCTGCCATCGCCGTCCGCATCGCCCATGTAATAGCCGTCATGCGCATAGGAAAGCTCAATCTGTGCGTCACCTAAAGCCATAGCTTCTCCGCTCATAAAGCACAGCGGAGACTCATATCCCTCAATTGAAGCGTACAGAGGCTTTTCTGTAAGAACGCTTACGTTTGCATAATACCCCAAATAGCTGTCCGTAATGTTTACAATGTTGAACTCCATTGTGTATACTCCAAGCTTTTCAGGATCATCGCCAAGCTCCAGCTTGGGCTTTGCGTTGCCCGCAACGCTGACATATGCCCCGGCGTTAACAGCAAATTCAACATTGACAAGACCCGCGCCCTGGCTGCGCGGACTTACCGGAACGCCGTTAACCGTCATGGGAACCGCTGTGCACATAAGCAGAGCGTTGACATATTCGCGCAGTGAAACGCTGTCAAACTGCACATCGTCCCTTTCACGCAGGCACTCCATAACAAGGGCGGCCGCACCTGCAATTTGAGGAGACGCCATGCTTGTCCCGCTCATAACGCCATAGGTTCCGCCGTTCAGCGTGGAATACACGTTGCCGCCGACGCCCGAAATCTCCGGCTTGAGCTTGAGGTCGGGTGTAACGCCAATGCTTGAGTATTCGCTTACGGAATATCCTATGGGGTTATCTACCATAGCCTTTCCCGTACCAACCGTCAGCGTGTCGATCCCATCGGCAAGCTTTTCAAAAATGGTTTCGGCGTCCTCCCGTGCAATTGATACGCACGGAATATTGCCTCTGCCATCATTAATAATCATACCGAACGTACCCGAAACATTGTTGTAGACAATGCACGCGACTGCGCCCGCAGCCTTTGCGTTTGCCTGCTTTACGGTGAAGGCAACCCCTCCCCCGCGGGAAACCATGGCTATCTTGCCCTCAACGTTTGCCTGAATAAACGCCTCGACAGTATCGCCATAGCCTTCCACAGGCGCTATGCCATAGCTGTTTCCGCTGCCCATCGCCGTGTAGAATATTGTATAATCGCTTGCTGCGGAATCCGCAAATCCGATTTTAAGCCCGTCTACTTCAAAATACATTGACTCATAAAGAGCATTTTCTATGCTTGCAACGGTGGTTGCTCCGTTGAACGTCCCCGGTGAACCGACAATGCCGTTATCGGGATTGGAGCCAAGGTTCAGCCCCAAGCCCCATGCGTTATCATAGCCCATGCTGTAATTGTTGCCCGCGCTTATCGCCACGAACACATCAAGCTGTTCCATGCGCTCCATTATGGCTTCCATCTCGGGATCATCGTTTGTAAATCCAGCGGGGCTTCCCAAGCTGAGGTTAATTACGTTTACCCCAAGAAGCACCGCATCCTCCATTGCTGCAATGATATCTGTTGTGTATGCTCCGCCGTTTACGCCAAACACCTTGAACACAAGCAGCTGAGCATCCGGCGCAACGCCAACCGCGTCGGCGCCCTCTACAACGTTTGCCGCCGCTATGCCCGCAACGTGCGTTCCGTGGTCGCTTGCGGAGTCAATGTCGTGTCCGATATTCAGGTTGTTATCACAGTAGTTATAGCCAAAGGGTATCTTTGGCGAACGATAGAGCCGCATTGCCTCGCCCGACGCGTGAAGCAGCGATATAAGCTCGCTTGTCAGGTCGTCGCGTGTCATTGACGGATCTGCGGGATCGTCCGCGAATGAAGGATGAGATGTGTCGATACCGGTATCAATTATACCTACTTTTATGCCCTTTCCTGTGAAGCCTGATTTCCATACGCTGCCCGCGCCTATCATATCGCCTGCCGATACGGTATCAGGTTCAAGCGTGTACTGCGGAGAAACGTATACATAGCTGACGCCCTTAACCTTGGCAATCTTCGCAAGGTTTGCAAACCTTGTTTTTATCGCAAGTCCGTTCGTCACCACCGTGTAGCTGTATACAACTTCAAACTCGGAAGAATTGAGCTTTTCGCGCATAACGCCCAGCACACGTTCCTGCTCTTTAAGTATGCTGTTTCGCTTTTGCGCTGCCGCCAAAGAAGTAAGCTCGTCAACGGGTATGGATTGGATAAGCGGCGCGCCGTCAAGCACGATTATGGCGTTGACAATATCATCGTCGTCATAATCCTTGGCGGCTTCCAAAAGCAGTTCTTCTTGGTTTACACTGCTGAGTCTTCCTGTTTCCGAAGCAGACAGCACCGAATTCGGATCATTTTGCGTTGTCAGCTCTTCGCCTTGCGAACGATCGGGCAATAGATGATTCTCCGAAGTATTTCTGCCCAGATTAGCGTTACCGTTTAGCTCGGTATACGCCGTGCCGATCGACGGTATAAGCGTCGACAGCAGCATCAAAACCGTTGCAAATAAAGCAATGCCCCTTTTCATGATAGACCTCCTCTTATTTCTTTGGCGAACAATATCCGCCGAGTTGTTTATAAACATAGCCTTGCTGCCGCAAAACACAGCTCACCCGATCCCGTTCGGCGGGCAGGTTATGTTCCGAAGCATTTCAAATATGTTTATGAGATGATGATATCATGTATTGGATATTATTGCAAGCCCTGTTTGCCACAAAAACGTCAAAATTGTGCATATTATATAGCGCACGCAAAGACGTGTCGCCTGTTCGCAAATTGTAAGTATCATTTATGTTTTTTTGTTTGCAATCAGTGGTTGTATGCCTTATGCGTACCGTTGGTGCGCCGCACTGTGCCTGCGGAAATCATCCGTTCCGCAGGCGCCGGCGAAAGTATTATGCTGTTTTTATGTGCATCTTTTATAAGCGTGCGTTTTTTTGCGCGGCTTAGCGGTCAAGCAGATAGCGGTTAAGCTTTTCAATCAGCATCTCAACGCTTTTTTTATCCATTCTGTAATAGGAACGATAGCCGTCAACATCGCAGGTAACAAGCCCCGTGGTAAGCAGACGGTTAAGATGATAGTGCATCGTGGTTGCGGTCAGCCCGAATTTTTCGGAAAGCTCCTGCCCATATTGCGGCTCATCCCTCATGCTGCGCAATATTTCAAGCCTTTTCGGGTCTGAAATTGCCTTAACCGCTTGGCTGATATCAACAGGATTCACACGGATTTTTTGAAGGCGAAGCATCTCTCTGAAGCATACGCCCATGAATACCGTCACCGCCTGCGAAACATCGTCCGCATACAGAATAACCATGCTGTTCATATGAAACAGAAGCGGGCATACGCGTTCAATCTTTCGCTGCCCTATCTGTATGGAATACAGTTCTTCAAAGTGGCTCTCGGCATTTTGCTGCGGAATGGAATGAAAATACTTAAGCAATGACTCAAGCAGCGGGACGTATAGGCTTTGGTTAGCCTCTATCAGCTTGACCGCACCGCCCAACAGATCCGCCAGCTCGTCCACATATTCGTCAAAATGGTTGAGACAGTCAAGCACGCTCCATTTATCCTGTGCCGACATGGGAACAATATCAAGCAGCTTAAGCAGATAGTCCATAGAACCCTCTATGCAGTCCACATCCTCAATAAACTCTGAAAATTCAAACGCAATGCTGTGTATGCGCTGCGCATTGTTAAGCGCGTGAAGCTTTTGCGAATATTCGTCAACACTGCCTTCAAAGCTTGAAAGCCCCTTTTCCTCAGCGTCGAAGCCCATAACCATAGCGGCAAGGCACTTTCCGTATACGCCGCCGTATATTCCCTGATAGTTTGTGAAAAAAGCGGTCAGCCTGTCATCTTTGACGTCAAGCTGCTCATACAAAATGCTTTCAAGCCTGCAAAGCGGCGTCAGCTCGTTGATTATGGCGTCGCTGTTGACAATGTTGCTCGCATATCTCTCTATCTGGTCCCGACAACGCTTTCCGTTGACTCTTTGGAAAAAATAGGTCATAGCTTCAACAATGGGGTTGATGTGGTCTGTTATCTGCATTTTAATCCTCCAAACGGACGACCGACCGCAAACAAGCGGAAAGCCGACCCCGATAATGCATTATCACACAAGCGTGTCCAAAATGTCAACAACACGCGTGAAATTTTATGTCGTTCTCATCCTGCAGCAAATTGCAAAGAATCAAAGCGTCACTTTTTGGGCATCGCGTGACAGCAAAGCCCTTCCCAATCGTGCGCGGCCTCCATAATGACCTCGCTTACGGTAGGATGCGGATGGATGGTATCCGCAACGTCCTTAACCGTGCCGCCAAGCTTCATAACGGCGGCAAGCTCGGCAATCATGTCGGTTGCGCGGGGACACATAAGCTGTGCTCCGATGAGTTTGCCTGTGTTTGCCTCGGATATAAGCTTGGCAACGCCGATATTCTCGCCCATTACCATAGCTCTGCCATTGCCGGCAACATTGAATGTGCCGACTCTATACTCGATCCCCTGCTCCTTCGCCTTATCCTCCGACAATCCAACAAAGGCAATCTCAGGATTTGTATATATGCAGGAGGGAACAACGGAATAGTCCATAATTTCATCATGATCGGCAGCATTTGCGGCGGCGACAAGTCCCTGCGCAGACGCGACATGCGCAAGCTGAATTTTGCCCGTTATGTCGCCAATTGCAAAAATGTTTGGGACATTTGTTCTGCAGTGGGAATCGATGCTTACAAACGCACGGTTCATTTCAATACCGACGGTATCCAAGCCTATGTCACGCGTCATGGCGCGTCTGCCGACGCTAACGACACAGCAGGCGCCCGCAGCTGTTTTTTCAGCCCCGTTAAGCTCGTATGTAACTGTGACGGTGTCCCCGCCCTCAAGACGTGTAACCTTTGCGTTGTTGACCACAGCAACCTTTTTCTTTTTGAGCACGCGCAGAGCAGTGCGGACAATATCCGCGTCGGCTCCGGGCAAAATTGACGGCATCATCTCGATAACCGTAACAGACCTTCCAAGCGTGGCAAAAAGCGTTGCGAACTCTATCCCGATAACTCCGCCGCCGATTATCACAAAGCTTTCGGGCAGCTGTGTCATTGAAAGCACATCGTCGGACGTAACTATATTTTTGCCGCTTATGCCGTCGATAGGCGGCAGCGCGGGAGACGAGCCTGTTGCAAGTATCAGATTTTCAAAAGTGACAGCTTCGCTTGTTCCGTCGCACATTGCAGCTTTAATGGTGTGGGCGTCCGTCAGAGTGCCAAAGCCGTTAATAATCTTTACGCCATATGCCTTTTCAAGCCCTGCTATCCCCGAACGAAGCTTTGAGGCGACCGCGTCTTTGTACGCCGCCATAGCGGAATAGTCAAAGCCGACATTCTCTGCGGCAACGCCAAACGCAGATGCGTTTGTTGCGTTTTCATAAGACTCGGCGCAGTGAAGCAGCGCCTTTGTGGGGATGCAGCCACGGTTAAGACAGGTTCCGCCAAGCTCGCGTGCTTCAACTATGGCGACCTTTTTGCCGTATTGCGCCGCACGTATCGCAGCGACATACCCGCCCGGACCTCCGCCGAGAACAACAATATCATAATCATAGGCGCTCATGTGAAAAAAATCTCCTTTAACCGACTTTATCGTTATTACATTCAAAAGCATAGCACAACCGAAGTGCTTTTTCAATACGACCTGTGGCTATATAATTTTTAATATTTCTGTCGTCTTTGCGGAACAATGTTTTGTATGAACAGAAATATATTTACCCTTGCTGCGGATGCTGTCGCGCTGACGTTAAACGCCGCTCCGAAGCCCATGCCTCCTCTGCCCGAATATCCTCAATATGCGGATTACACGGCAGCAAACAAGCCCGCACAGGCGGAGCTTGAGCGTCAGCGCGTGCAGCTTCCGATGACGGAAATTGAATGTCCTCTCATTTCAATAATAATTGCAGGCTCGGACGCAGATGAAACTCAGCTTAACGCAACGCTTGTTTCGGTCGTTGCGCAAACGTATGCCAAATGGGAGCTGATTGTTGCCTTCGGACTTTCAAAAACGGGGATACTCCGTTTTGCGGACATGTCGCATATGCGTTTGGTACAGATTGTGGGAAGCGTTGCCGAGCAGCTTGACGCTGCGCAGACGGAAGCGAAGGGCGGCTTTATCATGCGTCTTGAAGCGGGAGACAGGCTTGCGCCAAACGCATTGTTCTCACTTGTGCAGCAGCTTGCGGCAAACGTTGACACGGATATGGTGTATGCCGATAACGATGTTGTGTATGCAAACGGTGCAACTGGCGGCAACGGCGATGAGCAATACAGTGCGCGCCCGTTTTTTAAGCCCGATTACTCTCCCGAGGGTCAGATGTGTTTTGACCTTGTTGGTCGTCCGCTTATAGTTCGAGCCTCCGTTCACGGCGCGGCGGGTGGCTTTTTGGGCGGCGGAGGTGATGACTTCCGTGAATATGTTCGCCGCTGCGCTATGGCGTCACGGTCTGTCATACATGTTGCAAGGGTGCTGCTGGGCGAAACGGAAGAAGCTGCCGAGGCTTCTGTCGCCGCGATGTCGATACCCTCGGTTGACGCGGCACGGGTCGAGCAGGTATCCACGGGTCTTTTTTTAGGCAGCAGGCAAATAAGGTTTGCTCTTTCCGACAGAACCGCCGTGACAATTGTTATACCGTATCCCAAAAATCTTTCCCTTTTGAAAAGATGTGTTGAATCGATTGACACGCAGGCGACATACAGAAACTATAAGCTTGTTATTTCCGCTTGTTCAAAGCAGGATACCGAGGATTCTCTCAACGACTATTTGGAAGCTTTGAAGCGCAACCATGCCGCCGCCATAGTGCGCACAAAGGCGACTCTCGCTTCATTGCCGAGGCTTGCGAACGAGGGCGCCGTGGGCAGCGCGGCGGACGTTTATCTGTTTATCGATCCATGCTGCGAAATATTGTCGCCCGATTTTATCGAACGGCTTGTTGAGCCGCTGACGCTTGACGGTGTTGCCGTATGCGGCGGCAAGCTCTTAGCACCGGACGACAGGCTCTACTCCTGCGGAACCGTTGTCGGTCTTGGCGGATGGGCGGAAAGCACCTATCTGAACACGCAGGACGACATGAGCGACCTTACAAAATGCTGCTTTACCTCGTTAATGCGAAATGTGACTGCCGTATGCGGAGCATTTATGGCGGTTGACGCGGAATGCTTTGTTAACGCGGGACTTTTCGATGAGTCCTTTACCCATGTCGGCTGGGATACGGAGCTGTGCCTGCGGCTGAAGCGAAGGCAGTTGAGAAGCGTGTTCACGCCGTTTGCCAAAGCAAAGTTGAATGCCCTTCCAATGACCTATGATGTGGCTCCGACACAGAATCAGGTGCGCTGCTATGATGTTTACAGGCAAACGCTGCTTGCCGGGGATCGTTATTTTAACGTCAATTTTGATCCTTCAAACGTCATTCCCACGCCAACGCTAACCGTAAAGAGGGCGATCGAGCTGAATCCCTTTTACAGCTGATTCATTTTTTTGCCTGTGGCTTAAAGCAGGAGGCAAGCCCCTCGGCTCCCATCCCTGCCGCAACCGTTATAAATGGCAGACAGTTGACGACATAACGGTCGTTCGCCTCCCAGAAGCAAAGAAAAAGTGCGACGCCCGCAAAGCACAGCAGCGGCAAAAGAGACATTGCGTCCGTTTGTTTGCGAAGCAGCAGTGTCAGCCCCCATACGGCAGTAAGTATCAGCGCGGCGTACCTTGCCCCGTTTGAAAGCGCTGCATATACGTTATAGTATTTGCCGTCTTTGTTGATAAAGCTGTATATTGCAAGTTTGATTGAATATTCGGTGCCGCCATCATCGTTGGCTTCCGGAGCGGGCATAAAATCACCTACGGAAGCAGTGCCGTCCCCAAATTCGCCGCCCAGCTTTTTTGCCGCAAGCCTTAGCAGTCCGCTTAACCCCAACGTGTCGACGCGGCTTGCAATCTCTTTTTGAACGGCGGCGCTGCGTTCATCAGTGTTTGTAAATGAACGCGTAAATTTATAATCCTCAGCATTGTACGCACCGTCATATTTTTCATTAAGTCCCATCATTATCCAATGCAAAGTCGGTGTGTTCATCTCCTTGGCTGTGCTTCTGTCAAGCTGAGAGGGATATACCGCCACGTTGAGTATCAAAAAAACAATCGCCATTGCGGCGGCGGATACCCCCGCGAACGCCGCAAGCAGCTTCCAATCCTTTTTCATAATAAGACACAGCAGACCCGCAACGGCGACTATTCCGACAGTCGCTTTTATGGCGACGCCTATCGCTGTCAGCCCGCATGAAAGAATTAGGTAGGTGAGCTTTTTTGTTGCGCCCTGCGCCGAATCCTCGTACAGCAGCATAAGCGCGCCCGCCGCCCCAAACGGCATTGAAAGAAAATCCGTGTAGAACATATGCGCCGCAAATAAAATTGGGAGCGTTGCAAAGTAAAGCAGCATTGAAGCGGTTGCCGCACGTCTTCCGCCAAGCTCAAGCGCCATAAGCCCCGTGCAGGCGAATGTCAGTGCACACCCCGCCGCACAGACAATAAAACCGCAAAGAAGAAAATCGCTTATACCGAGCAGTGAACAAAGCGCAAACCACAGCGCCATAAACGCGGTGCCGCCCAGATTGTTTGGAAAATAGTAAAAATAGGTTTGGGCTTGGAATGTTGCATCCGAGCTTGAGGTAAGGCCCGCGCCCGTGCCCCAGCTTATCGCCCCGTGATAAAGCGCGTTCATATCCCAAACGGGCGAGTAACGCATAAAAAGCGAAATAACCGCGGCAAGCCCAAAATATGCTGCCGCAAGCACAATAATTATCCTGCGAAAGCGTTTGTCTCCAACGTCTGCGCGGGCGTGAGCATTGCCGTTTTTGCACGGATCATACTTTTGCCTGCGAATGCATACAAATATCAGTATCAAAACAATCATTGCGCAAACAAAGACGCTGCCCCACATCGGCTTCGCCTTGTCAAACACAAATATGCTTACCATTACGGCTGCCGCAAACGCCGCCGTCGCTCCTGCGGAGGCTCTGCGTATTACATCCACATTCGTTATCTCCCATTTTTCTCCAAGCGCAATTATATCCTTTTGCACGGTGCATATCAATGTTTTCACACAAACTTAACATTTTTTGCGATTGACAATACTGATTTTCGAGTTTATCATCAAGCCATGAACGTACTTATCACGGGAGCGCCGGGAGCGGGCAAAAGCACCGCCGCATCGCTTCTTGCCACAAAATACGGTATAACGCATGGCTTTGTTACCAACAAGCGGACGATTGACTCGGTTCCGCACATTCTTTTCAGAATGCTTGACGAGCCCGAGCATTCGTCGCTTACGCTTGCCGTTTGGAACGGCGGCGGCATGACGTGTTTTAAGCCCGCATTTGACGAGGCGGCGCTGCGTATCTCCACGCTTTCAAGCTCAAGCGACATTATTATGGATGAGCTTGGATGGCTGGAGCTTTGCTCTCCCGATTTTTGCTGCGCGGCGCTTGAGCTTCTGCGGCGCAGTCAAAACGTTGTTGCCTGTATAAAGCCTATGAGTAATCCGTTTCTTAATGACGTGCGGGCGTGCGCCGACACACGTCTTTTCACAATATCCCCCGACAGCCGACATACGACCTTTGCCGCGATGGATGAATATTGGGCAATGTATTGTTTGAATAGTCAAGATGAGTTATAATAATATATACATCATTCTGTTGAGGAGGGTTCTTCGATGTTTGAGCAGCTGAAGCAAATGCTCTCAGAGAGCGAGCGCATTGTTTTTTTAGGCGGAGCGGGTGTATCGACCGAAAGCGGAATACCTGATTTTCGCAGTGAAAACGGCATATTCGCGGCTATACGCGAATACGGCTATCCTCCGGAGGTGCTGCTTTCGAGAAGCTTTTTTGATGAAAACCCTGAGGTTTTTTTCAAGTATTATCGTTCTCTTTTGATGGTTGAGGGCGCAAAGCCCAACGCTGCGCATTACGCGCTTGCACGGCTTGAGCAGCAGGGCAAGCTCACCGCCATAGCCACACAGAATATCGATGGGCTGCATCAATTGGCGGGCAGTAAAAATGTATATGAGCTGCACGGCTCCATTCAGCGCAACCACTGTATGAGGTGTCACAGGTTCTACAACGCCGAGTTCGTTGCCTCATGCAAGGGCGTTCCCCGCTGCGAATGCGGCGGCACGGTAAAGCCCGATGTTGTTCTTTATGAGGAGGGCTTGGATTACGATGTTCTATCCGGAGCGATGAAGCACATATCAAGGGCGGATATGCTGATTGTGGGCGGGACGTCGCTTCAGGTTTATCCCGCCGCCGGATTGATTGACTATTATCACGGCAGCAGGCTTGTGTTGATTAACAAAAGCTCCACGCCATATGACGGCTATGCCAATGCTGTGATACACGATTCGATCGGCTCAGTCCTCGGGGAGTGCGTGGGGGTATAGTTTTTTCCGTATAATAAGAGATGGATACAGCACTGCCGCATTGTTGCGGCGTTGCAAACATTTTGTTGCTGTAAGATTAACACAAGCGCGGGGCAAATTGGTTTTTGCATCCCCGCGCTTGTCAGCTGTTATTGTTTGTTTTGGCATATGCCTTTCAAGCCGAGCGGCAGTCGTTTTTTTAGAAGTGCCGCTGTCGATTAGTTTTTTGGACAATCATACTTGAGAGCTATGCCCTTGTCCCGAAGCGGTTTACCAACCGGTATACTCGATGCCATTCATGTTGATGCTGTTGATGTATTCGTTAAGCAGCTCAAGATCCTCATCGCTTAGGCTTATATATATCGTTTTTTCGCCGTTGAGAACGTTTTTCGGCGTGGTATAGCGAATGCTCAGCATAACATAATTGTTAGGGTCGCTTGTCGGCTCGCCATGCTTGAGCAGCTCAAGCAGCCTGAGGCTCTGCGCGTTGTCGTCAGACGTATATGCGCTGACGTATATTGCTCCGTATAATTCTCCATAGCTTGAGTTTGCGTCGTGGACGGTAATATCCATGTGGAAGAACGAATTTTCATCCTCTCCGCCGCAAAGACGTATGCCGTTGCCAATGGCATTGATTGCATCATTATAGCTTTGGTTGCACATCTCCATATATCTTTTGCACGTTTGGGGCGTGTAAAGCGGGGAGACTGAATTGCTGCACGTATAATTGTGCACGCCCATTGCCCCGCATATGATGATTTTGAATAAGGACTGTGCTTCGGAATCATGTTCAATATAGTATTCCGCTGCGCCAAGCTGTATCGCATCGTAACGCTCCTTATCGGAAAGGGCGTTCATCTCGGAAATATAAAGCTTTCCGATCTCGCATGCGTCATCGCTGCTTAGTCCCGACACGTAGAAGTACGCACCGTTTGCGGGAGGCATTACGGTTTTTGTCCGCGCATACTCCTCGTTGCGCTCAAGCGCCATCAAAAGCTTTGTATAGCTGTTTTCTGAAAGCTTTATCTTGCGCCAGACGTCCGTGCCATGCTTCATATCGATACGCACGACAATCTGGCAGCTGTAACCCGACTCTATGTAATCATCCGACAGACTGTCACAAGCATCCTTGCACGCGCTTGCGATAATTTCCATACCGTTGGCGTCGGTGATCTTCACATCCTCCGCAAGTATAGCGTTATAGTTGTTCTGCGGCTCCACATTAAACAATTCGGACAGTATTCCGCCCGCGCTGTTGTCGCCCGCATCAACGATGTAAAAGCCGTTCATACTCTCCGCCGTTACGCCTCTGTTAAGCTCCGCTTTTGCAATCGCATGAGGCAGCACTATGTAAATCACTGCGACCGCGACGCACACAAGGTACCATGGCATTGACTTTGCCATCTTCTTTGCACTTTTTGTGGAAATAAGCTCATAAAGGCAATAGAACATAAACGAAAACAGCACCAGTATGAATATCACCCCGGCGCTTGTTACCCCGCGTGTCAAGCAGAACGCAAGCACAAGCAAAAACGGCATACCGACAGCACAGCGAATAACGGTTTGCATCAGCTTGCTTGTTACGGGCATCCCCGCCGCCTCTGACCTGCGGGAGACAAATGCACGCCAACCAAGCACAACAAGTCCGCAGGCGTAAATCAGGCTGTACAGCATCGCCCAGACATTTGCATAATCGGCTTGAGTTGCGTTTGATATAAACGTAATAATCGTTGCGTAAGGTATTGTCGCCAGTATGTTGAACGATGGGTTAAACAGAAAAAGCATTGTCTCCGGCATAAGTGCGCCATTGCTTTCAACGCTGATAAAATATCCGAACACCATCAAAAGCAGCTTGGGTATGTAAATAATCGCAAGCGCAGCTATTATGTTGACAAAGCGGCTGCCCGCTATTGACACAGCAATTGCCGAAGCGCCCACAACAGCGATTATGCTGATCAGCATATTGATGTATATGCAGAGGAAAAGAAGATAGTTGAACGGCAGCCCCATTATCGCGTATGACAGCACATTGACAGCAGAGGCGGCGGTCACGCCAATTGCCAGCCACACCATAGCTGCAATTGCGGACGTGAAGTACATTGCTGTTCTGCGTATCGGCAGTGCATGATAAAAGTCACATGACGACCGTTTGTTCATCCATCCGAATGCCATAAAAGTAATTACCACACCCATTATTGTTATGAAGGCGTAATAATTGCCTGCAATGTCGCCTGCGTCCGGCATTGATATCGAGCCGAGCGAGCTAAGCCCGATTGACGACAGTGCCGGTATCAGCCTCATAAGGCAGAGTATCCCGCCGGAAACAAGCCCCGCGACCCTCAGCCCGCGAAACACCTCTTTGAAGTAACCCTTGTGGAAAAAGCTCTCGTTATTCACAGTTTGTTCGCCTCCCTTCAGTCAAGCACTTCGTTGAACGCATAGCCAAGTGCGTCCATCTCGTAAACAAATACCTCCTCCAGCGAAAGAGGCAGTATCTCAAACAGCACAGGCGACATCGCTTTTATCTTAGCGGTTGTTTCGTCACGGTCGCCCCCTACGATAATTGACGACACGCTGCCCTGCTTGCTGAAGGTTTTAATATCCAAGCCGTCAAAAAGTGAGCGGTCATAATCGTGGTCAAACGCCACCTGCACCTTGAACAACGCAGTCTTGAGGTTGGATATGTCGCTTTCAAAAACGACTCCGCCCTTGTGGAGGAGAGCAAGCTGATCGCAGGTATCCTCAAGCTCGCGCAGGGAATGGCTTGTAACTACAACCGTTGCCTTGCGTTCGCATACGTCATAATACAAAAGGTTCTTTACAAGATTGCGCATGACAGGGTCAAGTCCGTCGAACGTCTCGTCAAAAAACATATAATCCGCCATGCATGAAAGCGCAAGCAGCGTTGCCGCCTGTCTGCGCATCCCCTTTGAAAATGTTTGCAGCATCCAGTTCGGATTAAGACGAAACATTGCCGTCAGCTTGTTATAGCGTTCGTATGAGAAATCCTTATATATATCCGCATACATTGCCGCCATACGGTTGAGGGACGCACGCGGCAAAAAGAACACGTCGTCCGACACATACGCGATCCGTTTTTTTGTCTGCGGATTGTCATAAACGGGAATCCCGTCAAACGTGACTTCTCCCTCGTCGGCGCGATACACGCCTGTTGCCAGCCGCAAAAAAGTGGATTTACCGGAACCGTTTGAACCTACAAGACCATATACGCACCCGTTCGGTATCGTGCAGTTCATGCCCTTTAGCGCATAGAAATTATCAAACTTCTTGCTGAGATTTTTGACTTCTATCATGTGTTGATCACCTCGTCTTTCAATGTGGCATCCTCTTCGGAAAAAACACGCGCAACAACGCTGAGCACCCTTTGTTTGTCAACGTTTTCCTGCTTGAGCTTATTCAGCAGCGTTTCAAGCTCTGTTGACGCCCGATCCATCCTGCCGTGCAGAGTCTCCAACGCCTCGCGTGTTATGAACCGGCCGCTGCCCGGAACCGAATAGCACAGCCCCCTGCGCTCAAGCTCGGAATACGCCCTTTGGAGAGTGTTTGGGTTGACTCCCAGCTGCTGCGAAAGCATTCTTACCGGGGGAAGCTGACCTTGCTCTGTTATTTCTCCGGACAGTATGCCAAGCTCAAACTGAGAAACCAGCTGCTCGTAAAGAGGCGCGCGCGACATTTTGTCAATGGTTATCATGAGTTGCCTCCTTTCATGTACTAACTGTGTTATACATGATAATACGCCTCAAACACATTGTCAATACCACTTTGTTAATAAATTGCAAATTATGGGTTGTCTTTGCGAATATTGTTGACATTTTTCAACATGAATACTATAATCATTATTGTGACAAAGTGTTATCGCAGACACTTTTGGAGGTGATATCGGATTATATTTGGCTCACAAATCGGTTGAAAGATCCCGCCGCATGGCTGATTATCGGCAGGCTTTCGCGTGATTTGCCGCGCTGTTTTTCCAAGCTGCGTTCGATAGGTTAGCGTTTCCGCTGTTATTTTATTTATTTAAGGTATATTTATCGTGATATTCCCTTTGGATTCCCTCCTATTGTGATACCGCTCGGGGCACAGCGTCAACAACGATATGACAGCAGGCATTTACATTTTAGGGGGTATTATGACACTTACCGTAGTTTGCGACGTGCTGGGGCGTGAAAACAACGGCACTACAATTGCCGCTATGAATCTTATTCGCTCCATGCGCGCCAAGGGTCACACAGTCCGTGTGGTTTGTCCTGATGAAGCGCATCTCGGCTAAAAGGACTATTATGTTGTACGGACGATTAACTTTGGTGTTCTGAATGACTACGTCAGCAAAAATGGCGTATGCATCGCTCATTCTGACGAGGAGACACTGCATCGTGCGCTTGAGGGGGCGGACGCGCTGCACGTTATGACTCCTTTCTTTCTTTCGGCTCAAGCCGTAAGAATTGCCTATGACATGGATCTGCCCATAACGGCGGGATTTCATTGTCAGGCGGAGAACTTTACCAATCACATATTTCTGATGAACTCCGCGAAGATAAACAAAGCGGTGTACAAAGCCTTTGACAGGTATGTTTACAGCTATTGCGACTGCATTCATTATCCGTCGCAGTTCATCTGCAATGTGTTTGAATCCGAAATTGGGCGAAAGACCGAGCATCGTGTGATTTCCAACGGGGTCAACAAGGCGTTTGTTCGTCATCCTGCTGAAAAGCCGTCTGAGTATAAGGATAAATTCGTTATTCTATTCACGGGAAGGTTCAGCCGTGAGAAGAGCCATCGTGTGCTTATCGATGCGGTTGCCAAGTCAAAGCACGCGGACAGTATCCAGTTGGTTTTTGCCGGCGACGGCCCTCTTTTGGATGAGCTTAAGGCGCACGGCAAAAAGCTTTTGAATCCTCCCGTTTTCAGGTTTTTTACGAGGCAGGAGATGGTTGAGGTTTTGAACTATGCTGATTTGTACGTTCATCCCGCAGAAATTGAGATTGAGGCTATCGCCTGTCTTGAGGCTATCTCGTGCGGACTCGTTCCCGTGATTTGCAATTCTCCGCGCAGTGCGACACGTTATTTTGCGCAGGGACCGCGCAATCTGTTCAGGTGCAACGACTCCGATGATCTTGCGGACAAGATAGACTGGTGGCTTGATCATCCCTCCGAAAGAAAGCAATGCTCCGATGCATACGCGGGCTACTCAAAGCAGTTTGATTTTGACGTCTGTATGGACGCTATGGAGCGTATGATTGTTGACAACGTCAAGCTTCATCGCGCCGCTGAGGAGGCTGCCATGGCTGCTGACGAAAGCGATGATGAGTCGATTGAGGAGTTTGCGCGGGCATGAAGCAGCATAGAACCGTGTACTATGACGACTCCATTAACGACGATTTTGCGGGAACGTCTATCAAGCCGGTGGTCGTTACCAAGGATTTTCCGTTTGCTCCCACAGGTTTTTTATGGAGGGTCGGAGAATGGCTTTCGTATTATGCTCTTGCGATTCCGCTTGTATGGGCGTTTTGCTGCATTGGATGCGGCTTTCGCTTCAAGAATCGAAAAGCACTGAAGTCGCTGCGCAAAACGGGATACTTTATATACGCCAACCACACCCATTTTTCGGACGCGTTTCTGTCGCCTCTTGTGGCATTTCCCAAAAAGGCACAGGTACTTGTAAGCGCTGATACAGTGTCTATAAAGGGTCTCCGCACATTCATCCAGATGCTTGGCGCCATACCTGTACCCTCGGAGCTGTCCGGAATGCCGCCCTTTATGGATGCGATGAAATACCGCATAGACGGTAACAGAGTTGTCGGCATATTTCCCGAGGCGCACATATGGCCCTACTGCACATTCGTTCGTGACTTTAAGGTGGGTTCGTTCAGATATCCCGTCATGTGGAACAAGCCTGTGGTTGCCGTCTGTGTGACGTATCAGCATCGCCGTGGGCTTTTGCATTGGATGAAGCAGCCGCGCAGAACCGTTTATATCAGCGATCCTATTTACCCCGACGCTTCGCTTCCCTTAAAGGAATCGCGGCAGAAGCTTAGAGACGATGTGTACGGTTTTTTAAGCGACACCGCAAAAAAATACAGTGATTACGCTGTTGTCAGTTATGTAAAACGCAACGCTGACCGCGATTTATTCGGAGGTCTTTTATGCCCGCTTTTGTTCGGTTTGAAAACGTTGGCAAGCAATATCGCACGGGCGATGTTGTTATTGACGCGCTTAGAGACGTCACCTTTGAGATAGAAAAGGGTGAGCTTTGTGTAATTGTCGGTCAGTCCGGAGCGGGCAAAACGACTCTTTTAAATATTCTCGGGGGAATGGATACGCCCACGAACGGCAAGGTGTTTCTGGGGGATGCGGAGGTCACGCAGTTTAACAAGCGACAGCTCGCCTCATATAGGCGCACCGATATCGGCTTTGTATTTCAGTTTTACAACCTCATTCCCAATCTTACCGCAAGAGAAAACGTTGAGATTGCATCTCAGCTCACAAAAAACCCGGTGCCTGCCGACGTGATCCTTAAAGAGGTGGGATTGGGCGAACGTATGTCAAATTTTCCTGCCCAGCTTTCCGGCGGTGAGCAGCAGCGCGTGGCAATTGCCAGAGCGATTGCAAAATGTCCAAAGCTGCTTCTTTGCGATGAGCCGACAGGTGCGTTGGATTATCTTACCGGCAAATCAATTCTCAAGCTGCTTCAGGATAAATGCCGCAGTGACGGAATGACTGTCGTTATCATAACCCATAATTCCGCCATAGCGGCTATGGCGGACAGAATCATCCGCGTTAAAAGCGGCACAATCGTTTCCGTGGATAAAAACGCCTCGGTCACACCCGTGGAGGATATCGAGTGGTAAAGCGCAAAAAACTGAGCGCATGGAGTATAAACAATCTCCGTGAAGTCAAAAAAACGCTTGGGCGATTTCTTGCCATAATGTCGATTGTGGCTCTTGGCGTTGGCTTTTTTGCGGGGCTTCGCGTCACTCAAAAGGCAATGCTGAACGCCTGTCGTTCATATGTTGCACGTTCCGAAATGTACGACCTGCGCCTTATCTCAACGCTTGGGCTTACAGACGACGACGTTGCGTTTTTTGGTGAGCAGGACGGTGTAATTTCCGCTGAGGGCTCCTGCTTCGTTGACTTTCTGTACGATAACAAAAACGATGAGCAGACCGTTCTCACCGCAAACTCAATTACCACCGAGCTGAATCTCCTCAACATTACCGAGGGGCGTATGCCGTCCGCTCCTAATGAATGCGCCGCCGATGCTCTGCGGTTTGATACCGAGGACATAGGCACGACTGTTAAGCTTTCATCCTTAAATGATGAATCCACCCTTAACAGCTTTGCATACACAGAATACACAATCACCGGGCTTTGCACCTCCGTCAGCTATTTCAATATTGAAAGAGGCACGACAAGCCTCGGCAACGGTTCCGTTTCCGGTTTTATCTATATCCCACGCGATGGATTTGCGCTTGACTACAACATGCAAATTTTTCTTACGCTTGACGTAACGGGCGATATCTATTCAGACGAATACAACAACGCTGTTTCGGCAAGAACGGACGCCGTATATGAGCAGCTAAATTCGCGTGCGGAATTGCGTCAGCGCAGTTTGTATGAGCAGATAGACGCTCAATTACTTTCCGCTCAGGACGAGCTTGACGCTGCGTACGCCTCCTATAACGATGAAAAAGCTTCCGCTGAGGAGCAGCTTGCCGAGGCATATCAGCAGCTTGTTGACGCATATCAGCTAATAATTGATGGCGAAGGTCAGCTTGAGGACAGCGAAGCTCAGCTTGCGGCGGCAAGAGAGCAGTATTATCAGGCTTTAAGCGAATACAACGCAGGCTTGGACGAGTACAACGCCTCAAAAGCGGAACTGGATGAAACCTTCGCGGAGCTTCAGAGCCTGCTTGACGACGCAACCGCGGCGATAATCCACGGCATAAACACATATGGCGATGGAGACACGATAAATCTGCGCAACACTCTTGAAGCTTATGTAAACGATCTCAACGCTTTGCTTGCCGAGCTTGATGAGAACGACCCTATGTATGACAGCGTTCAGCAGCTGATAGGTTCGATGCAGGACGTCATGGACGGGCTTGACGGCACAGAAACGGTGGACGTGCTGCCGATATTGCGTCTTGCACTGTTGGATGCAAGGCTTGCTCAGGGTGAGCTGAACGGCTTTCATTCACGCGCTTATGCCCAGCTTGACGCTGCGAAAGCACAGCTTGACGACGCCAAAGCACAGCTTGACGACGCCTATCGGCAGATTAAGCATGGTGAAGCGGAAATTGAGAGCGGACGCGCGGAGCTTGACGACGCCAAGGAGCAGTATGCCGCAGGTATGCTTGAGTTCGAGCAGTCCCGCATAAGCGCTATGAAGCAGCTTCGCAGTGCGAAAAGGCAGCTTGACGATGCACAGGCGGAGCTTGACGCCGCCAAGGACAAGGCATACTCCATCGTACCCGATCTTCGCTGCTATACGCTTGACAGACGCAGCAATTCCGGCTATGCCTGCTTTGAAAGCGATTCGGGCATCGTAAGCGGCATATCAAAGGTGTTCCCGGTATTCTTTTTTCTTGTTGCCGCGCTTGTATGCTCATCCACAATGACGCGCATGGTTGACGAACAGCGCACTCTTATCGGCACATACAAGGCGTTGGGTTACAGCCATTCGCGCATTGTTATGAAATACATAGGCTATGCGGGCGGTGCTGCGCTGCTTGGCTGCGGCATCGGCTATTTCTTTGGGCTGTGGTTATTCCCCTATGCGATATGGGCGGCATACGGTATGCTTTACAACTTTGGGCCGATATCATATGTGCTTGATACCGATCTTGCCGTTCTGTCCGTTTCCGTTTCTCTGCTGTGTTCGGTTCTTACCGCGTGGATTGCCTGCCGAAACGAGCTTGCGCAAATGCCCGCCGTGCTTATGCGTCCCAAATCGCCAAAGGCGGGAAAGCGTGTTTTGCTTGAGCGCATCCCATTCATCTGGAATCGTCTTCGCTTTTTGCAGAAGGTTTCTATACGCAACATTATGCGCTATAAGAAGCGTCTGTTCATGATGCTGCTTGGCATAAGCGGATGCACCGCGTTGATACTGACCGGGTTTGGCATTGGGGATTGTATTTCACATCTTGCGGATGACCAATTCGACGAGATTATGCTGTTTGACTATTGGGTCTCGTTCAATTCGGAAAGAAGCGCCGCAGATATTGAAAAATTTGCCGAACAAACCGATGGCGCTTTGAACGATATTGTGTATGTCACATATGACGATTATTCCTTTGGCACAAGCAGCGGCGATAAACAGGTTTATATTGTTGCAACAGGCGACTCCAACGTGACCAACCTTGTGGGGCTTTATCATGACGGCGAACAGGTGCCCTATCCCTCTGACGGGACTGCCATACTCAGCAACAAGGCTGCATCGCTTGCCAATATATCCATCGGCGACACATTGACCGTCAAAATATCTGAAACGGAGACACGCGACATAACCATCTCCGGTATATTTGACAACCACATATACAACTTTATTTACATGACGGACGATACCTACGCGGAGATATTCAACACCAGACCTGTTTATAAAATGGCGTTTGCCTCTTGTGTGGGAGATGACTATTACGGCAGCGCAAAGCTTGTAAAAGAGGCTGACGATGTTGAATCCGTGCTTGTGGTGCAGGAGCTTAGGGATCGCGTGTCCAGTATGATGACAAGCATGAATTACGTTGTTTTGCTTGTTATACTCTGCGCTTCCGCATTGGCCCTTGTTGTAATCTATAATTTGACGTACATAAACATAACCGAGCGTGCGCGTGAAATTGCAACCAAAAAGGTTTTGGGCTTTTATCCCAAGGAAACATATTCGTATGTTTTCCGTGAAAATGTTGTGCTTACGGTATTGGGCGCTGCCATCGGGCTGCCTATGGGGACATTTTTGCTTAGGTTTGTTATGAGTGAGATTCGCATAGATATGGTCTCTTTCAACAACACAGCTCTGCCGCTCTCATACGTTTATGCCGTCGTGATATCCATCGCGCTGACTTATATCGTCAATTTGCTTCTGCGCAGCAAGATAAACAAAATCGACATGGCCGACTCGCTTAAATCCGTTGAGTAAGCTTAATGCCAATCTGTGTTAGCCGCAAAAAGCGTATCCGCGGCATAGAAAAGCAATTTTTTAATGACTCGAAATGCGCGCCCGTGACTGCACGGACGCGCATATTTTGTGCTGCATTCTGTTTTTTTTGCTGATGATCTGTTAACGTGTCTCACCGACATGCTGCTTTGTAAGCGCCAATGATATTCGCATTATGACAAGCGCGTCCGCGGCGGTTATCTCCCCATCCCCGCATATGTATTGCCATTGTTTACCGTCTGAGCAAGATATGCAAGCTGCTCTCCTGTGGCAATAAGATACGGTTCTGTTTCCGTGCCTGTGCCGCCCGCAAAGCCTGTGGCAACAGTGCCGCTCCAGATGGGTGAGTCCTTTGTTTCTTCATCTCCGTATGACGAAATATCGTCAATTTTGGTGGAAGCAACTGCGTCCATTGACGCCAACGCTGACAGCGGCGTCAACGCCGCCATCATCATGATTGACAATAAAGCGGCCATCATCTTATAAAACAGTTTCATGCTTTCCTCCTTTTGTGGCAGCGCAATACCGCGACCCCGTATTCTGTATATATAGTATAGCAGATTTTTTTCTTGTTTTTCAATACTTATATGCGCAAATATGTGCTTTTTGAAATTGTCGTAAGAATACCACAATCCATCTGTGCGGCGAAAAAATGTCGTCTTTTGCGCTCTTTTGTCAAGCACGCCATGCGGTTAACGCAAGGCAAACGGGCTTTTGTGTGGTTGATGCGAATGGGTGCGTTAACGTGCGGCGAATCACCCTTTTGGGTATCAGTATCAGACTATGGTGGGCAGCTTGGAATCGTCAAAGTATGTGGAAGCGACGCCTGTTTTTTGCTGAATAAATGTGATAAAGCGGTCACTCTCAAGCATATTTGAAAAAACATGCAGCGGCAACAGGTGTGCCTGCTGCATATTTTGATATATGTAGATGGCAGTGTTTGTCACAATTATTTCCGTAACAAGCGAGTATGGCAATACGGAGCTTCGACCCGACGCCGTTGAAGCGTATATGGCGTCTTCCGCAAATATCATTGAACAATCCCCGTCAAACGGAAGCTTGTCTTTTTTTGCGTTTCTGCGGATATTTTTATTGATGGAGCGCAGCATACGCCGCTTTGCGGTGAGGCACATCGGCAACGAAATCACCGTGCCGAACACAAGCACGCTCAACAGTATACTCAAATCCCAGCCGTACATAGCAAGCAGAACAAGGTATGAAATAACGAATATGGCGGGGCTGATAAGCCTGTTTATAAGCAGCGAGCTTTTGACCGCGCTTGATTTAAGCGCAGTGATTTGGTTGAAACGAATGTATTCCTCAATGGTGAGCTTTACCGAATCAAATTGAAACATATGGCACTCCCTCCGTATTTTTAAAATCTACCACATACGGCAGCTGCTTTCAAGCAATATTTTCGCTCCTGCGGCGGCTTAGCCCTTTGTATGCTTATTTAGTGTTGACAAGTATTTATGTTGGTGTTAGAATCGTTTCGACAATCGAACAGCGTGTGCTTTTACGCAGTGATGCGTTGGCGAGCAATTGCCAAGGGAATCGGATGAGAGTTCCGAGCTATACCGGTAACCGTAAAACAGACGAAAGGGCATTATGTCACTGTCGCTTATGCGATGGGAAGGCGTCCGAGTAGGGTGAAGTCAAGTCGGGAAACCTGTCTGCACATGTAAGCTCCCGGGATGGGGCGATGCTTTGCGGCACATTTAATGTGTCGATTTAATGCGCCTCTCATGTTGAGTGGCGCTTTTGCCTCTTTCCTCTGTTTGACCGTCAAAAAAAGAAAGGGGCGTTCATATGAAACACCAAAAAATCATCCTTCTCCTGTTGTCCGCGCTGCTTGCCCTGTCACTTTTTGCGGGCTGCGCAAAAACCAATCCTGCTGTAACCCCATCAGCAACAGACGCCGTTGTGACCGATGCTCCGTCCGCTGCACCAACCGAGACGGCAAGCACCGTTGTTTCTGTAACGGACATGACGGGGCGTGCGATAACTCTTGACGCACCCGCAACGCGTGTAGTTGCGACTGTTGCTTCAGACTGTGAGATTCTGTATGCGCTCGGTGCGGGAGATACGCTTGTTGGGCGCGGTGAATACTGCGATTATCCCCCCGAGGTGTTGGACGTCGTTTCCGTTCAGACGGGTTACGAAACCAATATTGAGCAAATTGTCGCGCTTGATCCGCAGGTAGTTATAATGAACACAATGTCTCAAACCGTTGAGCAGGTGGAAGCGCTTGAGCAGGCCGGCATCGCGGTTGTTGCAACCACGGCAACCGACATTGCAGGCGTTTACACTTCCATTGAGCTTATCGGTGCGGTTGTCGGCAAAGCCACGGAAGCTGCATCTCTTGTAAGCGGTATGAAGGCAACCTTTGACGAGCTGAGTGCAAACGCGGGGGACGGCACAAAAACCATTTATTTTGAGGTTTCTCCTCTTGAGTGGGGGCTTTGGGCTGCCGGAAGCGGCACTTTTATGAATGAGATTGCCGAGATGATTGGCGTTACAAACATATTTGCCGATGTTGAGGGCTGGGCAGAGGTTTCCGAGGAGGACGTCATAGCACGCAATCCCGATTATATCGTCACCATTTCAATGTATTACGGTGAAGGTCCCACTCCCACTGAGGAGATAATGTCGCGCACAGGGTGGGACGGTATAACCGCCGTGAGAAATTCCGCTATACTCAATCTTCAGAATAACGAGCTTTCAAGACCCTCTCCCCGTCTTGCAGAGGGTGCGCGAACGCTGTTCGATTTTATTTTCGGCAGCTCTGACGATTAATTGATATGAAGCGGCGCGGGGAGAATTTTAAGCTTTGGGGATACGCCCTGTTTTTGGTTGTCACGCTTTTCACATTTGTGCTTTGCATAAGCGTTGGCAGTGTTAACGTGCCGTTCGGCGACACTATTACTGTGATTTGGGACACCATATGGGGCATTCCCATTCCCGAAGGCATATCCTCCCCCGCCATTATTTCTGCGGTTCGCCTGCCGCGTGTGCTGTGCGTTGCGCTTGTAGGCGCATCGCTTTCGATATGCGGAGCGGCTATGCAAGGACTGTTGAAAAATCCACTTGCGGATGGTTCTACGCTTGGCGTATCCTCCGGTGCATCTCTGGGAGCGGTGATATCCATAGCGTTTGGCATAACCATACCGTCTCTGCCCATAGCTGGTACCGCCGCTGTGGCTATGCTGTTTGCGTTTATATCTCTTCTTATAATACTGACGCTGAGCATGCGCATTGACCATTCTCTTTCAACAAACACCATCATACTTATCGGCGTAATCTATTCAATGTTTGTATCAAGCATTATGCAGGTGATTATCACATTTGCGTCCGACAAGCTTCAAAGCATAACGTTCTGGACAATGGGTTCGCTTGCGAACAGCAGCTTTGAAAATGCGCTTATGCTGTTTGTCGCTCTTGTGATATGCGGAGGCGTTATACTGAGATATGCAAACGAGCTTAACGCTTTTGCCATAGGTGAAGAAAACGCACTGCATATCGGCGTTAACGTCAGACGTGTAAAGCTTGTGATACTGATAGCGGTGTCCGCACTGATTGGCGTTTGCGTCGCCGTCGGAGGGACGATAGGCTTTGTGGGGCTTGTTACTCCCCATATGGTGCGGATGATAACAGGTCCAAACCACAAAAAGCTGCTTCCCGCATCTCTGTTTGGCGGAGCGATATTTCTTATGCTGTGCGACCTTGCGGCGCGCACTCTGCTTAATCCGCGTCAGCTTACCATCGGCGTCGTCACTTCATTTATCGGGGCTCTCCTTTTCATATTCATCTTTTTCCGCACAAGGAGGGCTAAGGCATGAGTATTTTTTCAGTTAAGGGTTTGTCTGTGCGCTACGGCTCACTTTCAATACTGAATGATGTGAGCTTTGGGCTTGACGAAGGGCGCTGGCTAATGGTTGTGGGCCCGAACGGCGCGGGAAAATCCACGCTTATAAATGCCATATCGCAGTATGTGCCGTATTCGGGGCGTGTTAATTATTTGGGCAAAAATTTGAAAGATATGAAGGCAAGAGAGCGTGCACGCAGCATCGGCGTGCTTTCGCAATCCCATTACGTTGGGTATTCATTCACCGTGGGGGAGGTTGTTCGGCTTGGTCGATATGCGTATTCGGACGGAATTTTTCGCTCCAAAGCGGCGGATGATGACGAGTTTGTGCGCGCCGCGTTGGAAACAACGGGCTTAACCGCACTTGAGGGACAATCGGTGCTTACTCTTTCGGGCGGAGAACTTCAGCGCACTTTTCTTGCCCAGATTATGGCGCAGGATCCGCAGATTCTTTTGCTGGACGAGCCTACAAACCACCTTGACCTTGTGTATCAAAAGCAGACGTTTGAGCTAATTTCTCAATGGCTGAAGCATGAGGGCAGAGCGGCTGTTTCTGTGGTGCATGACCTTTCGCTTGCAAAGGCTTACGGCACGGACGCGCTTCTTTTGAACAAGGGCAATGTTGAGGCATACGGTTTGATTGACGAAGTATTCTCACCCTCCAATATCAACGCGGTGTACGATATGGATGTTTGCGCGTGGATGCGCTCGATGCTTGCTCAATGGGTTTGAATCGGCTGCTCAACAGAGTATCTTTCGATTGCTGTCTTGAAGCTTTCACGCATAAGCGCACGCGCCTGCTTTGACGGGTTTGCCAATGGGCAAAGCATATCAAACCCGTGAAAGCATCCGGAAAACACAACGCACTCTGCCGGAACGCCCGCAGCCTTGAGCTTTTCGATATATTCAAGTGTTTCGTCTCGAAACGGGTCAATGCTCCCGACAAATGTAAATGCGGGCGGCAGCCCATTAAAATCCTTCAGTCTTGCGGGAGCGGCGTACACGGGTACGTCGTCTTTTTTATAAAGCCCGTTGAGATAAAGCTTCCATGCGTTTTCGTTTGACTTGGAGTTCCACACGGGTGCATCGTTATCCTTTGAGGATTCGGTGGGACGATCGTCAAGCATCGGATATAGAGGCATTTGAAATGATACCGATATCTCTCCCCTGTCCCTTGCCAATATGCACAGCGCTGCGGTAAGCCCACCGCCCGCACTGTCTCCACCAACGATAATGTGCCGAGTGTCAATCCCTATCCTCTCGGCGTTTCTTATCATCCACATAAGCGCAAGATAGCAGTCGTTGATTGCGGCAGGGTATGCCGCCTCCTCCGAAAGCCGATAGTCGGGAGAGACCACAACACAGTCGGCGGCATACATAAATTCCCGTACAAAAACATCGTCCGTCTCCGGCACTCCGATCGCGTATCCGCCGCCGTGTATCCACAGCAGCGCGGGCAAAAGCTTTTTGTCGGACTTTGATCTGTATACGCAGAGCCGCAGCTTTGTGCCGTCTTTTCTGTCGATACAGATTTTTCTGCACATCGGAAGCCTGATTCTTCTGAACCATTGCAAACAGCGATTGCAAAAAACAAAAGTGTCTGTTTTGTAGTACGGCAAAAGCCATCGCATTACGCGCCCCTTGGAACGCAGCTGCGGATGCATCATTTGTGTTGTGATTTTGTATTTGCTCATGCCTGTCTAGCGTAATCAATAATCTCCTGCGCCTTGGCATCATCTATAGGCTTGCCCTCAACCTCGTTTTTAATCGGCAAGCGCATATTCCCCATGCCAAGCCGTGAAATGTCCATCCCGTCAAAACGCTTATATATCATGTTTGCACCCTCTCTTGTATACTTTTTTTAATTATACTTTGTGCTTTGCGTTACGTCAAGCAAAACTAAAGGGCAGATTCATCTCCCAATGTAAAACAAACCTATGGTTTTAAAAGTACATGGGAGCGAAGATTCATGGGATTGCCTGAAAAATTCAACTGGTCGATAGGAGCACAAGCATGAAAAAGAGTGATGAGGAGGTTAACGCATGTGCGGACAATTCACGGCGAAAATCCGCTGCAGAGCGCGGAATGTGGCGTATCCGCGTGCTGACTTTGAAAAAAGCGGTGTGCGTGCGGCGGCATGGGGACGTGATTGTTTTCTCTTGCTGTTTTGCAGCAGGCATCCGCGCATAACGTGCAGGGAGCGCGGCATCAGACGCGCTGCTCCATATGGACGGCGTGTCCGCGCATAACCGTGCAGGGAACGCGG